>NZ_OZ035004.1:0-1802747 GCF_964031095.1 Candidatus Tisiphia endosymbiont of Mystacides longicornis | reverse complement strand
AAAGCTGAGGGTGAAAAACAAAAAGCAATCTCTATAGCTAAAAATTTACTAAAGGCTGGTTTATCTGTTGACTTTATTACTCAATCCACCGGCTTGAGTCTATCGCAAATTGAGTCTTTATCCAAATAAGTGGAGAACGTTCAGTGAGGAGACCATTCAAAACTGAGTCTATAATATACTTTGTGTAAGTTGCAAAAGTAAGCAGTAAGAAGTACTGTAAGAAAACAACTTATAACAAGGTAAAATATGTCAGAAAAAATAAAAAAGAAGATACTAGAACTAAAAGATAATAATATAAGTAATAATTTAGTAGAAGAATTATTATCAAAAGCCGATCCATCTAAGTTGTTTGGCAAAGAAGGATTATTTCAACAACTAAAAAAGCAAATAGTTGAAAAAATATTAGAAAGTGAACTAGAGCATGAATTAGGTTATTCAAAGCATAGTAAAATGCTGAAAGTAGATAATAATCGTCGTAATGGTAGCTATGAAAAGACAATAATTGATGATGATGGTAGGAAGGTTACTCTGGAAGTACCAAGAGATCGAGAAGGAGAGTTTGTTCCCAAATTAATACCTAAAGGGCTGAGAAGATTCAGTGGATTTGACGATAAAGTTATCTCACTTTATGGTCGAGGAATGACAGTCAGTGAAATTCGAGGTCATTTGGAAGAAATATATCAAACTGAGGTTTCCGGTGATTTAATATCGACAATAACCGATGGAGTAATAGACGAAGTAACTAGGTGGCAAAATCGAGGTTTAGATAAGGTTTATCCAATATTATACTTAGACTGTATTCATGTTAAGTCTAGGGATAACCAGGTAGTGATAAATAAAGCAGTATATTTAGCGATTGCTGTTAATATAGAAGGAAAGAAGGAGTTGCTGGGTATTTGGGTAGGAAAAAATGAAGGTGCTAAATTCTGGATGCAAGTAGTTACTGAGTTAAAAAATCGAGGAGTAGAACAAATTTATGTTGCTTGTGTTGATGGTCTAAAAGGTTTTCCGGAAGCGATAAGTAGCATATTTCCTGCGACTATAGTACAGTTATGTATAGTTCATATGGTTCGCAATTCAGTGAAGTATGTCTCATATAAGGATTTAAAGGAGGTGACCACAGATTTGAAGCAAATTTATACAGCAAATAATGAAGAAATGGCAAGTCTAAAACTTCAACAATTTAGTTCAAAATGGGACAAAAAATATCCAGTAATTTCTGATATTTGGCAACGTAATTGGTGTGGGATAATCCCATTTTTTGCTTTTCCTGAGGAAATAAGAAAGGTAATTTATACAACAAATACCATTGAATCTGTCAACCGTCAAATTAGAAAAATTATCAAAAATAAGGGGGTGTTTCCAGATGATAAATCAATTCAGAAAATAATATTTTTAGCTCTGCAAAATGCATCTAAAAAATGGACTATGCCCATAAAAGATTGGTCATTAGCTTTGAATCAATTTGAAATACTTTGTGGTGATTTTAAATATGATTTATTGGAATGTAAAAAATAGAACTTACACAAAATAAATGATTGACTCTCAAAACTTTTTCGGTAATTCGATGACTTAAGGTTGTTTGCAACGTATAATGCTTATTATACGATTAGATATACCAAAATATAAATGCGTAAAACATGATCATCCTGCAGGGATAAGGCATTTGAGTAAGATAAATTATTGCAGGATATTTTTCTATAACAGAGAAGAAATTAACAGCAATTCCGACTCCTAGTTCGCTTTTGCCCCGTTTCTGTAATTTAACCCATAATTAGACAAATGTCTATTTTAACATGATTTTAATTCTTTTATATTATTCATGCATCACCTATAATGTTCACCTGTTCTTGTGAGTCATAAGAATACTGTTGTAAAGTTGCTAATATATCTTTCCTGTCATTCTGTATAGCTGCATCATTTACTCTATCAAGTATCCCATTGAATAAATCATCTATGCTTAAAACGTTACCTTTCATAAAATGTTTATTTGGATCTTTTAGATGCAATCTATTACTACATATCCTTTCTTCATTTCCTATTAAACCCGAGCGTATAGTTTTTAAAAAACTCATTATTTCTTCAGAAGATTTATTATTGTCAGTAGGACCAAATAGTTTTCCAAGAGAGCTCATTAATTCTTTTGATTTTAAGTGTTCGTGTAATGCTTGACTGATTACTTCATCAACTTTAACAGATAATGTTTTATTAGAGCTCATTTTATCTAGTGAAGTTGTAATTTTGCTATAATTTAGCACATGTTTTTGTTTATATTCTAATGGTTTTATTTTAGATACTGCTCCTTCACTTGCTGTATCTGAAGCAGGAATCTTAAAACTACCTTGATAGTCATCTCTATCTAGTGTTGGATCTTTTGGTTCAGCTGCTGCCTTAAGTAATATAAAATCATCTTTATTTAAGCAGGATAACTCTATTCCATACCAATCTTTTATTAAATCATAAAATACTTTAGCTGAAACTTCTTGTACCTGAATCTTATTAGCTTTAAACTGTCCTTTAGCTGTATCCCAATCCCATTGTAAAATACCACTACAGTTACTCAATTTAAAAGGTATTTTTTCTTCATCATGAATTAACTTATTTTGATCACACTGATCAGTAACAATAGATCCTAATTTTAGGTTAGTTAGAGTCCGAATAATACTATTTATACCTAATCTAGAAATTGCATCATTAGGGTCTAGTTTATTGTGAATGTCTAGCTTTAGACTCAACCAATCTTGCAGAATTTCAGTATCATTTTTTAGTAGCTGCTTTGCTTCTTTAGAACCTCTTGGATTTTCTCTATAATCATATGTTGATTTACCCATATCTTTATCAATTATAACAGAAGCATTTACAGCACCTTCCATAGCCATTGGCATTTTACTAGCAATTTGTTTTAGTTTATATATTCCTTTATCTACCAAATCAAAAAACATAGCATTGGTTAGAAGAGATGCTGAATTTCTTTTGACTTCTATTCCAAATATTAACTCTATATCTGCTTTAAATTGCTCTATTAAATCAGCTTCTAATTGCTTGTCTTTTACAAAACTATGCATTATTCTTCCTTTCAGAGATGATTGAAAGAATTTTTTTAATTCTTTTTCATTGATAGATTGTTTTTCTATAAGTTTATTCCATTCTTCTCCAATAGTCTTATAAGTGCCCTCATTTGTTTTGAGGTGTTTAAATGCCCCTCTTTTACAAACCTCTAAGGTTTCATTTTGTTGAGTAGTTTTTTTAGTAATAGAAGTAGAAGATATAATCTTACCCGTACCATGATTAAAGTCACATAAATGATTTTTCCCTAGGTCTCTATCTATTTTTTGACTAGCTCGTATTTTTGCCAGAAATATGCTAGCATCATCTTTGTTTTCTAATTTAAAAAATGGTTCTATTTCTTTCCTTGAATTTTGTGCATGTAACTCTATTGACTTGTGAAGTTTACGTATGTTTTTAAATGTGTTATGTATATCTACCTTTTTTTCTAAATAATATACTCCTCTTTCTGCGTCATTTTGTAAAGTTTGGTATTCATGTTCTTGAGCGCAAGCCTTGCTAATTAATTTTTGGTTTATTTGAAAATAAGTACTTGCTGCATCTTCTGATATTTTTTTATGAATTGACTCATAGTAATTAATAATTAAACCAAAACCACGTCCAAATTGAGAATCTAAACGTTTAAATTCGCTTTTATTGTTTGAAGGGATCAAATTATCTTTAATTTTTTTATATTCGGTTCTAACTGAAGTACTATGTAAAAGTTGATTTCCTATCTCTTTTAAAATACATGAAATATTATAGCCTGTATTATATTTGTTAAGCTTTTCAATAATATTAGGTTTTTTAGACAATTTTTGTAATTCCTCATAATCTTCTCCGTCTGTACTGTCACCTATTTGACTAATAACTCTTACCATTTTAACCTCTCTAAAATTAGTTTTATAATGTATCTCCAATTATTTCAGTACAAGGGTAATATTCTTTTAATACATCTAACATATCTTGATTGTAATGACGTAGTGCTATCTGATACATGCTATCAAAAGATTCATCAAATAACATATCTTTACTTAATTTATTAGTCTCATCCAGAAGCTTATTTTTATTTTCTAAATTTAATTCATGTTGATCAATAAAATCTTTTTCTTGATCTAAAGCCTCATATATAGCTTCTAATAGACTAATTGCTTCTTTTGTTTCCTCATGAGCAAATCTTGCTCCAAGGCTTGACATTAGTCCTTTTAATGTATATTTACCAGGAGCATCATGAATTTTATTAACCACCATAGTTAAGAAGTCTTTTTCAGGATCTGTTTCCTCATATAATTGTTTAGCTTTTGCATGGCTTTTGATATATGTGTTATAACTTTTTAAGTAGTTTAGTAAATCTGTGTTATCTTTTTGTTTTGCGGTTCTATACATACTATTAAATGCTTCATCAAATAAATCATCTCTATTGACGATGGTCCATTCTGCACGAATGTTTTCTAAGCTACAAATAAGATCTTGTACATCTTTTAACCCTAAGGATTCATATATAGTTTCTAAAATACCAATTGCTTCTTCTATGGTCTTATCTCCAAAGTTTTTACCAAGGTTTTCCATTAGTTTTTGTAATGAAGTATTTGTTGAGTTGGCGCTAATAATTTCCTCTTGTATTAGTTCCATAAAATTTTTTTTAACTTCTGGTTCTACTGTATTCTGATAAAACTCTTTAGCCTTATTGTGGTTTTTCATTATTTTCCCTCTTTTTTTAGAAGCTAGATTATTGAACCTAGCATGCCTTTTTGGTTGATTTAATATTATATAGTAATAACCCTTTTCGATTTTTTAGCTTCAAGGGGTACTATGATAAGGATTTATATAATCCTTGATTGTTAGTTGATTTGGTTGAACGTAGTTAATAAAAGATCTTAGTAAGCCTTTAAAGACCTTAGAATCTATGCTATCATATTTTATTTTTGGAAAGCAACAAATTTTTGCAATTTAATTTATAGTTATTAACTATTTACTATATTGTAAATGTAATCTTCATTCCGCTTGTGCCTTTCCTTTAACATCGTTGCACAGGTTCCCGTGTTCAACTTGAAAGCCTTGACTTAAGCTCACGCCACCTCTATGCCGGATGCCACCTAGCCAGTAAACAGGTTCCCGCTAAATTTATCCCAAAGCAACATCACCTCCTTGGTTTTGACATCATCTGAAGCGCTTTCGACACTTGAACGGTGGTTCACTGTTGTTCGTCTTCTTAAGTCTATACCTGACACCTCAAGGATGCCTTTTCTGCATCGCTCACGACAATGCCCTTAAACAATTGCCGCATACAGTGGTTTGCAGCCTATTCCTGTAAATCGACTGCGAAGGACCTACCTTCATCTCTCAAGCCGCTTGGCACGGCACACTGATATCTCCGCTCCAAACCTCGTTAGCGTTAGGTACACCTACAGTCTTACTTGTACCTAGATTGGACCAATATTTATCAAGCAAATAACTATAAATTTTATGCTGTTTATCTTTTTCAGACGTTAACTTTTTCCTCTTTGGGGTTCTAGGGGGTAATCCCAGAAATTTTTGATTTGAGAGAAAGCAGAGTTTTTGTCAAAATATAAAAATTTTTATGGTTATAATTTTGGATATTGACAATTGGAGAAAAAGATATGGTTTCTAAGTTAAGGTTCTTTTTATCATTTATAAAATGAAAATCATATTCCTCATACCAATTTAGCATCAAACCAATAATATTACTAGTATAACTTAAAAGGATATCGAGCAGTTATATTGTTAATTAGATGGTGGTTTGGTATTACAGCTTTTTTTTCTACCTATAAGTAGTCGCTCCGTCAAAAGTCTATAATATAACATCTACTATATTTAAACACAAAAGCTGTCATATATGGACGAGTGAATTTGTCAACAAAGAAAATAAAAAAATAGAGCCACAAAGGAAGCGGTCATATATTCGGCATCGAGTGCCATAATGGTTTCTGCATTCTTATAAATATCCTTGAGTGACCTCTCATTCCCACGGCTTCTAGAGCCTCGACATAATTACGGATTTTATTCAGAATACTTATTCATTAACTCTTTAACTTTCGTTCTCTTTATTGTTGCTATTCTTTACTCGCAATATTTATCAATTACCAATTTTTATTTAGTTGACATAGTTTCTTCTTTTTTCTCAACTAAACTAATTTGCAACATATTCGCTACCATTGGTGACTACTGCATAAGCAATCCTTGCTAACTTATTTGCTAAACCAATACATATAATATTATATGATTTATTTTCAGCAAATTTCTTCACTGCCCACTGCACTATAGTAAATCAAATTGAATTAGGTGACAAAGAATGCAGAAATAGCTTTAGATAATGTACCAATTTCCGCTATTTTGTTTCGAATCCATCGCTTCATATTAGCCCAAAATTTTTCTATTGGATTTAAGTCTGGAGAATATGGGGGTAAAAAAATAACTTCACAACCAACTGATTCTATTAGCTCTTTTGTCTTTTGAGATTTATGAAAACTAACGTTATCCATCACTACAACCTGTCCTGCTGTTAACTCTTTAATCAAAAATTTTTCAACCCAATTATTAAATAGTTCTGTATTACAAGTTTTATTAAAAACAAAAGGGGCTATTGGTTTGTTATTTACTAAACCAGCTATTATATTAGTCCTTTGATAATGCTTCCCACTCTTCTTGCCAATCAATAATTCTCCTATCTTACCCCAACCTCTATCTTGGCAAATTGTCATATCTATCCCACTTTCATCAAGATATACTATTTTATCTTTATCATATTTACTGATCTTTTCTAAATAATCAGATCGTTTCTCTGCACTTGCTTCCAAATAGCTAAAGGTTTTTTTTTATAACTAAATCCTAACTTTTTTAATATATTAGCTACTTGAGAACCTGTAATTCCAAAATTCTTACCAATTTCTTGTAGCTTACTATTAGGGTTATTTGTTACGAAATATTCCAATGCTTTTTTATCAATCTTACTTTTAAATCCTAGTCTAGCTCTTGCCAGCACTGTTCCTTCTTTTCTTCTCCTTACGTTCCAACGGCTAATTGTATTTTTATGTATAGCAAATATTCTAGCAGCAGATTCTTGACTATTACCTTTTTCTATATAATTTATTACTTTTTCTCTTAAATCTTGACTATATGGACTTGTTGACATTTTTTCCTTTATTTATACCACATCTTATCACCTAATTCAATTTGATTTACTATAGTTTATCTTTTGATTCCTTATCACTTTTTGCTCTTATTGCTATTGTCCTTGCGGCTTGAATCAACATAGTTCTGGCATATCTATCTCCTTGTTTGGTAATCCCTCCTAAAACTATCTTATCTCCTGAGCTATGTTGCTTTGGTACCAAACCAAGCGAAGCAGCAAAATCCCTCGGGGTTGGATAACTTTCCATTGGGGCTAC
Organism: Candidatus Tisiphia endosymbiont of Mystacides longicornis; assembly: GCF_964031095.1. Lineage (NCBI taxonomy): Bacteria > Pseudomonadati > Pseudomonadota > Alphaproteobacteria > Rickettsiales > Rickettsiaceae > Candidatus Tisiphia > Candidatus Tisiphia endosymbiont of Mystacides longicornis. Next base: position 1,795,293 of record NZ_OZ035004.1, on the reverse strand, counting down.
ACTCAAACAACTAGCATTGATTGCTCCAATGCCAAAAATTGTCTGCAACCTAGTAGCTTTCTCACTTTGCTTATTATTGCTGATAATCAGCTTTTCTAAAGTTTTCTCTTTGTCACATAAATCCTCAATTTCTTTACATTCTAAAAATAAAATTGACCGTATCCCAGAATTTATATAACCTTTACTATACGCTAACTCTACCTCCAGCCTACATGATTTGCAAAATTTATTTTTACTTAATTTTGTATTATAGCCATATTCACATAAACTTGATATTGTAGAATTAGTTTTTTGCACACGATCTCTGATCGTATTACTTCTAATTTTATGCAAAAATTTTATATCTTGTTCCTCTTTGCTTTTTGGCAGCACAGTTTTTAATTCTGGATCACGAGCCGCTTTGCATATTGCTAACGCATCGTTATAATCATTTTTCTGTTTCGATGTAGCATAAACTTTTACATCTTTTGTTTTCATTAGTTTGACTTGCAAACCAAGCTTAGCAATTTCCTGTGACCAATAATTAGCTCCTCCACATGCTTCCATAGCTACCAATGAACTTTTATCGAGATTGCTTAAATAGGCTATTAACTCATCTCTTGTAACTTTTTGATAACCTATTTTTTTGCCATTTTGATCGACTTGCACCAAGTGCATACTATTTTTTGCTAAATATATTCCTATTATAGTATTTTTTATGCTATTATTTATCATGGTATGGACCTATTAATTAAATTATTATTTAATTTGGAGCAGCTGAAAACTATTTTTCAGCTGACTCCGTACAAGTAAAGCATATTTCGCTTCACTCGTCCATACCATCATTCCTGCGTAGGCAGGAATCTATATAAGGTAAAAATCTTATGGATTTTGATATGATTTTTGACCGCGAACATGTATTATCTCTTATGTCTATAGCCTTTTTGACGGAGCGACTACTTATAGGTAGAAAAAAAAGCTGTAATACCAAACCACCATCTAATTAACAATATAACTGCTCGATATCCTTTTAAGTTATACTAGTAATATTATTGGTTTGATGCTAAATTGGTATGAGGAATATGATTTTCATTTTATAAATGATAAAAAGAACCTTAACTTAGAAACCATATCTTTTTCTCCAATTGTCAATATCCAAAATTATAACCATAAAAATTTTTATATTTTGACAAAAACTCTGCTTTCTCTCAAATCAAAAATTTCTGGGATTACCCCCTAGAACCCCTTATTGGAAAAATTGTCACCTAAAGATATTGTAATCGCATCTGAATTATCACGTTTGGGACGTTCAATCAAAGAAACCTTGAATATTGTTGAAACAATTACACAAGAGAAACAGTCGAGGCTTGTTCTCATCAAGCAAAACCTAAACTTAAATCCCAAAGACAAAAATAATGTTACCAACAAAGTTTTAATCACCGTATTCTCTATGACAGCAGAACTGGAACGTGATTTTATCTCAGAACGGACCAAAGAAGGTCTGCGTGCTAGGGTAGCAAAAGGCATTAAACTTGGTAAACCTAAAGGAACATTACAAAAATCAATGTACGATAACGATCAAGAAAAAATCTTTCATTTGTATAGACTTGGCGTGCCATTACATAAAATTATTTCTACCCATCTTGAATATGGCAAATATTTATCACTTAAAGAATATATTGAAAAACGAGAAGCAAAAATCTCAATTTCTTGAAATCAAAAAAATCTGGGGTTCTACGTCAGAACTCCTAATAGAGGATTTAAAAACTAGAGGTGTAAGTTTTAAATCATTGTGTGACGGAGATATTGATACTACTACTGCATCAGGAGAGTTAGTATTCAATATTTTTTCTTCACTTGCACAATTCGAAAGAAAATTAATACAAGAAAGAACAAAAGCTGGCTTAAATGCAGCAAGAATTAGAGGAAAAAAAGGAGGAAGAAAATAATTGGTTCCGACCCTAAAGTGTTAACTGCAAAAAAAATGCATAAGAATCATAATATGAGCATCAATAATATCTGTAAAATGTTAAGTATTTCGAGAGCTACTTTTTATAGGTATGTATCTATATCTAATGATTAAGTGTTCTTCAAATCAAGAGCCTTAATCCCTTATTCTTATACCGGATACATAGCTTTTTCGGAAAAAAAAGAGGTTATCCGTTACATCCCCTATTAAAATATTGTATGTCAATAATAAAAATATATGGAGGCACAACAAACGCCCTCTAATTAACAAAACCTTTTTTCTCCTGCTTTTTCTATACACTTATCTTTAACTATTTTCCGAAGTCAGGAAAATTCTTACTTGGGCTAATTTAGGGCATATTAAATCGTTGTCAACCTAGCCAATTTCTGCAAATTACCTAATCACCATAATTCTAATTTATTCTGTAATAGTGCAAAATAATTATGCACAAATAACGCAATTTAATTGTACACGTTACACAGATTTCTAGGTATGTGTATTTGGTTACTTTGTATACTGAAGCCCTTGATCTAACATAGATAATGATTTCACTTTTAAGCAATTTTTTAAATATTTCAGGAGAAACTTTATTTTGGGATATCAAAAACACATGTTTCTGGAATAGTGAGTAGTATGACAAAACTCGAAATTTTATCAGATGACTTTCCCTGTCACACTAACCTACCTGGGTACAATTTTTATCAGTTTATATGTACCTTTAGCTTTTATTAATTGTAATTATGTCGTATTAATCATACACATTGAAGTTAGATCATCTTAATGCTGTATGCATTATCCAGATGTACTACTTCCCTCATCTAAATCTAATAAGTGACTACTTGAACTTAATTCACCCAGTAAAGAAATTACTTCTTCAAATCTAGTTGTTAACTCCTGATTTTCTTCATGTATAGTACCAAATGAGTCTAGTATACTTTTTATAGTATCATGATATTCACCATGTTTTACAACAAATTCTTTACTCCCTTTAAGGGCATCAGTAAATACTTTAAATTCTAATTTTTTAAAATTACTATTATCTTTAGTAAAGTCATTAAATACTTCGAGTAAATCTTGAAATTTACGTATTTCACCTTTTCTAAGGAACCCTTCTAATACTCCTTTTTCTGCTTCAAAAAAAGCACTTTTTTCTTCTTTACTAATATCAGGATTTTTATCAATTAAGTGTTTCTGTACCCAACTTGTAATTTTATCTAACGTACCTGTATTTGTTGACTCGAACAAAAAGTGAATAAACCCTTCCTTTGCAGATATATATTCGAATTTTTTTTTCATGATAAATCTCGTTAAAGTTATTATATAAATAGTTACTTATTAATTAAAAAAATCAATATCCTCTCCGTATAATGCTGCTGATTCTACTTCTCCACTGGTAGTAAATAATGAAGTATTTGCCGCACTAAGATCTTGAAAGATTTTTATTTGATTTGATTCTACATCAATATTGTTTAAGAAATCATTTTTGGAATCTTCATCCATGGAGTAATCTAGTGCTATTAATTCAGAGAAAGCGTCTAATATAGCTTTAGGATAATTTACATCACTATTTTTAAATCCAACTATAAATGAAGAAAACAGTAGTACAGATATATAAACATGATCTATGACTTTTTTTATAAGTAGCAATTGATCTAGTTCCTCTGTGCGGAATACAGCTTTCTTATTATAACCTACTGCACTGTTCATTTGATCTTCTCTATATTTATCACCATCTTTAATACAGTAAGTTGTTTGCATGTCTCCTTCTGCTGAAGGAAATACCTTGATTACATGAGTTATATTACGATCTGATAAATTTTTTGGTACAAGTACTTTATCTTCCAAGGACTTGAAATCAAAGGCATAATATAAATGTTTTGCTATATGATAATAAAGGGGGTCTCTCTCTAGAATTTCTCCTTGAGTTACAAGTTCATCTATATCATCTGTAGTGAATTCTTGATTATATTTCTCTAATAACAATGGGGATTCTTTTTTAATCTTGATTATTGGATCATATTTCTTATATTCATTTATCTGAGTCTCAATAATTGATTCATTTACATCACGATTACATAATGTAATAATGGTATTAATTACTTCTAGGGCACTGATAACTTTTTTAATTTTATCACCTTCGTTATTAACAATTCTTATTTTAGGATTCTTTGTATATATATCTTGTAGCTCTACTACCTCATCCTGTGTTAGAACTTGAAAATTTGAGTTTTTAGGATCTTTGGCTCCGGCTACAGTATCATATAAACGAATTTCATAAGGTACAGTATTTCCCTCTTCAGGAAAAGCTGTGTAAATTCTTTGGTTAAATATTGTGAGCGTAAGTCTGCCTATAGCTTCACAAGAAATACAGATAGTATTTTCATCTTTAATTGCTTGTTGTAAGATATCTACAGAATAGTCAATAAACTTTTGGATGTTTTTCGTATAATTAGTCTCAAAGTCCTTTATTTTAACTTGACTAAAGAATTTTTTATCTCGTATAGTTTTGACTACTTTTTCGTCATCTATTAAATATTTATATCCTGCTCTTTTTGTATTTTTTATTTTGATATGATAAACATCTTTATTAGTTTTTAATTGTTGTTGTAGGCTTTGATAATCCGTATCACCTAAACTTAATCCTAGTTGATCTGATACAAATATCTTCAAAGGTTTTGCAAGATCTTGCAAACTGTCTGATTGTGAAACCTTTAAACCTGAAATTTTTGTTTTTACTAAATGATCTACAAAAGTGTATGGAGTCACATGCCGCATTTGTTTTTTTGAACTACCCAAAACAGGGGGACGCCCTAATGTTACTATTTTGGTACCTTCTTGTTCATTGGGTATTACATCTATAAGAATTTTGTCACTAATATCTACCATTGTTATAGAATTTAAAAAGTCATAAATTTTTGATTTTTTAACCTGAGTTATTTTTAAATTATTTAACTCTTGGTGTAAATTATCCATTATCTTCCTTTCATTTCATATACTTGACTAATTTTTATAAGCTTCAATATTATTAAATAACTTATTAACTAAAGTAAGTTATATTATTCCTACCACAAATTCAAGTAATTTTTATCAGTAGATGCGACCAAATATTATGCTGGGTGGATAGTTAAAGCAAAAGTAACACAAATCACCGATATTGTAGAGCCAAATAAGAGGTATTTGTATCTTGTTGCATTTATTGACCATTATTACAAAATTTGGCAAGATACGCTTGTTGATATGTTACTAAGAAATGTGCAACAGCAGTTAAATAATGCCGACAGGAAACTAAACAATGTAGTAAAAGAAAAAATTCCTGATAAAAATAAATTGACCTACTCTGTTTTGTTGGGCTTTGATAATACCAAATCAACGGTTGATTTGGTAAGAAAAATACTACACGATAATGCTCTTACTAATGATCAAAAAATCGAGAAACTATGTCAAGTTGTGCCTTTGGAAAATACTAATACAGACTTAAAACATGCTATATCAGATGCTAAAAAACTAGAGAATCATTGAATGCCAATTACTCATATAAATATCACGGTAATAGCAAAGGTGTTAATGTCTATCGATTTATTGATGAACGGGGAATCCTATTTTACACCGATGTATTTAGCAGTTCTGAAAGAGATGCGGCTTATGTGATTGACGGTTTGCTACACAATGAAATCATTAAGAGTGACCTACCATAGTACCCTACAATTTTTGTAAAGATGGTAGTAGGGTAGAAAAAAGTTCTTGTTTGGGAGGTATTAATAATGTGGATATTAGCTGCGTTATGGCTGTTGTAGATTGATAAAAAGCATTTTTGATATGATCAAAGCCATAGGTAAATAATGAAAACAATTGTCTTTCAATGGTTTTGTGCCGTTTTATTCGGATGGAATTTAAGGCATTTTGTATTAGTCCATTTTTGACTATTAAAGCTGAAGCAATAGCAGCTATCACTAATAATTTTTCAAATCTATCCAATTTTACAATGTGACTTTTTTCAATATCAAAACCACCGCTTTTTAGGTGCAAAAATAGTCGTTCAACACTCCAACGAAATTTATATAAAGCACAAATATCTTGCTCTATTTCAATTGAAGACACCAGAACCATCAGCTCGCTCTTATCATTTCTATATGCGGTAAAATTAACCTTTCTATTCCATAATACACCGCTACAAGCCCTATACTCTAAGGCTTTAACATCACTAAATATTCTTTCAATGGTTAAAGTCCTTAAACCTTTTGTAAGACGAATTTTATGATCCATTTTTAATGGAATAACAAACTTTAGATGGTTATTTATCAGAAAGTCTAACCATTCTTTATTCATAAATTCTCGATCAGCAAGCAAATATTTTATTCTTTCAACGCTAAAATTATTAATAAATTTCTGCAAAAATTCCTTCATAAATTCTGCAGAACACCCACCACCATGCGACAGAGTCTTCCACAATATTGGCACCGATATTTTACCAATTACCATTACTAAAAATAAAATATTAATATCGGATTTACCAAATTTCCAACTTGTTCTATCCATTGCTATGACATAATTTTTTGAAGCAAAAAAGCTTAATAGCAAATAGCCAATCTTTATATAATCAAAATTAAAATCTTTTAAAAAACGATAAATTCTATGAGTTTTTGACGTTGCTTTAGCATCACCTAAAATACCAAGTGCTAAACTTTTTTGATAAATTGAACTGCCCGTCAGCAAACTAATTACCATACCAACCAAACATTTTAATCTTGATTTATTTCCATCTATATATAAAATAAACCCTTGAAGTAGTATATTATGCATTTTGTTCCAAAATACCGGCTTTGTTGCATGAATCAGATTTTGAAAGTGTTGTTTAATTTTTGTCAAAAATCAGGCAAATTTTTTGGTATCCGGCATGCCGAGTTTTGTCATGATATTAAGAATATTAGCAGCTACTTTACTTTCGGTTTTTTGGTTTAAAAAAGTTCTAGATTTTAATTTGTTTCCTATAATTGATTTGTAACGGTAGATAGCGTTTTCTGCTTTGGCTCGCCTGCCGTAGTTGGTATGTTTTTGCCATCGCTTTCGTCCTTGTTCCATAAGACGAATATTGTCTAATCTTAATTTAGAGTCATCGGGCATTTCTGCTCTGAACCCTAAGTTTGGCGGTACTACTGCTTTTATAGGAATTTCATTACCATGTTGATTCTGATGGGCGATTAATGCTTTGTATGTAGAGGGTTGGTCATATGCTCCGTCAGCTAGTACGGTATCTATTGGACTATCAATTTCCTCAAGTAATGTGCCTATCGTAGCACAATCACTAATATTGTGAGTCGTTAATTCAGAGCTTGCAATATATCCGTTTTCATCAACAGCGATATGAAGCTTTCTCCACGATTTCCTTGCTTTCAGTGCGTATTTTTCTTCCTGCCACTCCTGCTCGCCGTAAATCTTTATACCGGTACTATCGACGCAAAGCGTTACGGGATCACGATTTGCCCTACGGTGCCGTGACACTTTAAGTTTTTTTGTTCTTCTTGAAATAGTAGTATAATCAGGCGTTTTGAGCTCGAGATTCAGCAGTTTTATAATTGATTCTACAAAACCTTCGGTTTGCCGTAAATGCTGTTTGTATACTAATCCAAGCCTCACGCATGTCTCAATAGCAAGATCGGAATAGATCGCTTGACCGCCCCGCTTCTTATGTACGGATACGGGATTATTCCATTTTGCTACCGCTTCCCCTGAAAACCAAATTATTAGACTACCACGATTTTTTAATGATTGATCGTACTCACGTGAATTACTGATTTTGTATTTAGCTCGGGCAAATTTATGACGATAAGGATATTGGTGTTTGTTCGGCATATTTACCTTAAAAAAAGAGGATATCTTAACTCCTTAACTTTACTATTTCCACTGCTTTTTTTATTTATTCAAAAACTCGATTTACTCCAAATTCCGATTCATGCAACAAAGCCGATATTACAGACCATTTCACTCTATCTGAAATTAAAATATTACTTGAGGATTATATAGTAAATCAAATTGAATTAGGTGATAAGATGTGGTATAAATAAAGGAAAAAATGTCAACAAGTCCATATAGTCAAGATTTAAGAGAAAAAGTAATAAATTATATAGAAAAAGGTAATAGTCAAGAATCTGCTGCTAGAATATTTGCTATACATAAAAATACAATTAGCCGTTGGAACGTAAGGAGAAGAAAAGAAGGAACAGTGCTGGCAAGAGCTAGACTAGGATTTAAAAGTAAGATTGATAAAAAAGCATTGGAATATTTCGTAACAAATAACCCTAATAGTAAGCTACAAGAAATTGGTAAGAATTTTGGAATTACAGGTTCTCAAGTAGCTAATATATTAAAAAAGTTAGGATTTAGTTATAAAAAAAAACCTTTAGCTATTTGGAAGCAAGTGCAGAGAAACGATCTGATTATTTAGAAAAGATCAGTAAATATGATAAAGATAAAATAGTATATCTTGATGAAAGTGGGATAGATATGACAATTTGCCAAGATAGAGGTTGGGGTAAGATAGGAGAATTATTGATTGGCAAGAAGAGTGGGAAGCATTATCAAAGGACTAATATAATAGCTGGTTTAGTAAATAACAAACCAATAGCCCCTTTTGTTTTTAATAAAACTTGTAATACAGAACTATTTAATAATTGGGTTGAAAAATTTTTGATTAAAGAGTTAACAGCAGGACAGGTTGTAGTGATGGATAACGTTAGTTTTCATAAATCTCAAAAGACAAAAGAGCTAATAGAATCAGTTGGTTGTGAAGTTATTTTTTTACCCCCATATTCTCCAGACTTAAATCCAATAGAAAAATTTTGGGCTAATATGAAGCGATGGATTCGAAACAAAATAGCGGAAATTGGTACATTATCTAAAGCTATTTCTGCATTCTTTGTCACCTAATTCAATTTGATTTACTATAGCGAGACTAAAAATACTTCGGATCCAGTATATTCTGATAATATAATACGAATATTTGCATTCATAGATCTGATAATCCACGATAGTTGGAATAAAGAAACCATTAATTTATTACACTGTAATAATGATCATATAAATAATGTAGAAGATGCATTAACCTCTTTAGGAGAACATGGATTGGATTCAGAGATATAAGTATGATTACCACAAGTAACTAATAGGACAAATGTTGATTACAATTGAAGGTATTTGCCTCAGTTGTATTAGTTGACATTTGATCTTACATTTAATAAAAATAAAGTATTAAAAATACAGATAAAAAAATGGAAGGTCACAATGAACTTAAATCAAAAAATCATAAAGCCAAAATTAGGATTACTTGAATTATCTAAGAGCCTTGGTAGCATATCGTCAGCCTGTAAAGCCATGGGATATAGTAGAGATAGTTATTATAGATTTAAAGAATTGTATGAAACTGGTGGAGAAGAAGCATTGTATGAAATTAGTCGAAGAAAGCCAATAATAGCCAATAGAGTTGATCCAGCAGTAGAAAAAGCAGTAGTAGATATGGCAATAGAATATCCAGCCTATGGTCAGCTAAGAGTATCAAATGAGCTTAAGAAGAGCGGTATACTTGTATCACCTGGAGGAGTGAGATCAATTTGGTTACGCAATGATTTAAACAATATTAGTAAAAGGCTTAAAGCATTAGAAGCAAAAATGGCTCAAGATGGCTTACCGTAACGGAACGTGCGAAAAGCGAAATGTATAGCTATATCCCTTATATTGATAGGCTTTGTAGAGGCATCTATTTTTTGCACATTTATCTTCTTATTAAAGTACTATTTCTCTATAACCCTAATAACTTTCAGTGTTAAATAAATTGATATCTTTATTTTCTTGAGCAAAAGAATAGCTCTAAATTTAATATTTTTTACAGCAAAAAGTAACGTTTTAGTTTTTGTGATTGACACACTATGGATTTTGACTTAGTTTGTCAATTGATTGTTGGATATTAGCGAGGTTTATTTGGTAAAAAGTATCCAATCTAGTAATTAAGGCATTTTTTATTTACCTGGATAAAAAGCAAGGGATTGATGATGCTTTGATACAACCTTATTCTGGTCATGAATCTAGGCAATCTCTAGAGATATATTCTAAGCTATCGATAACTGATGCTCAAAAGACGTACAATAAGGTTATAAACGACTTTCCAATATGAAAGTGAAAAACACAAAATTAAAAAGGATGCTTTTATCTATAAAAAGAGAGGTAAAATTTTAAAAGGTGATTGAGTTTAAATATTGGCTATAAAACTAATGGATATAAGGGTTTGTAGAGAATTGGCAATTTTAATTAAGATACAAAATGGGTAAAAAGTAGCTACCGTCAATAGTGTATTGCGATTAGGGATGCAGGAGTTGCATTTCGCTTTCCGCACGTTCCGTTACGGCGTGCCACTAAGATTTAAGCAGATTGTTGATCTCCTGAATAGATAAACCGGTAATACGAGAGATTTCAGGGATAGAGTAATTATTTGAGAACATATTTTTTGCTACTTCAATATTTCGTTCAGCTTTGCCTCTAGCTTCACCTCTAGCTTCACCTCTAGCTTCACCTCTAGCTTCACCTATTTGGATACCCCTAAACTCACCTTCTTCGATATATTTCTGTGCTATAGTTCTCATAATATTAACTTGTTCTTCTTCTGATAAATATTTGGCTAGTACTTGCTCTAATTCTGATTGCTGCTCTTCTGGCAACTTAGCATCAGTATACCATAAAAACGATTCTAAGTAAATATAACCATTCTCTTTATCTATTAACACTTCTAGCTTAAACCTTCTTAAAAACTCCTCCCACAATTTAAGCATATCTCTTTGATGTATATGCTTCATGACATAGCTCATCATTCCTAAATGCTTCTGCTGAACTATCTCATCATCCGACATACTCTGTAAATCTACTGTATACTTGCGTATACTTGCAGCAAAACTGCATAACTTTATCTAATTTTTTTGTTAGTATGAATTTTTTATACATTTGGGTTTCATACTATGCAAATACCATCGATTACTATTGAGCAAGTAGCTCAGCAATTTAAAGCTTGGCGTCAAACTAAAACTAATAAGTTTGATCCTATACCAAACCATCTAAAGGAATTAGTTCACCAATTACTCCATCATTATTCTTACCAAGAGATAGCTAAACATCTTAATATTAATAAAGCAACAATTAGTTCAACTAAAAAAGCCCATGAACCTACCATCAAAACTTCTTCTGTCTCAACTTCAAATCAATCCCTACAACAAAATATTAATTTTCTCCCATTTCAACTAGTAAATTCTATAGATACCGATCCTGTAGCTGCTCCCAAGCAAAATCACTATACTTGTCACATTATTAAACCAAATGGTACCAAGCTTATTATCCAAACACTAGAGCCAAAAACTATAATTCAGACATTTTTATGCTGCAACTAACCCCGGCGTCAGTTATTTTTGTTGCCACTATTGCCATCGATTTTCGCAAGGGTATCGATGGCTTAATCGCTGTTTGTAGACAAAAACTTTCTTCTGACCCTCTTAATGGTTCCTTGTTTTTATTCTATAATAAAAACAGAACTGCCATTAAAATTTTGTCCTTTGACGGTCAAGGCTTTTGGCTATGCTCTAAACGCCTATCCAAAGGTAAATTTACGGCAAAACTTTTCCCATCTGATAATTCATCTTACCAAATTTGTTATAGAACCTTACACATTCTTATTCATAATGGCGATCCTAGTTCTGCCAAATTCTCTAATGATTGGCTTCCTGTCGTTTAAGCTGCTGTCTCGATTAATTCCGTATTATTCATATATCTTGCATAGGCAAAAGGCGTATAATCCTCAGGATGCTTCTTTGCTTTGCTACTATGCTCTTGTAGCCAATTTAAATATTTAAAGGCATTGATCTCGTTCTCACTACAAGTCTTTACTATACTATACAGACCACTATGTATCTCAGCACTATTGATTGTTTTAAAGAATAATGAATTCTTCCTTTGTAAAATAATGGTACGCAGTGATCTCTCAGCCCAATTATTATCAAGATTGCTAACTGGGATTTTTAAAAATTGGGTCAAACCTTCTTTATTATTTATCCAATATTTCATAGCTTGTCCAAGCCTACTATTAGGCTCAACTTTCTTGTCGTTAAATAATTCGTCTATTTTGTTATATATGTTTTCTATATATTTACTGCTATGTTCCTGATGATACCCAAGTTTCTCTTCAGGACTCATCTCTTTACATTGATGTTCATTGTGGTAAATCCCACGTGTTTGTTTGAGAAAATATCCGCATTCTTCAGGGTAATATAGTTCATTTTCTGTAAATTTTCTCTGACCATGTGACAAACAATTGATCATCACTATTATTGCCAGTAATTCTTTATCTGCTTCTGATAATACCGGGTTATTATTGTTACTTGCGTCAGTCATTAATTGGATAGAATCTGTTCTATTCTTACGATTCTTTAGTACGTTACCTATATTTTCTCCACCATGCCTATTACCGGTAAAATATAAAACTATTACCTCATTATTTGCAGTCTTAGCACATATTGTAGTAGTATAACAGCTGCGTCCTTTCTTATTTTGAGTACGTAATTTTTTATTGGCTATAGTAATTTCTAAAATCCTAGCTCTAGTATCATCAAGGTTCAGTGAACTACATTCGGCAGCCATTTCCAATAATACCCCGTAAATTTCAGCTCCACCACCTTCTTGCCAAACATCTAAATATTGTTGCCAGAGCGAGCTGTATGCTATAGGAACCCCGCTTAAACTCTGTAGCCTAGATAAACGGTAGAAAGGAGTACCATAGGTCTTTTGTAACACTATTGCACTTCTGCTACTATTTGTCCATTTGTTGATATTTTTATTGTTCATAACTGTATAATCGCAAGCATTACAGCGTAACGTTTTCTTTACATATCTGTTGACTGTAATTGGAGCATTACCTGTAAATTGTAGCAATTTTCTAGCTTCACTATTATATAGTTTGCCATTATAGCAGTGAGGACAGCTATCACCACTACAAAAATTCTCAGGAGTTAAATAGCTGGTATTCGCATCCTTATAATCATCAAACCCATATTTACCTTGCCAATTACTACGATCTATCTTTTTGGGCTTATCGCACTCTCCTTCATTACCACCATTCCCGTTATCAGATTCACCTGGCGGTTCTTTTAATGAATCTGAACTATCTTTTTTTTGTGATCTGCCTTAAAACCAATCAGCATTTCCTTAAGCTTATTTATACTGATATTTGATGATGCTAGCTTGTCTATTAGCTCGTTACAAAATTTCACAAGCTCTACTATCGTTTGCTGTTCATCTCCCGTTAATGAACTTTCCTTGACATGCTGTATTAGTTCTTCTCGTTCTTCAGCACTTAAGGTCGCTACTTTTGGTTTTTTCATTTGATTAATTATCATTATTATTAATATTTCAAATATTATAATATGACTGCTACTTTTTCAACTAGTTTTTTTATTAATCTGTTTTTTATTAATCGGTGATATTTGCATAGTAGAAATCCAAATTTATACAATAAATTCATACTAGCAAAGAAATTAGATAGTGTTACGCAGTTTTGCTGCAAGTATACAATCTACTAATTGATAATCTGACACCATTAACTCTTTAGCTTGCATAGGGTCAGTAAACAATTCCCATATGTTTCTTGGTGCACTATATTCCTCTACACCGTTATACATAATCATTGGGTAGATTAGTGGTAGCTTATCATTATTCTTTTTATGTCTTTCGCATAATAGTAACGTATATTTCCAAAGCCTTAGTGCCATCCAATAATCACTTGTTGACTGATGGTCTAATAAAATGTAGATAAAAGCACTCTCCTTATTTTTAGTGCTTACAGCATAAACTATATCACTATATTTTCGTCTCAAGCTCTCTTCAATATAACTTTCTTTCTCTACTTTAATTTTTGATAAATCTAACTGTTCTTTAAAATTACTCGGTAGATAATACTCTAAAAATTCTTGTGCAGCTATTTCATTGCCCATAATTCTTTTAAAAAGCTGGTCATGTTTAGGTTTTTTTGGCATTTTACTAACTTAGATGATTAATTTATACTGAACCAATATTTTCTCGCTCTTCTTTAAGTATCTTATACACAGCAGCACGACTGATACTCATTTTTTTAGCTAAACTAGTGCCAATAATACCTTGTTCATGATATTGCAGCAATTGCTTTCTATTAATCCTGCGTTTAGCTCCAAATTTTATGCCTTTGAGCTTTGCTTCAAGTCGCCCCTCATTGGTACGCTCTAAAATCCTCAGACGTTCTGCTTGTGCTACTGCTGATAGGGGTTGTGACGGAGAATCTATTTTTTTTCCGAAAAAGCTATGTATTCGGTATGAGAATAAGGGATTGAGGCTCTAACTTTTAGGAATTGGTGAATATTGACAACAATTAAAAATAAGATTATCATCTAAGCACAGAGTATTCTGCTGTTTAACAAGTTTATTACTTCTAGCTCTATTAATTTAAGTAGCAAGTTATACAAAATTGAAATCAATAGTTTCTAATATTTTGTTTATGTCGATATTATAACTTTTATTTTGAAAAGTATATTGACCAAGAAAATGAATATGATGATACCAAGCAACGGGGGATATTTTCTTCATCGTTGTTAGAAATTTTTTGTTGTTGGTAAGGTTTTCGTATTTGTCAAGAAGTCCAGACAAAATAGTAGAGTTATAGTAAATAATTGCAGACGCAACTAATCTACCGCATTGATTACTAATTTCGACATCAATATCTGTCTTGCCATATAATTGTTTTTTCCCTCCAACCTTTGCAATAGCAGCACGTAATTGGTGATATGACTCAATCCTATTCTGTGATTTATGTACATCCCTTTGTAATTTAGAATCCATCATGTATTTCAAAGTATAAATACTCCGTATTAATTTATCATGTTCAAAAACAGCTTTACGTAGCTTGTTTTCTGGTGGTAGATGGCATAGTTTTTTGATCAAATTAGCTTGGTTCATCTCTTTTAATGCCAATGTGACCACAAGTTGGTCAATATTGTTCTTTTGTTCGACAATGACCTGACGATCAATTTGAGCAATGGGTTTAATCAAGAAATTTGCATATTCCTTAATATCATTTCCACAATAAAGATTTTTTAGTTGGTCATTCAAACTGGTAAATCTTGGTTTTAATTGTACGTCAAACCAATTAAGAATGGCAAAATTTGCTTTGTTTATACTGTGCATATCCCCAGTAATCACTTCTGGAGTAATTTCTGAACTGTTATTGTACCAAATATCAAATACAAAATAACTCTCATGTTCGTGTGTACCAATGAGTTCACATTGCAAAGGTATATGATTTGCAAGAATAGTATAGGCACTAACCCCTTGCCCTTCTCGTAAATACTTACGGGAATATCTAGCTTTAATATTTGGTGTATCGAGTTCAAATTTTTGCCCATCAACTATGGTGGTCCCGTTTGTCTAGACAAAAATTTAGATAATTTGAGATATAATTCTCAAAAATCAAATTGTTGTTTTTATACAATATTTCTTTCAAAATATACACATTCTGGAGTTTTATAATCTAAAGCTTGATGCATTCTTTGTCTATTATAAAAGTCCATATATTCGTTAATTGCTGTCTTTGCCTCCTTTACAATTGTTAAAATTATTCGATAAACTTTTTCCTGTTTCAGCGAACGCCAAAACCTCTCAATAAACACGTTGTCCAAAGCTCTACCCTTGCCATCCATACTTATCTGAATATTATATTGTTTTAAAATACAGATAAATTGCTCAGAGGTAAATTGCACACCTTGGTCCGTGTTAAAAATCTCTGGTACACCATATTTTTCTATAGCTTCCTCAAGAGCTTCTACACAAAAAGTGCTTTCTAAACTAATTGATACCCGCCAGCTAAGTATATAACGACTGTGCCAATCCATGATGGCTACCAAATAAACAAACCCTTGTTGCAGCCTTACGTAAGTGATATCTGAACACCATACTTGGTTCGAGTATGTTACCTCTAAGCCTTTGAGTAGATAAGGATATACCTTATGTGCCTGATTCTTTTTACTTAAATTCATTTTAGGATAAACAGCTTCAAGCCCCATTATCTGGTAGTAGCACCTTACTCTTTTACGACCTACTACAAAGCCTTTTGTTTGAAGGTATTTAGCCATTCTCCGCATACCATAATATGGATGCATGGTATAGGCTTTGTTGCATGAATCGGAATTTGGAGTAAATCGAGTTTTTGAATAAATAAAAAAAGCAGTGGAAATAGTAAAGTTAAGGAGTTAAGATATCCTCTTTTTTTAAGGTAAATATGCCGAACAAACACCAATATCCTTATCGTCATAAATTTGCCCGAGCTAAATACAAAATCAGTAATTCACGTGAGTACGATCAATCATTAAAAAATCGTGGTAGTCTAATAATTTGGTTTTCAGGGGAAGCGGTAGCAAAATGGAATAATCCCGTATCCGTACATAAGAAGCGGGGCGGTCAAGCGATCTATTCCGATCTTGCTATTGAGACAGGCTTTGTTGCATGAATCAGATTTTGAAAGTGTTGTTTAATTTTTGTCAAAAATCAGGCAAATTTTTTGGTATCCGGCATGCCGAGTTTTGTCATGATATTAAGAATATTAGCAGCTACTTTACTTTCGGTTTTTTGGTTTAAAAAAGTTCTAGATTTTAATTTGTTTCCTATAATTGATTTGTAACGGTAGATAGCGTTTTCTGCTTTGGCTCGCCTGCCGTAGTTGGTATGTTTTTGCCATCGCTTTCGTCCTTGTTCCATAAGACGAATATTGTCTAATCTTAATTTAGAGTCATCGGGCATTTCTGCTCTGAACCCTAAGTTTGGCGGTACTACTGCTTTTATAGGAATTTCATTACCATGTTGATTCTGATGGGCGATTAATGCTTTGTATGTAGAGGGTTGGTCATATGCTCCGTCAGCTAGTACGGTATCTATTGGACTATCAATTTCCTCAAGTAATGTGCCTATCGTAGCACAATCACTAATATTGTGAGTCGTTAATTCAGAGCTTGCAATATATCCGTTTTCATCAACAGCGATATGAAGCTTTCTCCACGATTTCCTTGCTTTCAGTGCGTATTTTTCTTCCTGCCACTCCTGCTCGCCGTAAATCTTTATACCGGTACTATCGACGCAAAGCGTTACAGGATCACGATTTGCCCTACGGTGCCGTGACACTTTAAGTTTTTTTGTTCTTCTTGAAATAGTAGTATAATCAGGCGTTTTGAGCTCGAGATTCAGCAGTTTTATAATTGATTCTACAAAACCTTCGGTTTGCCGTAAATGCTGTTTGTATACTAATCCAAGCCTCACGCATGTCTCAATAGCAAGATCGGAATAGATCGCTTGACCGCCCCGCTTCTTATGTACGGATACGGGATTATTCCATTTTGCTACCGCTTCCCCTGAAAACCAAATTATTAGACTACCACGATTTTTTAATGATTGATCGTACTCACGTGAATTACTGATTTTGTATTTAGCTCGGGCAAATTTATGACGATAAGGATATTGGTGTTTGTTCGGCATATTTACCTTAAAAAAAGAGGATATCTTAACTCCTTAACTTTACTATTTCCACTGCTTTTTTTATTTATTCAAAAACTCGATTTACTCCAAATTCCGATTCATGCAACAAAGCCTGTTTTTGCCATCGCTTTCGTCCTTGTTCCATAAGACGAATATTGTCTAATCTTAATTTAGAGTCATCGGGCATTTCTGCTCTGAACCCTAAGTTTGGCGGTACTACTGCTTTTATAGGAATTTCATTACCATGTTGATTCTGATGGGCGATTAATGCTTTGTATGTAGAGGGTTGGTCATATGCTCCGTCAGCTAGTACGGTATCTATTGGACTATCAATTTCCTCAAGTAATGTGCCTATCGTAGCACAATCACTAATATTGTGAGTCGTTAATTCAGAGCTTGCAATATATCCGTTTTCATCAACAGCGATATGAAGCTTTCTCCACGATTTCCTTGCTTTCAGTGCGTATTTTTCTTCCTGCCACTCCTGCTCGCCGTAAATCTTTATACCGGTACTATCGACGCAAAGCGTTACAGGATCACGATTTGCCCTACGGTGCCGTGACACTTTAAGTTTTTTTGTTCTTCTTGAAATAGTAGTATAATCAGGCGTTTTGAGCTCGAGATTCAGCAGTTTTATAATTGATTCTACAAAACCTTCGGTTTGCCGTAAATGCTGTTTGTATACTAATCCAAGCCTCACGCATGTCTCAATGGCTTTGTTGCATGAATCGGAATTTGGAGTAAATCGAGTTTTTGAATAAATAAAAAAAGCAGTGGAAATAGTAAAGTTAAGGAGTTAAGATATCCTCTTTTTTTAAGGTAAATATGCCGAACAAACACCAATATCCTTATCGTCATAAATTTGCCCGAGCTAAATACAAAATCAGTAATTCACGTGAGTACGATCAATCATTAAAAAATCGTGGTAGTCTAATAATTTGGTTTTCAGGGGAAGCGGTAGCAAAATGGAATAATCCCGTATCCGTACATAAGAAGCGGGGCGGTCAAGCGATCTATTCCGATCTTGCTATTGAGACATGCGTGAGGCTTGGATTAGTATACAAACAGCATTTACGGCAAACCGAAGGTTTTGTAGAATCAATTATAAAACTGCTGAATCTCGAGCTCAAAACGCCTGATTATACTACTATTTCAAGAAGAACAAAAAAACTTAAAGTGTCACGGCACCGTAGGGCAAATCGTGATCCTGTAACGCTTTGCGTCGATAGTACCGGTATAAAGATTTACGGCGAGCAGGAGTGGCAGGAAGAAAAATACGCACTGAAAGCAAGGAAATCGTGGAGAAAGCTTCATATCGCTGTTGATGAAAACGGATATATTGCAAGCTCTGAATTAACGACTCACAATATTAGTGATTGTGCTACGATAGGCACATTACTTGAGGAAATTGATAGTCCAATAGATACCGTACTAGCTGACGGAGCATATGACCAACCCTCTACATACAAAGCATTAATCGCCCATCAGAATCAACATGGTAATGAAATTCCTATAAAAGCAGTAGTACCGCCAAACTTAGGGTTCAGAGCAGAAATGCCCGATGACTCTAAATTAAGATTAGACAATATTCGTCTTATGGAACAAGGACGAAAGCGATGGCAAAAACATACCAACTACGGCAGGCGAGCCAAAGCAGAAAACGCTATCTACCGTTACAAATCAATTATAGGAAACAAATTAAAATCTAGAACTTTTTTAAACCAAAAAACCGAAAGTAAAGTAGCTGCTAATATTCTTAATATCATGACAAAACTCGGCATGCCGGATACCAAAAAATTTGCCTGATTTTTGACAAAAATTAAACAACACTTTCAAAATCTGATTCATGCAACAAAGCCAAACTTAGGGTTCAGAGCAGAAATGCCCGATGACTCTAAATTAAGATTAGACAATATTCGTCTTATGGAACAAGGACGAAAGCGATGGCAAAAACATACCAACTACGGCAGGCGAGCCAAAGCAGAAAACGCTATCTACCGTTACAAATCAATTATAGGAAACAAATTAAAATCTAGAACTTTTTTAAACCAAAAAACCGAAAGTAAAGTAGCTGCTAATATTCTTAATATCATGACAAAACTCGGCATGCCGGATACCAAAAAATTTGCCTGATTTTTGACAAAAATTAAACAACACTTTCAAAATCTGATTCATGCAACAAAGCCGCAAAAACATACCAACTACGGCAGGCGAGCCAAAGCAGAAAACGCTATCTACCGTTACAAATCAATTATAGGAAACAAATTAAAATCTAGAACTTTTTTAAACCAAAAAACCGAAAGTAAAGTAGCTGCTAATATTCTTAATATCATGACAAAACTCGGCATGCCGGATACCAAAAAATTTGCCTGATTTTTGACAAAAATTAAACAACACTTTCAAAATCTGATTCATGCAACAAAGCCCTATTATGCAACCAACAAAGCTTACAAAAGAAAGTAGAGTTTATTATTCCCTTAGCTATCCTAGTTTACGTGATATAGTAAATCAAATTGAATTAGGTGATAAGATGTGGTATAAATAAAGGAAAAAATGTCAACAAGTCCATATAGTCAAGATTTAAGAGAAAAAGTAATAAATTATATAGAAAAAGGTAATAGTCAAGAATCTGCTGCTAGAATATTTGCTATACATAAAAATACAATTAGCCGTTGGAACGTAAGGAGAAGAAAAGAAGGAACAGTGCTGGCAAGAGCTAGACTAGGATTTAAAAGTAAGATTGATAAAAAAGCATTGGAATATTTCGTAACAAATAACCCTAATAGTAAGCTACAAGAAATTGGTAAGAATTTTGGAATTACAGGTTCTCAAGTAGCTAATATATTAAAAAAGTTAGGATTTAGTTATAAAAAAAAACCTTTAGCTATTTGGAAGCAAGTGCAGAGAAACGATCTGATTATTTAGAAAAGATCAGTAAATATGATAAAGATAAAATAGTATATCTTGATGAAAGTGGGATAGATATGACAATTTGCCAAGATAGAGGTTGGGGTAAGATAGGAGAATTATTGATTGGCAAGAAGAGTGGGAAGCATTATCAAAGGACTAATATAATAGCTGGTTTAGTAAATAACAAACCAATAGCCCCTTTTGTTTTTAATAAAACTTGTAATACAGAACTATTTAATAATTGGGTTGAAAAATTTTTGATTAAAGAGTTAACAGCAGGACAGGTTGTAGTGATGGATAACGTTAGTTTTCATAAATCTCAAAAGACAAAAGAGCTAATAGAATCAGTTGGTTGTGAAGTTATTTTTTTACCCCCATATTCTCCAGACTTAAATCCAATAGAAAAATTTTGGGCTAATATGAAGCGGCTTTGTTGCATGAATCAGATTTTGAAAGTGTTGTTTAATTTTTGTCAAAAATCAGGCAAATTTTTTGGTATCCGGCATGCCGAGTTTTGTCATGATATTAAGAATATTAGCAGCTACTTTACTTTCGGTTTTTTGGTTTAAAAAAGTTCTAGATTTTAATTTGTTTCCTATAATTGATTTGTAACGGTAGATAGCGTTTTCTGCTTTGGCTCGCCTGCCGTAGTTGGTATGTTTTTGCCATCGCTTTCGTCCTTGTTCCATAAGACGAATATTGTCTAATCTTAATTTAGAGTCATCGGGCATTTCTGCTCTGAACCCTAAGTTTGGCGGTACTACTGCTTTTATAGGAATTTCATTACCATGTTGATTCTGATGGGCGATTAATGCTTTGTATGTAGAGGGTTGGTCATATGCTCCGTCAGCTAGTACGGTATCTATTGGACTATCAATTTCCTCAAGTAATGTGCCTATCGTAGCACAATCACTAATATTGTGAGTCGTTAATTCAGAGCTTGCAATATATCCGTTTTCATCAACGGCTTTGTTGCATGAATCAGATTTTGAAAGTGTTGTTTAATTTTTGTCAAAAATCAGGCAAATTTTTTGGTATCCGGCATGCCGAGTTTTGTCATGATATTAAGAATATTAGCAGCTACTTTACTTTCGGTTTTTTGGTTTAAAAAAGTTCTAGATTTTAATTTGTTTCCTATAATTGATTTGTAACGGTAGATAGCGTTTTCTGCTTTGGCTCGCCTGCCGTAGTTGGTATGTTTTTGCCATCGCTTTCGTCCTTGTTCCATAAGACGAATATTGTCTAATCTTAATTTAGAGTCATCGGGCATTTCTGCTCTGAACCCTAAGTTTGGCGGTACTACTGCTTTTATAGGAATTTCATTACCATGTTGATTCTGATGGGCGATTAATGCTTTGTATGTAGAGGGTTGGTCATATGCTCCGTCAGCTAGTACGGTATCTATTGGACTATCAATTTCCTCAAGTAATGTGCCTATCGTAGCACAATCACTAATATTGTGAGTCGTTAATTCAGAGCTTGCAATATATCCGTTTTCATCAACAGCGATATGAAGCTTTCTCCACGATTTCCTTGCTTTCAGTGCGTATTTTTCTTCCTGCCACTCCTGCTCGCCGTAAATCTTTATACCGGTACTATCGACGCAAAGCGTTACAGGATCACGATTTGCCCTACGGTGCCGTGACACTTTAAGTTTTTTTGTTCTTCTTGAAATAGTAGTATAATCAGGCGTTTTGAGCTCGAGATTCAGCAGTTTTATAATTGATTCTACAAAACCTTCGGTTTGCCGTAAATGCTGTTTGTATACTAATCCAAGCCTCACGCATGTCTCAATAGCAAGATCGGAATAGATCGCTTGACCGCCCCGCTTCTTATGTACGGATACGGGATTATTCCATTTTGCTACCGCTTCCCCTGAAAACCAAATTATTAGACTACCACGATTTTTTAATGATTGATCGTACTCACGTGAATTACTGATTTTGTATTTAGCTCGGGCAAATTTATGACGATAAGGATATTGGTGTTTGTTCGGCATATTTACCTTAAAAAAAGAGGATATCTTAACTCCTTAACTTTACTATTTCCACTGCTTTTTTTATTTATTCAAAAACTCGATTTACTCCAAATTCCGATTCATGCAACAAAGCCATTACTATAAACCTATTGGAATTAGTGAACAAGATCTCAAGGTCATGGCAATAATTGATGAGGTATATACCGGCTTTGTTGCATGAATCAGATTTTGAAAGTGTTGTTTAATTTTTGTCAAAAATCAGGCAAATTTTTTGGTATCCGGCATGCCGAGTTTTGTCATGATATTAAGAATATTAGCAGCTACTTTACTTTCGGTTTTTTGGTTTAAAAAAGTTCTAGATTTTAATTTGTTTCCTATAATTGATTTGTAACGGTAGATAGCGTTTTCTGCTTTGGCTCGCCTGCCGTAGTTGGTATGTTTTTGCCATCGCTTTCGTCCTTGTTCCATAAGACGAATATTGTCTAATCTTAATTTAGAGTCATCGGGCATTTCTGCTCTGAACCCTAAGTTTGGCGGTACTACTGCTTTTATAGGAATTTCATTACCATGTTGATTCTGATGGGCGATTAATGCTTTGTATGTAGAGGGTTGGTCATATGCTCCGTCAGCTAGTACGGTATCTATTGGACTATCAATTTCCTCAAGTAATGTGCCTATCGTAGCACAATCACTAATATTGTGAGTCGTTAATTCAGAGCTTGCAATATATCCGTTTTCATCAACAGCGATATGAAGCTTTCTCCACGATTTCCTTGCTTTCAGTGCGTATTTTTCTTCCTGCCACTCCTGCTCGCCGTAAATCTTTATACCGGTACTATCGACGCAAAGCGTTACAGGATCACGATTTGCCCTACGGTGCCGTGACACTTTAAGTTTTTTTGTTCTTCTTGAAATAGTAGTATAATCAGGCGTTTTGAGCTCGAGATTCAGCAGTTTTATAATTGATTCTACAAAACCTTCGGTTTGCCGTAAATGCTGTTTGTATACTAATCCAAGCCTCACGCATGTCTCAATAGCAAGATCGGAATAGATCGCTTGACCGCCCCGCTTCTTATGTACGGATACGGGATTATTCCATTTTGCTACCGCTTCCCCTGAAAACCAAATTATTAGACTACCACGATTTTTTAATGATTGATCGTACTCACGTGAATTACTGATTTTGTATTTAGCTCGGGCAAATTTATGACGATAAGGATATTGGTGTTTGTTCGGCATATTTACCTTAAAAAAAGAGGATATCTTAACTCCTTAACTTTACTATTTCCACTGCTTTTTTTATTTATTCAAAAACTCGATTTACTCCAAATTCCGATTCATGCAACAAAGCCTGTTTTTGCCATCGCTTTCGTCCTTGTTCCATAAGACGAATATTGTCTAATCTTAATTTAGAGTCATCGGGCATTTCTGCTCTGAACCCTAAGTTTGGCGGTACTACTGCTTTTATAGGAATTTCATTACCATGTTGATTCTGATGGGCGATTAATGCTTTGTATGTAGAGGGTTGGTCATATGCTCCGTCAGCTAGTACGGTATCTATTGGACTATCAATTTCCTCAAGTAATGTGCCTATCGTAGCACAATCACTAATATTGTGAGTCGTTAATTCAGAGCTTGCAATATATCCGTTTTCATCAACAGCGATATGAAGCTTTCTCCACGATTTCCTTGCTTTCAGTGCGTATTTTTCTTCCTGCCACTCCTGCTCGCCGTAAATCTTTATACCGGTACTATCGACGCAAAGCGTTACAGGATCACGATTTGCCCTACGGTGCCGTGACACTTTAAGTTTTTTTGTTCTTCTTGAAATAGTAGTATAATCAGGCGTTTTGAGCTCGAGATTCAGCAGTTTTATAATTGATTCTACAAAACCTTCGGTTTGCCGTAAATGCTGTTTGTATACTAATCCAAGCCTCACGCATGTCTCAATAGCAAGATCGGAATAGATCGCTTGACCGCCCCGCTTCTTATGTACGGATACGGGATTATTCCATTTTGCTACCGCTTCCCCTGAAAACCAAATTATTAGACTACCACGATTTTTTAATGATTGATCGTACTCACGTGAATTACTGATTTTGTATTTAGCTCGGGCAAATTTATGACGATAAGGATATTGGTGTTTGTTCGGCATATTTACCTTAAAAAAAGAGGATATCTTAACTCCTTAACTTTACTATTTCCACTGCTTTTTTTATTTATTCAAAAACTCGATTTACTCCAAATTCCGATTCATGCAACAAAGCCATTAATTGTGGCAGTCATAACATTTCCGTTAGCTGCTATAGTCCCTATAGTAATATTATTACCTATTACAGTGCTAGCACCAACATTTGTAACTATTATACCCTCTATTTCAGCAGGGGATGCTCCATCAATTGTAAGGATAAGATTATTCGCATTAAAAATTGCCGAGCCACCAGCATTAGCCAAAACGCCAGTAAGAATGACATTCATATTACCAGCATTAGTAGGATCAATGTCAAAATCACCCAAAGCCACGCTGCTTCCCCCTATGCTTGCTACAACAGAGGCGACTGACACGCTGGTCAGCAAATTTTTTAAGAATTTTTGTTTTTTAACCATAATTTAACCTATTCTTATTAAAAAAATAATTTGTTATTTACTCACCTTACGCATAAACCCCACAACTGTTGAAAGTTAGAAGGTAAAGCGGGTTTCAGATAGGTTTTCTGTCATTGCGAGACCACGCAAGTAGGTCGTGGCAATCCATCTTTGGTTACTTTTCTGGATTGCTTCGTCGACCTACGGTCTTTCTCGCAATGACGCCAAGCTATTTTCTATATGACTTTTAAATGCCATGCGTAAGGTGAGTTATTTATAATATGCCACCCCTGCTAACTCTTAATGTCACCCCTGCTTCGGTGCGGGGTCTAAACCAGATTCCCGCCTACGCGGGAATGACAAAAAAACCGCGGCAATGACAACGAAGCCGTGGCATAGCATTGAGATGTTATATATCAAGTTTAAAATACTATATATAATATTAATACAATATTTTTAATTGTATTATATGTATCATAGTTACTATCTTATGTCAATATATAGGTACGTAGATTATTTTAAGATAATTAAATTATTAATTTATTTATATAACCATGGCAATTTAAAAAGTTGCAGAAAAGTACAAAACGCTATTAGCGAGACCATTACATGGTCGAAGCAATCCACATTCATTAGATTGCTTCGTCGTGCTTTAGCACTCCTCGCAATGACGGTTTTTCAATTATTGTTTTCTTAAACTAACGCTTATGCACAATGACGTGGGGGATGTTGTAAGCCTCATAGGTCATTACGAGAAGGGTGTGAATATTTTTTATAAAATATTCACAATAATACTTAGTGTACATTATAATTGGTGTATATTATACAAATTGGGTAGATAAAAACAATTATTCTTGTCCCGAATTAATGTTATTTATCGTTAACGTAATAGCCATCAGAAAGGTTAGTTTATATGCTAGTACAATATTTATTGGATCTTTATCATAAAGGCAATCAAGAAATTTTAATGTTAATAATTATGATAGTTTCAATCATTCCATTGATTATTTTTATTAAGACAATAATATTTTCAATGCTCAAAAACTATATTAATCAATGGCATCCTGATTATCAGAAAATATTTAAAAAATATTCTATATACACATATTTATTACATACATTACTAGCTTTATACCTTATATTTTGGGATAATATCTTACAGACATTTCCTACTTTATCTTGGATGATTAGCATCAAGAATGTTGCGATAATACTCTATACAGGTAGCTTTGTTACAATGCTAATCCTATCTCTTATCGATGCTTTTGCGGATATTTATCGAAGCAGACTGACAATTTCCATCCAATCATATTTAAGTTTATACACTCAAATATTAAAGATACTTATTATCTCGGTTGCTACCATTATCATTATTTCCAGCATTTTGAATGTTTCTCTTAGTGCATTTTTTACTAGCTTGGGAGCAGCAGCAGCGTTGTTAACCTTTCTATTTAAGGATACGGTTGTGGCTTTGCTAGCAAGCTTACAACTAATTTCGCAAGATATAATACGAATTGGTGATTTTGTTAGTATTAGTCAGTATAATGTTGAAGGTACCGTAGAGAAAATTACTATTACATTAGTTAAAATTAGGAATAATGATCAGACTATTTCAACAATACCGACATCTAGTCTTTTAACGACTAATGTAGTGAACTCACGTGGTATAACTGACTCAATGGCAAAAAGGATTCAGGGAGCAATCTGTATTGACATAAACAGTATTTTGTCGGTTTCGACTATAGCATTTATACAAGAGTTAAAAAAATCACCATATTTGCTAAAGGAAGTAATGGATAAAGTGGATTTGAAACAGCTAGATGATTATGTAACAAATATCAAGATATTTAGGCTATATATAAAAGAATATTTGAAAAATCACCCGATGATCTATCAACAAAATTTTACCTTTCTGGTGCGTCAGTTGACTCCAACCCCTAATGGTCTGCCAATAGAGTTATGTGTCTTTACCCATGAAACGAGAAAGGGGCTATTTGAAGATATCCAATCAGATATTTTTGATCATTTGATGGCGGTGCTACCTGATCTCAAATTAAAAATATTTCAAAATAGTAATAATTAAAACTGGATATAATAATGACTTTAGAAACCAAATTTAATTTAGCTTCTGCCTACCAAATTCTTGCAATTCTGGGCTTCGATGATCATACATATACCCATCTATCTGCAAGACCTAAAGGAGCTGACTATTACTATATTTATCCTTTTGGGTTAAGGTTTGAGGAAGTAACTAGCGATAATTTACTGCAAGTTAGTTTAGATGGAACAATTATAAAGGGCAATGAATATAATTATAGTAAAACCGGCTACGTTACTCACGGTAATATATACAAAGAAAGGTCGGATATTTTATCTATCTTTCATCTGCATACTCCAGCAATTGTTGCTGTATCATCTATGCGAGTAGGATTGATGCCAATAAGTCAGTGGGCACTACATTTTTATCAAAAACTATCTTATCATGAGTATAACTCTCTTATACTGACCTCCAATCAAACTAGTAAAATACTAGACGATCTTGGGCAGAATTATGTTATGTTTCTACGTAATCACGGAATATTAGCCTGTGGCAGGACAATACATGAAGCGATGTTTTATACTTATCATTTAGAGCAAGCATGTAAAACCCAATGTTTAGCATGTTCAACAAATCAAGAGTTAATCATACCATCTCCAGAAACTTGCAAGAAATCAGTGCAAGATTTATTGTCATTTGAGGAAGATTTAGGCAAACGTGACTGGATAGCTTGGCTTAATTTGCTCAAGAAGGCTAGGAAAAATTTTTAACAGGTTTATGGTGAGAAAGCGACACTCTTAAAATTAAATAGCCAGTTTAACTGAGGATGAATATATTTTATAATATAGTGAAATTAATATGACAGTAGAACTTTTTGATAATATATCAACCAAAAAAACTAATATTGTTAAAGATAACAATAAACCACCGAGAATGAGGGTAGGTACTGATGAATTCTATGACCTACTAATTAATAGTGATGTCTTTGTTGATAAAAGCCTAATGGTAAAAGAATTGCTAGAAGATAGTGGTAAGGTTATCCTGATCACTAGACCAAGGCGTTGGGGTAAGAGCTTGAATATGAACATGCTCCATAAATTTTTTGAAATAGAGGTGGATGAGAGAGGTAAGCCTTTACCTGAAGAGGATAGAGTAAATAGTAAGCTATTTATCGGGGGGGAAGTAGATTTAGGACTAGTAACAGGTAGAAAGAAGTTACTTAAGAAGTTGAAAATAGCTCAGTACTCAGATGTAATATCTGAGCATCAAGGTCAATTTCCGGTGATTTCCATAAATTTTAAGGATGTTAAAGGCAGTAACTACCAAGAAACTGAGAATGGAATAAAAAATCAAGTAACTAATTTGTTTACAAACCATCGATATTTAAAGCGTTATATAACAACAGATGAAAAATTACTAGATGAGGCACAAAAGGAAAAGTTAAATCGATATTTTACAGGAAAGCTTGATAAGGAAGACTTAAAAGATAGTTTACGGGTTTTGAGTGAAGTATTGTACAAACATTTTGGTCAAAAAGTTTACATATTAATCGATGAATACGATACGCCGATCAATAGTTCATACATTAAGTTTGGTAACAAACCAGAAGAGTTTGAACAGGTACTTGAAATGTTTCGCGGGATGTTTGGCAGTAGTTTAAAAACTAATCCTTATTTAGAAAAAGGGGTAATTACTGGTATATTACGAGTTGCTAAAGCTAATTTATTTTCGGATTTGAATAATGTTCGTGAATATACTCTGCTAGATGAAAAATTTGCTGAGTTTTATGGCTTTACTCAAGCAGAAGTTGATGAGTTATTAACCAAAGTACCACTTGACACAAGTCCTGAAAAAATTAAAGCTTGGTATAATGGCTATAGTTTTGGTGGTGAGGTAATTTATAATCCATGGTCAATTATGTTATGCTTAGATACTAGAGGCAAACTTGATCATTATTGGCTTGATAGTGGGGGGACGTCTCTTGTTGATAAAGCATTATTGTCAGATGGAATGCAGGAAGATTTACAGAGCTTAGCTGCCGGCAAGGCTATTATCTCACCGATTGTCAAACAAATTAGTTTTGCTGATATCAACAAGCCAGTAGGATTATTTAGCTTGTTGTTATTTAGCGGTTATTTAAACCCTGTTGCTAAAAAACCAGAAGAAGATATTTACGAATTGTCGGTACCAAATAAAGAGGTACGATATATATATAATGCCAGAATGCTCCAATGGGTAACTGATCAGTTACAAATCGATCACTCTCGATATTATTCTTTTGCTACTTTGCTGCCGGCAGGTAAAATAGAACAGTTTAAAGAAAGGTTGCAAGAATTATTACTAAACGCTACTAGTTTTTATCAAACTGGTGAGAAAAAAGCCGAGCTATTTTATAGTGGTTTTATGCTAGGTTTGATTAATACCTTAGCTTCCGACTACATAATAGACAGTGAAAGAGAGACTGGTAGCGGTAGGGCGGATATTGTGCTACTACCCAAGATAGGTAAAAGTGACAATGCTATTATTATTGAATATAAAATATGTAAATCTCCTGATATTTTAGAATCTGTTGCCAAAGAAGGGTTAGATCAAATCGTGAAAAAAAAATATGAGGCTAAAATAAAAGAACACTCCCATGTTCAAAAAATCATCAAAATATCTATGGCTTTTTGCGGTAAGGAAGTGGCACTAGAATACCAAATATAGTTAATTGAGAAGAAGTTGGTAGATATAGTCAATTCAGGGGAATTGGGTAGCAGGAGCGATGGAGCGACGCCTATATGTAATAGGAGAGCGACAACGTCACCAACTTCTCATCAATTGACTATAATGGTGTTATTGGTATTTTTTATTGTATATTAAGTAGTTTTTTATTGATTTTTAATCAAGGAAGGCATAAAGTTAGAGTCTGTTTTTTGTTTTTCGGAAAGCTCCTGAGGTTAGAGCGAAACTATCTTCTAACCTTGGTGGCTTGACATTACATAGTATCGTCTTCCAGAAATGCTATTATTTTTCCACATAGTAAATTAGACCTTATATCTTGAAAATGTAGAGTATGATACTCAACTCTTAATAACGTAAAATAATAAATTATGAATTTTATTGATGAAGCTAAAATATATTTAAAAGCGGGTAATGGTGGTGATGGAGCAGTTAGTTTCCATCGAGAGAAATATATTGATATGGGAGGACCTGACGGTGGAGATGGTGGTCGTGGTGGTAGCATTATTTTCAAGAGCAATTCTCACCTTAATACTTTAGTAAATTTTAGGTATAAACTACATTTTAAAGCAGATAATGGTGAAAATGGTAAAGGGTCAAACCGAACTGGTAAATCTAAACCCGCTTTACTCTTACAAGTACCAGTTGGAACACAAATATTTACTGAACATAATGATATTTTACTATATGATTTTACTGCAGATGAACAAATTTTTGAAATAATTAAGGGGGGAAAAGGGGGGCTTGGTAATAGCCATTTTAAGTCATCCATTAATCAAGCTCCGCGACGTAGAACTGAAGGTATCGTAGGAGAAGAAATGTGGGTAAATTTACAGCTCAAACTACTTTCAGATGTTGGTCTTATAGGTTTACCTAATGCAGGAAAATCCACTTTTCTTGCAGCAACGACATCAGCCAAGCCTAAAATTGCTGATTATCCATTTACTACACTAAGCCCAAATCTTGGGGTTGTTTATGTGGATGATGAAGAATTTGTGATAGCTGACATCCCAGGCTTAATAGAAGGAGCCCATTTGGGACATGGGCTTGGTGATAAGTTCCTAAAACATATTGAGAGGTGTAATTTATTGATTCATCTGATATCAGCAACAAGTGATAATTTATTGGCTGATTATCAAACTATTAGGAATGAGCTTGAATCATATTCAAACTTATTAAAAAATAAGACAGAAATAATCTGTTTAAATAAGTGCGATGTTTTGTCAGAGGAAGAAGTTCAGGAAAAAATTACCGAGTTACAAAAAATTACTAGTGAAGAAATTTTTGTAGTTTCTGCCTATACAAGAAGTGGATTGAATATGATAATAAAAAAAGCTCTTGAAAACATAAAAAGTACCAGACTATAAAATTAATCTTGTTAGACATTGTGAACAAAATCTAAATGAAGAATCTTCAATGAAAATAGCGACTTGGAATATTAATTCGATAAGAATGAGACTACAACATTTACGTGACTTTTTAACAGAAGTAGATCCCGACATTGTTTTACTACAAGAAATAAAGTGTGAGACTGAGAAATTTCCTTTTGATGAGCTATCGGATTTGGCGTATAACTTATATGTACATGGTCAAAAATCCTATAATGGCGTTGCTATTTTATCAAAATTTCCAGCTGATGAAGTAATAAAAGACTTCCCTACCATTAATTGTCTAGATCAAGCACGACTGATAGAAATCACTGTACAAACCCCAATAGGTTTTTGTAGCATTACTTCATTATATGCCCCTAACGGTTCATTGGTAGGTAGTGATAAATTTGAAATGAAATTAAGATTTTATGACGATTTAACTAATTATTTACAAGCCAAGAAATCTCTTGATACTAAGATAATAATTGGAGGAGATTTTAACATTGCTCCTTTTGATATTGATGTATACTCAGCAAAGGAGTTACAAAATACTACTTGTTTTACTAATGAAGAAAAACAACGATTGAGAATTATTCTAAATTCTGGGTTTGAAGATTTATATAGATTATCAAACCCTACTAAACAAGAATTTTCTTGGTGGGATTATAGAGCAGGTTGTTTTGAGCAAAATAAAGGTATGCGTATTGATATGATACTTGCCTCGAGCAATGTTGCCGATTATTTAGATAATTGCTACATGTATTATAATTTACGAGCTAAAGTTAAACCTTCTGATCATATACCCGTTGTTGCTATCGTCAATTCAGGAGAATTTGGGGCTAGTACTACAGTTGTAGATTGAATGTGAGTGTTCACGGAAAAAAGATTAAAGTATAAGATGTCATTGCGAGGAGGTTGCCAGACCGACGAAGCAATCCAGGAAAGTGATTAGAAATGGATTGCTTCGTTGACCTTACGGTCTCCTCGCAATGACGCTTGGTGATCAGGTTTTTTTATTCATCACAAAAAAATCGTGAATGCTCACATCTAAACTACAACTGTAGTACTAGGAGCGATGGAGCGACGCCTATAAGTAATAGGCGATAATCAAATTTTTTTGCAGAATTTAGTTAACTTACTGTCATACCTGCGTAAGCAGGTATCCAGATTCCCGCCTACGCGGGAATAACAACTTTTCTGTTGGAACAAATGGGCAAATACTATTTGGCTTAACTATATAACAAATTACCAAACAGAAGGAGAGAATTTTGCCAAAAAAACATAACCTAATAAATTATGACTATAATGCCTATAGCACTGTAAGAAGGCTAATAGTTGACCATATAAGACCATATCTAAAACAGATTGGGATAGCAGTATTGTTTATGGTAGTTAACGCTTGCTGTAATGCTTATATTGTTGAATTAGTCCAACCAACCATTGACCAAATATTTTTAACACATCATCGTCAAATGTTATTATTTTTACCGTTAATGGTAGTACTAACATTTACTATTAAAGGTATTGCTGAATATTATTCAAGTTATTTAATTAAATTTGTTGGTCAGAGAATTTTAACTGATTTGCAAATTAAAATGTATGAACATTTATTATTTGCTGATATTCTATTTATTCAGTCTCAATCATCGGGGCGTTTAATATCACGTTTTACTAACGATATTTCGATGATGCGTGGTGCAGTATCGAATATACTGGTATGTTGTGCCAAACATTTTTTAACAGTACTAGGTCTGATCATAGTGATGTTTAGGTTAGAACCTAAGCTATCTTGTATTGTATTTATGGCATTTCCAGCAGCAATTTATCCAACACAACAATTAGGACGGAAAATTCGCAAAATATCCGGTCAAGCTCAAGAGGAATTAGCTAATTATACTTCAAGGTTAGATGAGACTTTTGGGTCAATTAAAATTGTTAAGTCTTTCTTAGGAGAGAAAATTGAAAGCAATCGAGCTTTATTGATTTCCAGCAATATTTTACGTTTTCTAAAAAAAACTGCCAAATTGGATGCACTGATCTCACCGCTTATGGAAATATTAAGTGGTATAACAGTTGGTGGGCTTATTTGGTATGGTGGATTGTTAGTCATAGAAGGAGAGACTACTCCAGGAGCACTTTTTGCTTTTATTACAGCCTTTATCACAGCGTATAGACCTTTTAAGAGTTTGGTGTCTTTAAATATCAACCTACAAGAGGGAATTGCTGCGACAAGAAGAATATTTAATATTCTAGATACTGAGCCTGTTATTAAAGATAGTGTAAATGCTCTAACTGTTCCGTTAGTTAATCCATCAGTAGTTTTTAACAATGTAGAGCTAAAATTTAATAATAAAGTAGCTTTAAAGCATCTGAATTTACAATTAATGCAAGGAAAGACTACAGCTGTTATAGGACGTTCTGGTAGCGGCAAAACTTCATTAGCTAATTTATTAGTAAGATTTTATAACCCAACTAGCGGGCAAATTTTAATTGATGATTACGATATTAAAGATATAAAAATTGACTCTTTAAGACGGCAAATCTCTTTAGTAACGCAAGATACTACATTATTTGACACTAGCGTTGCAGAAAATATTGCTTATGGTAACCCAGATGCCACCCGCAGTGAAATTATTACTGCGGCAAAATATGCTGATGCTGATGAATTTATTTCACAGCTCCCATTCGGTTATGATACGATGATTGGTAATCAAGGTTCAACGCTTTCAGGTGGGCAGCGTCAACGTTTAGCGATAGCTAGAGCCTTTTTGAAGCCAGCAGCAATTTTAGTTTGGGATGAGGCAACAAGTTCGTTAGACCAAAATTCTGAGCGATTAATTTTAAATTCTTTAGTAAATCTTCGTAAAGGTAAGACTACCTTAATTGTCACCCATCGTTTATCGAGTATTAAGGATGTTGATCACATAGTTGTTATGAAATCTGGTATGATATTTGAGCAAGGAACTCACTCACAGCTTATAGAAAATAAAGCCGAATATTATAAATTATATCATAAAGAATTAGGAGAGGCCGAGAAGTGATAAGGTTAATATAGAAAAATAAATATACTACTATGATTTTAAGATTGAGATTGTGGTTAAGTTGTTTAATATAAAGTTTATAAAAACTGATTTACAAATGTACAAATTTTCTTTCATTGATTTATTTGCTGGGATCGGAGGATTTAGGATTGCGTTGCAGTCAATAGGTGGAAAGTGTCTTTTTTCATGCGAAATAAATGAACATTGCCAAAAAATGTATCAAGAAAATTTTGGTGAAATTCCAGCTGGAGATATCAAAACAATATATCCAAATGATATACCGGAGTGTGATGTTTTATGTGCAGGATTTCCTTGCCAACCCTTTAGTATTTCAGGTAAAAAAATGGGATTAAAAGATGAACGTGCAAGTGTAATTGAATCGATATTTAATATTGTAAATCATTCAAAGCCTAAAGTTGTGATGCTAGAAAATGTGAAGCATTTATTACATCATAACAATGGTGAAACGTTGCAACACATCGTATCAAACCTTAATAAGATAGGCTATAATATTTCTTACAATATACTAAATGCAAAAAATTTTGGAGTTCCACAAAATAGAGAAAGATTAATTATTATTGCAAGTTTAAATGGTAAGTTTGATTTTTCTAAGCTTAAAAAACAAAAAACTATAAAAATTCATGATATTTTGGATCAAGAAGGGGATTTTGAATTTCTAGAATCAGATGAATATAAAATTATAGAGAATCCAACTAGACAACAAAGTGGTTTAATATTTTGTGGATATAGGAATAAAAAGATAAGAAATAAAGGAGTTAGGGAGGGAACTGAGCATTTATCTAGAGTTCACAAACAACCAAACAGAATATATTCAATTGAAGGTACGCACCCAACATTATCATCGCAAGAAACTTCGGGGCGTTATTGGATATTACTTAATAATGGACGTGTAAGAAAACTAACAATAAATGAGTGTTTTAAAATTATGGGATTTCCTGAAGACTATAAACTAAAATCTTCAATATCTGAGTTATATAAACAAGTTGGAAATTCTGTATGTATTCCAAAGGTAAGAATTATAGGAGAAGCTATAGTTGAACAATTACTGTGATTTATTGAGTTTATTATGGAATATGGAAAAGAATTAGCTACTTTCTTGGAAAAAGTTTCAGTTGAGTCTGACTTCTTTATAGAAGATAGTATTAAAAGTAGATTGGATATTATATTAGATAATTCAGAGCGTAGTAAGGGGGTGCTAACAGTTCTCATTACAAGTGTAGTATACAAGTATTTTCATCCTTCTCAAGATGTTAGGTACCATCAATCAAATATGCAAAATGGATATTCTGGTAGAAGCTTTGATACAAAATATGTTACTCCATTTTTAAGAAAATATGAATTTCCATCAATGTCTGAAAGTGGTTGGCTAACTCGTTCTCTTGAACAACTTATCCATATATATTAGACTACAAGGGAAAAATATCACCAAAAGAAGTCGCCGAAGCTTTTTTATTAATTCTTAATCTTACCACCTCTAATTGTAGTTCAATATTTTCTCTTGCTAACTCCTGTAAATAAATAAAATTTTAGATTGTTATATATAGTAAATAAAAAGTTTTGTTTTATAGAAAAATATTCTTGTTATATAAGAGAATTTTTGATATATTGATTGTTATAGTCAATTGATGAGAAGTTGGGGGCGTCGTCGCTCCTAGCCCCAAATTTTCCTGAATTGACTATATAAAGAATTTTTTACAAAGCTCATCAATTTATACAATTTGGAGGTTTAATTATGTCTGTTAAGAGAATTATGGAAAAGGTAAAAAAAACTGTACAAGGTATAGAGAAAGCTAAGGCAAGGCAACCTAAAAAGCCAGAGCCTAAGAAAATTAATTGTTTTGATATAGACGACAATGTTGTAGATTCGCCATTAGCCCTTACTAATCTTAACGTTAAAATCCCTGCAAAAGGATATTTAACTAATGTTGCTGAAACTACTGCACTAAAATATCCGGTAGCTATGGTAATCTATGAAGATAGTATGCTAATAATAGGTCACCATGGGAAGATATTTGATCATTTAGATTTCCATTAATAACTAAACATCATTGCGAGAAGGTGCATAGGCATTAGTTTAAGAAAATAAAGTAGAAAAATCGTCGTTGCGAGCCACCTTAGGTGGCGTGGCAATCCATTTCTAATCACTTTTTTGGATTGCTTCGTGACCTTACGGTCTTCTCGCAATGACGGTTTCTCAATTATTGTTTTTTTAAACTGACGCTTATGCAAGGAGGCGTAGTAATGTATTCGGGTTAGCTATGCAAGCATAACTGGTTTATTGCTTATGTTTAATGCTGAGGTTAATTATGTTTAAGTGGGATCAATGTCTGTTATATACAATCAGGATGACGTTATATATGACTATCTTGTTTCAAACGATACAATATCTAATTGAGCATAATATAGGTTTTTATGAACTTTTCTTTAGCAAGGATGTATTATACGATACCCTTTACTCACTATTTTTTTGGTTTATTTTTTCTATAATTCAGTATTACTATAAGTATAAAAATAAAAAACTTTGACAACTATATTGGTAGCTTTATTTAGTAACCTAATCAATACTCAAAATCTTATGGACTTGTATAGAAAGGCGATAACCGTACTTAAGTGCCAAATCAATAGCTAGTTGTTCATTCTCTTTATTTAGCAATGGGTTGTTTTGATCCATAGGCTGAATAAATACTGGTATATTATATTTACTTTGCCCGACTTCAGGTATGTTAGAATATTCTGGTATATTTTTAGCTACTAAGAATTTTATGGCATTAATGCGAGATAGTAAATCATTTCGCAATAAGGAATAACCATTTTTTGCAGCTTTGGGTGAGCAAACTA
The DNA here is from genome assembly GCF_964031095.1 of Candidatus Tisiphia endosymbiont of Mystacides longicornis. Classification (NCBI taxonomy): domain Bacteria; kingdom Pseudomonadati; phylum Pseudomonadota; class Alphaproteobacteria; order Rickettsiales; family Rickettsiaceae; genus Candidatus Tisiphia; species Candidatus Tisiphia endosymbiont of Mystacides longicornis. The sequence goes on along the minus strand of NZ_OZ035004.1, from coordinate 1,758,266 downwards.
TATGTACTTTATCTGGAATCTCACGATATAACGTGCCATTAGTTTCTATTTGCACTATATAATCCAAATTTATTAATTTATGACACAATAATTCTATAGGTTGACGAAAAGGCTCACCTCCAGTTATAACCACTAATTTGACATTAATCGTAAATCTTTGGACTTCTTCGATAATATTATTAATAGTCAATATATTAAAATCTTCAAAGTCGGTATCGCAAAAATTACAAGCTAGATTGCATCCACCAAGCCTAATAAAGACAGCAGGCATACCAACAAAAGGACCTTCTCCCTGAATAGTCTTAAAGATACTTTTAATCTCTAGGCTAGTCCCGTCATTAAATATTGCTGCCCTTTTGGGATTTTGTCCAAACATAAAATATAGTATAAAAGATTCATTGTGGAAGTAATATGCTGACAAACTTAGTTTTAGATAAGTCAACTATAGGTTTTACAAGAACATTTTCTGAATTTGCTTTGTTTACGTAACCAACTGTTATGCCATAAGGATAAATATTTCCATAACCAGAGGTTATAACTTTCTCACCTTTTTGCACTAAGTGGTTTTTTGGTAAATAGAGTATTTTACTACCGTTACCATAGCCACTCATTATACCTTTCTCTTTTGAAGAGGTTGTAGTGATCGGAATTCTAGAATTCACGTCATTAACTAAAATTATCTTAGAATAATTGTTGCTTACCTGTATTACTCGTCCAACTAATCCTTCACTGTTGGTAACTATTTGATCAATTGCCACACCATGTTTTGCCCCAGCTGACAGTAAAGCAGTTTTACTGAAGGGATTTAATGAGACGCTTAACAATTTAGCACTAACATAGCTATATTGCTCTTCTTCTATAACTGATAATAGTTGTTTTAGCTCTCTATTTTCAGATTGGATTAAATATATATCACTCTGCAAGCTTCTTAATCTTGCCACCTCTAATTGTAATTCAATATTTTCTCTTGCTAAGTCCCGTAAATAAATAAAATTTTGGGTTATTAGGTTAATTTGTTTAAATACATTTTCATGAATTAGCAAGCCACTAAACATAACATGTCCAACGATTTCAAGAGACATAGAAGAGAGTCTTTTTGGAGTAGCAATAAATAAGTAAAGCGAAGCTATGGTAAAAAATAAAATCAAACCACGTTTTGCGGTGACAAGTATAAATTTAGCTAACCCTGCTATTCTACTAGGATTCTTTATTCTATTTGCTAGTAATGCCATTTGTTAATCTTGTTTAAATAACACATGCTTTAATTTTTGAAAATCTTCTAATACTTTTCCTGTGCCAAGAGCTACGCATGATAAAGCCTGTTCAGCAACAATTACCGGTAATTTAGTTGCTTCTTTTAGAACATGATCTAGGTTTCGAAGTAATGCCCCACCACCAGTCATAACAATCCCCTTATCTACAATATCCGATGAAAGTTCAGGAGGGGTGCATTCCAACGCTACTTTTACTGCGTCGACAATTTGGCTGACTGGTTCAATTAGACTATCAGCAATTTGTTTTTCGTTTAGTAGCATTTCTTTAGGGATGCCATGAATTAAATCCCGCCCTTTAATTTCCATTACTCTTGGTTCTAAACTATCGTCTACATAAGCAGCACCAATCTGCTTTTTAATTTTTTCTGCTGTAGCTTCACCGATTAGCAAATTATAATGCCTTCTAATGTAAGAAATAATAGACTCATCCATTTTATCACCACCAACCCGCACTGATCTAGCATATACAATACCGCCTAATGATAGGACGGCTACTTCTGTTGTTCCACCACCTACATCAACAATCATTGAACCAGTTGCTTCTGTTACTGGTAAGCCAGCACCGATTGCTGCTGCCATAGGTTCCTCTATAAGATACACATCTCTACCACCTGCACTCTCCGCTGCTTCTTGGATGGCTCTACGTTCAACGGGTGTAGAACCTGAGGGTACACAAATTATAATCATTGGACCAGTAAATGAGCGGCGACTATGTACTGTTCTGATAAAATGCTTTATCATCTCCTCAGCCCCCTTAAAATCAGCTATAACCCCATCTTTTAGTGGTCTCTTAGCTTCAATATCGGCTGGGGTGCGTCCTAACATATTTTTTGCTTCATGACCAAATGCATATGGTTTAAATGCTCCATCCACTTTAATCAATGCAACTACAGAAGGTTCGTTTAATACGATTCCTTTGCCTTTGACATACACTAAAGTATTAGCAGTACCAAGATCTATTGCCATATCACTTGCAAATCTACTGAAAAATTTTGTTAGCATTTTTATTTCTCCAAAGTCTTAAGTTCTAACCATCTTATATCAATCCTCAAGATTAAATACATTTGAATATATCAAATTTTCTTAGAATGCATAATAACAAAATTACTGAAAAATAATATACATATATTTGGTAATAAAATAGCTAAGAAAGGAGGAGTTGCATTATATGCAAGTATTTTAAACAACACCTCTAATAAAGAATAAATAATAAAACCTAAAAATAAACCAATTACTAAAATTTTTTCCTGAGAATTATCACGTTGCCTGAGGCTAAAAAAGCATGCTGCTAAAATTACGGTAGTAGCCATAATTATAGGTTTAAATAACTGTTTATAGAAATAAATCTGATAATTAGTTATGGGTAAGCCAAATTTTACTAATTGCTGAATTATATCTGGTAAATCCCAAATAGCAATCATTTCAGGGGTTATAAAACTATTTAGTAAGTTATTTATTGACAAATTTGTTGGAATGGCAAAATTCTCATATTGCTTGAAGTTATTAGCATCCGAAAGTTTTACAGAAGTTAATTCAAAATTATTATCAATTAAAATAGCATATTGAGCATCAATTCTTTTTAAGAAGCTATTTTCATTATCCAAGAATAATATAATAACCTTATTTAACTTATTATTCACTATATCAATAGACCCAGCCTGAACGATTCTTTTTTTGCCCTGATAATTCTCAAAAAATAATAGACCAGATTTTGATATTATAAGGTTAGTCGATGTATTTTTAAACAGCTTGGCTTTTAAAGATTCATATTTTTGTAGACCGAATGTACCAATAGGGTTGCATATAGTTATTAGTATTATACCAAGAATGATCGCAGCAAAAAATGGAACAGCAATAACCCGCCAAATATGGATACCATTGCATAAAATGGTTATTAATTCGTTATGTTTAGTTAATCTTCTTAGAAAAAGTAACATCGCAATAAAGCTGAGCAGAGAAGCCGCTTCATTAACCAAGTAAGGTATTTTATATAATACAAGTTTCCAAAAAGAATGCGTTGGGATATATACAGCTTTAGATTGCTGTAAAAGATCAAAGATATTTGAAAGAGTAAAAACCCCAATAAGCAGAACTAATATAACAATGAAATAGCTACAATATAGTCTGAACAGGTAAATTGAAAGTGTTTTAAAATTAATCATTTTAAAATAAACCGTTCACCTATTGATTTTTGGTGGGCCCGGCAGGACTTGAACCTGCGACAACACCGTTATGAGCGGTGGGTTCTAACCAACTGAACTACAGGCCCCTTTATGGTCAATTAGTAAGAAGTTGGTGACGTCGTCACTCATAGGCGTCAGTTTAAGAAAATAAAGTAGAAAAATTGTCTATTATCGAGCCACTGTAGGTGGCGTGGCAATCCATTTTTAATCACTTTTTTGAATTGCTTCGTCGACCTTACGGTCTCCTCGCAATGACGGTTTTTCAATTATTATTTTCTTAAACTAACGCTTATGCGTTGTCACTCGCCTATTACTTATAGGAATCGCTCCTAGGAGGCTACCTACGATAACTGATTAATTATATTTTGAGCTATTTTTCGGCGAGAATAGATATGATTTATGAAGGAATAGTGTACCTATTTCAAAAAAATCATGTTTATTCGCAGTCAAAAAGAGCCAAATATAGAATTACTTTAGTTATTGCAGGCAGCCTCCTAGCATCAACTTCTCTTGAATTGACTATATAATGATTATTTAAGCTTTATATAATTATTAGCGTTCTAAGTCTAGTAAAATATTTCATAGTGTCAATAACATTCTAAAATGTCCGCGTTTTGTAACAAGGTAATTGTTCGTTTTATTGCGAATCTTTTTCTAAATTAGACCTTTTGCCGAGTTCTACTTCTGTTGGTAATTTGGACAATGATATGGTATAGTCATTAATTCAGGAGAATTTGGTGACGTTGTCGCTCAATGCTCTGTCTATTACTTATAGGCGTCGCTCCATCGCTCCTAGCCCCAACTCCACAACTGTTGAAAGTTAGAAGGTAAAGCGGGTTTTAGATAGGTTTTCTGTCATTGCGAGACCACGTAGTGGTCGTGGCAATCCATCTTTGGTTACTTTTATGGATTGCTTCGTCGACCTACGGTCTTTCTCGCAATGACGTTGACCACATACGACTTTTAAACTATCCGGTCTAAAACCGCTTCCTCTTCTAACTTTCAACAGTTGTGGCTCCAACTCCTCCTGAATTAACTATATCTTTCCTCTGTAACCCTAATAACTTTGCAAATGAATTGATTAATATAGAAAAACTAAATAACCTAAATTTTAAATTATTATTTGTATAAATTATCTAGGAGTGTTAGTATTACGTATGTAGTATACTTATTTTTATAAATTTATGTTGGCATCAAAAGTTACTGAAAAATATCAAGCTACTATTCCTTACGAGATACGGAATTTCCTACATTTAGAGAAAGGTGATAGAGTAAAGTTTAAAATTGAAGGAGGTAAGGTCATGGTACAGAAATTACCTTATACTGATTATGAGTATCTAGATTCTTTATCTAAATCACTCCCTGAATGGTTATCGCCAGAAGATGATGAAGCATATCATGATTTATAATAAATTTGATGTAATTAAAGTTTCTTTTCCTTTCACTGATAAAGCAGCGATTAAAAAGAGACCAGCTTTAGTAATATCATCAAGTGAATATCAAATAAATTACAATCATTGTATACTAGCTATGATCACAAGTGCTAAACAAACAAGTTGGCAAGATGATATAATAATTACAAATCTTCAAATCGCAGGTCTCCCTTCACCATCAAAAGTTAGAATTAAAATTTTCTCTTTGGATTGCGATCTTATAACAGGAAAATTAGGTTATTTGGCAGATGAAGATAGAGAATCGGTTTTTATTAAGATAAAAAAGTACTTGAGTTATTAATACTATATTTGCCATTGAACAAACTGGTTAGCTACTGAAATTTAATTGATGTTGAAAATGTCCTGGTTCAAATCACAGGGCAATTTAAAAGTCACAATTAAAGAGTAAATATCTCTTGGAGTTACAACCTAATATTAGATTGAGTTTAGGATGGAAAGTGATATAGTCAATTGATGAGAAGTTGGTGACGTTGTCGCTCAATGCTCGCCTATTACTTATAGGCGTCGCTCCATCGCTCCTAGCCCCAAATTCTCCTGAATTGACTATCAGTAAGCTATCTAAAACAAACAACAATAGTTATAAAAATATAGTATTTATGAAAGAACATTTTAAAAGAACCATGATTGGTGTAATGTCAAGTTTATTATTTTTTCCAACTTTGACAATTGCTAGAGATTCAAAATACCCAAAAAGCGAACAAGAAAGAAAAATGGAAGAAATGGGCTCGGTAGTTGGAGGAGAAGGTTTGATATTTAGACCAGGTAGAATCAAAAATGAATCTACCAAAACAGAGATAGGTAATATCAATAAATATTTATGGCAAGCTTCTATAGAAACCTTAAATTTTGTCCCTCTTGCTTCAAGCGATTCAATCGGCGGAGTTATTATTACTGAATGGTATAGTCCAAAAGGAAAAGCAGATTTTCGATTTAAAATAAATATTTTTATAAAGGATAACGTTATTAGTCCGGATGCAATTCAAGTAAGAATATTTGAACAAACACTTAAAAATGGTCAATGGCTAGATAGTCATACTACTTCAGAGCTAGCTAATAACATAGAAGATAAAATTTTACGAAAAGCTAGGGAAATATATATTAGTGCAGGGAAAAAATAATGTTATAGTATACTTACTAAAAAATACTAATAACTAACGTGTAAATTATGAAAAATATTGAGAAAAAATGGCAAAGAATTTGGCTTGAAGAAAAAGCTTTTGCTGCAAAAGACAACAGCGATAAGCCTAAATATTACGTACTTGAAATGTTACCTTATCCTTCTGGGAAAATTCATGTTGGACATTTACGTAACTATTCTATTGGAGATTGCATCGCTCGTTTTATGAAATCACGAGGTTATAACGTATTGCATCCCATGGGTTGGGATGCTTTCGGTTTGCCAGCAGAAAATGCTGCCATTAATAATAACTCTAATCCTAAAGATTGGACTTATTCAAATATTGCAACTATGCGAGATCAGCTAAAATCAATTGGCTTTTCATATGATTGGTCGAGAGAAATAACAACTTGTAATCCAGATTATTATAAGCATGAACAAAAATTCTTTTTAGAACTTTATAATAGAGGTTTAGCCTATCAAAAAGAATCTTTAGTAAATTGGGATCCTGTTGATAAGACTGTTTTAGCTAATGAACAAGTAGTAGATGGTCGTGGATGGCGTTCAGGTGCTTTAGTTGAAAAAAAATATTTAAAACAATGGTTTTTAAAAATTACTAATTACGCTGAAGAGCTATTAAATGAAATTTCAAAACTGGAATTTTGGCCTGATTCTGTTAAATCTATGCAGGAAAAATGGATAGGTAAATCGGAAGGAGCAAATTTTACTTTTAAAATTAAAGATCATCAAACTAATATAGAAGTGTTCTCTACTCGACCAGAAACTATTTTTGGAGCAAGTTTTGTTGCAATAGCCTATAATCACCCAATAGTTGGGCAATTAGTGGATAAAAATAACGATATGGTGTTGTTTATTGAAAAATGTTCACAATTACACACTAATGCTGCAGTAGATAAAGCTGAAAAAGAAGGGGTGTATACTAACCTTTTTGCCATTCACCCATTTGATTCGACAATTATTATTCCTGTCATAATAACAAATTTTGTACTAATGGATTATGGTACTGGGGCGGTTTTTGGATGTCCAGCTCATGATGAAAGAGATCATGCATTAGCAAAGAAAATGGGCTTGCCAATAAAGCAGGTACTAATTAACCAAGATGTTCAAATGGACGTATACTCGGAACCTTACACGGGTGATGGTATGATGATCAACTCAGACTTTTTGAATGATCTTACTGTTCAGGATGCTAAACAAAAATCTATAGAAGAATTTGAAAAACGTGGTTTAGGAAAACGTACTATTAACTACCGTCTGAAGGATTGGGGAGTGTCTAGACAAAGATATTGGGGCTGTCCTATCCCAATAATATATTGCTCAGTTTGCGGAACTGTGCCGGTAGCTGAAAAAGACTTACCAATAACTCTACCAAGCGATGTTATATTTTATGGAAATGGCAACCCTCTTGATTCTCACCCTACTTGGAAAGATACTAATTGCCCAAAATGTCAAAAACAAGCTATTCGAGAGACTGATACGTTAGATACATTCTTTGAGTCTTCTTGGTATTTCATCCGTTATTGTAACGTGGCAGCAAAAGATATAACCGACAAGCAAGTATGTGATTATTGGTTACCTGTTGATCAGTATATTGGTGGAATTGAACATGCAGTAATGCATCTTCTTTATGCCAGGTTTTTTACCAAAGTAATGAACGAACAAGGTTATCTTAGTATTCGTGAACCTTTTAATAATTTGCTAACTCAGGGTATGGTTCTACATGCTACTTATAAAGATGCTAATAATAATTGGCTTTACCCAGATGAGGTAATAAAACAGTCTGATAAGTGGATTAATAAAAATACTGGAGAAGAAGTAGTTCAAGGACGAATAGAAAAAATGAGTAAATCCAAAAAGAATCTTGTGGATTTAGAATCAATATTGACCAACCATAGTGCTGACGCTATTAGGCTATTTGTCCTCTCCGATAGTCCGCCAGAGAAAGATTTTGAATGGTCGTCAAATGGTCTTGAAGGCTGTTCTCGTTTTATTAGTAAACTAGAAAATATGGCAGAAATACTAATTAATAGTGAAATAACGGAAGGTTCTAGTAATAAATCAAATAAATTAACAAAGCTTACCCATTATACTATTAAACATGTTACCGAAGAATTAAAGGATTTTAAGCTAAATAAAGCCATAGCAAGAATGCGGGAACTATTTAATGCTTTGTCAGATGAAGTATCTAAGGGCAGAGAAGGTAATGTTAATATAGTCAATTCATCAATTGACTATAGTGTTAAAGAGGGGTTTAGAGTCTTGATTATGTTACTTAACCCATTTATTCCACATATTACAGAGGAAATTTGGCAAAAATTAGGTAGTAAGGAAAGATTATATCAAACTTCCTGGCCTTCTTTCGATGAATCATTGCTGGAGCTAGAATCTTATACCATGGCTATCCAAGTTAATGGCAAACTGAGAGCTACACAAGAATTTGCCAACGTAACGAGCAATATTGAGATTCAGAATATGGTAATGCAATTACCCGAGATACAAAAACATTTAAGCGATAAAGAGCCTAAGAAAATTATCATAATACCCTCGAAAATAGTAAATATCGTGGTGTGAATAAAAAATAACTATTGAATGAAAGACAATGTCAATAAAAGATGCTACAGTTAAAACAGCAAAGCAAAAAAAATATGCGTCAAATATTACTCTTGTTTCATTATTTGCTGGTGCAGGTGGTATAGATATTGGTTTTGAAAAAGCTGGGTTTAAGACAATTTGGGCAAACGAATATGATAAAACAATTGCTCCTTCTTATCAAAACTACTTTCCTGAATCAAAGTTTGACGGGCGTTCTATTTTGGATATTCCAGATGAAGATATTCCAGTCGATGCAATAGGTGTTATTGGTGGTCCGCCATGTCAATCGTGGTCAGAAGCTGGGGCTAGGCGTGGGTTTGACGATTTAAGGGGGCAATTATTTCACGAATATATCCGGGTTATTAGACATGTGCAGCCAAAATTTTGTGTTGCAGAAAATGTTCATGGAATAATTCATTCAAGAAATATTGAATCCTTTATGAATATCATAGATATGTTCAAAAAAGAAGACTATGAGGTTAGTTGGAAGTTGTTAAAAGCAAGTGATTATGGCGTAGCCCAAGATCGTGAACGTGTTTTTATAGTTGGCTATCACAAATCTTTGAACAAAAAATTTGAGTTTCCTAAACCTTTGGGAACCAAAATTACTTTAAAACAGGTGATAGGTGATTTAGCTAATCTAAAAGTTGGAACAACCAAAAAAGTTAAGAATCATGAGCTAATTGATTCGGGCTATTCTCCAATTTTTATGTCAAGAAATCGAGTACGAGGTTGGGATGAACAATCATTTACTATTTTGGCAACAGATAGGCATATTCCATTTCACCCACAAGCTCCTAAAATGATAAAAATTGATGGACAAGAATTAAGAAAATTCGCTCCTGGTCATGAAAATAAATATCGAAGATTAACCGTTCGAGAATGTGCCAGAATTCAAGCATTTCCGGATGATTATGAGTTCATTTATACCAATATCAGAAACGGCTATAAAATGATTGGCAATGCTGTACCAGTAAATTTGGCGTACTGGGTAGCCAAAACAATTAGAGAAGATTTGGAGGGCTAATGGCTACACAAACAAACAATGGCAGAGCTTTCGAGTGGGCGGTAGGCTTAGTACTTAAATTACAAACAAATATGTCAATTGAAGAAAATGTCTACTCAGAAATTAATGAAAAAGCATTCTATAAAATAGCAGATAAGGAAAAATCTAATTTGCTAAATGCAGCTACTATTGCCATTGAGCATATTCTGTTGAAAGAAAAGACCTTCTTTGAATCTGGTAACGATGGATTAATTTCATTTAATAGTGATATTGCAGGTAAGCAGGGGGATGTACGTGATGTATTGATAACAATAAATGGCAAAACATTCGGCATATCTTGTAAAAATAATCACAAAGCCTTAAAACACCCAAGATTATCAAGAACAGCTAACTTTATTAAAGAATGGGGTATTGATGATTCAGGTTGTAGTGATGAATATTGGATCACTGCCACAGCAATCTTTGATGAGTTAACTAAAATTAAAAATGATTCTAATGGAACTGCGTTATGGAGGGATGTTATTGATAAACCATCTCGCTTTTATTGGCCAATATTGGATGCATGGAGCAATGAAATAAGTAGGGTGTGTGCCATCAGCGAGACAAAAGAAATTGAACTTTGTAAGACAATTATATCTTTTATCATGGGACGTTTTGATTTTTACAAAATTATTAGAGAAGGAAAAAAACGGATTATTGTGCAAGGGTTTAATTTGAATAATACCTTATCTACCAAGCGTACAAAGCATCCAACATGTATTAATACAATAAACAATAAGAATGGTGGTCAATATTCAAAAACCATTGTATTTAACCGTGGTTATAGCATTAACTTTAGAATCCACAATGCAGAAAGCAAAGTAATTCCATCTCTTAAATTTGATATAACTGCTATTGGTTTGCCAGCAAATGAGATTTATCAGCAAACCTTTGATTTATAATTATATTACAGGAGAATTTTGGCAAAAAAGAAAGATTATCATAATACCCTTGAAAATAGTAAATATCGTGGTGTGAGACTATTAAGTTACAAATATAAGGAATAATCAAAAGTTTTACAACCAAACTTTTAAATTATTATTATTTTACACGAGTTGGCGATATATTTTCTAAAATGCATACATGCTTAAATAAGCTGGGCAGATTTCTTAGAACATTAAATTACTAACAAAATGAAACCATTAACTATGCAAGAAGCAAGTAACGTCTTATCAGCTTGGACTGTTTTGGAAGTATTGTCGCCTCGAACATTTTGTAAAGCAGAAGACCTAGTAGGAGGAGAAAAAAGTTTAGTTGCTTTATTAGATAATGGACTACCATAGGAGAATGGTGGCGAAGAAGTACCTCCTGAGAAAAAATTATTCTATCAAATAATAATGGGTTCGATTAGTCTTCAGAGTGTATTTTCTGCTTTAGTTAAAAAATATGGTGATACAAGTGTCGAATCAAAACAAGTATCAGGAGAAGCCATTACAGGGGTAATTACTGTAGATCAGCATGGTTGTCTTCTTAAAAATGATATATCTGTTAATTTATCAAGTTTTGCATGGGGTGCTCCTAAAGCGTTAAAAAATAGTCTTGAAAACTTAAGGGACTGGGCATTAGTTAAACAAAAAATGGAAATAGCTTTTGATGGAATCTTACGTAAAAAAGATGAAAATGGTAAAGAGCTTCCCTTGAATAAAATAATGATAGATGAGGCTTATACTTACCTTACTAATAATATTTATGGTATATCAGCAGAAATGCTAATAAATAAAAAATTTGCTCTCCGAACTTACGAATTAAGAAAAAAAGGTGATCCTGAATCAAGTAAAAAAGATGACCCTGAATCAAGTAAAAAAGATGACCCTGAATCAAGTAAAAAAGATGACCCTGAATCAAGTGAAAAAGATGGTCCTACTAAGACTGTATTACTTAACAGCTTTTACCTAAATGATTTAGCAAAAGCTAGTACTTTAATTGCTAATACTTTAGCTCAAAACCAAGATACTTCAAGTGCTTCAAGTGCTTCAAAAAACCTCTTACAATATTTAGGTGTGAATGACCTAAAACGTCAAAATATCCTAGATAAGACTGTTTTACAAAATATTCTTTCCCCTAAAAACATTCCTTCAGCAAGATGGCCTGGATTAGGACGACATCCTTTAGTATTACTTCAACAGGCTGCAGTTAATTTATCTATGACTGAACTAAAAGACAGTGGAATTCTTGCAATTAATGGACCACCAGGAACAGGAAAAACAACTTTATTACGTGATATTGTGGCAAAATTAGTTGCAGAAAGAGCAGAAGCATTACTGAATTTTGTTGATCCTGAACAAGCTTTTATTGATTCAGGGGAAAAAATACAAGCCGGAAAGGGGTGGTTCAAGATTTACAAATTAGATGAAAGACTAAAAGGTTTTGAAATATTAATCGCCTCATCTAACAATAAGGCTGTTGAAAATATTAGCACTGAATTACCTAGTTTAAAAGCCATTGCCGATAATGCAAATGATCTGCGTTATTTTAAAGCTCTATCTGATTCATTACTTGGAGGTGGAAGTTGGGGGTTGATTGCAGCAGTACTTGGCAATATGACTAATTGTAAGAATTTTAATGAAAAATTTTGGTGGGATAAGGATTTTAGCTTTTCAACATATTTAGCAAAAATAAATGGAAAACCGCAGAAATTCGAGATTAAAGATCCAGATAGTCATGAAATCATTGAAACTATATACCCTAAAATTATTGAAGAAAATAACCCACCGTCTAGTCATAGTGAAGCTTTAGAACGTTGGAAAGAAGCTAAAGAAAATTTTGAAAAAACATTAAAAGCAAGTCGAGATGAACTCTCTAAATTACAAGAAACAAGAAATTTAGTTGAAGAGTTAGAAAATTTAGAAAAAGAGTTAGGAAAGGTAGAGGATCCAGAAGATTTTTTATTAAAACATGATAAATTAAAACCACATATTATTTGGTGTATTCTAAACACTCCTTCATTTCTTGCCTGGAGAGAAAAAAGGCAAAAGATTGTTCGTCTTAATTATAAAAAGAAAAAGATTGTAACATCCTCTAAAGAATTTGAAAATCATTTGATTGATAGTAGTTTATTTACAAAATCCTCTGAAGAAATGCACCTAGTGTCCCCATGGTGTAACGAACAGACACAATTATTACGCGATGAGGTATTTATTTCCGCTATAAAACTACATAAAGCATTTATAGATGCAGCAGCCAAACCTTTACATCATAACCTTGGAGCTATGATGAAAATTTTTAGGGATTCTTTTAACGTAATAGATAAAAGCACCACTGATTTTTTACTAGACTTATGGGCATCTTTCTTCCTTGTAGTTCCTAGTGTATCAACAACTTTTGCATCTGTAGAGAAAATGTTAAAGGATATCCCTGCCAATTCTCTTGGATGGCTTATTATTGATGAAGCTGGGCAGGCTTTACCGCAAGCTGCTGTAGGGGCTATAATGAGAACAAAACGTGTTATAGTGACAGGGGATCCTCTACAAATAGAACCAGTGGTTGATTTACCTGACAATTTAACAAAAAGTATATGTAAACAATTTTCAGTAGATCCAAAACGTTTCAATGCCCCAGAAGCATCAGTGCAGACCCTATCAGATTTTGCAAATTCATATATTTATGAATTTGATACTAAGCACGGAAGTCGTTTGGTTGGTGTGCCTTTACTAGTACATAGACGTTGTGGAAATCCTATGTTTGATATTTCTAATATAATTGCTTATGGAGAATCTATGGTTCACGCCAAGAGTTCTGATAGCAGCTCTGCAATACATAAGTGTCTTGGTTCTTCTAAATGGTTTGATGTTAAAGGAGAAGCGTCAGATAAGTGGTGTCCAGAAGAAGGGCAAAAGGTACTTGAACTATTAGGTACATTAAAGAGTGCTGGAATACAGCCAAATCTGTATATTGTGACACCTTTTAGAGTTGTTGCGAATAATTTACGCAAAATTATAAAAGATAGTCATATTTTAAAATCTTGGATAACTACAGATATCTATTCTTGGCTTAATGAGCGAGTTGGAACAATACATACTGTCCAAGGTCGAGAAGCTGAAGCGGTAATTTTAGTATTAGGGGCACAAGGATCAGACCAAGATGGCAGTCGAGTATGGGTAGGCAAATTTCCTAACATCTTAAATGTAGCAGTTACCCGTGCTAAAGAAGTTATTTATGTTATAGGAAATAGGGACTTATGGAAAGAAGTTGGAGTATTCCGTGAGCTAGACAGTAGAATTAATTAAGTCTATTGTAGTCAATTTTTGGGGAATTGATATGAACTAATCTCCGAAATTATTTCAAGTATTAGGGCTATTTCGTTTAAAATACTATCCGCAACTTCTGGTGCAGGCTCTTGGTAATTGTAATGTATTCTGTACACATTATAAACTTCTGTGTCTCTAATATGAAAGGTTCCACTTGGATAACTTATGCCTATGTTATCTCCTATCTGTTTTGCAGAAATATTTGAGTAAGATGCAATTACTACTTGTTTTAGATTGGCAATAACTTCAGGTGTGTCGTGTATTGTAAGCAAAAGATGTGATTGACCTTCTGTAGAAAGAGATGAAAGCATATCTGTATAACTTCCAAAACCATACATATCATATGCCATCTGTCCTGGAACATCAAAATGTCTATCTTGCCACGGTCGCCAAAATTCAGTATTTTCAACTTCATTCAAATTTAATTGTGTTAGTTCACCAACCAACTTGGCAGCTAGTTGATCATTTTCCACCATTCTTGTATTAGATGTAGGATTATCCTGAAAATCGCTTAAATATTCGTATATTTTGCTTACTAAAGCCTGTTGTTCATTAAGTTTGCTTTGCAATGTTGCAAGATTATTTTGCTTACTAGTGAGATTATATTGAATATTACGAAATAACAATATCAAAAACCTAATTTGTGGTTGCTATATTATTTCTAAAAACCCATATATTTTATAAGGTATACAATATATTTTGGTATGTAAAGTGTATTTTATAAAAAATTAGTGAAATATTTAGTTTAGTGGCAATTATACAATGATTATATAATTTTAGTTGTAGGTAGAATTTAATTTATACACATTATTTTCTTACGACTCCTTAGACAAAAAAATCCCTAAAATACTTTATTACGCGAATTTTGGATAAGAAGTTAAAAAATTTATAATTTTTTACTGATAAATAGTTAGTGCAAGTTATTATTATGTTATAATGAAATATATAAGCAAGTTATGATTAAATAACATGTTCATGAGTTGTCATAAATTATTTAGACATAAGAGTGAATTTTAGTTGATTGAGTAAAGTATGAAAGAACAAACCCACAATAATTATCAGCCAAGAATGTTTGTTGGTACCGATGACTTCTACGATTTGTTGATTAATAGCGACATATTTGTTGATAAGAGTCTAATGATCAAGGAGTTGTTAGAAGATAGTGGTAAAGTCACCTTAATCACCCGTCCAAGGCGATGGGGGAAGAGCTTGAATATGGATATGGTGCGGAGATTTTTTGAGATAGAGGTAGATCAACATGGCAATCCTATACCACAAGAACAAAGAGTGAACTATAAACTATTTGCTGGTGGAGAGGTGGATTTGGGATTAGCAAGTGGTAGAAAAAAGTTGCTTAAACCACTTAAAATATCTAAGTATCCAGATATTCTTCTAGACTATCAAGGTCAATTTCCAGTTATTATTATAAGTTTTAAGGGGATTAGGGGTAGTAGTTATGAGGAAATTGAAAGTAAAATCAATTATCAAGTAATACAGTTATTTAGTAATTATCGTTATTTGGAGACTTATTTAACAGATAAGGAAAATTTATTAAATGATGCACAAAAGAAACAATTAACTAGATATTTTTCTGGAGAATTTAACAAAGTAGAACTTGAGAATAGTTTGAAATTTCTAAGCGATTTACTTTATAAACATTTTAATCAAAAAGTCTACATACTAATTGACGAATATGATACGCCAATTAATAGTGCCTATATGAAATTTGGCAATAATCTAGAAGAGTTTGAGGAAGTATTAGCTCTATTCCGGGCAATATTTGGCAATAGCCTTAAAACCAATGATTCATTACAAAAAGGCATCATTACCGGTATATTGCGTGTTGCTAAGGCTAATTTGTTTTCAGATTTGAATAATTTAACTGAATGTAGTTTACTAGATGAAAGATTTTCTAACAGTTACGGGTTTACTCAAGCAGAAGTTGATGAATTATTAACTAAAGTACCAACCACTACAAAGCCAGAAGAAATTAAAAATTGGTATAATGGCTATAATTTTGGCGGAGAAATCATTTATAATCCATGGTCGATTATGCAATGTTTGGCAAGTAAAGGCAAGCTTGATCATTATTGGATTGATAGTGGTGGGACTGATTGGATTGATCATGTACTGCTCTCAGACGAGATGCAACAAAATATCCAGGCTTTAGTTGCAGGTAAAACGATTACTTCTTCTATCACTAAACATATAAATTTTGCTGATATCAACCAACCAGAAGGGTTGTTTAGCTTATTATTATTTAGTGGCTACCTAAATACAACTACCAAGATGCCAGAAAGAGATATTTATGATTTATCTGCTCCTAACTACGAGGTGAAATATATTTATGAAAAAAGAATGCTACAATGGGTTACTAAACAAATAAGAATTGATAATTCTGGCTATTATTCTTTTGTTACTCTATTACCAGATGGTAAAATAGAGGCGTTTAAAGAGCGTCTGCAGGAATTGTTACTTAATTCTACTAGTTTTCACCAAACAGGAGAGAAAAAAGCCGAATTATTTTATAGTGGCTTTATGCTCGGCTTTGTTAATATGTTAGCTCCTAATTATATAATATCAAGTGAACAAGAATCAGGGGATGGCAGAGCCGACGTTATGATGATTCCAAAAATTGGCAAAGGTGATAAAGCGATGATTATCGAGTATAAAATCGCTAAATCCTCAGAAGAGCTAGCAGATATAGCTAAATCTGGTTTACAACAAATTATTAATAAAAAATATGATAGTAAAATAAAAGAGCATTCACATGTAAAACAAATATTAAAAATTTCGATGGCATTTTGTGGAAAAAATATGGAGTTGCAATATGAGGTAACGAAGCTCTAATGATGAGCGTAAGCACTTGTATAATAAGCAATTTGGTATCTGACTGGGTTCGGAAATTGTTCACTACGCCCCGCCATTTTTGTACGAGTTGTCGTTTTTTCAAAAATATCGAACAGAAAACGTAGAGAGGTCTCAAGTTTTTTGCCTCTAAGTTTCAGGTTCTGAAATACGAATTAAGAAATTACAACAATCTGATATTCTAGTGCCACTTCCTTACCGCAAAAAGCCATAGATATTTTGATGATTTTTTGAACATGGGAGTATTCTTTTATTTTAGCATCATATCGTTTTTTTGCTATTTGCTCTAGCCCATCTTTGGCAACAGATTCTAAAATATCAGGAGATTTACATATTTTATATTCAATAATAATAGCATTATCACTTTTACCTATCTTGGGTAGTAGCACAATATCCGCCCTACCGCTACCGGTTTCTCTTTCACTGTCTATTATGTAGTCAGAAGCTAAGGTATTAATCAAACCTAGCATAAAACCACTATAAAATAGCTCGGCTTTTTTCTCACCAGTTTGATAAAAACTAGTAGCATTTAACAATAATTCTTGCAACCTTTCTTTAAACTGTTCTATTTTACCTGCCGGCAGCAAAGTAGCAAAAGAATAATATCGAGAGTGATCAATTTGTAACTGATCAGTAACCCATTGGAGCATTCTGGCATTATATATATATCGTACCTCTTTATTTGGTACCGACAATTCGTAAATATCTTCTTCTGGTTTTTTAGCAACAGGGTTTAAATAACCGCTAAATAACAACAAGCTAAATAATCCTACTGGTTTGTTGATATCAGCAAAACTAATTTGTTTGACAATCGGTGAGATAATACTCTTGCCGGCAGCTAAGCTCTGTAAATCTTCCTGCATTCCATCTGACAATAATGCTTTATCAACAAGAGCCGTCCCCCCACTATCAAGCCAATAATGATCAAGTTTGCCTTTATGAGCTAAACATTGCATAATCGACCATGGATTATAGATGATTTCTCCGCCAAAATTATAACCATTATACCAAGCTTTAATTTTTTCAGGATTAGTTGCTGTTGGTACTTTTGCTAACAATTCATCAACTTCTGCTTGAGTAAAACCATAAAACTTAGAATATTTTTCATCAAGCAAGCTATACTCACTAACATTATTCAAATCCGAAAATAAATTAGCTTTAGCAACCCGTAATATGCCGGTTATTACGCCTTTTTCTAAATAAGGATTAGTTTTTAAACTACTGCCAAACATCCCGCGAAACATTTCAAGTACCTGTTCAAACTCTTCTGGCTTGTTACCAAACTTAATGTATGAACTATTGATCGGCGTATCATATTCATCGATTAATATGTAAACTTTTTGACCAAAATGTTTGTACAGCACTTCGCTCAAAACCCGTAAACTATCTTTTAAGTCATTTCTCTCAAGTTTCCCATCAAAATATCTCCTTAGTTTTTCTTTTTGGGCATTATTTAATAGTCCTGTATCTTCTGTTACATGATGATTTAAGTAATGATGACTTGCAAATAATTCTATAATTTGATCCTTAATACCTAGTTCTATTTCTTGATAACTACTACCTTTTACATCTTTAAGATTGAGCAAAATCACCGGAAATTGACCTTGTTGAGTCATGGCATATTCATTGCCGTTAATCTTTAAAGGCTCTAAAGTCCTTTTTCCTTTAATACCTAAATTGATTTCCCCACCGGTAAAGAGAATGCGATTAACTCTATCTTCTTCAGGTAAAGGCGTACCTCTCTTATCCACCTCTATCTCAAAAAATTTCTGGAGCATATTCATATTCAAGCTCTTACCCCACCGCCTTGGTCTAGTAATTAGGATAACTTTACCACTATCTTCTAGCAATTCCTTTATCATTAGACTTTTATCAACAAAGACATCACTATTAACTAGCAGGTCATAGAATTCATCGGTACCTACCATCATTCTTGGTGGTTTATTATTTTCCATATAAATATCTTGATTGGTTGTGTTATAATTAAAAAGCTTAATAATCTTATTATTTCATTACAGAAATTGTACCATAAATAAGCTACCAGCACTAGCAATTATCTTTTTGAATTTAAATAAGGGTGTATATTTTATGCTTGCAAAACTCTTAAAAAAGTAGTTTCATATTAGTTATGATAAAATTGATGTTGTTTTTTACGTCCTTAAAATAATTAAAAATGTAAGTGTTATGTTTGGTGTTTTAGAAGTAGGTAGAGGAATCCAAGTACTCTATGAATACGTAAAAGCAGAAATATTGGAATCAGATTTTTTTGCTCTCCAGCCTAAAGATTATCAAAGATTGGAAGAATCTGAGCGAGATCAAAAATGGTATATGCTAAATCCAGAAAAGCTTAACAAAAATTATATCGAAGAAAAGGCTGCTTTTCTTGTAAATGAAAGAGAAAAATATATTTTGCTAAGAGCAGTTCATTTTATTAATACAAGTACTGCAGAAATGCCAGTGGAGTCATCATTTCTAGAAAGGCTACTTTACACCAAAAAATTTGTACCTTCATGTTTCTTTTCTAGTAAGCCCAAAACAACAAATAACGATTCTCGCATTATACAACTACATGACAAAGTCTAAAGTGCTTTTACTCTCTTGAGTTCGATTATAAACTAAATAGCACTCATAAAACTTTGTATTGAATTTTATAGTTTCAATTTAACAAATGATAATATGTATATGGTGCCGCTAGCAGGAATTGAACCTGCGACCTCATCATTACCAATGATGTGCTCTACCTCTGAGCTATAGCGGCCTATAGTCAATTGATGAGAAGTTGGGGGCGTCGTCACTCGTCGTTCGCCTATTACTTATAGGCGTCGCTCCATCGTTCCTAGCCCCAAATTCTCCTGAATTAACTATAGAAAGAAGTTCTAGGAGGCTGCCGGAGATAATCATTTATATTTATGTGCAGCTATAATCTTTTTTGTCAATTCAGTGTTTGATTTTCAGTTGATTATTGATTCTATACCATAATAATCAACTGAAACTATAGTGGTAGGATTTTCGTTATTGCTAATTTGATTTCTAATGGTTTCCAATTGAGATTTATCATATTCCTCAACATTTAGCATAGCCAATTTATTTGTGAAATATTCCTCACTTTCTCTTACCACTCCTAACAATTAACTACGATCCTCAACAAGAATTTATCACTTATGATATACAGGTTATGCAAGAGGTCTAGTTGCATGGCTGGGCATTATACAGGATTATAATTATGCCACCAACACAACATTAACTATTTTATGCCCGCCCTTACTAGAGAATTTTACTTTACCTTTAACCAAGGCAAATAACGTATGATCTCTTCCAATCCCAACATTTTCACCTGGGTAAATTTTAGTACCCCGTTGCCTAACAATTATATTACCTGATATGACATATTGTCCATCAGATTTTTTAGTACCTAATCTACGACCGGCTGAGTCTCTCCCATTCCTGGAACTACCACCAGCTTTTTTAGTTGCCATCTATATATCCTTATAAATCCAGTTATAATTTAGTAATGTCTAATATTTTCAGTTCGGTTAATTCCTGCCTATGACCATTCTTTCGACGATAATTCTGGCGACGTTTTTTCTTAAAGACAATAATCTTATTATCTTTAAACTGGTTAGTAATTTCAGCTGTAACAAGAGCCCCTTGAACTATTGGCGTACCGATAAAAGATGGTTTTGAATCTTCACCAATCATCAACACCTGATCAAGTTGAACTTTTGCCCCTCTATCACCGTCAATTCTTTCTATTTTGATGACACTGTTTTTGCCGACTTTATACTGTTTTCCGCCTGCTTTGACGATTGCGAACATGAGAAATATCCTAAACTAAAATTTAAACAAACTAAGTCCTTAAACAAAACTAAGTCGGCATTATATTACCACCATCTATTTTAGTCAATGGGAAATCGCAAATAAAATCGATAACCCCCTAAATTAGATTATATTAATGTTATTGTAATAATATTAATTAATCCTTCTTAAGATTTTAATCTTAATTAAATAATTTTTATACCTCTTGTTGACATAGGTTAATCACTATGATACACCAGATGTTGCTTAATCAAGTTAATATACTCAAAAATTTGTATTAATATTTTATCCATACACTAGTGGGTATTAAGTAAAAATCTGTTGTGGTGAGTTATTTTTTAAAATGAAAAATGGTAAATATGTCTAAAAAAAAACAAAAATTCTTAAAAAATTTGCTGACCAGCGTGTCAGTTGCCTCTGTTTTAGCAAGTATGGGATGGAGCAGCGTTGCTTTTGCAGGTCGTGGAGTTAATACTGATGGTAGTAGTAAACTTAGTGAGAAGATAGATGCCAAGAATGGTAATAATGATTGGATGATTCTTAATAAGGAAAATGATATAATTATAGTTGATGAACACGCTCCTGAAAGAATAGGTGGGATAAAAGTGCAAGCTAATCCAGGTCATGATGGTTGGCCTTGGCCTTGTCCTCGGGGTGATAGTCTTATAATAAATAATAACATTACTATAGGATCTATATCTGGTGGTGCTGCTAGCTCTATAACGGCTAGAATTAATAGCAATAAGACATTAATATTAGATGGAAACGCTTATGGTGATGTTGGAATAAATACCTATGATAAATTAGGCTCAATAAGATTTAATGGTGAAGGCTCAACCCTTATAATTAAATCTGCTAAAAAGGCTGATGATACTGCTAGGAATATAAAACTCTCTGGTCCTATCACTACGAATACACATAAAGAAGGAACGTTAATCTTTGAAGGAAATGGCGAGGTAACTGGAACGATTGGTGCTGATAAAAAGGCTTTAAAAAAGATAGAAATAGGTAATGGAACAGTTTCTTTATATGGGAATGTTTTTACTAATCAGACTAATCTTACCCATGAAAATTCTGTACTTAAGATTGGGAATAATGTAACAATCAATGGGGCTATCACTACAGATATTAATGGTAAGGGAACATTAAGCTTTGCAGAAATTGGCAAGGCTGGAGCAATAGGGACTGGTACTGCTGTTTTAGCTACAGTAGATATAGGGGCTGGAGAAGTTAATTTAGAAGATCATGTTTTTGCTACTAATACTAATCTTACCCATAAAAATTCTATACTTAAGCTAAAAGCTGGTAAAAGAATCACTGGCGCTATATATAATACTAGCGGTACAGATAATCAGGGTACATTAACCTTCCTGGGATTTGGTAGGGTAACTAAAAATATCGGTGCTAATGGTGCTGCTTTAGCCGAGATTAATATTGTTGATGGTAATGTCAATTTAGAAGGAGATGTTTTTACTGAAAAACTTAACTTCACTAATGTCGATAAAACTGTAACAATTGGTGGTGATTTTACGGGTGGAGTTGATTTTGGTAAGGGAGGAACGTTAACCTTTAATAAGCCTGTTGTTCCTGAGAAGCCTGCAACATTCAATTCAACAATAGCCGGTGGTGAGCATGGCACTTTAAATGTTCAGGTTACCCTCATAGCTACCAATGCAGAGATTGGCAATATTAAGACTATAAATATTGGTACTCCTGCTATTCTTCCTCCTCCTCTTGATGCTCCTACTGCTAATACTCTAGTAATAAATGCTTCAAATAATGACGTTCATCTCCTTGCTGCTAATGGAGCGGAAATCAACTTCTTGCATGAAGATTCAGAATTGGGATTGATTACTTTAGGAATTGGAAACAGTCACTCCATAATCTTTGAGAATAATTTACCAGGAAAAATTGGTAATGGAGGGAGAGTAGCAATGGTTGGTATTGACGGTGCTACTTTAACTGTAAAAGCTAATGGTGACAAAGCTCTTGGTACAGCTGCTAGAAGTCTAAAGCACATTGCAGCTTATGGTAATGTGATTATCACAGGAGATGGTATTAATAAACTTGATATCAGTAATACTAAGAAGTTGAGCATTGTTTATAACCCAAGAAAGGAGGGAACAAAATTTGTTGATGAAAGTGGTACTTCAGCCTCGATTGCTCAAATCGATATTGGACAATCTAAACATGCTGCTGGTTTTACTATAGACCCTTCTACCGACACCGGTTCAGCAACTTACGTACTAGATGCTAAACATGGTCCTATTAATATTTTATCCAACAGAGGTGGCGGTAGTCGTAATGCAATTAATTTCATACATCCAGAGGCTAGATTAACATTACGGAATAGTAGCGATCAAAACAGAATGATAACTTTAGACAATAATCTAGACCCAGGTACTAATGATACAGGTATAGTTGAGTTTGATTCTGTTGAGGAAGATACAACATTGACGATTGACGGAGTAGATAAAATTTTAGGTACTGCTGATAATAAACTAAAAAAGATAATTTTCTCTGGAGCTGGTAGCTTTGATATTAAGCCTACTCTTAATACTGTGGAAATAGAATTAAATGCCGCTATGGTAAACCTGGGGAAGATTAATAGTAAAGTTAGTTTTATTAGTACTCAATATGCAATTTTAACCTTAAAAGAAGATAGTACTATAAGTAACATTACCACAACTGGCAATAAATTGCATAGTTTAGCATTAAATGCAAATCTTACCATTGCAGGTGATGTTGGATCATCTGAGAACAGATTAGAAGAGATTAAATTACTAGGTGATTACACAATCGCTGTCAATAGTAAAAATTTCTATTCCAATGTATCGACCGAAAAGAATAATAGCGGTAAAGTAATATTCAAGTCGGACGATAGCGTTGCTTATGGTAATCTAGGGGCGGATAAATTGAGATTGTCTGATGTAATTTTTGATAGCAATTCAACGGTAAAAGCTGATATTTATTCTAAGAAAATAACAATTAATGCTGATAAAACTGTAACTTTTGCTGGTATTGAAAACAGAACTATAGCTGTCCCAGGAGTAAATGTAGATAGAGCTGAATTACCAAGGCTATTAAAAGAGTTTACCTATTCCACGGTAATTGATTCAGAAGAGGTAAATGCTAAGGGATCGTCCAAGATAAGATTTGATAATGCCGCCTTGGTTAAAGCTTCAATTAATAGTGAAAAGATAATATTAGCAGATAATGTTTGGTTTAAAGAAAAAGTAGATTCAACAGCCCCTGTAAGTTTTGCTAATAAGTATGTGCTATTAGAAAAAGACATTAAGTTTGCTGGTATTGAAGCAAATCAAGCTAAGATAATTAGCTTGTCTGGAAATCAAACTATCACTGGTGATTTAGTCGCTAAAGATTTAACAATAGATATAGGGACTAATCAGTTAAAATATGTTGGTAATGCCAAGCTGACAGGAACGCTACAGCTGAACACTTTCTATGATACCTCAAAAATGGCAGGTGGTAATATAGAAATTCAGAGGGATAGTAAATTAGATTTATCAGAACTAGACAAGCTGAATATAAAAGTAATAGCTCGATCTGATATTAACAAAATTTCTGAAGATACCAAATATGTTCTGGTTTCGTCAGTTGATAAAGATGGTCTTACTGTAATTGATAAAAACAAAGTTAACCTTGTGTCAGAGGAACAAAACCGCTTTGTTAGCTGGATCGTTGATCTTAACACTCTGACCCTATCTGCCAAGGATATTTCTAAGGAAGTTTTAGCGAGAGAATTGCAGGAATTATCGGGAGAACCATGGGAAGAATCAAGGGAAGAATTAGAGGAAGCAAAAAAATCTGATGCTATCTTATCAGAAGAAGCAATATTTATTAAACAATTGATTGAGGTAACTGATACAAAGAGTGAGGCTGCTAGCTACAAAAATAAACTTGGTTTTATGAATAAAGATAACGCCCACTTGGAGATTGAAAGGCTGCTGTCTAGTAATGAAAATTTGACTGCAGTAGAAGTTGCTCTAAAAGATTTGGTATCTATAATAAGCGAAGCAATTTCTCAAGTTACTAGCCAAATTACTTCAAGGTCTGTGAATATACTGCAGGTTCCTATACCATCGGGTGATGATGATAAGATAATGTACGGAGTATGGGGTAGTCCATTTTATAGTACTGCTAACCAAAAAATGCAAAAAGGAGTTAGTGGTTACAACATGAAATCGGCTGGTGGAATAGTTGGTTTTGACGGTTTAATAAATGATGACTTGCTAATTGGTGCAGCTTATAGCTTAATTGATACAAACATGTCTCATAAGAATCAGAAAAATGGCGATAAAACTAACGGCAAAACTAATGTCTTCTCGGTATACGGCTTATATAAATTCTCAACTAATTGGTTTGCTGAAGGTGTAGCATCATATGGCATAACTGATATTAAAAGCTCAGAAAGACGGATACTCCCAACTAATGTAAGAAATGTTACTACTCTAGGCACAGTCACCGCTAAATATAAATCTATTTCTTATAGTGGTCAGCTACTTACCGGATATAGTTACCAGGCTTCTGAAAATTTAACTATTACCCCAACTATTGGGTTTAGATACTCACAATTTACGGATTCTGGTTATACAAAAACTGGGGCAGCCTGTCAAAGCTTAGTTGTTAAAAAGCGATCATACAATAAATTTGAAGGTATTTTGGGTCTAAGAACCTCGGCAAACATCCAACTTGACCAATTACTATTAATACCAGAATTGCATGGTTACGTTAATTATGACTTCAAAGGAAAATCGCCAATAATTGATGTACGGTTAGATGGAATAGATAAACCATTACCAATCAAGTCAGTTAAACCGTATACTTGCAGCAAAACTGCATAACTTTATCTAATTTTTTTGTTAGTATGAATTTTTTATACATTTGGGTTTCATACTATGCAAATACCATCGATTACTATTGAGCAAGTAGCTCAGCAATTTAAAGCTTGGCGTCAAACTAAAACTAATAAGTTTGATCCTATACCAAACCATCTAAAGGAATTAGTTCACCAATTACTCCATCATTATTCTTACCAAGAGATAGCTAAACATCTTAATATTAATAAAGCAACAATTAGTTCAACTAAAAAAGCCCATGAACCTACCATCAAAACTTCTTCTGTCTCAACTTCAAATCAATCCCTACAACAAAATATTAATTTTCTCCCATTTCAACTAGTAAATTCTATAGATACCGATCCTGTAGCTGCTCCCAAGCAAAATCACTATACTTGTCACATTATTAAACCAAATGGTACCAAGCTTATTATCCAAACACTAGAGCCAAAAACTATAATTCAGACATTTTTATGCTGCAACTAACCCCGGCGTCAGTTATTTTTGTTGCCACTATTGCCATCGATTTTCGCAAGGGTATCGATGGCTTAATCGCTGTTTGTAGACAAAAACTTTCTTCTGACCCTCTTAATGGTTCCTTGTTTTTATTCTATAATAAAAACAGAACTGCCATTAAAATTTTGTCCTTTGACGGTCAAGGCTTTTGGCTATGCTCTAAACGCCTATCCAAAGGTAAATTTACGGCAAAACTTTTCCCATCTGATAATTCATCTTACCAAATTTGTTATAGAACCTTACACATTCTTATTCATAATGGCGATCCTAGTTCTGCCAAATTCTCTAATGATTGGCTTCCTGTCGTTTAAGCTGCTGTCTCGATTAATTCCGTATTATTCATATATCTTGCATAGGCAAAAGGCGTATAATCCTCAGGATGCTTCTTTGCTTTGCTACTATGCTCTTGTAGCCAATTTAAATATTTAAAGGCATTGATCTCGTTCTCACTACAAGTCTTTACTATACTATACAGACCACTATGTATCTCAGCACTATTGATTGTTTTAAAGAATAATGAATTCTTCCTTTGTAAAATAATGGTACGCAGTGATCTCTCAGCCCAATTATTATCAAGATTGCTAACTGGGATTTTTAAAAATTGGGTCAAACCTTCTTTATTATTTATCCAATATTTCATAGCTTGTCCAAGCCTACTATTAGGCTCAACTTTCTTGTCGTTAAATAATTCGTCTATTTTGTTATATATGTTTTCTATATATTTACTGCTATGTTCCTGATGATACCCAAGTTTCTCTTCAGGACTCATCTCTTTACATTGATGTTCATTGTGGTAAATCCCACGTGTTTGTTTGAGAAAATATCCGCATTCTTCAGGGTAATATAGTTCATTTTCTGTAAATTTTCTCTGACCATGTGACAAACAATTGATCATCACTATTATTGCCAGTAATTCTTTATCTGCTTCTGATAATACCGGGTTATTATTGTTACTTGCGTCAGTCATTAATTGGATAGAATCTGTTCTATTCTTACGATTCTTTAGTACGTTACCTATATTTTCTCCACCATGCCTATTACCGGTAAAATATAAAACTATTACCTCATTATTTGCAGTCTTAGCACATATTGTAGTAGTATAACAGCTGCGTCCTTTCTTATTTTGAGTACGTAATTTTTTATTGGCTATAGTAATTTCTAAAATCCTAGCTCTAGTATCATCAAGGTTCAGTGAACTACATTCGGCAGCCATTTCCAATAATACCCCGTAAATTTCAGCTCCACCACCTTCTTGCCAAACATCTAAATATTGTTGCCAGAGCGAGCTGTATGCTATAGGAACCCCGCTTAAACTCTGTAGCCTAGATAAACGGTAGAAAGGAGTACCATAGGTCTTTTGTAACACTATTGCACTTCTGCTACTATTTGTCCATTTGTTGATATTTTTATTGTTCATAACTGTATAATCGCAAGCATTACAGCGTAACGTTTTCTTTACATATCTGTTGACTGTAATTGGAGCATTACCTGTAAATTGTAGCAATTTTCTAGCTTCACTATTATATAGTTTGCCATTATAGCAGTGAGGACAGCTATCACCACTACAAAAATTCTCAGGAGTTAAATAGCTGGTATTCGCATCCTTATAATCATCAAACCCATATTTACCTTGCCAATTACTACGATCTATCTTTTTGGGCTTATCGCACTCTCCTTCATTACCACCATTCCCGTTATCAGATTCACCTGGCGGTTCTTTTAATGAATCTGAACTATCTTTTTTTTGTGATCTGCCTTAAAACCAATCAGCATTTCCTTAAGCTTATTTATACTGATATTTGATGATGCTAGCTTGTCTATTAGCTCGTTACAAAATTTCACAAGCTCTACTATCGTTTGCTGTTCATCTCCCGTTAATGAACTTTCCTTGACATGCTGTATTAGTTCTTCTCGTTCTTCAGCACTTAAGGTCGCTACTTTTGGTTTTTTCATTTGATTAATTATCATTATTATTAATATTTCAAATATTATAATATGACTGCTACTTTTTCAACTAGTTTTTTTATTAATCTGTTTTTTATTAATCGGTGATATTTGCATAGTAGAAATCCAAATTTATACAATAAATTCATACTAGCAAAGAAATTAGATAGTGTTACGCAGTTTTGCTGCAAGTATACGTTAAACCTGACAAATTATCTTTTACTTTTGGTACTGGTTTAACTGCGAAATACCATATGATGGAGTATGGCATTATCTATAATGCTCACATTGCTAGCAAATATATTGGTCATCAAGGTATAGTTAAACCCGTTGAATTAGATGACATTATATGGTATAAATAAGAGAAAAAATGTCAACAAGCCCATATAGTAAAGATTTAAGAAAAAAAGTAATAAGTTATATAGAAAAAGGTAATAGTCAAAGAGCGGCTGCCAAGATATTCGATATACATAAAAATACAATTAGTCGCTGGAACGTAAGGAAGAGAAAGGAAGGAACGATATTAGCAAAAGCTAGAGTAGGTTTTAAAAGTAAAGTTGATAAGCAAAAGTTAGCAAATTTTGTAAGAAATAATCCAAATATGAGATTACAAGATATTGGTAAAGAGTTTGGAATTGCGAGGTCTCAAACTGGAAGGATATTAAAACAGCTAGGTTTTAGTTATAAAAAAAAACCTTTACCTACATGGAGTCAAGTGTAGACAGACGAGCTGAATATTTAGAAGAGATCAATAAATATGATAAAGGGCAAATAGTGCATATTGATGAAAGCGGTATAGATACAGGTATTTGCCAAGATAGAGGCTGGAGTAAAACAGGAGAATTACTGATTGGAAAGAAGAGTGGGAAACACTATCAAAGAACTAATATCATAGCTGGCTTGGTAAACAATCAATCAATAGCTCCTTTTGTTTTTAATGGAACGTGCAATACAGAGTTATTTAATAATTGGGTTGAGAAGTTTTTAATTAAAGAGTTAAAAGCAGGACAAGTTGTAGTGATGGATAATGCTAGTTTCCATAAATCAAAGAAAACAAAGGAATTAATAGAATCAGTTGGTTGCAAGCTTATTTTTTTACCGCCATATTCACCAGACTTAAATCCCATAGAGAAGTTTTGGGCTAATATGAAACGATGGATTAAAAATAAGGTAACAGAAACCAGCAAATTATTTGAAATTATTACTATGTTCTTTGTCACCTAATTTTATGGGTTTAACTATAGTTTGAAGGTTAAAATGAATTTTTAGCTTAATACTACAGTTGTAGATTGAATGTGAGTGTTCACGGAAAAAAGGTTAAAGTATAAGATGTCATTGCGAGGAGGTTGCCACAACTGTTGAAAGTTAGAAGGTGGAGCGGATTTTAGATAGCTTTTTCGTCATTGCGAGACCACGCAAGTAGGTCGTGGCAATCCATTTTTGTGTCACCCCTGCGTAGGTAGGGGGCTAGATTCCCGCTTACGCGGGAATGACAAATTAGATGTGGGAATGACAGGATAAAAACGTCATTGCGAGGAGATCGTAAGGTCGACAAAGCAATCCAAGAAAAAGTGAATAGAAATGGATTGCTTCATCGGTCTGGCGACCTCCTGGCAATGACGGGTTTGTATGGTAATTACCCTAAGTGTATATTTATACACAATCTTTAGTTGTAATTTGGCTCTATTTTAAACTTTCAACAATTATGCTATTTACCCCCTACCGCCGCTGGGTCCTCTTGGTTTAAGGTTTGCTTTAAAATTTACTATAGGGGTTTCTATTGGTTTTTTAGGGGTAGAATCTTCCTTAATTGTAACTTTCCTCAACCCTTCTCCCGCTTTCATGATGTCATCCTTACAAACAGCAAGTTGAGCAGGCTTTGCCTGTTTCTTTGGTTCTGCGGTTGGGGATTTTGGTTTAGGCGGCTGAATACCAGAGAGTCCAGGTGGAGGGGGAGGAGGTGGTGGTATTGGAACTCCAGCATCATTAAACTCAACTTTAGGAGGGGTAGGTTTTGCACTTGCTGCTTGCTTTTCTGCTTCGGCTTTTAGTGCCGCTGCTATTCTTGGAGTATCTATTGCATCTTGTTTAGCCTGGCGTGCTGCTTCTTCTTTTCTAGCCTCTTCAAATCTAGCTTGGTCTGCAAGCCATGCTTTAGGTAGTTCTTTGCCACCTTGA
Organism: Candidatus Tisiphia endosymbiont of Mystacides longicornis; assembly: GCF_964031095.1. Taxonomy (NCBI): domain Bacteria; kingdom Pseudomonadati; phylum Pseudomonadota; class Alphaproteobacteria; order Rickettsiales; family Rickettsiaceae; genus Candidatus Tisiphia; species Candidatus Tisiphia endosymbiont of Mystacides longicornis. Next base: position 1,728,152 of record NZ_OZ035004.1, on the reverse strand, counting down.
ACTTCACCAGCTCCTCTCCGTGCTGCAAGCCTTTTTCCCAATTCACCCATCAAACCATCGTTTGTTGAACCTACAGCTATTTCCCCTAATGGTCGATCTGCTACACTCTTTAACTTAATCCCTTCTCTTATGGCTGCCAAATGATTTGCCATATCGACATTTGCTACCGGTGTCACTTTTGTATTAAGATTAGGCGGTGGTGGTGGCGGTGGCGGAGGGGGCGGTGGAATATCTGGAACATTATTAACTGTTACCTGCACTGGTGGTGGCATAACTGTCGGAGTACTAGTTGTTACCTGTGTTGGCGGCATAGCTGGAGCATTACTCACTACAGCTTGTACTGGCACAACATCTTGTATAGAGTGAGTTACTTCTGGTACTGCTAACGGGGCTGTTATAGTTCTAGGTTTAGGAATTGGTTTCACAGACGGTTGTTCCGGTGCTTCTTGTGCTGCAATAGTTGTGGCTATTTGCTTTTCCACAACTTGCTCCTTGGCAACTTGTTCTTGTATAACCTCAGCTCCTTTAACAAACTCTTCTGTTGCTTGCTGTAATTTTTCTTGATGTTTTTTACTAAATGGAGATTTTAAAAAGTTAATGAGAGGAGTAAGCCATGAGTCAAACCATGCCTTTATCTGAGCTCCAATTGATGAACGGCTTTTAATGTTCTCAGCTTTTTCCTCTAACCCCTTTATATCGTTAGCTGTTATATTTTGCAGTGAGTTTCTTTTTTCCAAAACATTCACCACCTCAACTAGAACCCCAGCTATATGCTCTAAATCTTGTTTCGCAGGAGAAAGAGCTGATAAATCATTATTTACTGCAATTACAACTTCAGCCACCTTATCCACAGCTTCATTGGCAACAGCGAAGCCTTCGTTATTATCTTCATTACCACTTTTCATACAATGCTCATAAATTAATTTATACTCTTATACCCAATTATACAATATAACCTTATTAATCCAACTAAGTCAAGTATTCGGCTAAAAAAAGTTACTTTACCAGAAATTTTATTTATTCTCTTAATTTACCTTGGAATTTCTCGTAAGCAGTTGCAATAACTTCCTGGTTTAATAAATTTAAGTCTGCTTCATTTAACGTCCGATCATCTGCTTGAAATTGCACTTTAATTGCCACCGATTTTTTACCGGAAGGCAGTTTATCTCCTGAATAAACATCAAATAGATCAACTGATTTTATCAGTTTTTTATTAGAATTTTTGATATAAGCAATTATCTTGCCAACCGGTTGTTCTAGATCAACTACAAAAGCATAGTCTCTAAAGGTTGGTTGGAAGTCGGAAACAATAAACTCGTCTCTTTTAGCAAATTTTGCTTTAGCAAATGGTATATTGGCAATATTTATCTCAAAGGCAAATATCTGGCAGTCAATATCAAAATATTTTAATATAGAGGGATGAATTTGTCCAAAATATGCTATGACATTCTTACCAAGTTTTATAATGTTTGAGTTTGTCGGATGGTAATAAGGTAAATCAACAGGAGCAAATTGGCACTTATCAATAGGTAAACCTGTATAATTTAAAACATTTTCTAAGTCAGATTTAATGTCAAAAACATCTACGGGGCGGGCTGTAGAATGGCAATCTTTTTCGTTATATAGCCCACATCTTATCGCCGAAGCAAAAATCAATTCGCCATCGGATGTGCAAGAGTTAAAGATTGGTCCCAATTCCATCAAAGCAATATCTTTGATGGATCTTGTTAGATTCTTTTGCACTAATTTAAGTAATTTGGCAATGATGCTAGGTCGCATATAATTATTATCAACATTAATAGGATTTAGCAAAAATAGCTCCTCTTTTATTGGAGCAAATAATTTTGCTATTTCACTATCCATGAATGAGTTTGTTACTACCTCATCATACCCGCAACTGGCTAAAATTCTTTTAATATCAGAAACTCTTCGTTGTTCTTTAGGTACAATCCTTGCTAGTTGTATCTCTGGTAATTTAACCGGCTGTAACTTGTCATAACCGTAAATACGAACAATCTCTTCAACAATATCTTCTTTAATTGTGATGTCATGTCGCCAGGAGGGTATGGTAAGTTTGAGACTATCACCTATATCTACTACAATAAAACCAAGCTTCTTTAGAATATCACAAATCTCGGTTTGGCTTAGGTTTAGACCGGTTATTTTAGCTAGGCAATTGATAGGGAAGACCAGGGATTTTTGCTCAAGGGTGAGTTCCCCATTATACACTATATCAGAAATTTCACCTCCACAAATAGCTAAAATCATTTTACTTGCAATATTTAAGGCTTTTAAGGTAAATTTTTGATCAATATTACGTTCAAAACGATAACGCGAATCAGTATCAATCTGCAGATGCCTACCAGTTTTAGTAATATATTTAGCAGAAAAACATGCCGCTTCTAGCAGAATATTTTGTGTTTCAAGCCCACAGCTACTACTATCTCCTCCTATAATACCAGCAAGAGCAAGTACTTGTCCGTCATCTTGCACTACCAAATCTCCTGCATCTAAATCATATTCTTTGCCATTTAAAGCTGCAAATTTAGTTTTTTCTTTAAGAGTTGCAACTTGGATATTATCTGATAATTTACTTCTATCATAGGCATGCATTGGTTGCCCGAAGCTATATGATATGTAGTTAGTAACGTCCACTATAGCCGAAACTGGTTTTACGCCAATATTTTGCAATAATTGTTTTAACCAATCAGGGCTTAGCCTATTTTGTAAATTTCTTATTTCTCGAAATCCGAATAAAGGACACGCCTCTTTATTTTCTACTTGTAAACTCAAGCTAGATTTAAATTCTCCGGCAATTTCCGCTGTCTCTAGTTCTTTAAGTGTACCAATACCACTAGCAGCAAGATCTCTAGCTATACCATAGACGCCAAGAGCATCGCCACGATTGGGGGTAACATTAATATCAAAGACAGGATCGTTATACCCATAATATTGTATAAGTGACTCGCCTACTTTAGCCTCTTGCGGTAGTTCTATGATACCTTCTGAATTAGTACCAAGTAATAATTCCTCTTCCGAACATAGCATACCACAACTTTTTTCTCCACGAATTACTGATTCTTTAATTTTAAATTTACCATTTGGAATTTCACAACCAATTTTTGCCAATACTACTTTAATATTCTCCCTAGCATTGCTTGCTCCGCAAACTATCTGTAAAATTCCTTCATTAGTTTGGACTTGACATATCTTAAGTTTATCTGCCGAAGGATGGGGTTTAGTAGCTAGTATGTGAGCTACTTCAAAATCTTTTAGCTCCGCCCTTCTATCTACGATTTCTTCTACTTCTAGACCTAGCATAGTCAAGCGTTCAGCAATATCTGTAACAGAAACATCTGTATCTAAGAATTTTTTTAACCATGATAGAGTAAATTTCATCTTGTTAACCCCCCAGCTAGAGTTGGTATATCAAAAGCAGAGAAATTATAGTGTTTTAACCATCTTATATCTCCTTCAAAAAATTGCCTAAGATCTTTGATCCCGTATTTTAACATAGCAAAACGTTCAACACCTAGCCCAAAAGCAAACCCTTGATAATGATCACTATCTACATTAACATTTTTCAGAACGTTTGGATGAACCATACCGCAACCAAGTACCTCAAGCCATTTATTGCTATCGGGCATCTTAATATCCACTTCGGCAGATGGTTCAGTAAATGGGAAGAAACTTGGTCTAAAACGTATTTCAATATTTGTTTGTTCAAAAAAGTCTTTGATAAATTCCGTGATAAGGTATTTTAAATGCCCCATATTAATATTTTCATCGAGTACTAGACCTTCAATCTGATGGAACATTGGTGTATGTGTCATATCGGAATCTGATCTATAAGTTCTACCAGGAGCAATAAACCTAAAAGGCGGTTTATCATTTTGCATGGTTCTAATTTGTATTGTTGAAGTGTGAGTACGTAGTAACAGAGGATCGGCTCCTTCTTTTGCTTTTAGGTAAAAAGTGTCATGCATCTGCCTGGCAGGGTGGTCTTCATAAAAATTGAGGGCAGTGAAATTATACCAGTCATTTTCGATATTTGGACCATCCTTAATGGTTAGCCCAAATTTTGCAAATATTTGAATTAATTCTTCGGTAGCTTGGGTAATTGGGTGAATGCTCCCCTTCTTGTACTGTCTAGCTGGAATGGTTAAATCTGTCTTTTCTTCAGCAAATTGCTTATTTAATTCAAATTCTTCCAAAATAGTTTGTTTTGCTTGTAGCAAATTACTAATCTGCTCTTTAAGCAGATTAACTATCTCACCTAACTTTTTGCGATCATTTGGTTCAAGATCGCCCAGTTTTTTCATTTCTTGAGTGAGTAAACTTTTTTTGCCAAGAAACTCTACCCTAATTTGTTGTAACCCTGATAAAGTTTGAGTTGCCTCGATACTGCTTTGAGCAGATTCTAATATTTGGTTTAGATTATCCATAATTAAGTTAATTTAAGTAATAATATCAAGTAAATTAAAGGAGATTAGACTAAGTTTCATCAGATGTCTAGATTAAATAAATTATTATTGTTGTTTCGGATTGCTAACCCGACTAACATCTCGCAATTCTCCAAAGTCATTGCGAGCTGATGTATCCCCACGAAATTGTTGCAAAATAACACGAGTTGCCAATTATACCAATTGAAACAATTAACGCGGTATATTAATCTACTCTCTATACATAATTAATTTTACTAAAGTTACATTTTTACTAAGTTGATTCCAGGCATAGCAAGCATTAGCAACGATATCTTCGTATACACCGTAACATTGATTAGATAGGAAGTGATTTTTGATCCACTGCCAAATTTGTTCCATCGCATTTAATTCCGGTGCGTATGGCGGAAGCGGTACCAAGGTAATGTTACTTGGAATAATTAATTTTTTCGCTGCATGCCACCCGGCATTATCTGTTAATAATGCAACATGCCTACCAGAATCAATAGTTAAAGAAAATTCATCTAAGAACTTATTCATTGAATCAGTATTGGTATATGGTAAAATTAACGCAAAAGATTCGCCCGTATCATGGCAAGCAGCTCCATAGATGTATGTTGAGATAAATTGTTGTTGCCTTACTTTCCTAGGTCTGCTCCCACGTTTAGCCCATATGCGACTTAAACTACCTTGCTGCCCAATTCGAGTTTCATCCTGTGACCAAATGTCAACCTTACTCCAATCAATATCTTTTGGTAATAATACTTTTAGCATATTGGCGAAGTTTTTTTATATGTATTTTGAGTTGCTTGATTAGATTTTGGGTGTACTGAACGAGAAGTAATCCAGCTAAAACCAAGTCGATGTATAGTGTTATAAACTGTTTTTAAACTACATTTAATACCATATGTTTCAAATAACATATTATGTAATTCCTTTCCTGTTATATAACCACCTGTCTTACTTTCACTCAACATATTTATTTTATCAGACAAAAAAGATTCTTGTAAGCTATTGAATTTTCTAAACGCACCACTCCTATGCGATTCAAATAATCCATCAAAGCTAGAGTTTCTAAATCTTCTAAGCCAAGATTGTACTGTTTTCCAGTGCGATCCAACTATTATCGATACAGTTTTCAATGACTTGCCTGATTGCAGGTGATGCATTGCTAATAAGCGTATGCGATTTCTTCCGTGCGACTCGTTTTTCATTAGGCATATGAAATCATGCTCATGAAAACCTTTTGGTAATATTAATGTTCTTGCCATTTTAGTACCTGCTCAAGTTTATATTCCCATATTATAATATACCTCCTTAACTATTTCAATTGGTATAATACCAGAGTATAAATTTATGTAAGGTACTAAAGGATTAATATACCGTGTCAATTATTTCAATTGGTATTATATGGTTAAGCTAGGCACTGTTAACAAAGGTATTTAACCAACTAGTTATCATGTTTTTAGTACAAATTATAAAAAAGAAATTTTTATAGCAAAATTTTACTAATTAGCTATTAGTGGAGAATAAAAAAGTAGTATAATGGGTATTATAGTTGGAAGGAACAGGTGAAAACAATGATAGAAGAAAAAGATAAAGATAATATTAATTATCAGCCAAGAATGTTTGTTGGTACCGATGACTTCAAGACATTATTGCTAAATAGCGATGTATTTGTTGATAAGAGTCTAATGATCAAAGAATTATTAGAAGATAGTGGAGCAGTTACACTCATTACTCGCCCAAGGCGGTGGGGGAAGAGCTTGAATATGGATATGGTGCGAAGATTTCTAGAAATAGAAGTGGATGAGTATGGGATACAATTGCCGCAAGAACAAAGAGTTAATTATAAGCTGTTTAGTGGAGGAGAGGTAGATTTAGGTTTTGATGAGACTAAAGAACTAAAGCCATTAAAAATTGCTAATGTAGCAAACTCTATGAAACGTCAAGGTCAATTCCCAGTTATTATTATAAGTTTCAAGGGCGTTAGGGGAAGTAGTTATCAGGAGATTGAAAGTAAAATCAATTATCAAGTAATACAGTTATTTAGTAATTATCGTTATTTGGAGACTTATTTAACAGATAAGGAAAATTTATTAAATGATGCACAAAAGAAACAATTAACTCGATATTTTTCTGGAGAATTTAACAAAGTAGAACTTGAGAATAGTTTGAAATTTCTAAGCGACTTACTTTATAAACATTTTAATCAAAAAGTTTACATACTAATTGACGAGTATGATACGCCAATTAATAGTGCCTATATGAAGTTTGGCAGTAATCTAGAAGAGTTTGAGGAAGTACTATCTCTATTCCGGGCAATATTTGGTAATAGTCTTAAAACCAATGATTCATTACAAAAAGGTGTTATTACCGGCATATTGCGTGTTGCTAAGGCTAATTTGTTTTCAGATTTGAATAATTTAACTGAATGTAGTTTACTAGATGAAAGATTTTCTAGCAGTTACGGATTTACTCAAGCAGAAGTTGATGAACTATTAACTAAAGTACCAACCACTACAAAGCCAGAAGAGATTAAAAATTGGTATAATGGCTATAATTTTGGTGGAGAAGTCATTTATAATCCATGGTCAATTATGCAATGTTTGGCAAGTAAAGGCAAGCTTGATCACTATTGGATTGATAGTGGTGGGACTGATTGGATTGATCATATACTGCTCTCAGATGAGATGCAACAAAATATCCAGGCTTTAGTTGCAGGAAAAACGATTACTTCTTCTATTACTAAACATATAAATTTTGCTGATATTAACAAACCAGAAGGGTTATTTAGCTTATTATTATTTAGTGGTTATCTAAATCCTGCAGCCAAGATGTCAGAACAAGATATTTACGAACTATCTATCCCTAATTATGAGGTAAAATATATCTACCAAAAAAGAATGGTGCAATGGGTTAGTAAACAATTAGATATTGATAATTCTGGCTATTATTCTTTCGTTACTTTATTACCAGATGGTAGAATAGAGGAGTTTAAGGAGCGTCTGCAGGAATTGTTACTTAATTCTACTAGTTTTCACCAAACAGGAGAGAAAAAAGCCGAATTATTTTATAGTGGCTTTATGCTCGGCTTTATTAATATGTTAGCTCCTAATTATATAATATCAAGTGAACAAGAATCAGGGGATGGCAGAGCTGACGTTGTGATGATTCCAAAAATTGGCAAAGGTGATAAAGCGATGATTATCGAGTATAAAATCGCTAAATCTTCGGAAGACTTAGGCTCTATAGCTAAATCTGGCTTACAACAAATTATTAATAGAAAATATGATAGTAAAATAAAAGAGCATTCACATGTAAAACAAATATTAAAAATTTCGATGGCATTTTGTGGAAAAAATATGGAGTTAGAATATGAAATAACGAAGCTCTAATGATGAGCGTAAGCACTTGTATAATAAGCAATTTGGTATCTGACTGGGTTCGGAAATTGTTCACTACGCCCCGCCAGTTACTTATTACCCTTCCAGGGATTTTGTAATTTTATAAAGCAATTCATATGCTCCATATATGCTCCTTACGAATTGGAAAATAAAGAGTATATTTGCCCTCAATCCCTCTTTAGTATTGCTGTTCAGCTGGAGGGATTATGCAACAAATAGTCAACTCTTCCGTATACTTGCAGCAAAACTGCGTAACACTATCTAATTTCTTTGCTAGTATGAATTTATTGTATAAATTTGGATTTCTACTATGCAAATATCACCGATTAATAAAAAACAGATTAATAAAAAAACTAGTTGAAAAAGTAGCAGTCATATTATAATATTTGAAATATTAATAATAATGATAATTAATCAAATGAAAAAACCAAAAGTAGCGACCTTAAGTGCTGAAGAACGAGAAGAACTAATACAGCATGTCAAGGAAAGTTCATTAACGGGAGATGAACAGCAAACGATAGTAGAGCTTGTGAAATTTTGTAACGAGCTAATAGACAAGCTAGCATCATCAAATATCAGTATAAATAAGCTTAAGGAAATGCTGATTGGTTTTAAGGCAGATCACAAAAAAAAGATAGTTCAGATTCATTAAAAGAACCGCCAGGTGAATCTGATAACGGGAATGGTGGTAATGAAGGAGAGTGCGATAAGCCCAAAAAGATAGATCGTAGTAATTGGCAAGGTAAATATGGGTTTGATGATTATAAGGATGCGAATACCAGCTATTTAACTCCTGAGAATTTTTGTAGTGGTGATAGCTGTCCTCACTGCTATAATGGCAAACTATATAATAGTGAAGCTAGAAAATTGCTACAATTTACAGGTAATGCTCCAATTACAGTCAACAGATATGTAAAGAAAACGTTACGCTGTAATGCTTGCGATTATACAGTTATGAACAATAAAAATATCAACAAATGGACAAATAGTAGCAGAAGTGCAATAGTGTTACAAAAGACCTATGGTACTCCTTTCTACCGTTTATCTAGGCTACAGAGTTTAAGCGGGGTTCCTATAGCATACAGCTCGCTCTGGCAACAATATTTAGATGTTTGGCAAGAAGGTGGTGGAGCTGAAATTTACGGGGTATTATTGGAAATGGCTGCCGAATGTAGTTCACTGAACCTTGATGATACTAGAGCTAGGATTTTAGAAATTACTATAGCCAATAAAAAATTACGTACTCAAAATAAGAAAGGACGCAGCTGTTATACTACTACAATATGTGCTAAGACTGCAAATAATGAGGTAATAGTTTTATATTTTACCGGTAATAGGCATGGTGGAGAAAATATAGGTAACGTACTAAAGAATCGTAAGAATAGAACAGATTCTATCCAATTAATGACTGACGCAAGTAACAATAATAACCCGGTATTATCAGAAGCAGATAAAGAATTACTGGCAATAATAGTGATGATCAATTGTTTGTCACATGGTCAGAGAAAATTTACAGAAAATGAACTATATTACCCTGAAGAATGCGGATATTTTCTCAAACAAACACGTGGGATTTACCACAATGAACATCAATGTAAAGAGATGAGTCCTGAAGAGAAACTTGGGTATCATCAGGAACATAGCAGTAAATATATAGAAAACATATATAACAAAATAGACGAATTATTTAACGACAAGAAAGTTGAGCCTAATAGTAGGCTTGGACAAGCTATGAAATATTGGATAAATAATAAAGAAGGTTTGACCCAATTTTTAAAAATCCCAGTTAGCAATCTTGATAATAATTGGGCTGAGAGATCACTGCGTACCATTATTTTACAAAGGAAGAATTCATTATTCTTTAAAACAATCAATAGTGCTGAGATACATAGTGGTCTGTATAGTATAGTAAAGACTTGTAGTGAGAACGAGATCAATGCCTTTAAATATTTAAATTGGCTACAAGAGCATAGTAGCAAAGCAAAGAAGCATCCTGAGGATTATACGCCTTTTGCCTATGCAAGATATATGAATAATACGGAATTAATCGAGACAGCAGCTTAAACGACAGGAAGCCAATCATTAGAGAATTTGGCAGAACTAGGATCGCCATTATGAATAAGAATGTGTAAGGTTCTATAACAAATTTGGTAAGATGAATTATCAGATGGGAAAAGTTTTGCCGTAAATTTACCTTTGGATAGGCGTTTAGAGCATAGCCAAAAGCCTTGACCGTCAAAGGACAAAATTTTAATGGCAGTTCTGTTTTTATTATAGAATAAAAACAAGGAACCATTAAGAGGGTCAGAAGAAAGTTTTTGTCTACAAACAGCGATTAAGCCATCGATACCCTTGCGAAAATCGATGGCAATAGTGGCAACAAAAATAACTGACGCCGGGGTTAGTTGCAGCATAAAAATGTCTGAATTATAGTTTTTGGCTCTAGTGTTTGGATAATAAGCTTGGTACCATTTGGTTTAATAATGTGACAAGTATAGTGATTTTGCTTGGGAGCAGCTACAGGATCGGTATCTATAGAATTTACTAGTTGAAATGGGAGAAAATTAATATTTTGTTGTAGGGATTGATTTGAAGTTGAGACAGAAGAAGTTTTGATGGTAGGTTCATGGGCTTTTTTAGTTGAACTAATTGTTGCTTTATTAATATTAAGATGTTTAGCTATCTCTTGGTAAGAATAATGATGGAGTAATTGGTGAACTAATTCCTTTAGATGGTTTGGTATAGGATCAAACTTATTAGTTTTAGTTTGACGCCAAGCTTTAAATTGCTGAGCTACTTGCTCAATAGTAATCGATGGTATTTGCATAGTATGAAACCCAAATGTATAAAAAATTCATACTAACAAAAAAATTAGATAAAGTTATGCAGTTTTGCTGCAAGTATACACTCTTCCTCCATCCATACCGATATTATATCTTCTTGTATTGGTCAACAGATGGCTGGTTAAATGGATCGATTTTTAGGTAATTAGCAATTAGCATAGTACTCAACATTGTATGGATAATTTGATCTATAATTGCATACTCATCGATATGTACAAAATTCTCTAGCATCGCTGGTCGCTTGACTTGCACTAATGCATTATATATATTGTTAGCATGAGCAGCTAAACTCCTCGCAATCTCTGAGTTCTCTTTATTGTTAGTAATAATTTTATAAAATTTATCATCCGGACCTTCTAAATAAAGTTGCAACTGACTATGCTGATCGAATGTCCCTTTGGCAATTATAGGGGTTATACCAAAGCCATTCTTACCAAGTGATTCAGCTATAATTTGTTGTTGCCATCTATATAAACCATCTAATTGGTAACTATAATTAAACATAACTAACATATGTCTATTTAAAGAATATTGATTGAGGTAATACGCAGCTATCTCACAAATATTATAGTCAATTGATGAGAAGTTGGTGACGTCGTCGCTCAATGCTCGCCTATTATTTATAGGTGTCGCTCCATCGCTCCTGCTATCTACTTCTCCTGAATTGACTATAGAGCCATCAAGGATAATATCTGATATTTTCTGGGAAGCAGCTGCAACAACTTTGCCTACATCAACTCCTGCAATTGCTGCTGGTAGTAAAGAGGCGTTAGAAATTATACCAAATCTTCCACTGCTTACATTATCATGCTCTAAACAATTTGCACCAAAAGACTTTGCTAAATTATATAACAAATTATTACTAAACGGTACTGTTACATAAACATTTTGAGAAGGAACGTGCAAAACTTCTAAAACATACTTAGTTAATAAATAGGTTTCATTGGTATTTCCAGACCTACTCAATGAAAAAAACACTGCCTTATCTAAGTTAACTACTGCCAATTTTTTATCAATTGCTAACTGATCTAAATTATCAAGATATATTAGCCTTTTAGTGGCTACTGCCTTCATACTTAGCAATGCCCTAATATTTAGGCAAGATGCACCAAAACCTATAATAATCACAGTATCATATTTTGCAGTAAGCTGAACGGCAAGATTCTTTATTTGATCTTGCTTAATCAGGTCAAACCTTAAGAAATCATATTTATTGGATTTAATCTGTAAAAGAAGATCGTTATATAGTTTGCTCAGCATTTAATCTCCGCTTAATAGATTTCCCCGCTTCTCGTTGTCATTCTTAGTAATGGCGAGAATCTAGCCCCCTGCTTACGCAGGGGTGACACCACAACTGTTGAAAGTTAGAAGGTAAAGCGGGTTTTAGATAGGTTTTCCGCTATTAGCGAGACCACGCAAGTAGGTCCGTGGCAATCCACATTCATTAGATTGCTTCGTCGGCTTATGCCTCCTCGCAATGACGTATAAACCTACAACCCGTCATCATCGTAATGACGTTTTGGTAAAAATGCTCGTCATTGCGAGCGAACGTATGTGAGCGTGGCAATCCACATTCATTAGATTGCTTCGTCGTGCTTTAGCACTCCTCGCAATGACGTTGACCACATACGATTTTTAAACTATCCGGTCTAAAACCGCTTCCTCTTCTAACTTTCAACAGTTGTGGGGGTGACACTAAGTCGAGCAGGAATGACACTAAGTTGAGCATAAATGACATCCTTGCGTGTAATGTTAGCCCGGTTCTTTACACCTTTCATGTTAAAAATGTGTAGAGAACTTTAGATGGAAAGTTTGCTTCTCATCATAAGGTCGCTTCTTAATTGGCCAAGCCCAGTCCATTCTGATAGGGGCAAAGCGAGTGACCCAGATAAAGCCAACTCCAACAGAAGCCCGAAGCGACTTATCATTATAAAAACTATCAGCTTTATAGGTACTTTTAGAATTTAATCTTACCCCCCACAGACTACCAGCATCTATAAAAACAGCACCAGTCAAATTAAAGTCTTCTGGTAAACCAGTCGGAAAATTAAGTTCTGTTGAAACTGTATAATATTTTTCTCCACCAAGACCTTCATTTGTTCTTTTCTCTCTCGGGCCTATTCCACTGGCAGCAAATCCTCTAAGACTATAATCACCCAAATTAAAGCGATCAGAAATTCTAACAGTTTTACCTCCAACACCCATTATATTACCGACACTACTAGCAATTTTCAAAGTAAATTTATTATTGATAAAAGATTTAAAATACTTACCGTCTAGTTCATGTTTTAGATATTTATTATTACCTCCAACACCAGCAAATTCCTGGGTACCACTTATAACGTAACCATTTTTAGGAACAATCCTACTATCAAGTTGATCATAAGTGATAGTATGCCCAATGGCAGATGTTACGAATTTTCCCATTTGTTCATTTAAGAATATAGAACCCGGATTGCCTGGAGAGCTTAATACTTCTCTTTTAATAGTATGGTCAATTTCATGACTTAAATCTTCGGCAATATCATAACCAAGAGAGGTTTTGAGTCCTATAGATTTTAACGTATAATTTTGATCTCCTTGTGAAAGGAATGAAGTACCACGACCGCTATAATTATTGAAAGCATTGAAACCTAGCGATAAGTCTTTATCAAGAAAATGAGGCTCGGTTATGCCGCCATAGTAGCTAATACTTTTTTTCCCTACTTGCACTCCAGCATTTAACAATTTTCCGGTACCAATTAAATTGCGTTCTAAGAATGATATACGTCCAAATGGTCCGCCTGCTGTATTATAGCCAGCATCAAAACTAATTGATGACGTTGATTTTTCCTCAACATCAATATTAATATCATATTTATCTTTTCGTTCTGTGGGCGTGACGCTAATAAGTACTTTTTCAAAATAATCTAAATTACGTAAATTTCGATCACCTTTCTCAATATAAGAACGATTAAATATATCTCCTTCAGAAATTTTAAATTCTCGCCTAATAACTTTATCTTCAGTTTTTAGATTATTAGTAATATTAATTTGATTAATATATACTTTATCTGCCTTATCTATCACAAATTTAACATCGACAGTATGATCTGGATTTTTACCACTTACATCGGGATAAACACTAATTCCTGGATAACCTTGACTGGCAAAATATGCAGTAAGTTTATTAGTTATTTTATTTAAACGATTAATATTGAATGTTTCACCGGAAGTAACATTAATATATTTGTTAATTTCATTTAGATCAATATTAGGCAGTTTATTGTCAATAGTAATGTTGCCCAATTTATATTTTGCTCCTTCATCAATAGAATAAGTGATGGTAAAATATTCCTTGGTTGGATTTAGCTCTGCTGTAGCAGAAATAACGCGGAAATCGGCAAATCCTACTGATTGATAAAATTCCTTTAGTAATTCTTTATCATACGCCAAACGATCTGGATCATAGGTATCATTAGTTTCTAAAAAACTAAACCATTTCGATTGTTTGGTTAGGATAACAGATTGCAGTTCATTAGTACGATAATTATTATTTCCTTGGAAATAAATTTGTTTAACTGTTGTTTTAGGTCCTTCTGCAATATCAAAAGTAACTCTTACTCGATCATTCTCAAGCTTTTCGATTTGTGGGGTGACAGTTGTCGAATAACGACCGGAACGTTTGTACATCTCCTTAATCTTCTCGACATCCAGTTGGATTTTAGCCCGACTCATTGACTCACCGGTCATAGTAAGCATTTCCTTCGATAATACAGAGGTTTTGATTTTAGAATTACCTTTGAATATTACCTTAGCAATAAAAGGAGTTTCTGAAACAGTAACTATCAAATTGCCACCACTTACTAGTCTAATAGTTATATTCTCAAATAAAGATGTTGCGTAAAGATTTTTGATTGCTTCATCTGCTCTTGACGAATTATATTCTTCTCCAACTTGAAGCTTTAAATAATTTTCAATAGTTGAGGTTTCAATCCTTTTGTTACCTTGAATAGTTATTTCTTTAACATACTCAGCTGATAAAGCGGAGATATTATATAAAATAGTTGTTGCCAAAATAGCTATTTTAATAGTTGGTTTGACTTTTATTTTCACAAGAACCTTCTTTTCTTTAATATTTTAATTTTAGAGTAACGGATATGGTTAACTTAATTATTTAAAAACTAAGTTTTTTATATCATTTGACAGAGAAATTACAATAAGAAAAATAATTATCCCTATACCTAATCTTAGTATAACATTTTTTATTGCCCCACTAAGTGTTTTACCAAAAATTATTTGATATATTATAAATACTAAATGTCCACCATCCAGAACTGGAATTGGTAGCAAATTAAGTAAACCTAGATTAATTGATATCATAGCAACAAATAGGGCAAAGCTTGCTACTCCTTGTTCTAAAGATTTTCCTGATTCTTGGGCAATGGTAATTGGTCCACCAATTTCATTTAATGATCTTGTCCCCATTAACATTTGTCCAAAATGTCCTAAAATTAAATTTGAGATATAAATAACGTCTACGGATCCTTGATAGATACTTTGAAAAATATTCATTTTAATATAAATAGGCTCATTTTTAGCAATAATTCCTATATAAGGTCTTTTTAGATTAGGATGATTATCTAGTTTTTTCTCTACCGGAATTATAGAAATGTCTATAACCTCACCATTTCTGTCAACTAAAAGATGGAGAGGCTTGATTCCATTGGTTAATAGGTTGTTTTGTAAATCGGCGATACTGTTAATTTTATTATTATTCACTATAATAATTTTATCGTTTTTTGTAAGTCCAGCTAGTTCTGCAGGGGAATTAGCTACCACTTCACCAATTATTGGTGGTATCTCTATTTGACCGTGAGAAAAATAAATAGTTGTGAATATTACAATGGCTAACAAGTAATTAGCTATAGGTCCAGCGGCTACAATTAAGAATTGGGCATAGAGAGGCTTGCTAAGAAAGGCGTAATGTGACGGATTCGGATGCTCTAAAGAACCGGATTCCCAAGATTTGGGTTTTTCCAATGTTGCAGGGTCAAATCCATAAATTTTAACGTAACCACCGAAGGGTATGGCACAAATTTTCCATTTTACGCCATCTTTGTCTATTTTAGAGAATAGTTCCTTGCCAAAACCTATCGAGAATTCCTCGACTTTTACTCCAAACATTTTAGCTACGTAATAATGACCAAACTCATGAACAAATACTAATAGGCTGATGGTCAGAATAAATCCGAATATTGATAACATACAACTCATTATTTTTTTAAGAGGTTTACTAAGTTATACTTTTTTGCTATAGGTAATAGATTAAATATGTTACAATACTGTTGAAAAATTTTATGACCTCAGCCAAAATTAACACCAAAACGATAGCACGCATTGCTGCGGTACAAGCAATTTATCAGTATAAACCGGAAGATCCTAAGTGCAACATAGAAAAAATCATACAGCAAATTATTCAATTCTATCAAGATGAGAGAGCGGCTAATAGTTTAACAACCAATCTAACAGCTAGTTTAAATAAACCAATAAAAGTAAAATTAAGTATAAGCCATTTTGAATTGTTAGTAAAGTCTGTAGTTGTAAATCTACCTCAAATTGATAAGATGATATCAAGGCATTTAACAGCTGAATGGCAAATTACTAGCTTACCTATTCTGCTTCTTGCTCTTCTGCGTGTGGCAATTTGTGAATTACAATTTTTTCCAAATGTACCGAATAAAGTGGTAATTAATGAATTCACCGACATTACAAATGATATGTTGAGCGAGGGCGAGGTTGGTTTTGTTAATTCTGTATTGGATAGAATTGCTAAAATATCTAGCGAAAACTTTGAAGAGATTGCCGATCATGACATCTAACATATCAGGTTTTAGAGGTAAATTTGTTGCCGTTAAAACTGCAAAAAGGCGAAAAACTTCATCAAAAGAGTGGCTTGCACGCCAATTAAATGATCCTTACGTTGCTAAAGCCAAGCTTGATGGTTACAGATCCAGGTCAGCTTATAAATTGCTGGAAATTCATGAGAAGTTTAATTTGTTAAAACCAGGGATGAAATTAGTTGATTTAGGGGCTGCCCCAGGAGGGTGGAGCCAGGTTGCTGCCAAAATTATTAAATCTAATGATTCTGGTATAGTTAATTCAGGAAAATTGGGTAGCAGGAGTGATGGAGCAACGCCCACTAATATGATAATTGCTGTTGATTTGCTTGAGATTGAGCCAATTGTTGGTGTAGATTGTTTGCAAAAAGACTTTTATGCCGAAGATACTGAAGAGACTATTATAAAAATGCTAGATGGTAAGGCTGATATTGTAATGAGTGATATGGCTGCGAACACAACAGGTCATGCAACAACAGATCATATTCGAACTCTTGACTTATGTGAACATGCCCTTGATTTTGCCTTAAAAGTTTTAAAGCCGGGAGGGCATTTTATTGCTAAAATTTTTCGAGGTGGTACAGAAAATAGTGCCTTGAACAGAATTAAACTTAATTTTCATAAGGTTAAGCATTTTAAACCATCTTCTAGCCGTAAAGAGTCAGTAGAGATCTATTTAATCGCTCTAAGTAGGAAATCTGTATAATTTTCGTTTAAAAAAGTACCAAGAATAATAAAGTACAAAAGTCCCAACAACAGTATATGTAGAAAATAGAAAACCTTGTCCATCATAAAGTCCATGTGCTATATAAGAAGATAAAGCTCCAGAATAAATACCAATAGCACACATAGTGAAATATATTGCTAGTGCGGTTCTCAAATCTTGGGCTTCAAATTTACCGGATAATATTAATATATTACAAATAAAAATAGCACATAAACATACACCAATTGTAGAAAGGAGATAGATGTTGCCTATTAAAGTGACCCCATAGTGGGGTAAAAGAATAAAGCTGGCTAAGAGGATAATCATCAGTATTAAGTTAGCAAGATATTTATTGATTATTTTTAATGATAAAATAACAGGTGATATCAAGAAAAATATACTCATAAGAGTATAATGGGAAATAGTGTCTATCTTTGATACAGGAAAGTGTTTTTCTAAAGCAAATTCCTCATAATACCACAATATATCGAAAGTAATATAAGATACCATAAAGCCTGTTAGAACCTGTAATTCTATGTTCTCAATTAAAAATGAAAATCTAGAAACTAAAATTGTATTTTTGTTAATATTATCTCTTTGTAAGCAAGTTATAATAATAAAACTATAAAGTGATACGCATAATAATAACCCATTTGTCGCTGATTCTAGAAATTCGGCTAGTAAATCAACGGTAAATTGTCCAGCTATCCATAGCAAAGAAAAGATAATAAGAGCAAAATATTTATAGTATTTATAGTTATTGGTTAATTCCACTATTTTGATGATAGTAGTGGTTATGTAAGTGTAGTAGGCGGATGCCATTATAATAAAATTGATTTTAAGGATGGTGTAATCCTTGATCATAATTAGGTTTAATATACCTATTATCAGTAAGATTAAACTAATAATGGTAGTTTTGTTGTCACTGATTTTATTAATTAATGGGGTTAAGAATAAACCAGCTATTATATAACCTAACATTTCGATTGATTCGATATGATCTAGCTGATCTCCAGATAGGCCTTTACTTATTAAAAAATCTGGTATTACTAGTGCATTGATGTAAGTAATACATGCGAAAAGAAATACACTAATAAATAATAGCAAAGCTGTTTTTAAATGATTATCTTGGGTCATAAATAATTGTTTGCTAAACTAGATTACATCGTATATAAATTTCTTAATAGAGAGGCGTTTAAGAAGTTTGTGTAATCAAAAGTACATTAGCTTATTCATTAAAATTTGTCTAATTAATTTTATTATGACCATGAATAAAATTTAGGTTTATAGAACAGCGAATTTGCGTAAGATGGCTAAGAAATTTCTAATGGTAGTTATTTATTAGGTTAGTGTACTTAAAACGATATGAATGTTTTTTAAATTTGTCATAATAAATAGATATTGTTTAATGTTGCTAGGTTTGCAAAATATTAGAGATGTACCTAGAAATTTACGAGTAAAAAATTAATGAGTAAGAAAATTATAGTTGATGCTAACTTTCCTAATGAAACAAGGGTAGTATTACTAAATCATAATAATAATATTGAAGATATTGAATATGAAACTGCGATAAAACAGCAAAACAAGGGTAATATATATCTTGCAAAAGTTATAAGAGTTGAACCAGCCTTGCAGGCTGCCTTTATAGATTATGGTCCTGATAAGAGTGGATTCTTACCTTTTACTGAAATTAGCCCATATTATTATAATATACCAGCATCCGATCTTAAATCTTTGCCTTCTATAAACAAATTACAAGAAATCTCTCTTTCAGATATTACCCAAGATGATCTTGTGGAGTCTGAAACAAAGAGAAATTATAATCTGATAATAGATAGTGAAGAAATTGATTTAAATGCTATAGAAAGATTAGTGGACGAAAAAATTCAGGTAGAATTTAATTTAGATGTTCTAGATAATGACATTGAAACAATAAATGTTGAGAGAAGTGATAAAGATGAAGAGAATAAACAAAAGCAATACAAAATTCAAGAAGTAATAAAAAAGGGGCAGATTCTGCTTGTGCAAGTTACCAAAGAAGAAAGAGGTAATAAAGGAGCGTCGTTTACCACCTTTATGTCTCTTGCTGGGAAATATTGTGTTTTAATGCCTAATACGTCCTCCCAGAATGGTGTATCACGTAAGATATCCAATGCTGATGAACGGAGGAGGCTTAAGAATATTGTTAGTAAAATAACTTCAAATAATAGTAGCAGCGTATCAAGTATTATAATTCGTACGGCTGGTGCTGGATGTACTACTTTAGACATCAAAAGAGATTATGATTATTTAGTAAAATTATGGAATAAAATTAGAGAGAGTACCCTTAAATCTATAGCTCCATGTTTTATACATGAAGAAGATGGGCTGATCCAAAAAGTCATCCGGGATATGTGTGATCATACGGTTAAAGAATTGATAATACAGGGTAGTGAGTCATATCAAAACGCTGTAAGATTCATGAAGGATATATTACCTACAGATATTGGTAAGCTCAAAGAATACAAAAATAAAGTACCAATTTTTACAAAATTTGTTATTGAGGAGCAGCTAACTAAATTATATCAGCCTGTTTTTGCTTTACCTTCCGGTGGGTATATAGTAATAAATCCAACAGAAGCCCTTATTTCGATTGATGTTAACTCAGGCAGAGCAACTGCTGAGAAAAATATTGAAGAAACGGCGTTAAAGACCAACTTGGAAGCTGCCAGAGAAATTGCTCGGCAAATTAAATTAAGAGATTTATCAGGCTTAGTAGTTATTGATTTTATCGATATGTATGATGCTAGAAATCGTAGAATTATTGAGAGATCTTTTAAGGAATTTCTAAGTCGAGATCGGGCAAGAATTCAAACTGCTAATATTAGCCAATTTGGTTTGCTTGAGATGTCTCGGCAAAGATTAAGACCATCATTTTTGGAATCGAATTCATCGATTTGTTCATATTGTAATGGCAAAGGGCTTGTTAGAGCAGATGAGTCAAATGCTATGTTAATTTTACGTACGATAGAGAATGAAATTTTTAATGAAAATATCGATCTAGTAAATGTTTTTGCTAATATTCATTCAGTCATCTATTTACTGAATAATAAGCGTTCAGAAATATCTATAATTGAAGAAAAATATAATTTAAAGTTAAGATTCCACGTTGATCCATCTGCCACTTCTGATAATTATTCAATTGAAAAAATAAAATTGCCAAAAAAATCTAGCCATGCTGGGGCTACTAGTAAACCATTAATTCAAAATCAGTCTTCTAATTATCAAGAAGAAAAGATTAATAAAGAGCCACCTACTAGTTCAAATCCTAATAGAAAGAAGCAAAAATGGAAAACTCCTGATAAGTTAGAAGCTAGTAGTGAGTTAAATAAAAATGTAGAAATAGCAATTGATAACGAAAAAACTGACAAAGAGGTTGTTGAGTCTAGTCAAGAAACTGATAAGGCATTAGTGGTAACTGAGTTGGACAATGAAAATGTTGTTGATACCATTAAGTCAAATCGTAAATATATTGATAAGAAATCAAGTTATACTCGTCCCCCTAGAAGGCGTAACTATAATAAAAACAAAGTGGCTGATAATGGGCAATCTCAGGAATTAGCTAAACAGGAGGGGGCTAATAGTTGATAAAGAGTAGCTTGAGTTTATTAGTAATCGTCACTTACTTGTTTTTATGTACCTCTTGTAGTTTAAGACCTGTATATAGTAATAAATATAGTTTACAAGAATTAAGCCAATTAAGTGCTATTGAAGTTGAGCCAATAGACTCTATTGCTGGGGCAGAATTTTGTTACTATTTGTCTAGTATTCTACCAAAATCTACAACATCAACAACAAAGTATTTATTAAAGGT
Source organism: Candidatus Tisiphia endosymbiont of Mystacides longicornis (assembly GCF_964031095.1). NCBI lineage: Bacteria > Pseudomonadati > Pseudomonadota > Alphaproteobacteria > Rickettsiales > Rickettsiaceae > Candidatus Tisiphia > Candidatus Tisiphia endosymbiont of Mystacides longicornis. The sequence continues at coordinate 1,707,022 of NZ_OZ035004.1, read as the reverse complement.
AAAATTTACCAACAAAATTTTACCGCTTATTATTAAAAAAAATTCTGATGTGTTAAGAGAAACAGTAAGTCAAACTATTCAATATAGGTTAGTTGATGTTGTGACTAATCAACAGGTTACCTCAGGAACATTCCGTCATGTGACCTCTTATAGTACAGCTTCTTCACCTTATCATAGTTATTTAGATAATGATAAGGCATTGGAAGACCTTACAAAACAAGGGGCGAATGAGATACTGGAAAGATTAATTTTATATTTTAAACAAAATATCATTAAAGCAAAATAGCATTAAAGATGAAATTCTATCTATCACAAACTATGCAGCTACTTGATAAGGTAGAAAATGGACAAATTAAGGCTCTGTTACTTTATGGTCCAGATAAAGGGTATATAGATAAAGTTTGTAAAGCCTTAGTAAAGAAATTTGATTTACTAAAAACCTCTATAGAATATTCAGAGATTAAATCTCGGTCGCTTGAAACTTTAGTTAATACCCAAAATTTCTTTATGCAAAAACAATTGATTACTGTAAGATCAGTTGGAGAATCTATAGATAAATCTTTAAAACTTGCTCTTAGTAAAGATTCAGTGCATTTCTTAGTGTTTATTGCTGATGAATTATCAACTGCTTCTAGCATACGTAAATTCTTTGAAACGGAAACTTATTTGGCTTCTTTAGCTTGTTATCATGATGATGAACAAAAAATTGCTAAGATAATTTTACATAAATGTAATAGTGTAGGGAAGGTTATAAAAGAAGATGCTGTTAACTATTTAACAACTCGCCTAAAAGGTGACCATCAAACGCTAGTTAGTGAAATCGATAAATTAACATATTTTACATTTGATAAAGAGCAAATTACTTTAGATGATGCACGGCAGGTAGTTAGTGATGATTTTATGGGAAATGGGGATAATTTATGTGCTTATTTTTCCTCAAAAGATGCTGATAATTTTTTACAAGAATTCAATAAATTAAAACAACAAAATATTAATGAAGTGCTAATTATCAGAGCATTAATCAGATATTATCTAAATTTATACATCATATTGAGTAAGTTAGAAATTGGTATTGATATAGATGTGGCGGTAAAATCACTATCCCCACCAATTTTTTATAAATATGTGGCAAATTTTAAAAAAGCTGTAAATAAGCTTAAATTAGAGGATTGTATTAAAACACTGAAACATTTGCAGCAAGCAGAAATTGATTACAAGCTAAATCCAGTTGGCTTTGATATATATCAACAAATTTATGTTAAAGTTAATCCGATTAGTATTTAACCAAACTCACAAACGTTATTGCGAGAAGCTACTTTAGTAGCGACAAAGCAATCCATAAAAGTAACCAAAAATGGATTGCCACGACCTACTTGCGTGGTCTCGCAATGACTTATAAGTCTATAACTTGCCATTGCGAGCGTATGTGAGCATGGTAATCCAGAAGCTTGTCAATTGCTTCGCTGCTTTACGGTTTTACTCGTAATGACAGCATGATACCAATAGTTAGATATGGTCTGGTATTTTAGAATGATCCCCTACTAAAACTGGTAAATCTTCCCAAACATCGAGAACAGGCTCTGCATTAGATGATACATTAAGAAGGTTAAATTTATTCCACTCTGAAAATTCGACTGAAGATGCTTTAAGAATAGGAGAGCTTATAGAAGGATGATGGCTCTTACAATTAGTTATTTTAGGAGGAGAAAATGAACGATATAGCTTATTAAACCTGCTTATAGGAACCGCATCATTGCATGTATTTGGATCATTATAATCTAAAATAGGTAATGAACTATATAGCTTAGCCTCATTATTTTCCTTGCCCTCACATGAATTAGTTGTTTCGTCCAATATATGATGCAAATTTGTGCTAGAAACTTTAAAATCGTATACTTGCAGCAAAACTGCGTAACACTATCTAATTTCTTTGCTAGTATGAATTTATTGTATAAATTTGGATTTCTACTATGCAAATATCACCGATTAATAAAAAACAGATTAATAAAAAAACTAGTTGAAAAAGTAGCAGTCATATTATAATATTTGAAATATTAATAATAATGATAATTAATCAAATGAAAAAACCAAAAGTAGCGACCTTAAGTGCTGAAGAACGAGAAGAACTAATACAGCATGTCAAGGAAAGTTCATTAACGGGAGATGAACAGCAAACGATAGTAGAGCTTGTGAAATTTTGTAACGAGCTAATAGACAAGCTAGCATCATCAAATATCAGTATAAATAAGCTTAAGGAAATGCTGATTGGTTTTAAGGCAGATCACAAAAAAAAGATAGTTCAGATTCATTAAAAGAACCGCCAGGTGAATCTGATAACGGGAATGGTGGTAATGAAGGAGAGTGCGATAAGCCCAAAAAGATAGATCGTAGTAATTGGCAAGGTAAATATGGGTTTGATGATTATAAGGATGCGAATACCAGCTATTTAACTCCTGAGAATTTTTGTAGTGGTGATAGCTGTCCTCACTGCTATAATGGCAAACTATATAATAGTGAAGCTAGAAAATTGCTACAATTTACAGGTAATGCTCCAATTACAGTCAACAGATATGTAAAGAAAACGTTACGCTGTAATGCTTGCGATTATACAGTTATGAACAATAAAAATATCAACAAATGGACAAATAGTAGCAGAAGTGCAATAGTGTTACAAAAGACCTATGGTACTCCTTTCTACCGTTTATCTAGGCTACAGAGTTTAAGCGGGGTTCCTATAGCATACAGCTCGCTCTGGCAACAATATTTAGATGTTTGGCAAGAAGGTGGTGGAGCTGAAATTTACGGGGTATTATTGGAAATGGCTGCCGAATGTAGTTCACTGAACCTTGATGATACTAGAGCTAGGATTTTAGAAATTACTATAGCCAATAAAAAATTACGTACTCAAAATAAGAAAGGACGCAGCTGTTATACTACTACAATATGTGCTAAGACTGCAAATAATGAGGTAATAGTTTTATATTTTACCGGTAATAGGCATGGTGGAGAAAATATAGGTAACGTACTAAAGAATCGTAAGAATAGAACAGATTCTATCCAATTAATGACTGACGCAAGTAACAATAATAACCCGGTATTATCAGAAGCAGATAAAGAATTACTGGCAATAATAGTGATGATCAATTGTTTGTCACATGGTCAGAGAAAATTTACAGAAAATGAACTATATTACCCTGAAGAATGCGGATATTTTCTCAAACAAACACGTGGGATTTACCACAATGAACATCAATGTAAAGAGATGAGTCCTGAAGAGAAACTTGGGTATCATCAGGAACATAGCAGTAAATATATAGAAAACATATATAACAAAATAGACGAATTATTTAACGACAAGAAAGTTGAGCCTAATAGTAGGCTTGGACAAGCTATGAAATATTGGATAAATAATAAAGAAGGTTTGACCCAATTTTTAAAAATCCCAGTTAGCAATCTTGATAATAATTGGGCTGAGAGATCACTGCGTACCATTATTTTACAAAGGAAGAATTCATTATTCTTTAAAACAATCAATAGTGCTGAGATACATAGTGGTCTGTATAGTATAGTAAAGACTTGTAGTGAGAACGAGATCAATGCCTTTAAATATTTAAATTGGCTACAAGAGCATAGTAGCAAAGCAAAGAAGCATCCTGAGGATTATACGCCTTTTGCCTATGCAAGATATATGAATAATACGGAATTAATCGAGACAGCAGCTTAAACGACAGGAAGCCAATCATTAGAGAATTTGGCAGAACTAGGATCGCCATTATGAATAAGAATGTGTAAGGTTCTATAACAAATTTGGTAAGATGAATTATCAGATGGGAAAAGTTTTGCCGTAAATTTACCTTTGGATAGGCGTTTAGAGCATAGCCAAAAGCCTTGACCGTCAAAGGACAAAATTTTAATGGCAGTTCTGTTTTTATTATAGAATAAAAACAAGGAACCATTAAGAGGGTCAGAAGAAAGTTTTTGTCTACAAACAGCGATTAAGCCATCGATACCCTTGCGAAAATCGATGGCAATAGTGGCAACAAAAATAACTGACGCCGGGGTTAGTTGCAGCATAAAAATGTCTGAATTATAGTTTTTGGCTCTAGTGTTTGGATAATAAGCTTGGTACCATTTGGTTTAATAATGTGACAAGTATAGTGATTTTGCTTGGGAGCAGCTACAGGATCGGTATCTATAGAATTTACTAGTTGAAATGGGAGAAAATTAATATTTTGTTGTAGGGATTGATTTGAAGTTGAGACAGAAGAAGTTTTGATGGTAGGTTCATGGGCTTTTTTAGTTGAACTAATTGTTGCTTTATTAATATTAAGATGTTTATAGTAAATCAAATTGAATTAGGTGATAAGATGTGGTATAAATAAAGGAAAAAATGTCAACAAGTCCATATAGTCAAGATTTAAGAGAAAAAGTAATAAATTATATAGAAAAAGGTAATAGTCAAGAATCTGCTGCTAGAATATTTGCTATACATAAAAATACAATTAGCCGTTGGAACGTAAGGAGAAGAAAAGAAGGAACAGTGCTGGCAAGAGCTAGACTAGGATTTAAAAGTAAGATTGATAAAAAAGCATTGGAATATTTCGTAACAAATAACCCTAATAGTAAGCTACAAGAAATTGGTAAGAATTTTGGAATTACAGGTTCTCAAGTAGCTAATATATTAAAAAAGTTAGGATTTAGTTATAAAAAAAAACCTTTAGCTATTTGGAAGCAAGTGCAGAGAAACGATCTGATTATTTAGAAAAGATCAGTAAATATGATAAAGATAAAATAGTATATCTTGATGAAAGTGGGATAGATATGACAATTTGCCAAGATAGAGGTTGGGGTAAGATAGGAGAATTATTGATTGGCAAGAAGAGTGGGAAGCATTATCAAAGGACTAATATAATAGCTGGTTTAGTAAATAACAAACCAATAGCCCCTTTTGTTTTTAATAAAACTTGTAATACAGAACTATTTAATAATTGGGTTGAAAAATTTTTGATTAAAGAGTTAACAGCAGGACAGGTTGTAGTGATGGATAACGTTAGTTTTCATAAATCTCAAAAGACAAAAGAGCTAATAGAATCAGTTGGTTGTGAAGTTATTTTTTTACCCCCATATTCTCCAGACTTAAATCCAATAGAAAAATTTTGGGCTAATATGAAGCGATGGATTCGAAACAAAATAGCGGAAATTGGTACATTATCTAAAGCTATTTCTGCATTCTTTGTCACCTAATTCAATTTGATTTACTATAGCTATCTCTTGGTAAGAATAATGATGGAGTAATTGGTGAACTAATTCCTTTAGATGGTTTGGTATAGGATCAAACTTATTAGTTTTAGTTTGACGCCAAGCTTTAAATTGCTGAGCTACTTGCTCAATAGTAATCGATGGTATTTGCATAGTATGAAACCCAAATGTATAAAAAATTCATACTAACAAAAAAATTAGATAAAGTTATGCAGTTTTGCTGCAAGTATACCATTAAGAAGGTTAAATTTATTCCACTCTGAAAATTCGACTGAAGATGCTTTAAGAATAGGAGAGCTTATAGAAGGATGATGGCTCTTACAATTAGTTATTTTAGGAGGAGAAAATGAACGATATAGCTTATTAAACCTGCTTATAGGAACCGCATCATTGCATGTATTTGGATCATTATAATCTAAAATAGGTAATGAACTATATAGCTTAGCCTCATTATTTTCCTTGCCCTCACATGAATTAGTTGTTTCGTCCAATATATGATGCAAATTTGTGCTAGAAACTTTAAAATCATTATTCCATAATTTAGACCAAAAAGTACGATTATCATTTAAGCCCTTACAGACTCCTGTTACAATATTTTTGATATTCTTATTTAAATATTCATGACCCATTTCAGATAATTGAGGGCATAAATGTTCAGTGATTTTATCCCTATCTTTCGGCGAAGATACTCTGGCTAACTTTAAGGCTGTTAATACTATATTATAAGATGCAATCGTGTTATTTACTTTATCACAAAATGCTTTAATATTATCATCAGTGAATTTACTTGAATCAAAATATTCCATATCATGGTGTTTTATAGTCTTACTCAACTGTTTTCTAGTTGAAAAAGACTCTATTGCTGCATTATTAACTGAATTTTTTAAATGTGTAAGGGTTACCATTGGATCAGTTATCTTATCTAACTGATTTTTTAAGTCAGAACAAATATTGTGCAGAGAGTCATTAATTTTATAGAAAGTTACATTGTCCCACTGCACAGGGTCATCTTGAGATTCATTAAATATATTTGCCATATTAAAAATCTTATACTTCCAGTAGTCAATATTTTCAGAATTAGTATCGGCAGTATCAACCGCGGTATTAGCATTGCCAATAATGGTTAGGGGTACTTTTTTCAATACAGCTTTCTTATCTTTACTCGTTGGCATTTGACATTTCATAATCTTCCATAATAATTTTTATTATGGAACATATTTATTGATATTTTATAGTATAAGTCAAGTGGATTTATATCAAAAAGAATAATTTTTATTAATTTTATGTAAAATATTGGATTTTTATGCAATTAAAACATTTTTTTACTTAGTGGCAGAAATTTTTGTGATATATTGCCTAAAAAGAGTATAAACCCTAAGAAACTTTTGTTATTGCAGGGAGTACGTAACCCGGCGAAGTATGTAAGCTGTAATTCCCTCGGGGTTTTGTCCACAACTGTTGAAAGTTAGAAGAGGAAGAGGTTTTAGACCGAATAGTTTAAAAGTCGTATGTGGTCAACGTCTATTAGCGAGAAAGACCGTAGGTCGACGAAGCAATCCATAAAAGTAACCAAAGATGGATTGCCACGACCTACTTGCGTGGTCTCGCAATGACAGAAAACCTATCTAAAACCCGCTTACCTTCTAACTTTCAACAGTTGTGGGGTTTTGTCATTCCCGCGTAGGCGGGAATCTGAGATCCCTGTCTTCGCAGGGATGACACAAAGTCGAGTAGGGACGGTGATACAAAACAGTATTGCTTTGTCGTGTGCTTCGCTAATAGACGTATAGTAATGCTAATCAGGATAGCTGTATTTGTATTAAACTTAAAATTTTGAGAAATGGATGTATCCAACAGTAAGATTAAGAAGAAATAGAAAAACTCGGTGGTTACGAGAATTAGTAGCGGAGAATAGGCTTAGCGTTAATGATTTAGTGCTAGCATTATTTGTTGTTGAAGGGGAAAACCAGCGTCAGGAGATTAGCACCATGCCTGGTATATATAGGTTGTCTATTGATCAAGTAGTATTGACTGCTAGGCAGGCTTATGAGAATGGCATAAATGCCATAATACTTTTTCCCTGTATAGAGGCAAAGTTAAAAAGTGACAATGCGGATGAAGCGTATAATCTAGATAATTTAATGTGTAGGACTATTCGAAGTATCAAAAAGGCTAACATTGATATTGGTGTAATATGTGATGTTGCACTGGATCCTTATACTACGCATGGTCATGATGGTATTTTACATAATGGTGATGTAGATAATGATAAGACGGTTGAAGCTTTGTGTAAACAAGCTTTAGTTTTAGCAAAGGCTGGGGTAGGCATCGTAGCCCCATCTGATATGATGGATGGTAGGATTATGGCAATACGTCAAATGCTAGATTCAGAAGGTTTTATTAATGTTAATATACTATCTTATGCCGCAAAATATGCTTCAAATTTTTATTCGCCATTCAGAGATGCGGTGAGCAGTAATAAGGCAGTTTATCTAGATAAAGCGACCTATCAGATGGATGTACGCAATAGCAGAGAGGCTATGTTAGAGATAGAACATGATCTGGCTGAAGGGGCGGATATGATTATGATTAAACCTGGTATGATGTTTTTGGATATCATAGCCCAAGCGGCAAATAGCTTTAATACTAATATATTTGCCCATCAGGTCAGCGGCGAATATGCTATGTTGAGACTTGCTGCGGAGGTCAATGCCTTAAATTGGCAGGCGGCTTTGATAGAATCGTTATTATGTTTTAAGCGAGCTGGGGCTAGTAACATTGTTACTTATGCCGCGTTGGAAGTAGCTCAGATATTGAATAAACAAGCAATTAATATTGTAGAATAAATAGGATATAATGCAAGAGAAACGTCAGGCTAATGTAATAATAGGAATTATTATAACATTAGGTTTATTAATAACTATTACGTCATTTTATCTGTGGTTATCCTTTGAGACACCGCAGAAGCCTCTTGCTGGTAGAGGAGGGGGGCATAATGATGATGTGCAAATTGGTGGAAAATTTGAGCTAACTGATCAAGATGACAAGATTTTTAATAGTGATAATTTGAAAGGAAAATTGAGTTTGATTTATTTTGGCTTCACTTATTGCCCTGATATTTGTCCTACTTCTTTGCAAAAGATAATGGAGGTCATTAATACTCTTGATAAGTATAAAATTGATGTTGAATTTGTTTTTATTACCATCGATCCCAAACGTGATAGTTCTGATGTTCTTAAGGAATATTTAAAGCATTTTAATTCTAAGTTTATTGGTTTAACAGGTAGCGAACAACAGATTAAAGAAGTGGCTGATAAGTTTAAGGTGTATTATGCTAAAATAGATACTAATAGTGAAGATTATATGTTAGATCACTCTTCTTTCGTTTATTTGATGGATAGACAAGGAAAATATGTAAAGCATTTTTACTTAAATAGTTCAGCTCAAGAGATTATAGAATTTATTAGAGTAATGGAACAGCAGAAAAAATATTAAGATGAATTATTTACTAGTTTCATACCTGTTTGCCTTCTTGGCTCTTGGCTTATTGTTAGCAGCAAGTTGGATAGGTTATAATAAGGTTAAGGTTAGGTTAGTTAATGCAAAAAAGGGTAAAAAATAGATTAAAAATTATATTATTTTACCTATTATGCAGTGCCGGAGGGGTATATATGATATTATATAACCTTGAAGATAATATAGTATTTTTTTATCCTCCATCAAAGATTAATGAGTTAAAACTTGGCAAAGAATTTAGGGTAGGGGGGTTAGTTAAAGTAGGTTCAATTAAAAAAATTACGGCTGATAAGGTGCATTTTGTCATTACCGATGACATTAAAGACCTAGAAATATCTTACCAAGGGGTTTTGCCCGCTTTATTTCGTGAGAGGCAAGGGGTAATAGCTGTCGGTAAGCTATTAGACAACATATTCATAGCTCGTGAATTGTTGACTAAACATGATGAGAATTATTCTCCAGCCCAGTATATATATTCAAATGAAAAGTTGATAGAAAAAGATGGAAACATAAAATTTAAGTGACGTTTTTATGCTGCTTAATACTTATAGAATAAAAATTGTAGGGTACTATAGTCAATTGATGAGAATTTGGTGACGTCGTTGCTCAATGCTCGCCTATTACTTATAGGCGTCGCTCCATCGTTTCTAGCCCCAAATTCTCCTGAATTGACTAAATAATGATTTGCAATATAAACTCGTAGAAATATATGGATAATAATAACGACTTCCCTGGTCAAGTAAATTTCGGTTTTTCCAAAGTGTCCTTTGAGCAGAAAAGAGATATGGTTAGAGATATTTTTTCTAGCGTTGCTAATGAATATGATGTAATGAATGACTTAATGAGTTTAGGGATACATCGTCTATGGAAAGATCAATTTGTTAGACAAATTCCTAATTTAGCATCAAATATATTGGACGTTGCAAGTGGCACCGGTGATATAGCTTTTAGGATAATAAAGCGAGCTAAGGAACAAAATATATTACCCCAAGTCACTTTGTGTGATATAAATTTAGACATGCTGACGATAGCTCGTAATAAAGCTGTTGATAGTAACATATTACATGGATTAGAGTATGTCGTAGCTGATGCGGAAAAATTACCTTTTCCTGATAATAGTTTCGATTGCTATACTATAGCATTTGGTATTAGAAATGTGTCAAAAATTGACAATGCCCTAAAAGAAGCTTATCGCGTACTAAAGCCTAAGGGCAAATTTCTATGTTTAGAATTCTCTAAAATGCAATATGAGGGGCTGAAGCAATTATACCAGTTTTATTCGTTTAATATTATTCCTAAGATTGGTAAAATTGTAGCAAACAACGAAGCAGCTTATCAATATTTAGTAGAAAGTATTAGTTTATTCCCAGATCAGGAGAATTTTGCAATTATGTTAAAGGATGCTGGATTTAGCGATGTTAGTTATAAGAATCTTCACTTAGGAATCGCTGCTATTCATAGTGGTTATAAATGATTAGCTTATTATTGAATTTTTTGCATATATTAAGAGTGGTAAGCAAGCAGCAAATTCTGACTTATCCAGGTACCATAAAATTACCATCTAGGTTAAGAATTCTTGGTTGGATGATAACCATAATAGTTTATCCGATTGGTTTATTTAAACTACCAAAAGACGATTTTGGTATGAGGTTAACTGATTGTTTTAAAAAATTAGGACCTGTTTATATAAAATTTGGGCAAACTCTTTCCACCAGACCAGATCTCATCGGAGTTAAAATTACTAACTACTTGCAATCTCTACAAGATAAGTTGCCGCCTTTTAGTAGCGATATCGCACGACAAATTATTGAGGAGTCTTTTGGACAAAGTGCCGATGAGTTATTTTCCGCCTTTGAGGATATACCAGTTGCGGCGGCTTCGATTTCTCAAGTACACAAAGCTAGGCTGAAATCAGGTGAGTTGGTTGCGGTAAAAATATTACGCCCTGAAATTCATCACACATATAATAAGGATATTAAACTTTTATATATTCTGGCTAGGCTAGTAGCAAGAATATCGACAAAATTAAAAAGACTACGATTAGTGGCAGTAATGGATGTATTTAATGCTACTATGAAGTTTGAGCTTGATCTACGTTTAGAGGCAGCTGCCGCCTCAGAATTGTTTGACAATTTCCAAAATGATGTTGATATATATATTCCTAAAATTTATTGGCAACTGACGCATGAATATATAATAACCACAGAATGGGTAGATGGAACATCAATTTATGCTCGAGATAAGCTGATAGAACAGGGCTTAGATCCAGCTAAAATAGCTCAAAAATTTGCTATAATGTTTTTTAATCAAGTATATAGAGATGGTTTCTTTCATGCAGATTTGCACCCTGGCAATATTCTAGTTAGGTCAGATGGTAGCATAGTGTTACTAGATTTTGGTATTATGGGTAGATTACCTGATAAAGATAGAATGGCAATTGCTGAGAGCCTATTTGGTTTTTTAAGTAAAAACTATAAGCTAGTAGCACTTGTCCATCTTCGAGTTGGTTATATAGATAAAAATACCGATCTTGATCTTTTTGCCCAAGCCTGTAGAGCAGTGAGCGAACCGATTATAGGATATGCTGTCAAAAATATTTCTATAGGTAAGTTACTTGCCCAATTATTTAAAATTACTGAAGATTTTGGTATGGAGGTGCAACCACAATTGCTATTATTACAGAAAACTATAGTAGTAGTTGAAGGGGTGGGACAACAGCTCGATCCAGAAATTAATATGTGGCAGCTTATAGAACCATGGATCAAGAAATGGGCGGCTAAAAATCTTAGCCCAGAGGCAAAGGTGATTAGGTTTTTAAAGCATTTAGTAATTCACCTTACGCATGGTATTTAAAAGTTACATAGAAAATAGCTTGGCGTCATTGCGAGAAGCTACTTTAATAGCATTGAAGCAATCCAAATGGATTGCCACGACCACTATGTGGTCTCGCAATAACAGATAACGTCATTGCGAGGCGGCGTAAGCCGACGAAGCAATCCAGAAATGATTAGTAATAGAAATATCGGAAAGATTATGTAAATGAAAATAGTAACTTGGAATATTAACTCTCTACGTTTGCGACTTGATTTGCTTAAGAAGCTAATTGATCAACATCAGCCTGATATTATATCTCTCCAAGAGACCAAAACAGTTAATGAGTTATTTCCTCATCAAGCTATTAATGATATGGGTTATAATCATATATATTATTCAGGGCAAAAATCTTATAATGGAGTAGCAATTTTATCGAAAATTCCTATTACTAATAGATTCTCCCTTGAATTATATAATAGTGATAAAAGGCATGTAGCAGTTGAAGTTCTGGGTATAGAAATCCATAATTTTTATGTACCAGCTGGTGGAGATATAGCTGATGTAAAGATCAATGAGAAATTTAAACATAAATTGGCATATTTAGAATTAGTACAACAATGGTTGACCTATAATCGTAGTAAAAATAGTAAGATGATCATAACCGGAGACTTAAATATCGCACCATATGAGCATGACGTATGGTCGAGTCGTCAATTGCGGAATGTTGTTAGCCACACAGATATAGAGCGGTCAACCTTGTTGGAGTTACAATCTTCCCTAGGTTTTATCGATAGTAGCCGTCATTTCGTGCCGTATGATCAAAAATTTTATACTTGGTGGAGTTATAGAAACATAGACTGGCAAAAATCTAACCGGGGACGTAGACTAGATCATATTTGGACTAGTTGTAACTTACAAGATAAGATGTTATCGGTCAGCTCCTTATCAGAAGCTAGGGGATGGCTTCAACCTTCTGATCATGTGCCTTATTTTTTAACACTAAATATGAGGTAAATATAGCTAACATAGGTCATTGCGATACTACATAGTGGTTGTTGGATCGCCACGCCACTTCGTGGCTCGCGATGACGCATAAGCGTTAGTTTAAGAAAATAAAGTAGAAAAGCTGTCTATTACTCGATAATCAAAATTTGTCATATATGGACGAGTGAATTTGTCATATATGGACGAGTGAATTTGTCAAGAAAGAAAATAAAAAAATAGAGCCACAAAGGAAGCGGTCATATATTCGGCATCAAGTGCCATAATGGTTTCTGCATTCTTATAAATATCCTTGAGTGACCTCTCATTCCCACGGCTTCTAGAGCCTCGACATAATTACGGATTTTATTCAGAATACTTATTCATTAACTCTTTAACTTTCGTTCTCTTTATTGTTACTATTCTTTACTCACAATATTTATCAATTACCAATTTTTATTTAGTTGACATAGTTTCTTCTTTTTTTCCAACTAAACTAATTTGCAACATATTCGCTACCATTGGTGACTACTGCATAAGCAATCCTTGCTAACTTATTTGCTAAACCAACACATATAATATTATATGATTTATTTTCAGCAAATTTCTTCACTGCCCACTGCACTAGTTTATCTTTTGATTCCTTATCACTTTTTGCTCTTATTGCTATTGTCCTTGCGGCTTGAATCAACATAGTTCTGGCATATCTATCTCCTTGTTTGGTAATCCCTCCTAAAACTATCTTATCTCCTGAGCTATGTTGTTTTGGTACCAAACCAAGCGAAGCAGCAAAATCCCTCGGGGTTGGATAACTTTCCATTGGGGCTACACTCAAACAACTAGCATTGATTGCTCCAATGCCAAAAATTGTCTGCAACCTAGTAGCTTTCTCACTTTGCTTATTATTGCTGATAATCAGCTTTTCTAAAGTTTTTTCTTTGTCATATAAATCCTCAATTTCTTTACATTCTAAAAGTAAAATTGACCTTATCCCAGAATTTATATAACCTTTACTATACGCTAACTCTACCTCCAGCCTACATGATTTGCAAAATTTATTTTTACTTAATTTTGTATTATAGCCATATTCACATAAACTTGATATTGTAGAATTAGTTTTTTGCACACGATCTCTGATCGTATTACTTCTAATTTTATGCAAGAATTTTATATCTTGTTCCTCCTTGCTTTTTAGTAGCACAGTTTTTAATTCTGGATCACGAGCCGCTTTGCATATTGCTAACGCATCGTTATAATCATTTTTCTGTTTCGATGTAGCATAAACTTTTACATCTTTTTTTTTCATTAGTTTGACTTGCAAACCAAGCTTAGCAATTTCCTGTGACCAATAATTAGCTCCTCCACATGCTTCCATAGCTACCAATGAACTTTTATCGAGATTGCTTAAATAGGCTATTAACTCATCTCTTGTAACTTTTTGGTAACCTATTTTTTTGCCATTTTGATCGACTTGCATCAAGTGCATACTATTTTTTGCTAAATCTATTCCTATTATAGTATTTTTTATGCTATTATTTATCATGGTATGAACCTATTAATTAAATTATTATTTAATTTGGAGCAGCTGAAAACTATTTTTCAGCTGACTCCGTACAAGTAAAGCATATTTCGCTTCACTCGTCCATACCATCATTCCCGCGTAGGCGTGAATCTAATACTACAGTTGTAGTTTAGATGTGAGCATTCACGATTTTTTTGTGATGAATAAAAAAACCTGATCACCAAGCGTCATTGCGAGGAGACCGTAAGGTCGACGAAGCAATCCAGAAAAGCGATTAGAAAGGATTGCCATGCCACCTACGGTGGCTCACTAATAGACAACTTTTCTACTTTATTTTTTTAAACTTAAGAAAATAATTCGTCATTGCGAGCCACCGTAGGTGGCGTGGCAATCCATTCCTAATAACTTTTGTGGATTGCTTCGTCGACCTACGGTCTTCTCGCAATGACGGTTTTTTAATTATTATTTTCTTAAACCAATGCTTATGCAGTGATGACGGGTATAAACGCATATGTCATTGCGAGATCACGCAAGTAGGTCGTGGCAATAAATGTATGGTCACTCTCTGGATTGCATTCGTCAGGTTACAACTTCCTGATGAGACAACTAGCAATATGACTCTATCTCTGGGTGGAGTCCTATCGCTGTTGTCATATCTAAGTATGGTGGTTCATTAGTTGTATTCCCCCCCATCTCTATGGTCACCCCATTACAAGGTTCTGCCTCTATCACATATACACCGCACTGGTCATATTCGTCTTCAACGTATACTTGCAGCAAAACTGCATAACTTTATCTAATTTTTTTGTTATAGTTAAACCCGTTGAATTAGATGACATTATATGGTATAAATAAGAGAAAAAATGTCAACAAGCCCATATAGTAAAGATTTAAGAAAAAAAGTAATAAGTTATATAGAAAAAGGTAATAGTCAAAGAGCGGCTGCCAAGATATTCGATATACATAAAAATACAATTAGTCGCTGGAACGTAAGGAAGAGAAAGGAAGGAACGATATTAGCAAAAGCTAGAGTAGGTTTTAAAAGTAAAGTTGATAAGCAAAAGTTAGCAAATTTTGTAAGAAATAATCCAAATATGAGATTACAAGATATTGGTAAAGAGTTTGGAATTGCGAGGTCTCAAACTGGAAGGATATTAAAACAGCTAGGTTTTAGTTATAAAAAAAAACCTTTACCTACATGGAGTCAAGTGTAGACAGACGAGCTGAATATTTAGAAGAGATCAATAAATATGATAAAGGGCAAATAGTGCATATTGATGAAAGCGGTATAGATACAGGTATTTGCCAAGATAGAGGCTGGAGTAAAACAGGAGAA
This sequence comes from Candidatus Tisiphia endosymbiont of Mystacides longicornis, assembly GCF_964031095.1. Classification (NCBI taxonomy): domain Bacteria; kingdom Pseudomonadati; phylum Pseudomonadota; class Alphaproteobacteria; order Rickettsiales; family Rickettsiaceae; genus Candidatus Tisiphia; species Candidatus Tisiphia endosymbiont of Mystacides longicornis. The sequence goes on along the minus strand of NZ_OZ035004.1, from coordinate 1,691,594 downwards.
TTACTGATTGGAAAGAAGAGTGGGAAACACTATCAAAGAACTAATATCATAGCTGGCTTGGTAAACAATCAATCAATAGCTCCTTTTGTTTTTAATGGAACGTGCAATACAGAGTTATTTAATAATTGGGTTGAGAAGTTTTTAATTAAAGAGTTAAAAGCAGGACAAGTTGTAGTGATGGATAATGCTAGTTTCCATAAATCAAAGAAAACAAAGGAATTAATAGAATCAGTTGGTTGCAAGCTTATTTTTTTACCGCCATATTCACCAGACTTAAATCCCATAGAGAAGTTTTGGGCTAATATGAAACGATGGATTAAAAATAAGGTAACAGAAACCAGCAAATTATTTGAAATTATTACTATGTTCTTTGTCACCTAATTTTATGGGTTTAACTATAGTATGAATTTTTTATACATTTGGGTTTCATACTATGCAAATACCATCGATTACTATTGAGCAAGTAGCTCAGCAATTTAAAGCTTGGCGTCAAACTAAAACTAATAAGTTTGATCCTATACCAAACCATCTAAAGGAATTAGTTCACCAATTACTCCATCATTATTCTTACCAAGAGATAGCTAAACATCTTAATATTAATAAAGCAACAATTAGTTCAACTAAAAAAGCCCATGAACCTACCATCAAAACTTCTTCTGTCTCAACTTCAAATCAATCCCTACAACAAAATATTAATTTTCTCCCATTTCAACTAGTAAATTCTATAGATACCGATCCTGTAGCTGCTCCCAAGCAAAATCACTATACTTGTCACATTATTAAACCAAATGGTACCAAGCTTATTATCCAAACACTAGAGCCAAAAACTATAATTCAGACATTTTTATGCTGCAACTAACCCCGGCGTCAGTTATTTTTGTTGCCACTATTGCCATCGATTTTCGCAAGGGTATCGATGGCTTAATCGCTGTTTGTAGACAAAAACTTTCTTCTGACCCTCTTAATGGTTCCTTGTTTTTATTCTATAATAAAAACAGAACTGCCATTAAAATTTTGTCCTTTGACGGTCAAGGCTTTTGGCTATGCTCTAAACGCCTATCCAAAGGTAAATTTACGGCAAAACTTTTCCCATCTGATAATTCATCTTACCAAATTTGTTATAGAACCTTACACATTCTTATTCATAATGGCGATCCTAGTTCTGCCAAATTCTCTAATGATTGGCTTCCTGTCGTTTAAGCTGCTGTCTCGATTAATTCCGTATTATTCATATATCTTGCATAGGCAAAAGGCGTATAATCCTCAGGATGCTTCTTTGCTTTGCTACTATGCTCTTGTAGCCAATTTAAATATTTAAAGGCATTGATCTCGTTCTCACTACAAGTCTTTACTATACTATACAGACCACTATGTATCTCAGCACTATTGATTGTTTTAAAGAATAATGAATTCTTCCTTTGTAAAATAATGGTACGCAGTGATCTCTCAGCCCAATTATTATCAAGATTGCTAACTGGGATTTTTAAAAATTGGGTCAAACCTTCTTTATTATTTATCCAATATTTCATAGCTTGTCCAAGCCTACTATTAGGCTCAACTTTCTTGTCGTTAAATAATTCGTCTATTTTGTTATATATGTTTTCTATATATTTACTGCTATGTTCCTGATGATACCCAAGTTTCTCTTCAGGACTCATCTCTTTACATTGATGTTCATTGTGGTAAATCCCACGTGTTTGTTTGAGAAAATATCCGCATTCTTCAGGGTAATATAGTTCATTTTCTGTAAATTTTCTCTGACCATGTGACAAACAATTGATCATCACTATTATTGCCAGTAATTCTTTATCTGCTTCTGATAATACCGGGTTATTATTGTTACTTGCGTCAGTCATTAATTGGATAGAATCTGTTCTATTCTTACGATTCTTTAGTACGTTACCTATATTTTCTCCACCATGCCTATTACCGGTAAAATATAAAACTATTACCTCATTATTTGCAGTCTTAGCACATATTGTAGTAGTATAACAGCTGCGTCCTTTCTTATTTTGAGTACGTAATTTTTTATTGGCTATAGTAATTTCTAAAATCCTAGCTCTAGTATCATCAAGGTTCAGTGAACTACATTCGGCAGCCATTTCCAATAATACCCCGTAAATTTCAGCTCCACCACCTTCTTGCCAAACATCTAAATATTGTTGCCAGAGCGAGCTGTATGCTATAGGAACCCCGCTTAAACTCTGTAGCCTAGATAAACGGTAGAAAGGAGTACCATAGGTCTTTTGTAACACTATTGCACTTCTGCTACTATTTGTCCATTTGTTGATATTTTTATTGTTCATAACTGTATAATCGCAAGCATTACAGCGTAACGTTTTCTTTACATATCTGTTGACTGTAATTGGAGCATTACCTGTAAATTGTAGCAATTTTCTAGCTTCACTATTATATAGTTTGCCATTATAGCAGTGAGGACAGCTATCACCACTACAAAAATTCTCAGGAGTTAAATAGCTGGTATTCGCATCCTTATAATCATCAAACCCATATTTACCTTGCCAATTACTACGATCTATCTTTTTGGGCTTATCGCACTCTCCTTCATTACCACCATTCCCGTTATCAGATTCACCTGGCGGTTCTTTTAATGAATCTGAACTATCTTTTTTTTGTGATCTGCCTTAAAACCAATCAGCATTTCCTTAAGCTTATTTATACTGATATTTGATGATGCTAGCTTGTCTATTAGCTCGTTACAAAATTTCACAAGCTCTACTATCGTTTGCTGTTCATCTCCCGTTAATGAACTTTCCTTGACATGCTGTATTAGTTCTTCTCGTTCTTCAGCACTTAAGGTCGCTACTTTTGGTTTTTTCATTTGATTAATTATCATTATTATTAATATTTCAAATATTATAATATGACTGCTACTTTTTCAACTAGTTTTTTTATTAATCTGTTTTTTATTAATCGGTGATATTTGCATAGTAGAAATCCAAATTTATACAATAAATTCATACTAGCAAAGAAATTAGATAGTGTTACGCAGTTTTGCTGCAAGTATACCTTCAACTACAACTGCAACTGCATCTTTAATAGGCGGAGTTGCTGGTAATGGCTTTGTTGTTGCTGAAGGCGTACCATATATAGGATTATATTTATTTTGCTCTTCATTTCCTAAGGTTTGTTGGCATGCTTCTAAAGGTTTTCTCGTGTAAACAATCACCCTGCCTTGAGGTATATCATTTGGCATATCTGTCGTAGTTGTATCGTTATCATCTTCAGTACAAAGACATGCCATAATAGCTGCAAAACCAACAAAGCCAGTAACGCAAATACCGACAAATGTTCCCAATAAAGCTTTTAGTAGTGGCGTTGTTTCTACCTTAGAAGCAGTGTGGCTCTCAGGAATAGGCTCTTCATTAGTATGAGTAGAATTTTTTTCTGTAACATTAGTATGAGTAGAATCTTTTTCTGTAATAGTAAAGCCCCTCTCTGTAGTAGTAGATTTGTTATCAATATTTTCTCTATTCTCTTTTACTGCATAGAAGATTTTTTTTAATAGATAATCCTCTATATAGTTATGATATAGCGTCAGTTCATTAATGTTAGAGCATTTTTTAAGATATGGTAATATATCTTTTATTATCTCTTCGCCCTTTATCCAGTTGAAGTCTAGATTCAGTGTATTAACATTAGTCCCTGCTAATGCGTCCAACAAATGTAGTGTTCCCTCTCCTTTTAAGAGGTTTCCATGTAAAGAAAGGTGAGTAATCTTAGTACCTGCAACTGCTTTCCCAATCTCTGATGCTCCTTCAGATGTTATTTCATTATATAGTATCCCTAATTTTTTAATATTAGTACCCTCAAGAGCGTTTATAAGTTCTATTGCTCCTTGGTTTCCCATACCGTTACTCTCAAAATGCAACTCATACCAATTTAGCATCAAACCAATAATATTACTAGTATAACTTAAAAGGATATCGAGCAGTTATATTGTTAATTAGATGGTGGTTTGGTATCAGTAATTTGAGGGTTTTTTTCAAGCATTTTTTTAAGAGATGTTAGGTTTGTATACTTTATGGGGGTACGGTTCACAAATAATTTAGTAACAGCTGGATTCTCTGTAATTTTTTTGCTAATATTTTGTATATTTAACTTAGGAGAGTGAATAAACAGCTCGTTTCCTTCTGCTACGTGGTCATCTTCTGCTGAATCTACTGAACTTTTTGTTACATGGTCATTTTTTGCTGAATCTGCTGAACGTTTTACCTTTTGGGGTAATTTAGAACTTTGTTCTTTGGATAATGGGTTATTAGCAGCGTAAGCAACTAAATGGAGAATATTGTTAGGCAAAGTAGATTGGTGACCTATCTTGGATACAGCATTGGGATTATTTGCTGATGAAATACCATTAAGCAAACTGTTAAAAGCAGCAACAAAACCCCCCAAAACCAATCCTACTGTTCCTGTAGGAGAATTAAAACGCCCACCATCTATAGGCTCTACCCTAAATTCTGGGTTTTTTTCAAAAAAGCCAGGAGGAAGCTCTGTACTAAGAATTTCCTGCAAGTCCTGCTTTTGAGCTTCATTAAGAGGTGTATTATTATTGTATGTAACTTTTTTACTCATTACTTTTTCTCCTTTATTTATATTACAAATTGTTGAAAATGCTGTAGTCAATTAACCTGAATTAGTGCCAAATAAGCACCCATCGGGCTGTCTATTAGCGAGGAGGCGTGAGCCTACGAAGCAATACATTTTAATCGTTTTTTTGGGTTGCTTTGTTGCCACTAAAGTGGCTTCTCGTAATGATGCTGAGGCTAAATACTAATCGGATTTATAACGTTGCCAATTCAAGTTAATTCACTATATTAGGTAAAATAATACTGATATTTTAATATTTAGCAACTTTTATGTAATATATTTTGTTCCGTAACATTAAAATACAATAGATTTTTTGTAATATAATCTGGAAATATATAGTCAATTCAAGAGAATTTGGGGCTAGGAACGATGGAGCGACGCCTATAAGTAATAGGCAAGCGACAATGTCCCCAACTTCTCATCAATTGACTATAGTTGCTCATTTGGCTATAGATACGCTGTAAAGATGAGAGATAAATAGAAAAATTATAGTCAATTTTATGTCATCCCTGCTTCGGTGTGGGGTCTAGTACAACTGTTGAAAGTTAGAAGAGGAAGCGGTTTTAGACCGGATAGTTTAAAAGTCGTATGTGGTCAACGTCATTGCGAGAAAGACCGTAGGTCGACGAAGCAATCCATAAAAGTAACCAAAAATGGATTGCCACGACCACTACGTGGTCTCGCAATGACAGAAAAGCTATCTAAAACCGCTTCCTTTGTGGCTCTATTTTTTTATTTTCTTTGTTGACAAATTCACTCGTCCATATATGACAATAGTGGGTGGGAATGGCAAATTACTTCTTATGTCGTCCCTAAGAAATTACAGAACTATAGTCAATTGATGAGATGGAGATAATTTATATTTTAAATATGTTCCTAAAATTTTGCTTTGCTTTCTGATTGTGATTTTTGTTTCCTGGCTATATATATTCCACTTGAGATTATTATTATTGCTCCAACAATTGAGAAAATATCTGGTATTTCTTGCCAAATAACTATTGTTAAAATTAAAGAGAACAAAACACTGCTATAAGCTAAAATACTTATTTCAGTAACTAAACCAATTTTTAATCCTTTATTTAATAATATTTGGTGTAAAAGCATCAACAGAGCATTGATTGATAGCATGATCCAATCCTTTGAAGATACTTGTGTTATAGCAAAATTCATTAAAAAAGGTAACATACTAAGAGAAGCTATCCCAAAATAATATATTAATACTCTATCTGAATTCTCTATTTTCAACAAACTTTTTGTTGATATGAGAGTTAGTGCCATAAATATTCCACTAAATAATCCAAAAATTGCTCCCAAATTTATAATTTCTCTTGATGGTTTTAATATTAATAAGCACCCAATAAAGCCAATTATCGCTAAAAATAATAGTTCTTTGTTAATAGATTTATCAATAAAAATGCCAGTTATTAGTAACACCCAAAGTGGAGAAAGATTTGTAAGTATACTGACATTGAAAAGAGACAAGTAATTTGCTGATAAAAACACACAATACCAATATGCTGTACCTAATAATCCCCTGCTAATTAATGCCCAATAATGTTGCGACACTATTAATCTACCATGAGACTTTATAACTTTTGGTAAAAAATAGATAGTACAAAGAAAAAATTGGGAAAATACCACTAAAGAAACAGGAGTACTGCTATCAAGAGATTTTACTATACTAGCTTTTATTGCCCCAAGTCCAAATGCACTTAAAATATATAATGTTGCTTTCATATGGTTAAATCGCTAAGGTTTGTCTAGTACTACAGTTGTAGATTAAATGTGAGTGTTCACGGAAAAAAGGTTAAAGTATAAGATGTCATTGCGAGGAGAGCGTAGGTCGACGAAGCAATCATAAAACTAACCAAAAATGGATTGCTACGCCACCTACGGTAGCTCGCAATGACGATTTTTCTACTTTATTTATATGTCATTGCGAGGAGGTCGCTAGACCGACGAAGCAATCCAGAGAAGTGATTAGAAATGGCTTGCTTCGTCGACCTTACGGACTCCTCGCAGTGACGCTTGGCGATCAGATTTTTTTATTCATCACAAAAAAATAGCAAAAAAATTGTGAACGCTCACATCTAAACTATAATTGTAATACAGAATTATGGTTTAAATAAATTACCTAGACCACTACGCATTAGGCTTTTGGGGTTCATATTGCTTGCCTTTTTCATAAAACCACTTATTTGCTTAAATTGTTTCAATAGATTATTGACTTTCTGAACTGATGTTCCTGAGCCTTCAGCAATACGCTTTCGACGTGAGGCATTCAGCAAATCTGGTTTTCTTCGTTCTTTTTTGGTCATTGACAAAATTATTGCTTCTTGGTGGTCTATTAATTTGCTACTTAATTTCGATTGATCGACCTTATCGATAATTTTATTAATGCCAGGTAACATATTTATCATACTGCTCAATCCACCTAGTTTTTTTATACTCCTCATTTGCGTTAGGTAATCTTCCAAGTCAAATTTACCTTTTTTTAGTCTAGCAGCTGCTTTTTCCGCCTCTTCCTGATCTATTAGGCTACTTGCTTTTTCAACAAAGGAAATAATATCTCCCATATCTAATATTCTCGAGGCGATACGTTCTGGATCAAATAACTCTAAATCTGCCAATTTTTCACCAGTACTTAGGAACTTAATAGGCTTATTGGTAACATGCTTAATACTCAAAGCCGCTCCACCTTTAGCATCACCATCAATACGAGATAAAATCACCCCGGTAATTCCTAGTTGTTGGTCAAAATTGCTAGCTATAAGTACTGAATCTTGCCCTGTCATTGCATCAACCACCAGAATTATTTCCTTTGGCTTTACTAAATTTTTTATATTTACCGCTTCTTGCATCATTTGATCATCGATTTGCAACCTACCTGCCGTATCATAAATAACGACATCATAGGCGGCTAATTTTGATTCGTGCAAGGCTCTTTTAGTAATATCGATAGGATTATGGTTGGGGATAATAGTTAAACTATCTACCTCTATCGATTTACCAAGGATGGTTAGCTGCTCCTGAGCAGCAGGACGATAAGTATCAAGAGAAACTAACAACACCTTTTTATTCTGATTTTTTAGCCTAAGTGCTAATTTAGCACTGGCAGTAGTCTTCCCACTTCCTTGCAGCCCAACCATCAAAATATTTACCGGAGGGGCAGATTTAAGTTGTAATACACTCTCCTCTGGAGAAGAGGATAATATATTAATTAACTCATTATGGATAATTTTTACTATCATCTGCCCTGGAGAGACTGATTTTATCACCTCCTGCCCCATAGCTTTTAACTTTACTTCAGCAATAAAGTCCTTAACTACCGGTAGTGCCACATCTGCTTCAAGAAGGGCAATCCTAATATCACGCATAGTATCGTTTATTTGGGCTTCAGATAAAGTGCCGCTTCTTTTGATACGATCAAAGATTTTTGTTAGATTTTGAGTTAATGTTTGGAACATAAAATTTAATAAGTTACTTTAATTTTATCATTCTAGCATATTTACTAAGAAGCACTAAGCATATTAGCAAAAAAAATATTATAGTCAATTGATGTCATTATTAATTTTCAAAAAATACTTTACACGTAAAACAAAATATTGTCTTATATAAAATGTATCGTACATTTGTTAAATTTTTATAAGGTAAATTTTATGGGCAAATCCACTACAGAACTCAATAGAGTTATCAAAGCTCTAAAAGCAGGAGAAAATATTGAGAAGATAGATTTGTATAAGAATAAGATAGGCAATAAGCAAATTGGGTTACTGGTACAAGCCTTATTGGAAAACAATACTGTAAAATGTATAAATTTAGATTGCAACGAAATAGGTGATAAAGGCGCTATGTTAATAGCCAAACTATTAGAAGGCAATAAATTTATAGATAGAATCTATTTACATCATAACAAGATAAGCAATAAAGGTACAAAATGTTTAATACAAGCTTTAGAAAATAACGACCGTATATTGAGCCTTGACTTGTCCGGAAACAAAAAGATAGGGCTTGGTCTACAACAAGATGTAATGAAGCTATTACATAGAAATATATTAAAAACTGTAGAAACATTACCCTATCAGAATGAACAAGTAGATCAGGCAAAAGAAGATAGTGTATGGCTATGGTTAATGAAAAAAAATACCCCTTCCATTTCCTCTGCAATGCAAACACAGTCGCTAGACAAAAAACTACCGCCTATTGTGCAAAAGTTAAAAGAAATGCAGCAGCAATTAGGAGGGATTATAGAAGAAATAGAAGCACTCTTACAACCCCCCGCCTTACAAGAGCAAATTTCTCAAAATGCATCGTTATTAGGTAATATAAGCCTAATAGTTCATTCAGATTCAACAGATTCTGTTAACGTTGTTTGACTTAGATAGTCACCTACGCGGGAATGATAACTTATGGATATACGGTCTTTCTCGCAATGACACCAAGCTATTTTCTATGTGACTTTTAAACGCCATGCGTAAGATGAGAAAATATATATAAAACATTTATCAAAAGGACACAATTTCAAATTTTAGCGTTATTAGTTGATTATTTGTCCATTCTAACATATAGTCAATTGATGAGAAGTTGGGGACGTTGTCACTCGTCGCTCGCCTATTACTTATAGGCGTCGCTCCATCGTTCCTAGCCCCAAATTCTCCTGAATTAACTATAATATCCTGGTATCACTAAGAGTTTTACGATTTTTTATTTATAAAATTTTATTTTATGCACAATACTGATATTATAATAATTGGAGCAGGACCAGTTGGGTTATTTGCTATTTTCCAAGCTGGGATGCTTGGTATGCGTTGCCATGTTGTTGACTCACAGGAAATAATAGGCGGGCAATGTAGCATACTATATCCAGAAAAGCCGATATATGACATACCAGCCTACCCTAAAATTATGGCAGAACAGTTGATAGAACAATTGGCATTACAAGCTAATCCGTTTAATCCGGTTTATCATCTCAATCAGCAAGTTATACAATTGAAAAAAGCAGATGACTATTTCCAAATCACCACTTCTAAAAATGTCACAATAGCTGCTAAAGTTATTATTATTGCTGCTGGCTGTGGTTCTTTTGGACCTAACAGACCTCCACTAGTTGGTATAGAAGCATTTGAAGGAAAATCAGTATTTTATTTTATCAATAACCGCAATAGTTTGGCTAACCAAGAAATCGTCATAGCTGGTGGCGGAGATTCGGCTGTAGATTGGGCAATATCACTCTGCGAAATTGCTAAAAAAATATATTTAGTACATCGGCGTGAGAAATTTCGAGCAGCTCCTGAAACTATAAGGCAACTCAAAGAATTAGCCGATAATGGTAAAATTGAGTTGGTAATTAATTATCAACTAGACCATTTAGTAGGAAAAGATGGCATCTTAGAAGCCGTTGGAGTAAAGGATTTCGAAGGAAATATTCGTACCTTACCGGCAAATATATTACTGCCATTTTTTGGACTTACCCAAGAACTTGGTCCGATAAAAAATTGGGGATTACATGTTAAAACAAATCATATAATTGTCGAGCCTGGTTATTTTGAAACAAATATTCCAGGTATCTATGCAATTGGTGATATTGCTAGTTATCCAGCAAAATTAAAATTAATTCTTAGTGGTTTTGCAGAAGCAGCCAGTAGTTTACATCATGCCTATAGTAGGGTATTTGAAGGTAAAGCCTTACATTTTGAATATTCGACTACCAAAGGACTGCATAAATAGGCTACGCAACTTTTATAGTAAATTGATGGGAAGTTGGTGACTTTGTCGCTCAATGCTTGCCTATTAATTATAGGCGTCGCTCCATCGTTCCTGCTACCCAATTCCCCACAACTGTTGAAAGTTGGAAGAGGAAGCAGTTTTAGACCAGGTAGTTTAAAGTCATATGTGGTCAACGTCTATTAGCGAGGAAGACCGTAGGTCGACGAAGCAATCCACAAAATTAACTAAAAATGGATTGCCACGACCTACTTGCGTGGTCTCGCTAATAGCGAAAAAGCTATCTAAAATCCGCTCCACCTTCTAACTTTCAACAGTTGTGTCCAATTCCCCTGAATTGACTATATATACACATTAAATAAGTCACAATTAATAAAAATTCATAAATTTCTTACAAACTATTTAAAACCTTCTTGACTCTATAATTATAGTACAATATCCTAAAAATTCCATATAATCCCAAATTATCCCAAATATGACCAAATCTAATTATGGAATAATTTATACAGGGTATGGTTATATGGCTAATTTGATTTGTATTTAATCGGATAATGTCTTTCATTCCCGCGTAGGCGGGAATCTAGACCCCGCACTGAAGCAGGCGTGGCACTAAGGCAAGCAGGGATGACACTACCAATTATTGGAAGGTAAATAGGTAAATGAATATTTTTTTGTCAAAATATATAAATAATCTTGATAAGAAAGGTAGGGTTTCGGTACCTGCTAGCTATAGAGCAGCTTTGTCTAGCCAGTCATTTAATGGGGTTATTGTCTATCCGTCTTTTAGAAATAAGTGTATTGAAGCGTGTAGTTTAAAGAGGCTTGAGGAGTTAAGCCAAATGATTCAAACCTTAGACCCATATTCTGAGGAACGAGATGCTTTTGAAACAATCATTCTTGGCGAGGCTATCCAACTTGCGTTTGATGGTGAAGGTAGGGTGATTTTGCCTAAATCTTTAATAGAGCATTCTGACATATCAGAACAGGTTTGTTTTGTAGGAAAGGGATTAGTCTTTGAAATTTGGCAGCCGCAAAATTTTGAGACCTATCTTTCTTCAGCTCGGCAAATTGCCCAAAATAACCGTTTAACTCTTAAGAATATTAATAAGGAAATATGATACAAGAGTCCTCTCATACAGCTGTTATGTTAAATGAAGTTAAGGAAGTCTTGTGTCCTAAAGATGGTGGAATTTATCTGGATTGCACTTTTGGTTTTGGTGGTTATAGTCGAATGATACTCGATTCTTGTAATTGTCAATTAGTGGCAATTGATCGTGATCCAAATGTTATAACTTACGCCAATCAGTTGATAAAAGATTATCCTGGTAGAGTGAGATTTATTCAAACAGGGTTTGCTGAAAGCTTTTCAGAATTAGGTTCATTGAAATTTGACGGCATAGTTATGGATTTAGGGGTTTCTTCTATGCAGATTGATTCTGGCGATAGGGGATTTTCCTTTACTCATGATGGTCCACTCGATATGAGAATGAGTGGAGTAGGGCAGAGTGCTGCAGATTTTATAAATAATGCTGATGAACAAGAAATAGCTGATGTGATTTATAAATATGGCGATGAGTCTTATTCTCGAAGAATCGCTAAAAGAATTGTAGAACATAGGAGGTTAGAGCCTATTACCAATACAGCCAGGTTTGCTCATATTGTTCGTAGTAGTATAGGCTTTCGAAAAGGTAAGATAGATACTGCTACCAAGAGTTTTCAAGCAATTCGCATTTACATTAATGATGAATTGGATCAATTAGAAAGATTTCTAAGTAATAGCAAAAATATTCTATCAGCAAATGGTCGCCTAGTAATTGTCTCATTTCACTCATTAGAAGACCGAATTGTTAAGAATTTTTTTAAAGCAAATTCTGCTAAGTTAGTTGCCAGGTCTAAATATGCGGCAAAGGTTTTTACTAAAGAAAATTCTAAGGAATGGCTTAAGATTATTACAAAGAAGCCATTATGTCCATCGTCTAGAGAAATTGCACTTAATCCAAGAGCAAGGTCTGCAAAGTTAAGGGCTGGACAGAAAATAGAGGGTGCTACATATGGCGGTTAGAATATTTAGTTATATAGCTGTCTGTACTATAATTTTTTCCATTTATGGGTTATTTAGAGTAAAAGATAAGGTTATTATCTTACATTATCAGCTTGGAGAGGTTTCAAAACAACTGATTGATGAGAGTAATAGAATTCACGTGTTAAAAGTCGAACAATCATACCTTACTTCTCCAGCTAGACTAAGAAAATTATCATCACTTTATTTACAATTAGATACTGTTAAAGTTAAGCAAATGATTAGTGATCCTTTAATGCCTGAAAGTAAGAAATATGCCAAGTCTCATGAAGTGAGTGGTTCATATTTTAATAAAACCAATGTTAAGTGGCGTTATAAAACAACTGCTAATAGTAAATACATAAAAACTGTTTCAACTAAAAAATCAGAGTATATTCGATGAAAGGTACTCTTTTTGCCTATGAATACGCCATTGTAAGGAGGCGTAAGCCGATGAGGCAATCTAATGAGTGTGGATTGCCACGACCATTTCATGGTCTCGCAATGACGGAAGGACTTCTTACCCACTGGTCATTGCGAGGAGGTACTTTAGTACCGACGAAGCAATCCAGGAAAGTGATTAGGAATGGATTGCTTTGTTCGAGTTTCGTGGTTCATCGCAATGACGCGAGTAGGTTATGAGTAATAATATAGTTTTATTAGCATTGATAAAAAATACTATAACTAAAATGAAAAGAAGTTTTAGTAATATTATTTTATGGGATATTTGTGCTGACAATACCAAAATCAGATTATTCATAGTTAGCTTTTGTTTTGCTGTGTTTTTTTGTGGGTTGTCATACCGCTTAATAATCGTTGCGACTAATGGTTATGTTAAGCCAGAATATCAAGTAAAGAGTAGTAACTTTAGAAAAGAGATAGTAGACCGCAATGGTAATTTATTAGCAGTTAACTTACCCTCTTCCTCATTATTTGTTAATCCACAAAAAGTAATCAACCCAGAGCAATCTTTAGAAAGATTATCTAAAATCTTGCCTGAGATTGATAAAACGAAATTACTTGCAGAACTAAAGGGTAATAAAAGTTTTGTATGGGTAAAAAGGGATTTATTGCCAAAAGAGCAAGAGGCGGTGTTAAATTTGGCAATGCCAGGCTTTAGTTTTGAACAAGAACAAAAGAGGATATATACTTTCTCCAATTTATTATCACATGTTATAGGATATGTGGGTAGGGATTTGGCTGGTCTTGCTGGGCTGGAAAGGAGTTATGACAAATTTTTAACTAATTCAGATTTTGACTTAGCACAGCCAGAACAGCTTAAAAAACCACTTGAATTATCTATAGATGTAAGATTACAGAATATCCTAAATGAAGAAATAGATAAGACATTAAAGGAATTTAGTGCAATAGGAGCGGTAGGGATAATTGCCAATCCTAATAATGGTGAAATTCTAGCTCTGATTAGTAAACCTGATTTCAATCCACATTATCCGAGTAGTGCAAAGCCAGAAGAGTTATTTAATATGGCAAGTCTTGGTATTTATGAGATGGGGTCGGTATTTAAAACCTTAACTATGGCTGTAGGTTTTGATACTGATGCTATAGCAATGAACGATGCTTATGATATTAGCTATATGAAGGTAGGGGCGTTTAATGTAAAAGATTATCACCCAAGGCATGGGTGGCATAGTGTTCCAGAAATTTTTCTGCATTCATCAAATATTGGGGTTAGCCAAATTATGTTAGAAGTTGGCAAAAATGATTTCAAAAAATACTTAAAAAGATTAGGGTTACTAGATCAGCTTAAAATTGAATTGCCAGAGAGAGGCACCCCTTTGTTTCCATCCGATAAGAGATGGAGTGATTTAACGAGTGTTGTAATGTCATATGGTTATGGTATTTCAATTAGTCCTTTACACTTTATACAAGCAGTATTGCCGGTAGTGAATGGTGGGACATTATATGATTTGACTCTAATCAAAAGACAAGATGAACCTCTTGTTGGCACAAAGGTTTTTAGTGAAAAAACCTCTAAGCAAATGAGTGAATTATTTCGTTTTGTGGTAAAAGAAGGCACCGGACGTAGAGCTGATGTAAAAGGATATCTTGTTGGTGGGAAGACTGGTACGGCTGAGAAATTAACGGCAGATGGGCATGGCAAAAGAAGGTATCTTAAGAATAGCAGAATGTCATCATTTTTAGGTGTATTACCAGCTTCTAATCCACAATATGTTATTTTTATAATGTTTGATGAGCCAAAAGGAACAAAGGAGTCCTTTGGTTTTGCTACTGCCGGCTGGACTGCTGCTCCTACCGTTGGGAGAGTCCTTGAGCGAATGGTGTCACTATATGGAATAGAGCCGATTGAAAAAGGCGAGGAATTGTGATTATTAACAAATAGTGAACATACGCTATGTCTCCCATAAGCGTCAATTTAAGAAAACAATAATTAAAAAATCGTCATTGCTAGGGGGTCGCCAAACCGACGAAGCAATCCGTTTTTGTGTTACCCCTGCGTAAGCAGGGGTTTAGATTTCTGCCTACGCGGGAATGACATGGTAAAAAAGTCATTGCGAGAAGGCATTAGCCGACGAAGCAATCCAGGAAAGTAATTAGAAATAGATTGCTTCGATCATTACTGGTTTTGCAATGACCTCATTGCAAAAGAACATATGTGAGCGTGCTAATCCATTTCTAATCAGCTTTTGGATTTACTATCTTGAATAAAGTTCAATTACTAAATGTACTTCTGGCTCAAAAGGATATGGAACATCAGAAATTACTGGAATTCTGACGAACTTACCAGACAATGAATGAGCATCAAAAGTT
Organism: Candidatus Tisiphia endosymbiont of Mystacides longicornis; assembly: GCF_964031095.1. Classification (NCBI taxonomy): domain Bacteria; kingdom Pseudomonadati; phylum Pseudomonadota; class Alphaproteobacteria; order Rickettsiales; family Rickettsiaceae; genus Candidatus Tisiphia; species Candidatus Tisiphia endosymbiont of Mystacides longicornis. Next base: position 1,676,410 of record NZ_OZ035004.1, on the reverse strand, counting down.
AAATAACCTGGTACAGTATTTTCTTGTTTGCTAGCTGTTTCGAGTATTACAGGAATTTGTTTTGCTGATTCCTTTAGCTCGATGACATCGCCTTCTTTTAATCGCATGCTTGGGATATCAGCCTTTTTGCCATTTACCTTAATATGACCATGGGTGACAAATTGTCTTGCAGCAAAAATCGTTGGGGCAATATTCATTCTGTAGATAACAGCGTCAAGCCTTCTCTCTAATAGACCTATAAAATTTTCACCAGTATTACCTTTCATTTTTTGTGCAAGAGCAAAGGTGTTTCTGAATTGTTTTTCATTAATCCGACCATAATGACATTTAAGCTTTTGTTTAGCTTTTAAGTGCACACCATAATCAGAAGTTTTAACCATACTATTCTGACCATGTTGACCAGGACGGTAATTTCTTGTATTGAAGGCATCTTTGCTGTCGCCCCATAGGCTTACACCGAGTCTTCGACTTGCCTTATATTTAGAACTAATAATTTTTGTCACGCTCTATAAATCTCATAATTTTGACATTATTAACATATACATTGAAATTCATCAAGTATATATTAAAATATATATATTTTAACAACTAAAGTCAACCCTCATTTCTTGAAATATCAAAAGTTATTTGTTCAACAACAGATAATCCTCAAGATTGATTATTTGGGCTGACTTAATATCTATATTGGAGTGGGAAGTAAGCAAAATAATTCCACCATTATTGGCTTTTGAAATAATCAAGTTATATAGTAATTCTTTATTCTCTTGATCTAGGTTTGCTTCTACTTCATCCAATAACCATAAGTTTGATTGGCAAGCAATGAGCTTTGCTAAGGCAACCTTTTTTTGGTTGCCAGCAGAGAGCCTGTAACATTTCTCATGCAAAATATTATATAACTTGAAATAATATACCGAAGATTCTAATGTTTCAAGGGAATCATAAATTATCGACCAAAATCTTAGATATTCTAATACAGTTATTTGAGATTTTAGCCCAAGATTATGTCCAATATAATTACAATAAGGTTTTTTTAAATGTTTGCAGTTCAATGAGCTATATAAAATATTTCCACTTGTTGGATTTTGTATATTAGCAACAATTCTAAGTAATGAAGTCTTTCCACAGCCATTAGCTCCTTGTAAATAAACTATAGAAGATGGTAAGCAAGTCACGCTGATATTAGTGAAGATACTTCTTTGGTCTATAATAAGAGTGACTTGCTCAAATGACAACATTTATTCTAGATGATCATCTATAGGAGTCTTAGCCATAAGGTCTACTGTATTATCTTCATTGTTAACATTATCTTTAATTTTGAAAAAATCAAGTTCTTTCATATCTAAGACTTGTTCTTCTGGCGAGTTATAAAAATACTTTTTGAGAATGTGTAACGCAACCGTAATCGTCATGATTATCAATGAAGAAGCTGCTGTAATAAGAATCTTCCCAGTTGTAGTAAGGGTCTCTTCAGTTGTAGTAGAAGCCTTTTCAGTTGTAGTAAGGGTCTCTTCAGTTGTAGTAGAAACCTTTTCGGTTGTGGTAAGAGCCTCAGTTGTAGTAGAAGCTTTTTCAGTTGTAGTAGAAGCCTTTTCAGTTGTAGTAGAAGCCTTTTCAGTTGTAGTAGAAGCCTTTTCAGTTGTAGTAGAAGCCTTTTCAGTTGTAGTAGAAGCTTTTTCAGTTGTGGTAGAAGCCTTTTCAGTTGTGGTAAGGATATCTTCAGTTGTAGTCGGAGCCTTCCCAGTTGTAGTAAGAGTCTCAGTTGTAGTAGAAGCCTTTTCAGTTGTAGTAAGAGGCTTCTTAGTTGTAGTAGAAACCTTAGTTGTAGTAAGAGCCTTAGTTGTAGTAGAAGTCTTCTTAGATAAATTAATAGGAGTATCATCAATTGTGTTTAAAGAGATATCTTCTTCCCCATAGTTTTGCGAAGAATTGTCCAAAAAGTAATCTGAGCTAATAGAGAAATTACCTAGATCATAATCATAAGGGCTAGGGCTAGTTTGTTGTGTAGTAGGAAAGGTCCCAACGTTACGTAGTACGGCTGTTGCAGCACATAAAGATGTTACAACAGAACCAGGAGATAAAAATTTCATAAAAATTGTTTCCTATTTTGAATATTTAATTTAACAGTGTAATTAAAATTAAAATAAATTTTTTCTTAGAAGTCAAGCTTTAATTTCAATTTTTCCTGTAAAAAGTGAATAAAAACCGTTAAAATTTTTACTTGAAAAGCTTAGTGTTAGATATTTTATTGTGTATAATAATTCGAATCGACTTTAATTATTTAGAGTTCCTGCATAACTCCATTTAACTATCTCTGATTTATGCAGGAGGTTTAATATTTTTACTGCTCTGGCATATCTATTGTTGTTGTTGCTGTGTCTCCTACCACCTCTGTATCCGATGGATTGGTTTTTATTGTTGTAAAAAATTCTATATTAAGATGCTCGTCATTAGTAAAGCTTTTATTAATGTGTTCAGCAGGCTTTTTATCTATTTTTAGTGAATCTTTTGTTCCACCAGATTGAGTATCTTCTGTCTGTATTTTCTGCAATTTGTCAAAACACTTTTTATAAACAACACGAGTACCGTAAACCAAAATACTAAAAAAACCTAACGCAAAGAATGAACCTAAAGTTATAAGTGCATCTTTCATCCACCATTCTTGATTTGTAGTATTTTGATTGGGAGGAGTGTAGCTGCAATTATTTATATATGGATTTGTCATAAAATTTGTTTCCTATTTAAGAATATTAATTGATATTAGTTGTAACAAGATAGTTAACATCAACTATCTAAATTGATAAAATAGGTTTTTTGTATATAAGTCAAGGTAATTCAAAGTTGTTTATAAAAAATAAATTGTCATTCCCGCGTAGGCGGGAATCTAGACCCCTGCTTACGCATAAGCGTTAGTTTAAGAAAACAATAATTGAGAAACCGTCATTGCGAGAAAGACCGTAGGTCGTGGCAATCCATAAAAGTAACCAAAGATGGATTGCCACGACCTACTTGCGTGGTCTCGCAATGACAGAAAACCTATCTAAAACCCGCTTTACCTTCTAACTTTCAACAGTTGTGGAGTTTTACCCAGATCATTGCGAGGGGCTATAAAGAGCCTTAGTAGATATAGTATCGGTTTTTGTTTTTTTAGTGACTTATACCTATGCTGCTGCTGAATTTAAATCTGAATCTAAATTTCCAGTTCCTGCCAGTGGAACTAATAAATCTTGTATCCCATCTGTATAATCGTTATCATTAATTGGGATGATTTGATCTACTAGCTTCAATAAACTCGGCTCATAACAATTTTTAAGTTCTACGTCTAATTCCTCTTTTGTTTTATTTTTATTATAACATTGTTTTAGTTTATGGAGAGCGTATACAATAACTGCAGTGGTAACTACCGCTGCAGCTGTTTCAGCTATAGGTGCAACTACTTTGTTCCACAACCATCCTTGATCTTCAGCGGAAGGGGTAGTTTGGTCTTGTGGTGCTGTTGGTGTAGAAGATTCTACCTGAGTAGTGTTTTTTGCTATAGCTTCTGTAATTAAAGAGGCAATAAATGCTTCGGTAATTTCTTCCGGTGGGGTAGAAGCTTCTGTAATTAAAGAGGTAAGAGAGGTTTCAGTAATTTTTTCCGGCGTAGTAGAAGTTGTTGTGCTAGAAGCTTCAGAGGTGGAAGAAGATGGTTCAGTAGTAGTGGTTTTTACTAATTCTCTTAATAAATTATTCCTATTTATAGCCAATTGGTTATTCGGTTGTTCCTTAAGAGCAAGCTCGATCTCTGTTATAGCCTCTGTAAGTTTATTACTTCGATAAAGATTAGTAGATTTCTTATAGTGAGAATAAAACGGGGTTAATGGTTCATTGCAGCTAAGTACCTCTGAACCGTGTTTAATCTCATATCCCCAACCATAGTTAGGGGTATCATATGTATAATCCATCTGTACTTTCCCCCCACTGATAGCTTTTGGTTCTGCAAGACCTATATTGTATTCCCACCAATGTTTTGCTACCCATGGTGTTAATTGGGAATTCTCTCTATGTATGCAAGGTTCCCCACTACACCTAGTATTGATAGTATCCTTACTTCCTCTATTCCAGCTACTTCTATACAATCCAACAAAAAAGCAATTTTCATTGTCTAAATCCACGAAGCTGCTAATTGGTATATCTCCTGCAGCCCGAGCACTCCTATGATGAACTACATTAGAATTCTCTGTATCAAAATTATCTGCGTTAGAGTTATCTGGAGTATTAAATGTAACATGGCGGTATGCATGGGCAGCATGTGATGTTGCTAACAAAGTAGCAAAGAAGATATGTCCTTTAGGAATAGATGAAAAAGCATTAGCAACAGTAGTAACCCAGCTATTATCTGGATTAGAATTATCTGGATTAGAATGGTCAGTAACAAATCCAAAATTTTTGGCTGCCTCTAGTTGTTTTCCTTCTAGGGCTTCTTTGCCGTATTCTGCCATAGTTTCTGCCAGATGAAGGAATTGTAATGTAGTAGATAAATTTGCAAAGTTCTTATCATCATCATAATATTGGCTATTTAAGCACTCAGGATCTTCTGAATCACGATAATAATCAATCAGTATTGTTTTTGACATAAAAATTTATTTCCTATTTAATAATATTGGTTAATATTTTTTTTAACAAGATAGTTAATATAAACTATCGAAATTGATAAAATAGCTTTTTCATAAAGAAGTCAAGATTTAATTTTAAAATTGTTTGATAAAAATAAAATAGTGAAATCTGGTTTTTTTGCCATTCTTGCTTCTCCTTGTCATTCTCGCCCACTATTGTCATTCCTGCGTAGGCGGGAATCTAGACCCCTGCTTACGCATAAGCGTTAGTTTAAGAAAACAATAATTGAGAAATCGTCATTGCGAGTAAGACCTTAGGTCGACGAAGCAATCCATAAAAGTAACCAAAAATGGATTGCCACGCCACCTACGGTGGCTCGCAATGACGAAAAAGTGATCTAAAACCCGTTCTACCTTCTAACTTTCAACAGTTGTGGTATAGCATTCTACGCAGGGATGATATAAAATATAAATATTTTTCAAATTAAATTGCATGAAAAGCTTAGTGTTAGGTATTTTTAGTGTATACTCAAAATGGAAGTTAATGGTTATAGCTATCCCGAATAGTATTACTTAGTCATTGCGAGGAGCCACTTTAGTGGCAACGAAGCAATCCAGGAAAGTGATTAGAAATGGATTGCCACGCTCACATACGTTCGCTCGCAATGACAGCATAATACTAGTCGAGTTAGCTATAAAACAAATTTGGAGTGGTTAGTATGAATTATGATTATCTTAAAGAAATATCTGTTGGAGAGGATGTTTATAAAATTTTTGATATAAATAAGGCGGCAAGTGATATTGGGCTTGAGTTAAAGCGTTTACCTTATAGTTTAAGGATATTATTTGAAAATGTTCTGCGTCTAACTGGTAGCCAAGAGAAGTTGTTGCTATTTAAAGAATGGCTTAAAGCAAGGAAATCCGAGGCTGAGATACCATTTATGCCAGCTAGGGTACTGATGCAGGATTTTACTGGTGTTCCGGCTATTGTTGATTTAGCTGCTATGCGTGATGCTATGAAAAAACTAGGGAAGAATCCATTAAAGATTAATCCTTTGATACCTGTTGATCTGGTAATAGATCATTCGGTACAAGTCGATTATTATGGAACAAGTGAAGCTTTTGATAAAAATGTTACAATGGAAGTAGCTCGGAATATAGAGCGTTATGAGTTTTTAAAATGGGGGCAGGAAGTATTTGATAATTTTAAAGTAGTACCCCCGGGAACAGGTATTTGTCATCAGGTTAATTTGGAATATTTAGCTAATGTTGTGTGGACTAAACAACAAGAAGGGGGAACTTTTGCTTATCCGGATACATTGGTTGGTACAGATAGTCATACTACGATGATTAATGGTCTGGCAGTTCTTGGTTGGGGAGTAGGGGGGATTGAAGCTGAGGCGGCAATGCTTGGTCAGCCTCTATCAATGATTATACCTGAGGTAATTGGCTTTAAATTGACTGGCTCTTTAAATGGGATGATTACCGCTACAGATTTGGTGCTAACCATTACCCAAATGTTAAGGAAGAAAAATGTCGTTGGCAAATTTGTCGAATTTTATGGAGATGGATTGGACTTTTTAACATTGGCAGATAGGGCAACTATTTCAAATATGGCTCCTGAATATGGTGCTACTTGTGGCTTCTTTCCAATTGACAATGAGACTATCAAATATCTTAACTTGACGGCTAGAGAGCCAAATCGCATAAAATTAGTAGAGCAATATGCTAAGCTACAGTCATTATGGTACGAATCGACAATTATTCCAGAATATACTGAGACATTAGAGTTGGATTTATCTACTATCGAAGCTTCTTTAGCAGGACCAAGACGTCCGCAAGATCGAGTTAACCTAAGAAATGCCGCTAGTAATTTTAACAGTGAACTAGCTTCTTTAACCAAAGGTGATGTTAATATTGATAAAAAATACCCTGTGACTGATGAATATGCAATTAGTCATGGTGATGTCGTAATAGCGGCAATTACTAGCTGTACCAATACTTCCAATCCTAATGTAATGGTTGCTGCTGGCTTGCTGGCTAAAAAAGCAGTAGAACTTGGATTAGTGAAAAAGCCATGGGTTAAGACCTCATTGGCTCCTGGTTCAAAAATAGTGACAGAATATCTGAAGAAAAGTGGGCTTGATCAATATCTCAATGATTTAGGTTTTAATCTTGTTGGCTATGGTTGTACTACATGTATCGGTAATTCTGGGTCACTGTTGCCGGAAATAGAAGAGACTATTACCAAAAACAATCTGGTTGTTGCTTCGGTATTATCTGGTAACAGAAATTTTGAGGGTAGGGTACATCCTCTAACCATAGCTAGTTATCTTGCCTCTCCGCCGCTAGTTATTGCTTATGCTATCACCGGTACTATCAACATTAATCTTGAGACGGATGTGATAGGAAAAAGTTGTGATGGTAAGGATGTTTATCTTAAGGATATTTGGCCTACTCAACATTCGATACAGAAAATAATTGAGGAATCTATTGACTGTAAAATGTTTAAGGAGAAATATAGTGATATATTCTTAGGTGATAAGGAATGGCAAAATATTAAGGTAACTAAAAGTGATACTTATAATTGGAATAAAAATAGCACTTATATCAATAATCCACCTTATTTTGAAGGTATCGAGCATATATCGAGTGAATTGGAGGATATAGAATCTGCTAGGATATTAGCCATCTTTGGCAATTCTATTACTACTGATCATATATCGCCAGCCGGAAATATTAGTAAAACAAGCCCTGCTGCTAAATATTTAACCGAGCAGGGTATTTTACCAGCAGATTTTAACTCTTATGGATCACGGCGTGGCAATCATCAAGTAATGATGCGTGGGACTTTTGCCAATAATAGAATTAAAAATGCTATGTGTCCTGGAATTGATGGGGGGATAACGATCAATCAACGGAATGGTCAACAAATGAGTATTTATGACGCTTCTCAGGATTATAAGGCTCATTCTATCCCTTTAGTAATTTTTGCAGGTAAAGAATATGGCTCTGGTTCGTCGAGAGATTGGGCAGCAAAAGGTACTAGTTTACTAGGAGTAAAAGCGGTAATTGCTGAAAGTTTTGAAAGAATTCATCGGTCAAATTTAGTTGGTATGGGTGTGTTACCGCTTGTACTCACTTCTACTACGGTAAGTGATTTAAAACTTGATGGTTCTGAATATATTGCAATTACCGGCTTAAGTAATAAAGTAGAGCCTTATGCACAACTTCGTTGTATTATAAGTAGAAAAAATGGTATAGTTGAAACTTTTGAAGTAATATTACAAGTTTTTACAGAAAATGAGATAGATTATATCAAATATGGTAGTATAATGCACTTAGTTGTTAAGAATTTTGGTTTTCTTGGCAATGATGGCGGTTTATGATGAATAAATACTACTAGTTAGCTATAAATTTAAAGGGGGTTTTATGCAAGTATCAGTATCAGGTCAACATATTTCTATTGGCAATTCTTTGCAAGATTATGTAAAAAGCCGTACTACGCAAGTAGCAGCAAAGTACTTTTCTACTATAATTAATGCAAACGTACATTTCTCTAAACAAGGATTTCAACTGGTTTGCGATATTGTAGTGAATGATGGTACCGGCAGACATATAATATTGAAAGGTAATGCTGCTTCAGATGACATATATTCAGCATTTGATGCTGCTCTTTCTCGACTTGAAAAGCAGCTTAGAAAGTACAAATCTAAACTCAAAGATCGTCATGATAGAATTAAAATATCCGAAGCGGCACCTAAAGCAGTCAAGTATATTATCACGCCCCATGAACATGAAGACGAAGATAATGTACCAGCCTCTGATAATCCTGTAATTATCGCAGAAAAATCTGTAGAAATATTAATTTTATTAGTAAGTGAAGCCGTTATGAAAATGGATCTTGAAAACCTGCCTGCTTTAATGTTTCAAAATAGTAATACTAATCGTATTAATATAGTTTATTACCGTCGAGATGGCAATATATCTTGGATAGATTCAAAATAGACTAATTTAAATTTATTCAGTAAATTTAGGCTGGGTAATTAAAAGTCGTATGTGGTCAACGTCTATAGTCAATTGATGAGAAGTTGGTGGCGTCGTCACACTCCATCACTCCTGCTACCCAATTCTCTTGAATTGGCTATATCCGTCATTGCGAGGAAGACCGTAGGTCGACGAAGCAATCCATAAAAGTAACCAAAAATGGATTGCTTCGTTGACCTTACGGTCTCCTCGCAATGACGCTTGGTGATCAGGTTTTTTTATTCATCACAAAAAAATAGCAAAAAAATCGTGAATGCTCACATCTAAACTACAACTGTAGTACTAGGAAACCAATAAAATAAATAACCACCATAATATTATTCTTTTTTTAATTGTTTATTTGCTAAATTGAGTAATTTTTGATCAAAAGAAAGAATGGGTAAATCTGTAGTAACTGCTTTAGCTAGAAGAATACAATCAACTATATGCAAATTATATTTTAAATAATAATCTAAAGCTAATAAAAAATAGTTCTTATCACTTTGAATTCCTTTATAAGTTAGCATCTCAGATAAGGTTAAAGTTATTTTATCCCTGGGAACTTTGTATACTTGCAGCAAAACTGCATAACTTTATCTAATTTTTTTGTTAGTATGAATTTTTTATACATTTGGGTTTCATACTATGCAAATACCATCGATTACTATTGAGCAAGTAGCTCAGCAATTTAAAGCTTGGCGTCAAACTAAAACTAATAAGTTTGATCCTATACCAAACCATCTAAAGGAATTAGTTCACCAATTACTCCATCATTATTCTTACCAAGAGATAGCTAAACATCTTAATATTAATAAAGCAACAATTAGTTCAACTAAAAAAGCCCATGAACCTACCATCAAAACTTCTTCTGTCTCAACTTCAAATCAATCCCTACAACAAAATATTAATTTTCTCCCATTTCAACTAGTAAATTCTATAGATACCGATCCTGTAGCTGCTCCCAAGCAAAATCACTATACTTGTCACATTATTAAACCAAATGGTACCAAGCTTATTATCCAAACACTAGAGCCAAAAACTATAATTCAGACATTTTTATGCTGCAACTAACCCCGGCGTCAGTTATTTTTGTTGCCACTATTGCCATCGATTTTCGCAAGGGTATCGATGGCTTAATCGCTGTTTGTAGACAAAAACTTTCTTCTGACCCTCTTAATGGTTCCTTGTTTTTATTCTATAATAAAAACAGAACTGCCATTAAAATTTTGTCCTTTGACGGTCAAGGCTTTTGGCTATGCTCTAAACGCCTATCCAAAGGTAAATTTACGGCAAAACTTTTCCCATCTGATAATTCATCTTACCAAATTTGTTATAGAACCTTACACATTCTTATTCATAATGGCGATCCTAGTTCTGCCAAATTCTCTAATGATTGGCTTCCTGTCGTTTAAGCTGCTGTCTCGATTAATTCCGTATTATTCATATATCTTGCATAGGCAAAAGGCGTATAATCCTCAGGATGCTTCTTTGCTTTGCTACTATGCTCTTGTAGCCAATTTAAATATTTAAAGGCATTGATCTCGTTCTCACTACAAGTCTTTACTATACTATACAGACCACTATGTATCTCAGCACTATTGATTGTTTTAAAGAATAATGAATTCTTCCTTTGTAAAATAATGGTACGCAGTGATCTCTCAGCCCAATTATTATCAAGATTGCTAACTGGGATTTTTAAAAATTGGGTCAAACCTTCTTTATTATTTATCCAATATTTCATAGCTTGTCCAAGCCTACTATTAGGCTCAACTTTCTTGTCGTTAAATAATTCGTCTATTTTGTTATATATGTTTTCTATATATTTACTGCTATGTTCCTGATGATACCCAAGTTTCTCTTCAGGACTCATCTCTTTACATTGATGTTCATTGTGGTAAATCCCACGTGTTTGTTTGAGAAAATATCCGCATTCTTCAGGGTAATATAGTTCATTTTCTGTAAATTTTCTCTGACCATGTGACAAACAATTGATCATCACTATTATTGCCAGTAATTCTTTATCTGCTTCTGATAATACCGGGTTATTATTGTTACTTGCGTCAGTCATTAATTGGATAGAATCTGTTCTATTCTTACGATTCTTTAGTACGTTACCTATATTTTCTCCACCATGCCTATTACCGGTAAAATATAAAACTATTACCTCATTATTTGCAGTCTTAGCACATATTGTAGTAGTATAACAGCTGCGTCCTTTCTTATTTTGAGTACGTAATTTTTTATTGGCTATAGTAATTTCTAAAATCCTAGCTCTAGTATCATCAAGGTTCAGTGAACTACATTCGGCAGCCATTTCCAATAATACCCCGTAAATTTCAGCTCCACCACCTTCTTGCCAAACATCTAAATATTGTTGCCAGAGCGAGCTGTATGCTATAGGAACCCCGCTTAAACTCTGTAGCCTAGATAAACGGTAGAAAGGAGTACCATAGGTCTTTTGTAACACTATTGCACTTCTGCTACTATTTGTCCATTTGTTGATATTTTTATTGTTCATAACTGTATAATCGCAAGCATTACAGCGTAACGTTTTCTTTACATATCTGTTGACTGTAATTGGAGCATTACCTGTAAATTGTAGCAATTTTCTAGCTTCACTATTATATAGTTTGCCATTATAGCAGTGAGGACAGCTATCACCACTACAAAAATTCTCAGGAGTTAAATAGCTGGTATTCGCATCCTTATAATCATCAAACCCATATTTACCTTGCCAATTACTACGATCTATCTTTTTGGGCTTATCGCACTCTCCTTCATTACCACCATTCCCGTTATCAGATTCACCTGGCGGTTCTTTTAATGAATCTGAACTATCTTTTTTTTGTGATCTGCCTTAAAACCAATCAGCATTTCCTTAAGCTTATTTATACTGATATTTGATGATGCTAGCTTGTCTATTAGCTCGTTACAAAATTTCACAAGCTCTACTATCGTTTGCTGTTCATCTCCCGTTAATGAACTTTCCTTGACATGCTGTATTAGTTCTTCTCGTTCTTCAGCACTTAAGGTCGCTACTTTTGGTTTTTTCATTTGATTAATTATCATTATTATTAATATTTCAAATATTATAATATGACTGCTACTTTTTCAACTAGTTTTTTTATTAATCTGTTTTTTATTAATCGGTGATATTTGCATAGTAGAAATCCAAATTTATACAATAAATTCATACTAGCAAAGAAATTAGATAGTGTTACGCAGTTTTGCTGCAAGTATACGGAACTTTATAGAAAGAAGATAAGACAAATATTACTTCCGTAAATACTGTTTGTTCAATTATAAGAGTAATATGACCGGTTTTAGCTTGTTCAAATATTTCTTTGGTTTTACTAAACATTTCTGGATTATCGGCAATAAGATAACGAAGGATAAAGTTGCTATCACAAATATATTTCACTTCACTACCTTATTAGCTTCTTTAGAATAGGTATTATCAAGCCATGCTTGTTGTCTGATTTCATCAAATGAAGGCTCTGAATCTTTCCGATAAATAGAAAGAGCTCCCCCAAGGTCACAGACAGGGGATAATATTAATTGATTATTATCATTAACCTCTAAGGTAACAATGTTAGATTTTAAAATATCTCTAACTTTCTTTGGTAAGACAATCTGCCCCTTAGAACTAATAGTAAACGTATTAATATACATTTGGATAATACCTAAATAGTTAATTTATATAATATTTTATTATAGTAAAATAAATTACTAAATACAAGTATTTTCATATAAAGTAAGATAGATTATAAAAGTACACAACTTGTGCAAAATTAATATTAAATTGTTTTCATATTTAGATCAGTTAATTTCTTACTTATAGATTTAAGGATGTATTTAGTAATTATTACTAAATAGTCAATTGATGAGAAGTTGGTGATTTCTTTACCCTGTCATTCCCGCGTAGGCGGGAATCTAGACCCCTGCTTACGCAGGGGTGACAGTACTAATGATTGTGAACTAACTCCTCGCAATGACATCTTAAACTTTTAAGCTATTTCCCTTATGATTTTTAAATTGCCCTGAAATCAGCTCGTTTGTTTTTTTTATTTGACAATTTGCTATAAATGTGTATTATGCGATAACTTTCATGGAACTTAGGTTTTAAATAATAACTATAGGTTGTGGTGTCTGGTTTACTCAATAACGCATAACAAATCACATTAATTCGGTAACTATATGAATGAACTTACAAAAAATGATCCAAATTTTCAATTAATTGAAGACATAAGAACAACTATTTATAAAATTGGTAAAAGAGGGTCAATTGAAGAACTGAAGCTGCTGTTACAAAAGGATACTACAGGAGCCTCTTATAAGTGTTTCTTTGGTACGGAGGATCAGGACACTTCTTGGGATAATCCTAAGGGGAATAATCTACTTTTATTAACAATAGCTGCTGCGGCAAGCTCTTTAGAAGAAGGTAATAAAGAGATTGCAAGGCAGTTGACTGGTATTATATTAAAGGACGCTCAAGACAAATTACAAAAAGAAGAGTTTGCTGAATTTATTAATTTTCGTTATGGTAATGGTACTCCGGAAGCTTATAATAACTACAGCATAGATTATGATAACACTCCCTTAACTTTAGCCATTAAAGTGGGGCTTCTCTCTGTCGCTAGTGAATTAGTAAAATTGCAGGCTAAAGTTAACGTTTCTTGTGGTTATGCTAATTTTTCACCGCTACATTTAGCGGTTTTACATTATGCAGTAAACCCGACTGATTCTTCAAATAAAAAGTTAATTGAAGAGTTAGTAAATAATGGGGCATATATTACTGCTAAAGATGAATATGGGCATACTGCAAAGGACTTGCTTGAATATGAAGGCTTGGGAATAGAAGATTTTCATTTATTCACTGTTAACGACCAAGATCTTAAAAAAGAGCTCAACCCAGAAGTTGGGCGAAAATATTCTTTTAAGGAGTTAGCAAAAAATGAACTTGTAGTAGAGTTTTTTGCAGATAAAAAATTTGATAAATTTAAAGCTAATTGGACTAATACAAATTTATTCAAGCAATTCTTAAACGAAAACCGAGAAGAAAACGGTAATAAATATATTATTGCTAGAAATGGTATTGATGAAGGAGATACTTCAGCAAATGCTTCAGAAGATAATTTTGCTGCTGCAGTGTTACACGTCCTTGGTTTTGATACTGATCCTATTATAAGAAAATTAGTTAATAATTTCTCCAATGTTCTTTATGGGATATACGATCTTAATGATGCGATTAATGGTGTTTTAGATAATCTTCCGCATCGTTCATTTGTTGATCTTTCTAATAATTCTGATAGTCTAGAGATAAACGAATTGGCTAAGTTGTTGGGTGACGTATCTGAACACTAGATATGCTTATTATCAAGGTAATCTTTTTTCAAATTTGCGGGGTATATGAATCGTTTAATATTATTAATTTTGTTTAGTATTTCTTTTTGTTTAATTGGACAAAGAGTTCTGGCTGCTGAAATAAGAATAGGGGTGCTAAAGCAGGACGTAAATTTTCGCTATGAAAAAGGCATTGCCATTAATCTCGAGTATTTATTTAGTGAAAAATACAAATTTTGGGGTGGTTATCCTCATATAGGAGCGGATATTAGCACTGGTAGATATACAAGTAGTTTTTATAGTGGGCTTACTTGGCATTTTGATATGACAGAATTTATATTTTGTGAGCTAAGCCTTGGAGGGGCGTTTCATAATGGGGAATTGAAAAAATCACCAAAACAACGAGCCTTGAAAAAACGTCCATTAGGATCAAGGCTGTTATTTAGAGAAAGTCTTAGTTTAGGGGTAAAGCTTAATGAAATACATGCAATTTCACTAATTCTTGACCATATTTCTAATGCTGATATTGTAGGGCCTAATGCAGGGTTGACTAATTTAGGCATACGATATGACTATAAATTTTAAGCAAGGCAATCCAAAATAATCATTTTCTTGGATTGTTTTGTTGCTAAAGTGAATTAACTTGAATTGGCACGTTATAAATCCGATTTAGCATCAGCGTCATTGCGAGGAGCCACTTTAGTGGCGACGAAGCAATCTAAAAAAACGATTAAAATGGATTGCTTCGGGCTATGTTTCCTCGCAATGACAGCATGATGGGTGCTTATTCGGCGTTAATTCACTATACAAGTATCCTCACAATGATGTTAGCTCTAAAATATAATGGAGTGGAAAAATGAAAGATATTACTACTGATTATTCAGAGTTAAAGGTAGAGAGTATAAGGGATCATTTGGTTGAGCGTGTTGAATCACTGCCCATAGACCCGCCTGATACTAAAAAAGCTCTTATACAAAATATACTCAACACCCCTAAAAGCTCTGTCAACCCAAAAGATACTTTGCAGAAAGCTGCTGTAATAATAGACATAATGGCAAAAGTTGTATTACCGCATTCGAGTGATTTTCTACAAGGTGCCCATATAATAGTTGAAGATAATGGGAGTATGTATGATAAATTAAAAGATCTAGGGCTGGTTAAAGAACGTTTTTCTTCTCACCATAGGGGCAATAAGGCTGAGTCCGATGCGTCAATTCAAGCTGGCGAAATATTTAGAGAATTTTTAGTTGGCAAAACAAAAGATGGTAAGACATGGTTTCAGTTAGAAGCTCATTCTATCGGTGGGATTAAAAATTTTGTAAAACACATGGTAGATTATATAACTTACGTATTAACTGGTAAAAATGTCGGACAATACGGTTTATCAGAGCATGTAGATAGTAATCCTATTGTATTGGATGCTAAACAAGTTAATCAAAAAACTAAAAAACAAGCCTCTCTCACAACTAGCAATTTTGTAAAAAAAATAGAAGAAGAGCGGCATAGAACTAAATCAGGACTATCAAAAAATACGGTTGAACGTTAGTCTGATAACTAACCTGATTGTATAGTCAATTAAACTCGTCATTGTGAGCGAATGTATGTGAGCCTGTCACCCCTGCTTTGGTACGGGGTCTAGTACTACAGTTGTAGATTGAATGTGAGTGTTCACGGAAAAAAGGTTAAAGTATAAGATGTCATTGCGAGGAGGTTGCCAGACCGACGAAGCAATCCAGGAAAGTGATTAAAAATGGATTGCTTCGTTGACCTTACGGTCTCCTCGCAATGACGTTAGTTTATTATGGATATATGTGGTTATTTTGTTTTGCTGCTTTGAGGGTATTCTTCAGCAAGAAAGCAACGGTCATTGGTCCAACGCCGCCTGGAACTGGTGATATATATCGTACTTTATCTACAACATTTGGAAAATCAACGTCTCCAACCATTTTGTCACTATTGGCAAGTTTACTAATACCAACGTCAATCACTATAGATTGTCGGTTAAAGTATTCTTCTGTTAATGTTAAAGGTGAGCCGATAGCTGATATTACTATGTCGGCACGGGAAGTTATAGAATGTAAGTTTTGAGTTTTTGAGTGACATAAAGTAACAGTGCAATCTTCTCTAAGTAATAAAGCTGATAATGGTTTTCCGACAATATTAGAACGTCCTATAACTACAACATTCTTGCCAGCTAAATTTTTCTCAACTTGTTTAAGTAACTCAATGCAGCCAAGAGCTGTGCAAGGTATAAAGCTGTTACCTAAGTTACTATAGTCAATTGATGAGAAGTTGGGGACGTTGTCGCTCAATGCTCGCCTATTACTTATAGGCGTCGCTCCATCGTTCCTAGCCCCAAATTCTCCTGAATTGACTATATGTAGATAACCAACATTTATGGGGTGAAAACCATCAACATCTTTGCTAGGATCAATAGCAGATAAGATTAAATTTTTATTGATATGCTTAGGTAAGGGGAGTTGTACGATAATTCCAGAGATATTTGAATTATTATTAAGTATATTGATTTCATTCAGTAGATGGTCAATTTGAACTTCATTCGGCAAATTTATTTGCAAAGCATTCATACCAATTTTTGTTGCTGCTTTGAGCTTATTTCTTACATATATACTACTAGCTGGATTATCGCCCACTAATATAATAGCAAGAGTTGGTATCAAATTATGTTGTTTCTTGAGTAAATTGATTTCTATCTTTAGTTTAGATAATATTTGTTCTGCAAAATATTTACCGTTGATTATATTACCGTATTCATTCACTATTTATTTGCTCTCTATTTATGTTAGGCGATGCACAAAAGGTTCTGCAGCATTATTGCACATATAGTCAATTGATGAGAAGTTGGTGACGTCGTCGCTCAATGCTCACCTATTACTTATAGGCGTCGCTCCATCGTTCCTGCTACCCAATTCCCCTGAATTGACTATAGGCGTTAGTTTAAGAAAATAATAATTGAAAAACCGTCATTGCGAGGAGACCTTAAGGTCGACGAAGCAATCCAGAAAAGTGATTAAAAATGGATTGCCACGTCACCTACGGTGGCTCGCTAATAGACGACTTATAATTGCTTCAGCCACTAAAGTGCCTCCTCGCAATTTGACTATAATCCTATTCTTTAGAGGTTTTTTCTTCTTGTTGGGGTAAAAATTTTGCTTGCTCAATATTCTTGTCTAATTCCACTTGGCTACAAATTCCAAGTAATACTGGATCACGTGGGCGAATATTCTTCATGTTCCAGTGACTACGATCACGAATAGCATCTATGGTAGATTTGGTAGTACCAACTAACTTAACAATTTGATTATCTAAAATTTCTGGACAATTTTTAAGTATCCAATATATCGCATCTGGTTTATCTTGACGTCTAGCAATAGGAGTGTACTTAGATTGTTGTTTTTTCTTAGTATTTATCAAATCATATGCAGCATTAACAGAAATCCTTAAACTACTAGTTGAATCTTTTGTACAACGTATGATTTCTTCTTTGGTTAATTGTCCGCCAGCGATTGGGTCTAACCCCTTAATACCGTGAGATACTTCGCCATCAGCAATGCCTTTAATTTCAAACTCATGAATTCCACAAAAATCAGCTATCTGCTTAAATGTTAATGCAGTATTATCAATTAACCAAATAGCAGTTGCTCTAGGCAGTATAGGTAATTTTTGTTGTGAACTCATAGTAAACTAATATAATATTAATATGTGATTTTCTAAAAAATATAATCTCTTCTAGCTGATAAGTCAACAATAGACTTTTAAATCGCCCTGATATAGTCAATTCAGGGGGATTTGGTGCTAGGAACGATGGAGCGACGCCTATAAGTAATAGGCGAGTGACGACGTCACCAACTTCCCATCAATTGACTATACCTAAAACCTAAAACCAACGCCTATGGCAATCATTAACGGATTAAACTTTACCTTAGAGGAGATAGCTTTTCTTACTAAAGGAGATTTATACTCAACCGTGGTATTAAGAAAATACTTTTTTACATCTAAGTTAACAAATGTATCATCCTTAGCATATAAATCGACTCCAAGCTGTAACACAGCACCATGACCATTTCTGACCGTACACCCTTTAGAGCTATTAACAAAATAAGCTCCATGGTAACCAACACCAATATAAGGTCTGATAGCACCAAAAGGAGCTATATGGTATTGTCCTGTAACAGTTAATGGAATCATATAAAGAGCTCTTCTTTTGGCAACTTCTTCTGGATTGGTGCCATAATTATAAGCCACATTCTTTAAATTGCTATTTTTATTACGTAATACATCGAAACCTAAAGATAACTCTGCGGCAACATAATTAGCAAAAAATACTGAGGTGGAAGCCTCTATACCATAACCATTTTCGGCAAAGGTACCAATCGATACTGGGTCTTTGACAGTAGCCTTAGGAAAATCTGTTTGCTTTGCACTAGATTTTATACCAATTGCTCTCATCCTAAATACTAAACCACCATCATTCTCATAATAATTAGCATTATAGTCAGCACCATAATCATTATCAGCTGAATCATTATTAGCAAAGCTAGAAATACTAGCACAACTTACCAACAGAAATATCCCTAATTTTCTTGCAACTTTTATCATAACTACTAAACCTTCTCTTGCTTTAAATATATTGCTGTACTATATATATTCTTCTTATCTGAAAATCAAATGATAATAAGATTTTTTAAAATTGTCTAACAATGATGATACTATAACACTAAATATAAGAAACACTAAGTATAAAAAACAAATAAACTAAAAAATTTTAGGTCTATATGAATAATAAATTAAACACTTATTTTATTGGTATTGGTTGGTTTGTATTAAGTATGCTTACTAGTGTAACTAATGATATAACGGCAAAATATCTTGGATTCAGGTTACATAGCTTTGAGGTAGCTTTTTTTCGCTTTCTCTTTAGTGCATTAATTCTTGTACCGTTTATTTTTTATTACGGGAAACAAACTCTAATTACTGATCGTCCTTTTGTCCATATTGCAAGAGGAGTTTTGTTATTTTTTGGTATGACATCTTGGACTTATGGTTTACAGCTTGCACCAGTTACTACTGCTACAATTGTTAGCCTGGCTATACCTTTGTTTACCTTGGTTTTGGCAGTATTCTTCTTAAATGAAAATATTATTTGGCAAAGATGGGCAGCAACTTTATTCGGCTTTATTGGCATTGTTGTTACTCTGAAACCGCATGCTAGTGATTTTAATCCACAAATATTGATTTTTGTATTAGCTGCTATATCTTTTGCCATGTTAGATATTATCAACAAGAAATTTGTAGTAAAAGAATCAATGATTAGCATGTTATTTTATTCTGCTCTAGTAACCTCTTTAGTATCAATACCACCATCAATAATGTATTGGAAAACCCCTAATGTTTCAGAATTTATTTTGCTATTTGTCCTAGGAGCAGGAGGTAGTTTGATTTTATTCTTTCTATTAAAGGCTTTTGCTCTAGTTGATGCTACTGCCATCGCCCCTTATAGATATTTAGAGTTAATCATTTCAGCATTAGCCGGATATCTTGTTTTTAATGAAATTCCTGAAAGTAGTACTTTATATGGAGCATTGATAGTAATTCCTGCAACATTATTTATAATATATTCTGAGAAAGATAATATAACCCAAGATGATAAAATATCGCATGAATAAACGTAAATTAGTTTTTGCAAGCGGTATAGCAAATGCATTTGAATGGTATGATTACGCTCTATTTAGTCTTTTTGCCCCTATAATAGGGGCAAAATTCTTCCCTGGATCAAACCCTAGCTCGTCTTTACTACATGCTTTTGAGGCATTTGCTCTTGGTTATCTAATGAGGCCAATAGGTGGGGTGTTTTTTGGAGTGATTGGAGATCGGTTTGGTAGAAGAACTGCTTTAAGTGCATCTATATTTTGTATGTCTTTGCCAACAGCTTTAATTGGTATGTTACCAACTTATGACGAGATAGGTATTACCGCAACTATATTGATGATTTTAGTTCGAATGTTGCAAGGTTTATCAATGGGCGGGGCACTTACTGGCTCAATTTCATTTGTTATTGAACATGCAGGTGTAGCCTATCGTGGGTTTAGTAGTAGCGTATCAATGTCCAGTATTTGTATTGGTTTATTGTTTGGTTCAGGAATTTCACAATGCATACAAAGCTTTTTATCAGCAGAGCAATTTGATGATTGGGGGTGGAGAATACCATTTTTATTAGGAATTTTTATTTTATTTGCTGGACTTTATATCAAGAAATATACAAGTGAAACTCCTAGTTTTCAAAGTATGAAGGAAGATGGTGGAATATTAAAGTCTCCTCTAAAAAAAGTTGTCTCTGTCTATTGGTTTGATATGATAATATCCATCTTTATCAATTCCACAGGCTCAGTACTATTTTATTTACAAGCTACTTATCTCATGTCATTTTTGAAGATAAATCGTAATTTTACTAATGATGAAGTTAATAACTTAGCTAATTATTGTTATATAATCATGGCAATTGTTACTTTATGTTCTGGCTATTTGTCGGACATAATTGGTCGCAAGAAAATTTTTGTGTTCAATTTATTGGTAATTATTTTAGTTATCCCATTTTTGATACAGGCAATTGAAACTGGCGATTTTTGTGTTATAATTATATCTCAAATAGTATTATCAATTTTAGCTGCCTGTTATATTGGTCCTGAACCTGCACTGCAAGCTGAATTTTATCCAACCAATGTCAGAAATACGGCTTTATCATTATCTTATAATATAGCAACTAGTATTTTTGGTGGTACAACGCCTTTAGTGATAGCATATCTTGTACAGGAAACTGGTACAATTACTTCGTCTATTTATTACATAATTGCTTGTGCTATTTTAAGTTTAATAGCTCTGTATTTTTATAAGGATCGTTCAACGGCGTAATATAGCTAATCCGACAGTTTCCTAACGTTACGTTAAATTCACAGCTGTCATGGCTCAGAGCCACTTTAGTGGCAATAGACCTTATATCTTGAAAATGTGATATAAGGTCTATTGAAGCAATCCCAAAAAAACGATTAGAATAGATTGCTTCGAAGGCTTACACCTCCTCACAGTGACGAATGATTAGAATTGTTGTTTAAGCATTTAGACACTTGATTAATTATTTTTAAATATTGATTATAAAATAAATCACTATTGATATTAGTCGCTTGCCAATTCTCACTTTCAACCTCCACTACTTCTACTTTAAAATTTTTATAAAGAGCAACATCTTGCTCTGTACTTAGTAATAAACATTTACTATTGGACATGCTTAATAAATGCTCAAGATTACTGATATATCTCAGGCTTTTCTGATCAGAGCTATATAATCTTGCAACATTTTTTTGGCTATTATTAAAAAAATATTCTAGACTGTCACTAAGTAAGATAACGTCTGTTAAAGACGTTAATCTTTGATGTTTGATTTTCGTAAGCTCCTCTATTTGTTTTTTTGCTTCTTCAAGATTTTGGTAAATAGCTGAACTAATCTCAGGAAATCGTTGAGATAATACCTGAAATAATTGTTCTAATAATAGTTTTACATTGTCTAAATCAAGCCAAATATGCCAATTATCATAAGAATTATTACTAATAACTCTTAACCCATTAAAATTACTAATTTTAATGACATTTTTACTATGACCATTCATTAATTTGCCAGCAAAGCCATCAAATTGCTCATCTATATAAAATACAATATCTGCATTTTTAACTTTTTTAAGATCACTAGGTCTTAAATTATAATGATGCGGACAATCATTGTTATTGGCAATAGCAACAATTTCTGCCTGGTCTTTCACTAACATCGCTATAATGCTTGCTAGTGGGGTGATACTAGTAACAATTTTCACCTTACTTCTACTGGCAAAAGCTCCATAATTAAATAATATGATAATTATAGCAATAAAAATGCTAGCACTAATATTAATTTTCATTTTTTTTTAATTTTTTATGATGAATAAATAATTTGTTCACTAACAGACTTTAGTTTACTACTATAAACACTGATTTTTATCTGTATAGTCAATTGATGAGAAGTTGGGAACGTTTGTCGCTCAATGCTCGCCTATTACTTATAGGCGTCGTTCCATCGTTCCTAGCCCCAAATTCTCCTGAATTGACTATAAAATGATCATGTGTAAATAACAACAACATATTATTATCAATATTATCCTTAAGAGGAGAACAGGTGATCAAATCATAAACTTGTAAGTCTATTTTGATTGGTAAATTACTGTCATTAAGTAGCGTAAATATACGATCCATAGTCTTCTCATCAAGTGAGCCATAAATTACTAAGTCAATATCGGAGTTAGGACGGTAAAGACCAGTAGCACGTGAACCAAATAAACCAACACGATCGATTTTCTCTGAGAAGGGCAACAAAATACTACGCAGTGTATTTAATTGTTTTGCACTTAATCCATGGTTAGACATCTTTACCTTCTATATTCTGCTGCAAGTTCCAACATTTTTAGATTCATGCTCTCTAATTCAGGATAATAATTTTTTTCAATATCTATAATAATCTTCTCAAATTTTTTGAAGTCATAAGTATGTGACATTTTATTACGAGAATCTAGAGCATCCATCCATATTTCACCATTGTTGATTAAGTTAGCAGCTATTGATGCTTTAATTACAGCAGCTGGGGTAACGGTTTCCAGTACAACACCTTTATATTCCAGATAATCTTTAAGCACTTTCCATGTCAATTCCCATGTATATTCGAAACGTTGAATAATTCCTTCTTGTTCTAACTGGCTTACCTTACGTTCTCGCATTATATATATAGCCTCACGTAATAAAGCAAAAGCACGTTTAAAATTATCAAAACGATATAACCAACGAGGTTTTTCTAAGTTACTAAGTATAGTCATATTAACTCTGTATCTAATAGCTTAATTCTTTTGAAGTTTTTATTTTAGACATGTTCAATCTTCTCAACAATTTCTTCCAAGTTATCTTTTGGTTGATTTCTTTCTGCCCACGATAATGCTTTATCTATTTTAGTCAAGGTATTTCCTTGATATAACCACTTTTCTGAGGTTGGAATAAATTCTCCTGTCTTAATGATCCATGTACCATTATCTAATTGTTCGATTAATACCATTTGTCCTGCAAATACTTTGCCAAGCGATAGTTGACCGTTGTTACCTATTACTTTCACTTGTTGATTTTGATTCATAGCATTTTCCTAATTTAGTGCCTTAAGAATTTATTGTATGATAATTATTCTAATTCTTCAAATCATTTGAGTATAATTCAAGTAATTGATGCTTATTAAGCGTAAAATCACTTTCTATCCAGGATTTTTTTAATTTACCTATCACTGTGCCAATATCTTTACCATGAATATTTATTTTCTGTAAATCATGCCCATTTACTGGAAATATTGGTCGTGGTTTGGATTTATATGTATCTAGAAATTTATTTGCTGTAGCTCTGTTTAATTTGCTTAATGATAGCAAGATATTTATACATTGTAGATAATTAGCAGGATAATCTGCAGTTTCCCACCAAATTTCTCGTAATGTAAATTCGTTGATTTCTTGATTTATAAACCTATATATAGTAATGATTTTGTTTGCTTGTTGCCGAGAAAATTTTAAATTTAATAAATCACTTAGTGATAAGTTCTTTATGTGGTAGAATAAAAGTGAATATCTAGCGTAAGGCTCTAAGGAATCGCAATTAATTGCTTCCATCAAAGGTTTTTTATCAAACTTACTAACTGGTAATATTATTTGCAATATGCCATTATCAAACATTTGCTGCAAAATATTTGGACTATTATCTGAGATAATCAATTTGTCCATCTCCCATTTTACCCGTTCTTTTGATAATAATTTAAGATTTTCTCGCAATTTAATACAAGCATCTAACCCATTAAGGTCTAATTGTCTTGCATAATAGCAGGAAAAACGAAAAAAACGTAAGATACGTAAAAAATCTTCCTGAATTCGTGCAAATGCTTGTCCGATAAATATTACTTTTGATTGTTGTAAATCATCTATTCCACCAAAATAATCATAAATTTTATGCTCAAATGGACAATAACTTAGTGCATTAATAGTAAAATCTCTTCTAGCAGCATCCTCCATAAAATCGTCAGTAAAAACAACTTCCGTGTGCCGACCATCACATTTCATGTCTTTTCTAAGTGTAGTAATCTCAAATGTTTCATTATTTAATAAAGCTGTAACTGTACCGTATTTTATGCCAGTTGGGATAACCTTAATGTTGGCTGCTGATAAAATATCTGTTACTTGCTGCGGTAATAAATTGGTTGCTATATCAATATCATAATTGACAACATTAAGGATAGCATCACGAACAGCTCCCCCGACAACCCTTGCCACTCCACCACCTAGTCTAATTATTGACAAAATTTCTTTGTAATAATTGGATTGAATAGATAATTCTCTTGTTATAATATTCATTATAGTTCCACTATTGTCATTCTCGCTTCGGTGTGGAATCTAGACCCCTGCTTACGCATGGGTGGCAGAAAAATGGATTGCATTGTCGGCTTCTCCTTCTCGCAATGGCATTAGTTTGTAGTCAATTTAATCACAAAATTTGGTATTACTCCCTGCTCAGTTGCGGCAATTTGCAGATGCTGTAGTTTTTTTTCAATAGTAGGATGTTGGTTGTGAAACTTTGTCGTATTACCTGTTAATACTAAAGCAGAGTCAATTCCCAGGTTATTCGCTCCTAAAATATCAGTAAAGAAAGTATCGCCTATCATCAGAATCCGGTTCAATGGGACACCGGGTAGTTGGTTTAATACGGTATGATATATTTCTAGATGTGGCTTACCGCTGTAAATTACCTTTCCACCAAATTGCTTTATTTTTTCAGCAAAATATCCAGAACAATATCTTTGTACACCCTGTTGCATAATTCCAAGATCTGGGTTAGCACATATAGTAATTATGTTTCTTTTTACTACAGTTTTAAATAAATCATCAAACTCATCTAAATTTAAATTTTTTCCTGCATCGCGATGGAGCGTTAACAAAAAGATATTAGCTTCATCTATGTTTGTAGTAATAGGTGTCTGCAATTCATTCAGCAAATCATTGTCATCTTGACCAAGATGATAAACCACAGGGGTTTTGATACCAAATCTTTTATCACTTTCTAGTATCATATTGATGGCTACTTCACCAGAGCTAAAAACCATTTTTTCCGTTGTGTTAATACCCCAAATCTTATTAATCTTGTTAAATAAGAAAGCTCTGCTGCGTGGAGCATTAGTAACAAAAAAAACCTTCTTTTGCTGTTTAATTATTTTGTTAATATTGTCAACTACCCCAGGGTAAATCTTATTGCCTTCTACTACCACTCCCCAAAGATCAAATAAAAAAACATCATAATCATCCATTGTAGATGGAACGTCTCTAAAAGTTAGTTTTGTCATTATTGTGTACACTCTATATGAAATTTTTATAGCCTCGCTATTAGCAACGAAGCAGTTGTAAGTTAAAAGTATGATATAATAGATATTAAAGTCAATGTAAATAATGATTTATACTGCTTTTAATGGGGCGTTCAGCAATAGCCATAATAATGACTATTGCTTTGCGAGCGTGAGCAACCTTGTATAGTAAATTCAGGGGAGTTTGGTGCTAGGAACGATGGAGCGACGCCTATAAGTAATAGGCGAGCATTGAGCGACGATGTCACCAACTTCCCATCAATTGACTATAGCAATTGGTTTTAAGACCGAATGGATCTTGGTACTCTTCAAACCCCCGAGACCTTTTTATAGTTGATTGGGATGCTTTTGCACGCCCACTTACAATCGTAAACATTAAATATATCGAGAGATATATGCTATTATATAATAATTTTATTAGTCTTGATACAGGAAAATTCAATTTTGTTGTTGCTATAGTCAATATATATGCTGCTTAATGATTCCATCATTTGACAAAGTGCTGCAAAGCTGTTAAGCTATTCTTTGAGTATAACCACGAATAAGCATGGAAAAACACTAAATTACGTAAATCCTTTAGATCAAGAGCAATTTAATTACTAATACTTCAAAAATGCTGATTATTGATAATCAAAAAATATTAAACGAATTTTGTCGGCAGTTATTGGATTGTAAGACTATAAGTGTTGATACTGAATTTTTGCGTAAGAATACTTATTTTGCTCAGCTTAGCATAATACAAATCATGACTAGTAGTCACAAAGTGATAATTGACACTTTATGTGATTTGGATCTTTCGCCTCTTAACGAAATATTTTTGAACGAGAAAATTCTTAAAATATTTCACGCTCCTAGAGAGGATTTTGAGATATTTTATCATTTATTTAAGAAATTGCCAAGAAATGTTTTTGACATACAAATTGCTGCTGGTATTTGTGATTTTGGTAAACATTTAAGTTATTCGGATATATGCAGTAAAATTTGCTTCGTTCATATTGATAAAACTTACCAAAGATCTGATTGGTTAAAACGTCCCATTAGTGCTAATCTGCTAGATTATGCTATTAAAGATGTTGAATATTTAGAACCGATTTACAAAATATTACAATCAATAATCCAAGATAATAATCTGCAAAATGAATATGACGAGCAAATAAAATCTTTGCTTAATATTGAAAATTATATTGTTGATACAAAAAAGGCTTGGCAAAAAGTCAGATTCCATAATCATTCAGAGTTTTTTATTAATAAAATGAAAATTATGGCAGCTTATCGGGAAGAACAAGCAAGTACCATAGATTTACCAAGGAGACATTTTATTAGTGATGAGGAATTAGTAAAGATTTGTCAACATTTACCTACCAGTAACAAAGATTTTGAAAATCTTAAACTAAATGGTCGCTACCTTAGTAAGCAAAAATATAGAACTCAATTAGCAGATCTGTGTCTTGCAATACAAGAATTAGGTGAATAAAGACACTTTATTTATATTAATTGTAAAATAAAATTGCTATTTTCTCAAAGGTTGACTAAAACAGAAATCTTATATATTCTGGCTTTATTGCATGGCAATGTTTAGTATAGTTTTTTTTAAAACCATTTCTGTCTTACTGAGTGTAGTAATTGGTTTCCTAGCAGGAAGATATTCTAAAGTTGAAAGAGATAGTATAGCTTCGTTGTTATTCTATTTTATATCTCCTATTGTTTTTTTTGCTATTCCTGCCAGTACTACTTTAACTTTATCATCATTAAGCGTTACTGTAGTTATTTTTTTTATTGCTACTTCCTTATCAATATTTTCCTACTATTTTTTTGGACGATATTGGTCTGATCATACACGAAACATTATAGCATTATCTGCCGGTACCGCTAATGGTGGTTATTTTATGTTACCAATAGCTGCTGCTCTCTTTGATGATTATGTTTTAAGTATCTATATGATGGCAGTTATAGGTGTAAATATTTTTGAATGCTCGGTGGGATTTTATATTTGTGCCAGAAGTTTTGCCAATAGTAGTGAAAGTATCTTGAAAGTTGTAAAGCTACCAATTTTAAATGGTTTTTTACTTGGTTGTTTATTTAGTTTCGCTGGCTTTACTTTACCTGATTTTTTAGATGATTTTATATATAATATGCGAGGGTCATTTTCTATACTTGGTATGGTTATGGTTGGTTTAGCTCTTTCAACTTTGCAAAAATTTGAAATAGACATAAAGTTTACTGTTGCCACTTTTATGGCAAAATTTCTATTTTATCCAATAGGAATTAACTTATTTATCCTTTTAGATAAATTTGTTTTAGGATGGTATGATGAGAATTATTACAATGCTTTTAGGCTTCTTGCCACTGCCCCTATGGCAGCCAATCTGATTGTTATAGCAAGTCTACAAAAATTCCATCCAGAAAAAGTTGCTACTACAGTATTCCTTTCCCTAATTTTTAGTGTAATATATATACCATTTATGGTAAGTATATTTTTAAGCGATTTGAATTAATTAGAATAGATGATACAAAAATTCATCCAAGTTGGACCGTATATTAATTGGTTTGGCTCACAATATATCCCATCTCATAAGCTGGCTTATCTTGAATTTGGCAACCCTAATAATAAAAATGTCATAGTCTGTGCCCATGGCTTGACTAGAAATGCTCATGATTTTGATAAAATTGCTATGGCATTAAGTGATAAATTTCGAGTAATTGCTATAGATTATCCAGGGCGTGGAAATAGTGATGTTTTTAAAAAGAAAGAGCATTATAACTATCCAGTATATATAAAAGATACAGTACTGTTTCTAAGGAAGTTAGGTATTAAGAACTGTATTTGGCTTGGTAGTTCCATGGGCGGAATAATTGGTATGGTTCTAGCTAGTCGATATAACAAACTTATCAAAGCCATGATTGTCAATGATATAGGTCCTTTTATTCCGTCATCCCCTTTAGTTAAAATTGGTCTATATGCAGGTCAAGTACCCTTATTTGTTGATTTAGCTAGTGCCAAGCAACATTTAAAGCTAATATATAGCCAATTTGGTATTAGTAGTGAGGAAGATTGGGATTATCTTACCAAATATAGTTTTATAAAGACTCAAGATGGAAAATATAAAATGAATTATGATCCTAACATAGTACATGGTATGAGTGCTAATACGAGTAAGCAAAAAAATGTTGATATGTGGGCTATATGGAATAAAATTATTTGTAAATTATTGGTTATCCATGGAGCTAAGTCTGATATTTTACAACAATCTACTATTGAGCAAATGAAAAAAAATAAAGAGCTGGAACTTTTTGTTGTTGATTATGCTGGTCATGTACCTTCGTTAATGACTAGTGATCAAATTAACTATATAAAATTCTGGTTAGATGGCTTGGCTAGATAATTTTTGACAAGGATATTAATTATGACTATTTCTACTAAAGTACTTATTATAGGTTCAGGTCCTGCTGGCTTAAGTGCGGCAATCTATACAGCTAGGGCAGCACTAAATCCGATATTATTACATGGTATGCAGCCAGGTGGGCAGCTAACCATTACGACAGATGTTGAAAATTATCCAGGTTTTGCTGATCCGGTGCAAGGTCCTTGGTTAATGGAGCAAATGACTCAGCAGGCAAAAAATGTTGGGGCAGAAATTATCTACGATTATGTAGAAAAGGTAGATTTATCAAAAAAACCCTTAGTGGTGACCACTGGATCTGGTATAATTTACTGGGCGGATAGTCTTATAATATGTACCGGGGCGGAAGCAAAATGGCTTAATATTCCTTCCGAAGGACAATTCAAAGGATATGGGGTCTCAGCTTGTGCCACTTGCGATGGTTTCTTTTTCAAAAATCAGCACGTATTAGTTATTGGTGGAGGTAATAGTGCTGTTGAAGAGGCATTATATTTAACCAATCATGCATGTCAGGTGACTATTGTGCATCGCGGGGATAGTTTTAGAGCCGAGAAAATTTTACAAGACAGATTATTTAAAAATCCTAAAATATCTGTCGTTTGGAATCATAGACTGGTTGAAGTTATCGGTACTGATAATCCTAAATCAGTTACCTCAGCTAGGCTAGAAAATACCCAAACAGGTGAGGTTAGCTCAATTGACTGTACTGGTATATTCATAGCGATTGGGCATATGCCAAATACTAGTTTGTTCAAAGGACAACTAGATATAGATAGTGATAATTATATTATTACTAAACCAAATTCAACGGAAACCAGTATTAGAGGTGTTTTTGCCGCTGGAGATGTACAAGATAAAATTTTTAGACAAGCAGTTACTGCTGCTGGTACTGGATGTATGGCAGCTTTAGAAGCAGAAAAGTTTTTAAACCATTAAATTTATGGCTCGTAGTAAAGCGATTGATAAAGCAGATAAGTTAAACGGCTCGAATGAGTCAGGTATAGTCATGCCTGTTGCTCGAACTTTACCGGAAAACGTTCAAGCTGAGCAAATGTTAATAGGAGCAATTTTAGTTAACCATGATTACTACAATATTGTTTCAGAATTCCTAAGACCAAATCATTTTTTTGAGCCACTACATCAAAAAATCTATAATTCTATTGAAGTTATTACAGAAAAAGGCTTAATCGCTACTCCAGTAACGCTTAGAAGCATGTTAGAAAAAGATGAATTATTTCAGCAATTAGGTGGTAGTGACTATTTAAATAAATTAGTCACTCTGTCAATGATGGTAATTAATCCACTAGATTACGGAAAAATAATCTATGATTTGGCAATAAGGCGTAATTTAATTCAGATAGGGGAAGAGGTAGTTAATAATGCTTATGATGCTTCTTTAGAATATGATTCAAGTCAGCAAATAGAACATGCAGAAGGTAAGCTTTATAACCTTGCTAGTGAAGGAGTGAATGATAAGAGCTTTGTTAAAATTGGGCTATCTCTCTCAGAGTCTCTAGCTAGTATTAACAGAGCCATGAAGAATTCTAATCATGTAATAGGTATTTCTACCGGCTTAATTGATTTGGATCATAAATTATCAGGTTTTCAGAACTCAGACTTAGTTATCATTGCTGGACGTCCATCAATGGGGAAAACAGCTTTTGCTATGAATCTTGCGATAAATACTTGTAAGGCTATACATCTGAAAAATAACGGACAAGAAAAAGAAGGGCAATCAGTAGGGTTTTTCTCTCTTGAAATGTCATCTGAGCAGCTTACTACTCGTCTTCTTTCGATGCATACTGAAATTGACTCATCGGCTCTTCAATCAGGTCATGTGACGGAAGAGAATTATAATCGATTACGCAAGGAAGTTATCACTCTTTCTGAATTACCATTTTTTATTGATGATACACCAGCTTTATCCATTGCGGCCATTCGTACTAGGGCTAGAAAAATGAAGCGTAAGCATAATCTTGGTATATTATTTATCGATTATTTGCAATTAATTAGAGGAATAAACAAGTCAGATAATAGAGTAAATGAAATTTCGGAAATTACTCAAGGATTAAAAGCGATAGCCAAAGAATTAAACATTCCAGTAATTGCTTTATCACAATTATCTAGAGCTGTTGAACTTAGAGAAGATAAAAAGCCGATGTTGTCTGACTTGCGGGAATCTGGATCTATTGAACAAGATTCTGATATAGTAATGTTTATCTATCGAGAAGAATATTATTTGACCCGTAAAGAACCTTCGGCGGGTGATGCAAAACACGCAGAGTGGTTAAGTAAGTTAAATCAGGTATATAATGTTGCGGATATTCTAATAGCAAAACATCGTAATGGTCCTGTTGGCAATGTTCAGCTTCACTATAACAATCGATATTCAAAATTTAGTAATTTAGAAAAAAAATTACATGGACAGCAAGTATCCAATGATCTTTGAGCATTGGTATTATTTTTTATTTTGAATTTAACTATTAATAATAATTAATTAGGTTAAATTATACGTATGATGTAAAAAATTTATCTCCAATATTCTATTCGCTAGGATAGCTTGCTTGTGCTATTATTTACTTAATAAAGTTTATAATATATTTCTAATATGACAGTAGAATTTTTTGATAATATATCAACCAAAGAAACTAATATTGTTAAAAATAACAATAAACCACTGAGAATGAGGATAGGTACCGATAATTTTGAGACGTTATTGCTAAATAGTGATGTATTTGTTGATAAAAGCCTAATGATCAAAGAATTATTGGAAGATAGTGGAGAAGTAATCCTAATCACCAGACCAAGGCGGTGGGGTAAGAGCTTGAATATGAACATGCTCCAGAAATTTTTTGAGATAGAGGTGGATGAGAGAGGTATGCCTTTACCTGAAGAGGATAGAGTAAATAACAAGCTATTTACAGGTGGTACAGTAGATTTAGGCATTAAAGGAAAAAGGACTTTAGAACCTTTAAAGATTAACGGTAATGAATTTGCCATGATTCAACAAGGTCAATTTCCAGTCATCTCTATAAATCTTAAAGATGTTAAAGGCAGTAACTACCAGGAAATTGAGAATGGAATAAAAAATCAAGTAACTAATCTGTTTACAAACCATCGATACTTAAAGCGTTATATAACAACAGATGAAAATTTACTAGATGAGGCACAAAAGGAAAAGTTAAATCGATATTTTACAGGAAAGCTTGATAAGGAAGACTTAAAAGATAGTTTACGGGTTTTGAGTGAAGTATTGTACAAACATTTTGGTCAAAAAGTTTATATATTGATCGATGAATATGACACACCGATCAATAGTTCGTACATTAAATTTGGTAACAAGCCAGAAGAGTTTGAACAGGTACTTGAAATGTTTCGCGGGATGTTTGGCAGTAGTTTAAAAACTAATCCTTATTTAGAAAAAGGGGTAATTACTGGTATATTACGGGTTGCTAAAGCTAATTTATTTTCGGATTTGAATAATGTTAGTGAGTATAGCTTGCTTGATGAAGAATTTTCTAAGTTCTATGGTTTTACTCAAGCAGAAGTTGATGAATTGTTAGCAAAAGTACCAACAGCAACTAATCCTGAAAAAATTAAAGCTTGGTATAATGGCTATAGTTTTGGTGGGGAGATCATCTATAATCCATGGTCAATTATGCAATGTTTGGCTCATAAAGGCAAACTTGATCATTATTGGCTTGATAGCGGTGGCACTGGGCTTGTTGATAAAGCATTGTTATCAGATGAGATGCAGGAAGATTTACAGAGCTTAGCTGCCGGAAAGGCTATTATCTCACCGATTGTCAAACAAATTAGTTTTGCTGATATCAACAAACCAGTAGGATTATTTAGCTTGTTGTTATTTAGCGGTTATTTAAACCCTGTTGCTAAAAAACCAGAAGAAGATATTTACGAATTGTCGGTACCAAATAAAGAGGTACGATATATATATAATGCCAGAATGCTCCAATGGGTAACTGATCAGTTACAAATTGATCATTTTCGATATTATTCTTTTGCTACTTTGTTGCCGGCAGGTAAAATAGAACAGTTTAAAGAAAGATTGCAAGAATTATTGTTAAATGCTACTAGTTTTTATCAAACAGGCGAGAAAAAAGCTGAGCTATTTTATAGTGGTTTTATGCTAGGTTTGATTAATACCTTAGCTTCTGACTACATAATAGACAGTGAAAGAGAAACCGGTAGCGGTAGGGCGGATATTGTGCTACTACCCAAGATAGGTAAAAGTGACAATGCTATTATTATTGAATATAAAATATGTAAATCTCCTGATATTTTAGAATCTGTTGCCAGAGAAGGGCTAGAGCAAATAGCAAAAAAACGATATGAGGCTAAAATAAAAGAATACTCTCATGTTCAGAAAATCATCAAAATCGCTATGGCTTTTTGCGGTAAGGAAGTGGCTCTAGAATATCAGAATGATAAAATTTAATAGTGGTGATTATATATTTTCCCCTATATCAACCAGGATTACATAAACAGGAACAGCAGGGAAATGCCTTTTTAATCTTTCAATATCGTAAACAAGCTGTTCTCCATAAGAAACACCTGTTGACATTTGTTGTTGTAAACTATAGTCAATTTAGGAGGATTGGGTGCTATGGCTATGGGCAATCTATTTCAGTATTTTTGGATTGCTTCGTCGCTACTAAAGTAGCTCCTCGCAATGACATATAAGCCTATAACTCGTCATTGCGAGCGAACGTATGTGAGCGTGGCAATCCATGAAGTCATATATTGCTTCGTTGACTTACGGTCTTCCTCGCAAATAGACGTTGACCACATACAACTTTTAAACTGCCATGATTACCTCTAAAATCTCTTCCAACGAAGTATGTAAAAAATACCTGAATAAAAATATTTTTTATAAAACACTTAGTGTACATTATAATTAGTATATACTCAAATCATTAGAGTAAACATGACCCAATTTTTTAACTATAACCCAGATAATAAGGTAGCCGTTCTTGCTCTTAAGGTTAAAGCTAATGCAAAGGCAGATAAGATAGGTGAGTTTATGATAATTAATGATAAACATTATCTAAAATTATTTATAAAATCAGTTCCAGAGGATGGTAAGGCTAACCATTCTATTATCAATTTTCTATCTAAAAAATGGAAAATTAATAAAAATAATTTTGAGATAATATTAGGTTGGACTAATAGCTTAAAATTATTAGCAATAAAAAATATTGAATTAGACTATTTAAATTTGCATTTAAAACACTATATTAATAACATTAAATAGTATTATAGGACTTGACTATGACCCAAGAAAAAAAGAAGTTTGACGCTGAAGTTGGTAAGATTTTGAACTTAATGATCCATTCTCTTTATACTAATAAAGAGATTTTTATGCGTGAGTTAATATCGAATGCTTCTGATGCTTGTGATAAATTAAGGTATTTAGCACAAAGTGACGCAAAACTTATTGCAGATGATCCTACCTTTAAAATTACTGTGAGAATTGATAAAGATAAAAAGCAGATTATTATTAGAGATAATGGTATTGGTATGAACCGAGAAGATTTGATCGATAATCTAGGAACTATTGCAAAATCTGGTACAGGAAATTTCTTAAACAACATGTCTGGAGATGCTAAAAAAGACAGTATGTTGATAGGGCAATTTGGCGTTGGGTTTTATTCAGCTTTTATGGTTGCTGATAATATTACTGTTACCTCAAGAAAAGCAGGAGAAGAGAAATCTTATGTTTGGCAGTCAGATGGTCTTGGAGAATATATGGTTGATGATTTTGACCATGATTTTACCAGGGGAACTGAGGTGGTTATTCACGTTAAGCCAGAAGAAGATAGTTACATTGATCACTTTAGATTGAAGCATATAGTTAAAAGCTATTCTGATCATATAGCCATACCTATATATTTTATTGATGAATCAACTAATAATGAAATACAACTTAACTCAGCTTCAGCATTATGGACAAGACCTAAATCTGATTTGACTTTTGAGCAATATAAAGAATTTTATAAAGCTTTGTCTTATTCGATGGATGATCCTTGGTTAACTATTCATAATAAAAATGAAGGTACGGTTGAATTTACTAATTTGTTATTTATTCCATCAACTAAGACTTTCGATTTATTTCACCCTGATCGTAAGAGGAGAGTGAAATTATACATCAAGAGAGTTTTTATTTCTGATGAGAATGTAGATTTAATACCTTCTTACCTAAGATTCCTAAGAGGGGTAGTAGATTCAGAGGATTTACCTCTTAATATTAGTCGTGAATCTTTGCAGCATAATAGTACTTTAGAGAAGATTAAGTCAGCAATAACCAAAAGAGTTTTAGGTGAACTCAAAAAGAAAAAAGATGAGTCTATAGAGGAATATAGCAATTTTTGGAGCAATTTTGGTGCTGCTTTAAAAGAAGGATTGTGTGAGGCAACTAGTGATCATGATAAATTGCTTGAGACCTGTATATTTAAAAGTAGTCTTTTAAGTAAAATGATTAGCCTTGACGATTATATTAGTAACTTTAAAGAAGGACAGAATACTATATATTATCTTAGCGGCGATGATTCAGCAAAATTACTTTCTAGCCCTCAAATAGAAGGATTCTTAAGTAAAAATATAGATGTACTTCTGTTTACTGATACAGTTGATGATTTTTGGGTTAATGTTAATAGTAGCTATAAGGGTTATGCAATTAAATCCGTTACTAGGAGTGATATTGATTTAGAAAAATCTGAGCAAAAAACTGAAGAGACAAAAGAAGACAAGGACGAGTACGCTAAATTAACAGAATATTTTAAAGAAATATTAGGTAATTTAGTAAAAGATGTAAGGATTTCTAAAAAACTTACTCTAAGCCCTGCTTGTCTGGTAGTTGGTGATGGAGCTATGGATATTCGTATGGAAAGATTTTTAATTGAGCAAAAACAGTTAATGGCATCATCGGCTAAAATACTTGAGTTAAATCCTAAGCATAAAATTATTGAGAAAATTAACGCTGGTATAATCTCAAATAGTAGAGACTATGCTAACGAGGAGTTGGTGAAATTAATGTATGATCAAGCATGTATTCTAGAAGGTGAGCCAGTCAATGATACTGGTGAATTTGCAAAAAGACTCAATGATATTGTACAAAAAGCTATATTATAAACCACCTGACGCACGGCATTTAAAAGTCATATAGAAAATAGCTTGGCGTCATTGCGAGAAGCAACTTTTAGTGGCGACGAAGCAATCTAATGAATGTGGATTGCCACGACCACTACGTGGTCTCGCAACGACGTCTTGTACTTTTTTGGAATTTTTAAATTGTTATGGGGTTTATGCGTAAGGTAAGTTATAAACTATGCGGAGGCTTTTCTATTTTTAATAGTAATAATTTTGATTGTAATCTAGGTAATGAATATGTTAATATTAATTAAATTTTCCTGAAACCTTTTATTAGCAAAATATAATGAATAAATATTTGATACTATTAATATTATTAATAATGCCTCTTAATTCATTTGCCCAGAATCAAATAGCTAACCAGCTATCTAATTTTGTTGCACCAGTTACTTACTTTGTTAATCATGTCAAACAATTAAATCTACTTAAGAATAATTTAATTAAATATCGACAAGCAAGTATTATAGGCACCAGCGGCATGGGAAAAACCCAACTTGCGTATACTTGCAGCAAAACTGCATAACTTTATCTAATTTTTTTGTTAGTATGAATTTTTTATACATTTGGGTTTCATACTATGCAAATACCATCGATTACTATTGAGCAAGTAGCTCAGCAATTTAAAGCTTGGCGTCAAACTAAAACTAATAAGTTTGATCCTATACCAAACCATCTAAAGGAATTAGTTCACCAATTACTCCATCATTATTCTTACCAAGAGATAGCTAAACATCTTAATATTAATAAAGCAACAATTAGTTCAACTAAAAAAGCCCATGAACCTACCATCAAAACTTCTTCTGTCTCAACTTCAAATCAATCCCTACAACAAAATATTAATTTTCTCCCATTTCAACTAGTAAATTCTATAGATACCGATCCTGTAGCTGCTCCCAAGCAAAATCACTATACTTGTCACATTATTAAACCAAATGGTACCAAGCTTATTATCCAAACACTAGAGCCAAAAACTATAATTCAGACATTTTTATGCTGCAACTAACCCCGGCGTCAGTTATTTTTGTTGCCACTATTGCCATCGATTTTCGCAAGGGTATCGATGGCTTAATCGCTGTTTGTAGACAAAAACTTTCTTCTGACCCTCTTAATGGTTCCTTGTTTTTATTCTATAATAAAAACAGAACTGCCATTAAAATTTTGTCCTTTGACGGTCAAGGCTTTTGGCTATGCTCTAAACGCCTATCCAAAGGTAAATTTACGGCAAAACTTTTCCCATCTGATAATTCATCTTACCAAATTTGTTATAGAACCTTACACATTCTTATTCATAATGGCGATCCTAGTTCTGCCAAATTCTCTAATGATTGGCTTCCTGTCGTTTAAGCTGCTGTCTCGATTAATTCCGTATTATTCATATATCTTGCATAGGCAAAAGGCGTATAATCCTCAGGATGCTTCTTTGCTTTGCTACTATGCTCTTGTAGCCAATTTAAATATTTAAAGGCATTGATCTCGTTCTCACTACAAGTCTTTACTATACTATACAGACCACTATGTATCTCAGCACTATTGATTGTTTTAAAGAATAATGAATTCTTCCTTTGTAAAATAATGGTACGCAGTGATCTCTCAGCCCAATTATTATCAAGATTGCTAACTGGGATTTTTAAAAATTGGGTCAAACCTTCTTTATTATTTATCCAATATTTCATAGCTTGTCCAAGCCTACTATTAGGCTCAACTTTCTTGTCGTTAAATAATTCGTCTATTTTGTTATATATGTTTTCTATATATTTACTGCTATGTTCCTGATGATACCCAAGTTTCTCTTCAGGACTCATCTCTTTACATTGATGTTCATTGTGGTAAATCCCACGTGTTTGTTTGAGAAAATATCCGCATTCTTCAGGGTAATATAGTTCATTTTCTGTAAATTTTCTCTGACCATGTGACAAACAATTGATCATCACTATTATTGCCAGTAATTCTTTATCTGCTTCTGATAATACCGGGTTATTATTGTTACTTGCGTCAGTCATTAATTGGATAGAATCTGTTCTATTCTTACGATTCTTTAGTACGTTACCTATATTTTCTCCACCATGCCTATTACCGGTAAAATATAAAACTATTACCTCATTATTTGCAGTCTTAGCACATATTGTAGTAGTATAACAGCTGCGTCCTTTCTTATTTTGAGTACGTAATTTTTTATTGGCTATAGTAATTTCTAAAATCCTAGCTCTAGTATCATCAAGGTTCAGTGAACTACATTCGGCAGCCATTTCCAATAATACCCCGTAAATTTCAGCTCCACCACCTTCTTGCCAAACATCTAAATATTGTTGCCAGAGCGAGCTGTATGCTATAGGAACCCCGCTTAAACTCTGTAGCCTAGATAAACGGTAGAAAGGAGTACCATAGGTCTTTTGTAACACTATTGCACTTCTGCTACTATTTGTCCATTTGTTGATATTTTTATTGTTCATAACTGTATAATCGCAAGCATTACAGCGTAACGTTTTCTTTACATATCTGTTGACTGTAATTGGAGCATTACCTGTAAATTGTAGCAATTTTCTAGCTTCACTATTATATAGTTTGCCATTATAGCAGTGAGGACAGCTATCACCACTACAAAAATTCTCAGGAGTTAAATAGCTGGTATTCGCATCCTTATAATCATCAAACCCATATTTACCTTGCCAATTACTACGATCTATCTTTTTGGGCTTATCGCACTCTCCTTCATTACCACCATTCCCGTTATCAGATTCACCTGGCGGTTCTTTTAATGAATCTGAACTATCTTTTTTTTGTGATCTGCCTTAAAACCAATCAGCATTTCCTTAAGCTTATTTATACTGATATTTGATGATGCTAGCTTGTCTATTAGCTCGTTACAAAATTTCACAAGCTCTACTATCGTTTGCTGTTCATCTCCCGTTAATGAACTTTCCTTGACATGCTGTATTAGTTCTTCTCGTTCTTCAGCACTTAAGGTCGCTACTTTTGGTTTTTTCATTTGATTAATTATCATTATTATTAATATTTCAAATATTATAATATGACTGCTACTTTTTCAACTAGTTTTTTTATTAATCTGTTTTTTATTAATCGGTGATATTTGCATAGTAGAAATCCAAATTTATACAATAAATTCATACTAGCAAAGAAATTAGATAGTGTTACGCAGTTTTGCTGCAAGTATACAAAAGTTTTAAGGATATTAAGTCTATAGAGGGTGGTAGCATATTTTTAGTAGTTACTCATGTACCACCAAACAAGAACATTCAGAATATCCAAAAATCTATAGATAACATATTAACATATAACCAAGGAGCAACAAAGAAATGTAAGGAACTGATTAGTAAGCTCAAAGATGGTAATTCAATACATCTATTCTATAAACCAACTGAAGAAGGTGAGTTAACTGTACCTGACTTACTTGCAGAAATAGACAAATCATCCACATATTCTGACGCTAATAGTGAGATGGTCGACATAGCTATTTCAAAGAAAGCTATGGAGTGTTCATCGCATCTGTTAAATACTGCGAGTAATAATTTTAACCAACTATTAGAGGTGATAGTGAAGGCTATTGCTGATGCCACTAACTGCTTAAATGTTAATCCACTCAATGCATTTTCCGAAAATTATGCGATTGTCAAAGATTTGGTTCCGTCATCAATTAATTACAATGAATTAAAGCAACATAGTGAAGGTGAATATTTTCCAGAGTTGGAGTTATTATCAAGATTGCAAAAAGTGCTTAACTATAATCAAATAGATAAGATACCAGATGCCTTAATGATTTTCCAGATAGCAGTAGAACTTTTTGCTGAATATGCTGACTTTGATAATTCTCAGCTTCAGCATCAGATACAAGATTACGGTTATTGCTTACAGCAGCAATATGAATATGTGAAATTCTTCGCTAATGTCTGTGGAGCTAATTTGCCTGATCATGCAAAAATTGCAGAGTTAATAACAGCTTGCCATGCTAAGGTATAGTTAAACCCATAAAATTAGGTGACAAAGAACATAGTAATAATTTCAAATAATTTGCTGGTTTCTGTTACCTTATTTTTAATCCATCGTTTCATATTAGCCCAAAACTTCTCTATGGGATTTAAGTCTGGTGAATATGGCGGTAAAAAAATAAGCTTGCAACCAACTGATTCTATTAATTCCTTTGTTTTCTTTGATTTATGGAAACTAGCATTATCCATCACTACAACTTGTCCTGCTTTTAACTCTTTAATTAAAAACTTCTCAACCCAATTATTAAATAACTCTGTATTGCACGTTCCATTAAAAACAAAAGGAGCTATTGATTGATTGTTTACCAAGCCAGCTATGATATTAGTTCTTTGATAGTGTTTCCCACTCTTCTTTCCAATCAGTAATTCTCCTGTTTTACTCCAGCCTCTATCTTGGCAAATACCTGTATCTATACCGCTTTCATCAATATGCACTATTTGCCCTTTATCATATTTATTGATCTCTTCTAAATATTCAGCTCGTCTGTCTACACTTGACTCCATGTAGGTAAAGGTTTTTTTTTATAACTAAAACCTAGCTGTTTTAATATCCTTCCAGTTTGAGACCTCGCAATTCCAAACTCTTTACCAATATCTTGTAATCTCATATTTGGATTATTTCTTACAAAATTTGCTAACTTTTGCTTATCAACTTTACTTTTAAAACCTACTCTAGCTTTTGCTAATATCGTTCCTTCCTTTCTCTTCCTTACGTTCCAGCGACTAATTGTATTTTTATGTATATCGAATATCTTGGCAGCCGCTCTTTGACTATTACCTTTTTCTATATAACTTATTACTTTTTTTCTTAAATCTTTACTATATGGGCTTGTTGACATTTTTTCTCTTATTTATACCATATAATGTCATCTAATTCAACGGGTTTAACTATAACAGAAAATCTTGAGTATCAAGTTAGTAGTTTGAATATTGATGAAAACCAATCTGACCCAGAATATTATCATAAAGCTATAAAATATCTAGAAAATTATCAAGACTCTCCTGCTTGCAAGAATCTTAAGGCTATAGCCTATAGTTGCTTAGCTAGTATTGCTGAGCATGATGGTGCCAATGAATCTGCATTGGCTTACTATGCAAAAGCTATAGATGCCAATAGCCATCTACCAAAAATATATGAAGAATTGGGGCAACTATTTTTTAACAAGGGTGAATATGCTAAGGCGATTGACTGCTATAAAGTAGTTAATAATGAGTTTAAGATAAAAGCCTGTTTTAAAGCATGGTTAAAACAAGATCAAGAGAATCCCGATATAATGCTAAAACAAGCTGAGTATTTTGAGTCTATAGGTTTATTTGAAAAAGCTAAAACATATTATCACCATGCATTCAGCCTAAGTCATGATAAGAATTTTAAGGTTGCGGCTTACAATAAAATTGCTAATATTATGCTTAATGCCGCTGCTCAAGGGCAAGATTTTGCCACCAAAGCACAGGAGCAGGATTTTTACAATTATTACTTGGTAGATGAAGAATTCACCAAAAATTTACTTGGCGAGGTAGTATGTGATATCAATTGAAATAATTAACGCGGTATATTAATCCACTCTCTATACATAATTGATTTTACTAAAGTTACATTTTTACTAAGTTGATTCCAGGCATAGCAAGCATTAGCAACGATATCTTCGTATACACCGTAACATTGATTAGATAGGAAGTGATTTTTGATCCACTGCCAAATTTGTTCCATCGCATTTAATTCCGGTGCGTATGGCTGAAGCGGTACCAAGGTAATGTTACTTGGAATAATTAATTTTTTCGCTGCATGCCACCCGGCATTATCTGTTAATAATGCAACATGCCTACCAGAATCAATAGTCAAAGAAAATTCATCTAAGAACTTATTCATTGAATCAGTATTGGTATATGGTAAAATTAACGCAAAAGATTCGCCCGTATCATGGCAAGCAGCTCCATAGATGTATGTTGAGATAAATTGTTGTTGCTTACTTTCCTAGGTCTGCTCCCACGTTTAGCCCATATGCGACTTAAACTACCTTGCTGCCCAATTCTAGTTTCATCCTGTGACCAAATGTCAACCTTACTCCAATCAATATCTTTTGGTAATAATACTTTTAGCATATTGGCGAAGTTTTTTTATATGTATTTTGAGTTGCTTGATTAGATTTTGGGTGTACTGAACGAGAAGTAATCCAGCTAAAACCAAGTCGATGTATAGTGTTATAAACTGTTTTTAAACTACATTTAATACCATATGTTTCAAATAACATATTATGTAATTCCTTTCCTGTTATATAACCACCTGTCTTACTTTCACTCAACATATTTATTTTATCAGACAAAAAAGATTCTTGTAAGCTATTGAATTTTTTAAACGCACCACTCCTATGCGATTCAAATAATCCATCAAAGCTAGAGTTTCTAAATCTTCTAAGCCAAGATTGTACTGTTTTCCAGTGCGATCCAACTATTATCGATACAGTTTTCAATGACTTGCCTGATTGCAGGTGATGCATTGCTAATAAGCGTATGCGATTTCTTCCGTGCGACTCGTTTTTCATTAGGTATATGAAATCATGCTCATGAAAACCTTTTGGTAATATTAATGTTCTTGCCATTTTACTACCTGCTCAAGTTTATATTCCCATATTATAATATACCTCCTTAACTATTTCAATTGGTATAAGCTCGGTTCTTAGAGGACTTGCTCTCAGCAATGGGAGTGGGTTACTCGCCTATATAGTTTTGGTTATGTGGCAAAAATGTTATAAAAATTAGTTGATTTCTTTTTTATTAGCTATTAACCTATAATTTCAATAATTAGTTTTTAGGAAAATTTGATGTCTATAGATGTTCTTGTTGTTGATGATGAAGCAGATATTAGAGATTTAGTCTCAGATATTTTAAAAGAAGAAGGATTTACTACCAAGACTGCTGCTAATAGTATTCAGGCTTTTAAAATACTCCAAGAAAGAACACCAGCAGCAATTATTTTAGATATTTGGTTACAGGGTAGTGAGCTTGATGGGCTTGGAATTTTGGAGATAGTAAAAAAACGTTATCCTCTAATGCCTGTGATAGTTATTAGCGGGCATGGTAATATTGAAACTGCAGTAAATGCTATCAAAATGGGTGCCTATGATTATCTAGAAAAACCATTTAGTCATGATAAGCTATTGATCTTATTAAAAAGAGCCTGTGAAACAACTAAGTTAAAGCGTGAGAATCTTGATCTAAAATCAAAAGTTATTGATAAAACTGAACTTATAGGTAACTCTCATATTACAGGCAAACTTAAGTCTGATATTGAAAAAGCCGCTTTGGCGACTAGTAGAGTATTTATTCAAGGGCAAATTGGCAGCGGTAAAGAACTAGCTGCTCGATTAATTCATAAAAAATCAAAAAGGGCTAATACACCTTTCGTAACCTTTAGTCCAGTAGGTATGGAGCCTGACCGTGTTCATCAAGAATTATTTAAAGGAATAGATAACCAGGATATTAGACGTCCTTCGATATTAGAAATAGCAAATAATGGCACTCTGTACATAGATGAAATTAGTGGTTTACCAATTTCGGCACAAGTACAATTACTTAAATTTTTGCAAGACCAAATGTTTCATAAGCCAGGAAGTAAAGCAATAAAACTAGATATACGGGTTATTGCTGCAACTTCTAAGATTGTACAAGAAGAGATAAGTAAAGGTGAACTCCTGGAGGATTTATATCATCGATTAAATGTTATTTCCCTAAAAATTCCATCTTTATATGATAGAAAAGATGATATGTCTGCATTAGTGAAGTATTTTGTTAAACAACTTTCTAAGTTTTCTGGTTTAAAAACACGTGAATTTTCTGATGAAACAATTGCAGCTTTTCAAGTTTATAGTTGGCCAGGTAATATAAGGCAATTACGTAATGTAATAGAGTGGACTTTAATTATGAATCCGCTATCTTCAAATAGTAATCAAACGATCAAACCAACAACGATCAAACCAACTATGATACCACCAGAAATTTTAGTTACTGATTCTAGTTCTGCAAAGCAGGAAGATAATGTTGATATAATGATCATGCCGCTCCGAGAGGCAAGAGAGATTTTTGAAAGGCAGTATTTAGCTGCTCAGATGAATCGATTTAATAATAACATTTCTAAAACCTCAGCCTTTGTAGGTATGGAACGTT
Organism: Candidatus Tisiphia endosymbiont of Mystacides longicornis; assembly: GCF_964031095.1. NCBI lineage: Bacteria > Pseudomonadati > Pseudomonadota > Alphaproteobacteria > Rickettsiales > Rickettsiaceae > Candidatus Tisiphia > Candidatus Tisiphia endosymbiont of Mystacides longicornis. The sequence goes on along the minus strand of NZ_OZ035004.1, from coordinate 1,632,237 downwards.
CAGCATTACATCGTAAATTGAAATTGCTCAATTTACATATTCCTAGTAATAAATTTAATGACGAGGATTTTTATGACAATTATGAATAAAACAACTTTACCAACTATCATAGCTAATAACTATCTTGTAATTGCTAAAGTAATGCTGGGGGTAGCCGCTCTATTTGCTGGCTCACAAATCGTTATTCCTCTTAAACCAGTGCCGATATCCATGCAAACTGTGGTGATTTGTATTATTGCTGTTACTTATAGCCCAAGACTTAGTTTTGCTACGGTTTTAGCTTATATTACAATTGGCGTGGCAGGGCTACCAATGTTTGCAAAGCTATCAAGTGGTTTACATATTTTGTTTGGTGCAACAGGTGGTTATCTGATAGGATATTTAATCGCTACTCCTGTGATGAGTATACTTAACAGTAAGTTTTCTGAAAGATTTACTGGAACATACTCACGTTATTTGAGTATATTTTGTACTTGTCTTATAGGACACCTTATAATTTACTTTTGGGGAGTTAGTTGGTTAGCAACATTTATAGGAATTAAACAAGCTATTTATAGTGGATTTATAATATTTATACCGAGTGGCTTAGTAAAGATGCTAATATTTTCTTCTACATATTCTTATGTAAAAGGCAGAAAGAATACTATTTTATGATTCAAATAACAAGGTCATTGCGAGGAGGCACTTTAGTAACGACAAAGCAATCTAGGACAACTTGTAGCACAATAAATAACCTGGATTGCTTCGTCGCAGTTTTGCTACTTCTCGCAATGACGGTTACCTCTATATCACGTAGGCAGGAACCTGTAATATCGCATGGTGGTGTAAAATTCTTTATTGTAACTTTGCTTTTAGTTCTTACCGGATGTTCAGATTCTTCAAGAGATGCAGATGGTTTGTTATCTAATAGTCAAAGTCTCATTATTAGAAATTATATAGCAGAGCAAAATAAAAATAAGGTACCAGTAAATATTAAAAATAAATTTGGCTCAAACCTTAGGGGGTTAAAGTTAGTAGGTGTTAAACTAACAAATGAGGATCTTTCTGGTGTTGACTTAAGTTTTTGTGAAATATCACGAGTAGATTTTTCAGGAACAAATTTTGAGAATGCAATTTTAACAAAATCTATAATTCAAGAAAGTGATCTTTCTAATACTATATTAAAAAATATATCAGCTTATGGTGCAGATTTTCAAGCATCGATGTTTGAGAATACTCATTTGAGAAATAGTAATCTTATTCAATCAAATCTTGAGGACACTGACTTTGTCAAAGCTAATTTAGAAAATATTAATTTTGAAAATGCAAATCTTACTAGAGCTGTATTTGATGAGGCTATGATCAGTAATTCTAATTTTCAAAAAAGTAATTTAGCAAAAGGTAGTTTTAAAAAAGCAGTTATCTCAAATTCTATTTTTTATGGTACAGATTTACGGCAAATATTAGCTAATTACCTAAATATGACTAATTGTTATTGTGAATCTGTGGATCTAACTGGGGTGGACTTTACTGGAGCGGTGATTAGCAATTCAGATTTTACTCATGCTATTATTAATCAAGCTCAATTAAAAAATATAAAGCTTACTAACTCGTTATTTTCTTTCTCTTCCTTTCAATCTGCAGATTTTGCCAATGCAATTATTGAGAATTGTAATTTAAAAAATACCAATTTGAATAATGTGCAATTGAATCAAGTACAAATTCAAAATAGTGTGATGGATAATGCTCATTTTAATGATGCTATTATAAAGGAGCTATCAATAAAGAACTGCCATAGCATTTTGCTCAAGTTAAATAAAATTAATATCACTAATGCTGATATTGAGAATAGCAATTTTACCAGCGTATCATTGAATAATAGCTATGTCAAGCAAGCAACTATTATTAACTCTGATTTGACCAATAGTGAATTAATAAACTCTAATTTCTCTGCTACTAAATTTAATACGGTAAATTTTACTAAAGCACTGATACAAAATACTGTATTAAATGGGATAAAATTTATTGATAGCCATTTTTATCAGATAGCTATCATAAATTCAGATTTATCAGAAGTCATTTTTGATAATTCGCCAATCATAAATTCTCAATTAAATAATGTGAGATATAAAGATAATAATTTCATTAATTCAGATTTTAACAGAAATATTGTATTAAATGGTCAGGACTTTTATAAATTTAAATCAGTAAATACTATCTACTCTGTAAAAGATTTAGAACAGGTGAAAGACTTATCAAATATCAATTTACAAGGTTTAAATTTGTCAGGTTTGGCATTTAACCAAACTATTTTCTCAGGCTCCGTTCTTAAAGGTATCGATTTATCTAATGCTATAATTCATAGCTGTATATTACAGAATACTGATCTAACTATGGCCAATCTAAGTAATGCAGATTTTAGCAAATCATCTCTTATTGGGAGCAATTTAGAATCTGCTAAACTTTATAATACAAATTTTAATGATACTGATTTAACAAATGTTAATTTTATTAGAGCTTTTGTTAGTAAAATATCTTTAATTAATGCAAAGCTTGAAGGTACTAAAGGGCTTGAGGATAAAGAACCGTAGCAAAAATATATAATAACTACAAACTTAAGAAGGTTTGTCATTATCAGAAGAAGTGGTAGGATCAATTCTGCCAACCATTTCATCTAGTGATACTTGGAAATAGTCTGCTAAGGCTACTACGATTTGGCTATTTAAAGTTTTTTGCTCCCGGCTTCCGCAAGAAAATGTTGAAAGATGGGAAGAGAGGATATGGAGGAACCATAAAGCTGGGAAATGATTTTTTCAGGAGGTCTGTTGTGCCTAGTGAATAATTTGTTATTAGCTTTGGTTTTTGTTATGCTATAACTATATTATTACATATTAATTCTACAATTATCTACATGTACATACGTCGTAAAAAAACACCAAATAGTCCAAGGCAATCAATACAAGTGGTTGAAGGATACCAAGATAGCAAAGGTAATATCAAACAACGTATTGTCCGGCATTTAGGGGTATTCTTCGATGATGTAGAAGAAGCCAAATTAGTTGCATTAGCAGAGGATTTAATTGTAAAAATTAAAGCTATAGTCAATTGATGAAAAGTTGGTGACGTCGTCACTCGTCGCCCGCCTATTACTTATAGGCGTCGCTCCATCGTTCTTAGTGCCAAATTCCCCTGAATTGACTATAGTATATGGTCAACATCATTGCGAGTAAGACCGTAGGTAGACTAGGTAATCCACAAAAGTAACCAAAAATCTCTTCGTCGACTCACGTCTCCTCACAATGACACCGGTTATTTTTTGCAACTTTTAAACTGCCATGATGACCTTTAAAACCTTTTCCTTTTCTAACTTTCAACAGTTGTGGAGGCTTATCCCCGACAGTCTCCTAGCCTTAACGAATTGATAAGGGCGGAGATTAAGATTATAAACCAATATCAACTTTTATAGTTTCTATTTTTTCAAGTTCTCTTTTTATATTAGTCTTTATTTCTTCGATTTTACGATATTTTTTTGCTATCTCCTGTTGTTTTGGTAAATCAAATTCACCTGCTGTAGTAATTGGAATTTTGACTTCAATATTTCTTGTTCTTTCTATGGTTGGCTTATATTCCCAATTAAAGTTATTTTTATCTAATGCTTTTTGTAATTCAAACGATAGATATAAACAATCAAGATTATCACATTTTGGGATATACAATCTTGCATCTCCATTTATGCTAAATTTATGTTTTGACCTATAAAAAACTGTGCCAGCATATCCATTAGTAGTAATCTGGATAGATTCCACCTCATGATCAAAATGATTTATATAACCTAAAACACCATCTTGTTTGGTGTTTGCTGAGTAGACAGGATACGAACCTTCATGTTCTTTAATATAAGTCTTAGTGTATTTTGCTATTCCCTTTTTTATATTAAAAATATCCTCTATTTTGATACTTTGGCAACGTCCGATTTCATTATCAAATTTATAAAGAACGCTATCTTGCAATGATTTACTAAATTCATTACAGATCATTCCTAAATCCCTAATTATATCGCTAAATTCACCAATTGAAACCATTTGGTTTGTTTCTCCAATAGCTAATTCAATTTTTTCTTCTTTACTCCACCATCTTTCTACAGACCAATTTTTACCACTGTCAAATTCATTTATCAAAACTATCTTACATCTCTTATCATGATTAAGATTTGCAAAATACTTCTTATTACCCTTAAAAGCGTTATACAAATTAACAGCTTCTTTTAAGTCATCTTGCTCAATATCAAATCTATTTACATCTCTGCTTTCACCAATTTCACTAACTAAATAGGTGAATACTGGATCAGTCTGAATATCAGAAATATCGAATTTTTTTGTAATCGCTAAAATATAAGTCTTTTTGGTTGTTGTAAAAAATGTCTTTAATGGCAAAGAAATAATTGCATCAATATAGCAACTATCTAAAATATATTGCCTCAAATTTTTATCGTTCTGTCTATTAAAAATTCCATCAGGAATAACTATAAAAGCCTTACCACCTTTCTTAAGAGCTTTTATAATCCACTCCATGAAAAGCCCCTCAATACCCATGGCATTTATCTTATAATAATTTTTTAACGTAGTATTTTTAGCTATCTCTTCTTTTAAATTACTACTACCACTTGTTACATAAGGTGGGTTTGTTAAAATTAAGTCATATTTTTCTTCTTCTGCTTCTGAAAGCGTACCAAGTATCGAGTTTGTTTTTAAAATAAAACTCTCATTAAATATTTTGGCAAATTCCCTAGTTAATCCAATATTATCTTTTATCAGTTCACAAAAATAAATAAGCATATTGGCTTTTGCTAAAATGATGGTTTTCTGCTCATCTTTATCAAAACCCTTATCAAAACCAACTATTTTAACTTTTTGTATTATTTTATTGTTTTCAACTTTAAAGAGCTTATCAAGATCGTTCTTTATAAATTCTAATGGAAATTTTCCCACTCCGCAGGCTGGATCACAAATAGTCATTCCTTCTTTTAGCTCCCCTTCTGCCATTTCATTGATAGCACGGACAACTTTAATCGGAGTAAAGAACTGCCCCCAATTCTTTTTACTGATACTTTCTTTTAAAAAACTCTCGAATAACTTACTTTTAAAATCATGGTCAATATGTTCAAGTTTTCCATAATTTTTAAATTTTTGTAGAACTTTTTTAAAGACTATTCCGTAACCATCAACAGCTTTTTGTTCTTTGCTGATAAATATGCTACCATTTATTATGGTGGTCTTGTCTAAAGCATTTTCAGGAAACAGCTCTTTTATTTGTGGTCTGATAATATTTGCATAATGTTGTAAAACTGTATTAGTTTCATTGCCTTCTTCATACATCCCAAGTAAAGTGTAAAAATTATAAGTACCTTGCAATATTTTTAAATCACTTAAATATTTGAATATAAATAATTCAACAAATGTGTATAAGCAATTATCAGGGGTTGCACCGCTAACACTCCAAACATCTTGCCATATTTGTTTTGCTAAATCTGTTGGATTGACTAGTTCTTTTGGTAAAATTCTATCATTTTTCTCATTTATTGATTGTATTGTTTCATTGATAACTTTTGGTAAGTTTATATCTTTAGAATCAAAAGGATATTTAAAATCATTAGCTTCTTCGGTTTTCACGGTATTACCAGTAGCAACATTAAACCATACCGTCTCTTTGGTATCAGTTGCAATAATTAATTTTGTTTTTAGTTTTTTGGCAACCTCAATTTCTTGCAGAATGGCATTATTTTTTTTATCCTTGGTATTAAAATGTTCAGGTGATTTAAATTCCACAATAGCAATAACTTCTTTTTGTTTGGTGATAATGGCATCAACTCTCTTGTTTGATACATTCCCATAGTCTATACTTCTTATTATATCAGATTTTTTTAAAGCACTAATAGTTGTTGAACCAATATTATAAAAATTCCAAGTCCCTATTTTTTCAGGATTCTTGATTAAATCTCGTTGCAGAAGTTCTTCGCTCATAATTAAATCATCCAATTATTCAATAACAATTTAAAAGCCGCGTTATTGTTCCTTTAATTATATCCAAAACAAAACCCATCAACAATAGATACTTAAGATATTTGTCAAAAAGATAATTGCTGGTGCTGTTAGCTTATTTATGCTACACTTTCTTAAAGCAAATATTTATAGTAATTCTCAAATATAATATAATAATATGACCTTTAAACTTTCTGATCTTAATACAACAGTTAAAGATATTAGTACCATTCAAGGTAAAAATAAGCCGCCAAGAATGCTAGTAGGTACGGATGAGTTCTATGACTTGGTTGTTAATAGTGATGTATTTGTTGATAAAAGTCTAATGATTCAAGAATTACTAGAGGACAATGGTAAGGTTATCCTAATCACCAGACCAAGACGTTGGGGTAAGAGCTTGAATATGAACATGCTCCAGAAATTTTTTGAGATAGAGGTGGATAAGAGAGGTACGCCTTTACCTGAAGAAGATAGAGTTAATCGCATTCTCTTTACCGGTGGGGAAATCAATTTAGGTATTAAAGGAAAAAGGACTTTAGAGCCTTTAAAGATTAACGGCAATGAATATGCCATGACTCAACAAGGTCAATTTCCGGTGATTTTGCTCAATCTTAAAGATGTAAAAGGTAGTAGTTATCAAGAAATAGAACTAGGTATAAAGGATCAAATTATAGAATTATTTGCAAGTCATCATTACTTAAATCATCATGTAACAGAAGATACAGGACTATTAAATAATGCCCAAAAAGAAAAACTAAGGAGATATTTTGATGGGAAACTTGAGAGAAATGACTTAAAAGATAGTTTACGGGTTTTGAGTGAAGTGCTGTACAAACATTTTGGTCAAAAAGTTTACATATTGATCGATGAATACGACACGCCGATCAATAGTTCATACATTAAGTTTGGTAACAAGCCAGAAGAATTTGAACAGGTACTTGAAATGTTTCGCGGGATGTTTGGCAGTAGTTTAAAAACTAATCCTTACTTAGAAAAAGGCGTAATAACCGGCATATTACGGGTTGCTAAGGCTAATTTATTTTCGGATTTGAATAATGTTCGTGAATATACTCTGCTAGATGAAAAATTTGCTAAATTTTATGGTTTCACTCAAGCAGAGGTTGATGAGTTATTAACCAAAGTACCACTTGACACAAGTCCTGAACAAATTAAAGCTTGGTATAATGGCTATAGTTTTGGCGGAGAAATCATCTATAATCCATGGTCAATTATGTTATGCCTAGATACTAGAGGTAAGCTTGATCATTATTGGCTTGATAGCGGTGGCACTGGGCTTGTTGATAAAGCATTGTTATCAGATGAAATACAAATTGATATCCAACAATTAGCTAGCGGTAAAAGTATCATCGCACCTATTACCAAACAAATCAGTTTCAGCGATATTAATACGCGAAGTGGGTTATTTAGTTTGTTATTATTTAGTGGTTATTTAAACCCAACAGCTATCGAACCTGCAAAAGATATCTACGAATTATCAGTGCCTAATAAGGAAGTAGAATATATATATGAAACCAGGCTATTACAATGGGTGAGTAGCAAGTTACAAATGGATAGTTCTTTATATTATTCTTTTGCTAGTTTATTGCCGGCAGGCAAAATAGAAGAATTTAAAGAGAAATTACAAGAGTTATTACTAAATGCTACTAGTTTTCATCAAACTGGCGAGAAAAAAGCCGAGCTATTTTATAGCGGCTTTATGCTAGGTTTAATTAACACTTTATCTCCTGGCTATGTCATAGATAGTGAGAGAGAAACAGGCAGTGGTAGAGCTGATATTATATTGCTACCTAAGGCTGGGAAGCAGAATAATGCTATTATTATTGAATATAAAATATGCAAATCTCCTGATATTTTAGAATCTGTTGCCAGAGAAGGGCTAGAGCAAATAGCGAAAAAACGATATGAGGCTAAAATAAAAGAGTACTCCCATGTTCAAAAAATCATCAAAATTGCTATGGCTTTTTGTGGCAAGGAAGTAGCACTAGAATATCAGATTGATGTGGTGAATCTTTAAACTATTTAATATATAAATACAAGAATCCTAAATAATAACAATAAATTAATATTTCTTTAGGTTTTTGTAATATATACGGTGATATTAAATCTTCCAGGAGGAGTCAATAATGCTTTCTAAGCAAAATTCCTATATATTACAAAAATCTGAGGAAATAAGTTATACTTTATTGTACTAAAATTGTTGTGATTATTTTGTTATTTTATTAAAAAATTAACAATTTTCTTAACTTTTTTATTTGCACAAGTTATAACTTTCATTCATCGTATTAAAAATAGCTGTCAAAATGGTTTGTCATTTATTGATTTAATATTTTGGTCTGTTTCCTATATCTTTAGCCTTACATATAAGGTTTATTTGTAAAGATTATAGGTTTTTACTTTACAAGTTTATAAAATATCGCTATGAAGTTAGCAATTATATCCAGAGTAAGAAAATTGGATTAAACTACTAGAAATTATTTAGAATAATTTAATATTAATTAAATTTATGAGGTAAATGATTATGGCTACACTTAAAGAAATTATCGAAGCCCTGCAAGTAGGCGATGATCTTAAAGAAATAGATTTGAGATTCAGCCAGATAGGAGATGAGGAGGCGAAGGCATTAGCCCAAGCCTTAAAAAATAATAAAACTGTGATAATAGATTTGGGTGCCAACCAGATAGGTGATGAGGGGGTGAAGGCACTAGCACAAGCCTTACAAAACAATAATACTGTGACGACAATAAATTTGGATAACAACCAGATAGGCAATGAGGGGGCGAAAGAACTAGCACAAGCCTTAAATCATAATAAAACTGTGACAACAATAAGGTTGGGTGACAACAAAATAGGCGATGAGGGCGCGAAGGCACTAGTCCTCGCCTTAGAGAAAAATGATACTGTAATGCAACTAAGTTTAAATAACAACAATATAAGCGATAATTTAGTTAACCAAATATATGATATTATATATGTAAACAACATGTATGCTACTATAGATGTAAACGAAAATGTAAGTAATCTTGACCATTCAGTGACAAGCATAAAATTTAAGCACAACAAGAATCAGATAGGAGATAAGGAAGCAAATGTAATAGCCAAAGTCTTAGATAAAAATAAAACTGTGACGACAATATATTCGGAAAATCAGATAGGCGATGCGGGGGTGAAGACGATAGCACAAGCCTTACAAAACAATAGCACTGTGACGATACTAGCGTTACGATGCCAGATAGGCGATGAGGGGGCGATAGCACTAGCACAAGCCTTACAAAATAATAAAACTTTGAAAAAGCTAAATTTGGGGTGGAACCGGGTAAGCGATGAGTTATTAGAGGATATAAATAAACTATTAGAGAGAAACAAATTACAAGCAGAAGAATTATCTAAGAAGATCGAACAAGGAGTAGATTTTGAAGATAATATAAAAGCAGAAGAGAAACAAGAAAACTTCGAAAAAATACAACAGCGTGAAAAACTAGAGACTGTTATGCTACTAAAATTACAGAAAATGCAACAATCACAACAAATAGAACATAGTTCAGGAACAAAAATTATTAGTAATCATAATCTTAAGTTGTTATTGTCTAACGTAAGTAATTCCGCTGAATTGTATGAAGCATTAGAGAGTTTGTTAATTGGAGATATTGAACCTCTATCAGAAGGGGTTTAGGAATTTATTACAAAAACCTAAAGAAATATTAAACTGATTGTTATTATTTAGGTTTTTGTATTTATTAGAGATTAGTGTTAAACCATAGACAATTTGCCCAATTTTTTGTTGTGGATATCTAGTACTACAGTTGTAGATTGAATGTGAGTGTTCACGGAAAAAAGGTTAAAGTATAAGATGTCATTGCGAGGAGGTTGCCAGACCGACGAAGCAATCCAGGAAAGTGATTAGAAATGGATTGCTTCGTTGACCTTACGGTCTCCTCGCAATGACGCTTGGTGATAAGGTTTTTATTCATCACAAAAAAATCGTGAATGCTCACATCTAAACTACAACTGTAGTACTAGGTTCTGTTGACAAAATTTTTAACGTAACCATATTAAAGCTCCAACGAAATTTAGAAAAGCTAAAAAAGTGGTTGGGGCTTTATCAGACCTAGAAAATAACCCCTTATTTTCTAAGCTTTCTACAAACGCACTACTATCATATCCTTTATCGCCTATCACCGTCGTATTCTGAACATCTTTAGTAAGATTTTCAGCCTGAGTGATATCATTTCTTTAACCAGTAGCTAGTATAAACTTCAGTGGCATCAACGAGGGCATAAATTTTAGTACTAAAACCACCTTTACTTCTATGCAAAATATAGCAAAATTGAAGAATGGTGAAACCGAAGGGATTCGAACCCCCGACCTAGTGATTAGGAATCACTCGCTCTATCCTGCTGAGCTACGGCTTCTCTTGTTACTATTTTAAAGAATAAGTATTATATCAAAATTTTTAACAGTTGCAAGCATGCGATATGAAATCGAATGGATTGACAGGCTTATTATTAAGCCAAATTTCAAAATGCAAATGCTCTCCCGTACTGTTACCACTATTACCTTGCACTCCGATAATCTGACCTTTGGTAACAATATCTCCTTCTTTTACGTGCATTTTTTTTAAGTGAGCATATTTGGTAATAAATTTATCTGAATGTTTTATTTCTATTAAATTTCCATAAGAACTTTTTCGCTTTACGGTAATAATTGTTCCATTAGCAGAGGCATAAATGGAAAAGTCTTGGTATCCTTTTAAGTCTATTCCGCAATGAAATTTTTTTTGTTTCTTCCTAGGATGTTTACGCATGCCATAGTGACTAGTAACCTTTACATTATATTGTGGTAACATTATAGGAATAGCAGTAGTTAGCTTATCTAATTGTGCCAGCTCTTTAAGATTATAAGAACTATTTTTATTACTAGCTTTTTGAACAAGTTGTAATTGTTCTGGGGATAAAAACTTATACTTACAATTTAATTTTATCAGCAAATCTTTGATCTTAGTTGATTTAATCATTGCCTGGTTATTAATTGCTTGGCTATTAATATTCTTAGAGCCAATAGCTTTAAATTTTTGCAAAAAAGCCTTGTTATATTTGTCATTATTAATAACAAGACCAAAATTTTTTGCATAAATGCAGTCATTTTTACTTAGTGCTGCTAAATTATATTGTATAATTAAAGTGCCGTGATTCAGTTTGTAATCTTTTTGTAATTGCTGTGCCGTGACGTTTAAAAATGTCTTATTGACAGATGAGGTGCTACATCCTTGTAGGAATAATATTATAGTTAATAATAATATACAGGACTTAAGCATCTATATCCTTATAAGATTTGTTTACATAACCTAAGAAACGATTGCTTTTTATACCAAAGATAAACAGGTATTCCGCTTAATACAAATGAGATAGCTTTTATTGTAACATTTAATGGTGTTTCATAAATAATCCATAGGCAAAAGGCAATTGATCCTAGGGCAATTAACCATTGATATGTTGAAGATTTTTCTGATTTTGTTAGTAGTAATTTTAAAAAAGCTACGCTACAGGCTAGATATACAAATAAAAAAGAGATAACGGAAAAATCAATTATTTCGGTAATTTGTTCTGATAAATCTTCATTGGTTGTACTAATCAATAATAATAATATTCCAATACAACTTATGATTAAACTCCAAATTGGAGCACCATTTTTATTTTGTTTAGCAAAAAAAGATGGCATTAAACCGTCTTGGGCAAGTCCCAAAGCAATTTGTCCACTGATTAGTACCCAAGCATTTAACGTTCCAATACAAATAATTGAAGCAATCAAAGAAATAAGTAGATGCCACTGACCACCAAAAATTATTTGGGTGGCATCTACATAAGGAGCTTTAGAATGTATTAAGTCTTCTGGTGGGATTAAACCAATTATTCCAACACTATTAATGAGATATAAAATAGCAACACAAAGCGTACCTATTACTACAGCTCTTGGTATTGTTTTTGATGGATTCATTACCGAACCAGCTTGAGCAGTTGCTGATTCTAAACCAATGAAGCCCCAGAATGTTAATAATGTTACCTTACCAAGAATTTGAGAAAAAGTTAAATTAGTTATTTGCTTATCCATAACAAAATTATTACTATCAAACTGATATAATGCCGCAATTGGTACTACTATTAATGGAATGAATTTTAGAATTGCTAGTATAAACTCAGCTCGCCCTGCTACTTCCACACCTTTAAGGTTTAGCAACATAATAGCAAATAACAATAATATCTGCAAAATTAAGATCACAAAACTATTATTCACCCCAATTAAAGGTGTTAAATATGTAATAGCTGAAATAACAACTACAGCCGTACTAACCCATGAAATAACCCAATAAGTCCAGCCGGTAAAAAATGCTACATCATTACCAAAAGCCTTTTTTAAATAAACATGGGGTCCACCTGTTTGTGGGAATCGGCAACAAAGTATAGCAAATAACAGTGCTAAAATTATAGCACCGCAGGAGGATACTACTCCTCCAACTAAACTAAAAATACCGTATGGTGCTAAACTTGCTGGTAATATTAAGACACTGGTGCCAATTTGACTACCAATAACTAAAGCAAAAACTGACCAAAAACCGAGCTTTTGTGACATATAATCCTGAACTGTATGTATAAACCCTGAACTGATTTCATGGGGTAATAATCACAAATTGTACATAAAAAAATAAAAACTTGAAAATTGATAAATCAATTACTCAAGTTTTTGTAAGCTATATACTAAATAACACTATTGAGTACTGGTGACCCCTACGGGACTCGAACCCGTGTTTTCACCGTGAAAGGGTAACGTCCTAACCACTAGACGAAGGGGCCATAAACTCTTTAAGCTCGTCTATTAACTCTTTAATTTGCAAGGAGTATATTCGAATGATTTAAGAACTAGTATCGTTCAGTTTATACAGTATTCACGAAATATTGCAAGTATGATTTTATCGTTTCTTTGTCTTTTTTCCCTCAGTAGGTTTATTGAACCTACCAATATTCTTTACAAATTTCTGTAGCCCGTTTAATTCTGTACCGTAAGTTTTCGTATATTCTCCCATTATATTTATATCATCTTTATGCGAATCATTAAGTACTAAAACCTCCTCAATTACATCTTTTTTATTAAAAGCAATTTTTATTATTTTTTGTTCAATTACTTTTGGCTCAAACCAGGCTCTCCTAGCTAAAGAACGTTGAACATAATACCAAGTATTAGGAGTATAATCGGGTATAATTGTTGGCGTACCAACTAAATCTTCTACTTCCGATTTGTTAAGCTTTTTTTCTTCAAGTGTAGTTAATAAATTATCATCAATATACTGCCCCCTTGATTCTATAGTTTTACAACTACACAATGTGAGTAATATAGATGAAATAAGAAAAGTTTGAATTATAATGAATTTCATAAATTTTATGTTTAAAATACCTAGATTTTGTAATGGAAGTATAATATACTGCTATATCGATTTGACAAATACTTTTTATTCTAAAGTGTAATTTTTAAGAGGCTATATGGCAGTTCCAAAAAAGAAGACATCAAAATCAAGACGCAATATGAGGCGTTCTCACCTTGCACTTGGTAAAATTAATGTAGTAATAGATTCTCAAACAGGAGAATATAAGCTTCCTCATCACATATCTTTAGCTGATGGCACATATAATGGTCGTCAGGTTATTGTCCAGAAGCGAGAAAAAGATGAAGAAGTAGCATAAACCACAATGACTTGTAAAATTCTGGGGTGTGGTGCCTATTTGCCGAAGCGTATTCTCAGTAATGCAGAATTATCGCTATCAGTTGATACTAACGATGAATGGATTCATTCAAGAACCGGTATATTACAAAGACATATCGCGGCTGATGATGAATATACATCACATTTAGCTATTAAAGCTAGCCAAAATGCTATAGATGATGCTGGATTAAATCCAGCATCTATAGATTTGATAATTACCTGTACCACTACTCCGGATAATAGCTTTCCTTCTACCGCCTCTAAGTTACAAGGTTATCTAGGGCTTGGTAATGTACCTTCATTTGACCTACAGGCGGTATGCTCGGGGTTTATATATGGTTTACATGTTGCCGACTCTTTGATCAAATCTAGAAAATATAAAACCATATTATTAGTTGGTGCTGAAAAAATGTCATCTCTAATGGACTGGAGCGATAGAGCTACTTGTATTTTATTTGGTGATGGTGCCGGTGCGGTAATTTTGCAATATAGTGATGATAACTCCGGTATAATAGATAGTAATATCTATTCGGATGGTCGTTATCACGATATTCTTTACACTGATGGTGGTGTAAGTAGTAATGGCAAAACCGGTAAAATAAAAATGAAAGGACAGGAAGTTTTTAGACATGCAGTAGAAAAGATGAGTAAGATAGCTGAAGAAATATTGCATAATAATAATTTTACCATAGATGATGTTAATCATTTTATTCCACATCAGGCAAATGTAAGAATTATAGATGCCGTTGTAGATCGACTAAAAATCGATCCGAGTAAAGTAGTAAAAACGGTTGCAAAACATGCTAATTGTTCGGCTGCTTCAATTCCTTTAGCTCTTGCTTCTCTAAAATCTTATGGCAATATTAAAAAAGGCGATCTATTGCTTTTTACGGCTATTGGTGCTGGAGTAACTTGGGGTTCGGCTCTAATCAGATGGTAAAAACAACAATCTTCTGGTTATCGCAGGCATCCTTCTAGGCTCTGTGAACAAAATTTAAATTGTTTAGATTTTGACTCTTTTTAGCTGCAAATTATAAGATTTTTTTAAAATAGAACTAACTATTCCGGCAAAAATCTTATTAATTTTCGCTTAAAAACACTCAAAATCTAAACAATTAAAGTTTTGTTCACAGAGCCTAGGAACCTACTTGTTATTTTTCTCTACGATTTTTAAGCTTCGGTGCGGAATCTAAGACCCCTACTTTCGCAAGGGTGACATCTAACTTTTTCGTCATTCCCGCTTCGGTGCGGAATCTATAACTCGATAATCAAGTTTTTTTGCAGATTTGAATAAAATATAGGATAATGGTTGTCATCCCTGCGAAAGTAGGTATCTAAAAATGCCCTGAGGTATTATAGATTCCCGCTTACGCGGGAATGATGGTATGGACGAGTGAAGCGAAATATGCTTTACTTGTACGGAGTCAGCTGAAAAATAGTTTTCAGCTGCTCCAAATTAAATAATAATTTAATTAATAGGTCCATACCATGATAAATAATAGCATAAAAAATACTATAATAGGAATAGATTTAGCAAAAAATAGTATGCACTTGGTGCAAGTCGATCAAAATGGCAAAAAAATAGGTTACCAAAAAGTTACAAGAGATGAGTTAATAGCCTATTTAAGCAATCTCGATAAAAGTTCATTGGTAGCTATGGAAGCATGTGGAGGAGCTAATTATTGGTCACAGGAAATTGCTAAGCTTGGTTTGCAAGTCAAACTAATGAAAACAAAAGATGTAAAAGTTTATGCTACATCGAAACAGAAAAATGATTATAACGATGCGTTAGCAATATGCAAAGCGGCTCGTGATCCAGAATTAAAAACTGTGCTACTAAAAAGCAAGGAGGAACAAGATATAAAATTCTTGCATAAAATTAGAAGTAATACGATCAGAGATCGTGTGCAAAAAACTAATTCTACAATATCAAGTTTATGTGAATATGGCTATAATACAAAATTAAGTAAAAATAAATTTTGCAAATCATGTAGGCTGGAGGTAGAGTTAGCGTATAGTAAAGGTTATATAAATTCTGGGATAAGGTCAATTTTACTTTTAGAATGTAAAGAAATTGAGGATTTATGTGACAAAGAAAAAACTTTAGAAAAGCTGATTATCAGCAATAATAAGCAAAGTGAGAAAGCTACTAGGTTGCAGACAATTTTTGGCATTGGAGCAATCAATGCTAGTTGTTTGAGTGTAGCCCCAATGGAAAGTTATCCAACCCCGAGGGATTTTGCTGCTTCGCTTGGTTTGGTACCAAAGCAACATAGCTCAGGAGATAAGATAGTTTTAGGAGGGATTACCAAACAAGGAGATAGATATGCCAGAACTATGTTGATTCAAGCCGCAAGGACAATAGCAATAAGAGCAAAAAGTGATAAGGAATCAAAAGATAAACTAGTGCAGTGGGCAGTGAAGAAATTTGCTGAAAATAAATCATATAATATTATATGTGTTGGTTTAGCAAATAAGTTATACCAAATCACTATCTATTTAATAATATAGATGCTATAGTGTGTTATTTAAGATAGTATAGTGTTAATTAAGATGTCTAGAGGGTCACGGCGGTCTGATGAATAAAAGTTAATGATATTGTAATAATAAAGTTTTTGCAAAAAGTATAGAAATGACGTAAGAATCTCTAAATAAGATAATTATTTTTAGGGATATTGATGTTAAAAGAAAAAGAATTTGTCAAGAGTTTTGCAGAACATTTTTGCGATATTAAAGAACATAGACAAGAGAGTAAAATAGCCTATCCGTTAATAGAATTATTGTTTTTAGCGGTAGTAGCGGTTGCAGCAAGGGCAGAGAGTTGGGAAGAAATTGAAGAATTTGGTAAAGCTCATATTGATACTTTAAGAGAATATTTACCCTTTAAAAATGGCACTCCTAGTGATTGTACTATTAGAAGTTTTATTACTAGATGTGATTCTAAGCAATTAAATAATGTGTTAATAAAATATTTTAATCATGATTTAAACGAGAAACATTATGCAATAGATGGTAAGACGCTTAGAGGTTCAAAATGTAAAGATAGTAGAGCATTGCATTTTTTAAATGTCTATGCAGTTGAATCAGGGGTCACTTTATTTGGTCAAGCAATTGATAGCAAAGACAATGAAATCACAGCTATTCCAGAAGCAATAGAATGTTTAGATATTAAAAATGCAATAGTTACTATTGATGCCATGGGGTGTCAAAAAAACATAGCCAAACAGATTGTAGAAAAAGAAGCTGACTATATTTTAGGGTTAAAGATGAATCATCCTGGATTGTATAATGAGGTTGAAAAGTTCTTTGAGTCAGATGTAGCTAGGTTTCTAGAAACAGATGTAGCAGAAACTTATGATAAAGGACATGGTAGAGTTGAAGAAAGAAAATGCTGTGTAATACGTGATGTTAAAAAAATATTTGGTTATGAGCAATGGGCTGGTTTGAATTGTGTTATTCAAGTAAAAAGAAAAGTAGTTGAAAAAAATAAAGTATCAGAATCAGTAAATTATTATATTAGTAGTTCTAATAATTCCGCTGAAGCGATGTTAAAAAGCATAAGGTCTCATTGGGGAATTGAATCTATGCATTGGGTACTCGATGTGGTATTTAATGAAGATGCGAGCAGCATACGTCAAGGCAATGCTCCTGCAAATATGGCTATTATCCGAAGGTTTGTATTGAATATTTTAAATAGAATAAAGACCAAAAGAGAGACCAAACCAAAAATGATGCTTACTATGGGTTGGTCATCAAATAACTTAAAGCGTTTTATTAATGCCTTAATACAATTTAACTAATTGTTCATCAGGTCGCCGTGTCTAGAGGGTATAAGGTATTAGAAGTTAATGTAGAAGAAGTGAAACAATTAATGAATGAAGCAAAGACTAAAGAAGAATTTAGACGTTATCAATCAATCTATCTAAGAGTGAGTGAAAAAATGCCGACATCATTGATTGCTAAAGTTACAGGATTATCAGAAAGTCATGTTCACAGAACCCATAGTCAATGTCGGAAAAAAGGCTTAAAGGCACTATGTAGCAGGAAGAAAGGTGGGAGATACAGAAGTTATCTAACTCAAGAGCAAGAACGTGAGATGCTTAAAAAGATAGAACAGAATGCCGTTAATGGTGGGATAGTAGAAATTAGCAAGGTGCATAAGATTTTTGAGGAAACGGTTGGTAGTAAAATAGCACGTTACACAGCTTATAGGCTGCTTCATAGGCATGGGTGGCGTAAAATTGCACCAAGACCATACCATCCTAAACAAAAGAAGGATGCGGTAGAAACTTTTAAAAAAAGTGGCCTGATATGGTTAAAGAAGCAAGAGTATCAGCAGCAACTGAAGGCAAGGAATTAAAGATATTCTTCCAAGATGAGGCACGTTTTGGTCGTATAGATTCATTAAGGCGTTGCTGGGTTCCGGCTGGAATCAGGCCTTTACTTAAGAAACAAATTATTCGTGAATATACTTATACTTATGGGGCAATTTGTCCATTTGACGGTGCTAGTTGTTTCCTTATTTTGCCTTTAATGAACCAAGATTGGATGATGTTAATGCTACAAGAAATGGCAAAGCGTTATAAGGATAATTTTCTTTTAGTAGTATGCGATGGAGCTGCTGCACATAAACTCGATAAAGAATTATTACCTAATAATATTAAACTAGCTTACTTGCCACCATATAGCCCACAATTAAACCCACAAGAAAATATATGGGATGATATGAGGGAAAAATTCTTTTATAACCTAGCTTTTGATTCAATGAATGCTATAGAAAATCAACTAATCACAGCATGTAATTATTATGAAAATAATCCTGCAATTGTCAAATCTATATGTGCTTGGAATTGGATAGTATCTTGTTAATTAGATAGTGATTTGGTATTAGCAAGGATTGCTTATGCAGTAGTCACCAATGGTAGCGAATATGTTGCAAATTAGTTTAGTGGGAAAAAAAGAAGAAACTATGTCAACTAAATAAAAATTGGTAATTGATAAATATTGTGAGTAAAGAATAGTAACAATAAAGAGAACGAAAGTTAAAGAGTTAATGAATAAGTATTCTGAATAAAATCCGTAATTATGTCGAGGCTCTAGAAGCCGTGGGAATGAGAGGTCACTCAAGGATATTTATAAGAATGCAGAAACCATTATGGCATTCGATGCCGAATATATGACCGCTTCCTTTGTGGCTCTATTTTTTTATTTTCTTTCTTGACAAATTCACTCGTCCATATATGACAAAAAAGTGTAGTTGTCACCCCTGCTTTGGTGCGGGGTCTAGATTCCGCACCGAAGCGGAAATGACAAGAGGAAATGGGAATGAAAAAATAATGAAAACAGCTATTAGTGGATGATAAAAATCTGTTATATTTATAGCTATAAATGAAAATGTTAATAAAAGAGTATTTTATGATAATGAATAAAATCTTTACCTCTGAATCGGTGTCTGAAGGACACCCAGATAAAATTGCTGACCAAATTTCTGATGCTATTTTAGATGCAATTATCACTCAAGATCCTAAATGCCGTGTTGCATGTGAGACTTTAGTGAAAACTGGTATGATTTTAGTAAGTGGAGAGATTACTACAAATTCTTGGGTTGATATAGAGCAAATAGCACGTGATACAGTAAGAGAGATTGGTTATAACGATCCAAGTCTTGGGTTTGACGCGGATTCTTGTGCTGTTATATCCGGTATTACCAAACAATCAGTAGATATAGCTATTGGTGTGGATAACCAAGATGAGGATATGATTGGTGCTGGTGATCAAGGGATGGTATTTGGTTACGCTTGTAATGAAACAGAAGTTCTGATGCCAGCTCCAATATATTATGCTCATAAATTAGTTAAGAGGCAAGCTAAATTACGTAAGCAAGGAATTTTGCCATGGCTTGGTCCAGATGCAAAATCACAAATTACTTTACGATATCAAGGCAATAAGCCGATTGGTGTTGATACGGTTGTATTATCAACTCAGCATTATAGCCATGTAACTCATAGCCAGCTAGTAGAAGCAGTAATGGATGAAATTATTAAACCAGAACTACCAGCAGAATGGATTACTAAAGACACAAAATATTTAATTAACCCTACTGGTAGATTCGTTATTGGTGGACCTGTAGGAGATTGTGGGCTTACTGGTAGAAAAATTATAGTAGATACTTATGGGGGAATGGCTAGGCATGGTGGTGGTTGTTTTTCTGGCAAAGATCCAACAAAAATAGATCGCTCTGCTGCTTACATGGCTCGCTATATTGCGAAGAATATTGTAGGAGCTGAGATAGCAGATCGTTGTGAAATACAAATATCCTACGCAATTGGAGTGGCAGCTCCTGTATCTATTTTTGTTAACACTTTTGGTACTGGTAAACTAACTGATAACGAAATAGCAGAATTAGTAAATGAGCATTTTGATCTAAGACCAGGTAGAATTATAAAACAACTCAAATTGCAAACTGCTTGTTATCAAAAAACAGCGGTATATGGGCATTTTGGTAGAGAAGATCAGAATTTTGCTTGGGAACAACTGGACAAAGTAGCGTTACTACGTACTGTTTCACTAAAAAAATGACACCCATGAAAGCTGATTTAATCATAATACAACCGATCGAGATATTTATATGGAAAATAATAAACCACCAAGAATGAGGGTAGGTACCGATGAATTCTATGACCTGCTAGTTAATAGTGATGTATTTGTTGATAAAAGTCTAATGATAAAGGAATTGCTAGAAGATAGTGGTAAAGTTATCCTAATTACTAGACCAAGACGGTGGGGTAAGAGCTTGAATATGAACATGCTGCAGAAATTTTTTGAGATAGAGGTGGATGAGAGAGGTACGCCTTTACCTGAAGAGGATAGAGTAAATAGCAAGCTATTTACTGGTGGTACAGTAGATTTAGGATTTGACGAAACTAAAGAGCTCAAATCTTTAAAGATTGTTCATGACGCAAGTAACATGAAACGTCAAGGTCAATTTCCGGTGATTTCCATAAATTTTAAGGATGTTAAAGGCAGTAATTACCAAGAAATTGAAAGTGGGATAAAAAATCAAGTAACTAATTTATTTACAAACCATCGATACTTAAAGCGTTATATAACAACAGATGAAAAATTACTAGATGAGGCACAAAAGGAAAAGTTAAATCGATATTTTACAGGAAAGCTTGATAAAGAAGACTTAAAAGATAGTTTACGGGTTTTGAGTGAAGTATTGTACAAACATTTTGGTCAAAAAGTTTATATATTGATCGATGAATATGACACACCGATCAATAGTTCATACATTAAGTTTGGTAACAAGCCAGAAGAATTTGAACAGGTACTTGAAATATTCCGCGGGATGTTTGGCAGTAGTTTAAAAACTAATCCTTATTTAGAAAAAGGCGTAATAACTGGCATATTACGAGTTGCTAAGGCTAATTTATTTTCGGATTTGAATAATGTTAGTGAATATAGCTTGCTTGATGAAGAATTTTCTAAGTTCTATGGTTTTACTCAAGCAGAAGTTGATGAATTGTTAGCAAAAGTACCAACAGCAACTAATCCTGAACAAATTAAAGCTTGGTATAATGGCTATAGTTTTGGTGGGGAGATCATCTATAATCCATGGTCGATTATGCAATGTTTAGCTCATAAAGGCAAGCTTGATCATTATTGGCTTGATAGTGGGGGGACGGCTCTTGTTGATAAAGCATTATTGTCAGATGGAATGCAGGAAGATTTACAGAGCTTAGCTGCCGGAAAGGCTATTATCTCACCGATTGTCAAACAAATTAGTTTTGCTGATATCAACAAGCCAGTAGGATTATTTAGCTTGTTGTTATTTAGCGGTTATTTAAACCCTGTTGCTAAAAAACCAGAAGAAGATATTTACGAATTGTCGGTACCAAATAAAGAGGTACGATATATATATAATGCCAGAATGCTCCAATGGGTAACTGATCAGTTACAAATTGATCATTTTCGATATTATTCTTTTGCTACTTTGTTGCCGGCAGGTAAAATAGAACAGTTTAAAGAAAGGTTGCAAGAATTATTACTAAACGCTACTAGTTTTCATCAAACTGGCGAGAAAAAAGCCGAGCTATTTTATAGTGGCTTTATGCTAGGTTTGATTAATACCTTAGCTTCCGACTACATAATAGACAGTGAAAGAGAAACCGGTAGCGGTAGGGCGGATATTGTGCTACTACCCAAGATAGGTAAAAGTGACAATGCTATTATTATTGAATATAAAATATGTAAATCTCCTGATATTTTAGAATCTGTTGCCAGAGAAGGGCTAGAGCAAATAGCAAAAAAACGATATGAGGCTAAAATAAAAGAATACTCCCATGTTCAAAAAATCATCAAAATATCTATGGCTTTTTGCGGTAAGGAAGTGGCTCTAGAATATCAGCTATAGTTTAATATTCCAAGGAAGTAGTTTTATCTATTATTACTAGGTTTTTGCCTAATTACTGGTGGTTTCGTTGGTGCCTTTGTTGGTGAGATTGTGGATAATTTTGAAGTGCTAGAAGGGGTTTTTCCTTGCCTAACCTTTTGTAGACTTTGTCTTAATCTATCTGTCCTTAATTCTTGTCTCTTTTTAAATGCTACTAATGGTTCATTTAGCTTCTTAACATCTGCTTGCACTTTCTCTAACGGCATTTGTTGACTCTGCTGTTTAGTAGTATCTTGAATTTGTGGTTTACCAAGGAGTCCTTTAATATTATCAACAATAACCTCTATAATAGCGTTTATAATTTTTGCAAACCAACCTGTTGTTTGTTCAGGTTTGGTCATTGATGGTGGCAAAGTGTCTTTATCTCTCTTATCGGATTCAGACGGTTCCCTAATTACCGGTTCTGGCAATGCTGCAGGAGCGTTAGTCTGTAACTTATTATCCTTTGAGCTGGTAGCTGCTTTATTAACTGCTTTTTTTATTGGTTTTATCGACTGAGACTGTTTAATCTCATTATCTTTTAATTTTTCATTTAATTTTCTAATTTTCTTTTGCGGTTTTTCGGCAGTTTGCTTTTCAACAATTTTTGTTGAATCTTTTAACTTTTTCAGTCTATCCTCTAATTCTTTGACAGTTGGTATTGGTGCAGGATTTTTTAACGCTTCTTCCGTAGGTCTTGGATCTCTTATAGCCTTAAGCCTATCTGCTAATTCTTGATCTTTTTGTTTGCCTAATGCTGCACTTTTCTTATCTAAATTCACTTCAGATTGCATTTGTTCTAGCAATTTATCTACTTCCTGATCGGAAACGGAACCAGCCATCCTATCTAATGAATCATTGAAGATATCTCCCACTTTTTCAAATTTAGATAATTCTTTATCTAAATCATTAGATACTTTTTCAAATTCTTCATTAATATCACGTTTCTCAGACATATTATAACCAGTTAGTTATTGAATATACTTGCGTATATTATAATATATTCTGTTGGTTCCTACTAGCAATTTTACTAAATACATATTTTTTTAAGTTCTTATGCTTGTAATGTTGTTGCTTTTGTGATATACATATTATGCTATAATGGGTGGTTTTTAATGCCCATACAACAAGTTCTTCCTTCTCTCCCATTATCCAGCAGTTATAGTCAATTATTTTAAACTCTGCACTATAACTTTGCTTCTTTACCTCGAAAAACACAACCACAAATCTTGCATTTATATCTTTGCACCCCATCTTGTAAACCATTCTTCACTATGTTTTCAAATTTGTATGTTTTACATTCTTTCCATTCCCCTGAGATTTGTTCTCCTTATTGCTATTCACTTATCATACTCTAGCAATATTTTATTTCATATACTCAAATGATTTGAAGAGTATACCAACTGTTTCTAGGCAACGCCTGACAAGTTACTGATGAGTTCTTGACAAAAGGGTTGACTTTATATATATTACGACTTGCCTATATGTTATAGATATTGAAAAGGGGGTGTAGCTCAGTTGGTTAGAGCGTCTGCCTGTCACGCAGAAGGTCGCGGGTTCGAGTCCCGTCACTCCCGCCATTCGGTACAAGTTGTCGTTTTTTCAAAAATATCGAACGGGAAACGTAGAGAGGTCTCAAGTTTTTTGCCCCTCAGCTTGAGGTTCTGAAATACGAAATTTATCATTTTGCGTTTTTGGGGCATTTCAGAACCTTTGAAGGTTTCATAGGCTTCAGATGCTAGAGTTATTAGCGTTGTAGCGGTATCAGTAAATTTATCGTCTGCTTCCTCATAAACTTTAATTAAACGAGCAATTTCATATTGGCGATCTTTTAATTGTTGTTTTTTTCTTTGAAATTCTTCTGTGCTAAGTTCTCCATTGAGTCGCAAATCTATTAATGAATTTAATCTATTCTCATTTTCGGTATGTTCTTTCTTTAAAGCAGCTGTTGCTTGCCCATGCTCATCTTTCTTTAGTTCATTTGTGTTTTTTAAATAGGCTAGAGTCTCTTTTAGCATTTCTGGGTCTCTTATACCTATTCTTTTAAAAACCTCTTCTACCTGCTTTAAAACCTCATCTTCTCTTACATAAATCTTTTTGTTTGGATTCTTTGGATCCCATGTACCTAAATAAGTCCATTCGTCCACTTTGCCATCTGAATATGTTTTGCTGTGAGTTTCAGCTGTTACAACTTTACCAGTTACTGCACAGGTGATTAATCCTCTAAAAAGAAAATCCTTACCACCATATTTAAAAGGCTTCTTCTTCCACCCTAAACGTACATCTTTACATGCCATAAAAGTCTCTTTTGTTATAATTGCTTGGTAACCATGTGACCACATCTCTCCTTTTACTCTCATTTCACCATAATAGAAAGGTTGTTGGATCATTCGATGCACTACTGTTTTATTGACGTAGCAATTGTTTTTGCTTCTAAGACCAAGCTCCTTAGCTTTTTCAGTCAAATAATTAAGAGTATACATTCCTGTTGCATATTCTTCAAAGAGTTTTTTTATGATAGAACCTCTTACAGGATCGAGAATTACTATACTGTTTCCTTTTTCATCTCGGCTATTTAGGTAACCAAGAGGGGCTGGTCCTATCCACTCTCCTTTACGCAATTTATGATCTAGGCTTCTTTTAACGTTATCACTTAAACTATCAACGTAAGATTGTGCCATCAATACGTTCATCCCCCACATTAGCTTTGCATGAGACTGAGAATCTTTATCTATTATGTAACCTTCTGTTCTAAAATGTAATTCTATCTTACCAGCTTTTATTGGTTCTTCTAGTAATGAAATTTCTGAGATTCTTCTTTGTACTCGATCTACTTTATCAGCAACTATAGTAAATCAAATTGAATTAGGTGACAAAGAATGCAGAAATAGCTTTAGATAATGTACCAATTTCCGCTATTTTGTTTCGAATCCATCGCTTCATATTAGCCCAAAATTTTTCTATTGGATTTAAGTCTGGAGAATATGGGGGTAAAAAAATAACTTCACAACCAACTGATTCTATTAGCTCTTTTGTCTTTTGAGATTTATGAAAACTAACGTTATCCATCACTACAACCTGTCCTGCTGTTAACTCTTTAATCAAAAATTTTTCAACCCAATTATTAAATAGTTCTGTATTACAAGTTTTATTAAAAACAAAAGGGGCTATTGGTTTGTTATTTACTAAACCAGCTATTATATTAGTCCTTTGATAATGCTTCCCACTCTTCTTGCCAATCAATAATTCTCCTATCTTACCCCAACCTCTATCTTGGCAAATTGTCATATCTATCCCACTTTCATCAAGATATACTATTTTATCTTTATCATATTTACTGATCTTTTCTAAATAATCAGATCGTTTCTCTGCACTTGCTTCCAAATAGCTAAAGGTTTTTTTTTATAACTAAATCCTAACTTTTTTAATATATTAGCTACTTGAGAACCTGTAATTCCAAAATTCTTACCAATTTCTTGTAGCTTACTATTAGGGTTATTTGTTACGAAATATTCCAATGCTTTTTTATCAATCTTACTTTTAAATCCTAGTCTAGCTCTTGCCAGCACTGTTCCTTCTTTTCTTCTCCTTACGTTCCAACGGCTAATTGTATTTTTATGTATAGCAAATATTCTAGCAGCAGATTCTTGACTATTACCTTTTTCTATATAATTTATTACTTTTTCTCTTAAATCTTGACTATATGGACTTGTTGACATTTTTTCCTTTATTTATACCACATCTTATCACCTAATTCAATTTGATTTACTATATAGCAATTGTTTCTCTATGGCTTTTAGCAAATTTGATCATCTTTTTAAATTGTTTGCGATCACCTCTGCTTGAAGATTCGATAATTTCAAAAGTTTCGATAACTTCAAGATTTTTACGTTGGCAATATTCTACTAATCTATATTTTTGAGCTTCAATTGAATACCCTTCTTCTTGCTCCCTTGTTGAAACACGAACTAAAATTATTGATTTTGTTGCTTTGTCTGGCATATTTTTCCCTTTGATAAAAGTATTATGCATTCAGAGATAGATTAAATACTGGACGAGTCAAGTTGAGTTTGCATTAAATTATCCAAGTAACCTCAGTATTAGAGCCAAGTGTAACATTTCTTTTTCAGCATTAATAATTTTTGCTTATTGTAAAAATAATTGTTTTAACTCGTAGCAAGAGTAACTTTATCAAGTGGTTTATCATAGATACCCCTATTTATCTATTTTAAGGCTATTACACGGCTTTTTAGTGTTCTTATGGTAGGGAACAGTTTTTTAAATTATTACGCTCTAAGTCTAAATATGGGCTTTTTTATTTATATGGGGTTGCTTTAAAATAGATAAGTTAAAAACTTAACTGAATGCCACTATTTACATCGATCCCTTTTATTGATATTCTGTATCAGATATGATACAATTGAGTCATAACAAATAAATTGTAGTGATCTTATGGCAGCTAAACGATTATTAGTGTCTTTAGACGAGAAAATATTTGATGAAATTGCAGGTCTTGCTAAAATCAACAATGAATCCCTATCTAAAGTAGCAAAAGACCTTATTATAACTAGTCTAGAACTTCAAGAGGACAAAATATTAGCTAAATTAGCAGATGAAAGGATAGGTAATACTAAGGAATGGATTCGTCATACGGATGTTTGGAAATAAATGTATAATCTTCTCTATTCAGATCAAGTTATACATAAAGATATCCCTAAGCTTTCTACACCAGTTAAATATTTAATAAAGATAACCATTGAAAAAAAGCTATTATCTGATCCAATAAAATTTGGTAAACCTTTAAAACATAGCTTCAAAGGTTGCCGCTCCCTCAGAATTGGTGATTATAGAGTGATTTATCAAATAGTAGATACAACAATTAATATACTAGTAATTCAACACCGCAAAGATTGTTATAATAATTCATAACAACAAAACTACTATACCCTAATACCCTCAAACTTATAGGTCATTGCGTTTATAGACTTACTTTGTCTATATTAAGGAGCTTAAATTACCTCTTTATTAATCCTTTCCAAGCAAATTTTTTCTGTCACTGTTTTTAATTTTTTAACTCTATCAATAAGGTAAAGTAGCTGTTCTTTAGTTATTTTATAATCTTTGTTATAGCGAGCTTCAATATAAGCCTGTTCAAGTAATCTAAAACATTGCCTTTGCTCAATACTAGAATGAGGAAATATTTGCCATAGTTCTTCATTGTAATTTCCAGCTATACTACCTAGTTTTCGTATATCGTGCAGTTTCGGTTTATAACCGGAAAAAACTAACAGGATAGCATTATAAAAACTTTCGGTAGCTTGATGAAGTAAAAAGGCTGAAAATGGATAATTACCTCTTTCTAAAGGATATCCACATTCTAAAAAAAACTCTGCTCCTTTTGTAAACCAGTACTCATAATCTTTTTCAGCTATTTGTCTTCTTTCTGTCCAAGGTAAATTTTTAGCTTCTGCCAGCTGAAACTCGCCACTATCATATAAGAGTATTCCTTCTTTCTTAATATCAGAAAAGAAATAATGCCCCTTCTCTAACTGGCTATTTACCGTCTTGATTGATTCTAGTACCAAAGTTACCCATAACTCAAAAGGATTTCTTAATGATTTTTTTTCCAACCTTTTTTCTATTTTATCTTCTATTGCTAACCCTGCAAGACCGGCATGTTTGCCTTTCTTCATGACTAACATAATATCGAGATCACTTTGATAGCTATAGGTAATGTGACCTTTTTTATACTCATCTTGTACCCAATCTCCTCTAGCGTAAGAGCCAAATAAAATAATCATCGCAATCTTGTGCTTTGATACAGCGAGAATTTCTTTGACGATATTATCAAGTCTTTCTTGAATTATCACGGAGCGTTCGGGTAAAACAGTTTTCATATATTTGTAATGCAGCTATCTATAATACAGATTACTACAATTGGCATAGATATTGCAAAAAGAATTTTGCAAATTCACCTATGTACAAAAATCTCCCCTATAACATTTAGGCTTTTATTTGAGTACCGTGATATTGTTGCAAGCAAAACATGATCTTTTTTGGTGTAATAGATACCTTTTTAACCACATCAATATATTCACTATTAAAAAAAGATAAATATTTTTAAAATTATACCTCCAGTTTTTTGTTGTGACTTTCTAGAGTCTCAATTAACAGCTCTTGTACTTGATAACTAATATTTGCATTTTCAAAATCTGTGAAATCTATTATTATTTTGCTTGTAATTTTATTATTAGACTCTAGAAGTCCCACCAGTGTTATTGCTCCATTGTCAGTAATATTATTATAGCTAAGGTTTATTTGGCTGATGGTTCTGTTAGTTTCCAAAGCTTTAACAAGCTGTACAATTCCAACATCACAAATAATATTATTATTAAGACATATTTTCTTTATAGTGTTATTATTCTTTAGAAGTCTTGCTAGTATGATTGCTCCTTTATCACTAATGTTATTGCTACAGATATCCACTTGCTTTATAATTTCATTATTTGTTAGAAGTCCTGCCAGTATATCCACTCCCTCATCACCAATATCATTGCCTCTAAGACTTATTTGCTTTATGGTTTTATCATTTTCTAGAAATTCATCTAGTATGATTAGCCCTTGAACCCCAATGTTGTTATATTCAATATCTATATTAATCAAACTATGATTATTCTCTAACAGTTTGATAAGCAAACTTAGTCCCTCAAGGTCAATATCGTTGTCGCAAAGACGTATTGCGGTTATAAGGTATACTTGCAGCAAAACTGCATAACTTTATCTAATTTTTTTGTTAGTATGAATTTTTTATACATTTGGGTTTCATACTATGCAAATACCATCGATTACTATTGAGCAAGTAGCTCAGCAATTTAAAGCTTGGCGTCAAACTAAAACTAATAAGTTTGATCCTATACCAAACCATCTAAAGGAATTAGTTCACCAATTACTCCATCATTATTCTTACCAAGAGATAGCTAAACATCTTAATATTAATAAAGCAACAATTAGTTCAACTAAAAAAGCCCATGAACCTACCATCAAAACTTCTTCTGTCTCAACTTCAAATCAATCCCTACAACAAAATATTAATTTTCTCCCATTTCAACTAGTAAATTCTATAGATACCGATCCTGTAGCTGCTCCCAAGCAAAATCACTATACTTGTCACATTATTAAACCAAATGGTACCAAGCTTATTATCCAAACACTAGAGCCAAAAACTATAATTCAGACATTTTTATGCTGCAACTAACCCCGGCGTCAGTTATTTTTGTTGCCACTATTGCCATCGATTTTCGCAAGGGTATCGATGGCTTAATCGCTGTTTGTAGACAAAAACTTTCTTCTGACCCTCTTAATGGTTCCTTGTTTTTATTCTATAATAAAAACAGAACTGCCATTAAAATTTTGTCCTTTGACGGTCAAGGCTTTTGGCTATGCTCTAAACGCCTATCCAAAGGTAAATTTACGGCAAAACTTTTCCCATCTGATAATTCATCTTACCAAATTTGTTATAGAACCTTACACATTCTTATTCATAATGGCGATCCTAGTTCTGCCAAATTCTCTAATGATTGGCTTCCTGTCGTTTAAGCTGCTGTCTCGATTAATTCCGTATTATTCATATATCTTGCATAGGCAAAAGGCGTATAATCCTCAGGATGCTTCTTTGCTTTGCTACTATGCTCTTGTAGCCAATTTAAATATTTAAAGGCATTGATCTCGTTCTCACTACAAGTCTTTACTATACTATACAGACCACTATGTATCTCAGCACTATTGATTGTTTTAAAGAATAATGAATTCTTCCTTTGTAAAATAATGGTACGCAGTGATCTCTCAGCCCAATTATTATCAAGATTGCTAACTGGGATTTTTAAAAATTGGGTCAAACCTTCTTTATTATTTATCCAATATTTCATAGCTTGTCCAAGCCTACTATTAGGCTCAACTTTCTTGTCGTTAAATAATTCGTCTATTTTGTTATATATGTTTTCTATATATTTACTGCTATGTTCCTGATGATACCCAAGTTTCTCTTCAGGACTCATCTCTTTACATTGATGTTCATTGTGGTAAATCCCACGTGTTTGTTTGAGAAAATATCCGCATTCTTCAGGGTAATATAGTTCATTTTCTGTAAATTTTCTCTGACCATGTGACAAACAATTGATCATCACTATTATTGCCAGTAATTCTTTATCTGCTTCTGATAATACCGGGTTATTATTGTTACTTGCGTCAGTCATTAATTGGATAGAATCTGTTCTATTCTTACGATTCTTTAGTACGTTACCTATATTTTCTCCACCATGCCTATTACCGGTAAAATATAAAACTATTACCTCATTATTTGCAGTCTTAGCACATATTGTAGTAGTATAACAGCTGCGTCCTTTCTTATTTTGAGTACGTAATTTTTTATTGGCTATAGTAATTTCTAAAATCCTAGCTCTAGTATCATCAAGGTTCAGTGAACTACATTCGGCAGCCATTTCCAATAATACCCCGTAAATTTCAGCTCCACCACCTTCTTGCCAAACATCTAAATATTGTTGCCAGAGCGAGCTGTATGCTATAGGAACCCCGCTTAAACTCTGTAGCCTAGATAAACGGTAGAAAGGAGTACCATAGGTCTTTTGTAACACTATTGCACTTCTGCTACTATTTGTCCATTTGTTGATATTTTTATTGTTCATAACTGTATAATCGCAAGCATTACAGCGTAACGTTTTCTTTACATATCTGTTGACTGTAATTGGAGCATTACCTGTAAATTGTAGCAATTTTCTAGCTTCACTATTATATAGTTTGCCATTATAGCAGTGAGGACAGCTATCACCACTACAAAAATTCTCAGGAGTTAAATAGCTGGTATTCGCATCCTTATAATCATCAAACCCATAT
Source organism: Candidatus Tisiphia endosymbiont of Mystacides longicornis (assembly GCF_964031095.1). Taxonomy (NCBI): domain Bacteria; kingdom Pseudomonadati; phylum Pseudomonadota; class Alphaproteobacteria; order Rickettsiales; family Rickettsiaceae; genus Candidatus Tisiphia; species Candidatus Tisiphia endosymbiont of Mystacides longicornis. The sequence continues at coordinate 1,601,105 of NZ_OZ035004.1, read as the reverse complement.
TTACCTTGCCAATTACTACGATCTATCTTTTTGGGCTTATCACACTCTCCTTCATTACCACCATTCCCGTTATCAGATTCACCTGGCGGTTCTTTTAATGAATCTGAACTATCTTTTTTTTGTGATCTGCCTTAAAACCAATCAGCATTTCCTTAAGCTTATTTATACTGATATTTGATGATGCTAGCTTGTCTATTAGCTCGTTACAAAATTTCACAAGCTCTACTATCGTTTGCTGTTCATCTCCCGTTAATGAACTTTCCTTGACATGCTGTATTAGTTCTTCTCGTTCTTCAGCACTTAAGGTCGCTACTTTTGGTTTTTTCATTTGATTAATTATCATTATTATTAATATTTCAAATATTATAATATGACTGCTACTTTTTCAACTAGTTTTTTTATTAATCTGTTTTTTATTAATCGGTGATATTTGCATAGTAGAAATCCAAATTTATACAATAAATTCATACTAGCAAAGAAATTAGATAGTGTTACGCAGTTTTGCTGCAAGTATACGTTATAAGCTTATTATGTTCTAAAATTTTGCCAAGTATTTCAATTCCTTCTAAACCTATACGAACATCGATAAGTTCTATATAAGTTATATTATTGCTCTGCAAAACTTCTCTAAGTATTTGTGCAGCAATGTTAGTGATATTATTTATTTTTTCATTTGTTGAATCATTTTGTTGTTGATTTTTGACATTGCTCGTCATACAATTAATCCCTGTTTTTTGTGTTTGGAAAATAGACACTGAGGTTAGATTTAAAAATTTGCTGATTGTTGCTTCTAACCTCGGTGCTTAACACCACACCACGTAGTATTATCTTCACACATATCTTTATTAATCCCAGAAGTACACCTTTTTGCTCACAATTAGTGATTTTTTATAAAATTTATTATTAGTAGTGTTGAACTGGAGACAGTGGCCAAAATTATTAAATAAGCACATAATTTAGCTAATTAAGATTTAATGTGTGGCGACATTAATCAGAAATATCAAGTCGCTACACATTCAAATTTTTTATTTCATTACCTCAAATAGCTACAATCTTAAAAAAGCAAGGGTAAATAATTTTATTAAAATTTACCACTTAAAGCATCAAGTATCACTGTATACTTGCAGCAAAACTGCGTAACACTATCTAATTTCTTTGCTAGTATGAATTTATTGTATAAATTTGGATTTCTACTATGCAAATATCACCGATTAATAAAAAACAGATTAATAAAAAAACTAGTTGAAAAAGTAGCAGTCATATTATAATATTTGAAATATTAATAATAATGATAATTAATCAAATGAAAAAACCAAAAGTAGCGACCTTAAGTGCTGAAGAACGAGAAGAACTAATACAGCATGTCAAGGAAAGTTCATTAACGGGAGATGAACAGCAAACGATAGTAGAGCTTGTGAAATTTTGTAACGAGCTAATAGACAAGCTAGCATCATCAAATATCAGTATAAATAAGCTTAAGGAAATGCTGATTGGTTTTAAGGCAGATCACAAAAAAAAGATAGTTCAGATTCATTAAAAGAACCGCCAGGTGAATCTGATAACGGGAATGGTGGTAATGAAGGAGAGTGCGATAAGCCCAAAAAGATAGATCGTAGTAATTGGCAAGGTAAATATGGGTTTGATGATTATAAGGATGCGAATACCAGCTATTTAACTCCTGAGAATTTTTGTAGTGGTGATAGCTGTCCTCACTGCTATAATGGCAAACTATATAATAGTGAAGCTAGAAAATTGCTACAATTTACAGGTAATGCTCCAATTACAGTCAACAGATATGTAAAGAAAACGTTACGCTGTAATGCTTGCGATTATACAGTTATGAACAATAAAAATATCAACAAATGGACAAATAGTAGCAGAAGTGCAATAGTGTTACAAAAGACCTATGGTACTCCTTTCTACCGTTTATCTAGGCTACAGAGTTTAAGCGGGGTTCCTATAGCATACAGCTCGCTCTGGCAACAATATTTAGATGTTTGGCAAGAAGGTGGTGGAGCTGAAATTTACGGGGTATTATTGGAAATGGCTGCCGAATGTAGTTCACTGAACCTTGATGATACTAGAGCTAGGATTTTAGAAATTACTATAGCCAATAAAAAATTACGTACTCAAAATAAGAAAGGACGCAGCTGTTATACTACTACAATATGTGCTAAGACTGCAAATAATGAGGTAATAGTTTTATATTTTACCGGTAATAGGCATGGTGGAGAAAATATAGGTAACGTACTAAAGAATCGTAAGAATAGAACAGATTCTATCCAATTAATGACTGACGCAAGTAACAATAATAACCCGGTATTATCAGAAGCAGATAAAGAATTACTGGCAATAATAGTGATGATCAATTGTTTGTCACATGGTCAGAGAAAATTTACAGAAAATGAACTATATTACCCTGAAGAATGCGGATATTTTCTCAAACAAACACGTGGGATTTACCACAATGAACATCAATGTAAAGAGATGAGTCCTGAAGAGAAACTTGGGTATCATCAGGAACATAGCAGTAAATATATAGAAAACATATATAACAAAATAGACGAATTATTTAACGACAAGAAAGTTGAGCCTAATAGTAGGCTTGGACAAGCTATGAAATATTGGATAAATAATAAAGAAGGTTTGACCCAATTTTTAAAAATCCCAGTTAGCAATCTTGATAATAATTGGGCTGAGAGATCACTGCGTACCATTATTTTACAAAGGAAGAATTCATTATTCTTTAAAACAATCAATAGTGCTGAGATACATAGTGGTCTGTATAGTATAGTAAAGACTTGTAGTGAGAACGAGATCAATGCCTTTAAATATTTAAATTGGCTACAAGAGCATAGTAGCAAAGCAAAGAAGCATCCTGAGGATTATACGCCTTTTGCCTATGCAAGATATATGAATAATACGGAATTAATCGAGACAGCAGCTTAAACGACAGGAAGCCAATCATTAGAGAATTTGGCAGAACTAGGATCGCCATTATGAATAAGAATGTGTAAGGTTCTATAACAAATTTGGTAAGATGAATTATCAGATGGGAAAAGTTTTGCCGTAAATTTACCTTTGGATAGGCGTTTAGAGCATAGCCAAAAGCCTTGACCGTCAAAGGACAAAATTTTAATGGCAGTTCTGTTTTTATTATAGAATAAAAACAAGGAACCATTAAGAGGGTCAGAAGAAAGTTTTTGTCTACAAACAGCGATTAAGCCATCGATACCCTTGCGAAAATCGATGGCAATAGTGGCAACAAAAATAACTGACGCCGGGGTTAGTTGCAGCATAAAAATGTCTGAATTATAGTTTTTGGCTCTAGTGTTTGGATAATAAGCTTGGTACCATTTGGTTTAATAATGTGACAAGTATAGTGATTTTGCTTGGGAGCAGCTACAGGATCGGTATCTATAGAATTTACTAGTTGAAATGGGAGAAAATTAATATTTTGTTGTAGGGATTGATTTGAAGTTGAGACAGAAGAAGTTTTGATGGTAGGTTCATGGGCTTTTTTAGTTGAACTAATTGTTGCTTTATTAATATTAAGATGTTTAGCTATCTCTTGGTAAGAATAATGATGGAGTAATTGGTGAACTAATTCCTTTAGATGGTTTGGTATAGGATCAAACTTATTAGTTTTAGTTTGACGCCAAGCTTTAAATTGCTGAGCTACTTGCTCAATAGTAATCGATGGTATTTGCATAGTATGAAACCCAAATGTATAAAAAATTCATACTAACAAAAAAATTAGATAAAGTTATGCAGTTTTGCTGCAAGTATACGGTGCAATAGTTAAGCATGAGGGGCAAATGACAGCTATTACATCTCAGGTTATAAAAACACAAGCTGGTCTTGATAAAGTAGCTGTTAAAACTGAAAAACTTGATAACAGGGTGAATTTAGTTGAAACAGATATAAATATAATAAAAGAATGGCAAGTCTATATTGACGATACTTTACTTAAAGCTAATGTGCTAGCTGAAGTTGAAACTAAGGAAAAATTTGAATCATTGGAGAAAGAGCATGGTGTAGAGCTATATGAATATGCTATTAAATTTTATGGGACTTTAACTAATGTTTTACTTGCCTACAGAATGATAAGCACTGGTGTAATAAAAGAAAAGAAAGATTACTCTAATGAAATAGTAAAGAAAATATCTAAGGCATTGGGTTTAGGGGATAAGTTTTCCCCACCGCTAATTATTGCAGAAAAAATAATGCCTGTTGTAAATGATTTTTATGAAAAATATGCAGGCAAATGCAAGGTAGATCCAAGAGTAATATTTGATAATATATCTGTTCCTCTTCTTGAAAGAGATTTAAATTTGGCTATAGCAAGTTCAGCTATTAAAATTGCGATAGCCAAAAAACAAATTCTAAAAGCAGAGGAAACAAAAGAACCAGTACAAATAGGAGGAGTAAAAAAATGGTTTAGTGATACATTTAATAAACAGGAAGTAAAAACTAGCAAAAATAGTATTCCTGAAAGTCAGGCTAGTAAAATGGCTGCAGAAGATGTAGCCCTATTTATTATTAATAGTATTGCTCAATCCAAGTTTGGACAAAATAGTCAAGAGGCTCAAAAATTAATGCCAAAAATAGAAGAGCTATTTAAAGATGATACGGAAACAAAACAATTACTTACCGAACTATACAATAAAACCCACCCTCAAGAAGCAACAAAAACTGTTGTTGTTAACGTTGTAGATGAAATAATTTATGATAATCCTTTATTAAATGATTTTAAGTTAATGGAAAAGGCAGCCAAATTGTTTGGTTGTGATAAGGCGTTAAATTTAAGTAAAGAATTAAGTCAAGATTTAATAAAAGAAGCAATAAAGAATGATGATCATGATATTATATTAGGTGGTTTGTTAAGTTTAGTAGGTGAGATAAATATATCTGAATGATAATTAATTACTATTAACATGATAAGGGAGGATTGCTATGGCAAAATTTACAGATGAATCACACAAAAAGCAAATAGATAGTACAAAACTTGGAAGACTTATCAATGAGCTTGGACTCTATGACATGAATATTAAAAATGATGATACAGATGATAATGCTTATCACATGAAAGGAACTACTTTACTAGAGCTAGCAAGATTAACAGGAGATAAGACATATTTGGATAAAGCTTTAGAGTGTTTTAATAAGGCTATAAGTTTAACTAATAATCAAAATCCCCTTTATTTAGCTAGTAGAAGTAAGTTATATGCTGACATGGGTGTATCTGACTTAGCGGCTGAAGACATTAGACAGATTAACAAACTACCTAAAGAGGAGGGAATAATTGGGAAACATGTCCAAAATATTGTAAGTGATATTTCAAAATTAGATGCTATTCAAGCATCAATTGATTCACTGGAGGTTTCTTCAAGCTATGCTAGACAAATATCAATAAAACAACTAGAGCTAGAAAAAACAGGAGAAGTTTTTCAGCAAAAAATGGTTGAACTAAAACAATATGCGGACGATATTAGAGAGACTAAAATTAAGTGTATACAAGAAATGAAAAATATCAAAATTAACTTTATAAACTTAACGAGTGGTTTTGATATATTAAATGCCGAAACTAAAGTTGCTGGTAATCTGCTTGATAGCAAGTATGGAACAATTAAAACAAGTATAGATAGAATAAAAGCTAGTATGCAAAGCACCGAGCAAACAAGTACTAAATTAAAACAATGCATGGATAAAATGAACGCTCTAACAGATGCGTGTACAATGCAAATAGAGAATATTAAAGATCAGATTGAAAAAACCAAGGCTGAAATTTCTAGTAGTATGGGTAGTAAGACAAAATTAGAGAATAATAATGAAAGAATAAAACAATTGGAAAAAGATCAAGATTTAAACAAGAAAGAAGTGATTGAATTACAAAAAATGATAGATGAAGTAAGAAATACAACTGTTAAGTATATGGGGCAAATAAAAGCTACTGAAATGCAGCTTAAAAACACGCAGGTTGCATTTGATAAAGCAACTGCCAAAAGTACAACTAACGATAAGTCTAAAGTAAGTGAGCAAATTACTGACGTAGATACAACATCAATAAAGAAAGTAACAGATGAACAACATGATAGCTATAGTACAGATGAAACCTTTGAACCATCTCTATTAGGTGCAGAAGGACATATAAATTAATTAATTTTGACTAGAGTGCAAAAGTTAAGGCTTGATTTTCAATATTGAAAAAAAATAGTATAATTAGCAAAAATTTTACTAATATCTATTAGTGGATAATAAAAAAGGTGTATAATGGTATTTATAGTTAGTAGAAACTCATAAAAACAATGATAGAAAAAAAGAATAAAAATAATATTAATTATCAACCAAAGATGTTAGTGGGTAGTGATGACTTCTATGATCTGCTAATTAATAGCGATATATTCGTTGATAAAAGTTTAATGATCAAAGAATTACTAGAAGATAGCAGTAAAGTCACCCTAATTACTCGACCAAGGCGTTGGGGAAAGAGTATTAATATGGATATGGTCAGGCGTTTTCTAGAAATAGAGCTAGATAATGAGGGCAATCCTTTGCCGACAGAAAAGCAGGTAAATTATAAATTATTTGTTGGGGGAGAAGTAGATTTGGGGTTTGACGAAGCAAAAAAATTGCAACCTTTAAAGATAGCGTCTTATGAAAATATAATGAAACGCCAAGGGCAATTTCCCGTAATATTCATCACCTTTAAAAGCGTGGAAGGTTCAAGCTATCACGATATTGAACAAGGAGTAAAAAGTCAGTTACGAAAATTATTTCAGGCACATAGTTATTTAAGTGATAGTAACAAACTGAAAACAAGTGAGATAGCTGATTTCAACCAATATTTATTTGGCGAGGTAACTCTAGACAATATTAAAAATAGTTTGGCTATTTTAAGCCACTTGCTGTACAAACATTACAATAAAAAGCCTTGGGTATTGATTGATGAATATGATACGCCCATTAATAGTGCTTACAGATGGTTTGGTACTAATGAGGCAGAATTTCAGAAAGTGTTAGAAATTTTTCGTGGAATCATGAAATCTACCTTTAAAAGGGAAACTGGCGATCAAGAATTGCCAGTTGAACGGGGAGTTATTACTGGAATTTTGCGTATTAGCAAAGCTGAGTTATTTTCTGGGCTAAATAATGTTAGTGAATATAGTTTGTTAGATGAACCATTTGCCAAAGTTTATGGATTCACGGCAAGAGAAGTAGAAGAGTTATTGAGCAAAGTACCACTTACTATTAGCCCAGCAGAGATTAAGGGTTGGTATAATGGTTATAGCTTTGGTGGTGAAATTATCTATAATCCTTGGTCTATTATGCGATGCTTGGCAAGTAAAGGTAAGCTAGATTATTATTGGATTGACAGTGGTGGAACTGGTTGGATTGATAATGTTTTATTATCAGATGAGATGCAGCAGGATATTCAGCTATTAGCTGCTGGTAAAGCTATTATTGCTCCTATTATGAAACAGATAAGTTTTGCTGATATTAGTTCACGTTCAGGTTTGTTTAGCTTATTACTATTTAGTGGTTATTTAAATCCTACTGCTGTTGAGCCAACAAGAAATATTTTTGAATTAAGTGCGCCAAATAAAGAAGTAAAGTTTATTTATGAAACTAGATTACTGCAATGGCTTGGCAAACAATTACAAATGGATAGCTCATTATATTATCCGCTAATGAGCTTACTGCCAGCTGGTAAAATAGAGGAGTTTAAACAAAGAATGCAGGAGTTGCTGCTTAACGCTACTAGTTTTCATCAGGTAGGGGAGAAAAAGGCAGAGTTATTTTATAGCGGCTTTATGCTAGGGATTGTTAACATGCTAGCACCTAGCTATATAATATCAAGCGAGCAAGAATCAGGCGATGGACGCCCTGATGTAATCATGATCCCCAAAGCTGGCAAAGGTGACAAAGCTATGATTATCGAGTATAAGATATCTAAAAATGCAGAAGATTTAGCCTTGGTAGCCCAAATGGGATTAAAACAGATTATAGATAAGCAATATGACACTAAGATAAAAGAATATTCTCATGTCAAAAAAATTATTAAACTTTCGATGGCTTTTTTCGGTAAGAATATGGAATTACAATACCAAGTTAATGAACCCTAATAATAGAGTGTAATGGCTTGAATAACTAATAATTTTATGTCTATCGTGGTTCTGAAATTGTCCACTACGCCCCAGCTATTGTAATGTTTTGAACTTGATTATTGGTAGGACGATAAGTGAGTTCAGTTCGATGAAAGCCAGTATAAAATAGACGGTGATTACCATTAGCATCAATTTCATAAGACTCTACATCAAAGGCAGTTTCACCGAGTGCATAAGCAAAGTGTTGTGAGAGTATCCGTACGATATCTAGTATAAAAGAAGGATAGCTATGCAAAGTGGTGACAAACTTTTTGTCTAATGCAGAGTTAGTCAGATTTTGCATTGGCAAATAAGCTTTATCAGTTAACATTTGATAAATACATTTAGTGGTATTTTTTCCTTGAGCAATTAGTAAGTCAGCTGATTGCTGATCATTGTAACCTGCCCAAGACAGAAACGTCTCTTCAAATTTTGCTAACGATAAGGTCTGTTGTTGACTGATAGAGGCTACGACTAATTGTTTAATTGGTGACATGTAAACTTTATAATCGTTGTTCAATGTTCCCAAATCATTGTACAAATCTGTATCCCGGAAAAATGATTTTCCACGTTTACCAATTGCAGTATATGGATCTGTGCGTTGTTGATCAGTGGTTATATAACTAGCGTTAGTTAATAACTGCCAAATATCTTGCGATTGCTCTGTAGTTAAGCTAGGAATTGCTTTAGCAAAACTATTCGGTTGTAACGGTTCGATATAAGATTCCTCTTCATTAGCGAAGTATTTCGCTCTAACTAGTTCTTGATGATTACCATAAGCATAACGGTGACCATAATAATGCGGAATCTGCTTCTTGGCTATTAACTCAGCTAAACGCTCACCAGTTTTTCCCTTGCAAATTAGCGGTAATGCACTTTCTATCCCTCGAATATATAATCTTACTGGTTTACTAGGGTATGTCGTCACGAGATTGTAATTGAATAAATTGTGAAGTTGTTTATACTAATTATAGTAATAGAAATAGGGATAAGAGTTATGAGGCTAGCACATAGAAGACATGATATAAACGATGAACTTTGGAATAAAATACAAAGCCATTTGCCTGGTAGGGAAGGTTGTTGGGGAGGGGTTGCAAGAGATAATAGAACCTTTGTAAATGCAGTAATGTGGATATTTAGGACAGGAGCTCCATGGAGAGATTTGCCACCTGATTATGGGAATTGGAAGAATGTACACAGAAGATTCTGTAGATGGCGAGATAATGGAGTATGGGAGAATGTACTAAATATTTTTATAAATGATCCTGATTTCGAATGGTTAATGATAGATTCTACATTTGTAAAAGCCCATAAAGCAGGGCTTGGGGCAAAAGGCGGGAATCAAACGATTAGCCGCACAAAAGGGGGATCAATACAAAGGTACATATGGCCGTGGATGCGCATGGTATGCCGGTCAGAATTATTGTTACAGAAGGTTCCAGAAACGATTGTACTCAAGCTTGTGAATTAACCCAAAATATAGAGGCAGAGTACCTTATAGCGGATAAAGCTTATGACACAAATAGCATCGTAGAATTTGCTGAGCAAGCAAATATAATTCCTGTAATACCATCAAAAAGAAACAGAAAGATTCAAAGAGAGATAGATAAGGATTTATATAAGTTAAGGCACATTATTGAAAATACATTTCAAAAATTTAAAGAATGGCGTGGTATAGCAACAAGATATGCTAAAAACACAAAATCATACATGGCGGGTCTTTGTCTAAGGGGATTACTAATGTGGGCTAAAATCTCGTGACGACACACCCTAGCAGCAGTAAGATAACCTGTACGTTTTAAAGCACGAATGCATATTGGTGTGGAACTATCGTAACCGTCTAGCAAAGGGTATACTTGCAGCAAAACTGCGTAACACTATCTAATTTCTTTGCTAGGTATACTTGCAGCAAAACTGCATAACTTTATCTAATTTTTTTGTTAGTATGAATTTTTTATACATTTGGGTTTCATACTATGCAAATACCATCGATTACTATTGAGCAAGTAGCTCAGCAATTTAAAGCTTGGCGTCAAACTAAAACTAATAAGTTTGATCCTATACCAAACCATCTAAAGGAATTAGTTCACCAATTACTCCATCATTATTCTTACCAAGAGATAGCTAAACATCTTAATATTAATAAAGCAACAATTAGTTCAACTAAAAAAGCCCATGAACCTACCATCAAAACTTCTTCTGTCTCAACTTCAAATCAATCCCTACAACAAAATATTAATTTTCTCCCATTTCAACTAGTAAATTCTATAGATACCGATCCTGTAGCTGCTCCCAAGCAAAATCACTATACTTGTCACATTATTAAACCAAATGGTACCAAGCTTATTATCCAAACACTAGAGCCAAAAACTATAATTCAGACATTTTTATGCTGCAACTAACCCCGGCGTCAGTTATTTTTGTTGCCACTATTGCCATCGATTTTCGCAAGGGTATCGATGGCTTAATCGCTGTTTGTAGACAAAAACTTTCTTCTGACCCTCTTAATGGTTCCTTGTTTTTATTCTATAATAAAAACAGAACTGCCATTAAAATTTTGTCCTTTGACGGTCAAGGCTTTTGGCTATGCTCTAAACGCCTATCCAAAGGTAAATTTACGGCAAAACTTTTCCCATCTGATAATTCATCTTACCAAATTTGTTATAGAACCTTACACATTCTTATTCATAATGGCGATCCTAGTTCTGCCAAATTCTCTAATGATTGGCTTCCTGTCGTTTAAGCTGCTGTCTCGATTAATTCCGTATTATTCATATATCTTGCATAGGCAAAAGGCGTATAATCCTCAGGATGCTTCTTTGCTTTGCTACTATGCTCTTGTAGCCAATTTAAATATTTAAAGGCATTGATCTCGTTCTCACTACAAGTCTTTACTATACTATACAGACCACTATGTATCTCAGCACTATTGATTGTTTTAAAGAATAATGAATTCTTCCTTTGTAAAATAATGGTACGCAGTGATCTCTCAGCCCAATTATTATCAAGATTGCTAACTGGGATTTTTAAAAATTGGGTCAAACCTTCTTTATTATTTATCCAATATTTCATAGCTTGTCCAAGCCTACTATTAGGCTCAACTTTCTTGTCGTTAAATAATTCGTCTATTTTGTTATATATGTTTTCTATATATTTACTGCTATGTTCCTGATGATACCCAAGTTTCTCTTCAGGACTCATCTCTTTACATTGATGTTCATTGTGGTAAATCCCACGTGTTTGTTTGAGAAAATATCCGCATTCTTCAGGGTAATATAGTTCATTTTCTGTAAATTTTCTCTGACCATGTGACAAACAATTGATCATCACTATTATTGCCAGTAATTCTTTATCTGCTTCTGATAATACCGGGTTATTATTGTTACTTGCGTCAGTCATTAATTGGATAGAATCTGTTCTATTCTTACGATTCTTTAGTACGTTACCTATATTTTCTCCACCATGCCTATTACCGGTAAAATATAAAACTATTACCTCATTATTTGCAGTCTTAGCACATATTGTAGTAGTATAACAGCTGCGTCCTTTCTTATTTTGAGTACGTAATTTTTTATTGGCTATAGTAATTTCTAAAATCCTAGCTCTAGTATCATCAAGGTTCAGTGAACTACATTCGGCAGCCATTTCCAATAATACCCCGTAAATTTCAGCTCCACCACCTTCTTGCCAAACATCTAAATATTGTTGCCAGAGCGAGCTGTATGCTATAGGAACCCCGCTTAAACTCTGTAGCCTAGATAAACGGTAGAAAGGAGTACCATAGGTCTTTTGTAACACTATTGCACTTCTGCTACTATTTGTCCATTTGTTGATATTTTTATTGTTCATAACTGTATAATCGCAAGCATTACAGCGTAACGTTTTCTTTACATATCTGTTGACTGTAATTGGAGCATTACCTGTAAATTGTAGCAATTTTCTAGCTTCACTATTATATAGTTTGCCATTATAGCAGTGAGGACAGCTATCACCACTACAAAAATTCTCAGGAGTTAAATAGCTGGTATTCGCATCCTTATAATCATCAAACCCATATTTACCTTGCCAATTACTACGATCTATCTTTTTGGGCTTATCGCACTCTCCTTCATTACCACCATTCCCGTTATCAGATTCACCTGGCGGTTCTTTTAATGAATCTGAACTATCTTTTTTTTGTGATCTGCCTTAAAACCAATCAGCATTTCCTTAAGCTTATTTATACTGATATTTGATGATGCTAGCTTGTCTATTAGCTCGTTACAAAATTTCACAAGCTCTACTATCGTTTGCTGTTCATCTCCCGTTAATGAACTTTCCTTGACATGCTGTATTAGTTCTTCTCGTTCTTCAGCACTTAAGGTCGCTACTTTTGGTTTTTTCATTTGATTAATTATCATTATTATTAATATTTCAAATATTATAATATGACTGCTACTTTTTCAACTAGTTTTTTTATTAATCTGTTTTTTATTAATCGGTGATATTTGCATAGTAGAAATCCAAATTTATACAATAAATTCATACTAGCAAAGAAATTAGATAGTGTTACGCAGTTTTGCTGCAAGTATACAAAAGAGGCAAATAATTTCGGAGTCATATGTGTCCGGGTGTATTATATCACAAGTTGCTCAGTGTTATGGAATTTCGAAGAAGACATTATACGGATGGCGTAGTAGGGAAAAGAGAATAAGAGGGGAAGAAGCAGCAGTAAATAATTCAGGCAACAAATTTGTAGAATTATCAATACAGAAAGCAACAGTAGAGGAAACAAAATGTGCAATATTAAAAAAAGCTGAATTGACATTTAGTGATTTTTCTTTATCAATTGAAGGTAACATTAATAGTAGCAAATTATTAGAGATAGTTAAAATATTGGATAGAGCATGCTAGATATAGGGCATGATAGTAAGATATATCTTTGTACAGGTTGTACTGACATGCGTAAGGGCATTAACGGTTTATCAATACTGGCACAATCAATATTGTCAGAGCAATTTCACAAGAGTGCCTTATTTGTATTTAGGGGTAAAAAGGCTGACCGGATAAAGGTATTGTGGTGGGACGGACAAGGTTTTTGTTTATATTACAAATGTCTTGATAGTGGTAAATTTATATGGCCTAAGGTTGACGAGAAGCAATCTGTTGGAATTACCAAAGCCCAGCTATCAATGTTGATAGAAACTATTGACTGGCGGAATCCAAAATGGTTTAATAAACCTCAATATGCTGGATAAAAGTTTGATGTAAAAGTATATATTATTGATAAAAGTTATGGTTTTTGATTTAAACAATTTACCTAGTGATGTACCAGTGTTGCATAAGATGCTTGCAGCATTAAATAATAATATACAGTCACTAATTACAGAGAATCAATTACTGACTACAGGAAACCAGTCATTAACCACTGAGAATCAATCATTAAGAGAACAGTTGGCATTACTAAAAGCCAAGCGTTATGGGAAATCATCAGAAAAGCTAGACAAACAAATAGAGGAGGTTGAGCTTAAAATAGAAGAAAACGAGCTAATTTTAGGATTTAAAACTGAGCCAAATAATGCTAATTCCGATAAGAGTATAGTCACTTCAAATGATAGTAAACAGAAGCCAAAGCGTCAGAAATTACCGGATCATTTACCAAGAGAAGATGTGGTATTAAAGCCTGTTGAACAGTGTCCTGGATGTGGTGGAGTGGAATTCCGTAAGATAAGTGATGACATCTCAGAAACATTAGAATATGTTCCATCATCATTTAAGGAGATACGGCATGTAAGACCACGCTGTGCCTGCACCCACTGTGAGAAAATAGTACAAGCCTACGCACCGTCAAAAGCCATTGATAAAGGTAAGGCGGGGGCTGGGTTACTAGCACATATATTAATTCAAAAATATTGCAATCATCTACCACTATATCGTCAAGCGCAAATTTATGAGAGAGAAGGCGTAGAAATTTCGAGGACAACAATGGCAAGCTGGGCAGGACAATGTGCTAGATTGCTAGAGCCAATAGCCAAAGCAATTCAACAATTTGTCTTTGCTAGTAAACAGATACATGGCGATGATACGCCAGTAAGAGTGTTAGCTCCTGGGATTGGTAAAACCAAAATTGGGAGAATATGGACCTATGTATCAGATGGTAGACCTCATGGGGATAAGTTTCCAGTTGCAGTTTGCTATTTTTATAGTCCTGATCGGAAAGGAACAAGACCACTTGAGCATCTAAAAGATTTTACAGGGGTTTTGCATGCAGATGCTTATGCTGGTTATGACCAATTATATATCAATGAAGAGAAAGCAGCAGCTAAGATAGAAGAAGCAGCGTGCTGGGCTCATATGCGTCGTAAGTTTTACGAAGTAACAATAGCAAATGATAAAGCCAATATAGCTATTGCCATATTGGAGCAGATTGGTGAAATTTATGGCATCGAAGCTAACATAAGAGGATTAGAACCTGATAAGAGGCTAGAAGCGCGCTCGAAACAATCTAAAGTGCTGGTGGAAAATTTGTTTGCAGGTTTTAGGAAAGCATATGAACAACTACCCAAAAAAAGCAGTACAGCAAAAGCTATTGCTTATGCTTTGAATAATCAAAAAGCACTGATGAGATTCTTGGATAATGGAAAAATAGAAATTGACAACAATACTGCAGAGCGCGCAATGAGGTCAATTGCCATAGGGCGAAAGAATTGGCTTTTTGCTGGCTCAGACAGTGGTGGTCATACTGCCGCTATTATCTATTCCATTATTGAAACTGCTAAATTAAATAACATCAATCCTTGGAAATACATGCAAAAAGTGCTTGCAACAATTCAGGATTATAAAGCCCATAAAATTGCAGACCTCCTCCCTTGGAATATTATACTAGAATAAATAATAATTCTAGACCACCTTTACTAGACGGTTACGAACTATCAGCGATTGCATTATGTTCTAACACTTTGCCAAGTATTGCAATTCCTTCTAAACCTATACGAACGTCGATAAGTTCTATATAGATTATATTATTGCTCTCGGTAATTATAGTTGTCGCCACACATTAATGTATAATTTTATATAAGTAATTTTTACTGATGTAATAAACTTTTATATTTATTGTATACTTGCAGCAAAACTGCATAACTTTATCTAATTTTTTTGTTAGTATGAATTTTTTATACATTTGGGTTTCATACTATGCAAATACCATCGATTACTATTGAGCAAGTAGCTCAGCAATTTAAAGCTTGGCGTCAAACTAAAACTAATAAGTTTGATCCTATACCAAACCATCTAAAGGAATTAGTTCACCAATTACTCCATCATTATTCTTACCAAGAGATAGCTAAACATCTTAATATTAATAAAGCAACAATTAGTTCAACTAAAAAAGCCCATGAACCTACCATCAAAACTTCTTCTGTCTCAACTTCAAATCAATCCCTACAACAAAATATTAATTTTCTCCCATTTCAACTAGTAAATTCTATAGATACCGATCCTGTAGCTGCTCCCAAGCAAAATCACTATACTTGTCACATTATTAAACCAAATGGTACCAAGCTTATTATCCAAACACTAGAGCCAAAAACTATAATTCAGACATTTTTATGCTGCAACTAACCCCGGCGTCAGTTATTTTTGTTGCCACTATTGCCATCGATTTTCGCAAGGGTATCGATGGCTTAATCGCTGTTTGTAGACAAAAACTTTCTTCTGACCCTCTTAATGGTTCCTTGTTTTTATTCTATAATAAAAACAGAACTGCCATTAAAATTTTGTCCTTTGACGGTCAAGGCTTTTGGCTATGCTCTAAACGCCTATCCAAAGGTAAATTTACGGCAAAACTTTTCCCATCTGATAATTCATCTTACCAAATTTGTTATAGAACCTTACACATTCTTATTCATAATGGCGATCCTAGTTCTGCCAAATTCTCTAATGATTGGCTTCCTGTCGTTTAAGCTGCTGTCTCGATTAATTCCGTATTATTCATATATCTTGCATAGGCAAAAGGCGTATAATCCTCAGGATGCTTCTTTGCTTTGCTACTATGCTCTTGTAGCCAATTTAAATATTTAAAGGCATTGATCTCGTTCTCACTACAAGTCTTTACTATACTATACAGACCACTATGTATCTCAGCACTATTGATTGTTTTAAAGAATAATGAATTCTTCCTTTGTAAAATAATGGTACGCAGTGATCTCTCAGCCCAATTATTATCAAGATTGCTAACTGGGATTTTTAAAAATTGGGTCAAACCTTCTTTATTATTTATCCAATATTTCATAGCTTGTCCAAGCCTACTATTAGGCTCAACTTTCTTGTCGTTAAATAATTCGTCTATTTTGTTATATATGTTTTCTATATATTTACTGCTATGTTCCTGATGATACCCAAGTTTCTCTTCAGGACTCATCTCTTTACATTGATGTTCATTGTGGTAAATCCCACGTGTTTGTTTGAGAAAATATCCGCATTCTTCAGGGTAATATAGTTCATTTTCTGTAAATTTTCTCTGACCATGTGACAAACAATTGATCATCACTATTATTGCCAGTAATTCTTTATCTGCTTCTGATAATACCGGGTTATTATTGTTACTTGCGTCAGTCATTAATTGGATAGAATCTGTTCTATTCTTACGATTCTTTAGTACGTTACCTATATTTTCTCCACCATGCCTATTACCGGTAAAATATAAAACTATTACCTCATTATTTGCAGTCTTAGCACATATTGTAGTAGTATAACAGCTGCGTCCTTTCTTATTTTGAGTACGTAATTTTTTATTGGCTATAGTAATTTCTAAAATCCTAGCTCTAGTATCATCAAGGTTCAGTGAACTACATTCGGCAGCCATTTCCAATAATACCCCGTAAATTTCAGCTCCACCACCTTCTTGCCAAACATCTAAATATTGTTGCCAGAGCGAGCTGTATGCTATAGGAACCCCGCTTAAACTCTGTAGCCTAGATAAACGGTAGAAAGGAGTACCATAGGTCTTTTGTAACACTATTGCACTTCTGCTACTATTTGTCCATTTGTTGATATTTTTATTGTTCATAACTGTATAATCGCAAGCATTACAGCGTAACGTTTTCTTTACATATCTGTTGACTGTAATTGGAGCATTACCTGTAAATTGTAGCAATTTTCTAGCTTCACTATTATATAGTTTGCCATTATAGCAGTGAGGACAGCTATCACCACTACAAAAATTCTCAGGAGTTAAATAGCTGGTATTCGCATCCTTATAATCATCAAACCCATATTTACCTTGCCAATTACTACGATCTATCTTTTTGGGCTTATCGCACTCTCCTTCATTACCACCATTCCCGTTATCAGATTCACCTGGCGGTTCTTTTAATGAATCTGAACTATCTTTTTTTTGTGATCTGCCTTAAAACCAATCAGCATTTCCTTAAGCTTATTTATACTGATATTTGATGATGCTAGCTTGTCTATTAGCTCGTTACAAAATTTCACAAGCTCTACTATCGTTTGCTGTTCATCTCCCGTTAATGAACTTTCCTTGACATGCTGTATTAGTTCTTCTCGTTCTTCAGCACTTAAGGTCGCTACTTTTGGTTTTTTCATTTGATTAATTATCATTATTATTAATATTTCAAATATTATAATATGACTGCTACTTTTTCAACTAGTTTTTTTATTAATCTGTTTTTTATTAATCGGTGATATTTGCATAGTAGAAATCCAAATTTATACAATAAATTCATACTAGCAAAGAAATTAGATAGTGTTACGCAGTTTTGCTGCAAGTATACTATTTATTATATTTTTAATTGTTATTGTATTGCGGTGATACAATAACAATTAACCTGAATTAATAAAGGAGTAATATTATGTTAAATGTCCTTAACCTTCAAAAATTATCTGCTGCACAAGGTACTTGTAATCCATCTCAAATCAGTGTTTGGTAGTTTTTGAAAAAATGAGTGCGAGATAAAATTTGATTTAATACTAATGTTAGCATTATGCTTATCTTTTTCAGTAGATTATTTTTTGTGTTCACTCATGTTTACACCTAGACTTCGAAATTTAAAAATTTCGAAGTCTAGGCAACTAAATTTTATTTTTACCATTTAACTTTACAAATATTTAAACGAATAAAGATTAAAAAGAATATTATGAACGGAAATATAGATAGACGTGTATCCGAAGGAGATCTACAGCATTATTTATTTAGTCAACCGTACTTCTTTACAAATATGGAAAACTATGAGGTAAGAGATTTCTGCTATTTTGAATGGGTAAATCAGATGTTACCAAGGAATTGGAGTATCCAGCGTAGAGAAGCTTGGTACGTAGTGAAGTCAGATCAAATTAAGATCAAAAGTTACGGTTTTAAGATTCATATATCGTTAGTGTCTGAAGTTACCGAATATGCTTTAAAACAAATTGTTCCCATTCTTATTAAGAGCCAAGTAGCTTTTAAGTTTTTGGTAGATCCTGAGATTCATGATTTTTTTAATTCTCAGGCTTGTAACAAGGTGTCTGCTAGCAAATTTCTAACAGTGTATCCACCAGATATTGACCTATTTAAGGAAATATTACAAAGGCTACATGAGGTCACCAAAGATTTTTTTGGTCCTTTTATTTTAAGCGACCGACCTTATCAAAACAGTAGATGCTTATTTTATCGATTTGGCTCATTCGTAGGTAATAAACAGAGAAATGTTCTTGGAGAATATAACCCTGCCATCATTGATGCAGAAAGCAGAGACGTTGATGTAAGACTCCCTTACTATCAGCTACCTGATGGAGTCTCAGAACCATTTGAGGAAGTAATCCAGTATCCGGAAAACTCGCTTTTAAATCAGCGATATCAGGTTATTAATGCACTTTCATCCCATTCTAGCAAAGGTGGTGTTTATCTTGCTAATGATAGCCAAACCGATACTAAAGTAGTTCTAAAAGAGGCAAGGTCATTCATCAATCGAAATCGCCAGAGTGAGAAAGATGCGATTGTAGGTTTAATGCATGAAGAGCATGTTCTCAACCGACTTCAAGATATAAGGCTAACACCCAGAGTCATTGATTCCTTCTATGACTGGCAACATTATTTTTTGGTATTGGAATATATCCCATTTGATACGCTCAATTATACCGATTGGCAAAGTCATAATATCCTTATTAAAGGTATTATACATGATTTTAGTGTATTCTGCAGGAGACATCTAGCCTTATTAAAAAATATCATTGATACCGTTGAAAAAATTCATCAGATGGGGATTATTATAGGGGATATCGCCCCCCAAAATATCCTTTTTCATCCAAAAACACTGGAAGTTTGCTTTATTGATTTGGAGGGGGCATATGATCAAAAAGAAGAGCGATTTTATGCAAGAATTACGAGTAGAGGTTTTACAACTTACCATAAGGATAAGCAAAAAAAGCCAACCCAAATAGAGGACTGGTGTGCTGTTAGTTCTTTATCTATTCATCTACTTCACCCAATATGCTCATTATTTGCTATAAACCCAGACGCAAAAGAAAGATATTTAGAGTCATTGGTTAAGAGTCATGGATTACCCTTGGAGTTTATTACTATTAAAGAAGCACTTAGGCAAAACCAAATTTCGGATGCAAAGCAGGCTATAGAGACATTGTCTAATGCACTAAAGGAGGGTGGACAAAAGAGACCCCACCTTGGCATGCAACCACACACCAACGAAATGAATCTGTCTCAAATCCTAGAAAGGATGACTAATTACATAGAGCGTTTCGTAGAATACCCCATGAAAGGAACTGTCTTTCCATTAGATTATCGTGCATTGACGACTAACAGATTAAGTGTAGCTTATGGATCTCTAGGTGTTTTATATTTTTTGCACAAAAGGGCTGCTACCTCGACCCAACAGCTCTTATCGATTATATGGAGTGAAATACAAAATGAAGATCTGGAAAATTTCCCTCCTGGTTTATATATTGGGCTATCTGGAATAGCGTGGTCTCTACACGCATGTGGTCTTAAAACCGAAGGCTTAGAGCTGATGAAACGAGTCTATAGTTTGAAATTTAGAGATGAAGCTGCGGACTTATTTTACGGTGCTTCGGGTTGGGGACTTGCGAGTTTATATTTTTATGAGAAAACAAAGTGTCAGCAATTCCTTGACGGTGCCCTAGAGGCAGCTCACGTGGTCTATAATAAACTAATTTATCAAAAAGGTATGACTATATATCAGAATATTGATGGGCAGTGCTACTCCGGTCTTTTGCATGGTAATGCTGGAATAGCCTTGTTCCTTTTGCAACTATTTCAGTTGTCCCAGGATCAGATTTACTTGGAAAAAGCTGAATGTGTTATGCAATCTGAGATTAATAATGGACAAGTTATAGATCATGACCTAGTGTGGCGTAAAAATTATAACGAAAAAACAATCTACCCATACTTTCAATTTGGCTCAATCGGGATAGGTTTGGTTGCCATTCGGTTTTACCTAGCTTTAGGAGACTGCTATTATTTAGAGTTAGCAAAAAAAATTGCAGATTCTGTTGTCAGTAAATACTGTATATATCCCGGATTATTTGTAGGAATGGCTGGTATCGGTATTTTTTTTCTTGATTTATATTCTGCAACACAGCACAAGAATTACTTGCAAGAAGCACACCAGATTGCTCAGCGTATAATGTTATATCAATGTTGTAACAACGATGGTATTGCATTTCCAGGAGATAAACTTGCAGCTATATGTACAGATTATGGTACAGGATCGGCAGGAATTGGTCTATTCCTACATAGACTCTCTATGCAAGGTAAAGGTAGTGAACTCTTCCTTGATTTAAAATAAAAATTTAGTAGATATTAATCTGACTATAGCAAAAGGTTAGAAACAGTTATGAAAAAGGGCGATTTTGACAACTACCTCAATATCAGTCACCAAACCGATTCCCGAGTATTTTCGGAGATGGTGCATAAACTGGATCATAGGTTCGATTTCCGAGGTACCGAACAATCTGAGGATTTTACAGGTTCAGCTTTCACTGCTTTGTATCAAATTACGATTAATTTTTATAAAATACATTTCCCAATTTTGTATCAGAGCTTTATTCCTCTTTATCTCTCTCTGTGGAAACTTAGGGTGAAAGATACTATTGGTGTTAACAATATGCATCAGGACGGAGGTATACAGTATTTTGCAAAAAATGGATATCAATCTCGAATGGTTACCTTGTGGACGAATTTGTATAAAGATCATGTTACCGGTTTATCTGACAACGATTTAGGTATTTATGTGATCGATAACAAAAATCCTCATCATCAAGAATTATATGAGGATATGGCACGGAAAAATACACATTTTTATCAAAAAGGTCCCAGAGAATTATCTGATATCAGACAGATCGGAAATGTGGCTATTTCGTATGACCTTGGTTCATTGAGTAGGCAATATTTTGACTATTCAGAAGGAACAACAATCCAGTTTAATAGTCATCTCCTTCACGGTACCAAATCCTTAGAGATGGACAAATTGTGCCTTCAGCCCTGTGATTTTAGTAAATATAGAGTCTCACTCACTAGTGTCTGGATTCATCAGCATGATTTTAATCAGAAAGTGCTGCAAATGCATGCAGAGGATTATGAACAACTATATCTATCGGGAATCAGCAAGAACGATTGGTATCGGATAAAGAATTCATGTGCTTCATTTTGTCAAAAAGAGACGATGAGATTACAATATATAATGGAACTTATTCGTTTACATTTTTCATATAATAATCCGTTCCATCAACAGGAATCTAATTATGAATAAACCTGTTAAAACTTATGATGCGTCCATGTTTTATCTAAATACCTCCCTTAGAGGAATTTCATTTTCTTATGATGGAGAAAGTATTTTATACAGCTCCGATGAAACAGGATGTTTTAATATCTATCGTGTCTTTGTCTCTAACGGCAAAACGGAGCAGTTAACTCAAAACCTAACCCAGTGTACTATAGGGATAAGCTATTTCCCTTCTGACAACCGTTTCTTATTTTCACAGGATTGGAAAGGTAATGAATTATTTCATCTTTGGGTATGTGAAGAAAACTGTATGATCAAAGATATAACGCCGGGAATCAATCTGAAAGCTAAATTCTTACAATGGAGTAATGATGGGAGACATTTTTGGGTACTTCATAATCAAAGGAATCCTAAATTCTTTGATGTTTATTGCTACCGATCCAAGGACTATCAAAGTGAGCTAGTCTTCAAAAATCAGGAAGCATTAACGATCTGTACAATTAGCAGAAATGGTCGTTGGATAGCTTGTGAAAAAGAACACGATAGCCACAGCAACAGTCTATTTCTGTATGATCTTAGCAAGGAAGAGAAACCTGGAGCAAATGCATTAAGAAGAATTTGTATCTCAGGATTGCAAAACATAGCTAGATTTAGAGTACTTTGTTTTTCTCCTGACAGTAAAAAATTTTTCTATACCTCCAATCAAGATAGTGAATTTGAAGATGCGTGGTTCTTTGACATGGAAACCGGAAAAAGTGAAAAAGTAATACAGGTCGGTTGGGATGTAAGTACACTTTACTTTTCACCTTCCGGTCGCTATCGTATCAGTGAAATTAACCAAAACTCAACTACCCTTACTTCTATTCAGGATATTAGTACCACAAAAGATGTTTCGTTGCCGAAACTGTCTGGTGCAATATCACAGGTTCATTTTTCCAAAGATGAGTGTTACATAGCATTCTATCTTGAGAGTTGTGTTTCTCCTCCACAGTTGCACTTAGTTAATCTTGAAGACAAAGGTCATTTACAGCTTACAACACTTTCTAATTCCAATCTGTCGAAAAATGATTTAGTAACTGCCGATGTAATTAGCTATCCTAGCTTTGATGGGTTAGAAATCCCTTCACTATTATATCGTCCTTGGGGTACTTCGTCAAATAATAGGGTTCCTGCAATGATTTGGGTTCATGGTGGTCCTGGAGATCAGTCCCGTCAGACTTTTGATCCTTTAATCCAACATTTAGTGAACCATGGATATGCTATTCTTGCGGTTAATCATCGGGGATCTAGTGGTTATGGAAAAACGTTTTTTCACCTTGCAGATCGAAAGCATGGTGATCTTGATGTTAAAGATTGTATTTATGGACGCAAATATTTAGAGACACTGGATTGGATTGATGCCTCACATATTGGAATAATGGGTAGTAGTTATGGTGGATATATTGCTGTAGCCTCTTTAACTTTTGAACCGGATGCATTTGACGTTGCAATAAATATTTTTGGTGTTATGAACTGGATACGTACATTGAATAGTATTCCACCCTGGATGACCTCTACCCGTCGTCGAATTTTTGGTGTCATGGGAGACCCAAGTGCTGATACAAAAAGGCTTAAAGCAATTTCACCATATTTTCACGCAGCAAATATTCGTAAGCCTCTACTTGTTGTGCAAGGCAAAAATGACCCAAGAGTACTAAAGGTAGAAAGTGATGACATTGTCAGAGATGTTCGTAATAATGGTGTTGTGGTGGAATATCTCATGTTTGAGGATGAAGGACATGGGTTTTCCCGAAGGGAGAATCTAATCACTGTAGCTAATACATGCCTCAGTTTTTTAAATCAAAATTTAAAAAAGGAGTTAAATTGAAGAACAAATCATTTGTATCGAATACAGAAGAATGCAATAATATTTTAACTGTTAGAAATTTATCAAAGTCTTATGGTTTAAATAAGGTGGTGGATCAGATCAGCTTTGATATTTACAAAGGAGAATGTTTTGGCTTATTGGGACCTAACGGAGCTGGAAAAACTACAACGATTGAAATGATTGAACAGATAACCCCTGCTGATTCAGGAGAAATCCTTTTTAAACAAAGTCGACCTGATTCAAGTTTTCCTGAATATCTAGGGGTTCAGTTTCAGGAGACTGCCCTACTTCCGTATCTTACAGTGGCAGAATGTCTAGAAACCTTTCGAAATTTGTATAATCACTCGTTGCCTTTGGATGAAATCATGAATTTATGCCAGATCAAGGATTTCAAGGATCAACAACATGATAAGATTTCTGGAGGTCAACGTCAAAGATTATTACTAGCCATTGCCTTGTGTAATGATCCGGAGCTTTTACTACTAGATGAGCCAACAACAGGGCTTGATCCTCAGGCTAGACGTCACCTATGGGAAGTTATCAAGAAAATTAAGAAAAACGGTAAAAGTATAATATTAACAACTCATTATATGGAAGAAGCTGGAGAGCTTTGTGATCAGATAGCCATAATGGATCGGGGTAAGATAATTGCTTCAGGAAGTCCACAAGAGCTATTGGAAAAAAACTTTAACACTGTATCTATATCCTTATCGGGTCTGAATCCTAACATGGATGGGTTTGACTCTCTCTTTACAAAAGAAGAAATTTCTTTCCGTAGTGGTATGGCTTTTATTCATACTAATAACATTAGTCAGGTTCTAAAAAAGCTGCTCGACTCCGGTATTTCCTTACAGGGATTAAGGATCAGAGAAGGCAATCTTGAGGATCTTTTTTTGAAATTAACCGGGGAGGTTATAAGAACATGAGCTTTCGGATTAAACGATTTTTATCAATTTTCTATGCTAGAAATAAGGAATTTTTTCGTGACAAAGGGGCTCTAAGTTGGTCATTGATTTTTCCAGTATTAATCATCATTTCATTTGGATATATTTTCAATTTGGATGAATCTTATATGTATAAGGCTGGAATAATAAACTCCGGTTCAGAGCAGTTATTTAGTTCGTTTCATTGTACAAAATTTAATGACCGAAAAACTGCTCTTGCAAAGCTAAATACTAATAGTTTGGATATTATCATAGAAGCTACACCTCATCATACTAATTATTGGGTAAATAGTGGAGTACCAAAATCATTGATTGCTGAAAAAATTCTTCAGGCTCAAGCATACCAAAATCCGACTATAAATCTAAAACCAAACAAGGTATTAGGAAAGAATATTTCCTATATTGAATGGTTATTTCCAGGGCTTCTGGCAATGAACGTTATGTGGATGGCTCTGTTCGGAGTTGGTTGGGCGATTGTTAGACACAGAAAACTGGGTATTCTTAAAAGATTTAAAGCTTCCCCACTTTCTTCATTTGAATATCTTCTTGCCCAGATGGTTTCTAGGTTGATCATATTAAGTCTGACTGGGGTTTTGATCTTTGCCCTTGGACACCTCATTTATCCTTTTAAAACCTTAGGATCATACACAGATTTGTTTATTATATATATTCTTGGTTGCTTTGCACTTAGTTCTATCGGATTTATTGTTTCAGCAAGGCTAAGCAGTGATGAACTGGTCAGCGGACTTTTGAACATGGTTACTTTTCCCATGATGCTTCTATCGGAGGTTTGGTTTTCTTTAGAGGGTTCTGCACCATGGGTACAGTATCTTACAAAATTCATGCCTTTGTGGTATATTACTGATGGCATGAGAAAAATTATGCATGAAGGAGCTAGACTCGCTGATCTTTATAGCTCGATTTTGTCCCTTTTAGGGATTAGCCTAGTTTTTTTGATCATTGGAGCATTAAGCTTTAAATGGACTAGCAATTCGAAGTAGTCTAGTAAGCCAAAGCTGCTATCATTGCACATGTATACAATCCAGCAAGCCTAGGCATACTGCTATGAAACCAAGAATTAACAAGGATTAAAAAATAAAGTAAATATGTTGAGATGAGGAAAATATTAACAGAGCAATAAAAAGAAGAATTAATAACCCGCCGGGGAGAAAGGGATAGAAGAATTTGTGTTCGAATAAAAGCCGTTATAATATACGATAAAGGGTATTCAGTAGAGGAGATATATCATGTATGCTATTAAGCGATGAGGCAATACGTAAACATTTAAGAGACTATCAAAAGCTTAACAAACTATATACAAATAATGGTGGTGGTTTTGCAAAATTAGATAAGAGCAGTCAGCAGGAATTAAGTAGGCATTTGGAAGAAAATAACTATGTATTGGTCAAAGATATTTGTGTCTACGTCGAAAACAAATATGGCTTAAAATATACCGTGTCTAGCATGACTAGATTACTATATAAAATGGGTTTTGTATACAAGAAGCCAAAGCTAGTATCTAGTAAGTTAGATGTAAACAAACAAGAAGAATTTAAGCTACAATATAAACTGCTAAAATTTAGCCTCAAAGCCAACGAAGTTATTTACTTTATGGATAGTGTTCATCCGCAATATCAAGCAAGAAGTAGATATGGCTGGATTAAGAAAGGGAAGGACAAAACATTACCAACCAATAGCGGTTGGAAAAGAAAGCATATAATTGGAATAATTAACTCCGTCAAAAGTCTAGAATATAACATCTACTATATTTAAATGCAAAAGGTGTCATGTATGGAACTACCCAAAAATGCAAGAAAAAAAATAATACTTGACAGAAAAAAAGCAAATGCAGTCATGTATTCGACTTAAGGCTCAATAAAGTGCCATAGCCCTGATGGAATTCGCTAACTTACGATCTTTAACATTATCATTCTTACGGCTTCTATGAGCCTATGACACCGTCAGTTTTTTCGTAAGCTAAGGTTTGTCTTATTCACCATCAATATTATCATCTCTCGCATATTCCTTGGTAGGAATTCCTTACTTTAATTATTTTATTCCATCCGCTGATTTTTTAAAATTTAAACCTTATTTATTTAAATTTTTAAAAAATCAGCCACCTTCATAAAATAATTAATATTAAACTTTTAGTAACATACTTTTGTTTCACTATATGGCTGATCATTTCTCAGTACTGCAAATACTACTCTTGCTAATTTATTTGCCACCGCCACTACACTAGTATTATAACCTCGTCTCTCTTGTAGTTTAAGCATCCAATCAGTGAATTTGCTCTTATCACCTGTTACTTTATCCAATTTCTTAGTTCTTAATACCCTAACGGTAAAAACAGACCGGGCTCCATGGATTAATAAATTACGTAAATATACGTCGCCTCTTTTACTAATTCCTAATAATCTTTCTTTCCCACCAGTTGAGTGCTGCTTTGGTACTAAACACGGCGACCTGATGAACAATTAGTTAAATTGTATTAAGGCATTAATAAAACGCTTTAAGTTATTTGATGACCAACCCATAGTAAGCATCATTTTTGGTTTGGTCTCTCTTTTGGTCTTTATTCTATTTAAAATATTCAATACAAACCTTCGGATAATAGCCATATTTGCAGGAGCATTGCCTTGACGTATGCTGCTCGCATCTTCATTAAATACCACATCGAGTACCCAATGCATAGATTCAATTCCCCAATGAGACCTTATGCTTTTTAACATCGCTTCAGCGGAATTATTAGAACTACTAATATAATAATTTACTGATTCTGATACTTTATTTTTTTCAACTACTTTTCTTTTTACTTGAATAACACAATTCAAACCAGCCCATTGCTCATAACCAAATATTTTTTTAACATCACGTATTACACAGCATTTTCTTTCTTCAACTCTACCATGTCCTTTATCATAAGTTTCTGCTACATCTGTTTCTAGAAACCTAGCTACATCTGACTCAAAGAACTTTTCAACCTCATTATACAATCCAGGATGATTCATCTTTAACCCTAAAATATAGTCAGCTTCTTTTTCTACAATCTGTTTGGCTATGTTTTTTTGACACCCCATGGCATCAATAGTAACTATTGCATTTTTAATATCTAAACATTCTATTGCTTCTGGAATAGCTGTGATTTCATTGTCTTTGCTATCAATTGCTTGACCAAATAAAGTGACCCCTGATTCAACTGCATAGACATTTAAAAAATGCAATGCTCTACTATCTTTACATTTTGAACCTCTAAGCGTCTTACCATCTATTGCATAATGTTTCTCGTTTAAATCATGATTAAAATATTTTATTAACACATTATTTAATTGCTTAGAATCACATCTAGTAATAAAACTTCTAATAGTACAATCACTAGGAGTGCCATTTTTAAAGGGTAAATATTCTCTTAAAGTATCAATATGAGCTTTACCAAATTCTTCAATTTCTTCCCAACTCTCTGCCCTTGCTGCAACCGCTACTACCGCTAAAAACAATAATTCTATTAACGGATAGGCTATTTTACTCTCTTGTCTATGTTCTTTAATATCGCAAAAATGTTCTGCAAAACTCTTGACAAATTCTTTTTCTTTTAACATCAATATCCCTAAAAATAATTATCTTATTTAGAGATTCTTACGTCATTTCTATACTTTTTGCAAAAACTTTATTATTACAATATCATTAACTTTTATTCATCAGACCGCCGTGGGTACTAAACCAAGCCAAGCTGAGAATTGTCTGCCATTTTCAAAATTTGCTGCATTGCCAACTGAGGCTATTAATGCCGTTGCAGTTATTAAACCTAAACCTAGTATTGCCATTAATTTAGCATGGTTCTCATTATTTTTAGCAATCTGATTTAATCGTTTTTCTAAATCTATAATTCTCTTATTATTATCTCTAAATTCTTCCAGTAATGAACAAAATGTTTCTTTACTCTTATTACTCAGTTTATTGCCGTCCATAGCTGTATTTACATGGCTGATTATTTTATTTACTCCTCTTGCGTATAGTTATGCCAAATTCATGCAATAAACCCCTAATCTCATTTGCCAATGCTGTACGATTTTTTACCAATCTTTCTCGAACCCGGTGGATAGACAGCACATCCTGTTGCTCTACCGATTTTATTGGCACAAATCTCATTGTAGGACGACCTACCGCTTCGCATATTGCTTCTGCATCTTTAAAATCATTTTTGTTGCCTTTAACATATGGTTTAACAAATTGTGGTGCCATCAACTTGACATCATGACCAAATTTTGTTATCTCTCTAGCCCAATGATGAGAACCTCCACATGCTTCCATTCCCACTAATGATTTTGGTTGGTTAGCCATAAAATCTAAAAACTTTTCTCTTGTTAATTTTTTCTTAAAAATATTTTTTCCATATTTATCTACTGCATGCAAATGAAAAATATTTTTTGCTAAATCTATTCCTATTATGTTATATTCCATTTTGGGACTCCCTATTGTTGTTTTAATACATTAAACATTAAATCTAGAAGAATAACAACTGCTATTCATTCTGTATATAGGGTAGTTCCATACCATTATTCTTGCGTAGGCAGGAATCTATAATACCTCAGGGCTTTTTGGAAAGCATTTTAGATTCCCGCCTTCGCGGCTCATCTTCTAGACGAAAAAGTGCTTAAAACGCTTAAGGAATGAGGTTTACAGGGGTTTTGTTACAAGATTTGTAGCCATGTAGATGATATTTTTTATTTGATAATGCTGGAACTTAGAGATATAATCTCTTTCATGTATATTACAAATGTTCCAAATAGAAATTCTCGTCCTGCAATATTGCTTCGCACTTCTTATCGCGAAGGTAAGAAGGTATTGCATAAAACTTTAGCTAATCTAACTAATTGGGATGAGTTGCGTATTGAAGCTTTTAAGAAGATGCTAAAGGGTGAATTTGATGGTTTAGATGGAGTGCCTGAAATTGGCGAAAGTTTTGGAACTATTTTTTTATTAAAAAGAATTGCTGATGAGACTGGTATTACTAAGGCTCTTGGTACTAGAAGCAAAGAGTCTTTATTGAGTTTATTTTTGGTTTTAGCACGCTTTGCTCACCAAGGGTCTAGGCTTTCCAGTGTAAAATGGGCGAAATCGCATGCGATATCTGATATTTTATCCGTTGATTCATTTGACGAAAACCATTTATATCATGCTCTAGAATGGTTAGAAGAGAATCAAGAAAAGATTGAATTAAAATTATTTAAAACTTATCAAAAGAAAAATAACAAGCCACCTGTTATGCTTTTATACGATGTCACTTCCAGCCATTTCGAAGGAACAGAGAATGAACTTGCGGAATATGGATACAACCGGGATAAGAAGAAGGGCAAAAAGCAAATAGTGATTGGTCTGTTAACTGATGAGAATGGCGAACCTTTGGCTGTTAGAGTTTTTAAGGGTAACAGTGCTGATCCTTCTACCATTTATGAGCAGATTGAACTAGTAAAATCTAATTTTGGTATTAAGAATATCGTCTTTGTTGGTGATAAAGGAATGATAAAGGGAACAGGCAAAGAAGCCCTAACCAAAGAGGGATGGGACTATATTACAACCTTAAGTAAAGTTGAGATTGAAAGCTTAAAGAAAAGCGGAGTTTTGCAATATAGTTTTTTTGAAGAACAGCTATGCGAAGTAACCAGTAATGGCAAAAGATATATTTTAAGAAAAAATGGTTCTATAGCCCGAAAAGTTGAATTTGATAGGAATAATAGGGTTGAAAAACTGGTTGCAAAGGTGGAAGAACGTAATATATATGTATCAACCCATAAGAAAGCAAAGCCAGAAACTGGTTTAAATAATATCCAAAAGATTGCTGAAGAATGGCGGATAGATAAATTTATCAACCTAAAATTAGATGGCAACCAAATAGTGGTTGAAATTGATCAAGATAAGAAAAAAGAGTTATTTGCTCTTGATGGTTGTTATGCGATTGAAACACAGATTGAAATTAAACTGATGAGTAAAGAATCGGTTGATAAAGCCTACCATAATTTACATGAAGTAGAATCGAATTTTAGCAGCATGAAGACGGGATTACTGGAAGTAAGACCGATCTTTTTAAGGAAAAGCAATAGAACAAAGGGACATGTATTTGTCTGTATGTTGGCATTAAAAATATGGCACTATATGAAAAATAAGTTGAAACAAGGTTATGGAGTAACTAAGGATGGTAAATATAATATGACCATTGAGGAAGCATTAAGAGAGTTGGATAAAATATGTTTTTTATATTACACAATCAAAGGTTGTAAAGTAGCAAGATTACCAAAATTAACAGAATCCCAACAAAATTTGTTCAATTTATTTGATTTAACTATGCCCCAAATGACAAAATCTGTAAAATGACAATATGTAGCCAGTAACTAAAATGTAAATTTTCGTCCCACACACCCCATAGCAATCCTGCTTTGAAGCATAATTCTTGCTCATATTTATCTCGAAGATGAGTCGCGGGAATGACAAACATTATTCTGTGGTTAAACTATAAAGTTCTAAAAATCCATAAGGTTTTTGACAAAATAAGGTAAAAATCTTATGGATTTTGATGTAATTTCTGACCACGAACATGTATTATCTCTTATGTCTGAAGCCTTTTTGACGGAGCAACTGTTTAATGTATTAAAACAACAATAGGGAGTCCCAAAATGGAATATAACATAATAGGAATAGATTTAGCAAAAAATATTTTTCATTTGCATGCAGTAGATAAATATGGAAAAAATATTTTTAAGAAAAAATTAACAAGAGAAAAGTTTTTAGATTTTATGGCTAACCAACCAAAATCATTAGTGGGAATGGAAGCATGTGGAGGTTCTAATCATTGGGCTAGAGAGATAACAAAATTTGATCATGATGTCAAGTTGATGGCACCACAATTTGTTAAACCATATGTTAAAAGCAACAAAAATAATTTTAAAGATGCAGAAGCAATATGCGAAGCGGTAGGTCGTCCTACAATGAGATTTGTGCCAATAAAATCGGTAGAGCAACAGGATGTGTTGTCTATTCACCGGGTTCGAGAAAGATTGGTAAAAAATCGTACAGCATTGGCAAATGAGATTAGGGGTTTATTGCATGAATTTGGCATAACTATACCGAGAGGAGTAAATAAAATAATTAGCCATGTAAATACAGCTATGGACGGCAATAAACTGAGTAATAAGAGTAAAGAAACATTTTGTTTATTACTGGAAGAATTTAGAGATAATAATAAGAGAATTATAGATTTAGAAAAACGATTAAATCAGATTGCTAAAAATAATGAGAACCATGCTAAATTAATGGCAATACCAGGGTTAGGTTTAATAACTGCAACGGCATTAACAGCCTCAATTGGCAATGCAGCAAATTTTGAAAATGGTAGACAATTATCAGCATGGCTTGGTTTAGTGCCAAAACAGCACTCAACTGGTGGGAAAGAAAGATTGCTAGGAATTAGTAAAAGAGGCGATGTATATTTACGTAATTTATTAATCCATGGCGTCCGGTCTGTTTTTACCGTTAGGGTATTAAGAACTAAGAAACTGGATAAAGTAACAGATGATAAGAGCAAATTCACTGATTGGATGCTTAAACTACAAGAGAGACGAGGTTATAATACTAGTGTAGTGGCGGTGGCAAATAAATTAGCAAGAGTAGTATTTGCGGTACTGAGAAATGATCAGCCATATAGTGAAACAAAAGTATGTTACTAAAAGTTTAATATTAATTATTTTTAAGATGGTGGCTGATTTTTTAAAAATTTAAATAAATAAGGTTTAAATTTTAAAAAATCAGCGATTGGAATAAAATAATTAAAGTAAGGAATTCCTACCAGGAATATGCGAGAGATGATAATATTGATGGTGAATAAGACAAACCTTAGCTTATGAAAAAACTGTTTTGCTCATAGGCTCAAATGAAGTCGTTAAGGTGATAATGTTAAAGTTCGTAAGTTAGCGAATTCCATCAGGGCTATGGCACTTTATTGAGCCTTAAGTCGAATACATGACTGCATTTTCTTTTTTTCTGTCAAGTATTATTTTTTTTCTTGCATTTTTGGGTAGTTCCATACATGACAAACATTATTCTTTGGTTAAACTATAAAGTTCTGAAAATCCATAAGGTTTCTGACAAAATAAGGTAAAAATCTTATGGATTTTGATGTAATTTTTGACTACGAACATGTATCATCTCTTATGTCTATAGCCTTTTTGACGGAGCAACTATATAATAGAATTTTTACAGAAATTAGAAGAAAGTACAGTCAAAAAGAAGATATATTTGATATGTGACAATGCAGGATATCACAAATCGAAGTTGGTTAAGGAGTATTTAAAGGATTCAAAAATAGAGCTTGTTATGAAGAATTATATATTTCCTACAACAAGTAACCCCCATACATCGGGAATCTAAAATGACACAGCCCAATAATTATAATCGTTCAATTTTGCTAGGGTGTGTCGTCACGAGATTTTAGCCCACATTAGTAATCCCCTTAGACAAAGACCCGCCATGTATGATTTTGTGTTTTTAGCATATCTTGTTGCTATACCACGCCATTCTTTAAATTTTTGAAATGTATTTTCAATAATGTGCCTTAACTTATATAAATCCTTATCTATCTCTCTTTGAATCTTTCTGTTTCTTTTTGATGGTATTACAGGAATTATATTTGCTTGCTCAGCAAATTCTACGATGCTATTTGTGTCATAAGCTTTATCCGCTATAAGGTACTCTGCCTCTATATTTTGGGTTAATTCACAAGCTTGAGTACAATCGTTTCTGGAACCTTCTGTAACAATAATTCTGACCGGCATACCATGCGCATCCACGGCCATATGTACCTTTGTATTGATCCCCCTTTTGTGCGGCTAATCGTTTGATTCCCGCCTTTTGCCCCAAGCCCTGCTTTATGGGCTTTTACAAATGTAGAATCTATCATTAACCATTCGAAATCAGGATCATTTATAAAAATATTTAGTACATTCTCCCATACTCCATTATCTCGCCATCTACAGAATCTTCTGTGTACATTCTTCCAATTCCCATAATCAGGTGGCAAATCTCTCCATGGAGCTCCTGTCCTAAATATCCACATTACTGCATTTACAAAGGTTCTATTATCTCTTGCAACCCCTCCCCAACAACCTTCCCTACCAGGCAAATGGCTTTGTATTTTATTCCAAAGTTCATCGTTTATATCATGTCTTCTATGTGCTAGCCTCATAACTCTTATCCCTATTTCTATTACTATAATTAGTATAAACAACTTCACAATTTATTCAATTACAATCTCGTGACGACATACCCTAGTAATAAGTAAGTAAAGATCCTGAAATAGATGATATATTTTCTTAGAATTTATTAAGTTTTGTAGGTCATATTTAGAATTACATAAAAGCTTGTATTTTATATGCTCAATATGGGCTTCAGCAGTTCTTGGAGAAATATTAAACAGAGTTCCTATCGATTTTAAACTACGTCCAAATAACCAACAACTTAATATTTCTACTTCTCTAACTGTTAATTTGAGGTCGTTATTCTGGGTTAGTTCGATTAGTTTAGTAATAAGCAAATAATAATCCTGTTTTACAATATGCTGCCCATCATATTGTTCTTGCTGTAAAAAGTAGCCTAACTGATTGTATATATTTAGTATATCTAAATAACAAGTATAGTTTGTTATTTTGTTTCTATTAAATTGGTACATGGTCTTTCCAGCGTAGCTAATCTCTTTGCCAGTTGGTTTAATACCTTGAAAGATACCTTCATGTACACAAGTACTCTCCCATTCCCAAAAAACTAAATCATCAATGGCTTTGAATATTGTGGTATGTACCTTAATGGTAGGAAATGCTTCAAGCCATTGTAAATAAGTATCTTGTAAATAATAATGTCCAAGATGCTTACCAAGCGGGCTTTCAGTAATTAAATATTCATCGAAAAGCTCTGAGTATAAGCCTTTTGCTTCCTTCACTTCCTTAGCATTCCAGAAACAATGTTCAAAATCTGAAATTTGTTTTAATTTATCATAAGCCATGATAGTTACCTCGCTACTATCTGTATACTATAGTAAATCAAATTGAATTAGGTGACAAAGAATGCAGAAATAGCTTTAGATAATGTACCAATTTCCGCTATTTTGTTTCGAATCCATCGCTTCATATTAGCCCAAAATTTTTCTATTGGATTTAAGTCTGGAGAATATGGGGGTAAAAAAATAACTTCACAACCAACTGATTCTATTAGCTCTTTTGTCTTTTGAGATTTATGAAAACTAACGTTATCCATCACTACAACCTGTCCTGCTGTTAACTCTTTAATCAAAAATTTTTCAACCCAATTATTAAATAGTTCTGTATTACAAGTTTTATTAAAAACAAAAGGGGCTATTGGTTTGTTATTTACTAAACCAGCTATTATATTAGTCCTTTGATAATGCTTCCCACTCTTCTTGCCAATCAATAATTCTCCTATCTTACCCCAACCTCTATCTTGGCAAATTGTCATATCTATCCCACTTTCATCAAGATATACTATTTTATCTTTATCATATTTACTGATCTTTTCTAAATAATCAGATCGTTTCTCTGCACTTGCTTCCAAATAGCTAAAGGTTTTTTTTTATAACTAAATCCTAACTTTTTTAATATATTAGCTACTTGAGAACCTGTAATTCCAAAATTCTTACCAATTTCTTGTAGCTTACTATTAGGGTTATTTGTTACGAAATATTCCAATGCTTTTTTATCAATCTTACTTTTAAATCCTAGTCTAGCTCTTGCCAGCACTGTTCCTTCTTTTCTTCTCCTTACGTTCCAACGGCTAATTGTATTTTTATGTATAGCAAATATTCTAGCAGCAGATTCTTGACTATTACCTTTTTCTATATAATTTATTACTTTTTCTCTTAAATCTTGACTATATGGACTTGTTGACATTTTTTCCTTTATTTATACCACATCTTATCACCTAATTCAATTTGATTTACTATAAATAAACTTGAACTTTTAGAACTTTAATAAAAATTAATACTTTTCTATAATCTTTACTATAAAAATTATTCATGTAAGTAATTTTTACTGATGTAATAAATCTCACTTTTATTAAACTTAATCGTATGGTTGGACTTTTGGACAAAACTTAAAAACATTTCTAAATTGGCATTGGGCATTGAACATTGAACAAAATAATAAAAATAAATTAAAACTGAAAAGCTAATAATTTTGTATATTGTATATAGAGGCTTATGAAAGATTATTTTATGTTAACTACAAAACTTTTATTGGTTCTTTGTCTTTTAATATTAAATACATTAGCTCAAAGCTTCGAATATAATGAACCAACTACCCTTGGCTATGCGGCAAGAAATAAGTTAAAAAAAGTATATCAGGCGATTGGTTTAGCACAAGAAGCACAAGAAGCTATAAAAGTATTGGATTTATTGACTGAATCTTGGTCAAGATATGATACTGAGACAAGGTGGGCAAATAATTTAACAGGTGATCTATGCCCATTGGAGTTTTCATTGACGTTTAAAGGAAATGAAAAATTACCTGTTGTACGATTTTTGATTGAACCTCAAGAGTCACCTTTCACTATACAGTCGAGTTGGAAAGTTGGTCTAGAATTAAAGGAAAAACTTAAAGTTTTACCTGGAGTAGATGTATCAAGGTTTGATAAAATATATCCAATTTTTCTCCACTTGCTGATCCTCAAATACCCTCAACATATGAATCCTTTTCGATATGGTATGCTGCTGATCTGAAACACAATCATCCACAATTTAAGGTTTATTTGAACCCACGAATCCTTGGAGAGAAGAAAGCACCCGAGCTTGTACACAAAGCACTCACTACCTTAAATGCTAAGGTAGCTTGGAATTTCCTTTTCCCTCGCTTGAGTAACAGTGAATCCAAGCTTGCTTTTCTTTCTTTAGATTTGTCAACAGACGTTAAAGCACGGATCAAAGTTTACGTGGCTAATCAATTAATCAATGATATAGAAAGCCAACTACAAGGATGTCGTTATTATGTAAATGGCACTGCTTCAAGTTGGATTAAAACATTGATAAATAAAGAAAATTTGTTCAATGTGAAACCTATTGTAATTACTTTCAATTTTACGGTGGGAAATGATTTTCCTGTCCCAACTATTCATATTCCAGTTAACGCATATGTTAAAAATGATGGAATCGTTATTCAACGACTGAATAAACTTTTATCTCCTAGCCAGGTAAAGATATTAACAGCAATTATTTCTCAAATATCTAAAAGACCTTTGGAATCAGGAAGCTTTTTAACTTATATATCACTCCGCCCTTCAGAAAATGGGCAATTGGATATTACCTGTTACCTTAGCTCTGCAATCTTTGATTTATAAATGTTTAAAATATACTTTAATGCAAATAACAAGTTTTACACAGTAATTGAGATATAGTATTATGTATTATTTCAAAGTATAGGGTAAATAATTTTATGTTTGAAAGAATTAAGGTACTAAAAGAAGCTGCAGCAAGGTTGTACCAGTATTTTACTCCTTCGTGGCATAACTGTTCGAGAACTGTTGGGTTTTTCAGTGCTATCATACTAGTACCCGTAGCAACTATTTTTATGCCGATGATTTTTTTCCGAAAAGAAGAAGATAGTAGTTCAGAAAATAAGAATAATGACATAGATCTTATTACAGCTTTAGCTAGTGTTTCTATAGTAGCATTACTTAACGGAGTACAGAAAGGTCTATCTATAATGTTAACAACATCAACAATGCAGGCGATAAGAGAGCGTAATGTTCAGCTATTAATGGACGAG
The DNA here is from genome assembly GCF_964031095.1 of Candidatus Tisiphia endosymbiont of Mystacides longicornis. Taxonomy (NCBI): domain Bacteria; kingdom Pseudomonadati; phylum Pseudomonadota; class Alphaproteobacteria; order Rickettsiales; family Rickettsiaceae; genus Candidatus Tisiphia; species Candidatus Tisiphia endosymbiont of Mystacides longicornis. The sequence continues at coordinate 1,563,596 of NZ_OZ035004.1, read as the reverse complement.
TCAAAATTTTTAATACATGGTAATAATAAAGATATTAAATCTATACAATATGTAACTGTTGGAGTAGGAGTAAGAGACTTCGCTGAAAATACAGTTCCTATGTTTGTAGAATTACCACTTTGTACTATATCATCTGCTAGCACTCTTGCGTATATTAGTGTTATTACTGGATCTTTTGCAACATCAGGTGTTGTTACTGGTTTTGCAGCTGCATCCGCTATCACAGTGTACCTATTAAGTAAAGGATATTCTTCATATCTAGCAAGTAATCAAAAAATTGAGAACGAGTTAGTGGCAAAAATTGCTTTTATAGAAGCCCATGGAAGTGCTATATCATTAATGGGGGCATCAGGTACAGAATGTTCATCTGTAATGCAAAGCTTGCATCAAGTAAATCGTACTATTCCTAAATTATCACTGTTGTTTTTTTCTTGTACTTTTGTTATTAGTATATCTCCAGCTATTGCTAGTAAATTTTTAGGAGGTTACTATACAGATAATTTTATTAAAGATCTTAGCGGTAACAAAGCTAACTCTTTAAATGTTATGGTCATGTCTCTTCTGACTAATGTTGCAAATATAGTCTTTATTCTAACTCATAACTATTCGTATATTAAGTTAAATTTAGAACAAATTAAAGCCTTTGATAAAGCGTACAACGACTGTTTACTTATCCGTAATGTTAATAATAAAATGAAACAAGAATTTGATGGTGATCGGTTATCTATGACAGATTTTAGTGTGTATAAACCTGATATAGAAGATACTCAAAATAAAACATTGATTACTATGCTCAACAAGGTAACGTTAGAACTACAACCTAATAAAATTTATAAATTATCAGGTGAATCTGGTGGTGGCAAAACAACATTCTTAAAAGCTATCACAAACAATTGGCAATACACTGATGGTATCGTCAAGTTGCCAATAAACTCAAAAGATAACATATACTTCATACCACAACATTCATTTATTTCTACAGGAACGTTATTAGAAATACTTGCCTACCCCTTAAAACCTCTAGAGCTTTTAGTAAAATATCACCCAGATTCAAAAAAGGAAGAGACTAAAGATTATAATGATGCTATGGGATATATATTGGTAAGTAGCGATGATAGAAATACTGTAATACAAATCGATTCACTTGACTCGTTTATTGATAAAGCAAAGTCACTGCTTAATGAAGTCAAGTTGCTGCCAGGGGTTATTAGAGAAGATGAGCTAGAAACTGAGAATATTAATTGGAATGAACGTTTGAGCGGAGGAGAAAAACAAAAAATTGCAATTGTAAGAGCTATATTAGCAAACCCTAGATTTATTATCATGGATGAAGCTACCTCTGCTTTAGATACAGAAAACAAACTGATTGTATATGAAATTGTTAAAAGATATATCACAAAGTTAGAAAATTATATCGTAATATATACAGATCACAACACTACAGATGGTTTTGCAGATGCTACTTTAACAATAAATGGACAAAATTTGGAGTATAATGATCTAATTTAAGTTGGAGTATGCTCTACAGGCATTCGGTTAAGAAGAAAAAGTATGATATAATGCCAATTAAGAGCTAAATTTGCATAATTTGGCATTCTATAGCTATAAACTGTTAATGTCTCTTGAAATATTTTACTAATTTTCAATTAAGTGGTACTAATTCTCTTTGCCCAACCCGTAATTGTATACTCTTGTTTTCTAAAAATACAGTATCTATACATTATTGGTTGGTTTTAATTAACTTCTTCCTACTATCACTACTTCATTATTGCCTGTTTTAGCTCTTAATTGGCATTTTAGTATATGTCAAACACTATGATTCCACCACTGAAAGAGGTGGCTTAGCATTTGGGATAGTTAATAAATATTTATTAATATTGTATGAGATTCCTGTCGGGAATATGAGAAAGAATATGATAGTGATGGTAAATAAGGCAAACCTTAGCTTACAAAAAAAACTGATTTCGACAAGGGCTGTAAAAGCCGAACAACTGATAAGTAAACTATTAATAACGCCATCTTAAATCCTGTTAGTTTATTACTCATTTTAAAAATTATAAACAAAATTGCTGATATTAAAATGCAATATAAATATGCTATTAGTGTACAATAAAAAAGGTGTATAATGTATTATATTAATTAGTAGAAAACAGTAAAAGCAATGATAGAAGAAAAAACTAAGAATAGTGTTAATTATCAGCCAAAGATGTTTGTTGGTACTGATGACTTTAAAACATTATTATTAAACAGTGATGTATTTGTTGACAAAAGCCTAATGATCAAAGAATTGCTAGAGGATAATGGAGCAGTGACTCTAATTACTCGACCAAGGCGTTGGGGGAAGAGTATTAATATGGATATGGTCAGACGCTTTCTAGAAATAGAGCTGGACAATGAGGGGAATCCTTTACCACCAGAAGAGCGAGTAAATTATAAATTATTTGTTGGGGGAGAAGTGGATTCAGGCTTTGGTGAAACTAAAAAACTGAAGCCGTTAAAAATTGCTAGTATAACCAATGCTATGAAGCGTCAAGGTCAATTCCCCGTAATATTCATCACCTTTAAAAGCGTAGAAGGCTCAAGCTATCACGATATTGAACAAGGTGTAAAAAGCCAGTTACGGAAATTGTTTCAGGCGCATAGATATTTAGCTAATAGTGATAAGCTTGCATCAGATGAACGAGCAGATTTCAACCAATATTTATCTTCTGATGTAACTCTCGATAATATCAAAAATAGTTTGGCTATTTTAAGCCACCTGCTGTACAAACATTACAATAAAAAGCCTTGGGTATTAATTGATGAATATGATACGCCCATTAATAGTGCTTATAGATGGTTTGGTACTAACGAGGCAGAATTTCAAAAAGTGTTAGAAATTTTTCGTGGGATCATGAAATCTACCTTTAAAAAGGAAACTGGCGATCAAGAATTACCAATTGAACGGGGAGTTATTACGGGAATTTTGCGGATTGCTAAAGCTGAATTATTTTCCGGGCTAAATAATGTTCGGGAATATAGTTTATTAGATAAAAACTTTGCAAGTAGCTATGGATTTACTCAAACAGAAGTGGACGAGTTATTAACCAAAGTACCACTTACTACCAGTCCAGCAGAAATTAAGGATTGGTATAATGGCTATAATTTTGGGGGAGAAATCATCTATAACCCTTGGTCAATTATGCAGTGTTTAGCAAGTGAAGGTAAGCTTGATCATTACTGGCTAGATAGTGGAGGAACTGGCTGGATCGACCATGTCTTGTTGTCAGATGAAATGCAGCAGGATATTCAAACATTAGCTGCTGGTAGAGCTATCATCTCTAGCATTACCAAACATATCAGTTTCATGGACATTGGTCAGCCGGAAGGGTTGTTTAGTTTATTGTTATTTAGTGGCTATTTAAATCCACATGCTAAAATGCCAGAAAGAGATATTTATGAACTATCTATTCCTAATTATGAAGTAAAATATATTTATGAAAAAAGAGTACTCCAATGGGTCAGCAAACAAATAAACATTGATAGTTCTAGGTACTACTCATTTATTAGCTTGTTAATAGATGGCAAAATAGAGGAGTTTAAACAAAGAATGCAGGAGTTACTGCTGGGTAGCACTAGTTTTCATCAAGTAGGAGAAAAAAAAGCCGAATTATTTTATAGCGGCTTTATGCTAGGAATTGTTAACATGCTAGCTTCTAATTATATAATATCAAGTGAGCAAGAATCAGGTGATGGACGCCCTGATGTAATCATGATCCCCAAAGCTGGCAAAGGTGACAAAGCTATGATTATCGAGTATAAAATCGCTAAACCTTCAGAAGATTTAACGACTATAGCAGGGTCTGGTTTACAACAAATTATTGATAGGAAATATGATACTAAAATAAAAGAGCATCAACATGTTAAACAAATACTAAAAATCTGCATGGCTTTTTGCGGGAAAAATATGGATTTACAATATCAGGTTACAGAGCTTTAGTAATAGACTGTAAGCATTTGAATAACCAGTAATTTTATGTCTGTTGTGGTTCTGAAATTGTCCACTACGCCCCGCCAGTTACTTATTACCCTTTCAGGGATTTTGTAATTTTATAAAGCAATCCATATGCTCCCTATATGCTCCTTACGGATTGGAAAATAAGGAGTACATTTGCCCTCAACCCCTCTTTAGTACTGCTGTTCAGTTGGAGGGATTATGCAGCAAATAGTCAACTCTTCCTCTACCCCTACTGCCGATATTGGTGCTAATAATACTGACAATGATACTATTTTCTATAATTTTGTTGGTAATTTTGTGCCACCTGAGTGGTTTGATCGTATACTTGCAGCAAAACTGCATAACTTTATCTAATTTTTTTGTTAGTATGAATTTTTTATACATTTGGGTTTCATACTATGCAAATACCATCGATTACTATTGAGCAAGTAGCTCAGCAATTTAAAGCTTGGCGTCAAACTAAAACTAATAAGTTTGATCCTATACCAAACCATCTAAAGGAATTAGTTCACCAATTACTCCATCATTATTCTTACCAAGAGATAGCTAAACATCTTAATATTAATAAAGCAACAATTAGTTCAACTAAAAAAGCCCATGAACCTACCATCAAAACTTCTTCTGTCTCAACTTCAAATCAATCCCTACAACAAAATATTAATTTTCTCCCATTTCAACTAGTAAATTCTATAGATACCGATCCTGTAGCTGCTCCCAAGCAAAATCACTATACTTGTCACATTATTAAACCAAATGGTACCAAGCTTATTATCCAAACACTAGAGCCAAAAACTATAATTCAGACATTTTTATGCTGCAACTAACCCCGGCGTCAGTTATTTTTGTTGCCACTATTGCCATCGATTTTCGCAAGGGTATCGATGGCTTAATCGCTGTTTGTAGACAAAAACTTTCTTCTGACCCTCTTAATGGTTCCTTGTTTTTATTCTATAATAAAAACAGAACTGCCATTAAAATTTTGTCCTTTGACGGTCAAGGCTTTTGGCTATGCTCTAAACGCCTATCCAAAGGTAAATTTACGGCAAAACTTTTCCCATCTGATAATTCATCTTACCAAATTTGTTATAGAACCTTACACATTCTTATTCATAATGGCGATCCTAGTTCTGCCAAATTCTCTAATGATTGGCTTCCTGTCGTTTAAGCTGCTGTCTCGATTAATTCCGTATTATTCATATATCTTGCATAGGCAAAAGGCGTATAATCCTCAGGATGCTTCTTTGCTTTGCTACTATGCTCTTGTAGCCAATTTAAATATTTAAAGGCATTGATCTCGTTCTCACTACAAGTCTTTACTATACTATACAGACCACTATGTATCTCAGCACTATTGATTGTTTTAAAGAATAATGAATTCTTCCTTTGTAAAATAATGGTACGCAGTGATCTCTCAGCCCAATTATTATCAAGATTGCTAACTGGGATTTTTAAAAATTGGGTCAAACCTTCTTTATTATTTATCCAATATTTCATAGCTTGTCCAAGCCTACTATTAGGCTCAACTTTCTTGTCGTTAAATAATTCGTCTATTTTGTTATATATGTTTTCTATATATTTACTGCTATGTTCCTGATGATACCCAAGTTTCTCTTCAGGACTCATCTCTTTACATTGATGTTCATTGTGGTAAATCCCACGTGTTTGTTTGAGAAAATATCCGCATTCTTCAGGGTAATATAGTTCATTTTCTGTAAATTTTCTCTGACCATGTGACAAACAATTGATCATCACTATTATTGCCAGTAATTCTTTATCTGCTTCTGATAATACCGGGTTATTATTGTTACTTGCGTCAGTCATTAATTGGATAGAATCTGTTCTATTCTTACGATTCTTTAGTACGTTACCTATATTTTCTCCACCATGCCTATTACCGGTAAAATATAAAACTATTACCTCATTATTTGCAGTCTTAGCACATATTGTAGTAGTATAACAGCTGCGTCCTTTCTTATTTTGAGTACGTAATTTTTTATTGGCTATAGTAATTTCTAAAATCCTAGCTCTAGTATCATCAAGGTTCAGTGAACTACATTCGGCAGCCATTTCCAATAATACCCCGTAAATTTCAGCTCCACCACCTTCTTGCCAAACATCTAAATATTGTTGCCAGAGCGAGCTGTATGCTATAGGAACCCCGCTTAAACTCTGTAGCCTAGATAAACGGTAGAAAGGAGTACCATAGGTCTTTTGTAACACTATTGCACTTCTGCTACTATTTGTCCATTTGTTGATATTTTTATTGTTCATAACTGTATAATCGCAAGCATTACAGCGTAACGTTTTCTTTACATATCTGTTGACTGTAATTGGAGCATTACCTGTAAATTGTAGCAATTTTCTAGCTTCACTATTATATAGTTTGCCATTATAGCAGTGAGGACAGCTATCACCACTACAAAAATTCTCAGGAGTTAAATAGCTGGTATTCGCATCCTTATAATCATCAAACCCATATTTACCTTGCCAATTACTACGATCTATCTTTTTGGGCTTATCGCACTCTCCTTCATTACCACCATTCCCGTTATCAGATTCACCTGGCGGTTCTTTTAATGAATCTGAACTATCTTTTTTTTGTGATCTGCCTTAAAACCAATCAGCATTTCCTTAAGCTTATTTATACTGATATTTGATGATGCTAGCTTGTCTATTAGCTCGTTACAAAATTTCACAAGCTCTACTATCGTTTGCTGTTCATCTCCCGTTAATGAACTTTCCTTGACATGCTGTATTAGTTCTTCTCGTTCTTCAGCACTTAAGGTCGCTACTTTTGGTTTTTTCATTTGATTAATTATCATTATTATTAATATTTCAAATATTATAATATGACTGCTACTTTTTCAACTAGTTTTTTTATTAATCTGTTTTTTATTAATCGGTGATATTTGCATAGTAGAAATCCAAATTTATACAATAAATTCATACTAGCAAAGAAATTAGATAGTGTTACGCAGTTTTGCTGCAAGTATACGTTTGATCTTAGAACTAGTGGTGGTAAGATTTTAAGTAAAACTGCCCGTCAACTGCTGTCTTTAATAGTGTTTCGTTTGCAAGTTTATCATGATAACAACATCGATGAACTACAAGAAAGTTATTATTTTTTCGAACAAGAACTTAAACTATGTCAAAGACGTATTAGGCAATGTATGCTTGAATTACAAGATGGTGGTTTTATTCATCTTCATCTAGCCACAATAGTCAAACATAAAATCAAATGTCGTAATACCCCCTGTATAAAATTGGCAAAAAATTTTCAGCATTACACAAAAAAATTTTTTGGTAAAAGCGAAGATAATTTCGGATCAACTCGAAAAAATTTTCAACCAGACAATATTATAGATAATAATAAATATAATAAATCTAGATCTAGCGAATCAGTTGTTTTAAAAAATGTTGTTGATAAAGATGATCCAGGGTTGGATTACACCCAAAACCAGCTGCAAGAAAAAAACTTGCAGCCTGAAGAGGTGAGAATAGACGAGAGAATAGATGAAGCTAAGGATATTGTTGAAGGTGCTGTACTCACGGCGACCTGATGAACAATTAGTTAAATTGTATTAAGGCATTAATAAAACGCTTTAAGTTATTTGATGACCAACCCATAGTAAGCATCATTTTTGGTTTGGTCTCTCTTTTGGTCTTTATTCTATTTAAAATATTCAATACAAACCTTCGGATAATAGCCATATTTGCAGGAGCATTGCCTTGACGTATGCTGCTCGCATCTTCATTAAATACCACATCGAGTACCCAATGCATAGATTCAATTCCCCAATGAGACCTTATGCTTTTTAACATCGCTTCAGCGGAATTATTAGAACTACTAATATAATAATTTACTGATTCTGATACTTTATTTTTTTCAACTACTTTTCTTTTTACTTGAATAACACAATTCAAACCAGCCCATTGCTCATAACCAAATATTTTTTTAACATCACGTATTACACAGCATTTTCTTTCTTCAACTCTACCATGTCCTTTATCATAAGTTTCTGCTACATCTGTTTCTAGAAACCTAGCTACATCTGACTCAAAGAACTTTTCAACCTCATTATACAATCCAGGATGATTCATCTTTAACCCTAAAATATAGTCAGCTTCTTTTTCTACAATCTGTTTGGCTATGTTTTTTTGACACCCCATGGCATCAATAGTAACTATTGCATTTTTAATATCTAAACATTCTATTGCTTCTGGAATAGCTGTGATTTCATTGTCTTTGCTATCAATTGCTTGACCAAATAAAGTGACCCCTGATTCAACTGCATAGACATTTAAAAAATGCAATGCTCTACTATCTTTACATTTTGAACCTCTAAGCGTCTTACCATCTATTGCATAATGTTTCTCGTTTAAATCATGATTAAAATATTTTATTAACACATTATTTAATTGCTTAGAATCACATCTAGTAATAAAACTTCTAATAGTACAATCACTAGGAGTGCCATTTTTAAAGGGTAAATATTCTCTTAAAGTATCAATATGAGCTTTACCAAATTCTTCAATTTCTTCCCAACTCTCTGCCCTTGCTGCAACCGCTACTACCGCTAAAAACAATAATTCTATTAACGGATAGGCTATTTTACTCTCTTGTCTATGTTCTTTAATATCGCAAAAATGTTCTGCAAAACTCTTGACAAATTCTTTTTCTTTTAACATCAATATCCCTAAAAATAATTATCTTATTTAGAGATTCTTACGTCATTTCTATACTTTTTGCAAAAACTTTATTATTACAATATCATTAACTTTTATTCATCAGACCGCCGTGGTGCTGTACTAGGGGCAGTACCGCTCTGCACAGCCTTAACAAGACTTACAGAAAAATTTTTTCTAACAACTGAACTGGTAGCATCAAGTTCCTCCAATGTGAAAGTATCAGATAACAGTAAGCCTGATAATAATAAGGGCTGGTTCAAGAAAAAGAAATTAGTTGATTTTTATCCACTAATAGAGGAAGACGCTGATTTACTGCAGTTGAGATCAAACCGAGAATTTAACTTAGCTTTTATTAATAAATTATTGCTAAAACTAGCGGAGCAATATCCTAATCATCATTTTTGTAACAAAAAAGTGGTATTGAACTATATGGCTAAAACTTTAGCATATGAATTGCGGGAGAGTAGCAGAGCTAATCAGGACAATTTTCAGTTTAAATCTAGCAATGAAGATACACTTAAAGAGCGATATTTGAAGAAGATTAAAAATAGTACAAATACTGATAGGCATGCCAAATTAAAGAGTAAGTTAGCAGGAGTTTTTGACTGTGATACTGCCTATGAGTTATTAACTAGTTGTGCATTTGGTTCAGTAATGCAAGATGAACAATATCAGATAAAGCTGTTAAAAGATATTTCTTTGTTAGAACATATTAAAGCTAAGATATTAGAGCAAGTACAAGCAGTATATGGTCATAAGGTAAAGCAGTTACAAATCATACCATTTACCCCCTTTATGATGGTAAAACAACAAGCCAAAAGTGAAAAAGTGCTTGCAGATGGGGAGAAACCTTACATGTCAGAGCTAAGTCCTGACTTAGTATGGGACAGGATCAGACGATCCATAATAGCAAGTTACGGGGTTACTATGGATCAAGTAATATTTAGTAAACTGACAGTAATAGAGGAAGATCGCATCAACAAGAGAGTAATTCTTAAACCACAGACAGATTTTATTAGTTATATGATAACTCGCAGTTATAGAAATATCCTAGAATCAGCTTTTCAAGCAGAAGGCTTCACTTATGAGCTACTTGCGGTAGATAAAAGTAATTAGTCAATAATTAGTAATAATCACTTCATAAGAGACTTTTCTTTGTTGCGATATGGAATATTTAATGTCTACAGTACGGATATTAAAGTCTTTGTATATATCTCTTATAAAATCAGTATCGCTATTAGAAAGTATACTTGCAGCAAAACTGCGTAACACTATCTAATTGCTTTGCTAGTATGAATTTATTGTATAAATTTGGATTTCTACTATGCAAATATCACCGATTAATAAAAAACAGATTAATAAAAAAACTAGTTGAAAAAGTAGCAGTCATATTATAATATTTGAAATATTAATAATAATGATAATTAATCAAATGAAAAAACCAAAAGTAGCGACCTTAAGTGCTGAAGAACGAGAAGAACTAATACAGCATGTCAAGGAAAGTTCATTAACGGGAGATGAACAGCAAACGATAGTAGAGCTTGTGAAATTTTGTAACGAGCTAATAGACAAGCTAGCATCATCAAATATCAGTATAAATAAGCTTAAGGAAATGCTGATTGGTTTTAAGGCAGATCACAAAAAAAAGATAGTTCAGATTCATTAAAAGAACCGCCAGGTGAATCTGATAACGGGAATGGTGGTAATGAAGGAGAGTGCGATAAGCCCAAAAAGATAGATCGTAGTAATTGGCAAGGTAAATATGGGTTTGATGATTATAAGGATGCGAATACCAGCTATTTAACTCCTGAGAATTTTTGTAGTGGTGATAGCTGTCCTCACTGCTATAATGGCAAACTATATAATAGTGAAGCTAGAAAATTGCTACAATTTACAGGTAATGCTCCAATTACAGTCAACAGATATGTAAAGAAAACGTTACGCTGTAATGCTTGCGATTATACAGTTATGAACAATAAAAATATCAACAAATGGACAAATAGTAGCAGAAGTGCAATAGTGTTACAAAAGACCTATGGTACTCCTTTCTACCGTTTATCTAGGCTACAGAGTTTAAGCGGGGTTCCTATAGCATACAGCTCGCTCTGGCAACAATATTTAGATGTTTGGCAAGAAGGTGGTGGAGCTGAAATTTACGGGGTATTATTGGAAATGGCTGCCGAATGTAGTTCACTGAACCTTGATGATACTAGAGCTAGGATTTTAGAAATTACTATAGCCAATAAAAAATTACGTACTCAAAATAAGAAAGGACGCAGCTGTTATACTACTACAATATGTGCTAAGACTGCAAATAATGAGGTAATAGTTTTATATTTTACCGGTAATAGGCATGGTGGAGAAAATATAGGTAACGTACTAAAGAATCGTAAGAATAGAACAGATTCTATCCAATTAATGACTGACGCAAGTAACAATAATAACCCGGTATTATCAGAAGCAGATAAAGAATTACTGGCAATAATAGTGATGATCAATTGTTTGTCACATGGTCAGAGAAAATTTACAGAAAATGAACTATATTACCCTGAAGAATGCGGATATTTTCTCAAACAAACACGTGGGATTTACCACAATGAACATCAATGTAAAGAGATGAGTCCTGAAGAGAAACTTGGGTATCATCAGGAACATAGCAGTAAATATATAGAAAACATATATAACAAAATAGACGAATTATTTAACGACAAGAAAGTTGAGCCTAATAGTAGGCTTGGACAAGCTATGAAATATTGGATAAATAATAAAGAAGGTTTGACCCAATTTTTAAAAATCCCAGTTAGCAATCTTGATAATAATTGGGCTGAGAGATCACTGCGTACCATTATTTTACAAAGGAAGAATTCATTATTCTTTAAAACAATCAATAGTGCTGAGATACATAGTGGTCTGTATAGTATAGTAAAGACTTGTAGTGAGAACGAGATCAATGCCTTTAAATATTTAAATTGGCTACAAGAGCATAGTAGCAAAGCAAAGAAGCATCCTGAGGATTATACGCCTTTTGCCTATGCAAGATATATGAATAATACGGAATTAATCGAGACAGCAGCTTAAACGACAGGAAGCCAATCATTAGAGAATTTGGCAGAACTAGGATCGCCATTATGAATAAGAATGTGTAAGGTTCTATAACAAATTTGGTAAGATGAATTATCAGATGGGAAAAGTTTTGCCGTAAATTTACCTTTGGATAGGCGTTTAGAGCATAGCCAAAAGCCTTGACCGTCAAAGGACAAAATTTTAATGGCAGTTCTGTTTTTATTATAGAATAAAAACAAGGAACCATTAAGAGGGTCAGAAGAAAGTTTTTGTCTACAAACAGCGATTAAGCCATCGATACCCTTGCGAAAATCGATGGCAATAGTGGCAACAAAAATAACTGACGCCGGGGTTAGTTGCAGCATAAAAATGTCTGAATTATAGTTTTTGGCTCTAGTGTTTGGATAATAAGCTTGGTACCATTTGGTTTAATAATGTGACAAGTATAGTGATTTTGCTTGGGAGCAGCTACAGGATCGGTATCTATAGAATTTACTAGTTGAAATGGGAGAAAATTAATATTTTGTTGTAGGGATTGATTTGAAGTTGAGACAGAAGAAGTTTTGATGGTAGGTTCATGGGCTTTTTTAGTTGAACTAATTGTTGCTTTATTAATATTAAGATGTTTAGCTATCTCTTGGTAAGAATAATGATGGAGTAATTGGTGAACTAATTCCTTTAGATGGTTTGGTATAGGATCAAACTTATTAGTTTTAGTTTGACGCCAAGCTTTAAATTGCTGAGCTACTTGCTCAATAGTAATCGATGGTATTTGCATAGTATGAAACCCAAATGTATAAAAAATTCATACTAACAAAAAAATTAGATAAAGTTATGCAGTTTTGCTGCAAGTATACATTAGAAATCATCGTCTTTACACCTTTACTACCTAGTTCTTTAACAAAGTCCCTAAGTCTGATTTGTTCACTTTGGTCAAATGGTAACATAGTATAGAATTTCTCGCCTGATTGATGATATGGTGGATCGAAATAAACAAAATCATTTTTCTGTGGTTCAATAAAGGAAAAATCCATGGCGTAAATGGATGTATCCATTAAAAAACTGCTACATTGTTTTAGCTTTTCATCAATGTCAGATGTGCCATATTTTTTAGTAGAAAAACATAGTGCCAACTTCCCGTCTTTCTTTAGTCGATATATGCTTTTAAAAGCGTACCTAGTGAGATATATGAACCTTGCGGTAATTTTGTTGGGATCGTTGGTATTATTATTTCTAACTTGGTAGTAATATTCTTTTGAATGATTTTCTTTATGTTCCTTCAGTAATTTACTCACTGTAGTTGGATCTTTTTTAACGCTATTATAGCTAGTAACTAAATCAAGATTAATATCAGACAAAAAGCATTTGTTGAACATGGGTCTTACTTGAAAAAATAGTGCACCTCCACCAAGGAATGGCTCGTAATAATTATTTAATCCTGAGGGGATATGTTCAATTAATTTATCAGTAATTTTTCTTTTACCACCGACCCAGTGTAAAAATGGTTGTGGTTTATTGGTAACGGATAACATAGCATTAATAGTTAAATATCTTAATGATAAATTATACCATAAAATAAACTGCAATGCCAGGTGAAAGTGCTATATTTAAAAGGTTTGTTCTATTTTTTATGACACGATTGATATTCTTGATGTCTCTTTTATACAGCTTTTTAGATATATTGGCAGAAATTTGTGCAAAATAGTGAAAAATGCTCTGTACTCCTCAGAAAAAGGGTGATAAATGTGATGGTGATCCTATATCAATCTAGGATCAAGCACAGAGGTTAAGTCATTAAGTTCAGCCTTACAGTTTAACCTCTATGCCTCCATTTTTGTAATCAAAAACAGTACAGATATAGTATGACAAATAATGTTAAGAATCAACAAGAAGATGTAAATGAAATCGATAATATTAAGCAAAATCTTACAGGACAGGGCTGGTATGTTACATTAGCTCCAACATTTGCTACATTAATACCAACATCTGACCAAAGCACAAATATAATGAACTCAGTAGGAAATTATGTTGATATTACTAAATTCAAAATTTTGGAACTAGAATTACAACAAGTAAAGAACAAACTTAAAGAATCAGAATTAATCAGGTTAGACTTAATCAACAATATAGGACATAGTATCAATACTCCTTGTAACGGGATTTTTTCACTATTAACCATTCTCCATGAGGTAGAGACTGAGCCTGACAAAAAGGATTACATAACTACTATTGTGAATTGTACTCAAGAGTTACTAGATTATTCCAATAATATGATTGAGTTTCTTAAAAGTCATGTCATGCCAACAGCTGTAATTTCTAAAAAATTTCACCTGAAGAAACTAGTTGAGCAAAGCATTACTAAAGCACAACCAGCAGCATCGCATAAAGGTTTAAGACTTGCCTGTAGTTTTCAATATGATATGGAGGATATTATCCTTGGTGATAATTACCGATTACAAGCAATATTAGATCAATTAATTAGTAACGCCATTAAGTTTACTGAGCAAGGGCATGTGATGATCACAGTTAATTTATTTGCAGCTAAAACTCAAGAACAAGATAAGGATATTCAAGATGCTAGAAATGTTATTTTAGAATTTATTGTTAATGACACAGGTATTAGTATCCCTATCGATAAGCAACGATATATTTATGAAAAATTAACTAAACTTGAATCTAGGACAAAATATAGGGGTCTTGGTTTGGGTTTGGCATTTGTCAAACAGTTCATAGAGGATTTGCATGGCGATATTGACGTGAGAAGCATCGAGGGTAAAGGTACAACTTTCGTATGTAACGTTCCGGTTAAATTACCTTTACTTGATGGTATGATTTATAATGAATTGTAAGTGATTTTATAGTTAAATATTATAAAATATGTTTAAGCGAAAGCCTTTATACACTAGAAACTTATAGAGGCTTATTATAGCAATCTTTTAGCAGGAGTATTCCAGATTCCTAAGTTATCAGAAAGACAATCAAAAAGATAATTGCTAGTGCTGATAGCTTATTTATGGTACAATTTACGTAATTAAATATTTATTTTTAAATATAATCAAATAATATGACTATTAAACTTTCTAATCATAATACAACCAATCAAGATATTTATATGGAAAGTAATATGCCACCAAGAATGAGAACAGGTACAGATGATTTTAAGACGTTATTGTTAAATAGTGATGTATTTGTTGATAAAAGCTTAATGATAAAAGAGTTATTAGCCGATAGTGGAGATGTCATCCTAATCACCAGACCAAGGCGGTGGGGTAAAAGTTTGAATATGAACATGCTTCAAAAATTTTTTGAGATAGAGGTGGATGAGGGAGGTAAGCCTTTACCTGAAGAGGATAGAGTAAATAACAAGCTATTTACTGGTGGTACAGTAGATTTAGGATTTGACGAAACTAAAGAACTAAAATCTTTGAAAATTGTGAGTGATGCAAGTAGCATGAAACGTCAAGGTCAATTTCCGGTGATTTTGCTCAATCTTAAAGATGTAAAAGGCAGTAGTTATCAGGAAATAGAACTAGGCATTAAGGATCAAATTATAGAATTATTTGCAAATCATCATTATTTAAATCATCATATAACAGAAGATACAGGACTATTAAATAATGCCCAAAAAGAAAAATTAAGGAGATATTTTGATGGGAAACTTGAGAAAAATGACTTAAAAGATAGTTTACGTGTTTTGAGTGAAGTACTATATAAACATTTTGGTCAAAAAGTTTACATATTGATCGATGAATACGATACGCCGATCAATAGTTCATACATTAAGTTTGGTAACAAGCCAGAAGAATTTGAACAGGTACTTGAAATGTTTCGCGGGATGTTTGGCAGTAGTTTAAAAACTAATCCTTATTTAGAGAAAGGCGTAATAACCGGCATATTACGAGTTGCTAAAGCTAATTTATTTTCGGATTTGAATAATGTTAGTGAATATAGCTTGCTTGATGAAAAATATTCTAAGTTTTATGGTTTTACTCAAGCAGAAGTTGATGAATTGTTAACAAAAGTAGCAACAGCAACTAATCCTGAGCAAATTAAAGCTTGGTATAATGGCTATAGTTTTGGTGGGGAGATTATCTATAATCCATGGTCGATTATGCAATGTTTGGCTCATAAAGGAAAACTTGATCATTATTGGCTTGATAGCGGTGGCACTGGGCTTGTTGATAAAATATTACTGTCCGATGAAATGCAAAGCGATCTCCAACAATTAGTGGTAGGTGTAAGTATAATCTCACCTATTACCAAACAAATTACTTTTGCTGATATCAATAAACCAATAGGACTGTTTAGTTTATTGTTATTTAGTGGTTATCTAAGCCCAACTGCCATAGCACCAGAAAGAAATATTTATGAATTATCGATACCTAATGAAGAAGTAAAATATATTTATGAAACAAGAGTATTGCAATGGGTAACCGATCAATTAAAGATAGATAGTTCTAGATACTATTCGTTTGCTAGTTTGTTGCCCGCAGGTAAAATAGAAGAATTCAAAGAAAGGCTGCAAGAATTATTACTAAACGCTACTAGTTTTCATCAAACTGGCGAGAAAAAAGCCGAGTTATTTTATAGCGGCTTTATGCTAGGTTTAATTAACACTTTATCTCCTGGCTATGTCATAGATAGTGAGAGAGAAACAGGCAGTGGTAGAGCTGATATTATATTGCTACCTAAGGCTGGGAAGCAGAATAATGCTATTATTATTGAATATAAAATATGCAAATCTCCTGATACTCTAGAATCTATCGCAAAAGATGGGCTAGATCAAATCATGAGAAAAAAATATGAGACTAAAATAAAAGAACACTCTCATGTTCAGAAAATTATCAAAATTGCTATGGCTTTTTGTGGTAAAGAAGTGGCTCTAGAATATCAGATTGATGTGGTGAATCTTTAAACTATTTAATATATAAATACAAGAACCTAAATAATAACAATTAACTTAATATTTCTTTAGGTTTTTGCAATGTATATGGTGATATTAAATCTTCCAGTAGGAGTCAATCATAAACTCAGAATTTCTTTTCTATGGTAGGAATTAGTCTTGTTTTACCAGCAGCTCCTATAGTCAATTGATGGGAAGTTGGTGACGTCGTCACTCGTCGCTCGCCTATTACTTATAGGCGTCGCTCCATCGTTCCTAGCACCAAATTCCCCTGAATTGACTATATCTGGTTACTATTAAGGTTAAGAGTAGTAATGGAGTTAGTAATTATTTGTTGTATAAGAGCTTGTTCTAATGGCATTTTTCCTCTCTTTTATTTTTGTCAAAATTTATTAATTACTTCATAGTCTCAGGTGGAGTAGACGTAATAGTAACCTATTACGCCCCTCATTAGATACGCATCGTGTCTTATTAAGGTAATGGGCTATAGTCATTCAACTTGATCTAAAAGATTAAATAATAATTTATTAAACAACCTATACTTGTAGCAAAACTGCTTTGCAATTTTTTAGCAGTACAAATCACATTTTAAAACTATGTCGCCAAGTAAATTTTTGGTAAATTCTTCATCTACCAGGTCACAATTGTCAAATTTCTGCTCCTCTGCTTTGGTAGCAAAATCTTGCCCTTGAGCAGCGGCATTAACCATAATGTTAGCAATTTTCTTGTAAACCTCAGACCTAAAATTTTTATCCTGATTTAGGCTGAATGCATGGTGATAATATGTTTTGGCTTTTTCAAATAAACCTATAGACTCAAAATACTCAGCCTGCTTTAGCATTATATCAGGATTTCTTTTATCTTGTTCTAACCATGCTTTAAAACATTCTTTTATCTCAAGTACATTATTAACTACTTTATAGCAGTCAATCGCCTTAGCATATTCACCCTTGTTAAAAAGTAGTTGTCCTAGTTCTTCATATATTTTTGGTAGGTGGCTATTGGCATCTATAGCTTTTGCATAGTAAGCCAATGCGGCTTCATTGGCACCATCATGCTCAGCAATACTATAGTAAATCAAATTGAATTAGGTGACAAAGAATGCAGAAATAGCTTTAGATAATGTACCAATTTCCGCTATTTTGTTTCGAATCCATCGCTTCATATTAGCCCAAAATTTTTCTATTGGATTTAAGTCTGGAGAATATGGGGGTAAAAAAATAACTTCACAACCAACTGATTCTATTAGCTCTTTTGTCTTTTGAGATTTATGAAAACTAACGTTATCCATCACTACAACCTGTCCTGCTGTTAACTCTTTAATCAAAAATTTTTCAACCCAATTATTAAATAGTTCTGTATTACAAGTTTTATTAAAAACAAAAGGGGCTATTGGTTTGTTATTTACTAAACCAGCTATTATATTAGTCCTTTGATAATGCTTCCCACTCTTCTTGCCAATCAATAATTCTCCTATCTTACCCCAACCTCTATCTTGGCAAATTGTCATATCTATCCCACTTTCATCAAGATATACTATTTTATCTTTATCATATTTACTGATCTTTTCTAAATAATCAGATCGTTTCTCTGCACTTGCTTCCAAATAGCTAAAGGTTTTTTTTTATAACTAAATCCTAACTTTTTTAATATATTAGCTACTTGAGAACCTGTAATTCCAAAATTCTTACCAATTTCTTGTAGCTTACTATTAGGGTTATTTGTTACGAAATATTCCAATGCTTTTTTATCAATCTTACTTTTAAATCCTAGTCTAGCTCTTGCCAGCACTGTTCCTTCTTTTCTTCTCCTTACGTTCCAACGGCTAATTGTATTTTTATGTATAGCAAATATTCTAGCAGCAGATTCTTGACTATTACCTTTTTCTATATAATTTATTACTTTTTCTCTTAAATCTTGACTATATGGACTTGTTGACATTTTTTCCTTTATTTATACCACATCTTATCACCTAATTCAATTTGATTTACTATAGCTAAGCAACTATAGGCTATAGCCTTAAGATTCTTGCAAGCAGGAGAGTCTTGATAATTTTCTAGATATTTTATAGCTTTATGATAATATTCTGGGTCAGATTGGTTCTCATCAATCTTCAAACTACTAACTTGGTACTCAAGATTTTCTGTTACTTTAGTATGGCAAGTTGTTATTAACTCTGCAATCTTTGCATGATCAGGTAATTTAGTTCCACAGACATTAGCGAAGAATTTCACATATTCATATTGCTGCTGTAAGCAATAACCATAGTCTTGGACTTGATTCTGAAGCTGAGAATTATCAGAGTCAGCATATTCAGCAAAAAGCTCCACTGCTATCTGCAAGATCATTAAGGCATCTGGTATCTTATCTATTTGATTATAGTTAAGCACTTTTTGCAATCTTGATAATAACTCCAACTCTGGAAAATATTCACCTTCACTATGTTGCTTTAGTTCATTGTAATTAATTGATGACGGAACCCAATCTTTGACAATCGCATAATTTTCGGAAAATGCATTGAGTGGATTAACATTTAAGCAGTGAGTTGCATCAGCAATAGCCTTCACTATAACTTCTAATAGTTGATTAAAATTATTACTCGCAGTATTTAACAGATGAGCAAGTGTACTCTTGTCAACCCCGGTATTACCAAAAAGCAATATCCCCTTTTTGCCATGTTCCTGTAGGTGGTCATTACCATCTCGGATTAAATCTAATACTTGCTTTATAGTAGCCTGATCATCATTGTTAAGCTGATTATCCTCACCTGCTACCTCAAATAATTTTACAACCGGTATATTGGGGATATATTCTTTTACTTCTTGTTCAGCTATGTATTGTTTTACTAGAGCCTCTTTTTTTGCTTCTGCAGGAAAGTCTTTATTAATCTGCAGGGCTGCTTTTATCTCACTTGCTACAATATCTCCTACATTCTTAAAACTAGTGCCAAAATTAGCAATAGATTTATTAATCTTTAAGGCTTCTGCTAGATACCTCACTCCCACAGATCCTATTGGGTTAGTACTATCAATGTAAAAATTAGTAATAGCTTTATTAACCTTTAAGGCTTCTGCTAGAGCCTGTGCTCCAGCATCTCCTATCTTGTTATTATTAAGGTTAAAATAAGTAATAGCTTTATTAACTTTTAAGGCTTCTGCTAGAGCCTGTGTTCCAACATTTCCTATCTGGTTATTATGAAGATAAAGAGTAGTAATAGATTTGTTATCCTTTAAGGCTTCTGCTAAAGCCTTTGCTTCAGCATCTCCTATCTTGTTATAACAAAGATCAATAGAAGTAATAGATTTATTAATCTTTAAGGCTTCCGCTAAATCCTTGGCTCCAGCATCTCCTATCCCTGTATTACTAAGATCAAGAGTAGTAATAGAGTTAGTTGTTATTTGATGTATAATAGTTTTGTCTAATGGCATTTTTTCCTCTCTTTATATTTAGGTCAAAATTTATCAATTACGTCATAGTCTCAGGTGGAGTAAACGTAATAGCCATCTACTACGTCCCTCATTAGATACGTATCGTACCCTATTAAAGCAATGGGCTATAGCCATTCAACCTGATCTAAAAGATTAAATAATAATTTATCAAACAACGTATACTTGTAGCAAAACTGCTTTGCAATTTTTTAGCAATACAAATCACATTTTAAAACTATGTCGCCAAGCAAATTTTTGGTAAATGCTTCATCTACCAGGTCATAATTGTAAAAATCATGTTCCTGTGCTCTGGTAATAAAATTTTGTCCCTGAGCAGCAGTATTAACCATAATATTGCCAATTTTTTCTAAAGCGGCAGCCTTAAAATTGTCATCATGACTTAGGCTAAATGCGTGCTGATAATATTTTTTGGCTTGCTCAAATAAACCTATAGACTCAAAATACTCAGCCTGTTTTAACATTATATCGGGATTCTCTTGATCTTGTTTTAGCCATTTTTTAAAACAGACTTTTATCTTAAATGCATTATTCACTACTTTGTAGCAGTCAATTGCCTTAGCATATTCACCTTTGTTAAAAAATAGTTGCCCTAGTTCTTCATATATTTTTGGTAGGTGGCTATTGGCATCTATAGCTTTTGCATAGTAAGCAAATGCAGTTTCATTGGCACTGTCATGCTCAGCAATACTATAGTAAATCAAATTGAATTAGGTGATAAGATGTGGTATAAATAAAGGAAAAAATGTCAACAAGTCCATATAGTCAAGATTTAAGAGAAAAAGTAATAAATTATATAGAAAAAGGTAATAGTCAAGAATCTGCTGCTAGAATATTTGCTATACATAAAAATACAATTAGCCGTTGGAACGTAAGGAGAAGAAAAGAAGGAACAGTGCTGGCAAGAGCTAGACTAGGATTTAAAAGTAAGATTGATAAAAAAGCATTGGAATATTTCGTAACAAATAACCCTAATAGTAAGCTACAAGAAATTGGTAAGAATTTTGGAATTACAGGTTCTCAAGTAGCTAATATATTAAAAAAGTTAGGATTTAGTTATAAAAAAAAACCTTTAGCTATTTGGAAGCAAGTGCAGAGAAACGATCTGATTATTTAGAAAAGATCAGTAAATATGATAAAGATAAAATAGTATATCTTGATGAAAGTGGGATAGATATGACAATTTGCCAAGATAGAGGTTGGGGTAAGATAGGAGAATTATTGATTGGCAAGAAGAGTGGGAAGCATTATCAAAGGACTAATATAATAGCTGGTTTAGTAAATAACAAACCAATAGCCCCTTTTGTTTTTAATAAAACTTGTAATACAGAACTATTTAATAATTGGGTTGAAAAATTTTTGATTAAAGAGTTAACAGCAGGACAGGTTGTAGTGATGGATAACGTTAGTTTTCATAAATCTCAAAAGACAAAAGAGCTAATAGAATCAGTTGGTTGTGAAGTTATTTTTTTACCCCCATATTCTCCAGACTTAAATCCAATAGAAAAATTTTGGGCTAATATGAAGCGATGGATTCGAAACAAAATAGCGGAAATTGGTACATTATCTAAAGCTATTTCTGCATTCTTTGTCACCTAATTCAATTTGATTTACTATAGCTAAGCAACTATAGGCTATAGCCTTAAGATTCTTACAGGCAGGAGAGTCTTGATAATTTTCTAGATATTTTATAGCTTTATGATAATATTCTGGGTTAGATTGCTCCTCATCAATCTTCAAACTACTAACTTGGTACTCAAGATTTTCTGTTACCTTAGCGTGGCAAGCTGTTATTAACTCTGCAATCTTTGCATGATCAGGTAATTTAGTTCCACAGACATTAGCGAAGAATTTCACATATTCATATTGCTGCTGTAAGCAATAACCGTAATCTTGTATCCGATTCTGAAGCTGAGAATTATCAGACTCAGCATATTCAGCAAAAAGCTCCACTGCTATCTGCAAGATCATTAAGGCATCTGGTATGTTATCTATTTGATTATAGTTAAGCACTTTTTGTAATCTTGATAATAATTCCAATTCTGGAAAATATTCACCTTCGCTATGTTGCTTTAGTTCATTGTAATTAATTGATGACGGAACCCAATCTTTGACAATCGCATAATTTTCGGAAAATGCATTGAGTGGATTAACATTTAAGCAGTGAGTTGCATCAGCAATAGCCTTCACTATAACTTCTAATAGTTGATTAAAATTATTACTCGCAGTATTTAACAGATGCAATGAGCAGTCCTTAGCTTTCTTCGAAATAGCTATGTTGACCATCTCACTATTAGCGTCAGAATATGTGGATGATTTGTCTATTTCCGCAAGTAAGTCAGGTACAGTTAACTCACCTTCTTCAATTGGTTTATAGAATAGATGTATTGATTTGAGCTTACTAATCAGGTCTTTGTGGTCATTTGTTGTCCCTTGGTTATCTTTTAATATTTTTTCTATAGATTTTTGGATATGCTGTGTATCCTTGCCTTTTGGTACCTGGGTAACTACTAAAGATATGCTACCCTCTATAGAGCCAATATCATTAAAACTTTTCATAAAATTAGACAAAGTTTCAAGGAAATCATTGCCTCTTTTACTCCTTAAATCTGATTCAACTATTACCAACACAAATTTTAATTGATCTGTAGTCTCAAAAAGCCTTTTAATATAGAAGTTGTTAGCAATTTCCTGGACAGGCTCGGTATCATTAAAGCCAGGGCAATCCCAAATGATTAGGTCTTTAACAAAACATTTATTAGGAATCTTAGTCTCGGAAGCCAGTTTATGACCAATGACAATATCAGTAAGAGGCTGCATCGCCTCAATAACCAGTTCGGCAGTTTCATCATCCCTAATAGCTTGCAGTTTTCTGCCACTAAGCAAGTGAGCTAGTGTACTCTTGCCAGCCCCGGTATTACCAAGCAGCAATAGCCCCTTCTTGCCATGTTCTTGCAGGCGATCGTTACCTTCTCGGATTAGCTCTGATACTTCCTTGATAGTAGCCTGATCATCATCGTTAAACTGATTATCCCCACCTACTACCTCAAATAATTTGACAACCGGTATATTGGGGGTATATTCTTTTACTTTTGCTTCCTCTATAGCCTTTAATCTAGCCGCTTCTTTGGCTGCCTTAACCTCCTCTTGTTCTTTAAGCTTTGCTTCCTGCTCAAGTCTTTCAGCTTCTTGCTGCTTTGCCTCCTCTATAGCTTTTAATCTAGCTGCTTCTTTGGCTGCCTCAGCTTCCTCTTGCTCTCTAATCTTTGCCTCCTTCGCAAGTCTTTCATCCTCTTTTTGCTTTGCCTGTTCGGCTATTTGTTTTGCTAGAGCCTCTTTTTTGGCTTCTGCAGGAAAGTTTTGATTAATCTGTAGGGCTGTTTCTATCTCTTTCTTTACAATATCTCCTATATTATTAAAAACAGTGCCAAAACTAATAATAGATTTATTGATCTTTAAGGCGTCTGCTAGATACCTCACTCCCACAGGTCCTATCGGGTTAGAATCAATGTAAAAATGAGTAATAGCTTTATTAACCTTTAAGGCTTCTGCTAGAGCCTGGGCTCCAGCATCTCCTATTTGGTTATTACGAAGGTAAAGCTGAGTAATAGTGTGATTAGTCTTTAAGGCTTCTGCTATAGCCTGTACTCCAGCATCTCCTATCTGGTTATTTTGAATATAAAGATTAGTAATAGAGTGATTATCCTTTAAGGCTTCTGCTAGCTCCTTCGCTTTAGCATCGTCTATCTGTTTATTATTAAGCTCAAGATTAGTAATAGAGTTAGTAGTTATTTGTTGTATAATAACTTGTTCTAATGGCATTTTTTTTCTCTCTTTAATTTATAGTTAACTAGATTAGTATGATGTCGTTGCAAGGAGCTGCTTAGCGGTGACGAAGCAAGCCTGTTTTGTGTCATCCCTGCTTCGGTGCGGGATCTAAAATAATGTCCAAAAAACCATGAAATATTATAGATCCCGCACCGAAGCAGGGATGACATAAAAATGGATTGCTTCGTCGGCTTACGCCTTCTCGCAATGACGTTCTTTAGACTCACATGAGTCCTATTCTATGGTATAATAAAGTAATCTTTACTATTAAAGTCTAATATGCTTTGTATAATATTAATATATTTTAATATGTAAAGTGATTTTTAAAGAAATTTGTGAAATATCAAATTTAGTGGTAATTATGCAATAAAAAACACGATGTAAAAATATCACGAAATATGATGCAAATTGTGATTTTTTATGGTATAATAATTCCCTTGAAATACAGATACTACAGGGGATTTATATGAGAAAAGTTACTATCAAATTTAACAAGTTACAAGATATAAAGCAGAGTTGCACATAACAACTACCAACGGCACTGAAATTATAACATTTTCTAAGGCTGCATAATTATATCGTACAGGGTGTTAATTCAGGTTAATTCACTATAAAAAAACAAAAAATTATAAAAATTTTGCTAATTAGCTATTAGTGGACAATAAAAAAGTAGTATAATGGATATTATAGTTGAAAGGAACAAGTGAAAACAATGATAGAAGGAAAAAATAAAAATAATGTTGATGATCAACCAACCATGCTAGTTGGTACTGATGATTTTAAGAAATTATTGCTTAATAGCAAAGTATTTGTTGATAAAAGCTTAATGATTAAAGAGTTATTGGCAGATAGTGGAGATGTCATCCTAATTACCAGACCAAGGCGTTGGGGTAAAAGTTTGAATATGAACATGCTACAGAAATTTTTTGAGATAGAGGTGGATCAAAATGGCGTTCCTTTACCTACAGAAGATAGAGTAAATAACAAGCTATTTACCGGTGGAGAAATCGATTTAGGCATTAAGGGAAAAAGAACTTTAGAGCCTTTAAAGATTAACGGCAATGAATATGCCATGGCTCAGCAAGGTAATTATCCAGTTATTTCCATAAATTTTAAGGATGTTAAAGGCAGTAATTACCAAGAAATTGAAAATGGGATAAAAAATCAAGTAACTAATTTATTTACAAACCATCGATACTTAAAGCGTTATATAACAACAGATGAAAAATTACTAGATGATGCACAAAAGGAAAAGTTAAATCGATATTTTACAGGAAAACTTGATAAGGAAGACTTAAAAGATAGTTTACGGGTTTTGAGTGAAGTACTGTACAAACATTTTGGTCAAAAAGTTTATATATTGATCGATGAATACGATACGCCGATCAATAGTTCATACATTGAATTTGGTGATAAATTAAAAGAATTTGATGATGTACTAAAAATATTCCGCGGAATGTTTGGCAGTAGTTTAAAAACTAATCCTTATTTAGAAAAAGGGCTAATAACTGGCATATTACGGGTTGCTAAAGCTAATTTATTTTCGGATTTGAATAATGTTCGTGAATATACTCTGCTAGATGAAAAATTTGCTAAGTTTTATGGTTTCACTCAAGCAGAGGTTGATGAGTTATTAACCAAAGTACCACTTGACACAAGTCCTGAAAAAATTAAAGCTTGGTATAATGGCTATAGTTTTGGTGGTGAGGTAATTTATAATCCATGGTCAATTATGTTATGCCTAGATACTAGAGGTAAGCTTGATCATTATTGGCTTGATAGCGGTGGCACTGGGCTTGTTGATAAAGCATTGTTATCAGATGAAATACAAATTGATATCCAACAATTAGCTAGCGGTAAAAGTATCATCGCACCTATTACCAAACAAATCAGTTTCAGCGATATTAATACGCGAAGTGGGTTATTTAGTCTGTTGCTATTTAGTGGTTATCTAAACCCAACAGCTATCGAACCTGCAAAAGATATCTACGAATTATCAGTGCCTAATAAGGAAGTAGAATATATATATGAAACCAGGCTATTACAATGGGTGAGTAGCAAGTTACAAATGGATAGTTCTTTATATTATTCTTTTGCTAGTTTGCTGCCGGCAGGCAAAATAGAAGAATTTAAAGAGAAATTACAAGAGTTATTACTAAACGCTACTAGTTTTCATCAAACTGGCGAGAAAAAAGCCGAGCTATTTTATAGTGGTTTTATGCTAGGTTTGATTAACACTTTATCTCCTGGCTATGTCATAGATAGTGAGAGAGAAACAGGCAGTGGTAGAGCTGATATTATATTGCTACCTAAGGCTGGGAAGCAGAATAATGCTATTATTATTGAATATAAAATATGCAAATCTCCTGATACTCTAGGTTCTGTTGACAAAATTTTATGTTAAGTTATCAGAGTAGAATAAAGAAGTTGCAATAGTAAGAAGAAATGGTAGTTTCTAGTTATCGAAACCAAGAAACTACCGATATGAAGTATTACATAGAAGACCAAGCATGGGAAGCAATTTTATCATTTTTTAAGAAAAAAAAAGCTATACACAACAAGAATGAGGAAAAAATAAGACAGTTTATTGAAGCAATATGGCTTATTGCTAGAACAGGTTGTCAATGGCGTCTTCTGCCTGATTATTATGGTTGTTGGTACAGTGTTTATCGCAGATTTAAGAGATGGGTTGACAAAGGTATATGGGAAGCTTTAATGGATCATGTTAAAGTAGATGTAGATATGGAATCAATGATGATTGATGCAACTATTGTAAGAGCACATGCTTGCTCATCTGGATATATTAAAGGTAATCAAGAGGAAGCAGCTTTAGGTAGAAGCAAAGGTGGTTTTAGTACTAAAATTCATGCCCTCGTTGATGCATTGGGTAACCCACTGAAGTTTATACTAACTGCTGGGCAAAGAAATGATATCACTCAGGCTGAAAATCTTACTAAAGATGTTCAGAATACGACGGTGATAGGTGATAAAGGATATGATAGTAGTGCGTTTGTAGAAAGCTTAGAAAATAAGGGGTGCGAGGTTGTTATCCCACCAAAATCTAATCGTAAAGTACAACGTGAATATGATAAACATATTTATAAAGAACGCCATTTAATTGAATGTTTCTTTGGTAAAATCAAACATTTTAGGCGTATATTTTCTAGGTTTGATAAAGCCCCAGCCACCTTTTTAGCCTTTCTAAATTTTGTTGGAGCTTTAATATGGTTACGTTAAAAATTTTGTCAACAGAACCTAGTAGATAAGGGAGCTACTGTTGATATTAAGGATAATAATGGTAATACTTCTTTACATTTGGCAGCAAAAAATGGACAGACTGAAGCAGTAAAATTGCTAGTAGATAAGAGAGCTGATATTGAGAGTAAAGATAATTATGGTAAGACTCCTTTACATTGGGCAGCAGAAAGAGGACGTACTGAAACAGTAAAATTGCTAGTAGATAAGGGAGCCAGTATTGAGAGTAAAGGTAATTCTGGGGAAGCTTCTTTACATTGGGCAGCATATAGTGGACATACTGAAACAGTAAAATTTCTAGCAGATAAAGGAGCTGAAATTGAGAGTAAAGATAATTCTGGTTGTACTCCTTTAGATTTGGCAGCATATAGTGGACATACTGAGGTAGTAAAATTGCTAGTAGATAAGGGAGCTGAAATTGACAGTAAAAATAAGGTTAGTTGGACTCCTTTACATTTGGCAGCATATAGTGGACATACTGAAACAGTAAAATTTCTAGTAGATAAGGGAGCTGAAATTGACAGTAAAGATAATTCTGGTTGGACTCCTTTACATTTGGCAGCACAAAATGGACATACTGAAACAATACAGTTTCTAGTAGATAAGGGAGCTGAAATTGACAGTAAAGATAATTCTGGTTGGACTCCTTTACATTTGGCAGTACAAAAAGGGCAGACTGAAACAGTAAAATCGTTAGTAGATAAAGGAGCTATTGTTGATATTAAGGATAATAATGGTAATACTCCTTTACATTGGGCAGCACAAAAAGGACAGACTGAAACAGTAAAATTGCTAGTAGATAAAGGAGCTAAAATTGACAGTAAAAATAATTCTGGGAACATTCCTTTACATTGTGCAGTACAAAATGGACAGACTGAAATAGTAAAATTGCTAATAGATAACAGAGCTACTCTTGATATGAAGGGTGAGGATGGAAACACTCTTTTACATTTGGCAGCATGTAGTGGACATATTAAGATAGTAAAATTTCTAGTAGATAAGGGAGCTACTATTGATATGAAGGGTAAGGATGGTAAAGCTCCTTTACATTATGCAGCAGAAAAAGGGGATACTGAGGTAGTAAAATTACTAGTAGATAAGGGAGCTACTCTTGATCTGAATTGTAAAGATGGTAAGGCTCCTTTACATTATGCAGCACAAAATGGACATACTAAAACGGTGCAATTTCTAGTAGATAAGGGGGGTAGTATTGATGTTAGAGACACGTGTTATGGTAATACTTCTTTACATTTGGCAGCAGGTGGTGGATATACTGAGACAGTAAAATTTCTAGTAAATAAGGGGGCTACTCTTGATATTAAGGATAAAGATGGTAAGACTCCTTTACATTGTGCAATACAAAATAATCGTACTGAGGTAGTAAATTTTTTGAAGGTAGCTGAGCTACCTGGAGAAAAGGAGGCAAGAGAACAAATAAGAAAAGCTGCAGAAATTTGTAGTGCCAGAAATGCCTACAAGGAAGGTAAAGAGCTATTAAAATCAAATAATAGTGAATTACAAAATAAAGCTCATAGCAAATTTAAGGAAGCTCATAAATTAAATGAGCAAGTAGAGAAGTATAAAGAATATATTCAACTGGCAAAAGGTATTAAGGATGGTAACGGTCACTTTGATAAGCGAGAATATAGCGAAGCATTAAATTATTATAAGAAAACTGCTAGTTTTTTAGGAGCTGATTTCTTTGTAGAAAAATCTCAAAAAGTTTTAGATTGGTTAAGCAATAAATTGCAAAAACAAACTGAAAAAACAACATATACTACTACTGTAAAAGCTCTACTAAAGGAAGTAATCAATTTTATAGATGAAGCCTTAAAACTTAATCCATCAAATATTAATGCTAATAATATCAAACTTAATGCTGAAAAGTAACTTGCAAAACATCAGACTGAAGTTTATATAGCAAAAGGTCAAGATTGTATGGAATCAAAACAATATGAACAAGCTCTAGAATTTTTTCAACAAGCTTTAGCTAATAATAATAGTGAAGAAATTCGTGTACTAAAAAAACAAGTAGAAGACATAATTGAAGAAAGACACACAGTAGAAGAAAAAAAAGCTATTGAAGTTGAACGTGCTTATAAAGAAGGTAAAAAGCTATTAAAATCAGGTAATAGTGAAGCCTACAATAAGTTTAAGATAGTACAGGATTTAGGTAAAATTATAGCTGAAGACTATATGAAGGCGGCAAAAGCCATTAAGTTAGCTAATCGTGATTTTGAAGCACAACAGTATAGTGTTGCATTAGAAAAATATAGTAAAATAATCGATAATCACAAAAACCTTGACTTTTTGATAGACGAGCTTTTTGCAAATAAAGCCAGGAAAATTTTAGAACAACTGGATTTAGAAAAAGCTCCTGGTAATGATACTAATGCAAAACTCCTAGAAATAATAATCAACTTTACCGATAAAGCCTTAAGCATTAATTTTGCAAATAGTAGTGCTATACAAACTAAATGGGAGGCTATAACCCAATTGGTTAAAGAGTTTAGTAATGAGCATGAGTATGTATTAGCCTTAGCATGTCTTGAGCAAGCCAAAGCTATCAAAAAACCATCAATAATTAAGCAAGAAAAATTTGAAATTTACAAAGCAGAAGCTGAGTATTTTATAAACTTAAAGCAGTATGAGAAAGCATATAAACCTATTAAAGAGGCTTTATTAAATAGCGATATTAAAAATCAAAATGCAAAAACATTAGAAGAATTAAAGTTTATAGCAGATACTCTTATTAAAAATTTATTGGAAGTACAAGAAGATAGTAAGCAAGGGGAAGAATTTTTAACAGTGTTAGTGCAGAGTTTTCCTGAAGAGCAATCTGTTGGATATCGCTGTGCATTAGTTAGTTGTTATTTGGTTGACCAAAAATTTGCTCTTGCCAAAATACATGCAGAACAAGTTTTAAAATTTGATAAAGAAGATACAACAGCACAATATATTGTAAATATGTTTGCAAAAAAAGAAGGCAGTGTCCCAAATAGTGTAGAAATGCTTGGAAGCCAAGATGACTATTTATTTGATATTGATCATAACAATCTTTAGTAATTTTTGAAAAAAAGTATGGGATTTGAAATATCACTTAAGAGTCATAACACATGGATGGGTTTTTCTGGATCAAGAAGTTCCCGTGAAATATCACATCATAAGGGTAATACCAATTGAAATAGTTAAGGAGGTATAGTTAAACCCGTTGAATTAGATGACATTATATGGTATAAATAAGAGAAAAAATGTCAACAAGCCCATATAGTAAAGATTTAAGAAAAAAAGTAATAAGTTATATAGAAAAAGGTAATAGTCAAAGAGCGGCTGCCAAGATATTCGATATACATAAAAATACAATTAGTCGCTGGAACGTAAGGAAGAGAAAGGAAGGAACGATATTAGCAAAAGCTAGAGTAGGTTTTAAAAGTAAAGTTGATAAGCAAAAGTTAGCAAATTTTGTAAGAAATAATCCAAATATGAGATTACAAGATATTGGTAAAGAGTTTGGAATTGCGAGGTCTCAAACTGGAAGGATATTAAAACAGCTAGGTTTTAGTTATAAAAAAAAACCTTTACCTACATGGAGTCAAGTGTAGACAGACGAGCTGAATATTTAGAAGAGATCAATAAATATGATAAAGGGCAAATAGTGCATATTGATGAAAGCGGTATAGATACAGGTATTTGCCAAGATAGAGGCTGGAGTAAAACAGGAGAATTACTGATTGGAAAGAAGAGTGGGAAACACTATCAAAGAACTAATATCATAGCTGGCTTGGTAAACAATCAATCAATAGCTCCTTTTGTTTTTAATGGAACGTGCAATACAGAGTTATTTAATAATTGGGTTGAGAAGTTTTTAATTAAAGAGTTAAAAGCAGGACAAGTTGTAGTGATGGATAATGCTAGTTTCCATAAATCAAAGAAAACAAAGGAATTAATAGAATCAGTTGGTTGCAAGCTTATTTTTTTACCGCCATATTCACCAGACTTAAATCCCATAGAGAAGTTTTGGGCTAATATGAAACGATGGATTAAAAATAAGGTAACAGAAACCAGCAAATTATTTGAAATTATTACTATGTTCTTTGTCACCTAATTTTATGGGTTTAACTATATATTATAATATGGGAATATAAACTTGAGCAGGTAGTAAAATGGCAAGAACATTAATATTACCAAAAGGTTTTCATGAGCATGATTTCATATGCCTAATGAAAAACGAGTTGCACGGAAGAAATCGCATACGCTTATTAGCAATGCATCACCTGCAATCAGGCAAGTCATTGAAAACTGTATCGATAATAGTTGGATCGCACTGGAAAACAGTACAATCTTGGCTTAGAAGATTTAGAAACTCTAGCTTTGATGGATTATTTGAATCACATAGGAGTGGTGCGTTTAGAAAATTCAATAGCTTACAAGAATCTTTTCTGTCTGATAAAATAAATATGTTGAGTGAAAGTAAGACAGGTGGTTATATAACAGGAAAGGAATTACATAATATGTTATTTGAAACATATGGTATTAAATGTAGTTTAAAAACAGTTTATAACACTATACATCGACTTGGTTTTAGCTGGATTACTTCTCGTTCAATACACCCAAAATCTAATCAAGCAACTCAAAATACATATAAAAAAACTTCGCCAATATGCTAAAAGTATTATTACCAAAAGATATTGATTGGAGTAAGGTTGACATTTGGTCACAGGATGAAACGTATACTTGCAGCAAAACTGCATAACTTTATCTAATTTTTTTGTTAGTATGAATTTTTTATACATTTGGGTTTCATACTATGCAAATACCATCGATTACTATTGAGCAAGTAGCTCAGCAATTTAAAGCTTGGCGTCAAACTAAAACTAATAAGTTTGATCCTATACCAAACCATCTAAAGGAATTAGTTCACCAATTACTCCATCATTATTCTTACCAAGAGATAGCTAAACATCTTAATATTAATAAAGCAACAATTAGTTCAACTAAAAAAGCCCATGAACCTACCATCAAAACTTCTTCTGTCTCAACTTCAAATCAATCCCTACAACAAAATATTAATTTTCTCCCATTTCAACTAGTAAATTCTATAGATACCGATCCTGTAGCTGCTCCCAAGCAAAATCACTATACTTGTCACATTATTAAACCAAATGGTACCAAGCTTATTATCCAAACACTAGAGCCAAAAACTATAATTCAGACATTTTTATGCTGCAACTAACCCCGGCGTCAGTTATTTTTGTTGCCACTATTGCCATCGATTTTCGCAAGGGTATCGATGGCTTAATCGCTGTTTGTAGACAAAAACTTTCTTCTGACCCTCTTAATGGTTCCTTGTTTTTATTCTATAATAAAAACAGAACTGCCATTAAAATTTTGTCCTTTGACGGTCAAGGCTTTTGGCTATGCTCTAAACGCCTATCCAAAGGTAAATTTACGGCAAAACTTTTCCCATCTGATAATTCATCTTACCAAATTTGTTATAGAACCTTACACATTCTTATTCATAATGGCGATCCTAGTTCTGCCAAATTCTCTAATGATTGGCTTCCTGTCGTTTAAGCTGCTGTCTCGATTAATTCCGTATTATTCATATATCTTGCATAGGCAAAAGGCGTATAATCCTCAGGATGCTTCTTTGCTTTGCTACTATGCTCTTGTAGCCAATTTAAATATTTAAAGGCATTGATCTCGTTCTCACTACAAGTCTTTACTATACTATACAGACCACTATGTATCTCAGCACTATTGATTGTTTTAAAGAATAATGAATTCTTCCTTTGTAAAATAATGGTACGCAGTGATCTCTCAGCCCAATTATTATCAAGATTGCTAACTGGGATTTTTAAAAATTGGGTCAAACCTTCTTTATTATTTATCCAATATTTCATAGCTTGTCCAAGCCTACTATTAGGCTCAACTTTCTTGTCGTTAAATAATTCGTCTATTTTGTTATATATGTTTTCTATATATTTACTGCTATGTTCCTGATGATACCCAAGTTTCTCTTCAGGACTCATCTCTTTACATTGATGTTCATTGTGGTAAATCCCACGTGTTTGTTTGAGAAAATATCCGCATTCTTCAGGGTAATATAGTTCATTTTCTGTAAATTTTCTCTGACCATGTGACAAACAATTGATCATCACTATTATTGCCAGTAATTCTTTATCTGCTTCTGATAATACCGGGTTATTATTGTTACTTGCGTCAGTCATTAATTGGATAGAATCTGTTCTATTCTTACGATTCTTTAGTACGTTACCTATATTTTCTCCACCATGCCTATTACCGGTAAAATATAAAACTATTACCTCATTATTTGCAGTCTTAGCACATATTGTAGTAGTATAACAGCTGCGTCCTTTCTTATTTTGAGTACGTAATTTTTTATTGGCTATAGTAATTTCTAAAATCCTAGCTCTAGTATCATCAAGGTTCAGTGAACTACATTCGGCAGCCATTTCCAATAATACCCCGTAAATTTCAGCTCCACCACCTTCTTGCCAAACATCTAAATATTGTTGCCAGAGCGAGCTGTATGCTATAGGAACCCCGCTTAAACTCTGTAGCCTAGATAAACGGTAGAAAGGAGTACCATAGGTCTTTTGTAACACTATTGCACTTCTGCTACTATTTGTCCATTTGTTGATATTTTTATTGTTCATAACTGTATAATCGCAAGCATTACAGCGTAACGTTTTCTTTACATATCTGTTGACTGTAATTGGAGCATTACCTGTAAATTGTAGCAATTTTCTAGCTTCACTATTATATAGTTTGCCATTATAGCAGTGAGGACAGCTATCACCACTACAAAAATTCTCAGGAGTTAAATAGCTGGTATTCGCATCCTTATAATCATCAAACCCATATTTACCTTGCCAATTACTACGATCTATCTTTTTGGGCTTATCGCACTCTCCTTCATTACCACCATTCCCGTTATCAGATTCACCTGGCGGTTCTTTTAATGAATCTGAACTATCTTTTTTTTGTGATCTGCCTTAAAACCAATCAGCATTTCCTTAAGCTTATTTATACTGATATTTGATGATGCTAGCTTGTCTATTAGCTCGTTACAAAATTTCACAAGCTCTACTATCGTTTGCTGTTCATCTCCCGTTAATGAACTTTCCTTGACATGCTGTATTAGTTCTTCTCGTTCTTCAGCACTTAAGGTCGCTACTTTTGGTTTTTTCATTTGATTAATTATCATTATTATTAATATTTCAAATATTATAATATGACTGCTACTTTTTCAACTAGTTTTTTTATTAATCTGTTTTTTATTAATCGGTGATATTTGCATAGTAGAAATCCAAATTTATACAATAAATTCATACTAGCAAAGAAATTAGATAGTGTTACGCAGTTTTGCTGCAAGTATACGATGAAACTCGAATTGGGCAGCAAGGTAGTTTAAGTCGCATATGGGCTAAACGTGGGAGCAGACCTAGGAAAGTAAGGCAACAACAATTTATCTCAACATACATCTATGGGGCTGCTTGCCATGATACGGGCGAATCTTTTGCGTTAATTTTACCATATACCAATACTGATTCAATGAATAAGTTCTTAGATGAATTTTCTTTGACTATTGATTCTGGTAGGCATGTTGCATTATTAACAGATAATGCCGGGTGGCATGCAGCGAAAAAATTAATTATTCCAAGTAACATTACCTTGGTACCGCTTCCGCCATACGCACCGGAATTAAATGCGATGGAACAAATTTGGCAGTGGATCAAAAATCACTTCCTATCTAATCAATGTTACGGTGTATACGAAGATATCGTTGCTAATGCTTGCTATGCCTGGAATCAACTTAGTAAAAATGTAACTTTAGTAAAATTAATTATGTATAGATAGTAGATTAATATACCGCGTTAATTGTTTCAATTGGTATTACACCAGCTAAGATTATTTGCAATAAGTATAATGTTTAGCCTGAATTCGATATAATAAGTTATTCCAAATTAGGTTATATCTATAAATATAACAGATTTTTTTGCTCCACTAATAGCTGTTTTCATTATTTTTGCAATATTGCTTATTTTTTCATTAGACCTTATATCTTGAAAATGTGATATAAGGTCTAATGTTTATGGTCATGATGATGGACGTAAAAACCAATTGCTGACAAGGTATTTAGGAATTCTTGGTTTTCTGCTAAATCATTTGGTTTGCCACTACAGCAGATATGACCATTTAAACATATTACTTGGTCGGAATTTTTCATTACCGTAAATAAATCATGTGAGATCATAAAAATTGTAATATTTAGACGTTTTTTTATTTGATTAATGATTCGGTAAAATTCTTGTTGGCTAGTAACATCTAATGATTGAGTTGGTTCATCTAAAATAATTAGATCAGGATTGTTCAGTAAGCTAGCAGTTAGCATTAACTTCTGAAATTGACCACCAGAAAGCTCAGAAATATCGTGATGCTTATAATTATCAAAATCAATAAAATTGCTCAATTCTTGCCAATCCTTGTTAGTACTATTTGAAGCTAATAAATACAAAAAATTTTCAGCTGTAATTGGTAAATCTGAAGCAAAATCTAATCTTTGAGGGACATAGCCAATTTTTAGATTAGGGTGAATTATTATGTTACCAGAGGAAGGGCGATCTAAACCTAAGATTAACCTAGCTATTGTTGTTTTGCCAGCACCATTTGAACCAATTAAAGTCGTTACTTCGCCTTTTTTGATAGTAAAATTAATATTGGTAAGGGGAATTTTTTTGCCAAATTGCTTAGATACATTACTGAACTTTATTAATATAGTATCTTCTGATTTAGAAATAGGCATTAGAATCCTTGCGAAACTTTACAAATGGCGTCATTGCAAGGAAGATCGTAGATCGACGAAGCAATGACGATGTGTTGCTAAATTTATGATAGTCTATTTAACAATTTCCCACTGCCCATCTGGTTTACGACAAGCTTGGCCATAAGCTTTCTCCTGCTTACCACCGACAACGACGGTTTGAGTATACTCACGACAATATTGCCCTTGATTGTTTTTAAAAGCTCTTTCTGGTGTTACATATCCGTAATTACCACTATCCGGATTACGCCACTCTACACTTTGACCACTAGAGCCAGTCTCCAATGCTTTTTGAGAGCTTAATTGTGCCAATTTTCTGTCATTCTCATCCATAGTTTGACCAATATGACCGCCAACAAGTGCCCCAATTAGAACACCTGCACCAGTTGCTACAAGTTGTCCTGTGCCTTTGCCAAATTGAGATCCTAAAAGCCCACCAGCTACACCGCCAATTAATGTTCCACCACCTTGTTTATTCATGCCAGAACAGCCGTACAACATTGTTGTTGCCAAAATAATTGCCGTAATTTTGAATGTTAAATTCATAAAAAACCATATAATTTTAAATTAAAGATATACAAAAAATCTTATTAAGTATCGTTAAATTTGATACACCTCTTGACTATAGTACACTAGCTGGATAATAATGTATTTTATATTATAAAACAATTGAAATTTTATATGACGACTTCAGAGCATCAAAATTTAATTAAATCGGCATCTTATGTATCTTTTATTTTAGCTGCATTCATCTTATTTATTAAATCTTATGGATGGATTGTGACTGATTCTCAGTCTATTTTAGCATCTTTAATTGATGCTATACTTGATATTTCATCGTCTTTTATTAATTTGATTGCTATTCGTTTTGCACTGCAACCCCCTGATTATCACCATAGATTTGGGCATGAAAAAATCCAAGATTTAGCAATTTTTTCACAATCAGTATTCTTTTGTGTTTCTGGTTTATTTATTTGTTTCTCTTCGATAAAATCTCTTATTGATAAATCTGTTCCAAGCAATATAGAGTCTGGTATCAATGTAATGTATTTGTGTATTATACTAACTTTTATTTTGGTAGCTTATCAAACTTATGTGATAAAAAAGACTAGTTCGGAAATAATAAAAGTAGATAAATTACATTATTTTACAGACTTACTAACAAATATTGCGGTAATCTTTTCTATAAACTTAACTACTCGTTTTTGGTTTATAGATTCATTATTTGGTATAGCTATTTCATTGTACATAATATACGCTTCTTATGCTTTGTTCAGAAAAGCTTTAAAAAATCTTATTGATGAAGAGTTACCAGAAAAAGATAGAAGAAAAATTATATCAATAATTAGTAGCTTTAAAGAAGTAAAAGGCATCCATGAAATGAAAACTAGATATGCTGCAAGTAAGCCGTTTATACAATGTCACATAGAAATGGATGCAGATATGTCATTATATAATTCTCATTATCATAGTGATCAAATTTGTAGTGCATTGCTATTAGAGTTTCCAGGGGCAGAAATAATTATTCATCTAGATCCATATGGTTATGAAGAAAAAGTTAATTACCGTGAAAAGATCAACAGAATTTAACAATTTTTTTATGGAGGAAGCTCTAAAGCAAGCACAATTTGCTTTAGATAAAAATGAAATTCCAGTAGGGGCTATTATAGTCAATAGAATAACTAACAAAGTTATTGCAAAGGCTCATAATATTGTTGAGCAAACCAAAAATCCGGTATTGCATGCTGAAATTGTAGCGATAAATCAATCTTGTCAGATTCTATCTAGTAAAAATTTATCAGATTGTGATATGTATGTTACTTTAGAGCCATGCGTTATGTGTTCTGGGGCAATATCTTTCGCTAGAATAGGTAGATTATTTTATGCGGCAAATGATCCAAAACAGGGGGCGATTGAAAATGGTGGACGTTTCTTTAATAGCAAATCTTGTTTTTACCGCCCTGAAATATATAGTGGCTTTTCGGCAAAAATTTCTGAAAATCTAATCAAGGAGTTTTTTTACAAGGTAAGATATCAAAAATGTAATCCCTAATCTTAATATTGTATGAAAGGATGGAGGCAAAATCCTCATAATAATGTATAATATATAATGTACATGAGCAAAATAAAGATAGTAATGCAACTTTTCTGAAACCTTTTATTAGCAAAATACAATGAATAAATATTTGATACTATTAATATTATTAATAATGCCTCTTAACTCATTAGCTCAACAACAAATAGCTAACCAGTTATCTAATTTTGTTGCACCAGTTACTTATTTTGTCGATCATGTTAAACAACTAGCTTTGCTTACAAATAACTTAATTAAATATCGACAAGCAAGTATAGTAGGAACTAGTGGCATGGGAAAAACCCAACTTGCTAGAATGTATTGTTATG
The DNA here is from genome assembly GCF_964031095.1 of Candidatus Tisiphia endosymbiont of Mystacides longicornis. Classification (NCBI taxonomy): domain Bacteria; kingdom Pseudomonadati; phylum Pseudomonadota; class Alphaproteobacteria; order Rickettsiales; family Rickettsiaceae; genus Candidatus Tisiphia; species Candidatus Tisiphia endosymbiont of Mystacides longicornis. The sequence continues at coordinate 1,525,164 of NZ_OZ035004.1, read as the reverse complement.
AAAATCAAAATAACTATAAGCTTATTTGGTTTATTGACTGTAATTTAGATATTAATCAAGAACTACTAAAGCTAGCAAAAGTTATTAATAGTACTGCTAAATCTAATCTAATATCAGAAGATATAAGATTAGTCCGAAAAGAACTAATGAACTATTTATCAAATCAAGATAAATGGTTACTAATATTTGATAATCTAAAAGTAAATAAAAATAAGAAAGTTAAAGAATTCGTTGATTGGGAACATAATGGACATGTTATATTTTGCTCTCAATATAGTGAAATACTATCGAGTATAGTCAAAATGACTGCTTTTGGAAAAAATGATGCAATTACCCTTGCTAATAATATTCTAGAAAATCATAATTCCAAATTAGCAAAATTCTTGAACAAAGAGTTTGCTGGTTATCCTATCATGATAGTACAAGGGGCACAATTATTAAATAATGTAAAAGGTTTAGATAAAGTCGAATATAAGAAAAAATTCATCAATCAACAGACAAAATTAAATTAAATATTACATTAGCTATCAAGGAATTAAAGCCAAATGCTAAAAATTTGCTAAATAAAATAGCCTTAATAAATAATCAAGGTTTTTCGAAAGAACTTTTAAAAATTATCACTGATGATCCTAATACTCTGGATGATGATCTTTATCAACTATCTAAATTTGCCTTAATATCTAATATTGATTCTCATGAAACTAATCCTATCTTTGAAATGCATGATGTTATTGCTCAGAAAATAAGGGAGATAAGCGGAAATAGAAATAATAAAATATTATTAGAAGATATTATTTTAAAGTTACCTAAGCCTAAAGGTTCACAGATAGGGCATTTATTGAGAACCGCAAAAACTATTCCTGAAAATTTAGAAGCTCTGCTAAAAAGTTCTAAAAAATATAATATTAACATATATTCAATGCTTGATCTAAGAGCTGAACTGTTTGTTATATACGTCAATACTCAAAATATACATAAAGAAAGACAAATGATTGATTGGTTGGAACAAAAAGATAAAAAAGGTGACTTTAAGCTTTGGCAAATGTCCGAATACCAAAAATATTGTTACGCTAGATATTTAGGGTTAATAGGAGTGTATAATAGGATGTCATTAGCAAATTTTGAAATAGCCATTTCTTATTTCACTAGAGCATTAAACATTTTAGATACCCTTGGTGAAGAGTATGTTTTTTTAAAATTTAATCTTAATTCACACATTGCGGGGATTGAGGGATCTTTAGGAAATGTAAAAGCTATTGAGGAAAATTTAAAAAAAATGGAGGTATTATTTACACAAGGTGTACAAGAATCTGATATATTTATAATATATTATTTAAAGGCAAAATTATTTTTTATTAAAGGTAGATATCAGGAATCTTTAGATTACATCAATAAATCTATTGATGTAGTGGTGAAAAATGGATTTAATATTAAAGACCTACACCTTACCATTCCTTACATACTTAAAGCAGAAATACTAAATTTTTTGGGTAAATATCCAGAAGCTTATGTTCAAGCTCAGCAATTATATGACATGCATAAACCGGTAAAAAGTGAAGAACACGAAATATTTGGTCGTATTTATACCCAAATGGCAAAAAGTGAATTAGGGATGGGTAAAGTAGACCAAGCCTCAGAGCATGTTAATAAGGCTATTGACATATTTCTAGCTGATGAGCGTAGGAATCCTAAAGATGCAGATTATTCAGAAGATCCAAGTTTAGCAGCTAGTTATGTAATACAAGGTGATATTTTATTTGCTCAAGATAACGTAAAAGCCGCAATAGAGTCCTATAATAAAGCTTATACCGTATATCATTATTTATATAGGGATAATCGTAAAAATGTGGCACATGTTAGCTACTTATATAATCAAGGAGCTAAAGCATCATGTAAAGCAAAAGACTTATCTAGTTATAAATTTTTTGGTAATCAGCAAGTAAAAGAGTTTGGCATAAATCACTCCAATACGGTCTCTATGTTTAAGTATTGTAAAAAATATAATATGGATTTATGGGCAAAAGAAAAATAGATTAGGCAGTTTTTTGTTTTTTTATCTTGCTAAGCTTTATAATTTTTGTTACTATAATACATAAATTAAAGTTTGATTTATCAAATTTTTTTACAGGTAACAACTAAAGTTTTTATATAGATTATTATGATGAGTTATTTAAAATCTTTTCTTCACCTCATATTATTAGTATTTTTAATAAACCATACCGCTCAAGCTAGGTGGAGTAGCTATGAAGATGCCCCTATTGAGTTTAAATTTTATAATAAAGATATTAATATTAACCAAGATGGCACTTCTGAAGTAATAACAGAAATGCATGCAAAAATACTAAAAGAATCAGGACGCAATGATTTTTCCCAATATCGCTTGACTTATAATGAAAATAGTTCTGCAATTTCTATATTAGAAGCTAAAACTATTTATAATGGACAAGAATATATAGTCACTAAAGATATGATTGAGGATAAACCACTAGCCTTTTTTGGTAAAGGTTTTGATCAATTAAGACAAATAACCATATCATTTCCTAAAGCAGAACTTGGAGCAGAAATATATTTAAAATATAAGCATGTTGAAACAAAAGTTCCTGTAGATAATTTTTATGGTACTAGTTTATTTCTTAGTAGGAGAGGTTATGTGCAGGCAAGTCATACTAAGATCAATTCTAAATTACCTCTAAACATTAAAGTAAATGATCCAAAAGGCGTATTAAAAGTTATTAAAGATGCTGAGAGTGATTTTCATTCGGCAGAGATTATCTTAGCAAAGCCTGCTTACGATAACCTAACAAATGAACCAAGTCATGCTATATTAAATATTAAGCATACTACTTGGGTATCCTTGTCAAGTTTAACCAAATGGCAAGACTTGGCTAAACAACTTGCTCCTGGGTATTCTAGTGTAATTAACCAACCACTCCCTGCAATTTTCATGAATATAGCCGAATCTGCTGCAGACAAGAATACCGACGAAGAAAAAATTAATTTTGTCACTTCTGCATTAAATGAAAAAATCCAATATATGGGTGATTGGCGAACTGTATCAGGTCGTTTCTTTCCTAGAGATTTAGAAAAAGTAGCCAGTTCGCAAATTGGTGATTGTAAAGATTTTTCTGCAAGTACTGCTGCTATCTTGTAAAAACTTGATTATAAAGTTCAACCTATTTTTGTAATGCGAGGTATTACTAATTTTTCTAATCCAGATGCCTTACCTAACATGGGGAATTTTAATCATGCGATGCTTAAAGTAACTAATAAAAATGGCAAAGTATATTGGATTGATCCAACAAATCTTGTTAGTATGGCACAAGGAATTTTCCCAGATGTTGCTAATAAAATAGCATTGGTCTTAGATACTCAAGAAGCTGGTTATACCAAAGTTGCCAATATACAGCCTGAAACTTCACAAGCTATATCACGCGAGGAATTAGTTATAAAAAATAATATTGTAGAGTTGTCTGGTCAGTTTGATATGAAGGGAGAAGTGGCATCAAGCATGAGTGGTTGGGGATTATATTATTCAACTGAACAGTTAAAGGATTTTACTTTCCGTAGGTTGAGTGGAGAATATCTTAATGAAGAAGACAAAAAATTCTTAGAATTACCTGATCTTACTTCTCGTATTGTTAAAGATATTACAATCAAATATGCATTACAGCAAAGAAATAGAATTTCTAAAACAAATATGGGGGTTGCTTTAACTTCAAAGTCTAATAGATCAGATGATATCACCCATACAGCTTCTGACCAGATATCAGACATCTTTATAGGTATGCCTGAAACTAACAAGAAATATATGATTATCAAAAATATTATAGTTAAAGATTGTAAAAAATTAAACTTTGAGATTGATACTCCCTGGATATATGTGAATAGATCATGTAAATATCAGGATAAAGATACTGTATTCACAGATATAATAACCATAAAAAAGAGCTTGATTACCCAGGAAGAATTAAAAACTTCTCAGTATAAAAATCTTAAAACTAAGTTAGAAAATGAATTTGCTCAAGTTGCGATAATATTAGGTGAGTAAGCTGAGCTATTTTGTTTTTTTGTCCTACGTAAGACTCATCAATTGACTATAGCGGAAAAGCTATCTAAAATCAGCTCTACCTTCTATAGTCAATTCAGGAGAATTTGGGGCTAGGAGCGATGGAGCGACGCCTATAAGTAATAGGCGAGCATTGAGCGACGACGTCCCCAACTTCTCCTGAACTGACTATAACTTTCGATAGCTGTAAAGTAGAGTTGTACAAGAAATCTATTCTAATCTAGATAAATTTTTACTATCTTTTCGTCATTTTGTTATTATACTACAAGTTATGATTATAATGAACTATAATAACCATATATGAATCAACATATTGTAAATTCCTCTGCTAATTCCTCTGATTTTCTTGATGAAAAGCGTAATAACGCCCGTCAAGGAGGAGGGGGGGAAAGAATTGCATTGCAACATAAGAAAGGTAAACTTACTGCCAGAGAAAGGATAGAAGCATTGCTAGACCCTGAGAGTTTTGAAGAAACAAGAATGTTCGTTGAACATAGATGTGATAATTTCGGAATGGAAGAAAAGAAATTTCTAGGGGATGCTGTAATAACTGGACATGGTACCATAAATGGTAGGTTAGTTTTTGTGTATAGCCAAGATTTTACGGTATTCGGTGGCTCCCTTGGTGAGTATCATGCTAAAAAAATATGCTCTATACTCGATTCTGCTCTGGAGGTAGGAGCCCCAGTTATTGGGATAAATGACTCAGGAGGGGCAAGAATCCAAGAAGGAGTCGATGCTCTTGCTGGTTATGGTGAATTATTTCAACGCAATGTAATTGCTTCCGGTATTATTCCACAAATCACCTTAATTATGGGTCCTTGTGCTGGAGGAGCTGTGTATTCTCCTGCTTTAACAGATTTTATATTTATGGTTAAAAATACTTCCTATATGTTTGTAACAGGACCGGAGGTAGTTAAAACTGTTACAGGCGAAGAAGTAACCCAGGAACAGCTTGGTGGGGCAAGAATGCATACTACCAAGAGTGGTGTTGCTGACTTTGCTTTTAAAAATGATATAGAACTACTTATAGAAACTAGAAGATTTTTTAATTTTTTACCTCTATCAAATCGTAGCCCACTACCATGTCGTCGTACTGAAGATCCAGCCGATCGAGTTGATATGTCTCTAAACACCTTAGTCCCAAATATTCCAAACAAAGCTTACGATATGAAAGAATTAATTGAGCGTATTGTGGATGAAGGAGATTTTTTTGAGTTGCAACCAGATTTTGCTAAAAACATTATAACCGGCTTTGGTTATATGGAAGGAAGGTCTATAGGATTTGTTGCGAACCAACCATTACATTTAGCTGGCTGTTTAGATATTAATGCATCAAGAAAGGCAGCAAGATTTGTACGTTTTTGCGATGCATTTAATATTCCGATAGTGACTTTAGTTGACGTACCAGGTTTTTTACCTGGTGTCTCTCAAGAGCATAATGGAATTATCAAACATGGAGCAAAATTATTATATGCGTACGCTGAAGCAACTGTACCGAAAATTACCATAATTACTAGGAAAGCTTATGGTGGAGCTTATATAGTGATGAACTCAAAGCATCTTCGAGGTGATGTTAATTATGCGTGGCTCAACTCAGAAATTGCAGTACTTGGAGCTGAGGGGGCTGCTGAAATAATATTTAAAGAAGAATGTAAAGACCCAGAATCAAAAAAGCAAAAGATTCAGGAATATAAAGATACTGTTACTTCTCCTTTTGTTGCAGCATCTAGAGGTTATCTAGATGATATTATAAAACCTCAAAACACTAGATGGCGTATATGTAAAGCACTAAACTTTCTTCAAAACAAGAAAGTACAGTTACCATGGAAGAAACATGACAATTTACCACTTTAGTAGGCTCTTCTAAAAACCAGATTAGCATTATGCTAGTACTACAGTTGTAGATTGAATGTGAGTGTTCACGGAAAAAAGGTTAAAGTATAAGATGTAATTGCGAGGAGGTTGCCAGACCGACGAAGCAATCCAGGAAAGTGATTAGAAATGGATTGCTTCGTTGACCTTACGGTCTCCTCGCAATGACGCTTGGTGATCAGGTTTTTTTATTCATCACAAAAAAATAGCAAAAAAATCGTGAATGCTCACATCTAAACTACAACTGTAATACTAGGAGGTTGCCTGCAATAACGAAAGTAATTCATATTTGGTCTTTTTGACGGAGAGACTAATTAGTTATCGCAGGCAACCTCCTAGCCCCAAATTTTCCTGAATTGACTATATCTAAAATCTCAAATCTTGCCTATAAGATAGGAAATGATTTTGAAAAAGAGATTGTCATGAGCAAGGGATAGCACAACTTCTATAGTAATCAATATTATAATGATCCATTCAAGTCTAGTAGAGTGTTTACAGTTTAAGTCATTTGACAAAATATTGTAAAGTTCATGAATCATATTTAGTCGATTATTAAGAATATTCTGACGAATTTGAATATCTTGGAACTCTGCAGTCATTAAGTATAAAGGTTCGTAACTAGGACGACGCCAAAAGAATTCAGGAGTATCCAGTATATCGCTGTGTAAATTAATTGAATATCGTTCGTTAAATAATATCCCAATTTGTTGAGATATTTCTTTTTTGGAAAGTGATACACTACCTGTACTGGCTAGTTCTTGTTGAATTGGGGTGGTTTTTACAATTAGATTACTTACCGATTTTTCTAGTACACTAAGCTTAACTGACTGAGCTAAAGCATGCGAGATAGATAATTTTATAAAAGTTGATTTATCGGCAAGAATGATTTGGTTTTTTTCTTCATCGATAAATGTTTTACCAGTAGTTTCATCATAATCAAAATAAATAAAGTCGGAAACTAGCTCGTCATTTTGATTAGTTTTAAGAGCTGCTATTTCTGCAAGGAGCATTTTTTCTTGGCTTTCTTCAGCTCCCCATATAGTAACGCAACCGAAAGGGAAAAAGAAAACATCGATAGGATTTAAATTTTCCCCTTGTTCTTTTTGAATATATAGTACATCATCGAAATATTTAGGTTCAAGACCGATTTTATTGAGGTTTATTACTAAATCGTTCATTTTGTATTCAGAAGTAGTAAAGTAGGAAGTGCATCTCATATAATAAATAATTTATGGCAAACAATTGTTGCTTCATTATGCTATAGTAGTTATAAAAGTTACAAAGTCAATTAAAATGTAATAGTTGGTAGTTATGTATGAAATATTAACAAATAGATCAATCATTGAAGTTTCTGGTGATGATGCGATGAATTTTTTGCATAATTTGATCACTAATGATATAAAAAATAACGATTATTGTTATAGCTATGCTCTAACTAACCAAGGAAGATATTTGTTTGATTTTTTTGTATTGAAATTATCGGCAACAAGGTTTTTTATTGATATAAATATTAATCAGTCTGATTTATTTAAAAATCACTTAGTGCAGTACAAGTTACGTGCTAAAATTGAAGTGAATGACTTAACTAACGCTTATCAGGTTATTTACTCAAAGCAGCAATTGCCACTTAATAGCCACCAAGACCCTCGTTATAACCAGCTTGGTTTTCGTTCAATTATTAATAAAGATGATTTTTTAACAACCACAGCAACAGAAGGCTTATATCAGCAGGATAAATATAATTTTGCCATAGTTGATGGCTATGATGATTTAATTGCCAATAGGTCTATTCCCATCGAATATGGGGCTGAGGAGTTAAATGCTATAAGTTACAGTAAGGGTTGTTATATTGGGCAGGAAGTTGTTTCCAGAACAAAATACCAAGGAGTTGTAAGAAAAAAAATATTTAAATTATCCATTAACATAGATTCCGGTAATGTTGGTAGTTTAGATATCGCGAAAGACGATGAAATTATCGCCAATAATATAAAAATTGGCGTAGTATGTTCAGCTTATCAGAACATGGCAATAGCTTTAATTAGGGTGGATGATTATTATTCATTAGCAGATACAGTTATTACTGTAAGAAACTTACCAGTTTCTTTGGCTGTTCCACCTTGGCTTTATAGCTAAGCCGATTAGCTATATATTCAAATGATTTGAGTATAATTGTGTCTATACTGGGGTTAAGCCTAATTTTGCATAACCACCACATATTTTTACAATGTTCTCTAACTCTTCTAATGCTGTACTACTTGCATCTGCTATTTTCTCTTTTTGATACGCTAATGCATATGTAGCATAATGTAGTGCTACTAATTCAGCTGCTAAAGTAGCATTTTTCTCGGCAAGTTCGTGTAATAATTCTCTTTCTTTAGCTAGCAAGTTAGTTAATGATTGCAATTTAGCAGTTGTCTGCTCAAGAGCCTTAATATCCTTGGACAATTCATCTTCAAGCTCTTCAATGGTTGGTAAGGATGTTTTGTATACTTGCAGCAAAACTGCGTAACACTATCTAATTTCTTTGCTAGTATGAATTTATTGTATAAATTTGGATTTCTACTATGCAAATATCACCGATTAATAAAAAACAGATTAATAAAAAAACTAGTTGAAAAAGTAGCAGTCATATTATAATATTTGAAATATTAATAATAATGATAATTAATCAAATGAAAAAACCAAAAGTAGCGACCTTAAGTGCTGAAGAACGAGAAGAACTAATACAGCATGTCAAGGAAAGTTCATTAACGGGAGATGAACAGCAAACGATAGTAGAGCTTGTGAAATTTTGTAACGAGCTAATAGACAAGCTAGCATCATCAAATATCAGTATAAATAAGCTTAAGGAAATGCTGATTGGTTTTAAGGCAGATCACAAAAAAAAGATAGTTCAGATTCATTAAAAGAACCGCCAGGTGAATCTGATAACGGGAATGGTGGTAATGAAGGAGAGTGCGATAAGCCCAAAAAGATAGATCGTAGTAATTGGCAAGGTAAATATGGGTTTGATGATTATAAGGATGCGAATACCAGCTATTTAACTCCTGAGAATTTTTGTAGTGGTGATAGCTGTCCTCACTGCTATAATGGCAAACTATATAATAGTGAAGCTAGAAAATTGCTACAATTTACAGGTAATGCTCCAATTACAGTCAACAGATATGTAAAGAAAACGTTACGCTGTAATGCTTGCGATTATACAGTTATGAACAATAAAAATATCAACAAATGGACAAATAGTAGCAGAAGTGCAATAGTGTTACAAAAGACCTATGGTACTCCTTTCTACCGTTTATCTAGGCTACAGAGTTTAAGCGGGGTTCCTATAGCATACAGCTCGCTCTGGCAACAATATTTAGATGTTTGGCAAGAAGGTGGTGGAGCTGAAATTTACGGGGTATTATTGGAAATGGCTGCCGAATGTAGTTCACTGAACCTTGATGATACTAGAGCTAGGATTTTAGAAATTACTATAGCCAATAAAAAATTACGTACTCAAAATAAGAAAGGACGCAGCTGTTATACTACTACAATATGTGCTAAGACTGCAAATAATGAGGTAATAGTTTTATATTTTACCGGTAATAGGCATGGTGGAGAAAATATAGGTAACGTACTAAAGAATCGTAAGAATAGAACAGATTCTATCCAATTAATGACTGACGCAAGTAACAATAATAACCCGGTATTATCAGAAGCAGATAAAGAATTACTGGCAATAATAGTGATGATCAATTGTTTGTCACATGGTCAGAGAAAATTTACAGAAAATGAACTATATTACCCTGAAGAATGCGGATATTTTCTCAAACAAACACGTGGGATTTACCACAATGAACATCAATGTAAAGAGATGAGTCCTGAAGAGAAACTTGGGTATCATCAGGAACATAGCAGTAAATATATAGAAAACATATATAACAAAATAGACGAATTATTTAACGACAAGAAAGTTGAGCCTAATAGTAGGCTTGGACAAGCTATGAAATATTGGATAAATAATAAAGAAGGTTTGACCCAATTTTTAAAAATCCCAGTTAGCAATCTTGATAATAATTGGGCTGAGAGATCACTGCGTACCATTATTTTACAAAGGAAGAATTCATTATTCTTTAAAACAATCAATAGTGCTGAGATACATAGTGGTCTGTATAGTATAGTAAAGACTTGTAGTGAGAACGAGATCAATGCCTTTAAATATTTAAATTGGCTACAAGAGCATAGTAGCAAAGCAAAGAAGCATCCTGAGGATTATACGCCTTTTGCCTATGCAAGATATATGAATAATACGGAATTAATCGAGACAGCAGCTTAAACGACAGGAAGCCAATCATTAGAGAATTTGGCAGAACTAGGATCGCCATTATGAATAAGAATGTGTAAGGTTCTATAACAAATTTGGTAAGATGAATTATCAGATGGGAAAAGTTTTGCCGTAAATTTACCTTTGGATAGGCGTTTAGAGCATAGCCAAAAGCCTTGACCGTCAAAGGACAAAATTTTAATGGCAGTTCTGTTTTTATTATAGAATAAAAACAAGGAACCATTAAGAGGGTCAGAAGAAAGTTTTTGTCTACAAACAGCGATTAAGCCATCGATACCCTTGCGAAAATCGATGGCAATAGTGGCAACAAAAATAACTGACGCCGGGGTTAGTTGCAGCATAAAAATGTCTGAATTATAGTTTTTGGCTCTAGTGTTTGGATAATAAGCTTGGTACCATTTGGTTTAATAATGTGACAAGTATAGTGATTTTGCTTGGGAGCAGCTACAGGATCGGTATCTATAGAATTTACTAGTTGAAATGGGAGAAAATTAATATTTTGTTGTAGGGATTGATTTGAAGTTGAGACAGAAGAAGTTTTGATGGTAGGTTCATGGGCTTTTTTAGTTGAACTAATTGTTGCTTTATTAATATTAAGATGTTTAGCTATCTCTTGGTAAGAATAATGATGGAGTAATTGGTGAACTAATTCCTTTAGATGGTTTGGTATAGGATCAAACTTATTAGTTTTAGTTTGACGCCAAGCTTTAAATTGCTGAGCTACTTGCTCAATAGTAATCGATGGTATTTGCATAGTATGAAACCCAAATGTATAAAAAATTCATACTAACAAAAAAATTAGATAAAGTTATGCAGTTTTGCTGCAAGTATACGTCGAAGATGATAACAATGTAAATATAATAGAACTAATAATTAATGAGTTCAAGGTTGATCTCAGAGAACAAAAAGATTCAGCAGCTAAAGCAACTTTACTTGATCAAGCTGCTATCTATGGATCTGAAAAAATTGTCAGTTTTCTACTTAGCAAAGGATTTAATCCTAATAATCAAGATTTTCAAGGACAAACTTCAGTACATAGAGCAATAATTGCTAATAGTTTGCCAACTGTTATTACACTCATTAAAGCTAAAGCAGATTTAAATGTTCAAGATAATCAAAAATTTGCGTCTCTTTATTTCGCACGTTTACTTGAATATACTCCAATAGTCAACGAATTAAAAGCAGCCGGAGCAGAGCTAATTGCTCCAAGTGGTAAATTCTATAATTATGTAGCATTCGCCAAAGAGGTATTGAAGAACAAGGGAAAAGTAACAGCTAAACTTGTAGAACCGCAACCAGAGGAAGATAAAATCTTAGGCTTTTACAAAGGAATGGCAGATTTTTATAAAGCTATTTTATCAGAAAAAAATAACGAAAAATATTTTGTAGGTGCGATCGATGGTATAAAAAGCTTCCTTGAGCAATTAGCAAAACCTTCTGAGAAGATGTCATCTGATGAAATGCCATATGTCATTAACAGCTTAGAAACGTTAATTAGATTATATAAGCACTATCAATATCAAGAGAGTGCTGAATTGCAAAAATATATAATAGATAAAGCTACAACCTTGGAGTTATCTACTATTCTGACAGTATTATATAATATAATGTGTATAGAGTGCTTAGGAGTAGCAGATGACAATAATGCCATTAAATATGCTGAATATGCCCATAATTATCTAATTAAGAGTTTCAAAAAACTACCAGCTGGAACATATAATGAATCGTTATATGAGATCTTATTTAATCTAGGATTAGCGTGGAAACATTCTGATATAGCAAAGTCTTTAGAGTATTTTTCTCAGGCGGAAAAATTAACGCCAGATGATCAAGGGGCAATAATGGAACAATTAAACCATTATATTAATAATGGTGATATTTACAATATTTCAAGGCAAATAGCAAAAATTAAAGATAGTGCTATTAGAGAGTTGTATCAAATAATGCTTAATATTGTTGGGTCTGCACCAAATTTTTCTATTTTAACAGCATTAGAAAACCATGCAAAGACGTTAACAGATCCAGCACTGCAAAATTTATCTACAATAATGCTGCAATTTGCATCTAAGCAAGATGCTTCCCTTGCAGAATTAGGTACGTTTTTTCAGAATAATACACATCAGAACGATTATTTAGCGATTTATAAAGAAATATGGATAAAATTCTTTTTACAACATAAGGAATTTAACAAAGCCATTGAGTGTTGCAATGAAATCACTATTTGTTGTACAAAGGAGCTTAATATACCAATTAAATTATTTAAAATATTAAAAATTTGTAAAGAAGCTGGGTTATGGCAAGAAGGGTTAGAATTTATTAACCAGCAGTACAAACAATATCCTGAAATTTTAGGACATCATACTTTCCCTCTTCTTAAATATCTAGAATTTATATTTTATAAACAGAATGGTTTGGAAGAAAAATCTGAACCCTGCTTACAGTTTCTAAAAGAGAATGCTAGCTTAGGCGATAGGTCTGCTCTGTTACTATCCTCTGCTCAAGATTTTGCTTTTTATATAGCTGTAGAAAAAGAGGATTTTAACACAGCCATGTGTTATTTAAATAACGCAACTAGTTTAGATTCATCAACTATAGCTAAAATAAAGCTACTTAGTTCATTACTAGCAAAACTTCAAAAAGAGCAGGAACAAGCCCCCCTAGCCCAGCCTGCTATCATAGAGACTGCAGAAGAGAATAATATTGTTTCAATCAACTTGATCAAGGATCCTGGCAAGTTAAATGAGTTTATTAGTAATCTTACTCCGAGGTCAATACATGCTTATTTTCAATACCATTAATATTATAATTCTATTCTTAAATTTTGATTGACATGCTATAAATTAATTTGTCATTCCGAGTACTCTTGTCATTCACGCGTAGGCGGGAATCTAGTATAAACCCCTGCCTACGCAGGGGTGACATAAAGTTGAGATGACATAGAACAGAATTGCTTCGTCGGCTCAAGGCTCCTCGCAATGACGGTTGAGGCTCAAGGCTCCTCACAATGACAGTGCTGATAAAGAAGCGTTGCATCACCATAACTAAAAAATCGCATTTTTTGATCTATAGCATATTTGTAGATATTAGTTATTTCCTGATAGCCAGCAAATGCACAAACTAACATGAATAATGTAGATTTTGGCAAATGAAAATTGGTAACTAACATATCGACAATTTGAAATTTAAATCCTGGTCTAATAAAAATGGCTGTTTCAAATCCACCATTTGTTATTTGCCCATTATTTGCTATGGCGTTACTTTCTAATGCTCGTAAGGTGGTAGTGCCGACGGCTATTATTCGTCTATTTTCTTTTTTTGCCTTATTAATCATATCTTCAGTTTTTTTATCTATATGATAATACTCTGAATGCATTTGATGTTGATCAATATCTTCAGTTTTAACTGGTAGGAACGTCCCTGCCCCAACATGCAAGGTAATAAAGGCAGTTTCAATATTTTTTGCTTTAACTAATGCCAACAACTGTTCGGAGAAATGTAGCCCTGCAGTTGGGGAGGCTACTGCTCCATGGTTCTTGCTATAAACTGTTTGATATCTATTATAGTCAAATTCTTCTGAATTGCCTATATCATCCTCTAAATTAGCGTCCTTTGGTAAACTTTCTCCCCTTTTGATATAAGGAGGTAGCGGGATTTCACCATATTTCTCTAAAAACTCAAAAATTGAGATATTATCTAGAGCAAAAGCCACCTCAACTTGTCCCATTCCAAGCTTTTTACTTATAATAATCTTATTACCAGCAAACTCAAACTGATCTTCAATGGCAAGTCTTTTTGATGGCTTGGCAAAACCATGCCAATAATTATCACTTATTGCCTTGTTTAGGTATAATTCGATCTTTTTACCAGATTTATTCAGTAGCAATTTGGCGTTAATAACTTTCGTGTCATTAAATACCATTAAATCACCAGGGCATAGATAGTCGATTATATCATGAAACTTGGTCTGCACTAAGTGATTATTTGGGGCAGCTACCAATAAATTAGACTCATCTCGTTTTTTTGCTGGGTTCTGGGCTATTAATTCACTCGGTAAAGTAAAATCAAAATCAGATAATTTCATTAGTTCTCCTGCAAAACTTTACGTCATTGCGAGAAGGCGTAGCCGACGAAGCAATCCATTTGGATTGCCGCGTCGCCGCAAAGCAGCTCTGAGCCATGACGCTTGGCAAGAGGTCTATTCAGGCAATACTTCTCCATCATCACTACCATCTTGCATATTTTCTTCTTCTGTTTCAGGGCTTTCAGCAATCAACGCAACAGAAACTACTTTTTCTTCTTGCTCAGTTTTAAATAATATTACCCCGCTAGTATTACGTCCAGTGATACGTACCGATTCAAGTTTACACCTAATTAGTTTGCCGTTATTAGTAATTAGCATCAACTCATCAGATATATTAACCGGCATTACGCCAACAACCAAGCCTGTTTTATTAGACACATCCATATTAACAACACCGCTCCCACCACGATTAGTAATCCTATACTCATATGCCGAACTTCTCTTGCCAAAACCATTTTCCGTAACAGTGAGGATAAATTCTTCAGACAGTGCCATTTCCAAAATTTGTTCTTTAGTTAAATTTACCCCATATTCTTCTGGAGTAAATTCTTTACCATCAGCTATTAACAATCTTTCCTCTAGAGGAATTGATCGGTAAGTTTCTCTTTCATCCATAGTGCAGGAGATGCCTTTTAATATGGTCATAGAGATAACATAATCGCCTGAAGCAAGTCTCATCCCTCTTACTCCATCAGAAGTGCGGCTTTTAAATACCCTAACTGAACTAGCAGGGAATCTTATGGCTTTACCAGATTTTGTTGCCAGTAACACATGATCTTCATCTTTACAAACTTTAACATCTATTAAAAGGTCATTATCATCAAGCCTAATAGCAATTTTACCATTTGATTGAATACGTTTAAAGTCTGATAAATCATTTCTCCTGATATTACCTTGGCTTGTAGCAAAAATAATATTCAAACTATCCCACTCATCCTGATTCTCAGGTAATGGCATAATATTATTGATATGCTCTCCTTCTTTTAAAGGTAAAATATTGACTATTGGTCTGCCCTTACTCTGAGGATTACCGAGCGGTAATTTGTATAATTTTAAGCTATATACTTGACCAATATTTGAGAAAAATAACATTGGTGTGTGAGTACTACCAACAAATATTTGAGTAGTAATATCCTCGTCTCTCATTGACAGCCCTGACCTGCCCTTCCCTCCCCGGTTCTGTGCTCTATAGGTAGCAAGAGGTACGCGTTTAATATAACCGCCTAATGTTACGGTCACAACCATTTCTTCTCTTTGGATAAGATCCTCTATATCCTGATCGAAATCACCAAATTCAATGCTAGTAAGACGTGGTGTAGCGAATTCATCTTTAATTCTAATTAACTCGTTTTTTAAAATCTCTAAAAGCTTTTCACGGGATGATAAAATAGCAGTATAGCCTGTAATTTCCTCAGCAATTTCTCCTAGATCACTTTCTAATTTATTCTTCTCCATAGCAGTTAAACGTTGTAACCGCATTTCAAGAATAGCTTTTGTCTGTGTTTCAGTAAAATAACAGTTACCATCATCGGCTATCACCGCTCTATCATCAACAAGTTTTACTAAATTTATGATAGTTGATGCATCCCAAGTCCTTTGCATTAATTGCTCTTTAGCACTTGCCGGATCACTTGAAGATTTAATAATTCTAATAACTTCATCAATGTTACTAACGGCAATAATTAGTCCCAATAAAATATGAGCTTTATCCCGAGCCTTATTTAATAAATATATCGTTCTCCGAGTGATTACTATTTCTCTAAAATTAACAAAAGCCGCTATTACTTCTTTTAAGTTCATAACTTCTGGTAGCCCGTCTTTTAGAGCTAACATAATCACCCCAAAACTGGTTTGTAACTGAGTATAAGAATATATTTGGTTTAGCACCACTTCGGCTACCACGTCTTTCTTTATTTCAATTACTACTCTAATACCATCTTTATTTGATTCATCTCTAAGATCGCTGATACCCTCTATCCGTTTTTCTTTGACTAATTCAGCAATTTTCTCAACTAATTTAGCTTTATTAACCATATATGGTATTTCTGTAATAATAATAGCCTGTCTATTATTAGCAATCTCTTCAATTTCTGCTCGACCTCTAGTTAGAATACTCCCCCTGCCCGTTAAGTAAGCCGACCTAATACCGTTTGTACCAAGTACAATACCAGCCGTTGGAAAATCAGGACCTTTAACCACTGACATAAGTTCTAATATTTCTATATCATTATTATCAACATATAGGCAGCAAGCATCAATAATCTCTCCAAGATTATGAGGCGGAATATTGGTGGCCATACCAACAGCAATACCATTAGTACCATTTATCAAGAGATTTGGAAACATTGATGGCAATACTGTAGGCTCTTTCTCAGAACCATCATAATTTGGAGCAAAATCAACGGTTTCTTTGTCAATATCTTCAAGTAATGTATGAGTAACTTTAGCCAGTCTTGACTCTGTATACCTCATAGCAGCAGGTGCATCACCATCTCTCGAACCAAAATTACCCTGTCCATTAATTAGTGGTAATCCTAAAGAAAAATCCTGTGCCATTCTTACTAATGAGTCATAAATTGCCGCATCACCATGTGGATGATATTTACCCATTACATCACCAATAATTCTCGCTGACTTACGATGAGGTTTGTTAAAGTAGTTAGAAGCTTCATACATTGCATAAAGGATTCTGCGATGTACTGGCTTTAGACCATCGCGTACATCTGGAATAGCCCTACTGACAATTACACTCATTGCATAATCTAAGTATGAGCCTTTCATCTCATCTTCAATGTTAACAGATATTAAGTTTTGATGATCTATAATAGCCACAGTTAGAACCCACATTTATTAAAGTAATATTCGAATGGTTTAAGTATAGTACATATTCGGAAAGAAATCTATCGTTGAATGAGCATAGGCTAGCTAGGAAAGATATTTTTTTCAAGATGATTGAGATTATATATTTAATGATATATAATAATTATTTGAGGTAAGTATATTTAGGAAATATTTATGGACGATAAAAACCAAAATAAAAAACTGACATGGATGGAAATTTTTGAAAAATTGTCACTAATACCAACAGGGAATTCTTTTGATAAAGAAGGTAGAGCAGATTCACCAATTGAAGAAAAAGGAGAATCAAACAAAAGATATAGTGATACATATCCCTACTTCAATGATTTTTGATAAGGTATAGTCAATTGATGAGAAGTTGGGGATATAATCACTCCTAGTCCCAAATTTTCTTGAGTTGACTATAGAATTAACAACATAGAAGGAAGTAGTTGATATGCAAAAATATTTAGACCCAACAAATGATAGTCTATTTAAGAAAATCTTTAGTGATCTGGAGAGGCTAAAAGAATTTCTTAATAGTATTCTTGATTTACCTGAAAAGCATAGAATTAAGGAAATCAACTTTCTTTCATTAGAACATTTACCTAGAATTCAT
The DNA here is from genome assembly GCF_964031095.1 of Candidatus Tisiphia endosymbiont of Mystacides longicornis. NCBI lineage: Bacteria > Pseudomonadati > Pseudomonadota > Alphaproteobacteria > Rickettsiales > Rickettsiaceae > Candidatus Tisiphia > Candidatus Tisiphia endosymbiont of Mystacides longicornis. The sequence continues at coordinate 1,507,358 of NZ_OZ035004.1, read as the reverse complement.
CAAGGTAAGAGAAGTGTATTTGATTTGAAAGTTAAAGATGAGTCAGATCATTGGTACATTATCGAGATGCAGAAAAGAAATGAAACCGATTATTTAAAAAGATTACAATATTATTCTGCTCATTCATATGTTCAACAACTTACAGAAGGGGTGACTCACAATGATTTATTACCGATAGTAGTAATATCATTAATGAAATCAAAAATATTTGCTGAAGAAGTACCATATATAAGTTTTCATAAAACTATTGAGACCACAACTAAGAAACAGCAACACATATTTGATATATCGTATGTCTTTATAGAGCTTAAAAAATTTAAAGATATTAAGCAACCATTATTGAGTATTGCCGATGAGTGGTTACATCTATTTAAATATGCAACAAAAGAAAATACCCCCCCTGTAGGAATTAAAAGTAGTAAGGTATTAGAAGCTTACCATGTTATCGAGATGCATGGACTAACACCAGCAGAATACGACTTATATGTAAGATGCAAATTGCAGGAAGATGCGGAAGATATTGCTTTAGAAGAAAGCTTTAAAGAAGGTGAAGCTAAAGGCAAAGCTGAGGGTAAAGCTGAAGGTAAAATAACCATGGCAAAGAAAATGTTGGCTAAAAGAAAGCCAATAGATGAAATCATTGAATTTACCGAACTAACCATTGAGGAAATAAAAGCGTTAAAGGAAGAAATAGAACAGTCAAAAAAGAATAGCCTATGAGCAAAAGTAAATGACAACTTACAATTGCTTTTTAGGCTAACGCATTCTTGCAATGATATTAGTTTTTTATAGAATTTTTAAAGAAAATGTTTAGATAAAAAAAACTGTAAATTAAATAATTCTAATGCTTCTGCTAATGATTTTGGTAATGGCACTAAATTATATTGTTGATCAAAAGCATTACCATATATTTTACTGATATTATTAATTTTATCAGGAAATTCCAGACCTAATAATATAGAATTTAAAATAGTGAAAATTGCCAAATAAGGATCGGTTAGTGGGCTTGCTATTCGATGTTCTAGTCTTCTAGGAAACGAATCAGGAATACGTACAGCAACAGTTCTATTGTTATTACCAAAAGACACATTAGTTGGTGCCATAAAATTTTTATCGAAGCGAAGATAATCATCTTCATTCGGCATAAATACCAAAAAACTATCGAGCATATAATGACAGATGCTCTGTCCTATTATATCTAATGAATATGGATTGCCACGATCACTACGTGATCTCGCAATGACGTTTGTATTATAACTCGTCATTGCGAGGCGGCGTGAGCCGACGAAGCAATCCAAATTTAATTTTTCTGGATTGCCACGATCACTACATGATCTCGCAATGACGTTTGGGAGAGTTTGCTTCGCTGCTACTAAAGTATCTTCTCTCAATAACGTTGAAGAATCTATAAAATTTACATGAAAATGCATACTACTACCATAATCGTTGGGAAATGGTTTGGCAGAAAAATTTACCTTGCCCTGCAATTTTTTTGCAATAATTTGTATTTTAGACTTAGTGCTACTAATTTTTCCTATATACTCAATTATGTTAGTAGAAGGTGGTAAATCTATCTCAAATTGATTATCACCTTTTTCTTTCTTAACTACTATGCCAAGCAGAGTTTGCAATTCGAGTGGAGCAATATTTTTGCTCAAATAAAACTCTATTTCCACTCCAATACAAGGGGTTAGTGAATAGTCTGTTTGGAATTTGTTGATGATTTTTTGCAATGCATTGTTCTTTTGCAAATGATCTGATAGTTTATAAATAAAATCCTGTGGAGTTGTCATGTGCATCAGTTAGTAAAGAATAAAGTATATTATAAAATTTTTGATAAAAGCTTCAAGCAATCTAGTCATGTTTATAGTAAAAAAAATAAGTCTGGTGTTTCTAATAACTTAGAAATTGTCCAAAATAATAGGTTAGCAGTAGTTCAACATTATAATGCTGATAACATTATCATTTTGCAGCAAATGCATGGTACCAAAGTTATTGATGCTGATCTTGATATTGATACTGATACTGATATTGAAGCTGATGGAGCCGTTACTACAAAAAAAAATCTAGTGCTAGCAATACAAAGTGCTGACTGTGTTCCTGTGTTATTTAGTAGCGAAGATGGTATGGTTATAGGGACTGCTCATTGTGGTTGGCGTGGGGCTAAAGCCGGTATCATTAATAATGTGGTAAAATTAATGCACAACAAAGGAGCTAAAAACATCAAAGCTATTATTTGCCCTAGTATTCAACAATGTTCTTATGAAGTTGATCAGGAATATTACGATAATTTTATAAAACAACGAGCTGATTATTCAAAATTCTTTATTAATTCCTTGAAAATAGGATATTATATGTTTGATTTACCAGCTTATGTAGAACTTCAATTGCAAGAAGCGGGTGTTAAAGATATAACCAGGATATTAGAGGATACCTATAGTAATCCTGAGAAATATATAAGTTATCGACGTTGTTGCCATACTGGAGAGTTATATAACCATACCATATTATCTACTATTGTAATTTGTAATTAAGAAGTAAATAAAGCAAATGTTTAAAATTTTAAAAATATCTTGTATTTTACTAATCGTATTATGCAAAAATTATGAGCTATGTGCAGCAGAATATAGCTTTGAAGAAGCAAAAAACAAGTATTATGATCTAAAATTATTGCAGCCTAAAGAAGATGATGATGGTCGAATTCAAACTCTTAATAAGAGAGGAGCAATGTCACCACAATTAGATGAGGTAACAAAGAAATTTATAGAATTTTCAAAAAACCGGATGGTTTTAGAAATCGGTGGGGCTTATGGAAAAGCTATGATGGAAACACTAAAGAAGCAACATAACGTTACTTACCATTTAAATGATCTTGATGAACGTCATCTTTTTATTGCAGCACACAACATAGAAACATTAAAATTAAACCAATCAACTTTAGATAAAATTAAATTTATCTCTGGTGATATTACTTCAAACTTAGAAATTCATGATAAGTATGATGCTATTCTGATAGCCCGGGTTTTACATTTCTTTTCTCCAGAGCAATTAGATAAGGCAGTTGCCAACATATTTAATCTGTTAAAAGATGGAGGAAGGGTTTATGCAATTGCTATTACGCCATATGTTAAGCGTTATGAAAGGTTTATTCCTGAATATGAGAAAAGAGTATTAAATAAAGAACCATTTCCTGGTTATGTTCAATCTGTAAAAAATTGGCTAAACACCTCAGTTACTAGCTCTAACCAGCTTGCGTCAATTAATGATGAACCGTTTATGTTTATGGATCAAAATGTACTAACTACCATCTTTAAAAAACATAATTTTAGAATAATTGAATGTAAAATAGCTGGATTAAAGTATAAATCAAAAACATGGTCTCTAGATGGCAGAGAGACGGTGATTTTGATAGCAGAGAAATTAAGTAACTAAAGATATTTAAGGAGATATTATGAAATCACATAGTTTTACATCTGATGATGCTATACAAAGTTCGGATAAAAATTTACAATTTATAGCAGAATGCTTTGATCCTAAATATGACAAAGATTATAAAGATGAGATTGAAGTACAACGTAGATTTAATAAGGATATAGAACGAAAAGCGGTCTTTTATATTGAGACTCCAAATGGGGGGCTAGTAGACCTAATAGCTCAGTGTAAGGTAGGTAAAGATGATGAGTATAAAGTAACCTATCAAGACATGCATAAGGCATTAACCAATGATTATAAATTGTCAACACAACAAACAGAATATATCTTAGCAGCAAATTATCAAGCTGGTATAGCTGGTGGTATGGCTGGATTTAACAAACTAAAAGCAAAAACATACGATGATTGCTACTATAAGGATGGTACGGATGTTATAATGAATGAGTGGCTAAGAGATGGTGTTGTGTCGAAGATTATTATAGATAAAGATAATAATCTATCATATGTTGGAGAACAGAAAGCCATATTTGATTGTAGTAAGTACGTTTTAGCTCCATTTTCAGACCTTAGAGATATGGTAGATACAAAATTTAATAGCCAAGATTTTATGGCGATAAATATTACAGCTACATTAGGAACAGTAGGAGAAGCCGAACCGAAACAGCAAGTAATAATTGATGTAGCTGGTACTGGAGAGGTTGCTAATCAATTTATTGGCAAGTTAGAAACAATCAAAGCATCCTGTCCTGCCAAAGATCCTTTATCAATTATTAAGAGTAATGGTGCTTTATCGAAGGAATTAGTAGCTGATGCTCTTAATGCTGAACAATATAAAGAAGCTGTAACAGAAAAAATTTCAGAAATTTTACATTCTGAACAAGATGAGACTAAAGCAATAACAGCATTAAAAAGACTAGATGGTGTTAAAGAGGCTTTAGCTGATTTGTTAGTAAAACAAATTGACCAAGCAATCGAAACTCAAAAAGATAAAAAAACCAATAAATTAAGTGCAGAGTCAATTAACGATATTGCTAAAGAAACTGTTGATCAGTTAAGTAAGTTTATTGCTCAACCAGACAAATATACAATGAATAAATTTTCTAAAGATTTAGTAAAAGAGCGAGCTACTTCATCGAATGTGATAGTTCCAAGGAAAAATTTTGTTGAAAAAATTTGTCAGTATTTAAAAAATAAATGGCACGGATATTCTTACGATAAAAGCAAGATAGCAGCACTTGAACAATTGCATGATAAAGCAAAAATTGTAGGACAGGCAGCAAAATCACATATTTCATCTAAAATATTAATATCACCACCTCCACATAATAAAAAAGAGGGGGTTAGGACAATTTAGAAAGAGTTATCGTAAGCAGAGGGCTAGATTCCCGCCTACACGCGGGAATGACAAGGGACTCAATGTCACCCCTGCTTACCTTAGTGTCACCCCTGCGAAGGCAGGGGTCTAAATTCCGCACCGAAGTAGGAATGACAAATTCACTCGTCCATATATGACTCTTTTCTGTGTAAACATATAGCCAATTAAAACCCCCGTATCCTTGCTATTGATTTGTTAGATCGCTCTTTGATAAAATTCAAAAATTGGCTAACTGAATCAACTATGTCATCATTTTTGCAATGTGGGAAATTTAACAATTCATTGAGTAATATACTATTAAAAGCCGATTGTTTTGGCAAAACTACGGCTGTAGATTGGAATAAAGCTAAAACTGAGGAGAATCTAGTAATTTTATCAAGTCTGGGCTTTATGGCAACTATATTAACAATCCCATCTAATCTTAGGTCTTGTATAACTTGCTGACCACTGGCTTTATCTTCAATTAATATATATCTAGGACAATATTTCTTGGCTAGTTTTTCTACTTGCCCCTTTAACTCTGGATAAGTAACTTTTTGCCTGAACATTGATACAAGATAATATTTCTTATCTAAAATACCCCAAGAGGTACAAACGCTATAATCAGCATTTTCTGAAATTTTAATGGCAGTATCCCAACTTTGCACAAAATAATCAAATTTTTTTGGTATGGTTTCATAAAAACTAATATCCTCAATATTTAACAATATACAATTATTAGATATTGGCTCTTGCAAATATTGAGCAGCATAATTATGCACACCAATTTCTTGTTCTAATTTTATCAGATAATCAGGATTATCGCGAAAACTATGCAAAATATCACCTGTAACATATTGATATTTATACTTATTGATTGAAAATATTTGTTCTCGTTTTGCCATAGCTGGAATTTTTAAATGATGCCAACAATTGGAATTTGCCAATAAATGTCCGCTTAAATCTTCTTCATGTAATCTTTGCATAACTAATACTATTGCTCCGGTATTTTTGTTGTTAAGTCTGGTGACAAAAGTTTGTTCAAACCATTCAATCACCCGTTTACGCATTTTGGGTGAATTGATTTGAGTAGGGTTATGTGGGTCATCAATAATGAGTATATCACCCCCCTCACCTGTTGCCGAACCACCAACTGACGTAGCAAACCTAAAACCATTATTATTTGTCAGAAATTTACTTTTTTGATTATGTTTCTTACTTAAAATAGTCTTCGGAAAAATTTGCTGATACCAATCGGAAGTAAGTACCAAACGACAATCTAAAGAATGTTTTACACTTAATACTTGAGAATAGCTGGCGGACATAATCCTTTTTGTTGGATCATGTCCTAATATCCAGGCTGGCCATGCTACTCCAATACATACAGATTTTAGAGACCTAGGCGGCATATTAATGATTAGCCTCTTAATATCTCCATTCTGTACTGCTTGCAAATATTCAGCAATTAGCTCAATATGCCAATTGGCTTGATATTCTACTCCAGGATTAATGGTATTAAATACTTTATTGATGAAACTATTAAAATCTTGCCTCAATATTGCATATAATAACTTCTTCGGATAAGTCATTGATATTTACTCAAAAATTCAGCTATAATTTCTTTGTCCTCTTCTTTCATTATGGTGTTTTCATTTAAATACTCATCTTTGCTAAGTTTATTTAGCTGAATAATTAAATTGACTAATTTATTCAGCGTTTCAGTAATATTCTTTTTAACTACTATCTCCCCCTTGGATTTTTTTGATTCTAGCTCATCTATTTCATCTTCAAGCAGAGAAACTATCTTAGCAATAAAACCATATAATGTAGTAATTGTATCGTTTGTCATAATCTATCTCCACCATCTATTGGTTTAAGACCGACAAGAGATCTCTTCTCGTTCAAAGTCATAAAACTAGCATTGGAGATTTTAGCCCATAAATTCTCTCGTTTTTCGGTCAATGCTGAAATACTATCCCGATCAAAATCAATAATAATCTCCTCTTGATACCAGTGAGACAACCAGTTACCTAAGGCGTCTGATAATTTATCAAGCAACGGAATTAACGTCTCTTCCCACAGAGCTAATCTAGCTTCTTGCATATTACTATAAGTATTATCACCATTGATACCTAACAATTGAGGGGGAATACCAAAAGCTAAAGCTATTTCCCTAGCTGCAGAGTTTTTTGCCTCGATAAAATCCATATCCTTGGGATTAATACTCATTTCTTGCCAGTCAAGTCCACCTTCTAAAAGAAGAGGCTTACCAGAATTATTGCTACTGGTAAATTTTTCGGTAAGTTGCTCGTGTAACCTATCAAACTGCTCATCACTAAGATAACCATTAGTTTCTTTGACTATCAATGCTCCACTTGGACGAGCTCCATTCCTCAGTAAAGAACTATTCCAGCTAGTAGCTTGCAAATGCAGATCGATTGACAAGGAAGCCGCATCAAGGCAAGATAGTCCATAATAACAGTTGGTAGGATGATAGTTTTTCAAATGTAGCACCTTGCTCATTCGATCAATTGATGAAATAGGATAAATTCTTTCTCCACTGCTATTTATATATCTATATGCTACTGGAGAATTCCTCTCTAATACTAATTCAGTCGAATTGGCAGGTAATAAGTAAATTTCTCGGGGACGATTATTTATTAATGTTACTAAAATATAAGCATTACCATATAACAGCTTACTTGCTATCACTTCACCAAAAAAATCTGCTCCAGCTTTTTCTGGATTAGGTTTTTTCAATAAATTATAAACAGGATGATTTGGCATTTTTTCAAAAGCCCCTCGGTTGTTTTTACTAACTATCCAAGGGACATGACTTGCTGACTGGGCTATTAAATTCACACATCGATAAACTATAACATTTTTACGATATGCCTCTATCCCAACTTTTACATCCCTAAATTCTGAATTCCCTAAACTATTAAAATCAATAAATGTATGAGATTTACAATTTTTGGCTTTAAAGACCTTTCTAAGATATTCTGTTATCATACTTACCTAAAATAAATTTCTTGTAATTACTTATAACATTATTTTATTGCTGCACTAAGTGTTGACGCATAAATATTTGTCAAATATTTAAATTTTTTTTATTGCATTACATACCTCCCTTGATTACAAATAAACCAACTAACCAATAAACAAGGAGAAATAATATGTCTAAGGAGAATTAAGATGACGAAAAGACCAAAACATGACCAGTTATTTAAGAAAATAATGGGAAATGAAATAGCAGCCCAAGAATTTTTAGAATATTATTTACCGAATAATTTTAAAGAAAAGATAGACTTATCCAAGATCAAAATAGAGCAAGAAAGTTATATTGAAGAGAGTTTGAGACGAAAATATAGTGACATAGTTTATTCGGTAAGAACTAAAAATGATGAGAGTGCATTCATCTATGTTTTGCTTGATCATCAATCGACATCTGATTATTGGATGGCACTAAGACTTTGGAGGTACACGTTATTATTATGTGAAAGGCATAAAAAGAGTGAGGATAAGCTACCATTAATTTGTCCGATTATCATGTATAATGGTGTAGATAAATATCATGCTCCAAGGAATTTATGGAATTTATTTACGGATTCTGAGCAAGCTAAAAAACTGATGACGGAAGATTACCAATTGGTAGATTTACAGAGTATGTCTGATGATGAGATAGTGCAGAAGAAACATTTAGGGATGATGGAATATGTGATGAAGCATATACATCAGCGAGATATGATAAAATTATGGGAGCAGTTTTTAGAAAGGTTTAAGTTAGAAATATTAGTGGATAAAGAGAATGGTTATATTTACTTAAGATCGTTTTTATGGTATACTGATGCCAAATTGCCTGAAGAAAAGCAATCGGAATTAGAACAGTTACTAGCTAAATATTTATCTGAAGAAGAAAAAGGAAATATTATGAGAACCATTGCACAAAAATATATCGATGAAGGAGAAGCTAGAGGAGAAGCTAGAGGAGAAGAGAAAAAAGCTATGGCTGTAGCTAAAAATTTACTTAAAGTTGGTGTGTCAATTGATATCATCTCTACATCCACAGGATTGTCTAAAAAAGCAATAGAAGAGTTGATGGTATAATAGGAAAAGCTTTAGCTAAGAAAATGGTTATAAGTCTGGCATCTGTATACCAAATACCAAAAATAACACCAAAAGGCTTAAGCAAAATATGAATATACCAATAATAAGATGACGAAAAGACCAAAACATGATCAATTATTTAAGAAAATAATGGGAAATGAAATAGCAGCCCAAGAATTTTTAGAATATTATTTACCGAATAATTTTAAAGAAAAGATAGACTTATCCAAGATCAAAATAGAGCAAGAAAGTTATATTGAAGAGAGTTTGAGACGAAAATATAGTGACATAGTTTATTCGGTAAGAACTAAAAATGATGAGAGTGCATTCATCTATGTTTTGCTTGATCATCAATCGACATCTGATTATTGGATGGCACTAAGACTTTGGAGGTACACGTTATTATTATGTGAAAGGCATAAAAAGAGTGAGGATAAGCTACCATTAATTTGTCCGATTATCATGTATAATGGTGTAGATAAATATCATGCTCCAAGGAATTTATGGAATTTATTTACGGATTCTGAGCAAGCTAAAAAACTGATGACGGAAGATTACCAATTGGTAGATTTACAGAGTATGTCTGATGATGAGATAGTGCAGAAGAAACATTTAGGGATGATGGAATATGTGATGAAGCATATACATCAGCGAGATATGATAAAATTATGGGAGCAGTTTTTAGAAAGGTTTAAGTTAGAAATATTAGTGGATAAAGAGAATGGTTATATTTACTTAAGATCGTTTTTATGGTATACTGATGCCAAATTGCCTGAAGAAAAGCAATCGGAATTAGAACAGTTACTAGCTAAATATTTATCTGAAGAAGAAAAAGGAAATATTATGAGAACCATTGCACAAAAATATATCGATGAAGGAGAAGCTAGAGGAGAAGCTAGAGGAGAAGAGAAAAAAGCTATGGCTGTAGCTAAAAATTTACTTAAAGTTGGTGTGTCAATTGATATCATCTCTACATCCACAGGATTGTCTAAAAAAGCAATAGAAGAGTTGATGGTATAATAGGAAAAGCTTTAGCTAAGAAAATGGTTATAAGTCTGGCATCTGTATACCAAATACCAAAAATAACACCAAAAGGCTTAAGCAAAATATGAATATACCAATAATAAGATGACGAAAAGACCAAAACATGATCAATTATTTAAGAAAATAATGGGAAATGAAATAGCAGCCCAAGAATTTTTAGAATATTATTTACCGAATAATTTTAAAGAAAAGATAGACTTATCCAAGATCAAAATAGAGCAAGAAAGTTATATTGAAGAGAGTTTGAGACGAAAATATAGTGACATAGTTTATTCGGTAAGAACTAAAAATGATGAGAGTGCATTCATCTATGTTTTGCTTGATCATCAATCGACATCTGATTATTGGATGGCACTAAGACTTTGGAGGTACACGTTATTATTATGTGAAAGGCATAAAAAGAGTGAGGATAAGCTACCATTAATTTGTCCGATTATCATGTATAATGGTGTAGATAAATATCATGCTCCAAGGAATTTATGGAATTTATTTACGGATTCTGAGCAAGCTAAAAAACTGATGACGGAAGATTACCAATTGGTAGATTTACAGAGTATGTCTGATGATGAGATAGTGCAGAAGAAACATTTAGGGATGATGGAATATGTGATGAAGCATATACATCAGCGAGATATGATAAAATTATGGGAGCAGTTTTTAGAAAGGTTTAAGTTAGAAATATTAGTGGATAAAGAGAATGGTTATATTTACTTAAGATCGTTTTTATGGTATACTGATGCCAAATTGCCTGAAGAAAAGCAATCGGAATTAGAACAGTTACTAGCTAAATATTTATCTGAAGAAGAAAAAGGAAATATTATGAGAACCATTGCACAAAAATATATCGATGAAGGAGAAGCTAGAGGAGAAGAGAAAAAAGCTATGGCTGTAGCTAAAAATTTACTTAAAGTTGGTGTGTCAATTGATATCATCTCTACATCTACAGGATTGTCTAAAAAAGCAATAGAAGAGTTGGTGGTATAATTTTACAAAAAGCTCTGAGATGTTATAGATTCCGCACCGAAGCTACGATGGCAAGATACGCAGGAACGACAATTTAAGATTACTTAGTCGGCTTACGTCGCTTTGCAATGATGAAGTAATGTTATAATCAATTGATGAGAAGTTGGTGACGTCGTTACTCATCGCTCCTAACCCTAAATTCTTCTGAATTGACTATAGTCGAATTAGCTATAAAGAAAAATGTTCACAACAAACTTAGTAAAATTGCTTGTCATTTTGTTTCCATTCTATTAAAGTATTAGTATGTACTAGCCTAATAAGTTATGGTGGTGTTAATGATAACAATTTTATCAAGGCAATTATTATATGTTCAGCACTCTTAAATATTCGTTTACAGCTATTCTTTTGATAGTACCAATGCTTGCTTGTGCCAACATAGAACCCAAATATAAGGTCAGAAATTTTATGGTATAAAATAATGTTGTAGCTAATCTGACGTCATTGCGAAGAGGTATAAAGTCGACGAAGTAATCCATTTGTGGTTACTTTATGGATTGTTTTGTCGCTACTAAAGTAGTTCTGAGCCATGACGTTGTGTTGCAAACATTAAAACATTAATGCAAGATGCATTAATGTAAAGAATTTAAACAATGAGTTATATTAAATGTCTGCTCAAATAATAGAGTTATTAATTTTTGCTGCGATTGCTTTTTTTATTATAAATAGGTTAATTGCTACGCTTGGCTCTACATCAGATGAAGATCCATCTAAAGGTAAATCTTCCTTTTTCGGTGAAACAGGAATCAGAGACGTTACTTGCACAGCAAAAGCTGATACTAGTGTTTTTTTTAAGAAAAATTTACCTCAAACTATGGTAAAACCAGCCCCTATCAATCCTATGGAATTTGATGGATTAATAGTTGATGAAGATTCTGTGGCTATAATAGCTGGAATTCAAGCTATATCTGCTAAACTTCCATCATTTCAAGCAAGAAAATTTTTGCATAGTGCAAAGGCAGCCTTTGAGCTGATCATTGAAGCTTCTAACGATGATGATATTGACGATTTACTGACATTAGTGGATAAAAGATATATTCAAGAGTTTCATATTTTTTCTCAAACCTATGGAGAATTTGTTCATGGTAGCGTACTAGATGCCCAAATTTCTGAAGCTTATACATTTGCGAATAATATTTTTCTAAAAGTATTATTCACAGGTAAAAAGGTAACTAGTAAGATAAAAAACATGAAAGAAGAATGGACGTTTTCCAGAAGTCTTATTTCTAAAAATACAGATTGGTTTTTAACTAATGTTGTTCGCCTAGAAAATGAGGAACAGCTAACTTCTTAGCCTCTGATGATTCACCAGTATAAATTATATTTTGGTAATTAAGTTTGATAACAGTAAACAAAGCTGGGTGATCGTTCTCTACATTAACAATAATTTTTACGATTTGGGGGAATTCTTTGGTTAATATCTTAAACATATAATCAAGCACTAGCATACCGTAATATCTCGTACTACCAGTTTTATTAGTTAAAATAACAGGATCGTGAAATTCAGATAAAAACTCTCGTGCATCACTTAAGTTTTCTATTGTATAAGTTGTTGGGTTTGGCATTTTATAAACCTATATAGTAATTGATAAGAAATTACTGACGTCACCACTCATTGCTTTTGCTAGCCAATTCTTGAAAGCAGAGAAATATAAATTTGTTCACAGCTCCTAATAAAATCTTTTACTAATAAAACAGCAAATTGGTATAGACAAAATATATATAGAGGCAATGAATGGTAATAAATACCATGGATATATAATAAGACTTATGATGATAACAGCAAACACCATCATAGCTAATGATAAATATTCGTGTTTTATCTTAATATTTTTTGTCGAAAATGTTGGCAACCTACTAGCCAGTAAAAAAGCAATTACCACAATATATAGACCTATTATAATGGTATGGGTACGAATATTGATACCTAAAATGCCACTCACTTCAAAATCTAAAATCATGGGAATTAGAGCAAGTAAAGCTCCACAAGGAGCAGGTACACCAGTAAAAAAATATTCTAGTTTCTTATTATTTGCCTCATGAAAAATAGCAGTATTAAATCTTGCAAGCCTTAATGCCATACATACGATAAATAGCAATATAGTTCCCCATGAAAATACTTTATATTCATATTGTTGAAAAGACCATAAATATACAAGACAAGCCGGCACTACTCCAAAATTAGCAAAATCACATAATGAGTCCAGTTCAGCACCAAAAGGACTAGTAGCATTTAGCATCCGTGCTATCCTACCATCAATTCCATCTATTATAGCAGCAACTAAGGTGCAATATACAGCCCTTTCCCATATACCATCCAATCCAAATTTAATGGCACTAATACCAATGACAAGCCCCAATAGAGTGATAAAATTAGGAAGCAATTTTATAAACGGAATTGGTTTTGTTATTCTAACTTTGCGTATTCTAATCAATTTATACCTATATACTTACATTAAAGTAGCAATAGCCTCACCTTCTTTCAAATTTAAGTTCAGATGTTTTTTTGTTCTTAAAATCAGCAATAATAGTTTCTCCACCAACTGCAGTTTGCCCTTCAGTAACACAAAGGGCAGTTTTAAGTGGCAAATAAACGTCCGCTCTACTACCAAAACGGATAATACCATATCTATCACCAATTCTAACCTCAGTATCTTCTTCTAAGTCACATAATATCCTTCTGGCTATTAATCCTGCTATTTGGACAAAAGCAATTTTATGCCCACTTTTTGTTTCCATTAAAACAGATTGACGTTCATTATAGATACTGGCTTTATCAAGAGAAGCATTAAAAAACTTTCCTGGATTATAATGTAGAGATAAAATCTTACCGTTAGCTGGAATACGATTTACATGAATATTAAAAATATTCAAAAAAATACTAACTCTAATCATCTCCTGATCACCAAGACCAAGTTCTATCGGCGGAACTGCTTCAGTTATTTTTTGTACTATTCCGTCTGCTGGGCTAACCACCAAATCGTCACTAATCGGGGTAAATCGATCCGGATTTCTAAAAAAATATACACACCAAATTGTCATAACCAATCCTATATACCCACAGGTATTATTGACAGTAAAGAGTAAAAAAGTTATCACAGCAAAGCTTACAATAAATATGTAGCCTTCTCGATGAATAATCTTCGACAAATCATTATATTGCTTCATTCTCACTCTCTAATTTGTATTATTTACTTTTGGCAATATTGTTATTATACATTATATTATTAATGACACTAATAGGTAATTGCATTTTATTTTTATTTTTTTTTATTATTCACCTTATGCAACCCTCATAGCAATTTAAAAATTGCAGACAAGTACCCATCATTGCGAAGAGTGCATAAACCTCAAACGTCATTGCGAGAAGCTACTATTTTAGTAGCGGTGAAGCAATCCATTTTTAATAACTTTTCTGGATTGCTTCGTGACCTTACGGTCTCCTCGCAATGACGGTTTCTCAATTATTGTTTTCTTAAACTACGCCTATGCACAATGACGGAAATAATTTTAGCCAAACGTCATTGCGATGAGGTGCAAAGCACGAACGAAGCAATCCATCCAGATATATCATATATCATCGCTAATATCATTATTACTTTCTGATTCTTCATTTTTTTCAGCTCTATCATCCTCTTCTTGGGCTGAACCAAGAGCATACACACATAATTCTTCAAGTAATACATTATTCTTATTAGCCAGTTCTTGTAGTTTAGTAATTGCATCCATGACCTCTGCTGGTATTTTTCCACCACGTTGCTTTGATAACCAGTCATCCTGAAAATGCAAAGGATGATGTCCCGGCTCAGGCTGCCCTACATATATGGTAAACGGTGCCATTTGCCCACCAAAATCACAATTAACAGTAAATTTCTTCATAATATAACATCAAATTATTAAAAATCCCTATATAGCAAATCTAAATCATTTTTGTGTCACCCCTGCATAAGCAGGGGTCTAGATTCCCGCCTACGCGGGAATGACATGGTAAAAACGTCATTGCGAAGAGGCGTGAGCCGACGAAGCAATCCAAGAAAATGGTTAGAAATGGATTGCTTCGACCTACTTGCGTGGTCTCGCAATGATGTCTGAGGTTTGTATACTCATACTACTCAGGTTAGCTATAATAAATGTTCAAATTTCTTAGAAAGTTCATAATTAGTAGCAACAAACATTTCATCATTATTTATTATTGCTCCACCTGCTTCTCGGACGATTAGATCAAAGCCAGCTTTCAAAGTATAATTTAATGATGAACAATAAACAACATCAATCTTACCAGCTGCCAGTAGTAGCATTCCATAACAATGACAACCAAGAACCCTAGCATTTTTCAAAAAAACTGGGTTAATATTAAGATCATCGGTAGCGATTAGAAAATTATCAACACTATTACAACCAGAAACCCTTAATCTACTATTGTTACTAGTATTATTTTCTGACCATACCCCTCTTCCTTTTTCAACATAATAAATCTCATCAAAAGCTGGAAAATTTATCACCGTACATATCGTAGTTAAAATTTGATTAATCTTCTTTAAACACGTTATAGATACAGCAAAAAATGGTAGGCTCTTTTCTAAATTACTAAAACCATCCAGCGGATTTATTAGTAAAACCATCTCTTCACTATTATCTAGTTTAAACTTATCCTCTGGAAAGAATAACGCACTTGTATATTTTTGCAACTCATTACGTAATAAATCTTGTGCTTTAACATAAGCTTTATTACAAAAATCATAATTTCCTTTACTAGACCTTTGAAGCATTCCTAGCTCCAAAAAATCTCTATGCAAAAATTTAACAGCTTTACGTGAAGCAGCAATAAGTAAACTGGTTATCGGTTGTTGCATAAGATATTACTTAGCTCTTTCAACAAAGCTAACATCTTCAATTTTTACCACTATTTTCTCACCTACCACTAAATAAGGTGGTACCATTACCTTTACTCCATTAGTTAAAATTGCTGGTTTGTAAGAAGATGTGACCATAGCCCCTTTAATTACGGGATCAGTTTGCATAATTTCAGCAATAACGGTTTGTGGTAATTCAACACTTAAAGCTTTTTCCTCATAAAACTGTACCTTTAATACCATATTATCTTCAAGGAATGGCAAACTTTCACCAAGAATTGACTTATTAATTAAAATTTGCTCAAAGGTCTCATTATCCATTAACACTAGATTATCTTCCTCAAAATAGAGGAATTGTAAATCTTTGGTATCAAGTTGTGCTTTTTCAACATAATCAGATGAATTAAACCGCTCGTTAAGCTTTGTACCAGTTTTAAAATTTTTCATCTCTACTTGTACATAAGCCCCACCTTTACCGGGTTTAGTATGTTCAGGCGTTTTATGCACAACCCATAGCTCATTATTATACACTATAATGTTGCCAGCTCTAATAGCATTTGCTGAAATTTTCATATTATTATTACTTTATTATTATACTTATCTAAAATCTAGTCCCAAATTAACTATTAAGAACATGAATTTATTAGGAAGAATATACAATAACTGCTATAAAAACAAGTATATTTAAGTAATATAATTTCAGAGTAGTTTAGAAATCGTAGGAAAAAACAAACGATGTCATTGCGACGAAGCAATCCATTTTTGTGTCACCCCTGCTTTGGGGCGGGGTCTAGATTCCCGCCTACGCGGGAATGACAGGGTAAAAACGTCATTGCTAGGAGGCGTAAACCGATGAAGCAATCCAATAATGTGTGGATTGCCGCGACCACTATGTGGTCTCGCAATGACGTATACTTCTATAACTCGTCATTGCGAGGAGGCGTAAGCCAACGAAGCAATCCATTTTTGGTTACTTCTTATGGATTACTTCAATGCTACTTAAGCTCCTTGCAATGACGTCTTGTACTTTCCTGCAAATTTTAAATTATCCTGATAATAATTTAGTAAAATTACTTAGTGCTATAAAAAATTATGATACAATCACAATAGACCTATTGCATAACCTAATCTAATTGGTAATTTTGTTGTCAAAACTCGTCTCCGTTCCTCACGTACATCTTAGTACGCTGCGGTACTCGACTTCGTTTTTCCTAAAAATTCCTCAATTATCTTTAGGTTATGCAAGAGGTCTAATATTATAAAAAACATAAAGAGAATATATTTATTTTATGACTGCCAATGTACTAGTAGTTGATGATATAGAAGCAAATATTAAATTACTGGAAGCTAAACTTTTAGGGGAATATTACACTGTCTTTACTGCCAATAACGCCAAAGACGCTCTAAATGTTCTTGCCATTAATAGAATTGATATTGTATTGCTTGATGCCATGATGCCTGATATGGACGGATTTGAAACCTGTAGAAGAATTAAGTCTAATATTTCTACCATGCATATACCAGTTATTATGGTTACAGCCCTTTCTGATACTGAAGATCGCATCAAAGGTCTGGAAGCTGGAGCTGATGAGTTCTTAACAAAACCTATTGATGATACTGCTCTTTTTGCCAGGGTACGATCTCTTGCTAGAATGAAGGCGGTTATTGATGAACTCAAACTAAGAAATACTACTAATGCTGAATTAGGTGGCTCTGTCATAGAAATACAAGATAATTTTTCAGATAGTAAAATACTGTTAATTAACGATGATATAGTACAGGCAAGAAATATCAATAAAATGCTTCTAACTCTTACCCCCAATATCAAAATAATATCTGATATCAATGAATTGGAGAAAGATAGTGAAGATACTCTAGATTTAGTAATTATTAGCTGTCAATTAGAACAAGGAGACCCTTTGAGAATAAGCGTGATGTTACGCTCTAATACTAAATTTCATGATATAGTGCTGATATTACAAGCTGAAGAAGAAAATAGAGCAACAGTTATCAAAGGTTTAGAACTGGGTATTAATGATTATTTTATGTATCCAGTAGATAAGAATGAGCTGTTAGCTAGAATTAGAACTCAACTGAGAAGAAAACACTATCAAGATAAATTACGCAATGATTTAGAATTAAGCGTAAACTTATCTATTAAAGATGGTTTGACTGGTATATTTAACCGTCATTATTTTGATACGCATATAAAGCAAATGGTAAAAAAAGCTGATGATAGCAAAAGACCTTTATGCTTACTAATGTGTGATATTGATTATTTTAAACAAGTTAATGATAATTATGGTCATCAAGCGGGAGACGTAGTGCTAAAAACCGTTGCTAATGTTCTGAAGAATATTTTTAGGGTTACAGACTTAATTGCTAGATATGGAGGTGAGGAATTTGCTGTCCTGTTAAACGATATAACAATTGACGAGGCTATGTATGTAGCGGAGCGGGTAAGAACAAGAGTGGAATCTATTGAGTTTAAAGTTAAAACTCAAGAAAATCCTATTAAAAAAACTATCTCAATAGGAGTAACTGAATATAAAACTGGAGAAACTATTAGTGATTTTATAGAGCGTGCCGACAAAGCTCTTTATCAAGGAAAGGAACAAGGGAGAAATAGAGTGATTAAAATAACTTAAGATTAATAATTTAGGTACACAAATGAAGAGCAATCAGGTATAATAGGTTGAGAGATGGGCATTTTGCAAATCTGCCTTTCATACAAAACTTAAGAATATGAAAAATAAAACTCTTCGTAAATGTTACCATGAATTACCATACAGACCAAGTGTAGGTATGATGATAATTGATGGTACTAATAGAGTGTTTGTTGGTAAAAGAATCGACACTAAAATATCGGCTTGGCAAATGCCCCAAGGCGGTATAGATTTGGGAGAAACACCCAGTGTTGCAGCTCTTAGGGAAATGCTAGAAGAAATAGGTTGTAATAAAGGTGATATTCTTGCAGAAAGCAAATATTGGTATAGTTATGACGTACCTAAAATTTTAATACCTAAATTATGGAATGGTAATTTCCGAGGGCAAAAACAAAAGTGGTTTTTAATTAGGTTTAAAGGCACTAATGAAGACATTAATATTAACACTAGTAACCCAGAATTTGAGGAATGGCGTTGGGTTAAATTTGACGAATTATTGTCAATTATAATTCCCTTTAAACGAAAACTTTATAAAGCTGTAGTTAAAGAATTTTCTCCGATCATTAATGATACACTATGTTCTGTAAAGTAAGAAATTAGAAATTAAATTTGGTATTATGACTAATAAAAAACAGTTGGCTTTTGGTGTAGATTCTCGTAGATGCGAGAAATATAGTTTGCGTCAAAGTAGATATTACGTTATTTCAAAAGATGTTAGTCGTATTGTAAGTGAAATTAAATCTAAAAACCAAAGAGTAAAGTTATTAGATATTGGTGTTGCTTCTGGTGTGTCTCGGCGTTATATCGAAAATCAACCAAATAATGAAGTAATAGATTATTATGGAGCAGATATTGAAATAAGAGATGATATATATAAGAAGGAATCTTATAGTTGTTTATACCAAGCTGATTTAATGCAAGGAATGTTAAATGTTCCGAGCAACAGTTTTGACATTGTAATTTGTGAACAAGTTTTAGAGCATTTAGATGAATTAGAACTTGCTTTTAAATCGATAGAAAGAGTATTAAAGCCTGGCGGGACGTTATTTCTGGGGGTTCCAATTTTCCCTCATGGAATACATTTAGTACGTCGATATTTAGTGCCTTTAATTGATAAAATATGTCGAGTAAAAAAAATTAGAGGTCATGTTCAAGCATTTTCATTAATTACATTTACAAAATTACTTCATAAATATACTGAATTGGAAATTTTAGAGCATAGAGGATTTCGAGTTATTTCAGGAGGTATTCTTCGACCACTTGAAAATCATAAATGGTGGTTAGATTTTAACCATAAATTAGGTAAACTAATTCCTAGCCTATGCATCGAAATTCAGATTGTTGCTAAGAAGAACGAACAGCACGATAGATAGTTACAATGAGTGCATAGCTATATTTACCATATAAATATAAAAAACTTCTTAATAAAAATCTGTATAAAATAAAATAATATGATGCAACATGAACATATAATTAGACTAAGCATCATGGAATTGGGCAATTTATTTTCTGAAATTTTCATATCATCCCTACATAGGTGGGGTTCTAGATTACCGTTTTCGCGGGAATGACAATTTACAGGCTTATAAATAAATATCACAAGCTTTGCTAAATAAAGTGCAGAGAATAAAGTACTTAAAGCTAGCACTCCCATAACTAATATTTGATTTTGCTCAGCAGCGGCAAGCATAATATAAAATTTACTAATAAAACCACCAAAGGGGGGAATGCCGATTAACGATAAACTGGCAATACATACCATAAAGCTAGTTTTTGGCATTTCTTTACCAGCATTGATTAGGTCAGATATCTGGTTAGTCTTCTTTAAGCTATAAATACTTCCCATTCCATAAAATAAACAGATTTTAGTAAATGAATGTGAAGATAAATGTAGGATAGCTGCTCCTATAGATTTTGAGGTAAACATCAAGCTACTAAGTAAAGCTATCCCTAATTGGTTAATCGTAGAGTAGGCTAGAATCTTCTTAATATTATCACTAGTTAATGCCTTAAAGGAACTATAAAATATGGTGATAATAGGTAAGAAAATGATCCAATTAAATTCGGCAAAAATAGAGTGTAAATATTTAAGACCAAAAATATATATCAGAATTTTATAAATACAAAAAAGTCCAGTTTTAACAACTACCACTGCATGTAGCAAAGCACTTACAGGGTAATGTGCTACCATTGCCGCTGGTAACCATTGATGCAAAGGATATAAGGCTGCCTTTGATGTGCCAAAAATAAACATTAATAACAAAATTATGGTTTGATTCTTGGAAAAATAATGCTCGATAAAACCTTGGGAGGTAAAGTTACCATGCCCTGCTTTAGCATAAATAATTATTATAGCTGGCAAGAATAGTAATATCCCTGAGATCATCAATATTTTTAAATATTTATAGACTCCTGCCATAACTTTATCTCCACCACTATGACCAATTAATGGAGCAGTTGATAATGTTAATATTTCATAAAAAATAAACATCGTAAAGAGATTTGAAGATAATGCTACCATCCCCCCAGATAATACGCTTAGATTAATGAAGAATAGAAAACGACTAGAATTATCAATATTATTAATTGCCAAATATTTAGTGGTGTAAATTAATGCACAAATCCATAAGAAGCTCAGTAAGGTTAAGAAAATGAGACTGAGAGCTTCTAAATGCAGTCCAATAGCAAAATTACTAAAGATGGTTATTGATAGATTGGCTCTTACGCCCTTCAGAAATAACCAATCAATAATTAAAATATTGACAAAAAAGAAGCTACTAATGGTAATTAATAAAGAGTTACGTGTATTATTATCACTATTACTGATAAAAGGTGTAACTAAATTTAACATAGCTAAAAGTAAAGTTGATATAATCAAAAAACTAGGGGTAACAGAAGGGTACATTAACGCCCTCCTAATAGTTGTAATTGGTTTAAGAATATTGGTAGGAGAAGTTGTATTACACTAACAAAAATTAGCCCATAATATTTATACTTAGTGCTAGACTGTAATAGTGTATAATTAGAGTGATTAGCATTTAACCATAGTAAACTGGCGTCATTGCGAGAAGGCGTAAGCCGACGAAGCAATCCAAATTTATTGTTTTCTTGGATTGCTTCGTCGCTACTATAAGTAGCTCCTCGCAATGACAACTGGGAATTTGGCGTGATATTAGTCGGGTTAGCTGTATAATTAGAGTGATGCCAACATAGTTTTTTGGCAATCTTATAATGATAAAGTAATGACATAGCAGAACTGATAACAACAATCACCAACTCGAGCCACAGATTTTCAACAATCAACAACTCAAAAATAGAAAGCTTAATGAAAAACATACTACTTATTGGCAAACCACAGCTACAAATTAGACTAAATACTACCAAGACACGCCATAACATACTGGTACTGGGTATGCTATGAGTATCAAAATAAGCAATGATTAGAAATAGAGCAATCTTATTAAGGCTATCAGCTAACAAAAATGGAGTTAGGATTAATTCACCTCTAGGAACGACTAATAACAAAAATATATAACCAATTTGTACTGCCGAAGAATATATCACAATATTTCTGACTTTTTCTTTGCTTCGGCAAGCAAAATATGTACATAAAATAATAGTTACCAAAGCGATCGGTTTGATAAAAATTGCTAAATCATTAATGATTATACTGTAATCAATGGTAAAATGAATGAACCTCAATATTATATAAAGACCCATTATACTAGAGATACTGGCAAGATACGTCAAAATGACCGGAGCAACCGAAGAATAGCTTCGAATCATCCAAAAATGCATCGGGAAAAAAGCCGTTTTTAATATAGCTCCAATTAGAAAAAAACTAATAGCTAGCTTGACTATTTTACAGTCATAATTTGTTTGAAGTAACATTGAAACATCTGACATATTGAGACTACCAGTACTACTCAATAAAAATCCAATGGCTATTAATATCAAAGTTGCCCCGACTGTACCGAGCATAAGATAATCGAAAGCACCGATAACAGCCTTGGGGTTATTACCCTGTGCTATTAGGGCATAAGCACTTAATGAAGATATTTCAATAAATACATAAAGGTTAAAAAGGTCATTAGTACTCAATATACCGAGATATCCGCTATGGGCAAATAATAAAAGTGCGTAAAATAACGATTGCCTTTTTTGATCAATAAATTTAAGTACGGTAGTTGCCAGCAATTTGTTACAGAAAATTAGAAAAAATAATAATACGCCATTAATGTAGGTAATTATAGGTTGATTCAGGTAGTCTAGTCTATATTCAATACCTATGGGGGCATGCCAATTACCAAAATCATATGATATGGTACCTTTATTAATTACCGATAATCCATAAATACTTAAAAATAAACTTAGTGCAATCGAAATAACTGCTATAATTCGAGTGACACGCACATAACGAAAAGTTAGTATTGAAAATAATGCCCCAAAAAATGGCAACAATACTTGTAAAGCTGGAAAATGTTTAATTAATATCATTTATTTCAATCATTCGGAGTCGCTTCGCTAAAATTAATTTCATGCTCCGATATAGTATTAAATTGCTTAGAAATACGATAAATCAAGCTAAGCCCTAATGACAATGTAGCAAAACCAACAACAATAGCCGTGAGCATTAGCACCTGAGGTAATGGGCTTACATAAAGCTGAGAATTCTGCAGTAAACTACGCTCAATTGGCACAATACCCCCATTTACCTTACCAAGCATCAGGTAAAAAATTAGCACAGAGCTTTGCATAACACTAAGCCCTATGATTTTACGAACATAATTATCACTGATTAACATTATAAACAAACCACTAGTTAATACGAGCAGTGTTAAAAAATATAAAATTTTTGAGATATATATAGCTTCTAAAAACATTGTTCCTTAATTAATACACCCAATATCATTGCAATGACGTCAGGTTGTTTTTTCTATTACTTTTATGCCATGCGTATAGTCAATTCAAGAGAATTTGGGGCTAGGAACGATGGAGCGACGCCTAAAGTAATAGGAGAACGGCAAGCGATGACGTTCCTTCTCATCAATTGACTATATATTAATCACCGCGTTGCAACCAATGCCCTTCAGCCGGCGATAGGTCACTTGCCACAGCTCTCCTATCATCAAATACAAAACATTCTCCTTGCCATAAATTGCTATGATTATGGGTATCTTCTAAATATTGTAAGATACCACCTTTAAGATGGTAAACATCATTAAAACCAAGTTTCTTTAGATAGGCTGTTGATTTTTCACATCTAATTCCACCAGTACAATACATCGCTATTTTCTTGCCAACAAGTAGGTCTTTATTTTGTTCTACCCATTTTGGAAATTGCTTAAATGTCTCTGTTTTTGGGTCTATAGCACCTTTAAAAGTACCGATACACACTTCATAGTCATTCCTAGTATCTATTACTACCACATTATTTTGGCTAATGAACTTGTCCCAATCTTTTGCTTCAATATACTCTCCCTTAAGATTGGCAATATCAATATCGCCAACTGCCATAGCAATAATTTCTTTTTTAAGCTTTATTCTCAATTTTTGAAAAGGATGAATATCACAGTAATTTATTTTAATATTTACATCTTCCGCTAACGTAAGGCTAATAATTTCATCTAATAAAAAATTTACCTGTTCTTTTGCTCCAGAAATTGAACCATTAAACCCTTCAGGAGCTAAAAGAATAGTCCCCCTAACCCCTCTTTTCTTGCCAAGATATAAAATCTTTGGCAGCAAAACTTCAAGATTTTCTAGTTTAGTAAAACTATAAAAACTTAATACTGATATTTTAACATTATTATCCATAGTAAACATTATATTTTTTAAATTTAAAAAGCATATTTATTTCCAACAGTCTCCCACAACTATTGTAATTCCAAGTTAAATTGTCATTCCTGCTTCGGTGCGGAATCTAAGACCCCGCACCGAAGCAGGGGTGACACTAAGTCAAGCAGAGGTGACATCTTTTTATAAAAATACCAAATCTAATTTGTTACCGGCAAAGCTATAAACATAGAAACACCCCTCCTCTGTACCAATAAGATTATATTTTGTTTCTTCATAGCTCTGGCATTTTCATACAACAAATTTAACTGCTCTACTGAAATTATTGGTTGTTGATTACATGCTATTACTAAATCACCAACTTTAAATTTATAATTTTTTCCATCCTTAGCAAGATCAGTTACAATAATACCATTAGCTTTATTGCCAATGGCGAATTTTTGTTTAAAATTATCGGTTAAATTACTAAAAGTAATATTATTTTTTACAATAGAGGTTTTATCACTCACCTTATCGCTTGCTATTCTAGCCTCTGGTTCCTCTTCTTGACTAATCTTACCACTTAGCTCGTGATTCTTACCATCACGTACGACTACAATTTTTACCTCTTGATCAACGGTAGCTTCAGCAACCATTACCTGTAACCTTCTTGAACTTTTTACTGGTTGTCCAGCAAACTCTATTATTACATCTCCAGGCTTTATACCAAATTTCTCACCTGCACCATCTTTTTGCACTTCCACTACTAATGCTCCATAGGCTTCTTTTAACCCAAATCCTTCAGCTATTTCATTAGTTACTTCTTGAATTATTATCCCAAGACCACCACGATTAATTTTTCCATTTTGCCTTAGTTGGTTGATAATTGATTTGGTGGTATTAGATGGAATGGCAAATCCAATACCAATATTAGTCCCAGAAGGTGAGAACATTACGGTATTGACTCCTATAACTTCACCATCAATATTAAACATTGGTCCACCGGAATTACCATTATTGATAGCCGCATCAGTTTGTATAAAATCATCTACTATACCACTATCAATATCACGCCCTTTTGAAGATATGATACCAGCAGTGACAGTTCCTCCAAGTCTACCAAAAGGATTACCGATAGCAATAACCCAATCCCCTACCCTAGCTTTACCAGAATCCCCAAATTTTACAAAAGGCAAAGGATTTTCTGCCTCAATTTTTAAAAGAGCAAGATCGGTTTTTTGATCACTACCTACTAATTTAGCTAACATTTCTCTATTATCAGTTAATTTTACGTGAATCTCATCCGCATTAGCAACTACATGATGGTTAGTAACAATAAAACCAGCCGCATCTATAATAAAACCAGAACCAAGCGGAACAGATTTAGGATTTGAATACATTTCATCAAAATTAAAAGGTAAATTAAAACGCTCCAAAAGTTCATTTAAATAATCAAACGGAAAATATTCAAAAGATTTTTTATGAAAATCTTCTGACTTTTGACTATATTGTACGGTATAAACATTTACCACAGCTGGAATAAGTGGCTCAACAATATCGGCAAAACTATAGCGAGGAGATTCAGAGGCTTTTATTGATGGTACACTAGATTCCTCAGTAGCAGCATCCTTAGTTAACGAAATTTGATTTAATGGAATATTTTCAGCAAAAACAGATGATGCCAACCATAGGCTCATCAGAAAAGCTATAAATAAATATTTTAGTAAATTATTATACTTAATAATATTTTGAACCATATCATCTATTTAATTAACTGTAAAACGTCATTACGAAAAACTGAAAATAACTAACCGTCATTGCGAGGAGACCGCAAGGTCGACGAAGCAATCCAGGAAAGTGATTAAAATAGATTGCCACGACCACTATGTGGTCTCGCAATGACATATATGTAAACCAAACGTCATCAATTAACTATTATTTCCCCAAATTTAAATATTTAAATAACTCGGCTTCTGGAGACAACACAAAAGAAGTATCCTCTTTCTTTAAAGTATTTTTATATACTTCCAACGATCTATAGAATTTATAAAATTCTGGATCAACAGAATAAGCAAGGTTATATATCTTGGCTGACTCCCTATCTCCTTCTCCTTTAATAATTTGAGATTGCATATAAGCTTCAGCAAGCAATATTTTACTTTCTTTATCAGCTCTTGATCTTATTCGAGATCCTTCTTCTTGCCCTTCAGCTCTTATTTGAGTTGCCTCTTTTTCACGAGCAGTTTGCATACGACGATAAATTGCCGCACTATTTTCTTTCGGTAAATCAGCTCTTAGAATTCTAACATCAATTACATCAAGTCCAAAATTTCTTGCCTCTTGATTAACTTGATTTAGGATATTTGACATTATCTCAGATCTCTCATTGGTAAGAAGGCTAGTTAAAGGTAATCTACCTATAACTTTTCTCATTGAAGATTCTAGGTTTTTATTAAGCCTAATTTTAACGCCCTGGTAGTTATGAACAGTTTTATAAAACATCACAGGATCAGTAATACGAAATTTGGCAAAAGCATCAACGATTACCCTTTTTCCATCAGAAGCAGTTAGCTCCTTTGCCTCTGCCTCTACGTTTAAGATACGTTTATCAAAAAACTCAACATTTTGAATAAATGGAATTTTGATATTTAATCCAGGTTTTTCAATTGTCCTTACTGCTTCACCGAATTGAAATACCACAGCAGAATAACGTTGATCAACAGTAAACAAAGCACTAATAACTGCTAAGAATAATCCAAGAGCTACAAAACTTATATAATAAATTGTCTTCATCCAGTACTACTCCTTAATTTTATTTTGCTGAATTGCCATATGCGGCAAAACGCCATTAGTACCCATAATAACCTTACTGGTATCCGTTAGAATTTTTTCTATAGCTTCTAAGTAAAGACGATCCTTAGTTATCGATTTATTAGCAACATATTGTGTATAGACAGCAGCAAATCTCTTACTATCCCCTTCAGCCTTTGAGATAACTTCTTGCCTGTAACCTTCCGCTTCTTGCAATATTCTAGCAGCTTCACCCCTTGCTTTAGGCAAAATATCATTATTATAGGATAGCGCCTGATTTATTTCCCGTTCTTTATCAGCTTTAGAAGTTTGTACATCCCTATAAGCATCGATTACTTCAACTGGTGGCTCAGCTTTTAGTAGTTGTACTTTTTCAATTTCAACACCAGCATTATAATGAACAAGGATTTCCCTGGTTAAAGCCTCAATTTTATTAGTAATTTCTTGTTTTTGGTCTGATAATATTGAAGAGATAGGGGTATTGCCGATCACTTCTCTTATCGCACTTTCAGCAACTATTTTTACCGACTCTTCTGGATTGACAATATTAAAAATATATTTTTCCAAATCGCTAATATGCCACATTACGTCACAATTTAGTGCAACAATATTCTCATCACCTGTAAGCATAGTGCTTTCAGCCATTATAGCTTTTGTATTATCCGTATTAGATCTAAGGTTATTTGCCGATCTATAACCAATCTCAATTCTCCGAGATTGGTTTACCTTCTCAACTACTACCTGTTCAAATGGCAGAGGAAGGTGATAATTCAAACCAGGAGACCCTTTGCGAACAAATTGACCAAACCTCATTACGGCTGCCTCTTCGCCCTCCTTAACTTCATAAACTCCGGAAGCAAACCAAATGGCAACTAATGATAAACACACTAATATCATTATGTTGTTGTTGAAACCAAAATTATTAAAAAATTCCTGGAAATTAAACTTATTTTTTTTCCTTGGTCTAGTAAATATATTATATTCACCTTTTTCATCCTCTTCAGAATCTCCCCAAGGGGATTTTTTTAAAATTTGATTAAACATTTTATGCTATTGCTATTTTGTTAATTTGTATATTATATCACTAAATATAGTTAGCACTAATACCTTATAAAATAAATTAGGAGGCGGTCTGCGATAACTAATTAATTATATCTTGTATCTCTAACTGCGTCAAGTTCGTTACCAAAAAAAAACAGCAATTATAAATTCAAAAGTAAAGAATGGATCATAATATATTTGAAATTAAATCTTGACTTCTATATAAAAAAGCTATTTTATCAATTTTAATAGTTTATGTTAACTTTTTTGTTAAATTAAACATTAATTAATATTTACAAATAGGACGCGATTTTTATGAAATATTTTTCCCTTAGTTATCTTATCACCTTCTGTGCTGTTGCAAATGCTGCTGCCGGAAGGTTTTTTAAGAACTCTAGCAATTTCACCAATAATACAACCCTAGACAATTATAGCCTTAATGCTATAGCCAAAAATAACCCTCACTTGCTAATTACGCATGAAACATTAGATAATGATTGGCTATTTCATCAATCCGGAGATCATGCTATAATTATTAGAGAGAATGGATTTAATATAGAGATTTTTACAAAGGAAGTAAAAAATAACACTTTTAATAAGTTGGTTTTATTGGAGAATCTAGGATACCAAGAAATAAAACAGATTATACAAGCGTGTGAAAATACTACAATTAGTGAGCTAACTGTGTCTATTCCCAACATAGACACAGAACTGGTAGTACAATTTCTACAAGAATTGCAAAAGACTAATATTACTAACTTGGTTTTTAAACCAAATAGTCTAAATACTCATGATTTGTATAAAATTGCTGAAGAAATAGCAAAAACCAACATTGCTACATTAGAGATATCAGACTCCCATGTAAGAGCTCAAGAACTAACAAATCTTATATTAGGGCTTAAAGGCAGTAAAATTAAGGAATTGAAGGTATCAAAAAACAATATAAATCCACTCGATCTAGAAAATTCAGGAGAATTTCTATCAGCCGTTGAAAAGACTGATATTATCTCTCTTAATATCAAAGGTATAACTGATAAAAATTTGCCTATATACAAAGCGATTCAACAAATACTACAATCGCATCAACAAACAAATTCTTTAGAAAGTTCTACCACTCAGCAAGAATCTGCTGCAGATACTACAGAGCCTAATAAAGAACTTGAGGAATTTCTTGATTTTACAGCAACCCCATCCAAGCAAAATACTACAAATTCATTTTCACTTCCCCTTACATTAACATTTCTGGGAGTGGGGGCAGCATTGCTGGGTAGTATTGCTGCTTGCTGCTATAAACATTTCAAATCAGGCAATGGTGATAATTATAATGATTCTACTGTTGATTTAGTTGGTGATGACGGGGTAACAAATGTTTAGTACTAATATTTTTTTAATCGTGTGCATTTAAATCATTAGCTACTCAGTAATTATTGACGAATATGTCTTAAATTGCTAATTTTTGTAACATCTAGATTGCTACTAGACCTTATAGGGTTAATATCTATGCCTCCACGTCTTGTATATCTGGCATAAACAGTTAATTCATCGGGTGTACAAAACTTACTAATATCACAAAAAATACGCTCAACACATTGTTCATGAAACTCATTATGATTACGAAATGACACCAAATATTTTAATAAAGAACTATGGTTAATTTTTTTGCCTCGATAGCTAATTTGTACTGATGCCCAATCTGGTTGATTAGTCACTAAACAATTTGATTTGAGCAAATTAGAATATAGTACCTCATCGACGATCTTCGTATTATCTTCCAATAATTTTGGCAAATTTTGACTAATTTCAAAACTAGTAATTGTCACATCTAATTTATCGAGATTTATACCTGAAAAAGACTGCAGCCTAGTGCCATCATATGACTCTAAATCTTTTAAAAACACTATTACATCTGACCCAAATATTAGACCTAAATCCCTGGTAATTAACTCTATTACTTGCTCTGAACTGTTAAGCTTAGTATTACTAAAAGAATTTAAGTAAAGTTTTAGTGACTTTGATTCTATAATATTAGGTGAATCGCTACTCACCATAAATTCCAATATCCGTATCTCAGGTTTACCAGTTTGGTTTAGCCAAGAGACCTCATAACAATTCCAAATATCAAAGCCATAAAAAGGTAAATCACCTATTATCTGTAATTGCTCTCTAGCAAATTTACGACTAATTGGCTGTAATAAACTATTATCGTACACATCTATATACGCAGTTTGCTTGCCGAGTATAGTTTCAAAATCCATTTTATTTTATCCAGTAAGTCATGTAATTCGGATGTTCTACACCATTTAATAAATATTTGAAACCCATAGCAATCCTTAATATAAACCACACCAACAAACATATATACAATACAGGTCCAATTAGTATTATAGTGGTTATTATAGATATCATCATACCAACGAATCCTATCCAAAAAGTCCGCCATATAAAAATATAATGGCTAGATAAATATTTATTTTTAATATCCTTATTAATATAGGAAAAAACTGCACCAATAATAGGTAATAACGGAGCAACTATTCCACACAAAAATAATATATAAATTACCACTAGATTAGTTCTTCCGGCTGCTATATATTTTCTAACTTCCTTATCCATTTTCATCTCTTTAAAATTAGTATATCTACCGTTATTGCAAGAAAGAGCGTAGGTTGACAAAGCAATTGTAAGTTGTCATTCTTAACAATGGCAGGAATCCCTGCAGGTATGAGACAAAACAACATTGTTTCATCACCCCCTCGCTAATAGCAGAGTAATGCTAATAGGGTTGCCTATAATTATACAACTAGTATATAATCATATGAATTTCAAGCCATTATTTTAAATTTTTATAATGGCTTGATGATTGTTCTAACTAAAATATAAGCAGCTTCATTACCCTGAGATGCTTATACCAACTGATAATTAACTAAAAGACGAGGCTCTAGTCGTAATTATACCTGAATTATAACATATTTATTATAATATTTGATAGATAATAAATCTACCTATAATTTTGTTTTAAATAATGATTTTTTACTATTTACTGATTTTTGTTGCGATTGCTTTCTAAAGTTAGATTTGCTCTTATGTAGCTCTATAATTTCCTTGGTTACCTTTACTACAAAAGCTGGTTCAATCTCACCTTCCATACAAGTTGTCTTAAAAGATTCGCTACCACCAAAAATCCATGATTTTGCTTCTAGTTCAAGCTTTTTTGCAACACGTAATTCTGATATATTGGTTGCATCAATAATTGCTTGGGTAATAATAGCTTTACGTAAGATGACATCAGGTGAACTAGTGTATGATTTAAGGCGTTCAAATGGGG
Source organism: Candidatus Tisiphia endosymbiont of Mystacides longicornis (assembly GCF_964031095.1). Taxonomy (NCBI): domain Bacteria; kingdom Pseudomonadati; phylum Pseudomonadota; class Alphaproteobacteria; order Rickettsiales; family Rickettsiaceae; genus Candidatus Tisiphia; species Candidatus Tisiphia endosymbiont of Mystacides longicornis. The sequence continues at coordinate 1,475,930 of NZ_OZ035004.1, read as the reverse complement.
AAGGGAATTTAATAACATTAGATATATTTATTTTGTTTACCATAAATTTATTACCATATATTGATTTCAATTAGGTTCTGCATGCAGAACCTAAGAAGTATAATGATTTTTATGGTTGTACTAATAGTTTCGAGATAAAAATTTGTAAATATTTTAAATTATCTTAATATTTATAGATATTATGTGGTATAACTCACCTTATACTCGATAATCAAGTTTTTTTGCAGATTTGAATAAAATATAGGATAATGGTTGTCACCCCTGCTTTACTATACCGTCACCCCTGCGTAAGCAGGGATCTTAGATTGCCACATACTCACATAAGCGTCAATTTAAGAAAACAAGAATTGAAAAACCGTCATTGCGAGGAGACCGTAAGGTCAACGAAGCAATCCAGAAAAGTGATTAGAAATAGATTGCCACGCCACCTACGGTGGCTCGCAATGACGACTTATTTTCTTAAGCTGACGCCTATGTGCCTACGCGGGAATGACAATTTATAACTTAGTGTCACCCCTGCGTAAGCAGGGGTCTAGATTCCCGCCTATGCGGGAATGACAATGGGAAGAAGCGGGAATGACAAGTTTAAATATAGTCAACTTATCATCAATTGACTATATCAAAAACCCTAAATATAAATATTATCTCATCGGCTGCTTCTTTTAGATAATCGAAACGACCAGAAGAGCCTTTATGCCCTGAATCCATATTAGTTTTTAGCAATAATATGTTATTATCTGTTTTTGTTGCTCGAATCTTTGCTGCCCATTTAGCTGCTTCCCAATACCCAACTCTAGGGTCAGAAATTCCAGCCGTGATAAATAGACTCGGGTAGTTTTGAGCTTTTATATTATCATACGGAGAATAAGACTTAATATAGTTAAAATAATCTAGCTCTTTAGGATTGCCCCACTCCTTAAATTCACTAGGGGTTAATGGCAGTTCTTCATCGAGCATAGTATTTAATACGTCAACAAAAGGCACATGGGCAAGGGCTGCTTTAAATAATTCTGGTTGTTCATTAATGACCGCTCCAATTAACATCCCCCCTGCACTTCCCCCACAAATTACTATATTACCCTGGCTAGTATATTTTTCTTTAATTAACTGTTTAGCAGAAACAATAAAGTCATCAAAAGTTCTTTTTTTATTGAGGAATTTAGCAGCTTGATACCAATCATGCCCAAGATCGTCTCCACCTCTAATATGAGCAAGAGCATAAACAAACCCACGATCTACAAGAGAAATAGCGGTATTCCTAAAGGATACTGGTATGCTGATACCATATGAACCATAACCATATAAATATAAAGGATTCTTCCCATCCTTGTTAAATAATGATTTTTTATATAATAAGGTAATTGGTACTTTAACCCCATCATTATCAGCAAATATTCTTTCCACCATATATTCTTCAGGATTAAAGCCACTTGGTATTTCCTGTACTTTCAATATTGATAGTTGCTCACTGTTAAAATCATAACTATAAGTGGTGTTCGGTCTAGCAAGCGAAGAATAATTTACTCGAATATCATCTTCATCAAAATTAGTAGAGAAGGCTGAAGCAGTAAAAGCAGCATCCGGGAAATGAATAATTTTTTCATTCTGCTCTTTAAGATGCTTTATTTTAATAACTGGTAATCCTTGATCACGATAATTAACTATTAAATAATTGTTAGTAATATTAAAACTAGCTAAATATTTAGTTGGGTCTTCTGGTATATAATTATTTTCCCATAAATCATTTTGAAAATTACGCACATTTACTAACACTATGCGAAAGTTTTTTGCCCCTTCATTGGTATTAATATAAAAATTATCACCATTATGCTCAACATCATAAAAAACTCCTCCCTTTAGAGGTCTAAGAAGCTTAGGCTCAAAGCTATGATCCCACATTGCTAGAACATATGTTTCATTTGCATCATGACCAGATACATCAACGAAAATATATTGTCGACTGGATGACTTACTAACGTTCAACTGATATAATGGATCTGTTATATGATGTACTAACTTATCATCGGAAATTGCATGATCTATGAAGTGAATCATTAATTTATCATGACGAAAATTCTCATTAATCGGCATATAAAAGAACCCTTTCAGATATTCATGCCAAATTATAGTGCGACTCACATTATGTATTTCATCTGGTAAATATTCTTTGGTCTTTAAATTATAGACTTTAATTGTATATTTTTCATCCCCGGTAAAATCAACACTATAAGCTAGTAGCATATGATCGGGAGAGATTGATACTAGACCTAGATCAGTAAATTTATTATCTTTAGCAATAACATTGATATCTAATATAATTTCTTCCAGAGCATCTATTGACCCAATTTTTCGGCAATATATAGGATATTCAGCATTTTCTTCAGTTCTGGTATAATAATAGTAATTATCTTTTTTTACGTAAGTTGACTGATCAGCAAGTTTAATTCTGCCCTTTAACTCCTCAAATATTTTATCTTTTTCTTTTTGTAATGGCTCAAAAAATTGCTCGGAATATTTATTTTCTGCCTGTAAATATTCTATGATTTTTTTATCGCTAACATTAGGCCATTCGATATCTCTAAGCCAGTTATATTGATCTGTAAATTTTTTACCGTGCAATGTAAAACTGTAATCGATCTTATCGGCTATAGGTGGCTGCATTTTGCCCTCATTTAGTGCTTATTATTATAAAAGTAATTAACGATATAATTACGACTAATAGACTTGTTGATTGATTATGCAAAGATTTTATCTTACGTAAAGCATTTTTTTCTACTCTTTTCAAAACAGGGTATTCCGCCCCTAGTCTATCATTAAAATCGTGTCCCACTAAGTGATATTTGTAATAAATACGACGAAAATTATTTTCAACAAACTGAAATAAATCTAAATTTATGTTAGCAGTTGAACGTCTAGAAATCTTTTTACTAAAAACCACACTAAGCAATATACCTATTATTATTATTACTATTTGCTTTACTATATCCAACCAATTTATATCAAGTGTTTCAACAGGATAAGATGACCATACTAATTTTAAGCCTTGCTCTAAAAAGAAATTAGTTGCCAATACAAATGATAGCATGACCAATAAGCTGACTTTGCTCAAAATATTCACTATAGGGTAAAAGTCCTTAGTCAGAGATTTGTATTTAACCGTAGAAAATAAAGCCGCACATGTTATAATTTTTAATAGGAAAATAGCATAATAATTAATATCCTGATTCAAAACATTGGTCACAATAATTTTGCTAACAAAACTAGCAAGAGGAGGTAAGGCTATAATGAATAATACACTAACTATTGAACTACCAAGCAATAAAGGGCTTCTCCATGAGTAAAGCCCTTTTATCTCAGAGCAATTTTCTACATTACCTTTATCTATTAATATAGCAACATATAGACCAAATAAAGCTTTATACAATATATGGACAAAAAGAAAAACTATGATTCCTAAATTTGCTTGTTGAGATTTTGTGCCAATGGCAATCACCATGAATCCAAGCTGAGAAACAGTAAGATAACAGACTAATCTCTTGATGTTATCTTCTATACAAGCATAAACCCCACCATATATAATCATTAATAATCCAAAGAATTTAAGTATTTCTAAACCACTAAATAATTTAAGAAGTATAATGATCGATATTTTACTAGTAAAGCTGGTTAAATATATCATCCCTGAAGTTGAGGCAAATGGATAACAATTAACAATCCATCCGGAAAAAGGTATGCTCGCTACATTAATTAAGCAACCACTAAGTATTAGAACATAAAAGATAAAAGAAGCATCTCTGTTCTCTATCAATTGGCTAAGAGAAATAATTTGTATGTTAGAACTATTGGTGATTATATAACTAATCCCTATTAAGATAAGACTACCACTTATAAGATGCGTAAGGAAATACTGTCTTGCCGCCCTAATACTATTTTTACAATTACCGTAAAAAATTAACAAAGTGGCACATATCATCATCATTTCTAGAGCAACAAACATCGAGATAAAATCCCCAGCAAATAAACAGATCAAGGAAGAGGCTGAGTATAAACTACCTATCAATACCTCAAATTTTCTGTTTTGGCTAATGGCATATAGGTTAGTCCCCAACGTTATCACCATAAAAGCAAGTGCTATTAATTTATTTTCATTACTAAAATTAATAATAAAACTATTATTATATAGATTAATTACCGCCTCATTTTGGTTGTTAATTAATAATATACCAGCAATTATTGGATAGATTATTGAGGTAATATAAAATGTCTTTCTAAATTTAAAATAGAGAAACAGGATAAACAAAAGAATAAGTAAGGTAGGGTAAATCATCATTAACTAGATTATGGTTTTATATAGCTGATCAGTTAAGGTTTTGATAATTCCTCCTAGTAGCAACGAATCAAAGCTGCTTCTCGCAATGACGTTTAGGGGGGCTTAGAGTAGTATCAAAAACTTATTCTGGTTAGCTAATCAGATACTAATAATCATATAGTATATTGATCGTATAATATAGTAAATTCATATTAACGTATAATTGCTATGTCAACTCCCCTTATTGACATTCTGTATCAGATGTGATGCTATTGAATAATAAATACAATTGGAGCGATCTTATGGCAGCTAAACGATTATTAGTGTCTTTAGACGAGAAAATATTTAATGAAATTGTTGATATTGCTAAAATCAACAATGAATCCCTATCTAAAATAGCAAAGGATCTTATTATAACTAGTTTAGAACTTCAAGAGGACAAAATATTAGCTAAATTAGCAGATGAACGAATAGATAATACTAAGGAATGGATTAGTCATATGGACAGTTGGAAATAATGTATAATCTTCTTTATTCAGATCAAGTTATACACAAAGATATCTCTAAGCTTCCTACACTAGTAAAATCTTTAATAAAAATAACCATTGAAAAAAAGCTATTATCTGATCCAATAAAATTTGGCAAACCTTTAAAACATAGCCTCAAAGGTTGTCGCTCCCTCAGGATTGGTGATTATAGAGTGATTTATCAAATAATAGATACGACAATTAAGATATTAATAATTCAACACCGCAAAGATTGCTATAATCATTAGCCTCCCACCTTTCATCAATTGGGTTAAGTATATCACCTTTAATTTCAGCCTTTCCCTTTATAGTCAATTGATGAGAAGTTGGTGACTTTGTCGCTCAATGCTTGCCTATTACTTATAGGCGTCGCTCCATCGTTCCTAGCTCCCAAATTCTCCTGAATTGAATTGACTATACGTCAAAAGTGTGGAATGGTGGAGGAGAAGATACTGTCCATTCGAGAGTATTAGCCCCATCGCCCCAAGGATTATTTGGGCATTTTTTGCCATATTTCAGAGTGTAAATAACAATGAATACAAAGTAAAGAGCCGCAATAAAGGAAATAACTGCTCCGATAGATGATACCATATTCCAGCCGGCAAAAGCATCCGGATAGTCCGGTATTCTTCTTGGCATCCCAGCTAATCCCAGAAAATGCTGAGGGAAAAATGTCAAATTAACGCCGATAAACGTAATCCAAAAATGAATTTTGCCCATCATTTCAGGATATTGTCTTCCTGATATTTTACCAAACCAATAATAGAATCCAGCAAATGCAGTAAATAAAGCCCCAAGCGACATAGTGTAGTGAAAATGTGCTACCACATAGTATGTATCATGTAAAATTCTATCGATTGCCGAATTTGATAATATTATGCCGGTAACTCCACCAATAGTAAATAACAAGATAAACCCTATGGAAAACAACATAGGGGTTTCAAAAGTAATTGATCCTCCCCACATTGTGGCAATCCAGCTAAATATTTTAATACCAGTAGGCACCGCGATAATCATTGTACCAGCGGTAAAATAGATTAATGTATTGTATGAAAGACCAACAGTAAACATATGATGAGCCCAAACTATAAAACCGACAAACCCTATAATTACCATAGCTATCACCATACCTAAATAACCAAATATCGGCTTACGAGAGAAAGTAGAAAGAACCTGACTAACTATCCCAAACCCTGGCAATATTACGATATATACTTCTGGATGACCAAAAAACCAAAATAAATGCTGAAATAATACTGGATCTCCGCCCCCTTCAGGTTTAAAGAAAGTAGTACCAAAGTTTCGATCAGTCAATAACATGGTTATTGCACCACCTAATACTGGAATTGCTAGTATCAGCAAGAAGGCAGTAACCAGAATTGACCAAATAAATAGAGGCATTTCAAATAACCCCATACCATCGGTTCTCATATTAAAGATAGTAACAATCATATTGATTGAACCAAGAATAGAAGAAAGTCCTGTAATATGTAAACTTAAAATAGCCATATCGACTGCTGCCCCAGGATGTACCACTAGAGTACTTAGAGGGGGGTAAAGCGTCCAGCCAGTACCTGCACCACCATCAACAAAAGCCGAAAGCATTAATAACATAAAAGCAGGAACAAGCAGCCAAAAACTTATATTATTTAGCCTTGGAAAAGCCATGTCCGGTGCACCTATTAAAATTGGTACAAAATAATTACCAAACCCACCAAATAAAGCTGGCATAATCATGAAAAATACCATAATTATCGCATGAGCAGTAATTAATACATTATATAGTTGGTAATTTGCCCCTAATATATGCCCACCGGGCATTGCTAATTCTAGCCTAAAAATAACAGAAAATAACCCTCCAACAATCCCAGCAAATATGGCAAATATAATATACATTATGCCAATATCTTTGTGATTGGTAGAGAAAATCCATCTTTTTATACCTTTAGGGGTTTGGTGATGATCTGTTGTTTGATTCATAAATTATCCTTTTCTATCTTGAGATTATTATAGCAGAAAAGTCATAAAGAGTAGCATATTTCGCATAGGCGTCTACGTTTTATAGTCAATTCAGGAGAATTTGGGGCTAGGAGCGATGGAGTGACGCCTATAAGTAATAGGCGAGCGACAACGTCCCCAACTTCTCATCAATTGACTATACCTATTCACACTTTTTAAGTTGCTCAATATCTGCTCCTACTATGAGCTTGATATTTCTAGTAACTTTATCATAATCCCAATTCCACCATTTTATTTGTACTAACTCATTAATTATATCATCGGAGAATCTTTTTTTTATAATTCTACTAGGATTACCTGCAACGATAGAGTAAGGTGGTACATCCTTAGTAACCACTGCATATGCTCCAATAATTGCTCCGTCTCCTATTGTGACTCCCGGCATAATGACTGCATTAGTACCAAACCACACATCATTACCAACTATTGTACTCCTTCCTTTATTAAGAGTTGGTATATAATTATTCCAACCTTCGAAAATAAAAAATGGATAAGTAGAAAAACCATCCATTGGGTGATTGACATCATCCGCAATAAAAGTAGTTCCTCTAGCAATAGTACAAAACTTACCAATAATTAATTTACACTGATAATATCCTACAACGTTATTACATTCAAAATGTTCTGGATATCGGTGATCATGATAATAAGTATAATCACCTACCATTATGTTAGGATTATGAATAAAATGTTTTAAAAATATAATTTCTTTAACATGTTTTTGGTAAATATGTGGATAGTGATTGTTGGAGTGTACCATATGGCTCTTGTTCATTTAGTTAATGTTATCCTTGCTCGACTTAGTGTCATACCTGCTCGACTTAGTGTCACCCCTGCGTAAGCAGGGGTCTTAGATTCCGCACCGAAACGAAAATGACAATTTATTGCTTCGTCGTCCTCATGGTTTCATCGCAATAACGTTTGTCTTTACTTTCATAGAAAATTTTGTTTTTGCCGCAATCAACCAATCTTGAAATTCTTCTTTGCTTACTACTTCAATGGCAATAGGCATAAAGCCATGATTAACACCACAAAGCTCTGAACACTGACCATAATACACACCTTTTTTACTAATTTTAGTCCAGGTTTCGTTAACTCTGCCAGGCACAGCATCGAGCTTTATACCTAATGCTGGTACTGCAAAACTATGTATAACATCCCCTGCAGTAATTAAAAATTTTACGGTAGTATTTTCTGGTATAATAATACGATTATCAACTTCTAATAATCTTTTTTGACCAGGTTTTAAGTTTTCATCAGTAATTAAACAACTATCAAATTCAAGATTATTATGATCAGGGTAGATATAGTGCCAATACCACTGATATCCTACAACTTTAACCGTCATGTCTATTTCAGGAATATCTTCTGCAATACGTGCAACACGAAATGATGGTACAGCAATAATAATTAAAATAACTATAGGAATTATCGTCCAAATAATTTCAACCAATATATTATCAGAAAATTTTGCTGGAATAGGATTGGCTTTGGCATTAAATCTGATGCAAACATAAATTAATAAAACAATGATAAAAGCAACTATTCCTCCTGATATGAGCAGTAGGAAATTATGAAACTCCTGAAGCTCTTCCATAAGATGACTGGCTGGAGTCTGTAACAGCATTTGCCATGCCTGAGGTTCTGATGCTAGGCAATCGTGAGCAAATAAGAGATATAAAATTAGACTTGCTACATAAGTCAATCTAGTTGATGATTTTGTCGTCGAAACTCGCCTTCGCTCCTCATGTACGTTTATGTACACTGCGGTACTCGGCTTCGTTTCTCCTAAAAATCCTTCAACTATTTTTGACTTATGCAGCAAGTCTATTATAAATTTTTTCATAAATAGTACTTAGTGGACTCAATTCTATATGTTATAGTTAGACAATATAAAACGATATACAGTTTTATTAAAGTAAAAAATAAAGTATGGTGAAAAAACTTGAGGAATTTACTATTGACTTTAAATTGCCTTCTGATACATTCGGCTTACTCAATAATGATTTAAGATTACAACATGGCAGGTCATTCAAAATTTAAAAATATCCAGCATCGAAAAGGTGCACAAGATAAAAAAAGGGCAAAAATTTTTACTAAGTTAGTTAGAGAAATTATTACTGCTGCTAAATTAGGGGCTGATATAAGTAATAATCCACGGTTGCGGAGTAGCATAGCTGCCGCTCGGAGTCAAAATTTGCCAAAGGATCGAATAGATAAGGCAATAAGTGCGGCAAGTGATTCGAATAACAACGAAAATTATACCGAAATTAGATATGAGGGCTTTGCTCCCGGTGGAATTGCAATAATAATAGAGGCTTTAACTGATAATAAAAATCGTACGGCTGCAGAAATTAGGGCGGCTTTTAGCAAATTTGGTGGCAATTTAGGTGAAACGGGCAGTGTCAGCTATATGTTTGATCATCTCGGAGTAATACAATATCCAGCAAATTTAGCAACAACCGAGGCTATGTTTGAAAGTAGCCTAGAGGCTGGAGCAAAAGATATGATTTCTGAAGAAGATACATATTTAATCTATACAGATATTGAGAACTTTGTGCAAGCTCTTGAATTTCTGACCAGTAAATATGGACATCCTGAAGAATCTTACATAGGTTGGGTGCCTAAAAATACCATAATTATAGAAGAGAATGATAAAGCCGAGAAGTTGTTAAAATTAGTGGATATTTTAGAAGAAAGTGATGATGTGCAAAAAGTTTTTGGTAATTATGAATTATCTGATGCAATTTATGAAACTATGAAGGACGTTTAATATGGATTGCCAAGTTATTGTTCTAGCTGCAGGTAATGGTAGAAGAATGGAATCTACCTTACCAAAAGTAATGCATAAAGTTGGTGGTAAATCGATGCTTGATAGGGTAATAACCAATGCCCAACAAGTTAGCAATGAAGTTATTTTAGTCCACTCCTGGCAATTAGAAAAACATATTGCTTGTTATAAAGATAGTTGTAAATTTGTTTTACAACCAGAACCCCTTGGTACTGCTCATGCGGTATATAGTGCTTTGGACTTAATTGATGACAATAAAATTGTAGCCGTACTTTATGGAGATAATCCTTTAATTACGCCAGAGATTATTAATGATTTACTAAAACATCTAGTTTCGACAAATTCTGCCATAACAACCTTGTGCTTTGAGCGAGATAATCCTGGGCAATATGGGCGAATAGTTACTGATAAACTAGGAAATTTTTTGAAAATTGTTGAATTTAAACAAGCAACGAGTGAAGAATTAGCTATAACAACTTGTAATTCTGGTATTATGGCTTTTGCCAATGGTGTGTTAAAAAAATATTTACCTACTATTTTTTTTAAGAATCCTGATAAATCAAAAGAGTTGTATTTAACGGAACTGGTAAAAATCGTTAAGGATAATGGCGAAAAAGTATCGTATTTGCTATCCGCCAACCACGACATAGTGGTCGGAGTAAATACTAAACAAGAGCTAGAAGAAGCTAATAGAACTATTGCTAAGTTAGCAGGGATATAGTGAATTAACTTGAATTGGCAACGTTATAAATCCGATTAGTATTTAGCTTCAGCGTCATTGCGAGGAGCCACTTTAGTGGGCGACGAAGCAATCCAAAAAAAACGATTAAAATGGATTGCTTCTGAGGCTTACGCCTCCTCGCAATGACGATTGGTATTAAATTAATAACTTAATTAAGAGCTTAAAAAAATGACTAAAAATGAAATATTATCCTATCCGGAAGTAAAAAGTTTGGACAGCCAATGTAAAAAACTTGTGGTATTGTTACATGGGCTTGGTTCAGATGGAAATGATTTAATAGGATTGGCTCCCTTGATGTCTAGGGAATTCCCCGATTGTCACTTTATTGCCCCACATGGCGTTGAAAAATTTGATAGTGCACCTTATGGTCGACAATGGTTTAGTTTAAATAACCGTAACCCTGATTATGTTAGGGAATTAGTTGCTAAAAATACTGGCTTAGTTACTGACATAATCCAAAAGAAACAAGCAGAATTAAATTTAACTAATAAAGATACTATCCTAATTGGCTTTTCGCAAGGTACCATGATGGGGTTATATTTGAATTTTATACAAAAAGAACCTTTTGATTCTATGGTAGGGTTTTCTGGCAGATTAATTGCCCCACAAGAATGTATCAATAAAACTACACCAGTTTGCGTGATACATGGCGAATTAGACGATGTGGTTGATGTAAGTAGTATGGATGAAACAGTAGAATATCTAGAGAAATATGATATTCCTTATAGTAAATACAAAATACCAAATCTTACACATTCTATTGATGATAGGGGGATACAGTTTGCCATTAAGTTTATCAAAATAGGTTATTACATAGACTGAGATCATTTGAAACATGCAAGCTAAAATGTTCTGGACTTTGTGATTAAGAATTATAAAGCGGAAAATGTTGTTTTTGTGTAGGCACGGTTATTTTTTATGACTTTTAAACTGCCCATTAAATAGTAGGTTAAATTAATGAATATCTTTACTAAAAAATTATCTGAAACAGATAATGCAATATATCAAATTATCGATGGTGAAAAAAAACGTCAGCATGATTTTATTGAATTGATTGCTTCTGAGAATTTTGTAAGCCCGGCAGTATTAGAAGCTCAAGGCTCGATTTTGACTAATAAATATGCTGAAGGATACCCGGGAAAACGTTATTATAACGGGTGTAGTGAGGTTGATAAGGCTGAGCTTTTGGCTATAGAGCGGGTAAAAACACTATTTAATTGTAAATATGCTAACGTTCAGCCTCATTCCGGATCTCAGGCTAATCAGGCAGTATTTTTAACTCTATTAAAACCACATGACACCATACTTGGTATGTCGCTAGATACAGGGGGGCATTTGACACATGGTGCTCCACCTAATTTGTCTGGCAAATGGTTTAACTCGGTGTTCTATTCTGTAAATAAGGAGAGTTATCTAATTGATTATGCCCAAATAGAGCAATTGGCAGTTCAGCATAAGCCAAAATTGATTATAGCTGGTTATTCTGCCTATTCGCGTCAATTAGATTTTGCTAAATTTAGGGAAATTGCTGATAGAGTAGGAGCGTATTTACTAGCAGATATTGCTCATATTTCTGGACTGGTTGCGGTAGGTGAACATCCAAGTCCCTTGCCTTATGCTCATATTGTGACTTCCACTACTCATAAAACCCTACGTGGTCCGCGAGGTGGTCTTATTCTGTCAAATGATGAGGAATTGGGTAAGAAGATAAATCTCGCTTTATTTCCTGGGTTGCAAGGTGGACCATTAATGCATATTATTGCAGCAAAGGCAGTGGCATTCTTGGAAAATTTACAACCAGAATATCATCTTTATATAAAACAGGTTGTTAGTAACGCTAAAGCTCTTGCTAATAGTTTAATGGCAAGAGGCTATGATATTTTAACTAATGGTACTGATAATCATATAGTATTAGTGGACTTACGAAAATATGGTATAACTGGTAAGGTGGCAGCAGATTCGCTTGAAAGAGCCGGTATAACTTGCAATAAAAATGCGATACCGTTTGATGCCACTTCACCATTTATTACTTCTGGTATTAGGCTTGGCACTTCAGCATGCACCACTAGAGGATTCAAAGAACAAGAGTTTATAGAAGTTGGTAATATGATTAGCGATGTATTGGATGGGTTGAAAGATAAAAATGATGGGCAAGATAATAGTGATTGTGAGACAAAAACTTTCCAACAAGTTAAAAGATTAGTAGATGCTTTCCTAGTTTACGTTTAAGCTATAAACCATAAGTTAACAGGCTATAAGAAATTATTGCTATCCGTTATAACGTTTTAAAAAGGTAAAGTTTATGAGGTTTTATACAGGTAGGAATAAATCTAAATCTGATATACAAGCTCCCAATGATAACTCACGTTCTATAGAGTTGCAAGCCATTTCGAGTATAAATAATAATGCAGTTGAGCTAACTAAAAGAACACTATTTTCTTAAGTTGACACCCATAGGTAATGACGTAATTTTTTATATTTTTAATAATTTTTTAAAATCTTCTTGACAGGTTATAGGAAGTTGCTATTGTCCGTTCGTAACGATTTAATTAAAGGAGAATTTATGACAGTTTTTAATAATTATTTGCTAGAAAGAATAAACTCTAATACATCTGAGGGTATTATTAACTTACGGGAGGAGAATATAGGAGATGAGGAAGTTGAAGCTTTAGGAAAAGTTCTTCAGAATAACAATACAGTTTGGTCCATTCAATTACCACGCGAACATGGTAATATTACTGATAAGGGGCTTAAGTTTTTTGTAGAAAAGATTGCTCTTAGAAAAGAGCTGCTTGTTGTCGAGGCTAATAATGGGCCGTGGAATGAAGCATTTAGGTATATTGAGGAGAGCAAAAGGTTAGGACAAGAAGTCGATAAACTTGCTGATTTCTTACCTATTAATGTGCAAAATGATAAGTCAGCAAGTGATTTAACTGATTCATCTAAATCTACAACATCACTAGCTTTAGAAGAAGACAATGTAGTAGAAGAAGTTCCAGTGGTAGAAGAGCTAGTAAAAGCAGCTCCAGTGGTAGAGCTAGTAGATAAAGCGGAAGAAGCAAAAGAGGGGTTAGTAGAGCTAGAATTGACTAAATCGGTAGAATCGCTGCTATCAGATGATTCTGTAGATGGTTCTGTAGATGATTCTGTAAATAATTCTGTAAATGTAGTACTAGAAAGTTTTTATACAAGTTACCAAGAAAATCCTGCTACTATTTCACCTAATGATATAAAAAGTGTAAAAATAAAACCAACATCGTTCTTCGCAAAGATATCTAATGCTTTTACAACTATGAAGGATACATTGACTTCATTATTTAATCATAATACTACTAAGGACTACTATTCTTCAAAGTTCTATGTTACAAAAGAGGATATGTTCCAAGAAGATACTGATGCTTTAGGGTGTGTGGATGATATGAGTAACGACTAGAATTTAAGTAAGTAGTAATGTATAGCTAACCCGTTAGTATTTCATAAGCGTCAGTTTAAGAAAACAATAATTGGGAAACCGTCATTGCGAGGAGACCGTAAGGTCACGAAGCAATCCAGAAAAGCTATTAGAAATAGATTGCCACGCCACCTACGGTGGCTCGCAATGACGATTTTCTACTTTATTTTCTTAAACTGACGCTTATGCTTCAGTGCGGGATATAGATTCCCGCCTACGCGGGAATGACAATTTACAATCCGTTACAATAGTTTTAAAACAGGTAAAGTTTATGAAGCGGAAGATATTTAAGAGTAAATCTAACTCTAATATACAAGCTCTCAATAAGAACCAACATTACATTGAATCGCAAGACCTTCCAAGTAAAAAAGTATCTTTTAAATATCCACTTGTAACTGAAATAATTAACTATGAAGAAAAAACAGATGAAGAAGATGATGAGGTAGTAGTACAAGCAAAACCAATCGGATGGCGTACAAAAGTTTGGGACTCCTTGAAAGATATTTTTACTCGAACTAATCATAATGATGGTTATTCTGCTAACCATGATGAAGTTAATTCTTACCCCAATACAGTTAATCTTGATGTCAGCGACACTGTTAATTTAACAGGAGCTGAAAGTGCTATGATATAGCTAGCCCATTAGTATTTCATAAGCGTTAGTTTAAGAAAACAATAATTGAGAAACCGTCATTGCGAGGAGACCGTAAGGTCACGAAGCAATCCAGAGAAGTGATTATAGTCAATTGATGGGAAGTTGGTGACGTCGTCACTCGCCTATTACTTATAGGCGTCGCTCCATCGTTCCTGCTACCCAATTCCCCTGAATTGACTATAGAGATAGATTGCCACGCCACCTATGGTGGCTCGCAATGACAGATAACGTCATTGCGAGAAGGCGTTAGCCGACGAAGCAATCCATTTCTAATTTTTTTGGATTCTTGCCATAATCTTTTCGGAAATATTTGATGGAGTAAGACCGAAATATGAGTATAAATCATTAGAGGGAGCAGAGAGTCCAAATTGTTCCATTCCGAAGAACATCCCGTTCTCTCCGATGATTCGATGCCAGCCAAAGCTACTTGCAGCTTCTATAGCAACTTTTAATTTGGCATTGGATAGGATATTTTGGATATAGCTAGGCTGCTGTTTAAAAAACAACTCAAAACATAACATTGAAATCACATTGGTACTAAAGCCATTTTTGCTTAGTATATCTTTTACCTCTAATGCTATTGACAATTCAGAACCGGTGGCGAAGATAGCAACATCTACTGTTTCTTGATTATTCCCTGACAGTATATACCCACCTTTAGAACATAAATTTTGCGAAATATTTCGGCTATAGTCAATTGAGGAAAAGTTGGTGACGTCGTTACTCGTCGCTCGCCTATTACTTATAGGCGTCGCTCCATCGCTCCTAGCACCAAATCCTCCTGAATTAACTATAACTATTTGAGATACTGACTGTCTGGTTAAAGCAAGAACAGAAGGGCCATCTTTATTAGCTAAAGCAATTCGCCAAGATTCAACTGTTTCAAGATAGTCTGCCGGGCGTAATACCATCATATTTGGTAAGCTTCGAAAGGATGCTAGATGCTCTATTGGTTGGTGAGTAGGGCCATCTTCTCCTACCCCAATTGAATCATGGGTCATGATGTAGATCACTTGCTGCTGCATAATAGAAGAAAGCCGCATAGTTGGCTTCATATAATCAGAAAATACTAGAAAAGTAGCCCCTACGGGTAAGAAGCCTGATAATGCGAGTCCGTTCATGATAGCCCCCATAACATTTTCACGAACCCCATAATGGATGTAATTGCCAGTAAAATCATCTTTATTAATTATGTTACTAGCAGTATTTTTGATATTGTTGGATAATGATAAATCAGCTGAGCCAAAAATAATTTTATCTGATAGTTTGGTTAGATATTCTATAACTCTACCAGATGAACAACGGGTTGCTTCAGCTTTTTCTGGAATAGGGATATTATCAAGAAAAGAGCAATCTATATCAGCTTTATTGCAATAGGCTTTTTGCTCTGGAGTTATATCAGCAAACTTCTCTTGCCAATTAGTATAACTCGCTTGATTTCTTAACCAAGCTGTACCCCATATCTCTTGTAATTCCTTTGGTATAGTAAACGCCTGATCATTAAAACCTAAATTTTCTTTAAGAAGTTTAACCTCATCTTTACCAAGCGGGCAGCCATGGGCGGCATTTGAATTCACCTTGTTAATAGAGCCTTTGCCAATTAAAGTACGGCAGGCAATCAAGTATGGTTTATCAGAATTTTGTGCCTTAATTAGGCTGGCATTAATTTGCTCAAAATCATGCCCATCAATAGATTCGGTATTCCAGCCCATGGCGGCAAATTTCAGCAGATGGTTTTCAGATACAGTAAGGTCGGTAGAGCCATCGATGGAAATTTTATTATCATCAAATAAAACTATTAAGTTATTTAGGCATAAATGCCCAGCTAAAGAAGCAGCTTCATAGCTTATACCTTCCATTAGGCATCCATCTCCAATTATACAATAAATTTTGTGTGCACTAAGATCTTTGCCCAATTTTTGTTGATATTTTTTTTGGGCAATCGCCATCCCAACTGAAGTACCAAACCCCTGCCCTAAAGGTCCTGTAGTAGCCTCAATAGCTTCATATGCCCCATATTCTGGATGTCCAGGAGTTTTTGAATGTAATTTTCGAAATTGTTTTAAATCTTCTAGATGAAAATTTTTATAATTTGTTAAATAATAAAAACTATACAGCAACATAGAACCGTGTCCAGCTGATAGAACCAGGCGATCACGGTCAAACCAAGTTGGATCATTAGGATTGAATTTTAGAAAATTAAATACTAGTATGGTCATGACATCTGCCATACCAAGAACCATACCTGGATGCCCTGATTGAGCATATTCTATACTATCACTTGCTAAAACTCTAATACAGTTACTTAATTTAGAATATTTTTCTGAATATTTGGGGATTTTATTAAACTTCATTATAATAAATATTAATTTTGTGTTAAAAGATATTGATATAGATAACCAGATTAACATTACGCGTCATTGCGACGAGGCGTGAGCCGACGAAACATCCAATAAGTGTGGATTGCTTCGACCATTACATGGTCTCGCAATGACGTTAGGGGTTAATTATAAAAATTTTTTATGAATCTACATCAAAATAGATATTATGACAACAAAACTATTACCCTTTTTTTCATGGTTTAGCACGTTATTGCATCAATTGTGGTTATCAATTAGTTCAGTAAATTTCTACCAAGATGTTTATAAATCATATAAAGGATATGGGATTAAGTATATATTTGCTGTGTCTTTTATATCATCATTGATCTATTGTATTGTTATATTTAATTACTTGTTAGTCCTCACCGATTACTTTACTGAGAATCGTTTAACAAAAGGCACAATAACTATCGAATATATATTTAAACAATTACCGGAAATCTATTATGATGGTAGTAAAATTTCAGTTGATCAGGATGAACCTATATATTTATTCGATGAGAATGGCAATAAGCTTGCGGCTATAGACTCAAAAAATCAATTATCTTATGGGGAAAAACTTAAAGTTCCCGTCCTATTTAGTAGTAACAATATAACCCTTACTACAGTAGAAATAACCGATAAAAAAAAGAGTGTGTTTAATATTGGATATGCTAAATTATTTACTCCTGATCAAAAAATCCTCACTGAAGAAGTCATTAAAAAGCATTTTGCCAAAATCCTAACACAAGCACCGAAGATATTTATTTATATTTTAATGCCTATAATAATAGCCTTTCGTTTTATAACAATTTTATTTGAAAAAAGCTTTATTATCATCTTAGTATATTTGTTAACTAACTATTTTGGTCCTAAGTCCTCTTGGCAAACCTGTATTAGAATAACCTTATTTTCAAGTGGCATAGCAATTTTATTACAACCTATGATGGTTATATTTTTGCCAGAATTTAGTAGTATTATATTTTTTATACAGATGTTCACCAGTTTGTTAGTGCTTTTAGCAATGTTGCAAATACGAAATAAATAGGAATAAGCCCCCTGCTTACGCAGGGGTGACATCTAACTTTTTCATCATTCCCGCTTCGGTGCGGAATCTATATCCCTGCTTACGCAGGGGTGACAAGCATTGTCCTATATTTTATTAAAATCTGCAAAAAAACTTGATTATCGAGTATAAGTAATAGGCGAGCATTGAGTGACGACGTCACCAACTTCTCATTAATTGACTATAATCTTTCCTCTATCCTATCTGTCGTAATTTCCTTTAAATTTATGCCTTAAAGTTGGGAAATTTATTACTTAGAACATATTAGATTTTTCTGAGTATTACTGATATTGTTATAACCCAAAATTTATTATTTTCAATTTTTCATATTTTTTTGCCATTATTAAGCAAATTATCAATCTATTAATATTAAAGTAACGGTAAAAAAATTGATAGTATATCAAGACCATAGAGTTCTAACAATAGAACAAAAAAAAGCGATTGATTTGTTGTCAATTGGAACATTTTTAGAATATTTTGACTTGATGCTTTATGTACATATGACAGTATTGTTGAATGAGTTATTTTTTCCACAAAGTGATCCACAAACTGCTAATCTTCTATCGACTCTCACCTTCTGTGCTACTTTTGTTTTTCGACCAATTGGGGCTGTGTTATTTGGTTGGATAGGTGATAAAATAGGTCGTAAAGTTACGATAGTTATCACAACTTTTATGATGGCATTTTCTTGTTTACTGATGTTTATTTTACCTACTTATGCACAGATTGGTATTACTGCTTCGATATTAATTAGCATTTGTCAGATAATGCAAGGTATGTCATCCTTAGGAGAAGCAATAGGGGCTGAATTATATTTAACGGAAATGATCAAACCACCCTTACAATATCCTGTTGTTGGTTTTATTTCAATATTTGCTGATCTAGGGGCAGTATTTGCTTTAGGTGTTGCAGTACTGACTACTTCACATGGCTTTAATTGGCGGTATGCTTTTTTATTTGGATCAGTGATTGCTATGGTGGGAACGATGGCAAGAACACAGCTTAGAGAAACACCAGAATTTGCTGATGCAACCAAAAGATTGATAAATAACCTGAAACTTTTTGGTTTAAAGAAAAAGGATATTATTGGAAAAGAAGGTAGTGCCAATTGGCAGATGTTAAATGAGAAAGTTAATATCAAAACTATATTAGCTTATTTAGCAATTGAATCGCCTTCTCCAATTATCTTTTATTTGATATATATCTATTGTGGTATCATACTTAAAAACACCTTCAATTATAGTTTTGAACAAATTATTATCCATAACTTGCTTGTTAAAATAACAGAGCTACTTATCAGCATCCTATATACTTATTTGAGTTATAAGATATATCCACTAAAAATTTTAAAAGTAAGATTAGGAATCTTTGCTAGTATTATTATATTTTTGCCATATATATTAACTAATATCCCCTCTCCTTCTTATTTGTTATTATTACAGTCTTTTATATTGCTATTTCAGACAGGATCATTTCCAGCCGCCTCAATATTTTATAAGCAATTTCCTGTGTTTAAACGTTTTAGATGTGTCAGCATCTCATTCGCTATGGTAAAAGCAATAATGTATGTTGTTGTTTCTTTTGGATTAGTTTATTTAATAAAATATTTTGGTAATTGGGGAATAGCAATGTTTTTTGTGCCATTCATGGTGGCATATGGATTTGGCTTGTATCATTTTGAAACATTAGAGAGATTACGCAATATGTAGTTATAGCTAACCCGCCTGTGTCATTGCGAGAAGCTACTTTAGTAGCATTGAAGCAATCTCACGTAGTAATCTCGCTAATAGCGTCTTGTACTTTTCTGGAATTTTTAAATTGTCATGGGGTTTATGCGTAAGGTAAGTGATAAAGTAAAATAAATGAAATATTTTACTTATTATATCATTATTGGTATTAGTGTGTGCAATATTTAGTGTATTATTGAATAATTAGAATTGCTGGGTTAGAGTTTACTTTCTCTATCATTTATTCAAATATTCTATTATTGTTATTATATTAAATAGAAGAGGACGCCACAATGAAAGATATCTGTAAAAAAGTTAAATGTATAGTATACTTGCTTATATATGGGGTGGTCACTTGGATTATCGCAAAAATTATACTTATATCAACATTCCCAGATGATGGGCAATGTCACTGCTCCGAAACTCCAGCCTTACTACATTATATTTTGGCTTTGATAGTAACTACAGCCCCAGTGATAACGTATATATGTACGAAAAATTGTAAGCTGAAAACAAAATCTGATACTAAAAAATTATGATTGGTAAACTAAAAGGCACAATAGATGCATGTTTTAATGATTATGTCATTATTGATGTTAATGGTGTTGGATATTTAGTGTATTGTAGTAGTAAAACTCTAAATAAATTAGTGGTTAATGAGTTTTGTCAATTATTTATCGAAACGCATGTAAGAGAAGATCATATTAATCTTTATGGCTTTTTATCACTCGAAGAAAAGTTTGTTTTTAATTTATTACAATCAGTAAACGGTATTGGGACAAGGATGGCTTTAGCTATTTTATCAAATTTATCACCTGAGCAAATTCAATCAGCGATAGCTAGGCGGGATAAAGAAGCTTTTAAAGCCGTTTCCGGTGTTGGACTAAAATTAGCTGAACGAATTATCATAGAGTTAAAGGATAAAGCCTTAACTAACCTTACTACCAATCTTCCCATCGATAAGAATGATAGTGATTTATCTAAGATATCATCTGATGCTACATTAGTTTTAACCTCACTTGGAGTTAATAGAACTGAAGCCCATAATTTGGTACAGGAAATTATTGCAAAGGATCCTGATATCTCTATTAATGAGCTAATTAAACTCGCACTAAAGGCCCGTAGTTCCAATGTCTAAAAACCCAGTTTCTAAAAATGTTTTATCAGCTGATATATTGCCAAACGATCAAGAGTTCTCTCTACGACCTAGCTATTTAAAAGAATTTGTTGGGCAACAACAGATCAAAGAGAATTTATCTATTTTCATCCAAGCCGCTAAAAATAGGTCAGAACATTTAGACCATACCTTATTTTATGGACCGCCTGGACTTGGTAAAACCACTCTTGCCCAAATTATTTCTAAGGAGATGGGAGTAAATTTTAAATCCACTTCAGGACCTGCTATATCAAAAGCAGCTGATTTAGCTGCTATACTTACCAATTTGCAAGATAATGATGTGTTATTTATTGATGAAATTCACCGTCTTAGCACCAATATTGAAGAAGTATTGTACCAAGCAATGGAAGATTTTGCTTTGGACATAGTTATTGGAGAAGGTCCCGCCGCAAGGTCAGTAAAAATCAATTTACCCAATTTTACTTTAGTTGGAGCAACTACTAGACTAGGTCTATTGAGTAACCCTTTAAGAGATAGATTTGGTATACCACTACGTTTACATTTTTATAATGTGGCTGAATTAAAACTTGTTTTGAGTAGAGCTAGTAAATTGCTGGCAATTAATGTAACCGATGAGGCGTTAGAAGAAATAGCAAAGCGTAGTAGAGGAACTCCAAGAATTGCCCTTAGGCTAATTAGACGGGTGAGAGACTTCGCTTCTGTCGATGATCAGCTAGAAATTGATAGGAATATTGCCAATCTCTCGCTGAATCGATTAGAAGTTGACAAAATAGGTTTAGACAGTAATGATTATAGATATTTAAAGTTTATCGCTGATAATTATGATGGGGGTCCGGTCGGTATAGAAACAATTGCCGCAGCTCTATCAGAACAACGCGATGCTGTTGAAGAAACTATCGAACCCTATCTAATACAAATAGGGTTATTACAACGTACCCCAAGAGGCAGAGTTATTACCAAAAATGCTTTTGACCATCTGGGAATATAACAATCTATAGTTAATAAAGAAGTAATTTATGAAAATAATTAACATAAAACAACTAACGATCCTGCTGACTTTAATTTTACTCCCCTTTAGCAAAGTGGTTGCCAATAGTCAACAACATTTTGAGAAAGCAAATACTTTAACAATGGAGGGCAAATGGCAAGAAGCAATTGACTCCTATGATTTGGCAATTAAATATAAGCCTGATCTTGCTGAAGCTTACCATAACAAAGGTACAGCTTTGTATGAGTTAGGCAAATGGCAGGAAGCAATTGACTCCTTTGATTTAGCAATTAAACATAAGCCTGATTTTGCTAATGCTTACAACAATAAAGGTACTGCTTTAGGCAAGTTAGGCAAATTGCAGGATGCAATTGACTCCTTTGATTTAGCAATTAAACATAAGCCTGATCTTGCTGATGCTTATTACAACAAAGGTATAGTTTTAGGCAAGTTAGGTAAATTACAGGAAGAAATTGTTGCTTATGATTTGGCAATCAAACATAAGCCTGATTTTGCTAATGCTTATTATAACAAAGGTATAGCTTTAAAGGAATTAGGTAAATTGCAGGAAGCTATTATAGCATATGATTTAGCAATTAAACATAAGCCTGATCTTGCTGATGCTTACAACAATAAAGGTACTGCTTTAGGCAAGTTAGGCAAATTGCAGGATGCAATTGACTCCTTTGATTTAGCAATTAAACATAAGCCTGATCTTGCTGATGCTTATTACAACAAAGGTGTAGTTTTAGGCAAGTTAGGTAAATTACAGGAAGAAATTGTTGCTTATGATTTGGCAATCAAACATAAGCCTGATTTTGCTAATGCTTATTATAACAAAGGTATAGCTTTAAAGGAATTAGGTAAATTGCAGGAAGCTATTATAGCATATGATTTAGCAATTAAACATAAGCCTGATCTTGCTGATGCTTACAACAATAAAGGTACTGCTTTAGGCAAGTTAGGCAAATTGCAGGATGCAATTGACTCCTTTGATTTAGCAATTAAACATAAGCCTGATTTTGCTGATGCTTATTATAACAAAGGTATTGCCTTGAAGCAGCTAGGTAAATACTCGCAGGCAAAGGAAGCATTTAGCAAAGCAGAGCAATTTGAGATAAAACACTAAAAACTATAGAATTATGCTAACCCTACTAACATTACTCCGTCATTGCGAGACCACGCAAGTAGGTCGTGGCAATCCAAAAAATGATCAAAAATTGATTGCTTCGTCGCTACTGAAGTAGCTCCTCGCAATGACCTTGGAAGCTAAAATCGTCATTGCGAAGAGGCGAAAGCCGATGAAGCAATCCACTCTTTTATGGATTGCCACGCCACCTACGGTGGCTCACAATGACGGAATAATGTTAGGCATGGTTAGCTATAAAACCAAACTAAAAGATACTTAAAGAAGAAATATTATATGCAAAAAGCTCTAACTTTTATAATTGCTGCCGCAATTATTTACTCTATTGTACAAATGAAAATGCAATCTCCGCCTGAGGAAAATGCCCCTAAGGTTCAGACAAGTGAAGCTGAAAGTAATAACAATACTAATACCCCTGAGCAAGCAAATATACCATTAACTGGTAATTTCCTTGAAAAGACTGTTTCAAAAGTTTTGATCAATGCTCTTAAAACAGAAGAAGGTCGACTATTCTTTGAAAATTTACTACAACCAACTAACAAACCTATTGCTGATGGTAAATATACTATAGAGGTTAATAGAGATTTAATTCAGCCAATGTTTAAGATTAACACCTTTGGTAATGGGACTGTCGGTCCAGCGACTTGTGGTCATGTAGTTACATTACATTACCAATTATTGGATATTAACAATAATTTACTCAGCGAAAATACTAAAACCTTTACTCTTGGTTCTAGGGCGATCATGCCAGGAATTGATTCTGTAGTAGTAGGGATGATGGTTGGACAAACCAGACAAGCTATATTTCCTACAAAATATACATCTTCTAACGAAGAAAATAAAGACTATGATGCACCTTATAGGGTTAATATTGTCTTAAATTCAATATTACCTAATAATTTTGTTAATAGTAATGAAGTAAAGATATTTGATGATGAAATAGCTTATAGGATGCCATTATTATGTGGAGATAAAGTAGGAATTGACGCAAAGATTACTAAATTATCGAATGGGCAGGTACTTTATGACTCGACACAAGAAGGGAAAAAGCTAGATATAAAAATTGGTGATATTAATTACCCATTAATTGTATCATATGCTCTACATGGTAAAGTACCAGTTGGCACTAGAACAGTAATTGCTAAAGGTAAGTTATTTAAAGCCCTTGGTTCTAATATCAATAAAATGCTTAATCAAAGTAAGATTCCTGTGGATGAATATTTAATGCTGGAATTAACAAATTTTCAAACAGATTAATTGAGGATAAAAAATGCACGATACTACTTATAATACTAAAAGAGCAACTGTACCAGCTCTCGAACAATTATTATTTGAACCGATAAAAGTACTAGATCATGGTTTCATTAGAGTTATTGATTATATGGGGGATGATAGTAGCATAGTACAAGCAGCACGAGTATCATATGGTAAAGGGACAAAACAACTAAGCCAAGATAAGGGGCTAATTAATTACCTGATGCGTCATAAACATACCACACCATTTGAAATGTGTGATATCAAATTTCATATTAAACTACCTATTTTTGTTGCAAGACAGTGGATACGTCATAGAACTGCTAGTGTTAATGAATATTCAGCTAGATATTCTATATTAGGAAATGAATTTTATTTACCAGAGAAACAGAATCTTGCTGCTCAATCTACAATAAATAAGCAAGGAAGAAGTGATGAAAAAATTCCAGAAAAAATTGCAGATAAAGTATTAGTGCTACTAGAAAAAGATGCTAAAATATGCTATCAGCATTATACTGAAATGATGAATCAGGATGAACATGGCAATATTATTGATGAAAATACCTTAGGTATTACTAGGGAACTGGCAAGAATGAATTTAACTTTGAACTATTATACAGAATGGTATTGGAAAATTAATTTGCATAATTTATTAAATTTTCTGCTACTCCGAGCCGATTCTCATGCCCAATATGAAATCAGAGTATATGCAGAAAAAATGCTAGAAATAGTACAAGCTTGGGTACCTTTTACTTATGATGCCTTTAAGGAATATAGGCTAGAGGGTAATAATATTTCTAAAAAAGGACTGGCTGTCATAAAAAGACTAATTAATAAAGAAGATGTCACGCTAGAGTCTAGTGGTATGACCAAAAGAGAATGGGATGAATTAATGCAAGTTATTGGTGGATAAAATAATAAAGGAGGTGTTTAGATACAGTCAATTCAGGGAAATTGGGTAGCAGGAGTGACGAGTGGCAACATCACCACCTTCTCATTAATTGACTATATCTGGTTTTTAAACATTATCTCCTGTAACTCGTACTATATTTGCCCCACAGTTACTTAATTTTTTTTCCAATGTTTGATATCCACGATCTAAGTGGTAGATTCGACGTATTTTTGTTGTATCGTTGGCGGCAAGTCCAGCTAATACTAGAGATACCGATGCTCTGAGGTCGCTTGCCATAACTTCAGCTCCCGTCAGAAAAGGTACTCCGTGTATTATAGCACTATTTCCTTTAATTATTATATTTGCCCCCATTCGGCATAATTCAGGAACATGCATAAAACGGTTTTCAAAAATAGTTTCGGTGATGGTAGAAGACCCGCTGCAAAGGGTCATAAGACTCATAAACTGAGCTTGAAAATCTGTTGCAAAACCTGGATATGGACTTGTATGAATATCCACAGGATTTAATTTATCTACATAAGAAACTCTTAAACCATTATCAATGGGTTCAACTTTTATGCCAGCTTCAATGAGTTTTAATACTATATTTTCAACAATATTGCCGTTAATTCCATAAATATTTAAACTGCCTTTAGTAATGGCAGCAGCCATCATGTAGGTACCAGCTTCAATACGATCCGGCATGATCGAATAGTTGGTATGTTTTAAATAAGATTTACCAATAATTGTTATTTCACTTGTACCAATTCCATTTATTTCTGCCCCCATTTTGTTAAGGCAATGGCATAGATCAACAATTTCTGGTTCTCTAGCACAGTTAGATAATATCGTTTCCCCTTTAGCCAAAGTAGCAGCCATTATAGAATTAATTGTTGCTCCAACAGATATTTGTTTAAAAACAAAATGTACAGCTTTTAATCTGCCTGTGATTTTAGCATTAATATAGCCATGATCCACATCAATATCTGCTCCCATAGCTTGCAATGCTGCTATATGTAAATCCACTTGTCGAGCCCCTATAGCACATCCTCCAGGTAAGGAAACTTTAGCTTTAGAGAATCTAGAGAGTAATGGTCCAAGAACCCAAATAGAAGCACGCATTTTACGTACTATATCATATGGGGCAGTAAAATTATTAATATTGCTACTATCGATATCCATGCTTAAGTAATCTTGATGATCAGTTACCGTAACAACACTGCCTAAATTCTCAAGTAATTTCTTCATTGTGAGAATATCAGTAAGCTTTGGAATATTATTAATACTAAGCTTATCTGTAAGAAGTGCAGCTGTCATAATCGGTAATGCCGAATTCTTAGCTCCGCTAATGCTAATATTACCTTCAAGGGGAATACCACCTTTAATTATTAAACTGTCCATAGGAATTCCTTAATATATAATAATCTGAATTGAATATAACAAACTGACGTCATTGCGAGAAGGCGTAAGCCAAAGCATAAGCGTCAGTTTAAGAAAACAATAATTGAAAAACTGTCGTTGCAAGGAGGCTTTAGGTCGACGAAGCAACCCAGAAAAGTGATTAAATTTGGATTGCTGCGACCACTACGCGGTCTCGCAATGACGTTGGAAGCTAAAATCGTCATTGCGAGAAGAGGCGTGAGCCGACGAAGCAATCCACTCTTTTATGGATTGCTACGCCACCTACGGTGGCTCGCAATGACAACTTTTCTACTTTATTTTCTTAAACCAACGCTTATGCACAATAACGTCGGTGTTTTTACCTCGACTTTAAACAATTTATCATTTTTTACTATCGTCAAGAGCTGCTCCAAGTATGTCTCCTAGACTAGCACCACTATCAGCAGAACCATATTCTTTGATAGCTTTTTCTCTCCTGTCTATTTCAAGGGCTTTTATTGATAAAGTAACTTTACGAGATGCTTTATCAATGGTGATGATTTTTGCATCAATTCTGTCATTAGGGGCAAATCTTTCAGTTTTTTGTTCGGTTTTTTCACTAGAAAGATCAGCCTTCTTGATGAAGCCCGATACTTTATCGTCTAAAGCCACTTCTATTCTATCATCTTGAACTGCAGTGACTAAGCAAGTAACGATCATATTTTTTTTATACAGCTCAAATTCATCTTGCTGCGTCTCTTCAGTTAATTGTTTAATACCTAAACTTATACGTTCCTTTTCAATATCAATTGATAAAACCTTACATTCTATTTGGTCATTCTTTTTATATGTTTTTAACAATTCAATACCATTACCGTCCCAGCTTATATCCGTTTCATGAATCATGCCGTCAATATTGTCATCAAGTGCTACAAACATACCAAAGTCAGTAATATTTCGTATTGGAGCTTTAATTATACTACCTATTGGATTACGCTTAGCAAACTCAATAAGGGGGTTATCTTGACATTGTTTAATACTTAAAGATATTCTATGTTTATCAGTATCAACTTCTAAAATGGTAAATTGCACTTCTTGACCGATAGTAAGCATTTTTTTAGGATGCTGATTTAATTTCACCCAACTAATTTCACTTGAATGTACAAGACCCTCAATACCATCTTTTAGCTCAATAAATACTCCATAATCAGCAATATTTGTTACTTTACCGGTCATTATCGTACCAACCGGAAATTCTTCTTTTATACTTTGCCATGGATTATGATCAAGTTGCTTCATACCAAGTGAAATTCTCTTAGTTTCTTCATTAAATTTTATAACTATAACCTTAACTTTTTGATCTAGCGATAAAACTTCTGAAGGGTGATTTATTCTGCTCCATGAAATATCAGTAACATGCAATAGACCGTCTACATTACCTGAACTACCTAAAGCAATAAATGCACCGTAATCAGTGATATTTTTTACTGTACCATCTAATATTATCCCTTCCTTAATTTTCGATAACATTTCATCCCTAGCCTCAGATCTTGATTCCTCAAGTATGGCTCTTCTAGAAACCACAATATTACCAAGTTTCTTATCCATTTTTAAAATTTGGAATGGCTGCTTGATACCCATTAACGAAGAAATATCTTTTATTGGTCTAACATCTACCTGACTTCCAGGCAAGAAAGCAACAACCCCTGATACATCAACGGTAAACCCACCTTTAACACGCCCAAATATTACACCATCCACAAACTGCTTTTGAGCACATGCAATTTCTAAATGTCCCCATGATTCTTCTCTAATAGCTTTTTCACGGCTTAATATAGTTCTACCGTTGCGACCTTCAATTTTCTCAATATAGACATCAACTATATCACCAACTTCTGGTAAAGGTTGATTACTAGCCAAGGCAAATTCTTCTACCGGAACTCTACCTTCATTCTTTAGGCCAACGTCAACTATGATAATTCCTTTGGCGATACCTACTACTTGACCTTTGACAACAGTACCTTCTTTTATATGGCTAGTACTTATGCTTTCAAGCATTTGTGCAAAATCTTCATGAGATTGAAGGCTAATTTCTGCAAGTTGGGAAACAAATTTTTTCTTAATTTTTTGCATATTATTCTCTAATACTAGTTGTGCCACCTAGTATAATAAATATAGTTAATTGATTTGAATTTGCTCGAGTGAGTTGCTTAGATGTTGACCTAAATTTAGGTTTCACTTCTATCACACTGATCAGCAAATCCAACTAAATTAACTATGAATGGTTAATAAATGTAGATAAAACAACCTATTGCACATAAAATATGTTGATATTACCTAACTAAAATAAACTCCATAATCTTATCAATCACTTTTTCTGGTGATAGATAAGAAGTATCAATTTCTAAAGTTCCTGGAGAGATAGTTAACGGAGCGATATCACGCTCTATATCTCTTTTATCTCTTGTTTCCAGTTGCTTTAGAACTACATCAAAAAGACATTCTCCATCTTTCTTTTGCAGCTCTTTATACCTTCTTTTTGCTCTAATAACAATATCTGCTTTAATAAAAATCTTTAAATCAGCCTTCGGTGCCACTACTGTTCCAATATCTCTACCTTCCATTACAATTCTAGGAATTGTTTTTATTAATTTTACCAAATATATTCCCAGATTATTTCTTACTTCCGGTATAACGGCAAGCTGTGATGCTATATTACCTACAACCTCACTATCAAGTTCTGAATTTTTTATATATTCCGTGGATTTAGATAATTCAATTATTCTATTTATATCAGTAAGATCAATTTTTTGCTTTATACAAGAAAGAGCAAGGCTTCTGTATACAATACCTGATTGAAAATAGGTGAGCTCAAGTTTTTGTGCTAACATTCGTCCAATTGTACTTTTACCTGATGCCGCTGGACCATCCAGTGCCACTACAAAATTATTGCAGATATCCAAAGCTTGAGATTTTAAGGTCATTTATTCATAATTTTATGCTAGGAGGCTGCCTATAATAACTGAACTAATTAATTATATTTTGAGCTATTTTTCGGCAAGAATAGATATGATTTTTACAGGATAGTGTATCTATTTCAAAAAAATCATGTTTATTCGCAGCCAAAAAGAACCCGATATAGAATTACTTTCGTTATCGCAGACACTCTCGTAGATTTTAGCTGAATATTTAAAATAATGCAAATAAAACTTGAAATTAGGGCTATTATAGATTAGACATGTTACTTGAATATTTTGTTGCTTTAAGTATAAAATTAAAGCAGGAAAAAATAAGGGCGGTTAGCTCAGTTGGTTAGAGCATTACGTTGACATCGTAAAGGTCGGTGGTTCGAGTCCACTACCGCCCACCAGTATTTATCAGCCATTCACGGTTTTTTATAGTCTTAATAACCATTTCATATGTAACTCATATGTCACTTCTCAGACAGAAATCCTAATGTTATCTTTTTAGACTATAGTCTGGTTAGCTATATTTGCCCAAGGCTTCTTCAAGTAATTTTTCTTGCTGCTCATTATGTATGTTCAGTGCCCCAACGGCAGGTGAAGCAGATTCATTTCTACCAACATATTTAAATTGATTATTAATTGACATATCTTTTAGGGTGTCATTTAAGTGGTCTTTAATGAAATTCCACGCTCCCATATTTTTAGATTCTTCTTGACACCAAATAAACTCCTTAGCCTTATTATATTTACCTAATATTTTAATGATAACATCTTTTTCAAACGGATATAATTGCTCAACTCTAATAATTACCATATCTGAAATAGTTTTTTCTTCCCTTTTTTCTAATAAATCATAGTATACCTTGCCACTACATAATATAACTCGTGTTACTTCCTTGGCATTTATCGTCTCATTAATTTCGTCTAGTACAGGGGCAAAGCTTGTATTCTCATCAATATGCGATAGAGGGGATACAGCCATTTTATGTCTTAATAAAGATTTTGGTGACATTACTATTAGTGGTTTACGAATATTACTGTATATTTGACGACGTAATAAATGAAAAAATGAGGCTGGGGTTGTAGGATAGGTAACTTGAATATTATCTTCAGCAGCAAGCTGTAAAAATCTCTCAAATCTTGCAGAACTATGCTCTGGACCTTGCCCTTCCAATCCGTGTGGTAGTAGCACTACTATACCACTCATTCTGAGCCATTTGTTTTCACTACTGGAAATGAATTGGTCAAAAATTATTTGAGCTCCATTAGCGAAATCGCCAAACTGAGCTTCCCAAATTACTAAATTTTTTGGATTAACTAATGAATAGCCATACTCAAAACCTAAAACTGCATATTCAGATAAATTACTGTTAGCAATTTCAAAGTTTGCTTGGTTTTGCGATAAATTATTTAATGGTGTATAGGTACTATTATCTACCTGACTATGCAATACTGCATGACGGTGAGAGAAAGTGCCACGCTCAGAATCCTGACCAGTAAAACGTATTCTGGTACCTGAATTTAATAGACTGGCAAATGCTAATTGCTCTGCAGTTGCCCAATCGATCGGTTTATCTTGCTTTAAAATATTTGCTCTTAATTCAAATAATTTTACAAGTTTAGGATTTAAAGGGAAATCTTTTGGTATTTGACAAAGCCTTATACCAAGCTCTTTTAAAGTATTTTTACTAACACCAGTAGAGAGTATTTTAGCATTTGACCTAGTGTAACCAGACCATAACCCCTCTAAGTACTGAGCTTGTGTTTGATAATTTTTAGCATATTCATACTCTTGATCTAATTTTAGTTTAAATTGTTCTTTTAACGTAGGAAAATGATTTTGGTCAATTATTCCTTCTGCAATCAGTTCATTGGCAAAAACTGTTGCTGGGGATTGTTTATTTTTTATTACATTATACATAGCGCCTTGAGTATACATAGGCTCATCACCTTCATTATGACCGTATTTACGATAGCATATGATCTCAATGACTATATCTCTAGCAAATTTATGTCGGTAATTCACTGCCATATTAGTAGCTTTGAGTACAGCTTGAATATTATCACCATTTACATGTAAAATTGGACTATTAATTATTTTAGCAAATTCAGTAGAATATCTACTTGGTCTGGTATCATAACTATTTGTTGTAAAGCCAAGCTGATTATTAATAACAAAGTGAATAGTTCCGCCAACATGATAAGCCTTTAAATTCGACATAAATAAACTTTCAGCTACTACACCTTGACCACAAAAAGCAGTATCACCATGCACTAAAATACCCATTACTTTTTGACGATTAACATCTTGAATGTTGTCTTGTTTTGCTCGTACTTTACCAGCTACCACTGAGTTTATCGCTTCTAAATGCGAAGGATTATCTGCCATAGAGAGGTGAACCTTAGATTGACCTCTTATTCGATCTGACGAATAGCCAATATGATATTTTACATCACTCGAAATACCTAAATCATTTGACAAGATACTGCCAGTCATAAATCCAGATAGAATAGCTTTATAAGCTTTAGTCATTACCTTAGTTAAGGTACTAAGTCTTCCTCGATGTGCCATACCTATTACGACATCTTCTACTCCATGAACAATAGACATATCTATAGCTTTATCTATAGCTACTACAGCTGCCTCTCCCCCCTCTACTGAGAAACGCTTTGCCCCAGGAAATTTTGTGTGTAGATATTGTTCAAATCCCTCAATTTCTACTAAATCTTGTAGTATATCCTTCTTATCTTGTGTTAATACATTAAAAGTTTGAATGTTACTTTCCATTTGTTCACAAAGCCAGGTTTTTTCATCTTCATTGGTCAGATGATCAAACTCTATAGCAATATCTTTAGCATAAGTTTGATCGAGCAAATTAACCAGTTCACTAACTGTGCATGATTTTATTCCAAAAAATTGATCGTCAATTTCTATAATATTATTCAACTGATCTTTAGTAA
Source organism: Candidatus Tisiphia endosymbiont of Mystacides longicornis (assembly GCF_964031095.1). Lineage (NCBI taxonomy): Bacteria > Pseudomonadati > Pseudomonadota > Alphaproteobacteria > Rickettsiales > Rickettsiaceae > Candidatus Tisiphia > Candidatus Tisiphia endosymbiont of Mystacides longicornis. Next base: position 1,443,557 of record NZ_OZ035004.1, on the reverse strand, counting down.
AACCAAAATCTTCTATATTAAGCTTCAACTGACTTTTTGTTTTAAGAGCTTCAAGATTCAATGGATCTAGTTTTACTAAATAATGTCCATATTTGCGATAGCTGGCAATCAGCATTTTTACTCTAAGTTTGTTAGTAACAGTAGAAAAATCCGTATCAAGCCCCTCCCCTCTTTCACAAGGCGAAGTGATAATATGAGCAATGCTTTTTGTAACCTGATGGCTATTATAGTCAATTGATGAGAAGTTGGTGACGTCGTCACTCGTCGCTCGCCTATTATTTATAGGCGTCGCTCCATCGCTCCTAGCATCAACTTCTCCTGAATTGACTATATTATTTTCAATATTTTGGAAATAATTTTGCCAGCTTTTATCAACTGCTGTATGATCTGATAAATATAGTTGATATAATTCTTCTATAAAGATAGCATTGCTACCAAATAAAAAGCTGGTTTGTTTAAAGTTTTTGTCCATAACTTCTTATTCCTGATTAGGTTATGTTTATAAACATAGCAGATTTTTTTGCTCCACTAATAGCTGTGTTCATTTTTTTTTTTTTTTGCGGTATTGCTTATTTTTTTTCATTGACCACTACGTGGTCTTGCTATAGGCATATACGTCATTGCGAGCCACCGTAGGTGGCGTGGCAATCGATTTTTAATCATTTATGGATTGCTTCGTCGACCTTACGGTCTCCTCGCAATGACGGTTTCTCAATTATTGTTTTCTTAAACTTATATCTGACGCTTATACGTCATTGCGAGCGAATGTACGTGAGCGTGGCAATCCACGAAGCTTGTTATATTGCTTCGTCGGTTCATGCCCATAGTACTCTACAATTTTTATTCTATAAGTATTAAACAGCATAAAAACGCCATTGCGAGGAGGCGTAAGCCTACGAAGCAATCCATATAGTCTTGATGTATCTATACTAATTCTTATGGATTGCTTTGTCGCTACTAAAGTAGCTCCTCGCAATGACGCTTAGCAGTAAGCTTTTTTACTCATCATAAGGAAATAAATAAAAAATTGTAGAGTACTATGGCTCATGCCTCTTTGCCACGACAGCAAATTTGCTTTACCCTTTTGCTCATAGTAGAATCACCAAACTTTAAATTGTCAATTGATGATTGTTCCAGAGCATGCACCAATAACATATTATTTGCTATGTCAAGCGTTACAGTTCCTGGCGTAAGGGTAATAGAATTAGCATATACTACAAGACTAGTATCGTTTTTTTGCTCTGAATCAATCCACTCAAAAACTGGTTGCAAGTTAAGATTCTTCCGCCATATAATCTTCATTACCCCTAAGCTAGATAGCAGTATTTCTTTAATTAGCCAAGTAAAATATAGTATAGAATGATAATTTAAATAAACCCTACGGGGCATTAAATTGAGTTTTATCGCAAAAAGATAAGTTATACTGACAATAATCGAGGAAATCAACAACGTAAAAATATCTGTAGGTAAACCTGTTAGACCAAACAATATCAATAACAACATAATTAAAGTAAAGATTCTAGTGTGCATCATATCCTTTTATCCCGCTAACAATCGATGTATAGTTAATTGATGAGAAGTTGGGAACTTTGTCACTTATTACTCCTAGCCCCCAATTTTCCTGACTTGACTATAGTTTTAAATTTTTTCATACTAGATCAAATTAACAATATTTGCTATAGTATTATTTAATCTTATTTGTTATATATACTTGATAATCAAGTTTTTTGCAGAGATATCTTTAAACGCAAAATTTGTCATTCCCGCTTAGGCGGGAATCTATTATAGATCCCGCACCGAAGTAGGGATGACAACCATGGTTCTATATTTTATTCAAATCTGCAAAAAAACTTGATTATCGAGTATATAGATTATTATCTTTAACTTAGAACTTACAAAATTGATATTATGGGAATGAGCTTCAGTCACTTATTAGTGATCTTATTAATCATCTTAGTGTTGTTTGGTGCTGGTAAATTGCCTCAAGTAATGTCAGACCTTGCTAAAGGTCTTAAAGCTTTTAAGGAAGGAATGAAAGATGATAAGAAAAAAGATGAATAATGCTAATAGCCTTACTATTTTTACTTTATAGTTAATTTTTCATCAATTGACTATAATCAAAAGCCCTCTATCTAGACCTTCTATATCTTTATACACTTGCTGAACCGTATAGCCATGATTTATAAATATTTCTGTAACAGATGCCGCTTGATTAAAACTAATCTCTAAAAATAATTTACCATTCTGTTTTAAAAAACCCTTAGCTTCTTTAGCAATTATGTAATATGACGCTAAACCATTATTTTCAGCAAATAAAGCTAAGTGTGGTTCATATTTTATGGTTTCAGGAGACATATAAATAGTATCATCAAAGGAAATATACGGTGGATTACTTACAATAATGTCAAATTTTTGCTTTTTTAAATTCTCAAACCAGTTACTATTAACTATCTTAAATCTATCAAAAACCTTATATTTTATAACGTTTTGCCGAGCAATAGCAATAGCTTCATTACTTATATCAGTAGCAGTTACATTAACATTGATATTAGCATTTAGCATTTCTAATAATAAGCTTAAAGCAATACAACCACTGCCAGTACCAAGTTCCAGTATGGTTAGCTCCTCGATGTCATTCTGCTTTGGTGCGGGTTCTAGATTCCCACCTACGCGGGAATGATCAGGAGTATGGGAATAGCAAGGGGTGATACTAATCGAGTTAGCTATAACATCCTTTAAAATCGCATCTACAATAGTCTCGGTATCTTGTCGAGGAATAAGTACTTTATCATTTACGATAAAGTTATAACTATAGAATTCTTTATATCCTACAATATAGGCTATTGGCTCTAGTAATGTTCGCCTATTAACCAGATTATCAAAAATAATTTGCTCTTGTCGGGTCAATTCTTCTTCTGACCTAGCTAATAAATATTCAATAGACTTATTAGTTGCATGTTGCATCAATATGCGTGATTCTAAGTGGGCTGATTTAATACCTACAGCTTGCAGCTTGCTAGCAGCGTTAATTAAGGATTTTTTTATATTCATTCGATTATTTCCGTAATATCCGATGGTAGGGGGGATTCAAATTCTAGCAATTTACCGCTTACCGGGTGGGAAAAACTTATATACCAAGAATGTAATGCTTGCCTCTTGAAATCCATTAATTTTTGTGGTACAATGCTAAAATTGTGGTTAACTTTCCTGCTATTTTTGCCATAAGTTTGATCTCCTACTACAGAATGCTTTAAATGGCTTAACTGTACTCTAATTTGATGAGTTCGTCCGGTAGCAAGTCGACATTCCACCATGCTTATAATACCATTAAAAAATATTTTCTCCGTTTTGTAATGAGTAATTGCCTCTTTACCTCCAAATTTTAAAATAGTCATTTTTTGCCGTAAAATACGGTCTCTACCAATATTATTGCTTATAACCCCTTCTTGTGGATTGATAATACCCCAAACTAAAGCTTTATATTTCCGCACCAAATTACGACTTTCTATCTGACTTGCAAGATGTACATGGGCAAAATTATTCTTTGCTACCACCATAAGCCCAGATGTATCTTTATCCAAACGATGAACAATACCAGGTCTTTCCAGCCCTCCTATGCTAGATAAAGATTTTGCATGGTGTAACAAGGCATTTACCAAGGTATCCTGGTGGTTTCCACTGCCAGGGTGAACGGTCATACCAGCTGCTTTATTGATAACTATTAAATCTTCATCTTCATAAAAAATATCAAGTTTAATATCAGCTTCCTGCATTGTTAATGGATCAGGAGCTTTAAAAAATACTGAAATAATGTCATTCTCCTTGACCTTAAAGTTAGAATCAGAAATAATCAAACCATTAACTTGTACTTGAAAGTCACTTATCATCTTCTGAACTTGGCTTCTAGATGTTTTATCGATAAGTGTTACCACAGCCTTATCAAGTCTAAACCCATCTAAATTTGGGGGTATGTTATATTCTTTCATTAGCTAAAATATTTTAAAATAATAACATGACTCATTTAACAAAAAAAATCAACCAACTAAAATGGTTACAAGCGATTGGTATAGATTATTATTTATCAAAATCAGCTATTACCGGTCATTCCACCCTACCCTTGTCATTCCCACATAGGCGGGAATCTAGTATAGATCCCTGCCTTCGCAGGGATGACACCTTGTCGATTCCAGGTCATTCCACCCTACCCTTGTCATTCCCGCGTAGGCGGGAATCTAGTATAGATACCTGCCTTCGCAGGGATGACACAAAAAAAGTAAATTGTCATTCCCGCGTAGGCGGAAATCTAGCTCCCGCACCGAAGCAGGATAACATCATTTCGTTGTCTAGGTCTTTGGCTAATTCAGCTAGCAGTTTAGAAGAATTAAAACAGCTATTAATGGATTTTAATGGTTGCGGTTTAAAGAAATTAGCTAATAAAACCGTATTTGCTGATGGCAATCCACAAAGTTCTATCATGTTTATTGGAGAAGCACCAGGTAGTAGCGAAGATGCAGAGGGTATACCATTTTGCGGTGAAAGTGGTAAATTACTTGATAATGTCTTAGCCTCTATCAATATTTCAAGAAAACATAATGCTTATATTACTAACACAGTATTTTGGCGACCACCAGCCAACCGTCAACCAACACAAGAAGAAATAGATATTTGCCGACCTTTTGTGGAAAAACATATCGCTTTAATCAATCCCAAATTAATTATTTTAGTGGGAAATGTTGCGGCAACTAGCTTACTTGGCAAAAATGCTGGTATAAGTAAAATCAGACAAGAATATTATTTATATACCAATCAGTATCTTATCAAACCAATTAAAACCACTGCTATCTTCCATCCTGCCTATCTGCTTAGACAACCAATGCAGAAAAAAACCATCTGGTATGATTTAATAAAAATCCAGGAATATATCAATGCAAACATCACAATTACACATTAATTCTCCAATTATAGTCAATTGATGAGAAATTGGTGGCGTCGTCACTCAATGCTCGCCTATTACTTATAGGCGTCGCTCCATCGCTCCTGCTACCCAATTCCCCTGAATTGACTATATCTACATGTAAAGATAATTGCTATGATAAATAATAGGCGAGCATTGAGCGACGACGCCCCCAATTTCTCATCAATTGACTATAGTAATAGGAATACCAGGGCTACGTTGTCCATAAATTAAAAATTCCTGGTTGCCTTTTGCTCCTAGAATAGGGCTGGGTATTACCCCAAATATGTTAAAATTATAATTTGATTCTAGCCATTGTTGAATTTTATCACATACTTTTTGATGTAAGAGTTGGCTTCTAACAATACCACCATTCCCGACCTCATTCTTGGCCACTTCAAATTGCGGCTTAATTAAGGCAATTAGACGGCAATTATCTTTTGCTAAACCAAATGCAGTGGGTAATATGGTAGTAAGGCTAATGAAGCTGGCATCACAAACGATAATATCTGGTGGCAAACTAATTTGCTCAATTGTTAAATACCGGGCATTAGTTCTTTCAATTACTGAAATTCTAGGGTTATTACGCAGTTTATGATGTAGTTCACCATATCCGACATCTACCGCAAAAATCTTTTCAGCCTTTCTACGAAGCAAAACCTCAGTAAAACCACCGGTACTAGAGCCTATATCTAGACAAATCAGCCCTTGTGGATCAATATTGAAATGGTCTAGAGCAGCAATTAATTTTAACGCCCCTCGTGATACATAATCATGTATCGGGCGTTTTATAATAATATCACGAGTATCAATTGATACTCCCGTACCTGGTTTAGTATTTTGCTGCTGATTAACATATACTTTGCCTTGGATTATTAAGCTTCGTGCGATGTTAATATCATCAACTAATTGGCATTCTACTAAATGCTGGTCAAGCCTTATTTTTTTCATCAATCAAATTTATAGTATCTTGAATACCAAAAAGTTTAACAAAAGACCCAAGCCTTGGCCCTTCAGTTTGACCAAGTAATATTTGATATAATTCTTTAAAATAATCTCGCAAATTATGATAACCATGATTATTACCTATATCATAAATTTTCTCCTGAATCTGTTCGGAAGTACTATCTACTGGTAAAGAAGATAACATAGTGCTAATTTCTTGTAAGATAACTTTTTGCTGAATATTAGGCGTTAAATAGCACTTATTCGCTTTAATAAAGTCATTATAATAACCAATGGCAAAATCTGTTAAATGATCAAGGTACGGAGCATTTTGCGGTGTCGCATCTGGAGCGTACTGACTGATGAATCCCCAAAGTACCGATTTATCTTCCGGATTACAAACTGATGCTAGGTTGAGCAATAGGCTAAAACTAATGCCAAAAGTTTCGATAATAGGCACATTCCCATGATGAATATGGTGTACTGGATTAGCAAAACGCTTTACTTGATCAGTTTCTAAATGATATTTTTTATTAAACGTAATATATTCATCAACATTTTTAGGTATTACATCAAAATGTAAACGTTTGGCTCTTGTTGGATTCTGGTACATAAATAATGCCATACTTTCCATAGGGGCATATTGTAGCCATTGATCAACTGTAATACCGTTGCCTGTAGATTTAGAAATTTTCTCTCCATCTTCATTAAGAAATAATTCATAAAAAAATTGTACTGGTTCAATGCCACCCAAAATTCGACAAATTCCAGAGTATAACCTGGCGTTAGTCATATGATCCTTGCCATACATTTCATAGTCAACTTGTAGCGAAGCCCAACGCATACCAAAATCAGGTTTCCATTGTAGTTTGCAATGCCCCTTGGTCACAGGAACTTCAACCAATTTTCCTTCTTCGTCTTGATAGCTAATAGTGCCGTTTAAACGATCAACTTTGCTAATAGGTACTTGCAGGACAATACCGGTTTTGGGACAAATCGGCATGAAAGGCGAATAGGTTGCTTTTCTTTCGGCTCGAAAGGTTGGTAACATTAGAGCCATTATCTCCTCATATTTGTCTATGACTTTTAGCATCATCTGATCAAATAAACCGGATTTATAACATTCTGTACTACTAACAAATTGATATTTAAAGCCAAATTTATCTAAGAATGAGCGAAGTTTGGCGTTCATGTAATGCCCATAACTTTCACACTTACCAAAAGGATCTGGCACAGATGTCAGAGGTTTGCCAATATGCAATGCCACCATATCAGGGTTGGGGATATTACTTGGAACTTTACGCAGACCATCCATATCATCAGAAAAACAAAACATCTTAGTTGGAATATTCGATAGTTGTTTAAACGCTTCTTGCACCATTATAGATCTAGCAACCTCTGCAAATGTACCAATATGCGGTAACCCTGACGGTCCATAGCCCGTTTCAAATAATACATAGCCTTTAGCTGGGGTTTTGCCGCCCAATTGATCTAATATTCTTTTTGCTTCTAAAAAAGTCCAAGCGTTTGATTTAACCGCATCTTCTAAAATTTCTAGTTCTGACATCTATAATATCCATAAGTTTGATTCGATTTACCAAGATTATAAATATACATGGTTTTTTGTAAATTTATAAATATATCTCTTGAGTTTTTTACAATATTCTTAGACAATAACCGATTAAAAATTATTATTTACTTATGACTATTCCTTCTATTGTACATTTTTTTCGTAAAGATAGCTTTAGAATTTTACATATAACCCTAATTTGCATATGCATCTTTGCCTTATCTTTAGCTTATTTTGTTGAATATATATTACATTTTATACCTTGTCCTTTATGTATTTATCAAAGATTCCCATATTTATTTATCATCAAGATTTCAGTTGTAGCATTAATTATTAAAAAAATAAGCAAATATACTTTATTTTTTATCACTCTAAATTTATTAGGTGCTTGCATATTAGCAGGCTATCATAGTACCGTAGAAAGGGGAATAGTTAATCCAAGTGTTCTTTGTTCAACTTTAATCCATATTCCTAAACACTTATCAATCCAAGATATTAAAGAGATATTTTATAGCCAACCGATCACGAGTTGTACCAAAGCAACAGTTAAATTATTTGGCATATCGATGACAGAATGGAATTTGTTACTAAATCTCTCTTTATTATTTGGTGTACTCCTTACTTGGTTTTATCCTAAGAGGCAGCCTCCTATATCTGAAAACAATATCATTATAGAATAAAATTTGACTAGCACTAAGTATAAATTTAAAAAAATATAATAATTTTTTAAATATTTTATATAGCTAACTCGAGAAGGTTTTAGTCATAGTAAACTAACATCATTACGAGGAAGATTGCATAAGTGTCAGTTCAAGAAAACAATAATTGAGAAACCGTCATTGCGAGGAGACCGTAGGTCGACGAAGCAATCCAGAAAAGTGATTAAAAATGGATTGCCACGCCACCTATGGTGGCTCGCAATGACGACTTTACTAGATTCCGCACCGAAGCGGGAATGATGGTATGGACGAGTGAAGCGAAATATGCTTTACTTGTACGGAGTCAGCTGAAAAATAGTTTTCAGCTGCTCCAAATTAAATAATAATTTAATTAATAGGTCCATACCATGATAAATAATAGCATAAAAAATACTATAATAGGAATAGATTTAGCAAAAAATAGTATGCACTTGATGCAAGTCGATCAAAATGGCAAAAAAATAGGTTACCAAAAAGTTACAAGAGATGAGTTAATAGCCTATTTAAGCAATCTCGATAAAAGTTCATTGGTAGCTATGGAAGCATGTGGAGGAGCTAATTATTGGTCACAGGAAATTGCTAAGCTTGGTTTGCAAGTCAAACTAATGAAAAAAAAAGATGTAAAAGTTTATGCTACATCGAAACAGAAAAATGATTATAACGATGCGTTAGCAATATGCAAAGCGGCTCGTGATCCAGAATTAAAAACTGTGCTACTAAAAAGCAAGGAGGAACAAGATATAAAATTCTTGCATAAAATTAGAAGTAATACGATCAGAGATCGTGTGCAAAAAACTAATTCTACAATATCAAGTTTATGTGAATATGGCTATAATACAAAATTAAGTAAAAATAAATTTTGCAAATCATGTAGGCTGGAGGTAGAGTTAGCGTATAGTAAAGGTTATATAAATTCTGGGATAAGGTCAATTTTACTTTTAGAATGTAAAGAAATTGAGGATTTATATGACAAAGAAAAAACTTTAGAAAAGCTGATTATCAGCAATAATAAGCAAAGTGAGAAAGCTACTAGGTTGCAGACAATTTTTGGCATTGGAGCAATCAATGCTAGTTGTTTGAGTGTAGCCCCAATGGAAAGTTATCCAACCCCGAGGGATTTTGCTGCTTCGCTTGGTTTGGTACCAAAACAACATAGCTCAGGAGATAAGATAGTTTTAGGAGGGATTACCAAACAAGGAGATAGATATGCCAGAACTATGTTGATTCAAGCCGCAAGGACAATAGCAATAAGAGCAAAAAGTGATAAGGAATCAAAAGATAAACTAGTGCAGTGGGCAGTGAAGAAATTTGCTGAAAATAAATCATATAATATTATATGTGTTGGTTTAGCAAATAAGTTAGCAAGGATTGCTTATGCAGTAGTCACCAATGGTAGCGAATATGTTGCAAATTAGTTTAGTTGGAAAAAAAGAAGAAACTATGTCAACTAAATAAAAATTGGTAATTGATAAATATTGTGAGTAAAGAATAGTAACAATAAAGAGAACGAAAGTTAAAGAGTTAATGAATAAGTATTCTGAATAAAATCCGTAATTATGTCGAGGCTCTAGAAGCCGTGGGAATGAGAGGTCACTCAAGGATATTTATAAGAATGCAGAAACCATTATGGCACTTGATGCCGAATATATGACCGCTTCCTTTGTGGCTCTATTTTTTTATTTTCTTTGTTGACAAATTCACTCGTCCATATATGACAGATTTTGCGTTTAAAGATAGATATCGTGACTCGGATATATTCAAATTTCCTTCAAACAACCTACTATATAAAATTAATCACTTTTCCACTTAGTGGAAGAAAATTTTATAGTATACTCAAATAATCACTTATATTGACTATATAGGATTTTTTATACTTGCAAAGTAAACATACATCAATAGAATTAGACCATTAAATTATAAGAGGGATTTATGCTCAATAACATTAACTTCATCAGTAAGGAATTATCAAATAATCAAGCAACTATAGTGTTTATTAGTGAACAGCTGAAATTAGACAGTAATTTATTATTACTTGATCAACAACATCATGGTTTAATTTCTAAAACTATTCAAAATAAATTACTATTTACTGGAAAATTTGGACAAATTAAAATTGTTAATTCTATCGCTAAGGATGGAGAAATAAAATATTTAATTATGGTTGGCACCGGTGATGAAACAAAATTAACAACCTCTTGCATTGAAGAGCTTGGAGGAAGAATCTTATCCTGTAGTACTTGCAGTAAAATTAGTACTATTGGCATAAAAATTTCTCATAATATCGGACAACATCAACCAGCTATTGTTGCTTCTCTTATAGCTAGCGGCTGTTTGCTTGCTTCATATAGATTTGATAAATACAAAACTACTCAAAGTGAAGGAGAAAAATTTGTTGTAGACTCTCTTGAGATTTCTATAGATGATCAGTCTAAAGCAGAGGAATTGTTTAATGATAAAAGATCATTAGCTGAGGCAGTATTTTTTGCCAGAGATATGATAAATGAACCAGCCAATATAAAAACTCCTCAATCTTACTCTGAAAAAATATTAGAACTTCTTGAACCGCTAGGAGTTGAAATTATCATTATCGGTGAAAGAGAAATGAAAAATCTTGGTATGGGAGCTTTACTTGGTGTTGGACAAGGTTCACAAAATGAATCCAAACTTGTAGTAATGCAATATAATGGCTTGGATGATGATACCCCACCTGTCGCTTTTGTTGGTAAAGGGGTTACTTTTGATAGTGGTGGGATTTCTATTAAACCAGCAGCCAATATGGGAGATATGAAATATGATATGGCCGGTTCAGCTGCAGTAGTTGGAGCAATCATGGCTTTGGCTAGTCGTAATGCACAAGTTAATGTGGTCGGGGTTGTTGGTCTGGTAGAAAATATGCCTTCAGGCAATGCTCAACGACCAGGAGATGTGGTAACCACTATGTCCAAAAAAACAGTGGTGGTGGATAATACTGATGCAGAAGGTCGGTTAGTCTTGGCTGATGCAATTTGGTATACTCAAGAAAAGTTTAAGCCTCAATGTGTAATCGATCTGGCTACCCTTACTGGAGCTATTGTTGTCGCTCTTGGTAAAACTTATGCTGGGTGCTTTACCAATAATGATGAATTAGCTGGTAAGCTAATAGATGTTGGCAATAAAGTTAATGAAAAATTATGGCGTATGCCTCTACATAAAGATTTTGATGAGATGATAAAGTCAGACATTGCTGATCTTGCTAATATTGGTAACGTTCCTGGAGCCGCTGGTAGTTGTACAGCAGCTCAGTTTATAGGGAATTTTATTAAAGAAGGTATGGTTTGGGCACATCTTGATATTGCCGGTGTTGCCTATAATAAAAAAGGTAATCCCCTTGGTCCTAGAGGAGCAGTAGGTTATGGTGTAAGACTTCTTAATCAATTTATTCAAGATCACTATGAAAAATAATCAAACAAATCGTATTTTTGTACTTGGGGCTGAAAAAGGTGGAGCTGGTAAAAGTACCTGCTCCATGCATCTAATTACCGGTTTATTGTATAATGGTTATACGGTGGCTAGTATTGATACTGATTCACGTCAGGGGTCTTTAACAAATTATTTAAAGAACAGAGATGATTACAATTTAAAAAACCCGGACAATACGGTTAAAACTTCTCAGCATTTTCATTTGACTGAAAGTCAAGAACAAGTCGTTGCACTTAAAGAAGAGGACGAAAGAACTAGGTTTGAACAGATAATTGAACAGACAAAAAATGCTGATTATCTAGTAATCGATACGCCAGGAAGCTACTCTTTCTTATCTAGATTAGCCCATTCTTATGCTGATACGGTAATTACTCCAATTAACGACAGTTTTCTTGATTTTGATGTATTAGCCAAAGTTAACGCTGACAATTTGTCAATTATTGCCCCATCAATCTATAGTCAAATGATTTGGGAGCAAAAGATGCAGAAAGCTAATCGTAATGGCGAGACAATTAACTGGATTGTTATGCGTAATCGATTAAGCAACTTGGATGCATTAAATAAAAGAAAAGTGGGAGCTGCTCTTGAACAATTAGCAAAAAGAATTAGCTTTAAGATTGCTCCAGGCTTTAGTGAAAGAGTAATTTTTCGGGAATTATTTTTACAAGGGCTAACATTACTTGACTTAACAACAGCTAATCATGGTAAAACACTTAGTATATCTCATGTAGCTGCTCGTCAAGAATTGCGAGATTTTTTAAACTTTCTTGGTATATGAGGCACAACTGTTGAAAGTTAGAAGAGGAAGCGGTTTTAGACCGGATAGTTTAAAAATCGTATGTGGTCAACGTCATTGCGAGCGAACATATGTGAGCGTGGCAATCCATAAATTGTCATATGGATTGCTTCGACCATTACATGGGTTCGCAATGGCGTATATGTTATTGGCTTTGTTGCATGAATCAGATTTTGAAAGTGTTGTTTAATTTTTGTCAAAAATCAGGCAAATTTTTTGGTATCCGGCATGCCGAGTTTTGTCATGATATTAAGAATATTAGCAGCTACTTTACTTTCGGTTTTTTGGTTTAAAAAAGTTCTAGATTTTAATTTGTTTCCTATAATTGATTTGTAACGGTAGATAGCGTTTTCTGCTTTGGCTCGCCTGCCGTAGTTGGTATGTTTTTGCCATCGCTTTCGTCCTTGTTCCATAAGACGAATATTGTCTAATCTTAATTTAGAGTCATCGGGCATTTCTGCTCTGAACCCTAAGTTTGGCGGTACTACTGCTTTTATAGGAATTTCATTACCATGTTGATTCTGATGGGCGATTAATGCTTTGTATGTAGAGGGTTGGTCATATGCTCCGTCAGCTAGTACGGTATCTATTGGACTATCAATTTCCTCAAGTAATGTGCCTATCGTAGCACAATCACTAATATTGTGAGTCGTTAATTCAGAGCTTGCAATATATCCGTTTTCATCAACAGCGATATGAAGCTTTCTCCACGATTTCCTTGCTTTCAGTGCGTATTTTTCTTCCTGCCACTCCTGCTCGCCGTAAATCTTTATACCGGTACTATCGACGCAAAGCGTTACGGGATCACGATTTGCCCTACGGTGCCGTGACACTTTAAGTTTTTTTGTTCTTCTTGAAATAGTAGTATAATCAGGCGTTTTGAGCTCGAGATTCAGCAGTTTTATAATTGATTCTACAAAACCTTCGGTTTGCCGTAAATGCTGTTTGTATACTAATCCAAGCCTCACGCATGTCTCAATAGCAAGATCGGAATAGATCGCTTGACCGCCCCGCTTCTTATGTACGGATACGGGATTATTCCATTTTGCTACCGCTTCCCCTGAAAACCAAATTATTAGACTACCACGATTTTTTAATGATTGATCGTACTCACGTGAATTACTGATTTTGTATTTAGCTCGGGCAAATTTATGACGATAAGGATATTGGTGTTTGTTCGGCATATTTACCTTAAAAAAAGAGGATATCTTAACTCCTTAACTTTACTATTTCCACTGCTTTTTTTATTTATTCAAAAACTCGATTTACTCCAAATTCCGATTCATGCAACAAAGCCCGTAAAATGTACCAAAATCGAAGAATGGCGCACCCTAAGGGATTCGAACCTTTGACCTACGGATTAGAAATCCGTTGCTCTATCCAGCTGAGCTAAGGGTGCGTATATTCGCAAGCTTTCAAGAATTGCTTTTTACAAATATCATGGTCAGTTCTTTGTCATTCATTTTTATAATTCTTTAAATCTCAAAAGCAATATATTTTCAAAAAATAATTCTTCAAAGCATTTGACTATAGATACAAAGCTGTTTGTTTTATATCAGCTAAGATTATCTTTTTCAAGTGTAAAAAATAATAATTTTTTAACATAACCATGATTGATTGAAGAAAATTAACTGTATTATTTTCAAGTTCTATTACGAATTTGCTGTTGAGATGATGTCTTGGGCATTGATGATATTATCTTAGTTGGTGTATTGGTTATATGACGTTTTAAGTTACTCTGAATTTGCTTTAATTCACTATTATGTATTAGCAAGTCACTTGCCTCAGAGGGAATAGTTTGCGATATATTGATATTACATCCTTGATTCTTTGCTACTTCTTGTAGCATTGCTTCATATTGACCCTTGGTCACCGGGATAGTGTAAATATGCTTCCCTCTTTGTATATATCCCATAGCATTTTTATCATCACTGGTAAACTTTAATGATAATGGGTTGGTTATTTCTACTAGTTTTCCTTGCTCGTTATAGTGAGTAGTAAAATAAAGTGCCTTTGAGACCTCAATATTTTCACCTTTCTCATTTTGCACTGGAAATGAAAGATGCACTGCTGTACCAGATGGTTTGATGGCTAATGGCAAATTAATATTGCGATAATTGCTAATCTCTGTTTCCGTTACTCCATCTTCTAAAATTACTTTAGTAGAGGTTTTAACCTTAGTTTCTGTTAATTTAAATAATTCTTCATCTTTGACTTTAATAACCCTTGACCTGGTATCAGTGGTATTGTCTATTGGTGTTTGATTGCTCCAAGTTAACGGTTTGAAATTATTAGCATGGTGGATTTTTGCATAGCTTTGCACTTCATCATTCATTGCTTGAGTCACAGTACTCTTTGTAATAGAGCTAGCCCAGGTTTTTTGTATTAATTCGTTGTTATTTTCTACAAATTCTTTAAATTGCTGAGAATTAATAGCAAGATTAGCCACTGAGATTGCTGTAATATTTGCTTCAGCAAGGATGTTTTTTAATGTTGTTTGTTGTTTAGCAATAATTTCTTGCCTAAAAGCCAATGTTACCAAATCTACTTTAATCGGGGCTACTATGGCTGGTACTATTTCAGATGGAGCTACTTTGTAGGGTGCAGTCTGTTCAGTAGCTTGAGTTTCAGTAGTTGTTGTTATCGCATCACTAATATGCATAACATCTAGTGCTTTTTTATAGTCAATTGATGAGAAATTGGGAACGTCGTCACTCGTCGCTTGCCTATTACTTATAGGCGTCGCTCCATCGCTCCTGCTACCCAATCCTCCTGAATTGACTATAGATATTGGTACAGATAGATCAGTTCTTTCTAAAGTAGGGTTTGTTAGTGCTTTTTTTTGCTCTTTTACTATTTGAGCTATTTCTTTAATTAACAGTACTTCTCGAGTTTTATTACCTAAAATATAATCTATATATTTTTCTTTAGTTCTTTTTCTTAGTCTTAGTTTTTTGCTTTGATCAATTATATTACTAAAATAATCAAACTGTTCATTGATTAATTTTTTTAATTCTGGCTTATTAATTTTTCCCCTTGTTACTAAAAGACCGAGCTTAATTTGCAACCCGTATTCTTTTAATGATTGTTGTCTCTTTTGCATAGTTTCTTTAAGAGCATCTTTAATATCAGCAATCTTTATATTTTCTGGAGATATATTGTTAAATTTTTGGCTCATTGCCATTTTTGCCCAATTTGCTAGGGCTTTATCACTATAATATTTTGATAATTCAACGAAGCTATTGTCAATAGTATTGTTTAAATCAACTTGTGCAGTATCAAGTAAACCTTTTACAAATAAATCATTATACTTTAGGGTACTTGGAAATTCTCTAAAATGATTAGTTGGTCCTAGTAAGGGTAGATGTCTAGACCAAGAATGTGGACGTATCTCATCATCTAATTGGTCAAAACTTCCAGCAAAATCTAACCTAACTAGTCTAGGAGGGATAGTAGAATTGTTAGGATCTCTTACAACTCCTATATTACCTGTATGAATATCAAAATCGCCTATTAATAAGCTAGTTGGAGCTATTTTATCAAAATCACTATAATGAAGTTCTTTAAAAGCTTTAGTTAAAGTTTTTGACAATAACTCTCTTGTTCCCATAAAAAATGGTCTTCCTTCTTTTGTTCGCAACCAACAGCTTGGCTTAGTTTTTGTAGACATACGGTTATCCATGTCTACATACATGTCTCCACTGTAATGTTTAAAAAACTCAGATTGCACATATACTTCAGACCCATCATTTTGCATTCCTCTTTGCTGATTTACTTTTTCGGTAAGATGATTAGGTACAATGAGCGAAACTTTGGCACCATGCTCTGGATTTGTTGCTTGAAAAATTTGGGAACCCAAAAACTCTGATATATTTTTTTCAGCTTTATTTTCCTTTTTAATCATAAACAGAATATCATTTTGGCTACTATATATTCCACCTAATTCTCCAGCTTCATTAGCTCCAGCTTCCTTTTTTTTGTAATATTGCAAATTGGTAAATTCTGACATTTATTATCCCTACTTAGTTAACCTGAATTTGATATAACCTATTGCAAATTCGGTTATATCTATAAATATAACAGATTTTTATGCTCCACTAATAGCTATTTTCATTATTTTTGCGATATTGCTTATTTTTTTCGTTCGGCAGATCAAACAAATATGTAAAATTAGCCGAGAGCGAGATAAGAAAAATAAAACTAATAGCTATGAACAAGAGAATGTGTTTATGATAACAAGTCTCGGAAGCAAGTTTAATCCAAAGAGCTTGCTAAAGTTCAATAAGAATCATTGGTCATGTGAGAATAATTTGAATTGGGTCAAAGATACAGTTTTTGGGGAAGATAAGTCAACTATAAGTATAGGAAAGGCTCCCTTGGTAATGTCATTACTCCGGGCAATAACTATTTCTGTAATAACTTTATTTTCAAACAAAATTACTGAAACCAGAGAAAATTTTAATAATTATAGATACAAACTATTTAAAGTTATGGCAACTTAAAGTTGCGACTTTTAAATCGCCCTGCTGGATTGCTTAATTATAGTTGCTAAACATGTTTAATTGAACTAATATTAATCTTAGTAAACAGTAGAGCAAACTTTATGTATCCAGTAAACATTACTTCTGCAAAAGCTCACTTGTCATCTCTACTAAAAGAAGTAGAAGACAAAAATGAAGAGGTTATTATTGAAAGAGCAGGGAAACCAATTGCTAAAATCATTAAATATAATCCTATGAAATCTATTAATAGGCTTGGGATATTTAAAGATAAAATTAAAATAACTAAAGATTTTGACAAATGGTCTGAAGAAATGGCAACAAGGTTAGGGATAAAGGACTAGTTGCGAAATTATTACTTGATACTCATACCTTAATATGGGCATTGTCTGAACCAGAAAAATTACCCCCTAAAATTACTAAATTACTTACCGATGTTAATAACATTATTTTTCTAGTGTTGTTTCTTTATGGGAATTACAAATAAAAAAATCACTAGGAAAAATTATCTTACCTGATGCATTTGCACTTCAGTTACAAGAATGTGGGTATGAATTACTAAATGTTACTCCGGAACATATCTTGAAATTAGAAAATATTCCACTTTTACACAGAGATCCTTTTGACAGAATGCTTATTGCACAAAGTTTATTTGAAAAGATGCCTTTAGTTACAAAGGATTCCGAAATACTAAGATATGATTTAGAGTTTATAAAATTTTAAGTCATCAAACCTCTAATATTTTGGTGGTTAATAACATAGGCTTTGTTGCATGAATCGGAATTTGGAGTAAATCGAGTTTTTGAATAAATAAAAAAAGCAGTGGAAATAGTAAAGTTAAGGAGTTAAGATATCCTCTTTTTTTAAGGTAAATATGCCGAACAAACACCAATATCCTTATCGTCATAAATTTGCCCGAGCTAAATACAAAATCAGTAATTCACGTGAGTACGATCAATCATTAAAAAATCGTGGTAGTCTAATAATTTGGTTTTCAGGGGAAGCGGTAGCAAAATGGAATAATCCCGTATCCGTACATAAGAAGCGGGGCGGTCAAGCGATCTATTCCGATCTTGCTATTGAGACATGCGTGAGGCTTGGATTAGTATACAAACAGCATTTACGGCAAACCGAAGGTTTTGTAGAATCAATTATAAAACTGCTGAATCTCGAGCTCAAAACGCCTGATTATACTACTATTTCAAGAAGAACAAAAAAACTTAAAGTGTCACGGCACCGTAGGGCAAATCGTGATCCCGTAACGCTTTGCGTCGATAGTACCGGTATAAAGATTTACGGCGAGCAGGAGTGGCAGGAAGAAAAATACGCACTGAAAGCAAGGAAATCGTGGAGAAAGCTTCATATCGCTGTTGATGAAAACGGATATATTGCAAGCTCTGAATTAACGACTCACAATATTAGTGATTGTGCTACGATAGGCACATTACTTGAGGAAATTGATAGTCCAATAGATACCGTACTAGCTGACGGAGCATATGACCAACCCTCTACATACAAAGCATTAATCGCCCATCAGAATCAACATGGTAATGAAATTCCTATAAAAGCAGTAGTACCGCCAAACTTAGGGTTCAGAGCAGAAATGCCCGATGACTCTAAATTAAGATTAGACAATATTCGTCTTATGGAACAAGGACGAAAGCGATGGCAAAAACATACCAACTACGGCAGGCGAGCCAAAGCAGAAAACGCTATCTACCGTTACAAATCAATTATAGGAAACAAATTAAAATCTAGAACTTTTTTAAACCAAAAAACCGAAAGTAAAGTAGCTGCTAATATTCTTAATATCATGACAAAACTCGGCATGCCGGATACCAAAAAATTTGCCTGATTTTTGACAAAAATTAAACAACACTTTCAAAATCTGATTCATGCAACAAAGCCGGTTTATATAGGCGTAATATTAATCCGGAAGTGATCTTAACTTCTCAGCAATTTAGTAAGAATTATTATCATCTGGTTAATTTTATCAAAGTTGAGTTATTATTTTGTCTTGGGCTGATGTTTGGTATTTTTGTACTAATTTTCCTACTTTGGACAAAATTTGGTAAGTCTGTATCAATAGAAAAACAAATCAGCGGTAGTACTATCAAATCTTCCAAAGAAATCACTAATTATTTAAATAAAGCTAATAAAGCAAGTAAATTCATTGTAGGTGATATGCGACTTGTTAAAGAGTATACTTGCAGCAAAACTGCGTAACACTATCTAATTTCTTTGCTAGTATGAATTTATTGTATAAATTTGGATTTCTACTATGCAAATATCACCGATTAATAAAAAACAGATTAATAAAAAAACTAGTTGAAAAAGTAGCAGTCATATTATAATATTTGAAATATTAATAATAATGATAATTAATCAAATGAAAAAACCAAAAGTAGCGACCTTAAGTGCTGAAGAACGAGAAGAACTAATACAGCATGTCAAGGAAAGTTCATTAACGGGAGATGAACAGCAAACGATAGTAGAGCTTGTGAAATTTTGTAACGAGCTAATAGACAAGCTAGCATCATCAAATATCAGTATAAATAAGCTTAAGGAAATGCTGATTGGTTTTAAGGCAGATCACAAAAAAAAGATAGTTCAGATTCATTAAAAGAACCGCCAGGTGAATCTGATAACGGGAATGGTGGTAATGAAGGAGAGTGCGATAAGCCCAAAAAGATAGATCGTAGTAATTGGCAAGGTAAATATGGGTTTGATGATTATAAGGATGCGAATACCAGCTATTTAACTCCTGAGAATTTTTGTAGTGGTGATAGCTGTCCTCACTGCTATAATGGCAAACTATATAATAGTGAAGCTAGAAAATTGCTACAATTTACAGGTAATGCTCCAATTACAGTCAACAGATATGTAAAGAAAACGTTACGCTGTAATGCTTGCGATTATACAGTTATGAACAATAAAAATATCAACAAATGGACAAATAGTAGCAGAAGTGCAATAGTGTTACAAAAGACCTATGGTACTCCTTTCTACCGTTTATCTAGGCTACAGAGTTTAAGCGGGGTTCCTATAGCATACAGCTCGCTCTGGCAACAATATTTAGATGTTTGGCAAGAAGGTGGTGGAGCTGAAATTTACGGGGTATTATTGGAAATGGCTGCCGAATGTAGTTCACTGAACCTTGATGATACTAGAGCTAGGATTTTAGAAATTACTATAGCCAATAAAAAATTACGTACTCAAAATAAGAAAGGACGCAGCTGTTATACTACTACAATATGTGCTAAGACTGCAAATAATGAGGTAATAGTTTTATATTTTACCGGTAATAGGCATGGTGGAGAAAATATAGGTAACGTACTAAAGAATCGTAAGAATAGAACAGATTCTATCCAATTAATGACTGACGCAAGTAACAATAATAACCCGGTATTATCAGAAGCAGATAAAGAATTACTGGCAATAATAGTGATGATCAATTGTTTGTCACATGGTCAGAGAAAATTTACAGAAAATGAACTATATTACCCTGAAGAATGCGGATATTTTCTCAAACAAACACGTGGGATTTACCACAATGAACATCAATGTAAAGAGATGAGTCCTGAAGAGAAACTTGGGTATCATCAGGAACATAGCAGTAAATATATAGAAAACATATATAACAAAATAGACGAATTATTTAACGACAAGAAAGTTGAGCCTAATAGTAGGCTTGGACAAGCTATGAAATATTGGATAAATAATAAAGAAGGTTTGACCCAATTTTTAAAAATCCCAGTTAGCAATCTTGATAATAATTGGGCTGAGAGATCACTGCGTACCATTATTTTACAAAGGAAGAATTCATTATTCTTTAAAACAATCAATAGTGCTGAGATACATAGTGGTCTGTATAGTATAGTAAAGACTTGTAGTGAGAACGAGATCAATGCCTTTAAATATTTAAATTGGCTACAAGAGCATAGTAGCAAAGCAAAGAAGCATCCTGAGGATTATACGCCTTTTGCCTATGCAAGATATATGAATAATACGGAATTAATCGAGACAGCAGCTTAAACGACAGGAAGCCAATCATTAGAGAATTTGGCAGAACTAGGATCGCCATTATGAATAAGAATGTGTAAGGTTCTATAACAAATTTGGTAAGATGAATTATCAGATGGGAAAAGTTTTGCCGTAAATTTACCTTTGGATAGGCGTTTAGAGCATAGCCAAAAGCCTTGACCGTCAAAGGACAAAATTTTAATGGCAGTTCTGTTTTTATTATAGAATAAAAACAAGGAACCATTAAGAGGGTCAGAAGAAAGTTTTTGTCTACAAACAGCGATTAAGCCATCGATACCCTTGCGAAAATCGATGGCAATAGTGGCAACAAAAATAACTGACGCCGGGGTTAGTTGCAGCATAAAAATGTCTGAATTATAGTTTTTGGCTCTAGTGTTTGGATAATAAGCTTGGTACCATTTGGTTTAATAATGTGACAAGTATAGTGATTTTGCTTGGGAGCAGCTACAGGATCGGTATCTATAGAATTTACTAGTTGAAATGGGAGAAAATTAATATTTTGTTGTAGGGATTGATTTGAAGTTGAGACAGAAGAAGTTTTGATGGTAGGTTCATGGGCTTTTTTAGTTGAACTAATTGTTGCTTTATTAATATTAAGATGTTTAGCTATCTCTTGGTAAGAATAATGATGGAGTAATTGGTGAACTAATTCCTTTAGATGGTTTGGTATAGGATCAAACTTATTAGTTTTAGTTTGACGCCAAGCTTTAAATTGCTGAGCTACTTGCTCAATAGTAATCGATGGTATTTGCATAGTATGAAACCCAAATGTATAAAAAATTCATACTAACAAAAAAATTAGATAAAGTTATGCAGTTTTGCTGCAAGTATACGTTAAAGATAGTGAAATCAGACATATCATAGCTATTGGTACTACAGGTTCTGGTAAAACTAATTTGTTTAATAACCTAATTCCACAAATCAGAAACTTTAAACAACCAGCCTTAGTGGTAGATCAAACAGGAGAAATGATAGAAAGATACTATAATCCTGATAGGGGAGATATTATTTTTAATCCGTTAGATGCGAGATCTCATGCTTGGGATTTCTGGGCTGACACTAACTCTGATAGTGGTAATATACCTAATCCAGAACAGGCAGAATATTTTGATCCAAAGTTAGATAAATTTGCTAAAGTATTGTTTAAGTTTGGCAAGAAAACTAATAGTGGTTTTGATCCATTTTGGGATAATAGTGCTGCCACCATTTTCTGTGCTTGTGTACAAGTTTTAGTAACAGAGGGCAACAAGTCAATTATCGAATTGAAAAATATGTTGAGTCTATCTTCCTGGGATAAGCTTAAGAATAGGCTGACTGGTACCTTAGCTGCTAGATATTTAACAGCTAATAATAAGACTACAGCTAGTTCTATTTTATCAGTACTGGCAACTAGCACTCAACCCTTAAATTTGTTATTTGAGTCTGAGAAAAAATTCTCACTAACAGAATATTTTGCTGAAGTTCAGCAAGGAAGCTCTGCCTGGTTATTTTTAAGTACTAAACCAGATATGCGAAATGTCACGATGCCTATCATTGCTTGTTTATTTGAGCTAGCGATCTCATGTTTAATTGGCATAGGTATCAACGAGAAAAGACGCATGTGGTTTATTATCGATGAGTTAGCTTCTCTAGGCAATTTATCTGGCTTTTCTACTTTAATATCGGAATCCAGAAAATATGGTGGTTGTATACTTAGTGCAACTCAATCAATTAATCAAATATTCGATAATTTTGGCATGCTACAGGGCAGCACTATCTTTGGGCAATGCTACTAAGTTTCTCTTTAGAAGTGACGAACCAGCTACCGCCAAAATTATTACTGAGATATTTGGGCAACTGGAATATGCCACGTCCCAAAAAAATACTTCTTTTGGTGCTCATGAGTTTCGCGATGGTGTTAGCTATACTGAAGGCACCAAACGTAAAGCTTTGATTACCACCAATGATCTTGCTACTTTAGCAGATTTAGAATGTTTTGTCAGCCTACCAGAGCCAAAAGCTAGAATAGCTAGAATTAAAGTGCCAATAGCCTCCGATGTTCCGCTTAAACATCCTGGATTTGTTGCTGCAAATAGAGCTACTAATAATAATTCCATTATTAATTATCATCTTCAGGAGACCAGTATTCCTCATATTTCAAATAAGCCGACAAGTCAAACAGATAGTGAGCAAGTAATACCTCAAGTGCCACAAGATCAACAAGAAGAACAACCTTGGTGGCAAGAAGCTAGGCAAGAATATGTTGCTATGACTAAAATAAACAATAACGAAACATTTAAGGATAAGCAATGAGTAAAAAAATAACAGATGATGTTGATTTGCCGCATCAACAAGTACAATTAAATAATAAAAATCTAAATAAGCCAAGAAATAAACAAGCATTATCAAATATTACATTATCTGATTTTGCTACAATTTATGATAAACTAGACCAGCACTTTACCGAATGTATGGAACTTGTTAAAGATTTGCCATATATTAAACGAGAGGTACAAGATATCTTAGCATCTTTTAATGATTCTACCAAACAATGTAGTAATAATATCAGTATCCAGTTAGAAGCTTTTAAAAAGAATCTTTGCAAGCTTAGTGAAGAGTGTTACATTTTAAACAAAATACCAGAAAAGTTAAGTAAAAGCATAATAGCTATTGCTCCTGAAGTGGCTAGGGCAATTCAAGATAATAACCAACTGAAAATAGAAGAAATGACTACAGCAATTAATGGCTGCATTCAAACTTTAAACAACATTAAAACTGATATTGAATTTTTCAGGATTGATCGTAGTAAAAATTTCTTTTTTATGGTAGCAATTAGTCTTATCTCATCAATTATTACCTCAACCACAGTCCTTTATTTTGTATTACAATGGTTTCCACCACGGCAAAAATATGTGGTTGAAAAAGCTCACGATATTCATACAGAAGGAGTAGTACAAATATTTGATATGCAAGGTAAATTTTGTAATAAAGCACAAATAATCAAGGATTAAATGCAATCATACTTGACATCTATTTCAAAAAAAATCTTATAATTTGTAGCTTAAAATGGTCAAAATAGAGTAATTTAAATTTTGTCAATCTAGGAGGCTGCCTGCGATAACTAATTAATTATATTTTGAGCTATTTTTCGGCGAGAATAAATATGATTTTTGCAGGAATAGTGTACCTATTTCAAAAAAATCATGTTTATTCGCAGTCAAAAAGAGCCAAATATAGAATTACTTTAGTTATTGCAGGCAGCCTCCTAGCATATGGACTTAAGATCGTTAAAAATGGCAATTATGATATTGTCTATTAAAAGTTTTTATGTCAAAATATATGGGAGTTCTTAAAATAGCTAGGTAAAATGACAGAACGTTTAAAGCATGACAAAATTTTTCGCAAAGCAATGGAGAATCCGCTAGTAGCCCATGAATTTCTGCATGCTCATTTACCTAAACATATTAAGGATATAGTAAATTTCCCTAGTTTGACAATTGAAAATACCAGTTTCATAGAGCTAGATTTAAGAGATTCTATTTCGGATGTGTTATTTTCGGCAAAATTTGATAATAATAATGATGGGTATCTATATTTATTAGTCGAACACCAAAGTTCGCCTGACCACTTCATGGCATTCAGAATATTCAAATATTTCATTAATATTTGTGATCGATATTTGACTTTAAATCCTGAGACCAAGACGTTACCATTGGTTTATCCGCTGATATTTTTTAATGGTACAGAAAAATATAATGTTCCAAGGAACTTATGGGATTTATTTGAAGACAGTAAGCTAGCAAGAAGTGCTTGGATCAATGACTATCAACTAGTTAATGTTCATGATATTCCTGATGAGCAATTGAAACAAAGGATGTGGTCAGGGATACTTGAGTTTTTCATGAAGCATATCAAGAAACGCGATCTACTAAAGAAATGGCAGGAAGTAGCTTATATGTTACCTGAAATAACTAAGGTGACTATTGGTTACAATTACTTAGAGCTACTATTGTGTTACACATTGACAAGAATAAACCAATCTGATAAGGTAGAATTAGAAAAGTTATTAATAAGTAAGTTAAATCAGGAAACAGGTACAAAGCTTATGGGTAGTTTGGCACAACATTGGAAAGAAGAAGGCGTCCTAGAAGGTTTACAAATTGGTGAGGCTAAAGGAATCCAAATTGGTAAAGAGAAGGGAATCCAGATTGGTAAAGCTGAAGGTAAAGCTGAAGGTAAAGCTGAAGCGATGAAAGTGGTAGCAAAAACTATGCTAATTAAAAATAAACCGTTAGATGAAATTATTGAATTTACTGGCTTAACTAAAATACAAATTAATAAATTGAAAGAGTATATCGGAGATAGCAAAATACTATGAGTATCTGAAAGAAAAATATTAGGTACCGTTGAGCAAATTTAAGAAAATTGGATTCATGAAAAAAGTTAAAAAAATGGTACATTCTTTTACATGTTATCTTATCCTGAGGAATCTTTAAACAATGAGTTAGATATAACCTACCAGTCGTTTCTAGATATAATTAATCTACCTAGCACATATTAAGCCAGGGGAGTTAATTATGGCAAGAAACAATGACTATATAAGCAAAATTGATAAATTGATAGGACAAAAAATCTATTCTCTAAGGCTTGCTAAAGGTTTGTCACGTCAGCAACTTGCAAAGACAATAGATGTAACCCTTCAACAATTACAAAAATATGAGACTGGTTTCAATAGAATATCAATAGGTAGGCTAATTCTTATTGCTAAGGCATTAGAAAAAAATATTGGTTATTTTTATGAAGGTTTAGAAGATATTAAAAATATTGAGCCTGTCCAAACTCAGCATCAGCGTCTGTGTATAGAGGTGTCGAGGAATTTTATGAAAATCCGTAACCCAGAATATCAACAGGCTGTTAATGCATTGATACACTCGCTGATTAAAGGGTAGCATAGTAAGGGGAAAGTACTAATACAGTTATTGGTATCTAGGAGGTTGCCTGCAATAACTAAAGTAATGCTATATTTGGCTCTTTTTGGCTGCGAATAAACATGATTTTCTTGAAATAAGTACACTATTCCTTCAAAAATTATATTTATTCTCGCCGAAAAATAGCTCAAAATATAATTAATTAGTTATCGTAGGCAGTCTCCTCTTTCAAAACTATACAAAAGAAAACTATTCTCTGGAAACCTTATACCTACGGGATTGCAGCCTTATGCCACATTCCTACATAAATATTGCCAAAATTAATAAGGAGTAATAATGGTTACAAAATTAAATCCCCAACAAGCTTGGATAGAAGTAAAAAAGAAATATCATCTTTCCGAGACAACAATTCAAATGGCAAAAAACATCGTAAAACCCATATGTCTTTAGCATATGGCATGAAATAAGTCTATACTCCCTTATATACTCCAGCACCATCAGTAGCCGAGCTTCTATAGTGAATTTCCTTCTGCCTCCTCTGTAACAATTAATTTTGATTTATTCTCTTTTGTCATTTTACAAACTTTCAGCTATTCATATCAATATAACATTTGCCAATCATTATTAAGTTTTATCTGTAATTCCTTATTGAGACTATACACTCCTATTTTTATTCTGGTAAATAAATGCTTATTATAAGGATACTTACTATTTGCCTCATTGCGGGCAAGTATACTCCTTATATATTCAGCACTTTTACGTTGTTTAGGTACAATATTTTCTGGCATATTCTTCAGCATATCACCAATAGTACCAGATCTAAATACTATATGCTGATCATCCTGAACACAGGTGATATTCCTTATTTTTGTTAGTAGAAGATACAACAAAAAATATTCAGATTTATAGGATTCAATCTTAACTAGTTTGTTATTTATTTTGACTATAAGGGCATCTGGTTTTAAATATTCATAAATATCTGGGAATAGCCCGGTACAATATTTTACATCACTTACTGCCCTAGCTATAGCAATCATAAAGGCGTTACGACGATTATTATCAGTTAAATCTACTGATGCTCCTAAAGAAATTAATGTTTCTATATGGGGCTTTTTACCGATATATGCAGCACACATTAAAGGAGTAAGATTGAATTCATTTCTGTAATCAATACCAAATTGATCAACTTTTTGTAAGATATTATTAGTATTTTTATAAATATAATCAACGAAATATTCATCCTGCATTAGAGCAACACATTTGGGAAGATTGTTAGCAGCCTTTACCCCGATATCTTGTAGATTTTTTATTATCCTAACATTAGAATAGATTATTGCATAATTTAGCAATTTAATTATATCCTTTTTATTAGCAGTCTTTTTCACTAATACAACATCCTGTAATTGCGTTAATTGTTGATTATCAATAATTTTCCATGGAATTACTTTATGTTGCAATATACTATCTTCAATGGCTTTAGCCTGCTCTTCTTTACCTTGGGTTATTAGCTTACTTGCTTCTTTTTGCCACTCTTCTCTAGAAGATTCTTTAGCTTCAATAGTTACTTCCTTAATTTGATTAATATCTAGCAGCCTCAAGAGCTTATGAGCTGGATTAGATTCTATCATATAAACATTGCAAATAGACCGAGTAATTGCAACATATAAAGAATTTATATAAAATTTGTATATTTCTAGGGATTTATCTGTTTTTTCTTTTGTCCGAGAATATTTAAAATCTGTATCAAGAAATGATCGATCCATATCCTTGCTAATAGTAGCATAAGTTTGTTCAGAAGATATAAAGTCATAAAGAATTATATTCTCATATTCTAAACCCTTTGCTTCTTGGACAGTAAATATCAGAGGCGTGTTAAAGACTTCCCTGACTTTCTGCTTGCAATGCTCATATAATACTAAAATAGCGTAACTTGTTGATCTAGATGTTCGGGCGTTTACCTCTTTGATAATATTTGAGGTGGCTTCTAAACAGCTAACACTACCATGCTTTTCAGAAGTACTGTCTATAAGATAATGGCTCTCTTTATCGATTGAGCCAAAACGATAATTCTTGAAGCGTAGTACCCGATTAGCCAATTCAGTAACTTCTAAGCTATTACGATAATTTGCCACAAGAATTCTGGTGATACTAGTGGTATTTAAGTCTGTATCACTATAAAAAAAAGATTTTAGCTTAGACCAAGAGAAGAAATTGGGATGGACTATTTGATTAGCATCCCCACATAACAAAAATTGACTATTATCTTTTAGACTTTTTAATATTAAAGATAATTGGCTATTAGTAAAATCTTGCACCTCATCGACAAAGATTGCATCATAAGTAGCCTCCACTAAATTAAGATAGTTATAAGCAATAATATTACTATCATAATAGTTTTCTTGCTCTAAGAATTTAGTATATTTTTGAAAGAGTCCATAAATATCATGTCGTTGTTCTTGAGAAAAGATCGATTGTTTTATTCCTAAATTTAGGTATTCTTCTTTGGTTAAGTAAGCTCTTTCGTTAGAAGAACCGGCTATTACCCCTATAAACTCTTCAAATAGCTTACGCCCATCTCCTATGGATCCAGAAACCTTTTGCTTGGTGAACCATGATAAAAATATATTTTCATTAACTGGTTTCCCTTTAGGAATTTCTATAGTTTCCAAAAACTCACGAAAAGATAAAAAATCAAGATCCTGTTTACTATTACTATAATTACACGAAAAATATAATTTTTGTGAATTATGAACAAGATAGCTAGATAAACTTATATAGAGAATTCTGCCTTCAAGCTCCTTAAGTTTTTCTAAAGTTACTGAGGTTTTGCCACTACCAGCAGAACCAATAATAAGCAAAGGTAGATTACAATGTAATATATCTTCTTGCTGTTTATCAAAGATAATAAATTTATTTAACAAACGAACAGGTGAAGTGTTTGTAGGGCTACCATTCAATAATTCAAGGTCATTTATTTCTAATGACTTAAATTCTACATCTTCTTCAATTATTGCCCCTCCTTTTAAAAATCTCGATTTACTGTAATCGTGATTTCGAATTATTTCTAAAATAAGTAAGTAATATTGATTATTATGCCTTATAGGTTTAAATAATACTCGGTTAGTTATATCCAGTCTAGCTCTGAAATAATCAGTAGGTTTCAGCTTTTTAACTTCTGCTGATTTAAAATCACCTTCCTGTAAAAATTTAATAACCTTATCAAATTTTACCTCAAGACCGTTATAATCTAAATTGTAATAATAAAGTATAGAGTACACTGCTTATTCTTAAATTGGTTGTTATTTGGATAAGTAAACAATAAACTAAAAGCAACCTAAAATAAAAACAATATAGTAACTACGTAGGTATTGTGTATCTGCATAAAATTTTAATTTGTATATTGTTAAAAATATTAGTCTACTTATCCTTAAACTAGGAAAATTAAGTTACTACTTTTACTTGATATTGTGCTTTTTTGCTCATTGCTTTATCCTTCCCATTTTTAGCCAAGTTTATAAATTTTCTACGAATGAGTGTATCATGCACTATTCCATTGCCAGTAATAGCTACCTCTTGATTCCTACCCAAGCTAGCAACTATCTTCAGCATTTTATGTTTATCAGGATATGTGTATTGGCAATTATTGGCTATATCCTCAAGTTCACTCCATGATTCTGCCTCTCTTTTGTGATATTCTTCTATAATTGTCATTTTCTTGTATACTTCAGCTTTAAGTTCTTTAGCTTTTATCACAACAGGAATTAATTGCTCAATCTTCTTCTCTTTATGTTTTAATATTCCCACTTTTTTACTATCATAAGTATCTGAGGAGTGAATATCTATCATCTTTTGCTTTTTTTCTTCATGTTCATTTTCCAGCTTCTCCTTGACCTTCACCAATTTATAGTATTGGGCATGTACTGTATCATAATGCTTATCAATACTTGCTTTATATTGATACAAAGTTTTATATTCTTTATTTTGTTGTTTAATTTGTTCTTCACTTTTTATTTGAGTTGTCAATTCTTTTGTCAATTGAAATTTACGAAATTCTTTCATAATAAGTAATCTATCAATCAGTATAGAAAAATAATGAATCATAGCCTTACTGTATGATTCACTTGCGGTTTCATAACCATATTGTAGCAATATAAATATCTCATATCAATAGTTAATTATTACCTTACTTTTTATGTAAGTATAAAGGTAATATTTGTTTATTTATACAACAAAGTATAAAAATAGTCATCTCTTTAAAAACGACATGTAATAAGGAGGTGACCACAGATTTGAAGCAAATTTATACAGCAAATAATGAAGAAATGGCAAGTCTAAAACTTCAACAATTTAGTTCAAAATGGGATAAAAAATATCCAGTAATTTCTGATATTTGGCAACGTAGTTGGTCTGGGATAATCCCATTTTTTGCTTTTCCTCAGGAAATAAGAAAGGTAATTTATACAACAAATACCATTGAATCTGTCAACCGTCAAATTAGGAAAATTATCAAAAATAAGGGGGTGTTTCCGGATGATAAATCAATTCAGAAAATAATATTTTTAGCCCTACAAAATGCATCTAAAAAATGGACTATGCCCATAAAAGATTGGTCATTAGCTTTGAATCGTATACTTGCAGCAAAACTGCATAACTTTATCTAATTTTTTTGTTAGTATGAATTTTTTATACATTTGGGTTTCATACTATGCAAATACCATCGATTACTATTGAGCAAGTAGCTCAGCAATTTAAAGCTTGGCGTCAAACTAAAACTAATAAGTTTGATCCTATACCAAACCATCTAAAGGAATTAGTTCACCAATTACTCCATCATTATTCTTACCAAGAGATAGCTAAACATCTTAATATTAATAAAGCAACAATTAGTTCAACTAAAAAAGCCCATGAACCTACCATCAAAACTTCTTCTGTCTCAACTTCAAATCAATCCCTACAACAAAATATTAATTTTCTCCCATTTCAACTAGTAAATTCTATAGATACCGATCCTGTAGCTGCTCCCAAGCAAAATCACTATACTTGTCACATTATTAAACCAAATGGTACCAAGCTTATTATCCAAACACTAGAGCCAAAAACTATAATTCAGACATTTTTATGCTGCAACTAACCCCGGCGTCAGTTATTTTTGTTGCCACTATTGCCATCGATTTTCGCAAGGGTATCGATGGCTTAATCGCTGTTTGTAGACAAAAACTTTCTTCTGACCCTCTTAATGGTTCCTTGTTTTTATTCTATAATAAAAACAGAACTGCCATTAAAATTTTGTCCTTTGACGGTCAAGGCTTTTGGCTATGCTCTAAACGCCTATCCAAAGGTAAATTTACGGCAAAACTTTTCCCATCTGATAATTCATCTTACCAAATTTGTTATAGAACCTTACACATTCTTATTCATAATGGCGATCCTAGTTCTGCCAAATTCTCTAATGATTGGCTTCCTGTCGTTTAAGCTGCTGTCTCGATTAATTCCGTATTATTCATATATCTTGCATAGGCAAAAGGCGTATAATCCTCAGGATGCTTCTTTGCTTTGCTACTATGCTCTTGTAGCCAATTTAAATATTTAAAGGCATTGATCTCGTTCTCACTACAAGTCTTTACTATACTATACAGACCACTATGTATCTCAGCACTATTGATTGTTTTAAAGAATAATGAATTCTTCCTTTGTAAAATAATGGTACGCAGTGATCTCTCAGCCCAATTATTATCAAGATTGCTAACTGGGATTTTTAAAAATTGGGTCAAACCTTCTTTATTATTTATCCAATATTTCATAGCTTGTCCAAGCCTACTATTAGGCTCAACTTTCTTGTCGTTAAATAATTCGTCTATTTTGTTATATATGTTTTCTATATATTTACTGCTATGTTCCTGATGATACCCAAGTTTCTCTTCAGGACTCATCTCTTTACATTGATGTTCATTGTGGTAAATCCCACGTGTTTGTTTGAGAAAATATCCGCATTCTTCAGGGTAATATAGTTCATTTTCTGTAAATTTTCTCTGACCATGTGACAAACAATTGATCATCACTATTATTGCCAGTAATTCTTTATCTGCTTCTGATAATACCGGGTTATTATTGTTACTTGCGTCAGTCATTAATTGGATAGAATCTGTTCTATTCTTACGATTCTTTAGTACGTTACCTATATTTTCTCCACCATGCCTATTACCGGTAAAATATAAAACTATTACCTCATTATTTGCAGTCTTAGCACATATTGTAGTAGTATAACAGCTGCGTCCTTTCTTATTTTGAGTACGTAATTTTTTATTGGCTATAGTAATTTCTAAAATCCTAGCTCTAGTATCATCAAGGTTCAGTGAACTACATTCGGCAGCCATTTCCAATAATACCCCGTAAATTTCAGCTCCACCACCTTCTTGCCAAACATCTAAATATTGTTGCCAGAGCGAGCTGTATGCTATAGGAACCCCGCTTAAACTCTGTAGCCTAGATAAACGGTAGAAAGGAGTACCATAGGTCTTTTGTAACACTATTGCACTTCTGCTACTATTTGTCCATTTGTTGATATTTTTATTGTTCATAACTGTATAATCGCAAGCATTACAGCGTAACGTTTTCTTTACATATCTGTTGACTGTAATTGGAGCATTACCTGTAAATTGTAGCAATTTTCTAGCTTCACTATTATATAGTTTGCCATTATAGCAGTGAGGACAGCTATCACCACTACAAAAATTCTCAGGAGTTAAATAGCTGGTATTCGCATCCTTATAATCATCAAACCCATATTTACCTTGCCAATTACTACGATCTATCTTTTTGGGCTTATCGCACTCTCCTTCATTACCACCATTCCCGTTATCAGATTCACCTGGCGGTTCTTTTAATGAATCTGAACTATCTTTTTTTTGTGATCTGCCTTAAAACCAATCAGCATTTCCTTAAGCTTATTTATACTGATATTTGATGATGCTAGCTTGTCTATTAGCTCGTTACAAAATTTCACAAGCTCTACTATCGTTTGCTGTTCATCTCCCGTTAATGAACTTTCCTTGACATGCTGTATTAGTTCTTCTCGTTCTTCAGCACTTAAGGTCGCTACTTTTGGTTTTTTCATTTGATTAATTATCATTATTATTAATATTTCAAATATTATAATATGACTGCTACTTTTTCAACTAGTTTTTTTATTAATCTGTTTTTTATTAATCGGTGATATTTGCATAGTAGAAATCCAAATTTATACAATAAATTCATACTAGCAAAGAAATTAGATAGTGTTACGCAGTTTTGCTGCAAGTATACATTGTTTCACTTCTTCTACATTAACTTCTAATACCTTATACCCTCTAGACATCTTAATTAACACTATACTATCTTAAATAACACACTATAGCATCTATATTATTAAATAGATAGTGATTTGGTATTACTGGTGGTAACATTACTACCAGTTTGGATGTAATGTCCTATTGTGTGAGCTAGAAATTGAATAGCATTGATGATAGTATCTCGTATGTAAGAGTCTGTCTTAGAATAAGTAACTAAACTATTGGTATTAAAATGAGCACTAATATCAAGACTTCCTTCAATAGCTAAAAGTTTGATTTGTTTAGCTGTGAGTGAGCCTCTTGCTGATAATACGCCAAAGAGGCTATATAACTCAATATTACCATCGATAACTTTAATATTGCCATGAAAGCTTAAACCTTGACCAGCCCTGATAGTTAAAAAATCTTGCATTGCACAATTAATACCAGCAATAATTTGGCTAGTAGATAAAGCTCTATCCATTGATTGAACTAAGCTAATTTTTCCAGTAGCTTTTTCAATAACTATATTATGATCAAATCCAGCAAAAAAACCATCAATGCTAATGTGAGATAGATACTGAACATTAATTTGAATTAAGTTATATTTACTATCAATAGGCTGGCAAATAATCTGTCCGAGTTTCACACTACCACTAATATTAAAACTATTTAACTTGGCTAAAATTGCATCTATTTCAACTTTCTTATTACCAGCATTCTGGATGTGCAAACCAAAATAACCATCCCTATCAGAACTAATATTATCTCGTCTGGCATCAAGATTAAGGTTTAGTTTGATAAATTTTCCTTTATAATCGCTGAAGATAACTATATGACTCCTTCCTTCACTATCTAGATCAAATAGTTCGGTAGGTCCTTGAAAATTAGCTACGATATTACCTATTAACCACAAACTATCAATTGTTGTGGTTTTAGCAGAATGTTTACCAAAAAATACTTTTCCTTGAGCCGCTTGATATTTTAAATGTCCTATTCTTGATTCGTTGAGATTTAATTGTAGGCAATTAATGATTTCCATCTGCTCAGCTATTAAAATGCCTGGAATATCAATGACGCTGGCTCCTTTAATATTGATCTTGTCAAATTTAACGATACCATAGGGCATTTCGATCTTTTTCTCGATTGCTCGACTCACATCAATATTTAGGTCTAGCCCTTGAAACCTACCATCACCATCAGCCCTAAATTCAATGAATGAATAAACATCAATATAGACCTTGCCTATCGGTGAGATAAATGATCCAATATTAGCTATTTCTGACTTAACAATAAACTCAGTACTGAGATTCTGAAAATTAGATAATTCTTCTATTTCTTCAGCTATTAATTTACAAACTCCACTACCAGACTTAACATTCTTAAGCGATAGGGTTTTTACATTTTCGCAAGAAAAATTAGTTATAATAGCAACATTTTCTAAACAAACTCTTAGTGGCTTAATATTTTCTGGTATAATTAGAGTGCCGATGACCGCTCTTGTTTCATCATTACCTTTTATTGTTAGCTCACTATTTAAACCATGTAATTCAACAGATAAATTATTTTTTACCCTACCACCTATCCAGGTAAGTTTATTACAGAAAAAATCAGCATTCAAAGCCTGACAATTTCTAAAAGTAACAGAATTGTTATTATGTTCGTCTTGTTGAATTACCAAAAACCTATCACCATCCCGATAAAACTTATTATCACTAACTGTAATACTACGAAACTGCCTGAAATCTGCATCTTCAACAGATAAACTACTACGATTGAGGTTTTGGGTAAGAATTACTAAATCGGCAGGAGGACCTGTAAGCGTAGTAGTACTATGCCAATATAATGGCTTATTATCTCGTGAGAAAGGTAAGATACAATAAATAGTATCAGTAGGGTCTATTAAATTATTATAAATCCTTATATAATCAATATCTTCATTATGTAACTCTAAAACTGCTTTATCACTGCTTACATAGAAATCAAACATCTCGCTACTACCCCACTATCTCAAAAGTTATTAAAACTACTTATTGAGATACGAATAAATTGTAAATACACCTTACACATTGCATTTAAAGGTTGCAGAAAAATAACTAGCGTCATTGCGAGGAGGCATAAGCCGACGAAGCAATCCAAGAAAATGATTAGAAATGGATTGCTTCAACCACTACGTGGTCTCGCAATGACGGTGTATTGTAGTGTGGCTCCTCGCTAATAGACGCCGGTTATTTTTCCACAATTTTTAAATCACCACGGAGTTTATGCGTAAGGTGAGTTATAAATTTAATTAAGCTCTGTGTGAACACTATCCCCCATCAAATTTTGCTGATAGAACATAGCTAGTACCCCTGCATCATGCTCTACAGCTAAGTCGATTGACGTATGCCCACTAGTATCTGATAAATGAATATCAGGATGGTGGTTTAAAAGAGCCTCAGCTAACTGGGCTTTTTCTGCAAAACTTGCTGAACTCTCTAACAATATATGGAAAGCTGTTTTACCTTCACTATTCTGTTTATTAACATCAATATGATTTTTTTCTAAAATCTGTATAGCTAATTGATGGTTATTATTTTGACAAGCAAGATGCAGTAAATTATTACCATTATTGTCTGCTAAAGATTCTACAAGCGATATAAACCCAGAATCCTCAAGCAACTTCTCGATTACCTTACTATTCTCTATTTGGGCTAAATTGGCTAATAAACTAGGTTGCAACTTAATTAATTTTACGGCAATATTAGCTTGTGCCTTATCTGCTGACAATTTGACCACTGACATTAAATCGCTGGTTTTTAACAACAATTTAGCAATCTCTGTTTTATCTTGTTCTAATGCAAGATATAGGGCAGTTTTATTGTCATTTATTATTAGTTGTGTACTATCAGCATTTAAAGCAATTAAATCCTTAATCATCTGTGAATTATTTTCTACCAAAGCCTTTTGCATAACTATTTTACTATCGGCTCCCTTATTCAACAAAGACTCTGCTATTGCCAGCTTATTTTGTAACAAAGCATGGTATAAAGGACTATTACCTTGGGCTTCTAATTTATTTAGCAATTCCGGGTTAGCCTCTAATATCTTAGTAACGTTCTTTCCATAATTTTTGCTAATAGCATTTTTTAACTCAAGCTCAAAATTTGCTCCAAACTTTTTCAACAACTCTATCCCTGGCTTATCATCCGTTAGCACAGCTAGTTGTAACGCAGACAACCCCTTGGTTGTTAGTTGATTGATCGCCTGAGGATTAGATCGTAATATTTGTTCTGCTGATTTATAGCAACCATGCTTTAATGCCAATTGTAATAGGCTGTAACCTGAATAGCTAACCTGGCTTAATTCTGCTTTATGACTAAATATTTTGTCAAGCATCACTGCATCATCTTTTAGTACCACATCTAAGAGCGATTTAGTAAAATCTTGCCCTGTGGCAAACATTTTATTAATGAAATTGCTATTACCTGAATTTAACACTAACTTGAAGATAGTTAGATTGGCATTGCTAATATTGAAATCAATTTTATTAGCTATTAACAAATCAAATAAAGCAACATCATTCCTGCTCAAAGCCAATTGGGTCAGAGATTGACCATTTTTATGTACATAATGCGGATCAAAACCATATTGTTTGATAGCATTAATTACTGAAACAGAATCTGCATCACCATTGCCCCAAAGTTTCTGTAGAATATGAGCTTTTTGTTTAGCATTTAATGCCTTAATATTATCACCAATTTGGAAACTATTTATCTGGCTTTGCAAACTATTCTCCTGTGACTGCAACCCTGCTATTTTTTGCTGTACTTCGGTAATCTCCCGATTCTTTTGAGCGATTTCTTGGTTCTTTTGAGAAACTTCCTGATTCTTCCAAGAAACCTCTTGGCTTTTTTGAGAAACTTCCCGATTCACCTGAGCAAGCTGCTGGCTATCTTGGGAATTGCGTGTTACCAACTCATCTCTATCATTTTGATATCTAGTAATATCCGAAACCATGTCAAGCATTGCGGTGATGTTATATAAAATCTCGTCCAGCAGGCGGGAATTTGGTGTTAATAATTCACACTTCTCAGCCCCTTTCTCAACCTCTTGAATTTTTTTGTTGATAAGATCTCGTATTTTCATAAATTTACTCCAAATTTAATTGTGCTAATTCACCAATCAGCTTAGCAGCTAGCTGATCATTTTCCACCATTCCTGTGGTAGATGCTGAATTCTCTTGATAATCGCTCAAATATCCATGTATTTTACTTACTAAAGCCTGTTGACCATTAAGTTTGCTTTGTAATGTTGCAAGATTATTTTGCTTACTAGTGAGATTACATTGAATATTACTAAGACTATATTGAGTACTATTAAGAGTACTTTGCTTACTAGCAAGATCCTTTTGAGCATAATAAAGATTATTTTCCTCATTAGCAAGAGCCTTGTAAGCTTGTGAGAATTGTGAAGACAACTTACGAGAATGTGAGTAATGCTTACCATAAGAAGATATTGCATTATCCTCCATATTTTGTAAAGTACGGTAATCTCCATCAATATCCATCACTGGAGCATCGCTTAAACTATTAAATTTATTTTTTACTATTTCTAATCTTCTTAATACTTCTTTTCTTGTGCTTAATTCGTATTCACTTAATCTTTCTTTTGCCATAAAACCTCTTTAATTTTTTTACTTCAATAATCTCCGAAACTACTTATATAGCTGCCCGTTAAAGTTCTAGATAGCTTTTCCGTCATTGCAAGCAGTAGCGAAGCAATCCATTTTTAACCATTTTCCTGGATTGCTTTGTCGGTCTTATGCCCTCCTTGCAATGACATTTAGGAACTTATAACAATATCAAGAAACTAATTTGTGGTTGCTATATTATTTCTAAAAATCCATATATTTTAATAAGGTATAAAATATATTTTGGTATGTAAAGTATATTTTATAAAAAATTAGTGAAATATTTAGTTTAGTGGCAATTATGCAATGATTATATAATTTTAGTTGTAGGTAGAATTTAATTTATACACATTATTTTCTTACGACTCCTTAGGCAAAAAAATCCCTAAAATACTTTATTACGCGAATTTTGGATAAGAAGTTAAAAAATTTATAATTTTTTACTGATAAATAGTTAGTGCAAGTTATTATTATGTTATAATGAAATATATAAGCAAGTTATGATTAAATACCATGTTCATGAGTTGTTATAAATTATTAGACATAAGAGTGAATTTTAGTTGATTGAGTAAAATATGAAAGAAAAAACCCACAATAATTATCAGCCAAGAATGTTTGTTGGTACCGATGACTTCAAGACATTATTGCTAAATAGTGATGTATTTGTTGATAAGAGTCTAATGATCAAAGAATTATTAGAAGATAGTGGAGCAGTCACGCTCATTACTCGCCCAAGGCGTTGGGGGAAGAGCTTGAATATGGATATGGTGCGGAGATTTTTTGAGATAGAGGTGGATGAGTATGGGATACCCTTGCTGCAAGAACAAAGAGTTAATCATAAACTGTTTAGTGGAGGAGCAGTGGATTTAGGCTTTGATGAGACTAAAGAACTAAAGCCATTAAAAATTGCTAATGTAGCAAACTCTATGAAACGTCAAGGTCAATTCCCAGTTATTCTTATAACTTTTAAGGGCGTTAGGGGTAGTAGTTATGAAGAAATTGAGGTTGGAATTAAAAGTCAAATAATTAATTTATTTGCCAAGCATCGTTATTTAGAGCGTTATATAAAACAAGATGAAAAATTATTGATTGATGCACAAAAGGAAATATTACAAAGATATTTTACAGGCAAGTTAATAGAAGATGACATTAAAAATAGTTTAAAATTTCTAAGCGACTTACTTTATAAACATTTTAATCAGAAAGTCTATATATTAATCGACGAATATGATACACCAATTAATAGTTCCTACATGGAATTTGGTCATAAAGAAGAATTTAATCAGGTACTTAAACTATTCCGGGCAATATTTGGTAATAGTCTTAAAACCAATGATTCATTACAAAAAGGTGTTATTACCGGCATATTGCGTGTTGCTAAGGCTAATTTGTTTTCAGATTTGAATAATTTAACTGAATGTAGTTTACTAGATGAGAATTTTACAGACATCTATGGCTTTACTCAAGCAGAAATTGATGAATTATTAACCAAAGTACCTCTTGAAACCAATCCAGAACAAATTAAAAATTGGTATAATGGCTATAATTTTGGTGGAGAAGTCATTTATAATCCTTGGTCAATTATGAGATGTTTAGCTCAGAAGGGCAAGCTTGATCATTATTGGATTGATAGTGGTGGAACTGATTGGATTGATCATGTGTTACTCTCAGATGAGAGACAAAGAGATATTCAGGCTTTAGTTGCAGGTGAAACGATTACTTCTTCTATTACTAAACATATAAATTTTGCTGATATTAACCAACCAGAAGGGTTATTTAGCTTATTATTATTTAGTGGTTATCTAAATCCTACAGCCAAGATGTCAGAACAAGATATTTACGAACTATCTATCCCTAATTATGAGGTAAAATATATCTACCAAAAAAGAATGGTG
The DNA here is from genome assembly GCF_964031095.1 of Candidatus Tisiphia endosymbiont of Mystacides longicornis. Lineage (NCBI taxonomy): Bacteria > Pseudomonadati > Pseudomonadota > Alphaproteobacteria > Rickettsiales > Rickettsiaceae > Candidatus Tisiphia > Candidatus Tisiphia endosymbiont of Mystacides longicornis. The sequence continues at coordinate 1,403,811 of NZ_OZ035004.1, read as the reverse complement.
CAATGGGTTAGTAAACAATTAGATATTGATAATTCGGGATATTATTCTTTCGTTACTTTATTACCAGATGGTAGAATAGAGGAGTTTAAGGAGCGTCTGCAGGAATTGTTACTTAATTCTACTAGTTTTCATCAAACAGGAGAGAAAAAAGCCGAATTATTTTATAGTGGCTTTATGCTCGGCTTTATTAATATGCTAGGTTCTAATTATATAATATCGAGTGAACAAGAATCAGGGGATGGCAGAGCTGACGTTGTAATGATTCCAAAAATTGGTAAAGGTGATAAAGCGATGATTATCGAGTATAAAATCGCTAAATCCTCAGAAGAGCTAGCAGATATAGCTAAATCTGGTTTACAACAAATTATTAATAAAAAATATGATAGTAAAATAAAAGAGCATTCACATGTAAAACAAATATTAAAAATTTCGATGGCATTTTGCGGAAAAAATATGGAGTTAGAATATGAAGTAACGAAGCTCTAATAATAGAGCGTAAGCGTTTGAATTATGAGCAATTTAGTATCTGATTGGGTTCGGAAATTGTTCACTACACTCCGCCATTCGGTACAAGTTGTCGTTTTTTCAAAAATATCGAACGGGAAACGTAGAGAGGTCTCAAGTTTTTTGCCTCTAAGCTTCAGGTTCTGAAATACGAATTTTATCATTTTGCGTTTTTGAGGCATTTCAGAACCTTGAAAAGTTTTATAGGCTTCAGAAGCTAGAGTTATCAAGGTTGAGACGGTATCAGTAAATTTGTCATCTGCTTCATCATAAATTTTCAATAATCGATTAATTTCATATTGACGATCTTTTAATTGTTGTTTTTTTGCTTGAAATTCTTCTGTACTCAATTCACCATTAAGTCGTAAATCTATTAACGAGTTCAATCTTTTTTCGTTTTCAGTATGTTCTTTCTTTAACCTGAATATTGCATGAAAGAATAGAGACAAAACCCTTGTAATACTATATAATATAAGTGTTAAAAGAACATTACACAGAGGGTTTTGCCATGACAAATTGTACAGGATTAATTTACCAATCGAAAGTAAAAAATCGTCAAATAGAAATAAATTTTGCAGGAGGTAATATTAGTAGCGATGGAGGTGTATTATTGCTAAGAGAAGCAGATAAAAGACTTGGTCTAACTAATGAACTGGCTAAGATTTTTCCTGATAAGCGAGATTCTGATAAAATTACTCATACTATTTTAACAATGCTCAAACAGCGTATTTATGGTATTGCTCTTGGTTATGAAGATTTAAATGATCACGATAATTTAAGAAAATGTCCAGCTTTGCAAACAAGTATAGACACACTGGACGATATGGCTAGTAGCTCTACTTTATGTCGTTTAGAAAATAAAGCAGATCGTGGATTTGCTCTTAAAGCTCATAAGGTGATGATTGACAAGTTTGTCGAATCTCATAAAACCGTGCCGAAACAATTATAGTTAAACCCATAAAATTAGGTGACAAAGAACATAGTAATAATTTCAAATAATTTGCTGGTTTCTGTTACCTTATTTTTAATCCATCGTTTCATATTAGCCCAAAACTTCTCTATGGGATTTAAGTCTGGTGAATATGGCGGTAAAAAAATAAGCTTGCAACCAACTGATTCTATTAATTCCTTTGTTTTCTTTGATTTATGGAAACTAGCATTATCCATCACTACAACTTGTCCTGCTTTTAACTCTTTAATTAAAAACTTCTCAACCCAATTATTAAATAACTCTGTATTGCACGTTCCATTAAAAACAAAAGGAGCTATTGATTGATTGTTTACCAAGCCAGCTATGATATTAGTTCTTTGATAGTGTTTCCCACTCTTCTTTCCAATCAGTAATTCTCCTGTTTTACTCCAGCCTCTATCTTGGCAAATACCTGTATCTATACCGCTTTCATCAATATGCACTATTTGCCCTTTATCATATTTATTGATCTCTTCTAAATATTCAGCTCGTCTGTCTACACTTGACTCCATGTAGGTAAAGGTTTTTTTTTATAACTAAAACCTAGCTGTTTTAATATCCTTCCAGTTTGAGACCTCGCAATTCCAAACTCTTTACCAATATCTTGTAATCTCATATTTGGATTATTTCTTACAAAATTTGCTAACTTTTGCTTATCAACTTTACTTTTAAAACCTACTCTAGCTTTTGCTAATATCGTTCCTTCCTTTCTCTTCCTTACGTTCCAGCGACTAATTGTATTTTTATGTATATCGAATATCTTGGCAGCCGCTCTTTGACTATTACCTTTTTCTATATAACTTATTACTTTTTTTCTTAAATCTTTACTATATGGGCTTGTTGACATTTTTTCTCTTATTTATACCATATAATGTCATCTAATTCAACGGGTTTAACTATAGTGATGGATAATGCTAGTTTCCATAAATCAAAGAAAACAAAGGAATTAATAGAATCAGTTGGTTGCAAGCTTATTTTTTTACCGCCATATTCACCAGACTTAAATCCCATAGAGAAGTTTTGGGCTAATATGAAACGATGGATTAAAAATAAGGTAACAGAAACCAGCAAATTATTTGAAATTATTACTATGTTCTTTGTCACCTAATTTTATGGGTTTAACTATAGTAGAATATATACGTGATAAGTTTTTACAAGGTACTGAATTAGCTAAAGCCTTGGTAGGAACGGTGCGTTTAAAATTGTTCAAAATTGGTGCTGTAATTATTCGTAGTACTAGGAGCATTAAATTCTTGTTGTCTTCATCTTATCCTTACCAACATATATGGGATAGTGTTATGAAAAAATTAGCTATAGAATAAGCTAATATGGTACTGTCCCCGGTACAATAAAAAATGGGGGTAAGGGGGGATTCTATCTTAAATCAGGAAAAATTGCATATCTAGACATAATTTAAGTGAAAATTAACATATCCATGACCACTAAGCGATATTGCCATTTTATTTTTATAAATACCTCCTTCATGCAATATTCAGGCTAGGTTCTGTTGACAAAATTTTTAACGTAACCATATTAAAGCTCCAACAAAATTTAGAAAGGCTAAAAAGGTGGCTGGGGCTTTATCAAACCTAGAAAATATACGCCTAAAATGTTTGATTTTACCAAAGAAACATTCAATTAAATGGCGTTCTTTATAAATATGTTTATCATATTCACGTTGTACTTTACGATTAGATTTTGGTGGGATAACAACCTCACGCCCCTTATTTTCTAAGCTTTCTACAAACGCACTACTATCATATCCTTTATCGCCTATCACCGTCGTATTCTGAACATCTTTAGTAAGATTTTCAGCCTGAGTGATATCATTTCTTTGCCCAGCAGTTAGTATAAACTTCAGTGGGTTACCCAATGCATCAACGAGGGCATGAATTTTAGTACTAAAACCACCTTTGCTTCTACCTAAAGCTGCTTCCTCTTGATTACCTTTAATATATCCAGATGAGCAAGCATGTACTCTTACAATAGTTGCATCAATCATCATTGATTCCATATCTACATCTACTTTAACATGATCCATTAAAGCTTCCCATATACCTTTGTCAACCCATCTCTTAAATCTGCGATAAACACTGTACCAACAACCATAATAATCAGGCAGAAGACGCCATTGACAACCTGTTCTAGCAATAAGCCATATTGCTTCAATAAACTGTCTTATTTTTTCCTCATTCTTGTTGTGTATAGCTTTTTTTTTCTTAAAAAATGATAAAATTGCTTCCCATGCTTGGTCTTCTATGTAATACTTCATATCGGTAGTTTCTTGGTTTCGATAACTAGAAACTACCATTTCTTCTTACTATTGCAACTTCTTTATTCTACTCTGATAACTTAACATAAAATTTTGTCAACAGAACCTAGTAAGGTATATTCACGAACATTATTCAAATCCGAAAATAAATTAGCTTTAGCAATCCGTAATATGCCAGTTATTACCCCTTTTTCCACACAAGTATTAGTTTTTAAACTGCTACCAAAAATTCCACGGAATATTTTTAGTACATCATTAAACTCTTTTAGTTTATCACCAAATTCGATATAAGCACTATTGATTGGTGTGTCATATTCATCGATCAATATATACACTTTTTGATTAAAATACTTAAAGAGTAACTTACTTAAAAAGCGTAAACTATTTTTTAAATCATTTTTATTAAGCTTCCCATCAAAATATCGCCTTAGCTTTTCTTTCTCTACATTATTTAATAATCCTGTATTTTCTGTCACATGATAATTTAAGTAATGATGACTTGCAAATAATTCTATAATTTGATCCTTTATACCCAGTTCTATTTCCTTATAACTACTACCTTTAACATCTTTAAAATTGAGCAAAATCACAGGAAATTGACCTTGACGTTTCATGCTATTTGCATCACTCGCAATTTTCAAAGGTTTTAGCTCTTTAGCTTCGTCAAACCCTAAATCTACTGTACCACCGGTAAATAGCTTGTTATTTACTCTATCCTCTTCAGGTAAAGGCTTACCTCTCTCATCCACCTCTATCTCAAAAAATTTCTGTAGCATGTTCATATTCAAACTTTTACCCCAACGCCTTGGTCTGGTGATTAGGATAACTTTACCACTATCTTTTAGCAAATCTTTGATCATCAGGCTTTTATCAACAAATACATCACTATTTACTACTAAGTCATAGAATTCATCGGTACCTATCCTCATTCTTGGTGGTTTATTGTTACCTTTAACAATATTAGTTTTTCTGTTTGATATATTATCAGAAAGTTCTACTGTCATATTAATTTCATTATATTAGAAAATATATTATAAACTTTATTAAGTAAATAATAGCACAAACAAGCTAATCTAGCGAGTAGATTTACAGAAAATAAAATTCTTACATTGTACATAGGGTTAATCTAAATTATTGTAGCAATTAATCAAAATTACAATAGTTAAAGAAAATTCAAAATAAAAAAATGATAGAAAACTAAAATAAGTTACCTACTATTAGACGAAATTTTTAAAATTAGTATAGTATTTTGTAATAAAAATGTTGGGATGGCTTATATTAAGTGAAGTTATGTATAATTGTTATCGAGTGAAAGTGATAGGGGTAAAAACATTGGATGGTAGCCATTCTTAACTCTGTCAAGGTTACCAAACTAGACACTAGGGGGCGCCATTCTTCGATTTTGGTACATTTTACGAACATATAAAACGGTGGACGTAGCTTAAAGTCTAGCTTCCCGTCTTTCAATTCCAGGTTCGCAAATACTAAATTTACCAATTTACGTTTTCCCTCAGTAGTCGAACCTTTGAAAGCTTCTGCCGCTCCGGAAGCCAATTCTACTAAGCTGATCAGGCATTCTGAAAATTTATCATCGGCATTGTCGTGACTTGCTATTTCTCTGGCAATATCTTCACGTTTTTGTATTAACTGTTCACGTTTCTCTTCATGTTCTGCTTTTGTAATATCGCCATCCAAAAATAAATCTGTTAGCTTATCCATGCGAGTTTTTATCTTTGTGTGTTCAGATTGTAATTCAGATATACGGTTCTTATGGTAATCTTGTTCAATGTTAGCTGAGCTTTTTATATAAGATATTACTTCTTTCAGTAACTCAGGCTCTAATCTTAGTGTTTCAAAAACCTTTTCTACTTCTTTTAATATTATTTCTTCTTTCACGTATATTCTCCTATTATGGTTATTAGAATCCCAGGTTCTTAAATATATCCATTCTTCAGTTTTACCATTTGCATATGTTTTCTTTTTAGTTTCAGTAGTAGCTAGCCTACCAGTAGCTACACATTTTATTAATCCTCTAAATATATACTCTTTTTCTCCATATTTAAATGGTTTTTTGTTCCAACCAAGTCTCACTGCCTGGCAAGCATCAAATACCTCCTTGGTAATAATAGGCGGGTAGATATGTGGGTATTCTTTTTTAGTTTTTAATATTCTCATTACTCCATAGTAAAATGGATTGGTAATAATCGAATAAATATGCGATTGACATAACTGACCTTGATTACCTCTAGCATTACGTAATCCCCATTCTTTTGTCTTCTCTAGCATCTCAGATAGAGTATGAGTACCTGTAGCATATGTTTCAAATACTTTTTTTATCAAAGGAACACGATCTGGGTCAACTATTATTTTACCTTTGCCTCTATCTCTGCTATTATTGCTTTTTATATGCAAATAGCCTATAGGGGCTGTACTTATCCACTCTCCTTGACGGAGCTTTTGAGCAATACTACGATTTACATTATCTCTAAGGTTATCTACGTAAGATTGAGCCATCATCACAAAAAGATTCCATACCATTTTTTCTTGAGATGTAGAGTATCTATGAATAATACCAATTGAAATAATTAACGCGGTATATTAATCCACTCTCTATACATAATTGATTTTACTAAAGTTGCATTTCTACTAAGTTGATTCCAGGCATAGCAAGCATTAGCAACGATATCTTCGTATACACCGTAACATTGATTAGATAGTAAGTGATTTTTGATCTACTGCCAAATTTGTTCCATCGCATTTAATTCCGGTGCGTATGGCGGAAGCGGTACCAAGGTAATGTTACTTGGAATAATTAATTTTTTCGCTGCATGCCACCCGGCATTATCTGTTAATAATGCAACATGCCTACCAGAATCAATAGTTAAAGAAAATTCATCTAAGAACTTATTCATTGAATCAGTATTGGTATATGGTAAAATTAACGCAAAAGATTCGCCCGTATCATGGCAAGCAGCTCCATAGATGTATGTTGAGATAAATTGTTGCTGCCTTACTTTCCTAGGTCTGCTCCCACGTTTAGCCCATATGCGACTTAAACTACCTTGCTGCCCAATTCGAGTTTCATCCTGTGACCAAATGTCAACCTTACTCCAATCAATATCTTTTGGTAATAATACTTTTAGCATATTGGCGAAGTTTTTTTATATGTATTTTGAGTTGCTTGATTAGATTTTGGGTGTACTGAACGAGAAGTAATCCAGCTAAAACCAAGTCGATGTATAGTGTTATAAACTGTTTTTAAACTACATTTAATACCATATGTTCAAATAACATATTATGTAATTCCTTTCCTGTTATATAACCACCTGTCTTACTTTCACTCAACATATTTATTTTATCAGACAAAAAAGATTCTTGTAAGCTATTGAATTTTCTAAACGCACCACTCCTATGCGATTCAAATAATCCATCAAAGCTAGAGTTTCTAAATCTTCTAAGCCAAGATTGTACTGTTTTCCAGTGCGATCCAACTATTATCGATACAGTTTTCAATGACTTGCCTGATTGCAGGTGATGCATTGCTAATAAGCGTATGCGATTTCTTCCGTGCGACTCGTTTTTCATTAGGCATATGAAATCATGCTCATGAAAACCTTTTGGTAATATTAATGTTCTTGCCATTTTACTACCTGCTCAAGTTTATATTCCCATATTATAATATACCTCCTTAACTATTTCAATTGGTATAATACCATCAAAAAGAAACAGGAAGATTCAAAGAGAGATAGATAAATATCTATATAAGCTAAGGCACATTATTGAAAATACATTTCAAAAATTTAAAGAATGGCGTGGTATAGCAACAAGATATGCTAAAAATACAAAATCATACATGGCGGGTCTTTGTTTAAGGGCTTTACTAATGTGGACTCAAATCTCGTGACGACACACCCTAGTTGGTTTGCTAAATCTACAAGGTTAAAGAACTTTGATTTATAACCCTTTCTTACTGCCCTTGCACTAATGGCTATAGCAAGGTGCGTTTTGCCGGTACCAGTCCCTCCAATTAACACTATATTTCTAGAACTATTAACAAACTCACAACTATATAAATGCATAATTTGCTCTTGGCTTATTGGGGTATCAGTAAAAATAAAATTATCTATATCTTTCTTCTCTGGAAACTTTGCAGCTCGAATTCTACTTTGAATAGCTCTGAGTGTTCTAGTACATGAACAAGATAGTGCTGAAGTAATTTTTTCAACATTAATGGGAGATATTGTTGAACCTAGAAGACAATTTATTCAAGCAAATGCCTTGAATGTAATTAATTTAGATGTTTAAAATTTAAATCTTTAACATTAGCCATTATTTGTATCTTTTTACTATTCAATGTCGTTTATGTTTGTTATGCTTTTATGCTTCCAAGAATTGTTTTGTAAAAATATCATAGATTCAGGTACTCACTATTCATTTTCAAATCTAATTCTTGGAATCATTCGAGTAGACATTAGTTACTCATGTAATTAACAGGGAAACTCGATATTTTCTGCTAACTAAATGTACAAAATGATTGGAGATAGATTATGATATCAAAAAATAATATTGTATTTATGGCACTGCTACTTGTAACAAATGTTGATATTATAGCAATGCCACTACCTGGTAAGAGTCTTGATAATGAGTACTTAGAAGGATTAAGTGACAAGGAACTTGACGAAGAATATGAGCAGCTATTTAACTTCACGTTAAACAATCTAAGAAAAACAGAAAAGCAGCTTAAGGAAGAGCAGGAAAGCAAAAAATCACTTGAGCAACAACTGAATGATGAAAGAGAGAAAGCAACTAATAAGGTTATTCAGTTTGAACAAAAACTAAAAGATATACAAGGACAGCTGGCGACGGCTCAAAGCAAGGAGCAAAAACTTAAACAGCAATTGAGTAACGAAGCTACTCAGTTTAAGAAAAGAATAGAAGATATTAAGGCAGAAAAAAGTAATTTTGAACAACAATTAAAGGATGTAAAACAGAGTGCAGTTATTAATACTACTCAGTTTGAGAAAAGAATAAAAGATATACAAGGACAGCTCAATACAGAGCAACAAACTAAACAAAAACTTGAACAACAATTGAATAACGAAACTGTTCAGTTTAAGCAAAAAATAAAAAATATGCAAGGGCAGCTCAATACAGAGCAACAAACTAAACAAAAACTTGAACAACAATTGAATAACGAAACTGCTCAGTTTAAGCAAAAAATAAAAGATATACAAGGGCAGCTCAATACAGAGCAACAAACTAAACAAAAGCTTGAACAACAATTGAATAACGAAACTGTTCAGTTTAAGCAAAAAATAAAAAATATGCAAGGGCAGCTCAATACAGAGCAACAAACTAAACAAAAACTTGAACAACAATTGAATAACGAAACTGCTCAGTTTAAGCAAAAAATAAAAGATATACAAGGGCAGCTCAATACAGAGCAACAAACTAAACAAAAACTTGAACAACAATTGAATAACGAAACTGCTCAGTTTAAGCAAAAAATAAAAGATATACAAGGGCAGCTCGATACAGAGCAACAAACTAAACAAAAACTTGAACAACAATTGAATAACGAAACTGCTCAGTTTAAGCAAAAAATAAAAGATATACAAGGGCAGCTCAATACAGAGCAACAAACTAAACAAAAACTTGAACAACAATTGAATAACGAAACTGTTCAGTTTAAGCAAAAAATAAAAAATATGCAAGGGCAGCTCAATACAGAGCAACAAATTAAACAAAAACTTGAACAACAATTAAATAACGAAACTGTTCAGTTTAAGCAAAAAATAGAAAATATACAAGGACAGCTCGATACAGAGCAACAAACTAAACAAAAACTTGAACAACAATTGAATAACGAAACTGCTCAGTTTAAGCAAAAAATAAAAGATATACAAGGGCAGCTCAATACAGAGCAACAAACTAAACAAAAACTTGAACAACAATTAAATAACGAAACTGTTCAGTTTAAGCAAAAAATAGAAAATATACAAGGGCAGCTCGATACAGAGCAACAAACTAAACAAAAACTTGAACAACAATTGAATAACGAAACTGCTCAGTTTAAGCAAAAAATAAAAGATATACAAGGGCAGCTCAATACAGAGCAACAAACTAAACAAAAACTTGAACAACAATTGAATAACGAAACTGTTCAGTTTAAGCAAAAAATAGAAAATATACAAGGGCAGCTCAATACAGAGCAACAAACTAAACAAAAACTTGAACAACAATTGAATAACGAAACTGTTCAGTTTAAGCAAAAAATAGAAAATATACAAGGGCAGCTCAATACAGAGCAACAAACTAAACAAAAACTTGAACAACAATTGAATAACGAAACTGTTCAGTTTAAGCAAAAAATAGAAAATATACAAGGGCAGCTCGATACAGAGCAACAAACTAAACAAAAACTTGAACAACAATTGAATAACGAAACTGCTCAGTTTAAGCAAAAAATAGAAAATATACAAGGGCAGCTCAATACAGAGCAACAAACTAAACAAAAACTTGAACAACAATTGAATAACGAAACTGTTCAGTTTAAGCAAAAAATAGAAAATATACAAGGGCAGCTCGCACGGCGACCTGATGAACAATTAGTTAAATTGTATTAAGGCATTAATAAAACGCTTTAAGTTATTTGATGACCAACCCATAGTAAGCATCATTTTTGGTTTGGTCTCTCTTTTGGTCTTTATTCTATTTAAAATATTCAATACAAACCTTCGGATAATAGCCATATTTGCAGGAGCATTGCCTTGACGTATGCTGCTCGCATCTTCATTAAATACCACATCGAGTACCCAATGCATAGATTCAATTCCCCAATGAGACCTTATGCTTTTTAACATCGCTTCAGCGGAATTATTAGAACTACTAATATAATAATTTACTGATTCTGATACTTTATTTTTTTCAACTACTTTTCTTTTTACTTGAATAACACAATTCAAACCAGCCCATTGCTCATAACCAAATATTTTTTTAACATCACGGTATACTTGCAGCAAAACTGCATAACTTTATCTAATTTTTTTGTTAGTATGAATTTTTTATACATTTGGGTTTCATACTATGCAAATACCATCGATTACTATTGAGCAAGTAGCTCAGCAATTTAAAGCTTGGCGTCAAACTAAAACTAATAAGTTTGATCCTATACCAAACCATCTAAAGGAATTAGTTCACCAATTACTCCATCATTATTCTTACCAAGAGATAGCTAAACATCTTAATATTAATAAAGCAACAATTAGTTCAACTAAAAAAGCCCATGAACCTACCATCAAAACTTCTTCTGTCTCAACTTCAAATCAATCCCTACAACAAAATATTAATTTTCTCCCATTTCAACTAGTAAATTCTATAGATACCGATCCTGTAGCTGCTCCCAAGCAAAATCACTATACTTGTCACATTATTAAACCAAATGGTACCAAGCTTATTATCCAAACACTAGAGCCAAAAACTATAATTCAGACATTTTTATGCTGCAACTAACCCCGGCGTCAGTTATTTTTGTTGCCACTATTGCCATCGATTTTCGCAAGGGTATCGATGGCTTAATCGCTGTTTGTAGACAAAAACTTTCTTCTGACCCTCTTAATGGTTCCTTGTTTTTATTCTATAATAAAAACAGAACTGCCATTAAAATTTTGTCCTTTGACGGTCAAGGCTTTTGGCTATGCTCTAAACGCCTATCCAAAGGTAAATTTACGGCAAAACTTTTCCCATCTGATAATTCATCTTACCAAATTTGTTATAGAACCTTACACATTCTTATTCATAATGGCGATCCTAGTTCTGCCAAATTCTCTAATGATTGGCTTCCTGTCGTTTAAGCTGCTGTCTCGATTAATTCCGTATTATTCATATATCTTGCATAGGCAAAAGGCGTATAATCCTCAGGATGCTTCTTTGCTTTGCTACTATGCTCTTGTAGCCAATTTAAATATTTAAAGGCATTGATCTCGTTCTCACTACAAGTCTTTACTATACTATACAGACCACTATGTATCTCAGCACTATTGATTGTTTTAAAGAATAATGAATTCTTCCTTTGTAAAATAATGGTACGCAGTGATCTCTCAGCCCAATTATTATCAAGATTGCTAACTGGGATTTTTAAAAATTGGGTCAAACCTTCTTTATTATTTATCCAATATTTCATAGCTTGTCCAAGCCTACTATTAGGCTCAACTTTCTTGTCGTTAAATAATTCGTCTATTTTGTTATATATGTTTTCTATATATTTACTGCTATGTTCCTGATGATACCCAAGTTTCTCTTCAGGACTCATCTCTTTACATTGATGTTCATTGTGGTAAATCCCACGTGTTTGTTTGAGAAAATATCCGCATTCTTCAGGGTAATATAGTTCATTTTCTGTAAATTTTCTCTGACCATGTGACAAACAATTGATCATCACTATTATTGCCAGTAATTCTTTATCTGCTTCTGATAATACCGGGTTATTATTGTTACTTGCGTCAGTCATTAATTGGATAGAATCTGTTCTATTCTTACGATTCTTTAGTACGTTACCTATATTTTCTCCACCATGCCTATTACCGGTAAAATATAAAACTATTACCTCATTATTTGCAGTCTTAGCACATATTGTAGTAGTATAACAGCTGCGTCCTTTCTTATTTTGAGTACGTAATTTTTTATTGGCTATAGTAATTTCTAAAATCCTAGCTCTAGTATCATCAAGGTTCAGTGAACTACATTCGGCAGCCATTTCCAATAATACCCCGTAAATTTCAGCTCCACCACCTTCTTGCCAAACATCTAAATATTGTTGCCAGAGCGAGCTGTATGCTATAGGAACCCCGCTTAAACTCTGTAGCCTAGATAAACGGTAGAAAGGAGTACCATAGGTCTTTTGTAACACTATTGCACTTCTGCTACTATTTGTCCATTTGTTGATATTTTTATTGTTCATAACTGTATAATCGCAAGCATTACAGCGTAACGTTTTCTTTACATATCTGTTGACTGTAATTGGAGCATTACCTGTAAATTGTAGCAATTTTCTAGCTTCACTATTATATAGTTTGCCATTATAGCAGTGAGGACAGCTATCACCACTACAAAAATTCTCAGGAGTTAAATAGCTGGTATTCGCATCCTTATAATCATCAAACCCATATTTACCTTGCCAATTACTACGATCTATCTTTTTGGGCTTATCGCACTCTCCTTCATTACCACCATTCCCGTTATCAGATTCACCTGGCGGTTCTTTTAATGAATCTGAACTATCTTTTTTTTGTGATCTGCCTTAAAACCAATCAGCATTTCCTTAAGCTTATTTATACTGATATTTGATGATGCTAGCTTGTCTATTAGCTCGTTACAAAATTTCACAAGCTCTACTATCGTTTGCTGTTCATCTCCCGTTAATGAACTTTCCTTGACATGCTGTATTAGTTCTTCTCGTTCTTCAGCACTTAAGGTCGCTACTTTTGGTTTTTTCATTTGATTAATTATCATTATTATTAATATTTCAAATATTATAATATGACTGCTACTTTTTCAACTAGTTTTTTTATTAATCTGTTTTTTATTAATCGGTGATATTTGCATAGTAGAAATCCAAATTTATACAATAAATTCATACTAGCAAAGAAATTAGATAGTGTTACGCAGTTTTGCTGCAAGTATACAGTGATACTTGATGCTTTAAGTGGTAAATTTTAATAAAATTATTTACCCTTGCTTTTTTAAGATTGTAGCTATTTGAGGTAATGAAATAAAAAATTTGAATGTGTAGCGACTTGATATTTCTGATTAATGTCGCCACACATTAAATCTTAATTAGCTAAATTATGTGCTTATTTAATAATTTTGGCCACTGTCTCCAGTTCAACACTACTAATAATAAATTTTATAAAAAATCACTAATTGTGAGCAAAAAGGTGTACTTCTGGGATTAATAAAGATATGTGTGAAGATAATACTACGTGGTGTGGTGTTAAGCACCGAGGTTAGAAGCAACAATCAGCAAATTTTTAAATCTAACCTCAGTGTCTATTTTCCAAACACAAAAAACAGGGATTAATTGTATGACGAGCAATGTCAAAAATCAACAACAAAATGATTCAACAAATGAAAAAATAAATAATATCACTAACATTGCTGCACAAATACTTAGAGAAGTTTTGCAGAGCAATAATATAACTTATATAGAACTTATCGATGTTCGTATAGGTTTAGAAGGAATTGAAATACTTGGCAAAATTTTAGAACATAATAAGCTTATAACGTATACTTGCAGCAAAACTGCGTAACACTATCTAATTTCTTTGCTAGTATGAATTTATTGTATAAATTTGGATTTCTACTATGCAAATATCACCGATTAATAAAAAACAGATTAATAAAAAAACTAGTTGAAAAAGTAGCAGTCATATTATAATATTTGAAATATTAATAATAATGATAATTAATCAAATGAAAAAACCAAAAGTAGCGACCTTAAGTGCTGAAGAACGAGAAGAACTAATACAGCATGTCAAGGAAAGTTCATTAACGGGAGATGAACAGCAAACGATAGTAGAGCTTGTGAAATTTTGTAACGAGCTAATAGACAAGCTAGCATCATCAAATATCAGTATAAATAAGCTTAAGGAAATGCTGATTGGTTTTAAGGCAGATCACAAAAAAAAGATAGTTCAGATTCATTAAAAGAACCGCCAGGTGAATCTGATAACGGGAATGGTGGTAATGAAGGAGAGTGTGATAAGCCCAAAAAGATAGATCGTAGTAATTGGCAAGGTAAATATGGGTTTGATGATTATAAGGATGCGAATACCAGCTATTTAACTCCTGAGAATTTTTGTAGTGGTGATAGCTGTCCTCACTGCTATAATGGCAAACTATATAATAGTGAAGCTAGAAAATTGCTACAATTTACAGGTAATGCTCCAATTACAGTCAACAGATATGTAAAGAAAACGTTACGCTGTAATGCTTGCGATTATACAGTTATGAACAATAAAAATATCAACAAATGGACAAATAGTAGCAGAAGTGCAATAGTGTTACAAAAGACCTATGGTACTCCTTTCTACCGTTTATCTAGGCTACAGAGTTTAAGCGGGGTTCCTATAGCATACAGCTCGCTCTGGCAACAATATTTAGATGTTTGGCAAGAAGGTGGTGGAGCTGAAATTTACGGGGTATTATTGGAAATGGCTGCCGAATGTAGTTCACTGAACCTTGATGATACTAGAGCTAGGATTTTAGAAATTACTATAGCCAATAAAAAATTACGTACTCAAAAT
This sequence comes from Candidatus Tisiphia endosymbiont of Mystacides longicornis, assembly GCF_964031095.1. NCBI lineage: Bacteria > Pseudomonadati > Pseudomonadota > Alphaproteobacteria > Rickettsiales > Rickettsiaceae > Candidatus Tisiphia > Candidatus Tisiphia endosymbiont of Mystacides longicornis. Next base: position 1,388,762 of record NZ_OZ035004.1, on the reverse strand, counting down.
AAGAAAGGACGCAGCTGTTATACTACTACAATATGTGCTAAGACTGCAAATAATGAGGTAATAGTTTTATATTTTACCGGTAATAGGCATGGTGGAGAAAATATAGGTAACGTACTAAAGAATCGTAAGAATAGAACAGATTCTATCCAATTAATGACTGACGCAAGTAACAATAATAACCCGGTATTATCAGAAGCAGATAAAGAATTACTGGCAATAATAGTGATGATCAATTGTTTGTCACATGGTCAGAGAAAATTTACAGAAAATGAACTATATTACCCTGAAGAATGCGGATATTTTCTCAAACAAACACGTGGGATTTACCACAATGAACATCAATGTAAAGAGATGAGTCCTGAAGAGAAACTTGGGTATCATCAGGAACATAGCAGTAAATATATAGAAAACATATATAACAAAATAGACGAATTATTTAACGACAAGAAAGTTGAGCCTAATAGTAGGCTTGGACAAGCTATGAAATATTGGATAAATAATAAAGAAGGTTTGACCCAATTTTTAAAAATCCCAGTTAGCAATCTTGATAATAATTGGGCTGAGAGATCACTGCGTACCATTATTTTACAAAGGAAGAATTCATTATTCTTTAAAACAATCAATAGTGCTGAGATACATAGTGGTCTGTATAGTATAGTAAAGACTTGTAGTGAGAACGAGATCAATGCCTTTAAATATTTAAATTGGCTACAAGAGCATAGTAGCAAAGCAAAGAAGCATCCTGAGGATTATACGCCTTTTGCCTATGCAAGATATATGAATAATACGGAATTAATCGAGACAGCAGCTTAAACGACAGGAAGCCAATCATTAGAGAATTTGGCAGAACTAGGATCGCCATTATGAATAAGAATGTGTAAGGTTCTATAACAAATTTGGTAAGATGAATTATCAGATGGGAAAAGTTTTGCCGTAAATTTACCTTTGGATAGGCGTTTAGAGCATAGCCAAAAGCCTTGACCGTCAAAGGACAAAATTTTAATGGCAGTTCTGTTTTTATTATAGAATAAAAACAAGGAACCATTAAGAGGGTCAGAAGAAAGTTTTTGTCTACAAACAGCGATTAAGCCATCGATACCCTTGCGAAAATCGATGGCAATAGTGGCAACAAAAATAACTGACGCCGGGGTTAGTTGCAGCATAAAAATGTCTGAATTATAGTTTTTGGCTCTAGTGTTTGGATAATAAGCTTGGTACCATTTGGTTTAATAATGTGACAAGTATAGTGATTTTGCTTGGGAGCAGCTACAGGATCGGTATCTATAGAATTTACTAGTTGAAATGGGAGAAAATTAATATTTTGTTGTAGGGATTGATTTGAAGTTGAGACAGAAGAAGTTTTGATGGTAGGTTCATGGGCTTTTTTAGTTGAACTAATTGTTGCTTTATTAATATTAAGATGTTTAGCTATCTCTTGGTAAGAATAATGATGGAGTAATTGGTGAACTAATTCCTTTAGATGGTTTGGTATAGGATCAAACTTATTAGTTTTAGTTTGACGCCAAGCTTTAAATTGCTGAGCTACTTGCTCAATAGTAATCGATGGTATTTGCATAGTATGAAACCCAAATGTATAAAAAATTCATACTAACAAAAAAATTAGATAAAGTTATGCAGTTTTGCTGCAAGTATACACATCACGTATTACACAGCATTTTCTTTCTTCAACTCTACCATGTCCTTTATCATAAGTTTCTGCTACATCTGTTTCTAGAAACCTAGCTACATCTGACTCAAAGAACTTTTCAACCTCATTATACAATCCAGGATGATTCATCTTTAACCCTAAAATATAGTCAGCTTCTTTTTCTACAATCTGTTTGGCTATGTTTTTTTGACACCCCATGGCATCAATAGTAACTATTGCATTTTTAATATCTAAACATTCTATTGCTTCTGGAATAGCTGTGATTTCATTGTCTTTGCTATCAATTGCTTGACCAAATAAAGTGACCCCTGATTCAACTGCATAGACATTTAAAAAATGCAATGCTCTACTATCTTTACATTTTGAACCTCTAAGCGTCTTACCATCTATTGCATAATGTTTCTCGTTTAAATCATGATTAAAATATTTTATTAACACATTATTTAATTGCTTAGAATCACATCTAGTAATAAAACTTCTAATAGTACAATCACTAGGAGTGCCATTTTTAAAGGGTAAATATTCTCTTAAAGTATCAATATGAGCTTTACCAAATTCTTCAATTTCTTCCCAACTCTCTGCCCTTGCTGCAACCGCTACTACCGCTAAAAACAATAATTCTATTAACGGATAGGCTATTTTACTCTCTTGTCTATGTTCTTTAATATCGCAAAAATGTTCTGCAAAACTCTTGACAAATTCTTTTTCTTTTAACATCAATATCCCTAAAAATAATTATCTTATTTAGAGATTCTTACGTCATTTCTATACTTTTTGCAAAAACTTTATTATTACAATATCATTAACTTTTATTCATCAGACCGCCGTGGGGCAGCTCGATACAGAGCAACAAACTAAACAAAAACTTGAACAACAATTGAATAACGAAACTGCTCAGTTTAAGCAAAAAATAAAAGATATACAAGGGCAGCTCAATACAGAGCAACAAACTAAACAAAAACTTGAACAACAATTGAATAACGAAACTGTTCAGTTTAAGCAAAAAATAGAAAATATACAATGGCAGCTCAATACAGAGCAACAAACTAAACAAAAACTTGAACAACAATTGAATAACGAAACTGCTCAGTTTAAGCAAAAAATAGAAAATATACAAGGGCAGCTCGATACAGAGCAGAAAACTAAACAAGAACTTGAACAACAATTGAATAACGAAACTGCTCAGTTTAAGCAAAAAATAAAAGATATACAAGGACAGCTCGATACAGAGCAACAAACTAAACAAGAACTTGTACAACAATTGAATAAGAAAATACAAGAAACAAATAAGAAGATTATTAATTTTGAACAACAAAAAGAAACAATACAAGAGCAGCTCACGACAGAGCAACAAACTAGACAACAAATGACTGACGAAAAACAGACTGCAGTTGAGAAGATAGTTCAGCTTGAGGAAAAAATAAAAAATATACAAAAGCAGCTAGAGACCGAACAGGAAGAAAATAAACAACAGCTAGAGAAAGAACAACAAAGTAAACAAAAGCTTGTACAACAAATAACTGACGAGAAACAGGCAGCAGCTGAGAAGATAGTTCAGCTTGAGGAAACAATAAAAAATATACAAGAGCAGCTAGAGAAAGAACAACAAAGTAAACAAGAGCTTGTACAACAAATAAGCGATGAAAAACAGAGAAAAGAACAAGAACTTGAAACATCACGACAACTAGCAGAGGTTTCTATACCAAAAGCAGTAGAAGAAATATCAACCATTACTGGGATAGCTCCTCTAATGCCAAGAATAATGTCGGCAAATAGCAATATACTTTTTAATAGAATGCCCGTAATATTTAAAAGCATTGGAGCAGGTGATGAAGAAGAATCTTTTAGTAACATATCAAAAGGTTTGTGGATTAGAGGTTTGTATAGCATAAGTAAGCAGAATATGTCCCCAAATATTACAGGTTATAAGAGTAATAGCAGAGGTATTGTTATTGGGTTTGATGTTGGAACAAAGAAAGAGGTAGGGGACTTATTTGGTATTGCATATAGTCATATATGTTCTGATTTTAAATTCCAAAATCAGAATAATAAAATTTTGCTCTCTGGTCATATTATATCCATCTATGGTCAGAAGAATTTGGGGTATAATTTGTCATTACAAGGAGTGTTATCTACCACACGTAATTATGTCACCAACAAGTCCATGCGTTCTATAGATGATAAAACATACAATATATCTGGTAAGTACTGGAATAATAGCTATCATTTTGATACCAGACTTAACTATAATATTGGGCTTTCTAAAGGTTTTACCATGATTCCTGGTATAGGTATTAGATATGAACAATATCAAGATAGTGCTTATACTGAGACTAATAAAGAAACATATAATTTATTTATGGCAGCTAAGTCACAAAATTTCTGGATCGGCTCTATTGGTAGTAAATTATTGTTACCAGCTCTACCAATTACTCAGAATGTAACAATTACTCCAATAATACATGGCTTTATTGAAAAATATTTTAATAATAAAAATCAGAAGATTGATAGTAAAATATTGATAAATAATATTATCTTTGAACAACAAACCATGATACCAAAACAATCTACTGTTAGTTATAATATCGGTACTAGCTTATTATTAGCTAAAAAGAATACAGAGATATTAATGGAATATAATTGCCATTTGAGCAAAAGATATCAAAGTCATCAAGGTTCCATAAGACTTAAAATTATGTTCTAAACTTAAAGAATTGATATTGTTTGTAGAGTCTGTTTGTAACAAACTTTATTCACTTATGGAATTCTACCCCATAGTACAATTTTTATTCTATAAGTATAGTCAATTCAATTCAGGGGAATTGGGTAGCAGAAGCGACGTCTATATGTAATAGCCGAGTGACTAACAACGTCACCAACTTCTCCTGAATTAACTATACAATTTTTAAATTGCCATGAGGGTTATGCATAAAAATTACAATTGAAAACTTAAATAATAAAAATTAATTATTTTATTAAAATTAGTATAGACAATATGCAAAATATTGTTGTAACTTTAATAAAAAGGTAAAGGTTCTTATATAAATTAACCATTTATAGAATACAAATATGTCTAAGAACTATCATAAACACCACCCTACTATTCTATTCATAGTTTACTTAGATCATATAGTCAATTGATGAGAAATTGGGAACGTCGTCACTCATAGCTCCTAGCCCCAAATTCTCCTGAATTGACTACAGTAAGCATATAAAGGAGGATTAAATGAGTAAACGTAAGAATATTGCTCCTGTAAATAACGGCAGCAAGAGGCAAAAAGTTCAAAATAGCAAACAATTGGTAGAAGAAAAATTTAACATACTCAGTGGGAAGTTACAAGAATTAGGAGTCAGTACACTCAAATTAAGCTTTATATCTTCTATAGCTACAACTATTGACAATCAATTAAAGTTTATAGAATTTTTAGAGCAAAATGATGTTGATCAACAACCTAAATATATTAAATATTTAGTATTCTTAGAACAAAATAATATTAAATTTACTACCATCTCTAGTATATTAAATGGTGCTGGAAACAAGGCTCCAGATGCTTTTAATTTATTATGTCAGCAATTATTTAATCAACAAAGTAGCGTTCTTGAAAAATCAAAACTATTACTAATATTAGAGCAGAACGGAATATTTTTATCTAACATCTCTAGCATGCTAAATGGAGCGGGGGCTAAAGCTCCAGATGCTTTGAAAGCATTATTTAAGCTATTATTTGATGAGCAAAATGGTACAAAATCGTACATATTAAAAACATTTGAGGAGAATGAAACATCTTTCACTAATATCTCTAGCATACTAAGTGGAGCTGGGGCTAAAGCTCCAGATGCTTTGCAAGCATTATTTAAGCTATTATTTGTATTTGATGAGCAAAATGGTAATTTTGTAAAATCACCACTATTATTAACATTAAAAAACAATGGAATATCTTTAACTACCATCTCTAGTATATTAGGTGGAGCGGGGGCTAAAGCTCCAGATTCTTTAAAAGCATTATTTAAGCTATTATTTGATGAGCAAAATGGTACAAAATCGGACATATTAATAACACTTGAGAAGAACGGAGTAAATATAGCTAACATCTCTAGTATTCTACATGGAGCAGGAGCTAAAGCTTCAAAATCTTTGAAAGCGTTATTTGATCAGTTATTTACTAAGCAAATGGATATATATGTAAAATCAAAACTATTACTAACATTAGAGGAAAACGGAATATCTGTCAATACCATCTTTAGCATGCTAAGTGGAGCTGGATCTAAGGCTTCAGAATCTTTGCAAGCATTATTTAAGCTATTATTCAAAATTCAAGGTGAGGCATATGTAAAATCAGACCTATTAACAACGTTAGAAGATAATGGAATATTTTTAACCAGCATCTCTAAAATGCTAAATGGAGCTGGAGCTAAGGCTTTAGAAACTTTGAAAGCATTATTTAAGCTATTATTTGATAAACAATTTGACGAACAGAATAATGAGATATTTGAAAAATCACTGATATTCAAAACATTAGATGGTAACGGAATATCTTTAAATACTATCTTCAAGATACTAAGTGCAGCAGGAGCTAAGGCTGCAAAAGCTTTTGATTTATTATTTAATAAATTATTTACTAAACAAGGGAATAAATTTGAAAAATCACTGATATTCAAAACATTCGAGGAGAACGGAGTATTTTTAAAGAAAACCTCAAATATACTCAGCAATTCAGAAAGTAACGAAATATTGAATTCAATATTTCAACAATTTCTTACTAATCGATGTTCTTCATTTAAAAAATCAAAACAATTAATACCTGAAAAGAGAGAGGAAATAATTAGCCTCTCTAGTATATTATATGGTGCAGGACTTAAAGCTTCAGAAATTTTGGACGAATTGTTTGATAAATTATTTGTTAAGAAAGGAAATAGATTTGAAAAATCAGACCTATTAATGTCACTACAAAAAGGGGAAAAGTCATTAAATAGCCTCTCGGAAACTTGGCAAGAGACAGGAAGTAAAGCTCCAGCAGTTTGGGATGGATTATTTAATAAATTATTTATTAAGAAAGAAAATAGATTTGCAAAATCAAAGATATTTAAATTGTTAGAAGATCACGGAATGTCTTTAAAAAAGATTTCTGATATTTTCCATGGAGCTGGAGCTGTAGAAGCTTTTAATTCATTAGTTAGACAATTATTTACTGAGCAAAAAGACGGTACATTTGTAAAATCAGAAGAATTAAAAGTACTAGAACTGAACATATTATATCTAACTAATATATTTAGTATTCTAAAGGGTGCAGGGGGTGATGCTCCAAAAGCTTTTAATTTATTATTTAATCAGTTATTCACTAAACAACAAAATGGTACATTTGTAGAATCAGAAAAACTAAAAATACTAAAACAGGAAGGAATAGACTTAACTGTCATTTCTAGTATACTTAGTGGTGCGGGAGCTGAAGCTCCAGAAGCTTTTAATTTATTATTTAGACAATTATTCATTGAGCAAAAAGACGGTACATTTGTAAAATCAGAAAAATTAATAATACTAAAACAGAGTGGAATACAGTTGACTACCATTTTCACTATACTCAGTGACGCGGGAGCTGAGGCTCCAGAAGCTTTTAATTTATTATTTAATGCATTAGTCGTGCAAGATGATGGTGCATTTAAAAAATCAAATAAATTAATAATATTAGAACAAGAAGGAATAGACTTAGCTATCATTTCTAGTATACTTAGTGGCACAGGAATTAACTTTCTCCAAGCTTTTAATTTATTATTTAATGCATTAGTTGCTCAGCAAGATGATGGTACATTTGAGAAATCAGAACAATTAAAAATACTAGAGCGTAGTGGAGTATCTTTAACTGACATCTTTAATCTGCTGGGTGGTACAGGAACTAAAGCTCTAATAGTTTTGGATGAATTATTTCTTCAATTACTAACTAAGCGAGGTAATGTAATTGAAAAATCGGAACTATTAGAAACATTAGAGAATAACAACGTATCTTTAACTACCATTGCTAATATAATCAGTGGAGCCAAAGTTAAAACTGCAAAAACCTTACTTTCATTGTTTGAGCAATTATTCACCAAACAAAATAACGGTATATTTGTAAAATCAGAACTATTAACAACACTAGAGAATAACGAAATATATCTCCTGACATATCTATCATAATTGCTAGATCCGGAGCTAATGCTCCAGAATCTTTGAACTCATTATTTAATAAATTATTTATACTTAACCCTAATTATAATCCAACGATAGCTATTGATATAAATTATACTTTTTATACTGAATATGTATCAGCAAATAAAAAATATATTGAATCCCCAATATGCACCACTTTTAAAAAGTATATGGGAATAGCTAAAATGTGTAGTCTGTTGAGTGGTTCAGGGGTTAATATTAAAAACACTATGGAAACACTATTTAATTTACTCTTTATTGAAAATAATAATAATTACGTTCCTATACCAAATATCAACATAAATTCACTAGATAGGAATGATCTAATAAAAATAATTAAGGAAAAACATGATGCTATAGTCAATTCAGAAGAATTGGGTAGCAGGAGCGATGGAGTGATGCCTATAAGTAATAGGCAAGTGATGAGTGACGACTTTACTAACTTCTCATCACTTGTTGAGGGCTTAAATATTTTATGTAATGAGAATGCTTGGTACCCTTTATTAGAAGGAATTGGAGGAGCCGAATTGAAAACTTTGTCAACAAGAGAAATAGAGAGAATTATAGGTGATAAGTCAATTCAGGAGAATTGGGTAGCAGGAGCGACACCTATATGTAATAGCCGAACGACGAGTAACAACTTCACCGAGTCAATCATTTATTTTGTGTAAGTTCTATTTTTTACATTCCAATAAATCATATTTAAAATTACCACAAAGTATTTCAAATTGATTCAAAGCTAATGACCAATCTTTTATGGGCATAGTCCATTTTTTAGATGCACTTTGTAGGGCTAAAAATATTATTTTTTGAATTGATTTATCATCCGGAAACACCCTCTTATTTTTGATAATTTTCCTAATTTGACGGTTGACTCACCTAGAACTGAATGGTTGTAAGCTAGGCTATACCTTGCGTCCACCGTTCGACATGTTCATAAAATGTAACGAAATATAGGAGAGTGGTGGAGACGAAGGGAATCGAACCCCCGACCCTCTGCGTGCAAAGCAGATGCTCTACCCCTGAGCTACATCCCCAAACCATAACCTTTAACGAACAGGTAGTTTATATACCTTTTTATACGTAAGGTCAACAACCTTATTGCAAAATTTTATCTCAAGTTAAATTTTTGCTTTACCCCAAGGTAATGCTTTACCATCAGAACCAACTACTAAATCTCCTGAGACATCGTATTCTGCTGCCAAAAAGGAAGATTTACCAGATATAAATTTTACTGGTTTAATTTTTTGTCCATTATAAAAATACTCCTTAGCCTGCTCTCTAGAGGTTGGGTTATTTTTAGACGCTGTTTTAGCTTTTGACATATTATGCAATTACCTCAAATATTTTTCTATATATATAATCTAATGACAAAATATCTCACCTTTAATATTTGTCAAGGAAAAGAAGGGTTTAAAATGGCATTTTTAGCCCAGGTGGTAAACCAATATTACCAAAAGCATTATGCATAGAATTTTGTGAATCCTCATCAACTTTGCTTTTTGCATCACTGAAAGCTGCAACAATTAAATCTTCCAGCAACTCTTTCTCGGTCTCTTTAAGCAAAGAGGCATCAATAGAGACCTTACGAACCTCTCCTCGACCACTAACGGTAATATTTACCAACCCACCACCAGCTTTCCCAAAATATTCAGTACTTGCCATTTGCTCTTGCATTTCCTGCATTTTTTTCTGCATTGACTGAGCTTGTTTTAAAAACTGATTAAAATTTACCATGTTACATCTCTTTAATTCTTTAATAGGATATCCGAAATCGTGACATTTGGAAAGTGTTTTGTTAAAATTTCCCAATCTTTACTTAATTTTACTTTATTCATCAATTGTTCTTTAAGAGTGATTATTTGGGATTGCTTGGTAATGATAACATTCCAATTTTTACCTGACCAAGCAAATAACAAGCTAGCAATTTGCTCTCTTATTTTATTATTCAGATCATTTCCAGCGATTTCCATAGTCTGAAGTGCAAAAGATTTTAATTCCACTTGGTTTAGCAATCTGTAATAAATTTCCATTTCATTATGCAAATGTAAAAACTCCAAAAAATCAGTCACAAGAGAAGCGGTAATTGGATGATTTTGAGTTGATTGTTGTAATATTGGTTGCTCTAATTGCCCCCCTTCATTATGTATATCCACTAATTCCTCTAATGATGGCAACATTTGTGAGTAGATGGATTTTATCACCAACATTTCAGCTTCTATTAACTGATTATGGGAAGTTTTCATTTCTATAATCCCTTTACTATATATTTGCCAGATAATAGACAATTGAGAAAGGGTAACTTTTGTTAAAATAGCTATAACCTGATCATTAAAAGGTAAATATATAGGATGTTGATAATCAGGTAATATCTTTGCCTTATTAAGATAGGCACTAAAATCAGCAACTAAGCCTACAAAAATTTCTAAATTTGCTGAAGAGATATAAAGTTGGTTTACTAAATCAATCGACTTAGCCGCATCTTTTTGAATAATATACTCAAAGAATTTGATGATACTAGCTGTATCAACTAAACCAAGTATTTGATAAACGATTTCAGGGGTAATAACCTCCCCTGCCCCCAAACTTGTTGCTTGATCTAGTACTGAGACTGCATCTCTAGCCGACCCATCAGATCTAGATGCAATTATTTTAAGAGCCTCTATTTCAATTTTTAACTGTTCTTTTTTGGCAATTTCTTGAATTAATTGGAAAATATCATCAAATGTTAATCTTTTTAAATCATAGCGTTGACATCTAGAAATTACGGTTAATGGAATTTTTTGTGGTTCGGTAGTAGCAAATATGAATATGACATGGGCTGGTGGTTCTTCAAGAATTTTAAGTAACGCATTAAATGCCCCTTTAGATAGCATATGAACTTCATCAATTATAAAGATACTATACCTACCAATTAGCGGCTTATAATCACTGCTTTCTATTATTTTACGAATATCATCAACACTTGTCTTACTGGCAGCATCCATTTCAATTATATCAGGATGATTATTTTTGTTAAAACTATTACAATTCTGACAATTCTCACAAGGCTCAATATACTCACCTTTAACTATTGGACTGGTACAATTAATAGTTTTAGCAACAATACGTGCTGCCGTAGTTTTACCAACTCCTCTAATACCAGTAAGAAGATAACCTTGAGATATACGATCTTTTTGAATAGTATAATTTAGAATCTTTGTTAAAACTTCTTGCCCGTATAGCTCAGAGAAATTAGTAGGACGATATTTTCTAGCGAAAGTAATATACTGATCTGTTGTTTTGGTCACGGTACCCCAAGTTTGTTTCTTACTAATTTTCTTGTCCTATTGAGTTTTATAGTCAATTGATGAGAAATTGGAGACATTGTTGCTCAATGCTCGCCTATTACTTATAGGCGTCGCTCCATCGTTCCTGCTATCTACTTCTCCTGAATTGGTATAACATTAGTGCTGCTAAAACGAGCTAGTTTTTGAGGGTAGCGAGCTTAGCGGGCTGTAGATTTAGGGGTAACTTCTAACGAAGTTCTCCACAATTCCACAGCCACAACTACAGCAATCTAAATTTTAAAAATATTTGAAACACCCAATTATTGTATTTTCAGCAATTCATTAATTTTACTAATAGACATACCTGTCATCTTAGCAATTGACCCCACGGAATTGCCATTCTTTAACAACAACTTTACCAATTCAGCTTTACCCTCAGCTTTACCCTCAGCTTTACCTATATAGATACCTCTAGCTTCACCTCTAGCTTCGCCTTCTTCGATATATTTTTGTGCAATAGTTCTCATAATAACACCTTGTTCTTCTTCTGATAAATATTTGGCTAGTACTTCCTCCAATTCTGATTGCTTTGCTTCAGGAAGCTTAGCATCAGTGTACCATAAAAATGATTTTATGTAAATATAGCCTTTTTCCTTATCTACTAATATCTCTAATTTAAACCTTTGAAGAAATTCTTCCCAAAGCTTTATCATATCTCGTTGATGAATATGCTTGAGCATATATTCTAACATCCCAATATGCTTCTTCTTCATTATTTCATCATCAGACATACTTTGTAAATCGACCAATTGATAATCCTCTGTCATTAATTTCTTGGCTATAATTGCATCGGTAAATAAACTCCATAAATTCCTAGGGGCAGTATACACTTCTTTACCATTATAAATTACTAAATTATATACTAATGGTAATTTATTTCTTCCTTTCTTATGCCTTTCGCATAATAACAATGTGTATTTCCATAATCGTAGAGCTGTCCAATAATCAACGCTCGACTGAGCCTCAATCAACACATACACAAAAGCCTTACCCTGATTCTTGCTAGCAACTCCATACACTATATCACTATATTTCTTGTTTAAAGATTCCTCTATGTAGCTTTCTTTTTCTACTGTTATTTTTGATAAATCTACTAAACTCTTAAAATCATTCGGCAAATAATATTCCAAAAATTCTTGAGCTGCTACAGAATCAGCCATTATTGTTTTGACTAATGAATCATGCTTTAACTTTTTTGTCATAGAGTAATATTAAATCGTTTAATTTTTCAACGAAATTGTAGTTAATTCTTTTTTTTAAAGCTCTTTTTTCTTTTCATATGTATCTTGATCTTCATAATCTTTTAAAAAATATTTATTTTTCAAATATCCAAATAATATTAAATTTGAATTGGCTCAGCATAACGGAACGTACGAAAAACGAAATGCATGGTTTGTATCCATAATTGATATACATTATTCGAGATAGTTACTTTTTGCATATTTACCGCCTCGGTTAAAATAGCTAATTGCCTATAATCCTAATATCCGTCAGCTTTATAGCCAATATTCTAATTTAATAGTTTTGTAAAATTTTGTCTATATTTTCATAACCAAAAGTATCCTTTTTATTCTTTTTATTGATTCTTTTAATGTAAGCAGCAAGTACCTACAATTTTATGTATCCAAATAATCTAAATGATAGTCTTCCGTATGACCAATAACTATATCCCCATGATTTTCTTGTATTTTCTGTACCAGCCAATTATACGTTCCACTACTTACTGGTAGACTGCATACTTTACCATGATACACAGTTAAAACAGGCCAAGTTGGGTTACTAGAAAGTTTTGGAGTATTTGGTACTGTAACTTTTTCTATTTTGCCATTTTGATCATAATTGATTTCTAAATAAGCTGCACCTTTTGCTGACATTTTAGAGCCATCCGGATTACTACAAACTAGCTGAATCTTATAAGTTACATCTAAGTTCACCTTATCAGGTAGTGAGACTGATCTAAATTGTTCAATTTTTACTACATAGTTATTATTTACCTTAAAACGTATAGAGGTTGCTAGCATTTGCTCATACATTATACCGGCAACTTTACCTTCCCAAGCCAGTTCTATAGCCTTGCCCCAACTAGTATATCCAAGATGTTTGAACCCACTACTAGTAGATGGGGCATCATTTTGAGATATTTGCTTACTACTCGCCACACCACTATCAATAGGAACGATATTCGTTACAAATTGCATATTATTTGAACCAATTAGCCAATCTTTCCATTCTCCAACACGATATCCTATTGAAAGTCCTATTGCTGTAGGAATGTCAATAAATATAATGCTACCCATAATTTTTGTAATATTCCAACAACAGCAACATGGTGGATCATCCTCATTATCATATTTTACTCGTTTAAGTATTTTTTCCAATAGTTCTGTTTCTTCTTTTATATCTTTTGTGGTCTTATTTTTCTTTGCATGAAGTTTTTCATATTGCTTATTATATACCTCAAATACAGGCGATATATATGGGGATCCAGAGGCTCTTGACCTAGTATAATAATTCATACTAGATGTGATTTCATGCAAAATATCTATATTAGGATTTGTCTCTCCTTCTTCCAAACTATATAGTTTTATGTTGTAGTATGATGGTTTTGCTAAGGGTTGTTGTTCTCTTTCAGTAGACCTAGTTTCTCTATGTTTTTTATACCTAGCTCTATCTGCGTAATATTTATTTCTTACCTCATGATCTGCCCACGTTCCTTTCATATTGCCCCCTCAATAAAGTTTATATATCTTGTGTGTTACCCGTTAAATTAGGTTCTGTTAACAAAAGCTCTTATCAAAAATAGTTGCAAAAATAAAAATATATAGTAGCTTTTAGTTTCGATTTCAACAAAGAACTACCAGTATGAATTATTACATGAATGCAGAAGAATGGAAAGGAATTTTATCAGTCTTGATATAAGAAAATTCAATTTTGTTGTTGCTATTCATGGAAAAAAAGAAACTAAAGAGTATGAGAACAACTTTAATGGAATAGCTGATTTTATCAAGGATTACAAAGAAAACCTTAGTTCTGCGTTATGCATTTTAGAAACTACTGGTGGATACGAAATGGAAATGCTAGTAACTCTTTGTACTCAAACTATTGCTGTGCATAGAGCCAATACTCGTAAAGTTAAAAACTTTATTCGGTCTTTTGGTAATGCAGCTAAAATTGATAGTCTTGACGCCAAAGCTCTTGCACTTTATGGTTTTGAACGGTATGAAAGATTAGAGTTATTTAAAGCTTAATCTAAACAAGCTTTAGATTTGTATGAATTAGTATAGTCAATTGATGAGAAGCTGGGGACGTTGTCGCTCGTCGCTCGCCTATTACTTATAGGCGTCGCTCCATCGTTCCTGCTATCTACTTCTCCTGAATTGGTATAACATTAGTGCTGCTAAAACGAGCTAGTTTTTGAGGGTAGCGAGCTTAGCGGGCTGTAGATTTAGGGGTAACTTCTAACGAAGTTCTCCACAATTCCACAGCCACAACTACAGCAATCTAAATTTTAAAAATATTTGAAACACCCAATTATTGTATTTTCAGCAATTCATTAATTTTACTAATAGACATACCTGTCATCTTAGCAATTGACCCCACGGAATTGCCATTCTTTAACAACAACTTTACCAATTCAGCTTTACCCTCAGCTTTACCCTCAGCTTTACCCTCAACTTTACCTATATAGATACCTCTAGCTTCACCTCTAGCTTCGCCTTCTTCGATATATTTTTGTGCAATAGTTCTCATAATAACGCCTTGTTCTTCTTCTGATAAATATTTGGCTAGTACTTCCTCCAATTCTGATTGCTTTGCTTCAGGAAGCTTAGCATCAGTGTACCATAAAAATGATTTTATGTAAATATAGCCTTTTTCCTTATCTACTAATATCTCTAATTTAAACCTTTGCAGAAATTCTTCCCAAAGCTTTATCATATCTCGTTGATGAATATGCTTGAGCATATATTCTAACATCCCAATATGCTTCTTCTTCATTATTTCATCATCAGACATGCTTTGTAAATCGACCAATTGATAATCCTCTGTCATTAATTTCTTGGCTATAATTGCATCGGTAAACAAGCTCCATAAATTCCTAGGGGCAGTATAAACTTCTTTACCATTATAAATTACTAAATTATATACTAATGGTAATTTCTTTCTTCCTTTTTTATGCCTTTCACACAATAATAATGTGTATTTCCATAATCGTAGAGCTGTCCAATAATCAACGCCCGACTGAGCCTCAATCAACACATAAACAAAAGCCTTACCCTGATTCTTGGTAGCAACTCCATACACTATATCACTATATTTTTTGTTTAAAGATTCTTCTATGTAGCTTTCTTTTTCTACTGTTATTTTTGATAAATCTACTAAACTCTTAAAATCATTCGGCAAATAATATTCCAAAAATTCTTGAGCTGCTACAGGATCAGCCATTATTGTTTTGACTAATGAATCATGCTTTAACTTTTTTGTCATTTGACTAACTTAACTGATTAATTTGTCATTTAGCCAAACTTGTGCCGTTCTTCCTTTAATATTTTGTATACTAAGTTATGGCAAAATCTGTTATATCTATAATATAGCAGATATTTTTGCTCCACTAATAGATGTTTTCATTATTTTTGCGATATTGCTTATTTTATTATTCCATAACTAGTGCATTAGCAAGAACAGGTAGTGGTCGTGGCAATCCACATTTATTGGTTAATTAATGATTTAAAGTGAGATAAACCATCTTCTTCGTATCTAGATAATAAATTATGTAAACCATCAGGTAAAAAGTTAAGATTTATCAGTTCATTAAATTTTATCCAATGGAATTTTAAGTGATCTTCCTTTGATTTAACTTCTCTATTTATAGATAAATCTTTTGAAATAACTTTAAAAATTATGCAATGCTCATGAACAGCTTTGCCATTATAATCCCATATATTTTCTATCATGCCAACAAAGTTGCCTAATTCAAAATTAATTAGACCAATTTCTTCTCTTAGTTCTCTTGATAATGCGGTATGAATTGGCTCTTGATACTTTATGTGACCACCAGGCAAAAATAGATTTTTTCCATTGTCAGCAACTAACACAGAATCTTCATCTGTTATATAAGCCCGTGCAATAGCATGAATTTTGTTTATTTTCATAATATACCTCTTGCATAACCTAACCTAATTGGTAATTTTGTTGTCAAAACTCGTCTCCGTTCCTCACGTACATCTTAGTACGCTGCGGTACTCGACTTCGTTTTTCCTAAAAATTCCTCAATTATCTTTAGGTTATGCAAGAGGTCTAATATATATATGCTAGTAATGACCCACCAGAGACTATTTTGGCTGCTTCCTTTCGAACCTGACCAACTGAACAGAGCCAATGCCCACTACTAGCATGTGATAAAATAGTGCTTTTTTCATCTATAGGCAAGCTATTTAACTAGCTAAATTATATTTTTTTTCTATATCGCTTTTGTTCAGTCTCTTTGGTGCTCCAAATATGTCTGGATGTTTAAGCTTGAACAAATCATCATCAAAATTCTGTACTTTTGCAATATGATTAAATTTTATGGTAATAACATTGTCATCCTCAAGTATTTTTAACATTTTCATCTGTTTAGTCTCTTTGTCAAAGGTAATTTGACTACGTCGCTCTGATAAAGTATGATAAATTGTAATTTCAAACATATTATCTCGATCTATCGTCGACTCAATTTTAAAATATTTATCAAAATCTATGCTGTCTTCTAACAAAAAATTAAATACGTTCTCCTCTGCCTTAATACGACTTACATGTTTCATATCATAGTCATATACCGACACATAGTTAGCATTACCAATAATCACCAAAGGAAATGGTGAATAATAATTACAGAGAAATTTCGCAGGTTTATTAATTAACAGCTTCCCTTTAGCCTGATTTCCCGCCGAATCTTCTTGGGTAAAATCCACAGCAATAGATTTTATTTCCCGTAAATATATTTTGAGCTGGTCAATAGCCTGGTTGTCAACAGGTCTATTCTCTAACTGTTCAGCCTGTTTTTTAACTACAAAAAAATTTTCAGCATGGGCTGCATGGGTTATAGTTAGAAGAAAATAAACAACAATAATACCTTTACAAAACCAGTTAGTCATTTATACCTACATAAAGTTACATTTGTTTTGTATACTACATGAAGATATTATTATTTCAATTTATTTTCCGCAGCTGGTTCAACACATCTTCAGCATGTTTAGCCACTTGCACTTTTGACCAAATGTGAGCTATCGTACCTTTTTTGTCTATTAAAAAGGTAGTTCTCTCGACCCCCATATATTTTTTACCAAACATCGATTTTTCTACCCAAACTCCATATTTTTCACAAGTATCAGAGTTAGAATCTGACGCAAGATCAAAATCCAAACAATATTTTTTCTTGAATTTATCATGAGAATCTAAACTGTCCTTTGATACACCAACAATTACGGTATTCATTTTTTTAAATTCTGGCTTTAGCCTATTAAAATCACCTGCTTCAATAGTACAGCCTGGTGTATCATCTTTCGGATAAAAATATAATACAACAAACTTACCTGATAAATCTGCTAAATTGATTTTACTATCTTCGCCTATTGGCATAGTAAAATTTGGTGCAATATCGCCTACTTTTAATATCATAACCACTCCTTTTTTGTACTTTTTTGTGTCTCATAGTCCAGTTTACACTCTAATTTTTTTTAGGCAAATGATAAATTACAAAAATCACTATTAATGAAATTGCCAAGGCAAACCAAGTAATGGCATATTCTAAATGATCATTTCTGACATTCAGCAAATTTTTAATTGATAGACTTTTAAGAATATCAGAATGATTACCTTTACCTTCCATAATTAAATAAAAATTCTCTAATGTTAAACCAAGAATATCAGATGCTTGAGTTAAGTCTAAAGTAAACCAAACATTATTTTTAACATCATTATCTAAGACAAACAGCTTGGTTTTCTCCCCAGGGAGAATCACACCAGTAATTTCCGTCGAATCATCTGTTATATTATCAATATCTTTCTTATACCTCGCAGCAAACCACCCTAGGGCAACTAAGATTATCTTGTTATCATCAGTTTGAAAAGGTCTGACTAAATAATAACCATCTTTTTCCGTGGCCATTGATTTACGTCCATAAAGATGCAAATTCTTACCAACCAAAAAATGCCCCTTCATTTTTACTTTAGCATATAATTTATCTACACTAAGTGTTTTTATATCAAGAGGAGAATTATTAAGGTTATTTTTTATTGAACTTAAAAATAGTTCTTTTTCCTGTAATCTAGCAACTTGCCAAAACCCCAGTGATAAGAGGATGACAAATGCTAATATAGTAAGCAATAAAGGTAGTAACTGTACTTGACACTTACCGATTTTTAAAGTCTTGGACATCATAATTCCTATTAAACTGAGGTCGATTACTGGAAAGTTGATACTCATGTACAACCAAATAATCTCATAGAATTCCCATTCTATCAATTATATATTGTACGGAACTTTTATGTCAGAGGCATGGATAGGAAAATCTTTGGTATTTCTAGTTATTAACAAACCATTGCAATATTTAGCTGTTGCCCATATTATTGCATCAGGTAGTTTGATTTTATGCTCTTTTCTAATAGAGATGGCAATTTCAGCTATTTCTTTATTTAAGTCAATTATGGTAAAATTATCTAAGAACTCTCTGGTGGTTTCGTCGTTATCCTCTGACGCTCCAACTAATATTTCTATTTTAGTTATTATACTAATTTGACAATCTTTATATTGCTCAAGTTCTTTACTAGCCACTGTATGTCCTAACAAATAATCTATCAATATATTAGTATCAAATAATACTTTCATTCACCCCACTCACCACGTAATTTTTGTTGATATAATAAGCCATCCAATTTTTGATCTTTCCATATACCAAATGCTGATTTATAGCCTTTTTTACTTTTAGTATAATTGGTTATGTAGTCAGCCAAAGCTTGTCTTATAATTTCTGCCCTCGACACTTTTTTTTTCTTTGATAGTTGATTCAAAATTTTTACTTGCATGTCAGGTATATCAATAATAGTTCTCATACTATGCTACTATATTAGTTATCATTATCTGATATATAATAATGTACTTTATTAATTTTTTCAAGACTGCTGTTATTCGGGCAACAATTATAAATTCAAAAATATTAGTTTTAAAACAAAATAACATTTTAAAGTCTTGGACATCATAATTTCTTCGTTATAGTCAATTCAGGGGAATTTGGTGACGTCGTCACTCGTCGCTCGCCTATTACTTATACTTGATAATCAAGTTTTTTTGCAGATTTGAATAAAATATAGGACAATGGTTGTCATCTTTGCTTCAGTGAGGTATCTAAAAATGCCCTGAGGTATTATAGATTCCGCACCGAAGCGGGAATGATGGTATGGACGAGTGAAGCGAAATATGCTTTACTTGTACGGAGTCAGCTGAAAAATAGTTTTCAGCTGCTCCAAATTAAATAATAATTTAATTAATAGGTCCATACCATGATAAATAATAGCATAAAAAATACTATAATAGGAATAGATTTAGCAAAAAATAGTATGCACTTGGTGCAAGTCGATCAAAATGGCAAAAAAATAGGTTACCAAAAAGTTACAAGAGATGAGTTAATAGCCTATTTAAGTAATCTCGATAAAAGTTCATTGGTAGCTATGGAAGCATGTGGAGGAGCTAATTATTGGTCACAGGAAATTGCTAAGCTTGGTTTGCAAGTCAAACTAATGAAAACAAAAGATGTAAAAGTTTATGCTACATCGAAACAGAAAAATGATTATAACGATGCGTTAGCAATATGCAAAGCGGCTCGTGATCCAGAATTAAAAACTGTGCTACTAAAAAGCAAGGAGGAACAAGATATAAAATTCTTGCATAAAATTAGAAGTAATACGATCAGAGATCGTGTGCAAAAAACTAATTCTACAATATCAAGTTTATGTGAATATGGCTATAATACAAAATTAAGTAAAAATAAATTTTGCAAATCATGTATGCTGGAGGTAGAGTTAGCGTATAGTAAAGGTTATATAAATTCTGGGATAAGGTCAATTTTACTTTTAGAATGTAAAGAAATTGAGGATTTATGTGACAAAGAAAAAACTTTAGAAAAGCTGATTATCAGCAATAATAAGCAAAGTGAGAAAGCTACTAGGTTGCAGACAATTTTTGGCATTGGAGCAATCAATGCTAGTTGTTTGAGTGTAGCCCCAATGGAAAGTTACCCAACCCCGAGGGATTTTGCTGCTTCGCTTGGTTTGGTACCAAAGCAACATAGCTCAGGAGATAAGATAGTTTTAGGAGGGATTACCAAACAAGGAGATAGATATGCCAGAACTATGTTGATTCAAGCCGCAAGGACAATAGCAATAAGAGCAAAAAGTGATAAGGAATCAAAAGATAAACTAGTGCAGTGGGCAGTGAAGAAATTTGCTGAAAATAAATCATATAATATTATATGTGTTGGTTTAGCAAATAAGTTAGCAAGGATTGCTTATGCAGTAGTCAGCAATGGTAGCGAATATGTTGCAAATTAGTTTAGTTGGAAAAAAAGAAGAAACTATGTCAACTAAATAAAAATTGGTAATTGATAAATATTGTGAGTAAAGAATAGTAACAATAAAGAGAACGAAAGTTAAAGAGTTAATGAATAAGTATTCTGAATAAAATCCGTAATTATGTCGAGGCTCTAGAAGCCGTGGGAATGAGAGGTCACTCAAGGATATTTATAAGAATGCAGAAACCATTATGGCACTCGATGCCGAATATATGACCGCTTCCTTTGTGGCTCTATTTTTTTATTTTCTTTCTTGACAAATTCACTCGTCCATATATGACAGACTCTGCTTTTAAAGATAGATGTTGTAACTCGGATATATTCAAATTTCCTTCAAACAACCTACTATTTATAAGCTCTGCAAAAAACTTGATTATCAAGTAATAAACAGCACGATGGATGCTTTTCGGCACTAATTCAGGTTAATTGACTATACCAGCACCAATCCACCATTAACATGGATAGTTTGACCAGTGATATAAGAAGCTTTGTCACTTGCTAAAAAAGCTACTACATTTGCAACATCTTCGGGGTTTCCCAAAGTTTTTAGAGGAATTTTTTGCATTATCGCTTCTTTTTGAGTTTCATTTAATTTATCGGTCATATTTGATTTAATAAAACCAGGAGCAACTGCATTAACTGTGATCCCTCTACTTGCCACCTCAAGGGCTAGAGACTTTGTCATACCTATCATCCCAGCTTTGGAAGCGCAATAATTTGCTTGACCTGGATTACCAGAAACTGCAACCACAGAGGCTATATTAATTATTCTACCATAACGAGTTTTCATCATTTTTTTTATCGCTTCACGATTTAGAATAAAACTAGCTTTTAAGTTTATATTTATAACTTGCTCAAATATCTCATCGGACATTCTTATTGCTAGCATATCGTTAGTGATTCCAGCATTACAAACTAAAATATCTATTTGTTCAAGATTAGCTACCAAGTTATTACATTCCTCGCTATTGGCTAAATTGCATGGTGCTATCGTATAATTATTTTTTAAGTTATTACCCAATTCTTGTAGTTTTTCTTGGTTACTACCACTAATTATTACATGGCTACCAAGAGAGTGTAATAGCTTAGCAATGCTACCACCAATTGCTCCAGATGCTCCAGTAATTAGAGATTTTTTATCAGTTAAGTTTATCATTTTAGCTCCAATTTGTAGTTATTTAAGTATATTAGTTAACCAGAATAGCACTTAGCAGATATTTGTTATTCATCCTCTTCCATAATTACTGTTTCACTATCAAAGCTAATATTATGAGAAGATTTTTGACGAATTAGCTGTTCTATTTCACAGCAGATAGTAGGGTGTTCTTTCAGGTAATGTTTAACATTTTCTCTACCTTGTCCTATACGAATGTCTTTATAGGAAAACCAAGAACCAGACTTTTCTATTATTTCCAATTTAACGCCAAGGTCTATTATCTCGCTTTCTTTAGAAATACCACTACCATACATTATATCAAATTCTGCAGTTTTGAATGGTGGTGAGACTTTATTCTTAACAACCTTGACCTTAGTTTGACTACCTACTACTTCATCTTTATCCTTGATTGATGAGATTCTTCTGATATCTAGCCTTACTGAGGCATAAAATTTTAAAGCATTGCCACCTGTGGTAGTTTCTGGACTGCCAAACATGACGCCTATTTTCATTCTAATTTGATTAATGAAAATAATTACACAATTAGTTCTGGAAATTGATGCGGTGAGTTTCCTAAGTGCTTGGCTCATTAATCTAGCTTGTAACCCCATATGGGAGTCACCCATTTCTCCTTCAATTTCTGCTTTAGGCACAAGGGCAGCAACACTATCAACAACGACCATATCAATAGCTCCAGAGCGTACTAGAGTATCAGTTATTTCAAGAGCCTGTTCACCAGTATCTGGTTGAGAAATAATAAGCTCGTCAATATTTACTCCTAATTTTTTGGCATATGCTGGGTCTAAAGCATGTTCTGCGTCAATAAAAGCACAAGTGCCACCTTTCTTCTGTGCTTCAGCAATTACATGTAAAGTTAAGGTAGTTTTTCCCGAACTCTCTGGTCCAAAAATTTCAATAATCCTTCCCTTAGGGAGACCGCCTATACCAAGTGCTAGGTCAAGTCCTAGCGATCCTGTTGGTATTGCCTCAACATCTACAGCTCGACGTTGCCCAAGTTTCATAACCGAACCTTTGCCATAACTTTTTTCAATTTGGCTAAGTGCAGCAAGTAGTGCTTTTTCTTTGTCTATAACATTCATTTTTAGAATCTGCTAAATAAAATCAAGTTAAATTTATAAAGTAACATACGAGAGAAATCCAGTAAAATATAGTCAATTGATGAAAAATTGGGGATGTTGTTACTCGTCGCTCCTAGCCCTAAATTCTCCTAAATTAACTATAGTATCACGACGATTTATAAATCGCAACTGAAAATAGAAATATAAGTTAAGTTGCCATTTCCACCCACTATTGTCATTCCGCGTAGGCGGGAATCTCTAGATGCCTGCCTTATATGGAATTAGCTGATGAAATAGTAGAAATATTGCACATAGTTAGCCCGCAGGCTCAATCCTCAAGAACGAGCAAGAAGTACTACAAATAAGGCAACAACGTAAGATGATGCAAATGCAACAGTTACAACAGCAACAGATACAAGGGCAATGATCAAATGAAACTATCAATTAACTCCTCATCCCCATCACCTTTATTAAAAAAAGAGCAATTAAAATCAATTTATTGCAAGCTTTTTAGTGGAGAAGATGGTAAAATAATATTAGAGGATTTAGCTCAAATGAGCGGCATACATCGTAGCAATTTCGTTCGGCAGGAAAGTGAGTACACTGCCTTTCTTGAAGGACATCGAGCATTGTTCCTATATATATGCTCACAGGCTTCAGAAGATGATGGAGTTAATAACATAGAAGGGAGTAGTTGATATGCAAAAATATTTAGACCCAACAAATGATAGTCTATTTAAGAAAATCTTTAGTGATCTAGAGAGGCTAAAAGAATTTCTTAACAGTGTTCTTGATTTACATGGAAAATACTTAATTAAGAAAATCAAATTTATTCCATCAGAGCAATTACCTAAAATTAATAAAGGTAAGAGGAGTGCATTTGATTTGAAAGTTGAAGATGAATCAGGCAACCAGTACATTATTGAGATGCAGAAAAAAAATGAAACTGATTATTTAAAAAGAGTACAATATTATTCTGCTCATTCATATGTACAACAACTTAAACAAGGAATGACCCATAATAATTTGTTACCAATATTAGTGGTTTCATTAATAAAAAACAAAATATTTGGTAAAGCTGGTGAAGACATACCTTATATAAGTTCTCATAAAATTATTGAGACAACTACCAATACACAACATTTTTTTGATATATCGTATGTTTTTATAGAGCTTGGAAAATTTAATAAGACCGAATTATTGACTGTAGCCGATGAGTGGTTACACCTATTCAAACACGCGACAGAAGAGGATAGTCCACCTAAGGGAATTAAGAGTAGTAAGGTATTAGAGGCTTACCAAGTTATCGATATGTATGGACTAACGCCAGAAGAATATGACTTATATATAAGGTGTAAATTGCAGGAAGATGCAGAAGACATTGCTTTAGCAGAAAGTTTCCAGGAAGGCGAAGCTAGAGGGGAAGCTAGAGGCGAAGAAAGAAAAGCTATAATTGTAGCAAAAGAAATGTTAATTGATAATGAACCAATAGAAAAAATAGTTAAATATACAAAACTAACCCTTGAAGAAATAGAGAAGTTAAAAGAAGAATAACCTATGAGTAAAGAAGTAATTGCTAATAACTATGAAGCTAACAATACTTCCTCTGGTAATGACTGGCTAGTTAACATGCCTGAGGAAATACGTAAATCTGAGTCACTGGGTAAATTCAAGGATGTATCAAGTGATGCAGGCAGCCTTGTCTAAGTTTGGTAGTAAAGAATTGGCTGAATTAATTGAAGGTTCCAATTACTCACCAGCTTTAATTGATTTATGGAGACCGTAAGGTCAACGAAGCAATCCATTTCTAATCACTTTCCTGGATTGCTTCGTCGGTCTGGCAACCTCCTCGCAATGACATCTTATACTTTAACCTTTTTTCCGTGAATACTCACATTCAATCTACAACTGTAGTACTATAGTAAATCAAATTGAATTAGGTGATAAGATGTGGTATAAATAAAGGAAAAAATGTCAACAAGTCCATATAGTCAAGATTTAAGAGAAAAAGTAATAAATTATATAGAAAAAGGTAATAGTCAAGAATCTGCTGCTAGAATATTTGCTATACATAAAAATACAATTAGCCGTTGGAACGTAAGGAGAAGAAAAGAAGGAACAGTGCTGGCAAGAGCTAGACTAGGATTTAAAAGTAAGATTGATAAAAAAGCATTGGAATATTTCGTAACAAATAACCCTAATAGTAAGCTACAAGAAATTGGTAAGAATTTTGGAATTACAGGTTCTCAAGTAGCTAATATATTAAAAAAGTTAGGATTTAGTTATAAAAAAAAACCTTTAGCTATTTGGAAGCAAGTGCAGAGAAACGATCTGATTATTTAGAAAAGATCAGTAAATATGATAAAGATAAAATAGTATATCTTGATGAAAGTGGTATAGATATGACAATTTGCCAAGATAGAGGTTGGGGTAAGATAGGAGAATTATTGATTGGCAAGAAGAGTGGGAAGCATTATCAAAGGACTAATATAATAGCTGGTTTAGTAAATAACAAACCAATAGCCCCTTTTGTTTTTAATAAAACTTGTAATACAGAACTATTTAATAATTGGGTTGAAAAATTTTTGATTAAAGAGTTAACAGCAGGACAGGTTGTAGTGATGGATAACGTTAGTTTTCATAAATCTCAAAAGACAAAAGAGCTAATAGAATCAGTTGGTTGTGAAGTTATTTTTTTACCCCCATATTCTCCAGACTTAAATCCAATAGAAAAATTTTGGGCTAATATGAAGCGATGGATTCGAAACAAAATAGCGGAAATTGGTACATTATCTAAAGCTATTTCTGCATTCTTTGTCACCTAATTCAATTTGATTTACTATAGTAAGTACCACAAAACTTTCAGCATGTCTAACAGCCAATATATACTTTGACTATCATAGCTTGAATTGGGAAGAAAATCATGAGTAAGGTGAGTTACTAATGGAGTACTAAAGTTTTAAGAACACAACCCAATAACTGGGATAGTAGCATTGCAAAAATGCAATTTTCACCCTATGTTCCTCGCTAATAGACGTTGATCCTATACGATTTTTATTAGTCCTTATATTTTAACTCTACAGAATAAGGAGCAACCTTTGAAAATACTTTACCAATTATTGGTATTTTAGTGATAATGGTACTAGCAAAAAAGAAAGAAGGTATTACATTACCTTTAAGCTTTATTTGGTGTTTATTAGTATCAATTGTACCTTTCATGGTAAAATCAAAAAATGGTCCAGTAGCTGATGTCTTAGCAATACTTACGGTATTACCTATATAACTAAAGCTACCTGTCATATTATTAAACAAGATATCCTTATTATTTAATATAAAACTCATAAAACCTGGAAACGAAACAAATGATACTATTCTAGTTAGAAAAGACATATCAGTAACAACAAAACGTTTTATGTCAAATGTCCCATCTAAGATTGGTATTATTTCGCCCTTCTTAACCTCATGTCTTTTTGTATCAAGTGTTAGATTTATAATACCAGACTTCATGTTATTATACATGCCAATACCTCTAAATAGAGCTCCAGCATTATCACAGGTAACTATCCATTGTTCCATATCTTTTTTTTCTGTAAGTAGCATTTTAAAAGATCTAGTGCCAATTTTTGAATTTAAAGAACCAGAAAAGCATTTTATTTTATCACAATCAATTTGTAAATTAAGCTTATCAAGCATTATATTATTTTTTAACCTTACCCTATCTATATCAACTCTTAGATGAATATTTTGTGGTTCCCCTTCTTTTTCTAAAAATTGCATCATATTAGACCCAGACAGATCTAGTCGTTTCCCCTGAATTTCAGCATTTAAGCTATCTTTACCTACAAGCAATTTTCCTACTAGATCAGTTGTACCATAAGCAATAATCGGTAAAGTAACATCATACTTAGTATCTTGCACTTTAGCCTTGCCAACTATTTTTAAGTTATTTGCTCCTGAAAGGTCAAAATTAATATCACCTTTTAGACCATCATATAACTTACCAGTTAACACAAGTTTAGCTTCATCAGAAATCTTTTTATGTATAGATATTTTATCAATATAAAATTCCAAATTTTTGAGATTAGCATTAGCTTTAATGAAGCCGGTATTAGATTGACCTCTGTTATTTCGTTGCTCTTTATATTCAAAATCTAGGATACTACTACCTGAAATTAACTTGAATATACCAAATTTCTGGTTATTACCGACAATAGTAGTTTTTACTTTTAATAGATGCTGATAATCATCATGGTTATTATTATCAATATTATATTGATAGGTAAAATTACTGTCATAGTCATTAATTTTACCTGTACCTATTAAGTTTAGCTTATCACCATTAAATGTTCCGGTTATTTTTGCATTCTTTAGTATGATATTGTCACTAAATGCTTTAGCATTTACTCCAGTTATTATCGTAGAGATGTCATAGGTATTTTTTATAACTGGACTAATCGGTACTATTATGCCAATTTTTGAATTAGCGGTGCCAGTAATTTTTCTAAGGTCAATTCCTTGTTTTTTTACTTGGTTATAATCCTCATTTGACATAAAATCAATTAGGTCGATACCCGGTCCCTTAGCTATGGCACTGATGACAAAATTAGATTTATCCATCCCTTGCCAATCAAAGGTTATTACTCCATTGGAAATAAGGCTGTTACCGCTATATGCACGATTTAGTATAAACTTAACCGAGGCTCCAGATATAGTAATATCTGTATCAATTTTTCTTAAAGATGGAAAATCTGCATCGTATTTATATTCAAGGTCTACGACATGCAGCTTGGCTTTTACTAGAGCAATATTAGACCTCTTGCCTAACTCTACTTCTGCTGGTAATTTGGACGTCGATGCGGTACTCGAATCCTCACGTACACTAGAGTACGCCGCGGTTCTGCGTTCCTCGTCTCCTTCAAATTCCTCAGCATAAGCGAGTTTTGCAAGAGGTCTATTGTTTTCTAAAGAATTTTTATCAAAATTAACATCAAATTCTCCATTTCTGATATACCCATCTTTAATATATTCCTGTAAAAATAAAATTACTTGATTATCAGGGATAATTTTCTCAGCAATCTGATAAATCATTATAGGAATATTTTCAACATTACCATTAGCTTGAATTATGCTACCATCCAAGATACTATTGAATGATAGATATGCTTGTTCACCAAATGTTAATTTGCAATTGATTAACTTCTTCGAAGCTGTAGAAATTTTACTTTCATAAGAACAAAGCCCTTCCCCCTTCGGTAATTTCTTACCATAACTATCGAGTAGAGTAATATTTTTTATAGGACTTAGGTTTAACTGTGTTTCAATCTTATTTTCAAAAAAATCTACAATATACTTAGCAGATATTTTAGTATCTATTATAGGTTGATTATCTTTAGAAATTAAGGAAAAACTATCTATATCAACAATACTAACAAGCAATGGTTTGTTTCTTATATCATCAATAAAAAAACTGATTTTGAAATCGTTAATCTCACTTTGGGTGTTATGTGCTAAATCCATAAAGATTTTATCGATTGACAAAATGTTATTTCTTATCTGTAAATTACCAATTCGTATTTTGGTATTTTTTTTATCGAGGTAAAATTCTATTGCCTTCTTAATAGGCTTATCTAAATACCCTTTACTCCCGCTTAATATTAATAAACTTAAAGTTACTACAACTATACAAACTATTACGCTTAGGCTGATGAAAAATCTTTTAATGAGCATCATTTTATTATTTAGTATTTGGTCAATTAATGTATACTTTTAGCCAAACGTCATTGCGAGGAGCCGCCTTGCGGCAACGAAGCAATCCATATGACAAACTTCATGGATTGCCACGCTCACATACGTTCGCTCGCAATGACATCGGGTTAGGAGGCAACCTCCTAAATATAGCATTATAGCATAACAAAGTTGTTGCACTAAGTATATAAGGATAATTAATGAATATTAAACTTCATGTTATAGGTACTGGTTACGTTGGGCTAGTATCTGGCGTAATGATGAGTTACCTAGGACACGACGTTACTTGTTTAGATAGTGATATTTCTAAGATCGACCAATTAAAAAAAAATATTTTACCAATTTATGAACCAAAACTAGCTGAATATTTACCGCCATTAGTAAAATCTGGTAAGTTACGATTTACAGCTAGCTATTCGGCTGAATTACAAAATTCACAAGCGGTATTTATTACGGTAGGAACGCCGTCTCTACCTTCAGGAAAAGCTGATTTACAATATATATTTACTGCTATCGATAATTTATGCCCATGGATTAAAGATGATTGTTTGATTATTATAAAATCGACTGTACCTCCAACAACATGTAACCAAATTATTGATTATTTAAATAACAAGAATTTTAAATTTTCCGTTGCTTCAAATCCTGAATTTCTTAGAGAAGGTACTGCTATAGAGGATTTTTTAAACCCTGATAGAATATTAATTGGCACCAATAATAAACAGGCAGAAGATTTACTAAAAGAGATATATCGACCTTTGATTACCAAGAATATACCTATGGTAAGTACTGATTTGGTTACTGCAGAACTTACTAAATATGTCTCAAACGCTTTCTTAGCGACCAAAATTGCTTTTATTAATGAGATGGCAAATTTATGCGAGAAAATGGGGGCAAATACTAAGGATCTGTCTTGTGGGGTTGGACTAGATAAGAGAATAGGTAAAGAATTTTTAAATGTTGGACCCGGATTTGGTGGCTCATGTTTTCCTAAGGATATGTTAGCACTTGGACAAATAGCTAAACATTATCAATGTAATTTTCAAATAGTTAATTCTGTTATAAATAGTAATTATCAGAGACCATATGATATGGTAGATAAAATTCATGATATCATAGGCAACGATTTACATAATAGAGTTATTAGTGTATTGGGCCTGACTTTTAAAGCTGGTACGGATGATGTTAGAGAGAGTCCAGCTATTAAGATCGTCAAAATCTTAGTTGATAAAGGAGCAAATATTAGAGTTTTCGATCTGGTAGGTATGAATAATGCTAAAAAAGAAGTAAAAAATGTATTTTTTGCTGATTCAGCACTTAGTGCATGCAAAAATAGTGATATAATTATAGTGGCTACCGAATGGTCGGAGTTTAAAGATTTAGATTGGTCGCTTATTCGCCATCAAGTTAAATCTCCTATAATTCTTGATCTCAGGCATATTCTTGATGGAGATATGCTAAAGGCTCTTGGATTTAAATATTATCTTATTGGTATAAAAGATGCAGTTTGATTTCATTCACTTAAGAGTACAAAGCTCATATTCATTTCTTGAGAGTGCTTTAACAATTGATCGTATAGTGGAATTAGCTAAATTGCATAAAATACCAGCAATTTGTTTAGCCGATAGGGGGAATTTATTTGGCTCGTTAGAATTTGCTCTAGCTAGCTGTAAAGCAGGAATACAACCTATAAATGCGGCAATTGTAAATATTGCTTTTACCGAGAATAGTTTTTGTGAAATTATGCTTATTGCCAAGGATGAAATTGGTTATAAGAATCTGCTAAAGGCGGTTAGTGATAGTTTTACTAAAAATGATCGTAAAATTTGCAATCATATTACTTTTGATGATTTAGTTAAGTACCAGGAAGGGCTGATTATTTTATCCGGTTATACTGATGGTATAATTGGTAAAAGTCTTATTGCTAAGGATGAGGAATTAGCCATTTTTTGGGCAACTAAGCTACAAAGCATTTTTGCTGATCGTTTCTATTTTGAGATTATGCGACATAATCTAGCAGTAGAACAATCTATAGAAGAAAGTTATATAAAAATAGCCAGTAATCTTGGTATTCCACTAGTTGCTACCAATAAAGTATTGTTTAGTGATGTTAATATGCATGATGCCCATGACGTATTATTATGTATATCTACTGGGGTTAGTAAAGAAGTGGAGGATCGTAAAAAGGTAAGTAACGAATGTTATTTTAAATCACCAAAAGAAATGCTAGAACTTTTTAGTGATTTACCTAATGCTGTACAGAATACGGTACATTTAGCCCAAAGATGCTATTTTATGGCACATGCTAATCCACCAATGTTACCAAATTTCTCTAGTCTAAATATTAATGAAGTAGACATAATTAAAAAAGAATCGACAGCCGGATTACTATTAAGACTTGCTACAAAATTTAAACGAGAAAATATTGCCATAGATGAGCAGGAAGATGTTAAACAGCAATATTTAACTCGTCTTAATTATGAACTAGATATTATTTGTCGAATGGATTTTTCTGGCTATTTCCTGATAGTTTCTGATTTTATAAAATGGAGCAAGCAACAAGGTATTATGGTAGGTCCTGGTAGAGGTTCTGGGGTAGGATCAGTAGTTGCGTGGAGTCTTTTAATCACTGATCTTGATCCTCTTAAGTTCGGTCTATTATTTGAGCGTTTTCTTAACCCAGAACGTATATCAATGCCAGATTTTGATATTGACTTTTGTCAAGAGCGACGAGGGGAAGTTATAAATTACGTATGTTCTAAATATGGGGATAACAAAGTTGGACAAATCATCACTTTTGGTAAGATGCAAGCAAAAGCTGTGATCAAAGATGTCTCACGAGTTCTTGGTTTACCTTATAAATATGCTGAATATTTAACTGATCTTGTACCATTTAATGCTGTTTCTCCTGTTACACTAAATCAGGCTATTAAGGAAATAAAGGAGTTAAGCATAGCAGCACGTGGTGAAGGTTTGTATAATTTAGATGGGCAAGAGGAGCTGATCAAACAAGTTCTGGACACATCTTTAGTACTTGAGGGGCTTAATAGACATGCTTCTACTCATGCAGCAGGAATTGTGATAGCTGGCAAAGATTTAGTAGAAATATTACCGGTTTATAAAGACCTAAACTCGGAAATGTTGGTAGTACAATATTCGATGAAATATGCTGAGATTGCTGGTTTAATTAAATTTGATTTTTTAGGACTGCAAACTCTAACTGTCATTACTAAATGTTTAGAACTGCTAAAAGAGCAGAACATAAATATTGATTTTACTAATATGCTATTTGATGATCAAAAAACTTATGAAATGCTATGTAGTGGTCGAACTATTGGGGTATTCCAATTTGAAAGCAACGGAATGCAGGATAGTTTAAGGCGTCTTAAACCTGACTCCATTCAAGATATAATAGCGTTAGGAGCGTTATACCGTCCTGGTCCGATGGAGAACATCCCAACTTATATTGCTTGTAAACATGGTTTGCAACAACCGGATTACTTGCATGAGATGCTTAAACCAATTCTAGAAGAAACTTATGGAGTTATTATCTATCAAGAACAGGTCTTAGAAATTGCCAAAGAAATGGCAGGCTATAGTTTAGGTGGAGCAGATATACTTCGTAAAGCTATGGGAAAAAAAATAAAATCCGAAATGGCAGAACAAGAAGAAAGTTTTGTGAAAGGGGCAATAGCCAAAGGCATCTCACGTCAGCAAGCCCAATCCATTTTTGCAACGGTCGCTAAATTTGCTAGCTATGGTTTTAATAAAGCCCACGCATCAGCTTATGGAGTAATATCTTATCAAACAGCCTATCTGAAAGCTAATTTCCCAGCTGAATTCTTGGTAGTATGCTTAAATCTTGAACTAAATAACCATGATAAAATCAATCTATTCATTCAAGAAGCCAAAAATAATAACATTGCTATTATCCCTCCTAATATCAATCTTTCCTCTGGTTATTTTAGTACTATAGCTACATCACAAGAAGCTGAAGAGTATGTCGAAAATCCTAAATCGATAATTTATGCCCTAGCTGCTATTAAAAGCGTTACGGTTGATTTTGGTAGAATATTAGTAGAAGAACGAGTTAAAAATGGTAAATTTAAAAATATTATAGATGTTATTGAAAGGCTACCGCTTAAATCAATTAATCGAAAATTATTAGAAAATCTTATTAAAGCTGGATGTTTTGATACACTACATTCTAATCGTAATCAGTTATTATTAAGTATCTCTAAACTTCTAGCTTATGCTTCTTCCTATCATGCCGAAAAAATTTCTGATCAATTTAGTCTGATTAAGGTAAGTTCCATAAATCAGCAAATTTTAATTGACGCAGAACCACTGGATAATAATACTGCATCTTGCTATGAATTTGAGGTATTAGGGCTGTTTATTACATTACATCCATTATCAAAACATCAAGATTTGCTATCCCGGCTTAATATTTTGACTTCAATTAATCTACAAAATGACTTTCTAGATGGTTCAAGTCAGATAAAGATAGCTGGTGTAATACAAAAAAAGGATTCACGTATGTCATCTCGCGGCAGGTTTGTCATTTTACAACTATCTGATCAATTTGGCATTTTTGAACTGACTATTTATAGTGAAGAAATATTAAAGAATTTCGTTCATTTACTCGATGTTCAAAGTTTAGTGGTAGTGAGTTGTGATTTGTTTAAAGACGCTGGAGGAATAAGACTAATTGCTAAAAGTTTCGCAACTATTGATGATATAATAAATGAAGAACGATTAGAGATAAAACTGTACCCACAAAATCATTCTGAATTATGTCAAATAGTCGATTTGCTGAAAAAGCGTATTAACCCTGAACGTAATAATATCAGAATAATTTTATTGCTTAAGGTTAGTATAGATAATAACTTTACAGCTAAAATCTGTTTACCAGAGATTTTGTCTCTAGAAACTGAAGATTTTGAATTTCTCAATCAATTTACGTCATGTTCTGCAAATTAATTTAAGGATATCTTTGCCAAACAGTATGATTCCATTGCCAAAACTCTACCGCCCCTTATCTTTATTAGAGTGTTTTGTGTTATAAGGGGTAGTATCGGGTTTAATAGTGTTGCTTACAGATATATCGTCTTTCTTTAGAACTTTTATTAGACGGTGATATAGTTTAGAACCCACTGTTTCTGTGCTATGAAACTTGCTTAATATTTTCTCTAATGCAGTCTTACTATTTTGCAATCCATCAGTTTTATTAGCTTTATCAATAGCTTGAATCGTCTCAACCCCATTTTGCATAAAAGCTTCTTTTTGTTCTTCAGGCGATTTAACAAATGATTCAATATATTTCCTAAGTCCTGCCCCTAACTTATTGATAGTTACAATATGTTCTGGATGGATAGTATGCTTTAGATCATTTGGGGAAGATTGTAATTTCGAATATATTTTGTTTGTACCAGCCTCAATAGTGGCAATGGTTTCAATTTGTTCAGTTGCTTCCTGCAAAGAATTATGTGGTAATTCATCTATTATAGTAAATCAAATTGAATTAGGTGATAAGATGTGGTATAAATAAAGGAAAAAATGTCAACAAGTCCATATAGTCAAGATTTAAGAGAAAAAGTAATAAATTATATAGAAAAAGGTAATAGTCAAGAATCTGCTGCTAGAATATTTGCTATACATAAAAATACAATTAGCCGTTGGAACGTAAGGAGAAGAAAAGAAGGAACAGTGCTGGCAAGAGCTAGACTAGGATTTAAAAGTAAGATTGATAAAAAAGCATTGGAATATTTCGTAACAAATAACCCTAATAGTAAGCTACAAGAAATTGGTAAGAATTTTGGAATTACAGGTTCTCAAGTAGCTAATATATTAAAAAAGTTAGGATTTAGTTATAAAAAAAAACCTTTAGCTATTTGGAAGCAAGTGCAGAGAAACGATCTGATTATTTAGAAAAGATCAGTAAATATGATAAAGATAAAATAGTATATCTTGATGAAAGTGGTATAGATATGACAATTTGCCAAGATAGAGGTTGGGGTAAGATAGGAGAATTATTGATTGGCAAGAAGAGTGGGAAGCATTATCAAAGGACTAATATAATAGCTGGTTTAGTAAATAACAAACCAATAGCCCCTTTTGTTTTTAATAAAACTTGTAATACAGAACTATTTAATAATTGGGTTGAAAAATTTTTGATTAAAGAGTTAACAGCAGGACAGGTTGTAGTGATGGATAACGTTAGTTTTCATAAATCTCAAAAGACAAAAGAGCTAATAGAATCAGTTGGTTGTGAAGTTATTTTTTTACCCCCATATTCTCCAGACTTAAATCCAATAGAAAAATTTTGGGCTAATATGAAGCGATGGATTCGAAACAAAATAGCGGAAATTGGTACATTATCTAAAGCTATTTCTGCATTCTTTGTCACCTAATTCAATTTGATTTACTATAACACATTCATTTTTTTAGCTTGCTGACCGAATTTATCTAAGTGAGGTTGTCCTTGAGCATATTCAGCAGCATATCCTTTAGCAAGTTCGCCATGAGCATTGAGAGTGGTACCAATATTGCCTTTAAACTCACCAAAATTTTGTCCAATATCTTTTTCAGTTGGTGACAGTACATTTGCGGTATCATCATCCAAAGATACCTGTATTACTGTTTCTTGTTCTATGCCCATCTTTTTTACAGCTTTGGCAAGTTCAGAACCATATCGCGAATCAAAGCTAAAATTGAGCAGACTTTTTAAGCGATTTACTTCCTCTACAAATCCTTCCTTTGATTCACCAACAATATCAGCTATATCTGATTTAAATTTTTCTAATGGCATAAAAATATCTTTAATTAATGTTATTTATAGTCAATTCAGGAGAATTTGGGGCTAGGAGCGATGGAGCGACGCCTATAAGTAATAGGCAAGCGACGGTGACAACGCCCCCAACTTCTCATCAATTGACTACAGCTTGAGTAATTGATTGCTTCGACCATTACATGGTCTCGCAATGACACCTGAGGTTTGTGTAATCCTCGCAATGACAGGAATGCAATTCAAGCGTCATTGCGAGAAGGCGTAAGCCTCCTAAGCAATCCAAAAACAATAGATTGCACGACCTACTTACATGATACCGCAATGACTCTTATGTAGGGTACTATATATTTTTACCTAAAACTAAATCTTTTGTTACTATTGGTTTTAATGGTACATTGATGCTGATTACAAAATATCATTATTACTTCAAATTCTTTTAAAAATTCTCTACTAACAGTAATCTTATTGCCTTTACATTGGTTGTTACCTAGCAGATTAATATATATATCGACATTTTTACATATTTCATTCGGAGTAACTTGTTTCAAATCTATCAAACTAGAATCTATCAAAATTGTGTACCCATGGGAAGTAAAAATATTTTTTTCTAAGGGAATTTTTAAGGGAAATATTTTAGCATCCTTTTGACCAAACCAGTTAGCCCAATATATACGTTTAAATTCTGGCATTTCATTATAGTCAATTGATGAGAAATTGGGGACGGTGTCGCTCAATGCTCGCCTATTACTTATAGGCGTCGCTCCATCGCTCCTAGCCCCAAATTCTCCTGAATTGACTATAGCATAAATGTCAAGTTCACCATTGCTATTTTTTATACCAATAGCGTTTAAATTTATATCAAATATGACATTAGGTTTAGGAGAGTTCAGCATTAAAATTACTGATATAATAATTATAATTAGCCCAAGAAAATGCCATTTAGTTCTCCACAAACAAAGCCATAAAAAGCCAAATAAGAAAGTAATTAAGCTAACTTGGCTTATATAGCCAAAATACCATACTGATAATGGTAACGTGTTAGTAAATTTCACCGCTTCAATAATTATATTAATGAAAAAACCTATTAATTTTAGACAGTACTGGTCTATACCGAAGATCATTAAAAATACCGAGATAATAGATAATGGCATCAAAAAGAAAGACATTATTGGTATAGCAATAAGGTTCATCGGAATAGAATAAGTAGGAAATGTATAAAATTGGTTTATTACAACGGGAGCAGTAACTATACCGGCAAGGAAGCTTGAATAAATATTAGAGGCAATATAAAATTTGATTGAAGAAAATATGCCCTTGCTTTCACCTAATATCCATTGATTCCTTATGTAAAATTCATAACCAGCAGTTAGTGATAATACTGCGACAAAAGATAATTGGAAGCTTGGGTGAAATATATATTCTGGATTCATTGATAATATGACGAACGCCGCAATTGCTAATGACCTTAGAGGGTATGGCTTGCGTCCTATCATAACCGCATAAATAAAGATTGCTGTCATAATGAAGGCTCTGGTAGCAGCAATTTGCATGCCACTTAGTTGCAAATAACCATAGCTTCCTATTAAAGAACAAATTGCTGCAATTAACTTTATATCATAATTATAAGCAATATAGTTTGATAAATTTAACAAGAATCTGGTGGATATAAAAAACAGCATCGCTACCAATGATAAATGTAAGCCGGAAACGCAAAGTATATGGGATATACCGCTTTGTCTCATTTCTTTCATTAATTTTCGATCGATGGCTTTGCTTTCACCTAGTAATATTGCAGCGGCGAAATTACCTTTTATAGAACCAAGTATTTGAATCAGGCGGTTGTAAATATTTTTTTTAATTTTATAGACAAAACTATTAGTGTAGAGATCACTATGTGCTATAATTTTAAGGGGGGACAGTGCATAGCCAGTAGCATTAATATCCGCTAAATATGCATAAAAGCCAAAATCATAACCACCCGGCAGAATACTGCTTTGTGGTTTATAAAGCCTTGCCACTAGGCTAATATTATCGTTAATATTAATTTTTTGGGCATATTTTGCCGGCATACTTATTCTGACTTTTTGTAAAACTTGTTTAAGTTTCGTATACTTGCAGCAAAACTGCATAACTTTATCTAATTTTTTTGTTAGTATGAATTTTTTATACATTTGGGTTTCATACTATGCAAATACCATCGATTACTATTGAGCAAGTAGCTCAGCAATTTAAAGCTTGGCGTCAAACTAAAACTAATAAGTTTGATCCTATACCAAACCATCTAAAGGAATTAGTTCACCAATTACTCCATCATTATTCTTACCAAGAGATAGCTAAACATCTTAATATTAATAAAGCAACAATTAGTTCAACTAAAAAAGCCCATGAACCTACCATCAAAACTTCTTCTGTCTCAACTTCAAATCAATCCCTACAACAAAATATTAATTTTCTCCCATTTCAACTAGTAAATTCTATAGATACCGATCCTGTAGCTGCTCCCAAGCAAAATCACTATACTTGTCACATTATTAAACCAAATGGTACCAAGCTTATTATCCAAACACTAGAGCCAAAAACTATAATTCAGACATTTTTATGCTGCAACTAACCCCGGCGTCAGTTATTTTTGTTGCCACTATTGCCATCGATTTTCGCAAGGGTATCGATGGCTTAATCGCTGTTTGTAGACAAAAACTTTCTTCTGACCCTCTTAATGGTTCCTTGTTTTTATTCTATAATAAAAACAGAACTGCCATTAAAATTTTGTCCTTTGACGGTCAAGGCTTTTGGCTATGCTCTAAACGCCTATCCAAAGGTAAATTTACGGCAAAACTTTTCCCATCTGATAATTCATCTTACCAAATTTGTTATAGAACCTTACACATTCTTATTCATAATGGCGATCCTAGTTCTGCCAAATTCTCTAATGATTGGCTTCCTGTCGTTTAAGCTGCTGTCTCGATTAATTCCGTATTATTCATATATCTTGCATAGGCAAAAGGCGTATAATCCTCAGGATGCTTCTTTGCTTTGCTACTATGCTCTTGTAGCCAATTTAAATATTTAAAGGCATTGATCTCGTTCTCACTACAAGTCTTTACTATACTATACAGACCACTATGTATCTCAGCACTATTGATTGTTTTAAAGAATAATGAATTCTTCCTTTGTAAAATAATGGTACGCAGTGATCTCTCAGCCCAATTATTATCAAGATTGCTAACTGGGATTTTTAAAAATTGGGTCAAACCTTCTTTATTATTTATCCAATATTTCATAGCTTGTCCAAGCCTACTATTAGGCTCAACTTTCTTGTCGTTAAATAATTCGTCTATTTTGTTATATATGTTTTCTATATATTTACTGCTATGTTCCTGATGATACCCAAGTTTCTCTTCAGGACTCATCTCTTTACATTGATGTTCATTGTGGTAAATCCCACGTGTTTGTTTGAGAAAATATCCGCATTCTTCAGGGTAATATAGTTCATTTTCTGTAAATTTTCTCTGACCATGTGACAAACAATTGATCATCACTATTATTGCCAGTAATTCTTTATCTGCTTCTGATAATACCGGGTTATTATTGTTACTTGCGTCAGTCATTAATTGGATAGAATCTGTTCTATTCTTACGATTCTTTAGTACGTTACCTATATTTTCTCCACCATGCCTATTACCGGTAAAATATAAAACTATTACCTCATTATTTGCAGTCTTAGCACATATTGTAGTAGTATAACAGCTGCGTCCTTTCTTATTTTGAGTACGTAATTTTTTATTGGCTATAGTAATTTCTAAAATCCTAGCTCTAGTATCATCAAGGTTCAGTGAACTACATTCGGCAGCCATTTCCAATAATACCCCGTAAATTTCAGCTCCACCACCTTCTTGCCAAACATCTAAATATTGTTGCCAGAGCGAGCTGTATGCTATAGGAACCCCGCTTAAACTCTGTAGCCTAGATAAACGGTAGAAAGGAGTACCATAGGTCTTTTGTAACACTATTGCACTTCTGCTACTATTTGTCCATTTGTTGATATTTTTATTGTTCATAACTGTATAATCGCAAGCATTACAGCGTAACGTTTTCTTTACATATCTGTTGACTGTAATTGGAGCATTACCTGTAAATTGTAGCAATTTTCTAGCTTCA
This sequence comes from Candidatus Tisiphia endosymbiont of Mystacides longicornis, assembly GCF_964031095.1. Classification (NCBI taxonomy): domain Bacteria; kingdom Pseudomonadati; phylum Pseudomonadota; class Alphaproteobacteria; order Rickettsiales; family Rickettsiaceae; genus Candidatus Tisiphia; species Candidatus Tisiphia endosymbiont of Mystacides longicornis. Next base: position 1,349,050 of record NZ_OZ035004.1, on the reverse strand, counting down.
CTATTATATAGTTTGCCATTATAGCAGTGAGGACAGCTATCACCACTACAAAAATTCTCAGGAGTTAAATAGCTGGTATTCGCATCCTTATAATCATCAAACCCATATTTACCTTGCCAATTACTACGATCTATCTTTTTGGGCTTATCGCACTCTCCTTCATTACCACCATTCCCGTTATCAGATTCACCTGGCGGTTCTTTTAATGAATCTGAACTATCTTTTTTTTGTGATCTGCCTTAAAACCAATCAGCATTTCCTTAAGCTTATTTATACTGATATTTGATGATGCTAGCTTGTCTATTAGCTCGTTACAAAATTTCACAAGCTCTACTATCGTTTGCTGTTCATCTCCCGTTAATGAACTTTCCTTGACATGCTGTATTAGTTCTTCTCGTTCTTCAGCACTTAAGGTCGCTACTTTTGGTTTTTTCATTTGATTAATTATCATTATTATTAATATTTCAAATATTATAATATGACTGCTACTTTTTCAACTAGTTTTTTTATTAATCTGTTTTTTATTAATCGGTGATATTTGCATAGTAGAAATCCAAATTTATACAATAAATTCATACTAGCAAAGAAATTAGATAGTGTTACGCAGTTTTGCTGCAAGTATACTAAGTTTCTGAATTTTTACTTGATATAATATAACCTGCATACCATGAGTAGTTGGTTTCATCGATTCTACGATACCGCTTACTCTTGAGATTATTGGATTGTTAATAGTACTAACATGTAAATTTGATACGCGATATTTGCCAACTAGCATACCACAAAAAAAGGCGATAATTATTCCCGAAATAAATCGCCCAAATATATTGTTTCTTAAAATTAGTAGCGATAAGGAAATTGTGAAAATAGTTAGAATAGATATAAAAGAAGGTTCCTTACTTAAGGTAAAATAAGTACCAATACCACAAATGAAACTAACAAAATACCAAAGATTGAGATGGTGATATTCTTGTTCTAAAATGCTTGTGAAAAAATTAAGAGTTAATTTGTAGTTTCTCAGGATCATCGCACCGAATAGCAGAGTTACTTTTAAGATACTCTACTATTAGATACAAATCAAGTAATCTATTCCCTCATTTCACCATGAATATATAAATCATAAGCTATCTGATAAAAACTAATAGCTTCTTCTACTAGACGAGGAATATTATCAATCTCTATTTTATAGTCAATTGATGAGAAGTTGGGGACGTTGTCGCTCAATGCTCGCCTATTACTTATAGGCGTCACTCCATCGCTCCTAGTCCCAAATTCTCCTGAATTGACTATATCTTCATCAACTAATTTATAAGTTTTTGGTTGCTCCTGTGGGCGTAAGATAATTAAATGATTATCCTTCATAAACCCAAGCAATTGGTAAGTACTGATAAAAGCCCTGTTTGCCGGCGTATTTAATATATCTTGACCAAAAAATTTACTATTATATGAAAAATTTAATAATCCCAAAATAGTAGGGGCAATATCAATTTGACTTGATAAATTATCAACTATCTGTGGTTTTAATATATTAGGAGCATATATTAATAGAGGTATGTGATATTTATTAATTGGTAAATCAGTTTTACCAGCACTTGACGCACAATGGTCAGCCGTGATAACAAAGATAGTATTATCAAACCAGGGGTGAGTTTTGGCTAATTCAAGAAACCTACCAATAGCATAGTCGGTGTATTTAACTGCTGCATTACGCCCACTACCAGACAGCAAATCAATTCTACCTTCGGTGAAAGTATAAGGGCGATGATTAGAGGTAGTCATAATTAATGAGAAAAAGGCTTTGCCTTGATGGTAATTTTGATCAGCTAACTCCAGTGCTTTTATTAGTATATCCTCATCCGCTACTCCCCAAATATTAGCAAAACTTATCTCATTGGATTTTAGATTGCCTCGATCAATTATGTTATAACCATTACCGTGAAAATAATTTTGTAAATTATCAAAGTAGCTATAGCCACCAAATAGGAAATTAGTAACATAGCCTTGATTCCTAAAAACAGTAGCTATATTAAATAGTGACTGATTCTCAGGGCGGCGGATAATGGATGAACCAGGAGTTGGTGGTACTGATAAAGTAATAGCCTCTAAACCCCTTACTGTTCTAGTGCCTACTGCATATAGATTGGTAAAAAATATGCTTTGCTCAGCTAATCTATCTAAATTTGGTGTAATATTTTGTTGATTGCCAAATTTACCCATGAATTCGCTACTAAGACTTTCTACGGTAATAAATATAATATTATATTTTTTATTATTAGAAGAATTAGCTTTGATATAACGTGCTATAGTAGAGTCATCTGAGTATAGTTCTTCATTTTTTGATAAACTGTTGCGAACAATATCTAAAGCCCGTTTTTTATCAATTACTGGATAAAAACTATTATAATCCAAACTATTATTAAAAAAGGCAGAGAAAAACTGATAATGACCATTTCTAGCAAGTTCGATAGCATATTTATTAGAATTTATATCAATTTTATTAGGGTTATAAAAATTAAAAGCCAGTAGGCTAAAGAAAAATAGCATTATCGTGCAGAGAATATATTTCTTACTATTTATTATAGTACTTGCTTGATTAATTATATATTTTCTCAAGTAAAAATTAATCAATAGTGCAATCACTATAATAGCTAGTAATATTTCTATATAGGGCAAAGATTCTTTTACAGTACCAATAATTTCATTGGTATAAATTAAATAATCTACCGCAATAAAATTAAATCTAACACCGAACTCATCCCAAAAAATAATCTCGGCAATGGTAATAAATATTAATAGAGCAATAGTACAGAAATAACCAATAAAGCAACAGCTTAAATACAACAATTTATGCCGAGCCAATAATTTATGGAAGCCAATGATCAGCAGTAAAATTATCGGTAAAAAATAACAAAGAGATATTAGATCATTAAGAGTACCAATAACAAAAATTGACACTAGATCAGATATGGTTATTTGTTGTTGCCATAAAGCGTATGAGCTTAATAGGACGCGGGTAATAAACTGAAATATTAGATAAATTCTAACAATAGGAAAATTGAACAATGTTTTTATCATCTAATAAGAGCAAAAAAGTCTTGGAGGCTTATAAATACTGCTATCCCCTCTGGTTAATTAAATCAGATTTTAATAGTATAGAAAATTTTATTACTTGTCAATTTATAGCTAATCAGATTTTGAATTTTTTGATTACTCAATGCCACTGTTTGATACATTGACTATACATATTTCCTTCGGCATATTAGCAGTTACTTCTTTGCTCATAGGCTATTCTTCTTTTAACTTCTTTATTTCTTCAATGGTTAGTTCGGTTAATTTACTTATATCTTCCATAGGATAGCCTTCTTTCAGCATTTTCTTTGCTATAACTATAGCGTTTTCTTTAATACCTTCAGCTTTACCTTCAGCTTTGCCTTCTTTAAAGCTTTCTTCTAAAGCAATATCTTCCGCATCTTCCTGCAATTTGCATCTTACATATAAGTCGTATTCTGCTGGTGTTAGTCCATGCATCTCGATAACATGGTAAGCTTCTAATACCTTACTACTTTTAATTCCTACAGGGGGGGTATTTTCTTTTGTTGCATATTTAAATAGATGTAACCACTCATCGGCAATACTCAATAATGGTTGCTTAATATCTTTAAATTTTTTAAGCTCTATAAAGACATACGATATATCAAATATGTGTTGCTGTTTCTTAGTTGTGGTCTCAATAGTTTTATGAAAACTTATATATGGTACTTCTTCAGCAAATATTTTTGATTTCATTAATGATATTACTACTATCGGTAATAAATCATTGTGAGTCACCCCTTCTGTAAGTTGTTGAACATATGAATGAGCAGAATAATATTGTAATCTTTTTAAATAATCGGTTTCATTTCTTTTCTGCATCTCGATAATGTACCAATGATCTGACTCATCTTTAACTTTCAAATCAAATACACTTCTCTTACCTTGATGAATTCTAGGTAAATGTTCTAATGAAAGAAAGTTGATTTCCTTAATTCTATGCTTTTCAGGTAAATCAAGAATACTATTAAGAAATTCTTTTAGCCTCTCCAGATCACTAAAGATTTTCTTAAATAGACTATCATTTGTTGGGTCTAAATATTTTTGCATATCAATTACTTCCTTCTATATGCTCGATGTTCTTCAAGAAAGATAGTGTAATCACTTTCCTGCTGAACGAAATTCATAAATACTAATAGGTATGCTGATCGGATAAAATTAAGGTTTGTGATATTTCTCAATCATCCAATCTACAAATGTACTATCAACAGACTGTTTTTTCAGAGCATATTCATATATTTCTTTTATTAGGGCTGTAAGATTAGTAAATGAAAAGTTTAAATTTTTTTCAATTAACATATTAATTGTTATACTAGTAGCCTTGCTAAAGATTTTCATCTGCTCAACAGTTAGCACCTCAAGGTTTATTTCACTGTCAACAATAAGAGCTTCCAAATTAACATCTAAGGCTTTGGCAATTAATTGCAAATTACTAGCACTAGGATTTTTTGAGCTACCATACAAAATGCTATAAACAGTATTTCTACTTATTCCAGTTTTCTTTTCTATTTCTACAGCATTAATATTTTTTTGAATCATTAATGAGTTAAGTTTGGTCTGTAAGTTTACCATATATAACACTTTATTTGTAAAAATTGATATATGTCAATTGATGAGAAATTGGTGAAGCCTTCGCTCAATGCTCGCCTATTACTCATAGGCGTCCTCATCGTTCATGCTACCCAATTCCCATGAATTGACTATATTTAAATATTAAGGTATCTCAATCAAAAAGTAAACAAATAATAATTTATTAATTTATATTTGATTATAATAAATACAAATTATCAAAAATCCTATGCAAATTATCCACAAAAATTATCCACCAAAAGCAGATTCAGAAGAATTATTTTGCTTTCTAGAACCACCACGAAAGCTACTAAGTTTTTTAGATCTAGTTGGATGTTTCAATTTACGTAGTGCTTTGGACTCTATTTGTCTAATACGTTCCCTAGTAACGTTGAATTGCTGCCCTACTTCTTCCAATGTATTATCAGTATTCATCCCTATACCGAATCTCATTCTTAGAACTCTTTCTTCACGAGGAGTAAGGGTTGCTAATACTCTAGTTGTGACCTCCCGTAAGTTCGATTGAATTGCCGCATCAAGTGGTAATATAGCATTTTTATCTTCAATAAAGTCTCCCAAATAGCTACCATCATCATCGCCTACTGGATTTTCCAAGCTAATTGGTTCTTTAGCTATCTTCATCACTTTACGTACTTTATCAACTGGCATAGAAAGGCGAGCGGCAATTTCTGCTGGAGTTGGTTCATAACCTAACTCATTCAACATCTGCCTAGAAGTACGGATAATTTTATTAATGGTCTCAATCATATGCACAGGAATACGTATGGTTCTAGCTTGATCAGCAATAGCTCTAGTAATAGCTTGTCTAATCCACCAAGTAGCATAAGTAGAAAATTTATACCCCCGACGATACTCAAATTTATCAACTGCCTTCATTAACCCAATATTTCCTTCCTGAATTAAATCTAAAAACTGCAATCCACGATTTGCATATTTTTTAGCAATCGAGATAACTAGACGAAGATTAGCTTCTATCATAGCCTTTTTTGCCCGAAGAACCTGTCTTTCACCTTTTTGTATGGTATGCACTAATTTTTTAAATTCAATAATTGGCAAACCGCTAATCACTTCCATGCTTCTTAATTCGCTAATCATTTGATCCGTGACATCAGATTCTTTAGCAAGGAAGTTCCTCCAATTAGCATTTTTATTTTTTTGCATTTGCCTTTTCCAATTCTCATCAATTACTGCTCCCATATATTCACTTAGGAAAGATTGACGAGTTACGCCATATTTTTCAGCTAATTTAAGAAAATTTCCTTCTTTATGCACTAATTCTTTATTCAGACTATATATTCTATTAAGAATTTCCTCCGTTCTTTTAGAGTGAAAATGGATAGCAGAAATTTCAACAATTATTAACTGTAAATTCTTGGCATATTTTTTGTTATCTTGCAACCCCTTAGGTTGAGGATAACGTGCATAATGTTTTTTTGCTTCAACTAACAACTCTTCAGAAAGTTTAGCAATTTTTTCCATACGCTTGACAACAGCAGGTAATAACTGTAATTCAATAGTAGCTATTGATAAATTACTAGCTTCTTCATGCTCTTCATGGTCTGATTCCAGATCGTTATTATGATTTTCTTCAGAATTACCACAATATTCGTGAACCATATTAGCTTCTAAATCAATCAAATCTCGAAGTAAGATTTTTTCATTAGCTAAATCCTCATGCCATTTAATAAAGAATTTCATCGATATTGGATTTTCACAAAGTGATTTAACCATTATCTCTTTGCCTTCCTCAATATCTTGAGCTACTTCTATTTCAGCCTCACGAGAAAAGAGTCCTACTCCACCCATATCTCGTAAATATAATCTTACTGGATCATCGGTTGAGCCTATATTTTCTTCTTCACTGTCATCCTCAGGCTCACTATCAACATTATTAGATAGTTTAAATTCTTCATCTACATTAATATCAAGTTTAATCTCATCTTCATCGCCTTCTATAATATCAACTCCAGCCTCAGAAAACTTTGATATTACCTTTTCTAGATCATTTACTGATATATTATTAGTGATTGGAATAACTTTATTTATATCATAATAAGTAACTGCCTTACCTTTTGCTTTGGCTGATTTAACTAAGTTATCAACTGCTTCGCCTTTTTCATCTATATTCTTTTTCACTTCTGTCATAATTTATAAACCTTAAGTCAATTAGTAAAAGATTCGTTTAGATTATAAAGTTCTTTAGAGACCCTCATAATTTCTTCTCGGTATAGCATAGCTTTTTTCAATTCTTCATCCGTTCCATTTTGAATAATGGAACTATATTCTTGTTTTAATAGTACTAGGTGATGTTTCTTATGCAACCATTGCCAAAGCAAGTCAGAATCTATATCATTCTTGTTAAATGATAAATCTAGAAATAGATTATTAGATTTTGACAATAGCGAAAAAGTCTCATAAAATCCAGCTTTTTCTGCCAAATCAATAATATTCTCATGATCTAACATATCATTGCTAATAATCTCTGCAAAATACCAATCACGAAAATCTTCAAGCATTTTGTTTTGAAAATTTAACGTTAATAAAAAATCCTTTATTTCTTGCTTGTTAACTATCTCTGGAAACTTTACTAACATCATACAAAAAACTTGTTCTAACATCTCAATTTCCGAATAGTCAGGAGCTGAAAATATTACATTTGAATTTCTTACCCCTCCCTTACTTTGACGTTTAATTAAATTTTGCCATATTTGCTCTTTAAAATATCTATAGTAATTATGGCTAAGAGTCCTATCTTTTATTTGCTTACAATAATCTTCAAGATTCTTTTCCAAAATAGCTTTATCTTCCGGGGTTACAAAACTCTTACCTTCATATTCGGAACGCCAAATCATTTCGGATAGATTAATCCTTTTATCAAAAATTTTGGCAAAGCCCCCTGCCCCATCTTTATTGATAATATCATTAGGATCACTGCCGCCAGGTAACATCACAAAGGAAATTTTCTTATTACCATTTATCAACGGTAATACTAGGTTAATTACTCGCTGAGTAGCTTTTATCCCCGCCATATCACCATCTAAACAAAGTGCTATTTCATCTCCGGCACGCCATAATTTCTGCAAATGATTCTCTGTAACCGCAGTACCAAGACTTGCTACTGTCTCTTTAAAACCAGCCTGATGCAAGGCAATAACATCTAAGTACCCCTCAACCAAGATTGAATGGTTTTTCTTATAAGCAACACTAATCGCATTATTCTCTCCATATAATGTTTCATTTTTCTGAAATAATATGGTTTCCGGAGAATTTAAATATTTAGGCAATCCATTACCAATTACTCGTCCTCCGAACCCAATTACCTTGTTATAAATATTCCTAATCGGAAAAATTATCCGGTTATAAAATATCTCATACATTGTACCATCATTTCCCTTGCCCACTAAGCCTGCTTTTTGAAGTTTTTTCAAAGATATTGATTTTTTTTCAAAAAACTTCTGCAATTCCTTAGCCGGAGGAGCAAAACCAATAGAAAATTCCTTAATTGCCTCTTTACTAATACCGCGGTCACGTAAATAATTACATACTTCTTGTGACAATTGTGAGGTAAAAAACCTTTCTGCCATCCCTAAGATATCAAGTAGTTCATCCGATTCTTCATGCAATTTTTGTTGCTCTACGGTTAATTTAGGCAATTCAATGCCATAATCATTGGCAAGTTTAATAGCTGCTTCTTTGTAAGATAAACCGTTAAGGCTAGCAACAAATTTTATAACATCTCCATGAACAGTGCAGCCAAAACAGTAATAGAACCTCTTGGCGTCATTCACAGTAAATGATGGAGATTTTTCAACATGAAAAGGACATAGACCCAAGTAATTCCCAGATTTTTTAGTTAAAACTACTTTTTGCCGAACAATATCTGATAAATTAATCCGGGTTCTAAGAAGTTCATAAAATTCTAATGGAATTCTCATAAACCTAAAATAAAGGTGAATATAATCGTAGAAAAGCAGTAAGTAAGAGGTATTAATAAATTATCGTTGATCAATAAATCTTTTGCATAAAATTCACCAATAGCAGTAACTACAGAACTAATTATGATAACAGTAAAACTAGTATGATAACCGATGAAAAAATACACCAACATGCTAATAAAAATTGCAGAAATTAGAAAAGCAATAGAACCTTCCAGTGACTTACCATTTTCTAGAGGCTTACCTATTTTAGTACCAACTAATGCCGCAAGACAATCAGCTATTATCAATATCAACCAAGACGAAATCGCTAAACCTTTTGAAAATAAAAGAGCTGTCAAAAAAAATCCAATTGCCATAAAACTACTACCACTTAACCTAAATAAACCGCTCTGTTCCTCGGGTCTCATAAACTTTCTAAGAAATCTATCTGTGAATTTTTTAATATATAAATTGTAGTTCCTGGCAATATCTACATATAATACACAGGCAGTAAGTAAAAATAATAGTGTAGTAATAATTAATTTAGATGAAAATAAATAAAATAGTGGTATAATCAAGCTGTATAAATGGAAGGTTTTGCGTTGTATCTCAAATTTAAATATTTTAGTTTGCATGATAATCTAAAAGGGCTGTTTGACAAAGTTTAACACAACAAATATACTAGAAAACTTAACTTAGACAAGACATATTATTATGACGAAATTTCCTATTACACATAAAGGGTTCGATAGCTTAGAGAAAGAAATCAAACACCTTAAGCATATAGAAAGACCAAAAGTAATTGAGGCTATAGCAACAGCTAGAGATTTTGGGGATTTATCTGAAAATGCGGAATGGCATGCAGCACGGGACAAACAAAGTTTTATTGAAGGTCGAATTTTAGATCTTGAAGATAAAGTAGCAAGAGCTGAAATTATTGACACATCAAAACTCTCAGGTGACAGCATAAAATTTGGTGCTACAGTTAAGTTGATCGATGACGAAACAGAGGAAGTAGTTGTGTACCATATCGTTGGAGAATACGAAGCAGATATAACTAAAAAGAGAGTATCGATCGTATCGCCAATCGCTAAGGCTCTCATTGGTAAAGGGGTTGGAGATATAGTGGAAGTTACAACTCCTAAAGGTTCAAAATCTTATGAGGTTTTGGAAGTAACCTATCAGGAACTAGTCGATATTTAAGATATAGGAGCAATCCATAAGTCATATATGGACGAGTGAATCTGTTGTCATACCCGCTTCGGTGCGGAATCTAGACCACAACTGTTGAAAGTTGGAAGAGGAAGCAGTTTTAGACCAGGTAGTTTAAAAGTCGTATGTGGTCAACGTCTATTAGCGAGAAAGACCGTAGGTCGACGAAGCAATCCATAAAAGTAACCAAAGATGGATTGCCACGACCTACTTGCGTGGTCTCGCAATGACAGAAAACCTATCTAAAACCCGCTTTACCTTCTAACTTTCAACAGTTGTAAGGCTCACGCCTTCTCGCAATGACGTTTTTATGCTGTTTTATACTTATAGAATAAAAATTGTAGGGTACTATGGTGACGACGTCACCAACTTCCCATCAATTGACTATAGTTGTGCTATATACCATTTTACGCATAGTAATAAAACCTTGAGGAGCAGGATTGTTATCAACAAATTCCAGTATTTGTTTGGCATTTGCAAAGGCTGTTTTTGAGGTAGTATCAACTGTTAAATCATATTCACGCAAGCTACTTGCGTGAACTCTGTCTATTTGATCATTCGATAAACCTATCGCACGATCACAGCGTAGAATTTCTCGCTCCTGCATCACTGAAAGATCACAGAAAACTCCAACAAAATAGACAATATAGCTACTCAAGGTTTTTATGTAAGATTTGAGACCGGAGTCATCAAATAATACTTCATCAATAATAATATTATTTCCTCGGCTTGCAAGCAGATTGGCAAAATCTGGCATTACACCAAAAAGTTGCTCACCTTTTTCTCCACTCTCAACCCACATAGTTGCCCCCCGATCATTTGTTCCTGACACAAAGGTAAAATATTCAGTAGATACTTTATCATTATATGAGCATGGCATCATATTGATAAAACTATCTACACCAAAAGTAAGCCAAGAATCCTTACTTAAATGTTGTATTGATCTTGCGATAGATGTTTTACCGGCAGAACCACATCCATTTAAAAATATAATCTTACTCATCTTGTACCTTCCTGATATTTTGTATTGCTACTATAAATCTCCCAATTTGTCTAGAGCAAATTTTTATAAATGATTAGAGGAATACAATAAAATTAGCTATAGTAATAAGTTAGGATATCAATAAATTAATAGAAGCACTATGGATAGAAATATTATCACTACAGAATATAAAGAGTTTTTAGAACAGTTAAAAGCCCGTGTATCTATAAGTCGTTATCAAGCAGCCCGATCTGTTAATAGACCTCTTGCATAACCTAAAGATAATTGAGGAATTTTTAGGAAAAACGAAGTCGAGTACCGCAGCGTACTAAGATGTACGTGAGGAACGGAGACGAGTTTTGACAACAAAATTACCAATTAGATTAGGTTATGCAAGAGGTCTAATAAAGAGCTGATAATTTTATACCACTATATTGGTAGCGAAATTTTAACTCGTCAAGAGCAACATGGTTGGGGTGCTAAGATAATTGACAAACTTAGCCGTGATTTAGTATCTGCTTTTCCTGAAATGAAAGGATTTAGCACTCGAAATCTGAAATATATGCAACAATTTGCTAAAGAATATCCTGATCCTGCATTTGTGCAAGAGGTGCTTGCACAATTAACATGGTATCATAATCTAACTCTTTTGGATAAGATTGCAGATAAAGAAACTCGTTTGTTTTATATTAAACACGCCATTGCATATGGTTGGTCAAGAAATGTAATGGTTATGCAAATTGAATTAGCTCTACATAAACGTCAAAATCAAGCTATAACAAATTTTAAAGATAAACTACCATCCCCGCAGTCAGATTTAGCCCATTATACTCTAAAAGATCCATATATTTTTGACTTCCTCAGCATAGGCGATGAAGCTCATGAGAGAGAAGTTGAAAGGGCATTAGTTTCTCACATGGAGAAATTTCTTCTTGAACTTGGAGCAGGCTTTTCCTTTGTAGGACGACAATATAAATTGTCAATAGGAAATGAAGACTATTATGTTGATCTGTTGTTCTATCATTTGCAACTCAGAGCCTTTATTATTATTGAACTCAAGACAGGTAAATTTTCTCCTCGTGATGTAGGACAATTGAATTTCTATTTATCAGCTGTTGACGATTTATTAAAGCAGTCGGGAGATAATCCATCTATAGGCTTAATTCTTTGTAAAGATAAAGGAGAACAAATCAAGGCTGAATATGCACTGCGAGACATGACTAAGCCGATTGGGCTTGCTGAATATAAGTTGGCTGAAAGCTTGCCAGAAAATATTAAAACATCCTTACCAACCATTGAAGAGCTTGAAGATGAATTGTCCAAGGATATTAAGGCTCTTGAGCAGACAACGTATACTTGCAGCAAAACTGCATAACTTTATCTAATTTTTTTGTTAGTATGAATTTTTTATACATTTGGGTTTCATACTATGCAAATACCATCGATTACTATTGAGCAAGTAGCTCAGCAATTTAAAGCTTGGCGTCAAACTAAAACTAATAAGTTTGATCCTATACCAAACCATCTAAAGGAATTAGTTCACCAATTACTCCATCATTATTCTTACCAAGAGATAGCTAAACATCTTAATATTAATAAAGCAACAATTAGTTCAACTAAAAAAGCCCATGAACCTACCATCAAAACTTCTTCTGTCTCAACTTCAAATCAATCCCTACAACAAAATATTAATTTTCTCCCATTTCAACTAGTAAATTCTATAGATACCGATCCTGTAGCTGCTCCCAAGCAAAATCACTATACTTGTCACATTATTAAACCAAATGGTACCAAGCTTATTATCCAAACACTAGAGCCAAAAACTATAATTCAGACATTTTTATGCTGCAACTAACCCCGGCGTCAGTTATTTTTGTTGCCACTATTGCCATCGATTTTCGCAAGGGTATCGATGGCTTAATCGCTGTTTGTAGACAAAAACTTTCTTCTGACCCTCTTAATGGTTCCTTGTTTTTATTCTATAATAAAAACAGAACTGCCATTAAAATTTTGTCCTTTGACGGTCAAGGCTTTTGGCTATGCTCTAAACGCCTATCCAAAGGTAAATTTACGGCAAAACTTTTCCCATCTGATAATTCATCTTACCAAATTTGTTATAGAACCTTACACATTCTTATTCATAATGGCGATCCTAGTTCTGCCAAATTCTCTAATGATTGGCTTCCTGTCGTTTAAGCTGCTGTCTCGATTAATTCCGTATTATTCATATATCTTGCATAGGCAAAAGGCGTATAATCCTCAGGATGCTTCTTTGCTTTGCTACTATGCTCTTGTAGCCAATTTAAATATTTAAAGGCATTGATCTCGTTCTCACTACAAGTCTTTACTATACTATACAGACCACTATGTATCTCAGCACTATTGATTGTTTTAAAGAATAATGAATTCTTCCTTTGTAAAATAATGGTACGCAGTGATCTCTCAGCCCAATTATTATCAAGATTGCTAACTGGGATTTTTAAAAATTGGGTCAAACCTTCTTTATTATTTATCCAATATTTCATAGCTTGTCCAAGCCTACTATTAGGCTCAACTTTCTTGTCGTTAAATAATTCGTCTATTTTGTTATATATGTTTTCTATATATTTACTGCTATGTTCCTGATGATACCCAAGTTTCTCTTCAGGACTCATCTCTTTACATTGATGTTCATTGTGGTAAATCCCACGTGTTTGTTTGAGAAAATATCCGCATTCTTCAGGGTAATATAGTTCATTTTCTGTAAATTTTCTCTGACCATGTGACAAACAATTGATCATCACTATTATTGCCAGTAATTCTTTATCTGCTTCTGATAATACCGGGTTATTATTGTTACTTGCGTCAGTCATTAATTGGATAGAATCTGTTCTATTCTTACGATTCTTTAGTACGTTACCTATATTTTCTCCACCATGCCTATTACCGGTAAAATATAAAACTATTACCTCATTATTTGCAGTCTTAGCACATATTGTAGTAGTATAACAGCTGCGTCCTTTCTTATTTTGAGTACGTAATTTTTTATTGGCTATAGTAATTTCTAAAATCCTAGCTCTAGTATCATCAAGGTTCAGTGAACTACATTCGGCAGCCATTTCCAATAATACCCCGTAAATTTCAGCTCCACCACCTTCTTGCCAAACATCTAAATATTGTTGCCAGAGCGAGCTGTATGCTATAGGAACCCCGCTTAAACTCTGTAGCCTAGATAAACGGTAGAAAGGAGTACCATAGGTCTTTTGTAACACTATTGCACTTCTGCTACTATTTGTCCATTTGTTGATATTTTTATTGTTCATAACTGTATAATCGCAAGCATTACAGCGTAACGTTTTCTTTACATATCTGTTGACTGTAATTGGAGCATTACCTGTAAATTGTAGCAATTTTCTAGCTTCACTATTATATAGTTTGCCATTATAGCAGTGAGGACAGCTATCACCACTACAAAAATTCTCAGGAGTTAAATAGCTGGTATTCGCATCCTTATAATCATCAAACCCATATTTACCTTGCCAATTACTACGATCTATCTTTTTGGGCTTATCGCACTCTCCTTCATTACCACCATTCCCGTTATCAGATTCACCTGGCGGTTCTTTTAATGAATCTGAACTATCTTTTTTTTGTGATCTGCCTTAAAACCAATCAGCATTTCCTTAAGCTTATTTATACTGATATTTGATGATGCTAGCTTGTCTATTAGCTCGTTACAAAATTTCACAAGCTCTACTATCGTTTGCTGTTCATCTCCCGTTAATGAACTTTCCTTGACATGCTGTATTAGTTCTTCTCGTTCTTCAGCACTTAAGGTCGCTACTTTTGGTTTTTTCATTTGATTAATTATCATTATTATTAATATTTCAAATATTATAATATGACTGCTACTTTTTCAACTAGTTTTTTTATTAATCTGTTTTTTATTAATCGGTGATATTTGCATAGTAGAAATCCAAATTTATACAATAAATTCATACTAGCAAAGAAATTAGATAGTGTTACGCAGTTTTGCTGCAAGTATACTCTTCGACTAATGGAACTAATTCATAAAATAATTCCTTGGAGCTTATTTTTAAACAAGATTTTAAGTTAGTTAACTTAAATAATAATTCAAGTGCCGTAAAGTCCTGAGCTATAATAGAATTTCTAAAAGCTTGATTTAGAAAGTCTTTATCTGATTTGTAAAAATCTAATTCTTCTTTTGTTGTTGTAATTTTTCCCATAAGAACCACTATTTATATTATTCATTTCCACCCACTATTGTCATTTCCGCGAGTTCTTGATAAAAACATCATTGCGATGAGGCATAAGCCGACGAAGCAATCCATGCAGTCAGCTTTTTTACTCACCGAAGCAGGGATGACACTAAAGATAATATACCATATTAACCTTATTTTCCATAATATATATTATAGAACTATCCGGCTAAAGCAATTACTATAGATTTACCCATTCTTTTCGCAATAGATAAAAATCTTTTATATTGACCTATCAGTGGATAATTATATAATGCTCGCTTTCAATAAGCATAAAATTATAATGAATAAATTAGCAAAAATATTATCTACTATTTATATAGGCTCATTGTTTTTTACCAATGCTCAGGCAGATGAGGTTAATCCTGAGGCTGATCAGAGATTTTTTTATATTGGGACAGAAGCCGGAATAGTACAGCCGGTGGTAAAAAAATTTCGCCATGATTCGGGTACTGACTTTACTTTAAAAAGGTCTAAGATGTATAGCGGTAAGATTGGTTACAGCTTTTATCCGCAAATGGCTATTGAGTTTTCAGCAACACATCATCCACAATACCGGCTAAATTATGTTTTACCCAAACAAGAGGTTGCCGGTTTAATTATACCACAAACTCCGGGTGCCACTAAGATAATTTCCAATTTATATATGCTTAATATTGTATATGATTTTGACAAAATTAAAGAAATGACTCCTTTTGTCATATTAGGTGCTGGAATTGCTCAGGTAAAAGTTAGTTCCGCTTCTTCTCGCTGGAAGTTAATGGATGTAGAATATTTTAGAATTAGAACCACTGATAGTAATTGTTTTGCTTGGCAAGTAGGTCTTGGGCTTTCTAAGGATTTATCTAGTAATTTTAGCGTTGATATAGCAGTAAAATTACAAGCTGCTCATTCCATAAAGATTAATTATGATACTTTGGATATGCAAACTCAGAAATTTATCCCAGCAATTCCTATCAAAAAAACCATAGGGGTTGGAGAATTTGGTATAGGATTTACTTATAAATTACCAATTTAATGTAAAAAGACTATTAGTACATGAAACTTTTTAGTATATAATACATTTAAATTTTAGTGTGGAGAACATATGACTGCTAATTTAGAGCTTGCCTCAACATCTCAGAATACATACGATGAACTGCCTTATGAGAGTTATTCGTATGCCTTAACATCTCCATACCATCTACAAACACTTGCTGTGTTATTTGGTATGCAATCACCAGCAGTTGAGACTGCAAGGGTTTTAGAGCTAGGGTGTGCGGCAGGAGGTAATTTAATACCTCATGCTGTCAATTATCCTAAAGCACATTTTGTTGGAGTTGATCTATCTAAAGTACAAATAGATGAAGCTAATAAACATAAAGAAGGATTAGAACTTAAAAATATAGAATTCCGACATTATTCTATTACGGATATTGATGAATCATTTGGTAAATTTGATTATATAATTTGTCATGGAGTAATCTCTTGGGTGCCAAAAATTGTCCAGGATAAGATTTTTGAGATAGGTAATAAAAATTTATCAGATAACGGCATCATGTATATTAGTTATAATACCCTACCCGGCTGGAATATGATTCGTACTATAAGAGATATGATGCTTTATCACTCAAATGCCTTTAATAACATTCAAGATAAAATTACTCAATCTAGGTTATTACTTGAATTCGTTAATGATAGTTTGGAATCTTCTAAATCGCCTTATTCTCAAGTATTACAAAATGAAGCTAGTTTACTTGCCAAACAAAATGACCATTATTTGCGTCATGACCATTTAGAAGAAGATAATGTACAATATTATTTTCATGAATTTATGGATGAGGCTAAAAAAAATAATTTACAGTATTTGTCTGATTGTAATATTTCCACCATGTATCTAGGAAATATGCCGGCAAAAGTGGTAGAGAAATTACAAGCAATAAATGATATTGTTAGAATAGAACAATATATGGACTTCATTACCAATCGTCGATTTAGGTCAACCTTACTTTGTCACAATAATATTAAATTAAATAGAGCTATCAAAAATGAGGATATTACTAAATTTAATATGACATTTAATATAGTGCCAGAAAAGCCTCTTGTTGATATAGACCTTAATTCATCTGAAGTCGCCAAGTTTTTTCATAATGGTAATAAGGATAATAATTTATCAACATCTTCTCCTTATATGAAAGCGATACTCTATACTTTCTCTGAGAATATCAATAATCCAATGAGTTTTGATAAAATTGCTGTTAGTAGTAATAAAAAACTGCAAGGAGCAAAACTGAATGAAATAAAGGCTGAATTTTTAGCTAATGCCATGAAGTTAGTGTTGCAAGGGTATATTAATATCACCTTACAGAATAATAGGAAAGAAGTAAATCTTGATAAACCTAAAGCATCAAAGCTTATTTCATATCAGGTAACTCATACATCTAATATGTGGGTAACAAACCAAAGATATGAAGTGGTAGCTATTAATCTTTTTGAGAGGTTTGCTCTACGATATATGAACGGTAATAATGACCACAAGCAAATCATTGAACTTGTTATGCAGCATGTTACTTCTGGTGAGATGACCTTAAGTCGAGATGGTAATAAAATAGAGAATATTGATGAAGTCAATAAAGAATTAACATCATTCTTGCCGCCTACATTAACTAAGTTTGTGGCTAATGCTTTGCTGGTTTAATTGTCATTGGACCTTTTGCATAAATTATCTTTAGGTTATGCAAGAGGTCTATTGAGTCCCTTGTCATTCTTAGCAATGGCGGGAATCTAAACTCCCTGCTTTCGCAGGGGTGACAATTATTATTGGTATCCTTCAACTGATAAATGGGCAGATATATCATCTTATGGTTGCAATGCGGATTCTTGCAATTTATAGTGGTCTGTTGCAAAGTTTTCTATAAGAGGATGTTTTGCTAACATTTTGATTATAAGATCATATTCATCAGATGTTGGTATTTCTCTATTATAATTAGGTAAGTATTTTTTGATTTCTGCAAATGCTGTATTAATCTGTGCTAAAAACTCTTGCTGTTTTATGCTAATATATTGTGGTTTTTCCATATCTATCGTGACGAAATCAAGGTCTGCAAGGCGTTCTTGTAATACTGGTTTGTCTTCAACAAAATTTATTAACTTCTTAGCTAATACGCCAATAAATTCCTGAATATTGTTTTCTGTGATAGAAGTTCTTGCTCTCTCTTCTTCTAAATTTTGTTCTTGCAATTTAATAAATTCATTATAAAAATCTTTATTTATTTCAGTTACACTATTAACAATATCTTCCAATACTCCTTGGGGACAAGCAGTTTTATCTTTACCATATGCGGTTGCGGCAATGTAGATGTTTTCTGCTACAGTAAATGCTTTTTGCTCTCTCCAGGTTTGGTCTATATCTAAATCACTAATACTATTAAACAAATCACCTATTATCTGAGGAGTCTTTTTTATAACAGGATTGCTTGCTAAGAATTTATGACATTTTGTAGAATCTACTAATATTGTTGGTGGAACATCTATGTTTAATTTATCTTGTATTATTCCCAGTTTACTTTCAACTAATTCTGGATTTTGTCTCATTAATGTTACCAACAGCTCCAGTTTTTCAGCAACTGGAATCTCCATAGTATCTATTAATGATTTAACAAGTCCCAAAGATTGGGGAATAGTTATTTTATGACCATCACCATATTTCATTTTATGGGTAGGATATCCTTGATTATAGTGACCATTTGTTTTGGCTAGGTATATTGTTGTTAGTGCTATCTTAGCTTTCTCGATTACGGTAGCAACATAGTCTTGATCACTTGGTGTAGGTTGATTTGCCACTAACGTCTTTTTCATGGTGTCGCGCTTAGCACCATCAGACAAGCTAAGTAATTTTAATTTTATTGAATTTTGATAAACTTGATCCAATTTAGTTAATCCTGCCTGATATTCTTCTGCTTTTACTAGCAACTGTTGTTTATTTTCTATATTACCATAAGCTTTAAATAAATTATCAGTAATAAAATTCACTAATTTTACTGCTTCTGTTGTATGAACGGACTGTGTATCTCGTGCTAATGTCTTAAGCCTATTATCTTGCTCTTGCTTTTGATCTGGTACTGCACCGTGCTGAAAAAGAAACTGTTGCATATCAGGATCGAAAAGATTATAAAAACTTAATAGTGAGTGTCCTTCATTGTCTCGTGAGTTTATAGCAAAGGGGTATTTTTCTGGAGAGTTTATTATATGTTGTATAAGGGGGGCACTATTACACGCATTATACATTCTGGCTGCTTCAAACACTATCTTTTTAATGCTTTCGGACGTAATATTACCACATCGTAGGAACTTCAAGAATAGCTCTTCAATATCCTCCCTATCAGAGATGATAATATTAGTGTTTTCTATTACAGCTAATTTCTCTATTCCGCTATAAGATATCTTACGGTTGCTTTTTAAATCGAGTTTAGTAATCTTCCCCGGGACACTTGCAACTATTTCATCTAGTACTGCATCAGTTATATCATTACACGACATATCTAGCTCGCTAAGATGGAGGTTAGCTATTATTGCCTGCATACCTTCATCACCTATCTTATTAATCTTTATTGCAAGCTTCGTAAGGGGGAGTTTAGCTACTTCAATTGCTCCTTTATCACCTAAGTTGTTACTAGATACATCGAGATCAAAAATATTCGGGATATTGTTGACTATTGCCTTCACCCCTTCAGAACCTATATCGTTCTTTGGTATATGCAAGGTAGTAAGATTGCTGAGTTGAGCTAGTACCTCTGCCTCTTTAGGGCCTAAGTTGTTACCTGATATCTTAAGCTCATTAAGCTTAGTAAGCTTAGTGAGTTCACGAAGATTATTAAGCCTAGCAAGCTCAGTGAGTTCATCTATTTTAACTGCCCATTTATTACTTACTAATGAATTATATGATAGATTAAGAGCGACAAGGTTAGAAAGTGTACTTAGCTTAGCTGCCCCTTTAGTAGTTAATTGGTTGCATGATATATCAAGGGTAATAAGGTTAATGAGTTCAGCTATTTCAGCTGCATCCACATCATATAATTGGTTGTATGATATATCAAGAGTAGTAATCTTGCTCTGCTTTATTGAAGCTATCAACAATTTAATCTTAGCATTATCAATATTACAACCTTTTAGGTTAAGTGCTGTAATATGGGGGTTGTTTTCTAGAAACGAACATAATTTTTCTAAATTATTATGGTCATCTAATATTGTACTCTGGTGTTGAAGATGTAAATAATTACCATTCTTTACATAGTCTTTAAAATCTATTTCCATTGCTATTACTTAATTAAAGTTAATTGTTCTAATGACATACAAATTCATATGCCGTATTGAACGGATTTTTGTTTTATGGTGTGTATTATAGAGAATATAATTAATAGGGCAAGTATTATTTTTATAATCTTAAAGTGAATTAGCTTGAATTGGCAACGTTTTAAGAAAATAAAGTAGAAAAGTTGTCATTGCGAGACCACGAAAGTAGGTCGTAGCAATCCATTTTTGGTTACTTTTATGGATTGCTTCGACCATTACATGGTCTCGCAATGACGTATATGCCCCCCAAACGTCATTGCGAGGAGTGCGGAAACCGCACGACGAAGCAATCCATATAGCCTTGGTGATCTATACGTCATCATAGGCGTTTACTCAACAATCAATCCTTTTAACTTATAGACTAACTCTAAAGCTTGCTTAGGGGAGAGTTGATCAGGATCGATTGTATTAATTTCTTTTTCTAACTTATTGAATTTCATTTCTTTTTTACTTTCTACTGGCAAATTAAATAGACTTAAATTGTTTGATTCGGTATTTAATATATGCTTATTTTTGTACGTTGCACTTTTTTCTAATTTTGCTAAAATGTCATTCGCCCTAATTATAACAGATTTTGGTAGCCCCGCTAAGTAGGCTACATGAATTCCATAAGATTTATCAGCCGCCCCTTCTATAATATTATGCAAAAATAATATTTCTTTTCCTAATTCCTCAATAGCAACTGTATAATTTTTTAGGCTTGGCAAAAAATTACTCATACTGGTTAATTCATGATAATGCGTAGCAAATAAACATCGGCATTTGAGATTATCATGAATATATTCAAGCACTGACCAAGCAATTGATACGCCATCATATGTCGAAGTTCCACGCCCAACCTCATCTAGTATTACTAAGGAATTTTTAGTAGATTGTGCTAAAATAGCTGATGTCTCTAGCATTTCTACCATAAAAGTCGACTGTCCTGCCTGTAAATCGTCCCCTGCCCCTATTCTACTGAATATCTTGTCTACCACTCCTATCTTGGCACTTGTCGCTGGTACAAAACTACCAATTTGTGCTAATATGGCTATTAGGGCATTCTGCCGCAAAAAAGTACTTTTACCAGCCATATTAGGTCCAGTAATTAACCAAATTCTATTAGCTTCGGATAAAGTGCAATTATTGTCAATAAAGCTCTTTTTATCGGTTAATAGGCTTTGTTCAACAACTGGATGACGTCCCTTGATAACTTCAAAAGTTAAATCGTTCGTTAAAACTGGTCTAACATAATTATATTCATCGGCAATATAAGCAAAATTACAGAATACATCAAGCTGACTCAAAGAACAGCTAAGTAATCGCAGAAATACGGTATTATCAATAACTTGCTGGCATATTTTATTATATAATTCCAGTTCAAGACTAATTGCTAAACTTTTGCTATTAACCATATCGCTTTCTAATTTTTGTAATTCAATAGTAGTATATCTACTAGCATTAGAAGTTGTTTGACGATGAATAAATTTTGTGTCTACCATCTTATCACTATGTCTTAGGGTAATTTCAATAAACAACCCAAGCACATTATTATGTGATATTTTGAGAGTTTCAATGCCAGTATCAAGACGATATAGATTCTTTAGCTTCTCTATATGTGATTTGCCATTATTAATTAGATCATATAATTCTTGTAGTTTAGGGTGATAATGATGATTTATTATACCGCCTTCATTGATATTATTTGGTGCATCCTCTCTAATTGCCTGGTCTATTAAAGAATATAATTGTTCATTGCCAGATAATGGTTTGATTAAGTTCTCTATATAATCTGGCAGATTTAGCCCGTAATGAGCAATAAATTCACCCTTTATTTCCAGTGCAGCATTTAACGTATATTTAATATTTAGCAAATCTCGTCCTGAGCCGCGATTCATCATAATTCTAGATAAACAACGTTCTAAATCTCCAGTTTTCTTGAGTAATTTTTTAATATTTCCTACTATGGCAATATTTTTATAAAAAAACTCTGTTATATTTTGTCGAGAATTTATTTGATCAATATCTATTAGTGGTGTAGATAAAAAGTGATATAATAGACGGCTGGCAGCTTTAGTAACGGTATGATCAATAGTAGCAAGGACACTGCCTTTGGTTTTTCCTAATAAATTACTGGTAATTTCCAAATTCCGCCGAGTTGCCGAATCAATTATCATAAAATTATGATAATTAACCAACCGAGGTAAAGGTAGAGAAGGTATATTTTGCTTTTGGGTCAAAGATAAATATTCTAAAACACTACCAATACTACTTATTTGACATTCAGATACTTCACCTATAGCTTTTAGATCATTAATTTTATAAAAATCTAAGATAATTTTATGACATTTCTTACTAGCAAAAAAACTATCAACTTGATATGAGATACGAAAATGCAATTGGTTATTAATATTACTAGCTAATTGATGCCCCCTCAAATTTTCACTAAGTAAAATCTCTTTCGGCTTAAGACGCGATAGTTCATTGATAATCTCATTTTGCGGAATCTCAATAACTGAAATTTCCACAGTAGAAATATCTACGTAACAAATTGACGCTTTGTTTTTTAACAAAACTAAACTTGCCAAATAATTAGGCTCACAAACATCAATTAAAGATTCCTCAGTAATAGTACCTGGGGTGATGATACGCGTTACATCCCTATGTACTACAGCCTTATAACCATCACGTTTTTTTGCCTCTTCGGGTGTCTCTAATTGATCGCAAATAGCAACTTTGTAATTCTCTTCAATTAATTTATTCAAATAGGTCTCAAGAGCATGATGAGGGACACCACACATAGCAATCTCACAATCACCATTAGAACCTCTTTTAGTCAAAGCAATACCTAAAACTTGACTGGCAAGAATTGCATCCTCAAAAAACATTTCATAAAAATCACCCATCCTAAACAATAGAAGACAATCAAGATTAGCAAATTTGATGTCTAAATATTGTTGCATCATCTTGGTTGATTGAGCATAATTATATTTTTGGTGAAATTCTTCTAAAGTCATAACTACAAATAATTATAAAAAATAAACAATAAAGACGATAGGATGTCTTGCAAATAGAACGAGAGGAGAAGTTGGGGACATATCACTCATCGCTCCTAGCTCCAAATTCTCCTGAATTGACTATAGTTATCACAGGAAGATTCCT
Organism: Candidatus Tisiphia endosymbiont of Mystacides longicornis; assembly: GCF_964031095.1. NCBI lineage: Bacteria > Pseudomonadati > Pseudomonadota > Alphaproteobacteria > Rickettsiales > Rickettsiaceae > Candidatus Tisiphia > Candidatus Tisiphia endosymbiont of Mystacides longicornis. The sequence continues at coordinate 1,325,531 of NZ_OZ035004.1, read as the reverse complement.
AACTAATAGAGACAAAGAAACTATCGAAAACATTAACGGGTTAGCTATAACTTCTCTATTTCTTCAATGGTTAGTTCGGTTAATTTACTTATAACTTCTATGGGATAGCTTTCTTTCAGCATTTTTTTTGCCATTGCTATAGTACTTTCTTTAATACCTTCAGCTTTTCCTCTAGCTTCCCCTCTAGCTTCGCCTATAGCTTTTCCTTTAGCTTCAGCATCTTCAATTTGTTGCTGTTCTACCGCTAAATTATCAAAATAGGCTTTTGTTCTTTCCTCATAGGTGTTAAGCTCCGCTTCTGACCAGCTTGCTTGATCTACTGCCTCAAAGGCTCTTCTAATAATTTTATCCTTACCTATTAACTGCTCTATTTCGGCTAATGTTAATGTACTATCTCCTGCATGTTTGAAAAAATACATCCACTTTTCCTCTGTAGTCTCTAGATTAGAGATAATTTTATTAAATTTCTTGAGTTCTAAAAAAACAAAGTAAAAATCTTTTAAATCATTGGCGTAGCTTTCTGTATCTAAAAGACGATGCTCTGACTTCCAATGTTTTTTATCGTCAAACATCACAAAATCTGCTATTGCTAAAAATATAACTCCTTTTAATTTAGCGTATACTGCCAACTTTTTATGGTTTTCATCTTCTTTGAGTATTTGCCTAGAATATGCTTTAGCTGCATAATACTGGGCTCTTTTCTCAAATCCTGGATGCTTACTTATCTGCATCTCTACGATGAATTGATTACCATGTTGATCTTTACATAACACATCAACTATAGACTTTCTGTAAATAGCAATATCAGGGTCTTGGATAGTTGGTAAAAACGTCACCTCAATTATTTTTTCATTTCCTTTACATTTGAGAATATCATTTAAAAAATGAACAAGTATATCCTTGTTCTTTTCAGTGCCAAAAATTTGGCGAAAACAAAAATCATTTTTAGGGTCAAGAAATTTTGATAAAAACATATAATACAACCTCTTAATTCTATATTGATAACTAATGCTATTTTATCATCTTCTCCACTAAAAATCTTGCAATAAATTGATTTTAATAAAAGATGGGGATGAAGAGTAAATTTAAGACCCTATATGTTACCATAATTTTTAGGCATACGATAATAGACGGTTTTATATGATTGCTCACTATTTGAAAATTTCCGCTGCCTAACTGAAAAACTGCCAAAACCTCTAATTTCAATACGGTTTTGCTCAGCTAAGCTAGATTGTAAATAATCCAAAACCAAATCTACCGAATCTTTTATATCCTCCTTAGCAAGATAATTAAGTTCCTCCGATATTTTATTTACTAAGTCAGATTTTTTTGCCATAAATCAAAAGATTGCCCCCAATCCTTGAAATTTATTTTTGAAAAAACTTGGTAAAATACTATCAAAATCTTCCATTATAATCTCAAGGAATTTTGGTTTAGGTTTTATTTTAAATTCTTTTACTTTCAAATCCTTATCGATTTTTTTAACTTCCTGTAACCATTTAATCGCATCATCCTGTGACCCCACAGCATCAACAAGCTTTAGCTTTAAAGCTTGGCGACCAGAATATATCCGCCCATCAGCTAGTTCTCTAACTTGATCAATTGGTATATTCCTTCTTAAAGCCACTAGTTCAATGAAATAATCATAAGTATCTAGTACATTCGACATTATTGCCTGACGAACAGCTTCTGTGACTTTTTCAGTAGGATTAGGAACTGCCTTTAATTCTCCTGATTTAAAATTATTAAAGGTAATACCTAAAGTTTTTGCTAAATCTGTGACTTCTAGAGTTTGAAGAATTACACCAATTGAGCCGGTAATTGTCCCATTATGACTAATTATGTAATCACCTCCTAAGGATATCAAATATCCGCCGCTGGCTGCCAATGTACCCATAACAACCACTACCGGCTTTTCTGCAGATATTTTCCTGAGTATATTATAAATTTTCTCTGAACCAACAACAGTTCCACCAGGAGAATTGACATTAACCACTAAAGCACTAATCTGATCATCATCAATGATTTTTTCCAATCTTGTATCACGTTTTGTATCTTCAAAAATAATATCTTCTATTGAAATAGCAGCTATATATTTACTATTAGTAGTTATATATTCAGATTTTGTCAAATCAAATTGCTTAATCATCACCACAATTAAAACTATAAACATAAAAATTGTTGCTAGCTTCCAAAGCATTAATTTCGTCTTATTTTGCTTTCTTTCAATTAGGTATTCAGCAGTTATTGTCATTAATTTACCATTCGTTAATTTTTTCTTAGACGAAGCAATCTAATCCATTTATGATGGTTAGCACTTCACCCGCATAATTCGCCCTTGATCCCTTTTCCAATCTTGTTCTTTAATTGTCTGTCTTTTATCATGTAATTTTTTACCTTTTGCGATTCCTAACTCAACTTTTACTTTATTTTTCTTATTAAAATATAAAGTAAGAGCTACGAGAGTATAACCCTTTAAACGAATCTTACCAATTATTTTTTTTATCTCACTCGAATTAAGGAGCAACTTACGTGCCCTTCTAGTCGAGTGATTAAACCTATTAGCTTTTTCATATTCCGCAATATGACAATTATACAAAAACACTTCATTTGCTGAATTTTCTGCATGACTATCTTCTATACTGGCTTTTCCTTGACGCAATGATTTAACTTCACTGCCAGTCAATATTATGCCAGCTTCAATTTTTTCTTCAATAAAGTAATTGAAATATTCCTTCTTATTTTGTGCTATTACTTTTTTATATTCCGACATATTCCATAGCTTTATTTATTTTTTCCTCGGTGGCTACACTAGCTGAAGTTAAAGGAAGCCTTAATTCATTGGCACATAACCCCAATCTTGCCGCAGCATATTTTACCGGTATCGGATTGGATTCTGCAAATAATGCTTTATATATAGGTAATAATTGTTGCTGAATTTGCAGAGCTTCCTGATAATTACCATCACGACAATTATCCTGTAATTTCTTGCACAAACTAGGCGTGATATTAGATGCAACAGAAACACACCCTACCCCCGAATGAGCATTGTAAGATAAAGCTAATTCATCATTACCACATAATAAGCTAAAATCTTTAACCATAGACCTAATTCGTAATGGGCGTTCTAAATCGTTACCAGCATCTTTAAGGGCTACAATACGCGGTAGTTTACTGAGCTTAATTATCGTATCATCTGAAAAGTCTGCCAAAGTTCTACTAGGTACTGAATATAGCATTATTGGTAAATTACTGGCATTATGGATAGTCTCAAAATGCCAATATATTCCCTCTTGAGTTGGCTTTACATAAGAAGGAATACTACACATAAATCCATCAACGGCAATTTTTGTACATATTTGTACCATATCTACGGCGGTGCTAGTAGTCATGGCTGAACAACCAGCTATTACTGGTATACGTTTGTTAGTAATTTCGATAACCGCTTGTAATAAAGACTGATATTCCTGCAAAGCTAAACTAGGTCCCTCACCAGTAGAACCAGCAACCACTATCCCATCAACTTTATTAGCAATTTGATAATTCACTATCTTTTCCACAGAAGCAAAATCTAATTTATTTTCCTTAAAAGGAGTTATCATAGCTGTAATGACTCCTTTGAATATATTATTTTCCATAAACACCTGTTAAATTCATATTATTTTTATTCGCCCCCTAATCGTCTATTAGCGAGGAGCTACCTTACAACATTCCGTTATTGCGAGGAGCCGCTTTGCAGTAACGTGGCAATCCAAAAAAGTGACCAAAATGGATTGCTTCGACCACTATGTGGTCTCGCAATGACGGCTACGTTTATAATTAGTCATTGCGAGGAGCTACTTTAGTAGCGACGAAGCAATCCATTTAATCTTTAATCATTTTTGTGGATTGCTTTACTCACATACGTTCGCTCGCAATGACGGTATTGCCAAGCTACTCTTCGCTAATAGACGAAAGTACTTTACATAACCTCAGTATATCACTATTTATTTGTACACTAAGTCATTATATTCTTTTTTTAGCAAATTAGTAATTTTACTATCTTCAAAGATGACATTTCGCTCACCAAGGTTAATCGATTTAATCCCCTTAACTTCTACAGCTGTACCAGTCATAAAACATTCATTAAACTCCCCTACCCTATCTGGAGTTATATACTCTTCTATAACCTTGATATTTAAATCATTAGCAAGTTTTATAATTGTTTGACGCGTTATACCATTTAAAAAACTATCAGCTATCGGAGTGAATAATTGATCATCTTTAACAAAGAAGATATTTGCCGTACTACATTCAGCAACATATCCCCGCCAATCTAATAAAATTGCATCATCGTACCCCAGAGACTTAGCTTCTTTCTGGCATACTATCATCATATTATAATGTCCTGATGATTTACATTGTGGGGGCAATGAGTTTGGATGACATTTTCGCCAACGAGCAATATGCAGACTTAAGGCCCCAGAAGGTCTAAGAGTTGATGGAACAGCAGCGATTAATAGATTAACCGATAAGTTTACATTAGTCAGATTAAGAGATTCACTACCAAACCAAATTAATGGGCGAATATACGCATCTTTAATATTATTTTTTGTTATAAGTAGCTGGTGAGCTTCTATAATATTTTCAAAACTATATGGCACCTCTATGCTTAGACTTTTTGCTGACTCTATCAAACGTTGTGTATGTTCTTCTAATTTAAAAATTTTACCATTATAGGCTTTTTCTCCTTCAAAAACTCCACCAGAATAATGCAAACTATGAGTAAGAGCATGTATCTTGGCTTCCTGCCAAGCAATAAATCTACCATTAATCCAAATATAACCTGATAATTGATTAAGATTTTTAAACGGCTTTTCAGTTAGTATATTTTCTTGTATTATTGTCATTGTTAATATTCTACTATTAAACTATAGTAATTTTTATTACCTAAAATTTATTTATGCAAAGCTCAAAACCCCACATTCTTGTAGTTGATGATGATACTAGAATACAGAAACTTTTAAAACAGTTTTTGTATAAAAACGGCTTTTTAGTATCAACAACACATTCTGTCGAAGGAGCTGAGGAATTATTAAAATCTTCTATTTATGACTTAATTATTTTGGACGTCATGTTACCAAATGTTACAGGACTTGATTTTGCTAAAACTATAAGAGCTACCAAAGACCTTGTACCAATTGTTATGCTAACTGCATTGTCAGAACCAAATGATCGTATCAAGGGCTTAGAAGCCGGGGCATCAGATTATTTAACTAAACCTTTTGAACCGAAAGAATTATTATTAAGAATCAACAATCTATTAAATAGCTATAATAATTATAAAAAACAAGATAAAATCAAACGGTTAGGCAATAATTATTATAATTTCGAATCAAAGGAATTTATAAAAAATAATCAACTGGTACCATTAAGCTCTACAGAGACAAAACTACTAGAAGTACTATTAACCCACATCGGACAAGAAATGAAACGTGATGAGTTATCAAAAATAATGGGAGGACTCAGCCCTCGTTCTATCGACGTACAAATTGTCAGAATAAGGAGTAAGATAGAAGATGATCCTAAAGAACCAAAATATTTAAAAACCATTCGGAATAGCGGATATGCTATCTATACATAAAATTATTCCACAAACATTACTGGCTAGATTTGTACTCATTATCATTGTTCCGACATTAATAGGACAAATTCTAGCAGTGTTTTTGTTCTATGATCGTCACTGGTATAATGTTTCTTACTATACTAGTAATATTATTGCTAATGAGATTATTTCCTTGCTTGAAAAAGACGATAATAATTTATTAGAAAAAAATACCATAGCGACAAATTATTTAAATTTGTCATATCAGTTTTATCCAAAATTAACCTTGCCATCCACGCAACCTAGAATTAGTGAAGAATTAGAGATTTTTAAAAATATTATTAACGTAAAAATTAATAAAAATAATATAGTAAAGCTTAATGATTCAGGAAGAATTGAAGTACTACTTCAATTAACCGATGGTTTAATACAAATAACTTTCCCAGCAAAATTGTTGATGAATCCAACTGCCTATATTTTTGTCTTGTGGTTAATTTTCTTAACCATTTTACTACTTTCTGTTTCCTTAATCTTCTCTAAAAACCAAATTAAATCCATTTTAATTCTGGCAGATGCGGCTGATCAATTTGGGCAAGGAATCACCAAATTACAAACATTTAAACCTTCTGGGGCAAAAGAGATAAGAAAGGCTGGTATTGCTTTTCTTAAAATGAAAGAACGCATTGAAAAGCAAATTAGCAAAAGAACTAGAATGCTTGCTATGATTTCACATGATTTATGTACTCCGTTAACTAGAATGAAGTTACAATTAGAGCTAATGAACAAATCTGAGGAAACAGAAGGTCTTAGGGAAGATATAGTTGCTATGGAGCAAATGATAAAATCATATCTTGATTTTGCTAGAGGAGAAAATGGAGAAGAAGCTCAAATAATCGAATTATCTTCTTGGATGTTAAATGTTACAAATAAATGGTCTGCCAATATTGAGTTAATTACGATAGGGCAACCAGTATACACACAAATTAAGCCTAGCAACTTTGAACGTGCAATATCTAATGTAATAAATAATGCGATAAAATATTCTACAAAAATAAAAATTACTATATGCTCTACCTCTACTAATGTAATAATAAAAATTGAAGATAATGGAATTGGCATAAAGGACGAAGAGAAATTATTAGTATTTAAAGCATTTTACCGTTCAGATAAGTCCCGTTCACTTAATAATTCAGGGAATGTTGGACTTGGTCTTGCTATTACTAAAGAAATAATTATTGATCATAGTGGGACAATATCATTACAGGATAGTAAAGCTTTAGGCGGGTTATTGGTTGAAATTTCACTACCTATAGCTAACCCGAGAAAGTTTTAGCCATCAATTGACTATAGTGTCGTCCCTGTTTCGGTGCGATATCTATAGATTCCGCACCGAAGCGGGAATGAAACAAGGGCAGCTGTCACCCCTGCGAAGGTAGGGGTCTAGAGCATAACTATTGAAAGTTAGAAGAAGCAGTGGTTTTAGATCTGGTAGTTTAAAAGTCGTATATGGCTAACGTCATTGCGAGGAAGACCGCAGGTCGACGAAGCAATCCATAAAAGTAACCAAAGATGGATTGCCACGACCTACTTGCGTGGTCTCGCAATGACAGAAAAGATATCTAAAACCCACATCTTCTTCTAACTTTCGACAATTGCGAGATATAGAGATTCCTGCACCAAAATAGGGATAACATTTAAAAACTTACCAAGATTAGCTATATAATACAAAAGTAAATATGAGTACAATCAACAAAGTAAATCATTTAGCTATCATCATGGATGGTAATGCTAGGTGGACATTAGGGAAAGACCTACCTAAATTTGAAGGACATAGAGTAGGTGCTGATAAAGTAAAAAAATTATTAGCAAATTTTATAGAACTTAATATACCTTACGTTACACTTTATACTTTTTCATTAGAGAATTGGCGTAGATCAAAGACTGAGGTCACATTTTTATTGAAATTATTACGTTATTATCTAAAAAATGAGACTGAGGCACTGCACAAGAATGGGGTTAAAATAAAAATTATCGGTAAATTGGATTTGTTGGATTCTGTGTTACAAAAACAAATTCATGATGCTATGGAATTAACAAAACATAATAATAAAATAACTCTTTGTCTTGCTTTTAGCTATGGCGGGCGAGCAGAAATTGTTGATGCCTGTCAGAAAATTATCGATTCTGGTAAAACAAATATTGGTGAACATGAGTTTATTAATTATCTGTATGATCCAGAAATGCCAGATGTAGATTTATTAATTCGCACTGGTGGGGTATATAGAATCAGCAATTTATTATTATGGCAAATCGCATATGCTGAACTATATTTTTCACCTAAATACTGGCCTGACTTTGACAAACAAGATTTATTAGAAGCGTTAGATGATTACTCAAAAAGGAAGAGGACTTTTGGTGGCAGGTAAGAAAAAGTCTAATATATTCATGAGAGTATTATCAGCCTTAGTAATAGGACCGGTATTTATTATATCGATAATATCTATCAAGTCGTTATTTTATATATTGATGTTATTAATTGCCGTAGGTATGTTATATGAATGGTATCAGATGACCAAACCATCAATAGCCAAATCGTCCTTTCTTTATGGATTATTTGGGTTGATTATTATTCCCATTCCTATTATATCTTTAGTAATAATTGCTACTGAAGATAAAAATCGGTGGCTATTATTACTCTATTTTACTATAATATGGTCAGTTGATATATTTGCTATGATTGGCGGGAAAAATATAGGCGGTATTAAGCTTGCTCCCAAGATTAGTCCTAACAAAACTTGGAGTGGATTAATCACAGGAGTATTAGCTAGCGGGGTTGCGGCATTTTTATTGAGTTTGCTGCCAGGGTTTGATTTGCCAACTTACTATTTGTTAAACAAACGGCACTTAATTATAGCAGCTTTTTGTTTAGCACTAATAGCACAAATGAGCGATTTATTTATTTCATATTTCAAACGCAAATTTGCTATTAAAGATAGTGGCACTATAATACCAGGTCATGGAGGCGTTTTAGACCGATTCGACAGCATAATTCTCACCGCCCCAATATTATTTTTATTATTAAAATATTATGAATTATCAATATCTTATTGATTTAGTTAAAAGATCCAAAATTATAATATTTAATGTTTTGCTTTCTTTACTATTAGCTTATTTTATTTTCCATTCTATTTATGGTAATAGGGGAATTATTGCTTATTTTACATTAAATCAACGACTGGAAAAAGCCTATAGTGAGCTAGAAACTTTAAGGGCAGAACGTGTTGAACTTGAACATAAAGTAAAACTACTTAGACCAGAATCTCTAGACAAGGATATGCTTGACCAAGAAGCTAGAAGAGTTCTAGGAGTGGCTTCTCCAACAGAACAGGTATTTACCGTAAAATATGTGGTAAGCAATATAAAAGATTAGGAGGTTATTATTAGCACTATAGTTTTTTACAATGATATTCCAGAAAATTTTAATATTGCTGGAGACTTAGCAATCGATACAGAAACGATGGGATTAAAAGTGCATAGGGATAGATTATGTCTTTTGCAAATGAGTAATGGTGATGGTGATGCTTATCTAGTAAACTTTATTGACAAGAACTATGCAGCACCTAATTTAAAAAAATTATTACTTGATAAAAATCGGTGTAAAATATTTCACTATGCTCGATTTGATTTAGCCGCAATAAAGAAATATCTTGAAATTGATTTAGAGAATATCTTCTGTACCAAAATATCTTCTAAATTGGTTAGAACCTACACTGATTCCCATGGCTTAAAAGATTTATGTCGCGAATTGCTTTCAGTGCAAATTTCTAAACAACAACAATCTTCCTATTGGGGAAGAAATGAGCTTACGGAAGAACAAAAAGAATATGCTGCCAAAGATGTCCTTTATTTACATCAGCTACGTTCTATCTTACAAGATAGATTATTAGCCGAAAATAGGCTAGACCTTGCAAAACAAATTTTTAAATTCTTACCTATTAGAGCTAATTTGGATCTGATAGGCTGGAACGATATCGATATTTTTATGCACTAAGATTCCGCACCGAAGCGGGAATCTGGATACCTGCTTTCCCAGGTATGACATTAAAAAGACAAAACTATATAGTAATAAAACATGTTAACTATCAGTAAGTTTTTTTTCCTACCAATTAAATCACATATTAACGTTAGTGATAATATAATTGATGGACTTAAAAGATTGGGGATCATCAATTTAAGAGATTTGCTATTTTACCGCCCTACTTCTTATCAAGTTAAAACAATTTCGCCCAATTTATCTTTACTGAAAAATGGACAGTTAATTCAAGCGGAAGTAACAATTGAAGAAATTCTTGTTCCTAAAAGCAGAAAGCAGCCTTTAAAAATCTTAGTATCTAATGAGACCGGTTCTATTCTACTGATATTTTTTAATAGACCACCTTATTTTCTGCTAAATAAACTTACGATAGGTAGTAAGCAAATAATTGAAGGCAAGGTACAAATATTCTCTAGCTTAGCTCAAATATCTCACCCAATATTTATTTTTGATAAAAAACTTACCAACTCTATACAATCAATTTATCCTTTAACTTATGGAATAATTAATAAGCAACTTTATTCCTATATAATAAAGGCTATTGATTTGCTTGAAAAAGAGTGTAACAGTATCCCTAAAAATTTTCAAGAAATAAAGGATTATATTGAATCTTTATTAAATGATTTAAAAATCATGCATTTATACCAAGTTCATGATACTAAATTACAAACTCAATCCTTAAGACGATTAGCAGCAAGAGAACTATTTGCTAACCAGCTATCATTACAACATCTCCGTCAACAAACAAAATTAAAACAAGGTAATTCATTTACTAAATCCGTTCAGCTACAACAATCAATACTTAAAATATTAGGATTTGAACTAACATATGACCAAAAAAAAGTCATTGAAGAAATTGAAAAAGATCAATTATCTCCTACAGAAATGATGCGTTTACTGCAAGGTGATGTAGGGTCTGGCAAGACCCTGGTAGCTTTATTAACAATAGTCAATGTAGTATATCATAAATTTCAAGCTGCACTAATGGCTCCTACTGATTTATTAGCAAATCAACATTACCAATTCTTTGTTAAAGCCTTAAGTGAAAGCGGAATAAAGATTGGTTTACTTACTGGAAAAATATCTAGCAAAGAACGCAATAAGCTATTATCAGAGCTAGAAAACGGAGATATTGATATATTAATTGGCACTCATGCATTATTTCAAGAAAAAGTAATTTTTAAAAATCTAGGTTATATTGTCATTGATGAGCAACATAAATTTGGTGTACAACAACGGCTTGATTTAATTAATAAAGCTTCATATCCCGATGTTTTAGTAATGACAGCCACCCCTATTCCTAGAAGCCTTACTTTGACTATGTTTGGAGATATGGATATTTCTAAATTAACCAGTAAGCCAAAAAATCGACTACCAATTACTACTAGCATCTTACCCAAAACAAAACTAAATAATGTAATTTCCGTTTTGGATAAAAAACTAACATCTGGAGAAAAAATTTACTGGATATGCCCCCTTATCGAGCAAACTGATGAAGAGTTAGTAACCCAGGAAAAAAACACTAGACCTCTTGCAAAACTCGCTTATGCTGAGGAATTTGAAGGAGACGCGGAACGCAGAACCGCAGCGTACTCTAATGTACGCGAGGATTCGAGTACCGCATCATTGTCCAAATTACCATCAGAAGTAGAGTTAGGCAAGAGGTCTACTGGGCTGACTGACGTTAATACCAGATTCATTACCATTGAAACCGCCTACCCTAACATTACAACTACTATACACGGCAAAATGAAAAATGAACAAAAAGATGCGATTATGCAACAATTTAAGAATGGTAATATTAAAATTCTTATTGCAACAACTGTAATTGAAGTGGGTATTGATGTCCCAGATGCCACCTTAATCGTCATAGAGAATGCCGAGCAGTTTGGTTTAGCTCAATTACATCAGATAAGAGGTAGAGTTGGACGTGGAATGTTACAATCTCATTGTATTCTTCTATATGATCCTCAAAAATTAACTATACTTGCAAAATCTAGATTTGAAGTGATGAGAAATAGTAATGATGGCTTTTATATAGCTGAGCAGGATTTACTGTTAAGAGGTAGCGGAGAAATATTAGGAACAAAGCAAAGTGGTGAGATAAGATTCTTTTTTGCTGATCTAGCTAGAGACTTAGACCTTTTAACTAAAGCTAATAAATTGGCAGAAGAAAGTTCAAATAATCATTCAGAATTATTGACACTTCAAACAAAATTATTTGCTAAAGTAGAATTTAATGAATTAAACTAGGAAATTGCCGAAGATAACTAACTAAAAATTCAATAATATTTACAATAAATTCAATTTAAATTAATATAAGTAAAGATTAAATATTAATTTTATTTAATTTATACTTGTGTATAATTTTTTTATAGTTTAATCTCTAAGTTATTGTAAATAATATTTAATAAAAGGTATAAAATGCTAGAAAACAACTCAGATCAAGATAATTCAGATCAAGAAGATACATGGCGTAATGAATTAGGGGAAACATACGAGGAGCAAGAGGATCGTTTAGATCGTGAAGAATCTATTAGAAAACGCAATGCTATTATATTTGTTTTTATTCCGATGATAATTGGGTTTTTAATATTTACTCATTTTTTTCTTAATTACATAGAAGAAAAGAATAAATTGACGAGACAACAACAATCAACTATCGTCAATAGTAGCCAAGATGCAAAGAAAGAAAATAATTAAATTAGCGAAATCACGTGGTAGTAAAATTACTTCCAGAAAATTCTGAGCTATAGTCAATTGATGAGAAATTGGCAAAAGAGTGTGGTGATTTACCTATTGCTTTTAGAAACTCGGCTACTTATTCCGAAAAAACAATTATTTGAGTTAATTATGAGTGAAATTGTTCAAGAAAATACCAGGATTATTCCTAATCAGCAGACTAGCCTTACCAGAGAACAAAAAGAAGCTGTTGGGTTGCTGTCAATAGGAACGTTACTTGAATATTTTGACTTGATGCTCTACATTCATATGGCAGTATTGTTGAATGAGTTATTTTTTCCACAGAGTGATCCGCACACTGCTACTCTGCTGTCGGCTTTTGCTTTCTGTGCTACTTTTGTTTTTCGACCAATTGGGGCTTTGCTATTTGGTTGGATAGGCGATAAAGTAGGTCGTAAAACTACACTAGTTGTCACAACTTTCATGATGGCATGTTCTTGTTCGATGATGTTTATTTTGCCGACTTATGCCCAAATTGGGATTACCGCTTCGATATTAATCACTATTTGTCGAATAGTGCAAGGTATGTCATCCTTAGGAGAAGCCATAGGGGCAGAATTATACTTAATGGAAATGACCAAACCACCAGTGCAATATCCTGTTGTTGGTGCCATTTCAATATTTGCTGATCTAGGAGCAGTATTCGCTTTAGGTATTGCGGCGATGGTTACTGCATATGGTTTTAATTGGCGATATGCTTTTTTATTTGGTACAATGATTGCCTTGGTGGGAGCTATTGCAAGAATACGGCTTAGAGAAGCTCCAGAATTTGCTGATGCAACCAGAAGGCTGCTAAATAAACTTAAAACTTTCGGTTTTGAGAAAAAAGATATTACTAATCAAGAAATGCTAAATGAAAAAGTTAATATAAAAACTATATTAGCTTATTTATCAATTGAGTCAACTAGACCAATTATTTTTTATCTTGTATATATACATTGTGCTACTATACTGAAAAACACCTTCAATTACAGTACTGAACAAATTATTAATCATAACTTGCTTGTTAAAATAGCAGAGCTACTTATTAGTATTCTATATACTTATTTGAGTTATAAAATATATCCACTAAAAATTTTAAAAATAAAATTAGTAATTTTTGCTAGTATTATTATATTTTTGCCATATTTATTAACTAATCAGTTTCCTTTCTATTTATTATTATTGCAGTTTTTTATATTGTTATTTCAGACAGGATCATTTCCAGCAGCTCCAATATTTTATAAGCAGTTTCCTGTATTTAAACGTTTTAGATGTGTCAGTATCTCATTTGCTGTGCTAAAGGCAACAATGTATATTGTTGTCTCTTTTGGATTAGTTTACTTAATAGAGTATTTTGGTAATTGGGGCATAGTAATATTATTTGTACCTTTCCTTGTGGCATATGGATTTGGTCTGCGTCATTTTGCAATGTTGGAGAAGTTACGCGATGCTTAGTATATGTTTAAATTTGCAATTACAAAACTTCTAGTTCATTGGTATTATGTTCTCTAGATACAGAGTTATGGCATAATTTATACAAATAATTCTCCAAATTTATATAGCCAAAATAAGTGCATACCGCTAGAAAACTCTGTGCTGTTTCACCAACTATCTTCTTAATCTTATCAGGAGATTTTGCACCAATAGTTTGCATATTATGAATTCGATCAAATAGTTTTATTACTAAAATATCTTTCTTATTTTGAGAATATAATATACTCATTGTCTCTGCCGCACTGATTTTTCCATAAGATTTCACCCGAGTCAAATCTACCACTTGACTAGCAACTTGCTCACCAAAAACTCTACCAATCATCTCTTCGGTAAAAGCTGTATCTTCAATAGTATCATGTAGTAAACTGGTAATGATCATATCAGTTCTGTAATATTTTGGCATATTTAGTGCGGTATATTCGGCAACCATATACGCTACCTCTATCGGATGGGAGTAATATAGATCACCGGATTGTCGCATTTGGCTACCATGATACTTTTTGGCGTAATATATACCTTTTGTAATCTCATTAATATTTACAGGTATAGTTACTTGCTGATTTAGCTCAGATAATTTACTTAGTAACCTATCAGCATATTTACAAGATTCATATTTTTCTTGCCAATCATTAATATCTTCCATATAACTCCTATTACATTATTCTAATTATAAAGTATATTAAACTAAAAATTAAAATACTAGCAAATAATTTATTATATGCTTCTTAAAATAATAAGTATTTTGTTATATTTAAGTTACAACCCTATATAAATCAATCAAGTCTTATATATTTCCAATTATAATTTTTTCTGTTGTTCTAACTTATAATATAAAAATATTATCTGTTTTAATTGATTATAATAAATACGTCGGTCTAAATGAACAAAATTTTTATGGATGCCGACAGTCCAATCTAGTTGCCAAGCATTGGCAATTAAATCGCCTTTAACTCGATAATCAAGTTTTTTACAGAGCTATCTTTAAACGCAAAATTTGTCATTCCCGCGTAGGCGGGAATCTAGCCCCATAGCAATACAATTTTTATTCTATAAGTATTAAACAGCATAAAAACGTCATTGCGAGGAGGCGTAAGCCTACGAAGCAATCCATATAGTCTTGATGTATCTATACTAATTCTCATGGATTGCTTCGTCGCTACTAAAGTAGCTCCTCGCAATGACGTTTTTACCCTGTCATTCCCGCGTAGGCTAGACCCCGCACCAAAGCAGGTATGAAACTAAGTTAAGCAGGGATGAAAACCATGATCCTATATTTTATTCAAATCTGCAAAAAAACTTGATTATCGAGTATCAAAAAATTATATGTTAATTTAAATTGAATTCATTGTAAATGACTATTGGGTTGCTGATTAGCTGTAAAACTTTGATATATCAATAATTTAGCTATAGAGAAAATATTACCACACTAATCATCTCCGAAAGAAATAAAAAAAATATTGCTAAAATACCACACGAAATTAAGGGGTACTAACCATCAAAACCATATCTAATGCCAGTGAATTATTGAACATTGTCTTTATTAAGAAAAAATAACTATATTTTAATAAAAAATTAGTTGACTATTTAATGCAGGTTATATTTAATTAAAAATGTAACTATTGCTAACAAGGTTTAAACACGGTGAAAACACGATATATGGCTGATAATTTTGAGGACGATAAAGGGAAGAAGAAAGATAGTGCAGACTTTGCTCAAATAATGAATGTTGTTAATGATATCAAAGGTCGTGTAAAGGACTTGAACCCAGTTACTTTCGAATCATTAAAGTCTATGCTTGCCAATGTTCTTGATGCTCATCCGGAAGTTGCAGAATTTGCCAATATTAAGGAAATGTTTGAACAATTAGAATTGACTCTTAAAGAAGAAGAACAACGGGTTAAATCAGCAATTGTTGCTTTGATTAATGAAGAAAACAGAGCTGCTGAAGTCAAAAGAATAGAAGAGGAAGCGGCGGCAGCAGCAGAAAAATTACGTGAGGAAATAGAAAGACGTGCAGAAGTAGCAGGGGTATATAAAGCTTTTGATTCTTTTCATAAGGATTATCTCAAGGAACAACAAGAAGAGAGTAAACATTTAGATAATGCAATAAAAGCTATCGAAGAAGGTAGGGAAATTGATGCAGAGACTAAGAAAAAATTAACCAAAACCCCGGCACAAATAGAAGAAGAAAAAAGACGTTGGCAACATATTAAACAAACCGACAAAACAGCCGAAGAGGAGACAAAACTCCATTCTGCTGAAATACAGAACATCAAAAAACTTGAAGAAAAAGTTGCCCATCTACCAGCAAATCATCCAGAAAGAGTTTCTTTGGCTAATACAAGGAAATATCATGAGCATCACCATGGTTTAGCTGAAGTCAAGAAAGCAGAATGTGCAGAACATTATAAGGAGATGGAGAAAGATGTTGAAAAGACTCGTCGAGGGGCAGAACTTGCTAAGAAGGCAGGGCGTAAGAATGATGAAGCATTTTTTCAAAATATTGCTGCAGATATTAATAAGATATGTGGTGTTACTCCAGAAAAACATGATATTACTCCCAAAAAGTTAGTTAAAGAAATATCTACAGAAATATCTCTTTCACCATCGCCAGGGTCTAGGAGTTCAGCACCATTAACATCACCTGCTATGTTACTACAACAAAATTCTGATACAGAGCAAGTAGCTCCCAACTCTAATGAGAAAGAACGTATAAATAAAGTAACGGAACAGGTTGAGCAAATAAAAGAGAAATTAGGCTATGGGCAAAAACAGCCAATAGCAGTAGGAAAAACTGCTATTGGAGAGAAAAATGGAACAATAACACCTAATGAAACTCCTAATGCTAAAGCTCCGGATCCCAAAAAAGGCAGAGCTGGTAGGTGGTAAATTATGACAAAATCAAAAAATGAAGTATTAGTTACAGCAGAAGAATATCAACGTTCAGGGGAGTATTATTATGGATTAGCTGTTGACATGGAAGATAGGAATGAACTGCCAGAAAAAATAAATGCTAGTTGGAGAGTGGCTGCTAAAGGATTTTGGCAAGCTTTAACTTTAGGTAGTAAAAAAGCCCCTCTTTCTTTGTTTAAATGTTTTGGACAAGGGGTAGGTGTAAAAAAAGATGTTGACATAGCTGCTCTAATGTATGGTACAGCATTGCAACTTACCCCGGAATATTGTGCTGATAATATTAAAACTGAAAACAAACCAATAATTTCTAAATCTATGCAGCCTAGGATTGATACGTTGGTAAAACTAGTAAAAGATACTGATGCTAAAATTCCTGCTGAGGGTATAACTATGGAGAAACTCCTTGATCAGATGGATAAATTTAACAATGCTATCAAACTTCCATCTGGCAAGTTAATACAGAGCTGTTTTACTGAGAAAAATACCCAAGATACTTCCAAAGCAAAAGAGCTTAAATCTAAAACATTGGAATTAACAAAGAATCTGTCAAGTAAGAGTAAAACAGCAATAGTTACTAAAAACCATAATTCTAGAAAAACTAACAATGTTACGTCTAGAAACGGTTTTGGCATTTTATAAATAAAATAGGAGGATAAGATTATGGCAAAATCAAAAAATGAAGTCACAACTACTGCAAAAGAATATCAATTTTCAGGAGAACGTTATTATGGGTTAGCCATGGATATGGAAGATAGGTGTGAATCTCAGGAAAAGATAGATGCCTGTTGGAGACTTGCTGCTAAAGATTTTTGGCAAGCTTTAGTTTTAGGTGGTAAAGAAGCTCCTTTTTGGTTGTTTAAATGTTTTGGACAGGGATTAGGGGTAAAGGAAGATGCTGACATAGCTGCTCTATTTTATGGTGTAGCATTGAAGTTTACTCCTAAGGAACTTAAGGGCATTAAAACTGAAAATAAACCAGTAATCCCTAAATATATGGAACCTGAAATTAAGAATCTTATCAAATTAGTAGAAAAGACTCATAAGGAGATTCCTACTAAAGGAGTAGATATGGCAGTAGTTCTCGAGCAGATGGATAAATTTAATCACGCTATCAAACTACCGGGAGGCAAGTTAATACAGAGCTGTTTCACTGAAGAAAACACTGCAGCAACTTATGATGAACATGGGGCATCGACTTCTGCCCATGATACCTCTGCTGACAGCGGGTTGCATGATACGTCGTTTGATGAAGGAAATGTTGCCATGGGTGGAGAGAGTTCTCATTACCCTCATCATCATTAGTGTAAAATGTCATACCTGCGTAGAAGAATTGTCACCCCTGCGTAGGTAGGGGTCTTAGATTCCCGCCTACGCGGGAATGAAAGGGTAAAAACGTCATTGCGAGAAGGCGTAAGCCGACGAAGCAATCCAATAAGTGTGGATTGCCACGACCACTATGTGGTCTCGCAATGACGCCAGAATAAAAATTATTTTTCTTATATCACTTAGTGCAGCGATAAAATACTATATACTAAATATATTAACACAAAATATTGAAAAAATATGAGCCATCAGAAGTCAACAACAAAACCAGGTCAACTATGAGTAAAGTTGTTCAAGAAAATACCAGGATTATCCCTGATCGCCAGAATAGCCTTACCAGAGAACAAAAAGAAGCTGTTGGGTTGCTGTCAATAGGAACATTGCTTGAATATTTTGACTTAATGCTATATGTCCATATGGCAGTATTGTTGAATGAATTGTTTTTTCCAAAGACTGATCCGCACACTGCTACTCTGCTGTCGGCTTTTGCTTTCTGTGCTACTTTTGTTTTTCGACCAATTGGGGCTTTGCTATTTGGTTGGATAGGCGATAAAGTAGGTCGTAAAACTACACTAGTTGTCACAACTTTCATGATGGCATGTTCTTGTTTGATGATGTTTATTTTGCCGACTTATGCCCAAATTGGGATTACCGCTTCGGTATTAATCACTATTTGTCGGATAGTTCAAGGTATGTCATCTTTAGGAGAAGTAATAGGAGCTCAATTATATTTAACGGAAACAACCAAGCCCCCACTGCAATATCCTGTTGTTGCTATTACTTCTATATTTGCTGATTTAGGGGCAGTATTCGCTTTAGGTATTGCAACGTTGGTTACTTCACGTGGCTTTAATTGGCGATATGCTTTTTTATTTGGTACAGTGATTGCTCTAGTGGGAGCTATAGCAAGAACGCGACTGAGAGAAACACCAGAATTTGCTGATGCAACCAGAAGGCTGCTATAGTAAATCAAATTGAATTAGGTGACAAAGAATGCAGAAATAGCTTTAGATAATGTACCAATTTCCGCTATTTTGTTTCGAATCCATCGCTTCATATTAGCCCAAAATTTTTCTATTGGATTTAAGTCTGGAGAATATGGGGGTAAAAAAATAACTTCACAACCAACTGATTCTATTAGCTCTTTTGTCTTTTGAGATTTATGAAAACTAACGTTATCCATCACTACAACCTGTCCTGCTGTTAACTCTTTAATCAAAAATTTTTCAACCCAATTATTAAATAGTTCTGTATTACAAGTTTTATTAAAAACAAAAGGGGCTATTGGTTTGTTATTTACTAAACCAGCTATTATATTAGTCCTTTGATAATGCTTCCCACTCTTCTTGCCAATCAATAATTCTCCTATCTTACCCCAACCTCTATCTTGGCAAATTGTCATATCTATACCACTTTCATCAAGATATACTATTTTATCTTTATCATATTTACTGATCTTTTCTAAATAATCAGATCGTTTCTCTGCACTTGCTTCCAAATAGCTAAAGGTTTTTTTTTATAACTAAATCCTAACTTTTTTAATATATTAGCTACTTGAGAACCTGTAATTCCAAAATTCTTACCAATTTCTTGTAGCTTACTATTAGGGTTATTTGTTACGAAATATTCCAATGCTTTTTTATCAATCTTACTTTTAAATCCTAGTCTAGCTCTTGCCAGCACTGTTCCTTCTTTTCTTCTCCTTACGTTCCAACGGCTAATTGTATTTTTATGTATAGCAAATATTCTAGCAGCAGATTCTTGACTATTACCTTTTTCTATATAATTTATTACTTTTTCTCTTAAATCTTGACTATATGGACTTGTTGACATTTTTTCCTTTATTTATACCACATCTTATCACCTAATTCAATTTGATTTACTATAAATAAACTTAAAACTTTCGGTTTAGAGAAAAAGGATATTACTAATCAAGAAATGCTAAATGAAAAAGTTAACATAAAAACTATATTAGCTTATTTAGCAATTGAATCGACTGGACCAATTTGGTTTTATTTGCTATATGTATATTGTGGCACTATACTTAAAAACACCTTCAATTATAGTGCTGAACAAATTATTGGACATAACTTGTTCGTTGCAATAGAAGAGTTACTTACCGGTATTCTATATGCTTGTTTGAGTTATAAAATATGCCCTCTAAAAATTTTAAAAACGAAATTAATAATTTGTGCTATAGTAAATCAAATTGAATTAGGTGACAAAGAATGCAGAAATAGCTTTAGATAATGTACCAATTTCCGCTATTTTGTTTCGAATCCATCGCTTCATATTAGCCCAAAATTTTTCTATTGGATTTAAGTCTGGAGAATATGGGGGTAAAAAAATAACTTCACAACCAACTGATTCTATTAGCTCTTTTGTCTTTTGAGATTTATGAAAACTAACGTTATCCATCACTACAACCTGTCCTGCTGTTAACTCTTTAATCAAAAATTTTTCAACCCAATTATTAAATAGTTCTGTATTACAAGTTTTATTAAAAACAAAAGGGGCTATTGGTTTGTTATTTACTAAACCAGCTATTATATTAGTCCTTTGATAATGCTTCCCACTCTTCTTGCCAATCAATAATTCTCCTATCTTACCCCAACCTCTATCTTGGCAAATTGTCATATCTATCCCACTTTCATCAAGATATACTATTTTATCTTTATCATATTTACTGATCTTTTCTAAATAATCAGATCGTTTCTCTGCACTTGCTTCCAAATAGCTAAAGGTTTTTTTTTATAACTAAATCCTAACTTTTTTAATATATTAGCTACTTGAGAACCTGTAATTCCAAAATTCTTACCAATTTCTTGTAGCTTACTATTAGGGTTATTTGTTACGAAATATTCCAATGCTTTTTTATCAATCTTACTTTTAAATCCTAGTCTAGCTCTTGCCAGCACTGTTCCTTCTTTTCTTCTCCTTACGTTCCAACGGCTAATTGTATTTTTATGTATAGCAAATATTCTAGCAGCAGATTCTTGACTATTACCTTTTTCTATATAATTTATTACTTTTTCTCTTAAATCTTGACTATATGGACTTGTTGACATTTTTTCCTTTATTTATACCACATCTTATCACCTAATTCAATTTGATTTACTATAGTATTATTATATTTGTGCCATATATATTGACTAGTATCCCATCGCCTTTTTATTTATTATTATTGCAGTTTTTTATATTGCTACTTAAAACAGGAACATTCCCAGCAGTACCAATATTTTATAAGCAATTTCCTGTATTTAAACGTTTTAGATGTGTTAGTATCTCATTTGCTGTGATACGGGCAACAATGTATATTGTTACGTCTTTTGGGCTAATCTATTTAATAGATTCTTTTGGTAATTGGGGCATAATAATATTATTTGTACCTTTCCTTGTGGCATATGGATTTGGTCTGCGTCATTTTGCAATGTTGGAGAAGTTACGCAATGATTAGTATATGTTTAAATTTGCAATTACAAAATTTCTAGTTCGTTGGTATTATATTCTCTACATTCAGCATATTTACAATTTACATACTTTGCTTCCCAATCATTAATATTTTCCATTTTAATATCCACCATATTATTTTAATTATAAAGTATACTAAACTAAAAATTAAAATACTAGCAAATAATTTATTATTTGCTTCTTAAAATAATAAGTATTTTGTTACATTTAAGTTACAACCCCGTATTTTGTTTTCTCAAGTTGCTATAAAACTTTAATGCCATATTAAGATCGTGATATTGTTACAACTAGAAATTTGTTATTTCAACTTAAATATATAATTATTTTTCTTATATCACTTAGTGCAGCGATAAAATATTATATACTAAATATATTAACACAAAATATTGAAAAAATATGAGCTATCAGAAGTCAACAACAAAACCAGGTCAACTATGAGTAAAGTTGTTCAAGAAAATGCCAGAATTATCCCTGATCGGCAAACTACCCTTACTAAAGAACAAAAAGAAGCTGTTGGACTGTTGTCAATTGGCACATTCCTTGAGTATTTTGATCTGATGCTATATGTCCATATGGCAGTATTGTTGAATGAATTGTTTTTTCCAAAAACTGATCCTCATACTGCAACTATTCTCTCAGGAGCTGCATTTTGTTCCACTTACTTACTGAGACCTTTTGGAGCTGTTATATTTGGTTGGATAGGTGATAATATTGGACGTAAAGCAACTGTTATCATCACCACTTTTATGATGTCATTATCCTGTTTAGTAATGGCTAATCTACCAACATACGAAAAAATTGGTGTTAGTGCTGCATGGCTTATCACTATTTGTCGTATTCTTTAAGGTATGTCTTCTATGGGAGAAGTTATCGGAGCTCAACTTTATTTAACAGAAATGGTCAAACAATCGACATCGACACGATATGCTACTGTTGCAATCATTGTAACTTGTTCAGCTTTAGGAGCAACAGCAGCCTTAGGTATAGCTTCACTAGTTACTTCTTTTGGATTTAATTGGCGTATGGCATTTTGGTTTGGTGCCGGAATTGCGTTAATTGGTGCAGTAGCAAGAACAGCTCTTAAAGAAACTCCTGAATTTGTCAATGCTAAAAAACGAATAAAAAACATAGTTGAGAAAGCTAATATAGATACAGAAGAGCTAGAATCTAATCCGGCTTGGCAAGAAAAAGTTAACCGAAAAACTACAATAGCTTATTTTTTAATAGAATGTACTGGTCCTATATGGTTTTATATAGGGTATATTTATTGTGGTAATATTCTAAAAAATACTTTTCAATATAGTGCAGAACAAATTATCCATCAGAATTTCATCGTGACTTTAACGGATATATTAGGCTGTATAATAGTCATTTTTCTTGTTTACAGAATACATCCTTTGAAGATTCTTAAAGTACAATTAATAATATTTTCTATTTTTTCTGTTATATGCCCTATTTTATTACAGAATATATCAAGTCCAATAGAGTTATTTTTTATTCAAATATTTTTTACAGTAGTTGCTCCTACAGGCTTTCCAGGTTTTGCTGTATTTTGTATGCATTTCCCAGTATTTAAGCGTTTTACATATACTAGTTTTATATTTGCTTTATCACGTTCTTTAATGTTTGCTGCAGCTTCTTTTGGTATTATTTATTTGGTAGATTATTTTAGTCATTGGGGGTTATTATTCATGATTATTCCAATCCTTACGGGTTATACATTTGCTATCTCTCATTTTAAAAAGTTAGAGATGGCAATTGGAAGTTATAATTAAAAGAAAATCTATAGCTATTGTTGTTCTCCAAAGCATTTAAACATAATTGAGCTAATTCATTTTCTAATTCTAACTCACTAATAGTTGTGGTTATTGACAAAAATGTAATTAAAGTCTCTTTTATTATCTTCTTAATCTTCTCAGGAGATTTTGCACCAATAGTTTGCATATTATGAATTCGATCAAAGAGTTTTATTATTAAAATATCTTTCTTATTTTGAGAATATAATATACTCATTGTTTCTGCCGCACTAATCTTCCCATAAGATTTTACCCGGGTCAAATCTACCACTTGATTAGCAATTTGCTTGCTAAAGATCACAGCAATCATATCTTCGGTAAGAGTTGTATCCTCAATAGTATCATGCAGTAAGCTAGTAATGATCATATCAGTCCTGAAGTATTTTGGTACCTTTAATGCTGTGTGCTGTGCAACCATATACGCCACCTCTATCGGGTGAGAATAATATGGGTCACCAGATTGTCGCATCTGCGAACCATGATACTTTTTGGCGTAATATATACCTTTTTTAACCATATCAATATCTACTGGTATAGTTACTTCCTGGTTTATCTGCATTAGTTTACTTAGTAACCTCTCAGAATATTTGCAATCTTCGTATTTTGTTTCCCAATCATTAATATCTTCCATTTTAATACCCATCACATTATTTTAATTATAAAGTATATTAAACTAAAAATTAAAATACTAGCAAATAATTTATTATTTGCTTCTTAAAATAATAAGTATTTTGTTACATTTAAGTTACAACCCTATATAAATCAATCGAGTCTTATATATTTCCAATTATAATTTTTTCTGTTGTTCTAAAGAGATATAGTGGCTTCGTAACCTCGACCTACCAAGCTAGAGAGTTGGTATTACTAGCAAGAAATTTTATAAGGTTTTGCCAAAGATTTATCGAAATTCGACTTAGAATAGATGAAGAAAAAGAATCGGCAACTAAAGATTGACTTTATTAGGAAGCTGGTTAGAATAACAGTTGGAATGACAAACGTTAGAACATTACGGTATCTTTTGCAATAAAAAATTAATCAGAAATGAAATCTTAAGAGCTTGGAGTCCAGAAGAGCCTAAAAAAGCTATTTGGATCAGGGAAGATGAAATATTAAGGCAAATTGAGGAAGTATTAAAAACCTTACAAATAAAAGATACTGAGATATTAAAACAAACAATGGATTATTTAATAAATGTCAATCAAGGCAAGGCTTATGAATTTAACCGTGAAGTTGGCGAATTAAAACAAGAGCATACCGTTATTCAAAATAAACTAAATAGATTGATGGATTTCTTAGCAGATGGCACCTTAACTAGAGAAGAATTTTTGCATAAGAAAACTCAATTAAAGGAAAGACAATATGAATTAATTGAATTAATTAAGAGTTATGACAAAGTAGATGATAAGCTTTCTAAAAAGCTTGCAGACCTTATATGTATCAGCACAAACGCCTATGAAACTTTTAAAGGTTCGACAATTGTTGAAAAAAGGGAATTATTAAATTTTATGTTTTCGAACCTAACACTCGAGGGCTGTAAACTGCATTACGTTCTGGATTTTCCATTCACAGAATTGCAAAAAGTAGCAAATTGCGCCGAATGGCTGGGGCGGATGGATTCGAACCACCGATGACGATACCAAAAACCGTTGCCTTACCACTTGGCTACGCCCCATCACTCTAAGATAGCTTATAGCAACAAACAATTATCTAGTCAAATAATTTATAACTTATGAGACATTCATGTGTAAGAAAAATTTTGTACGCCTTATTTATTGTCTCCATTATTCAATTAAAAGGTAATTGCATTAAGCATTTAAGTTAAGTATAATTACCAGTTACATTTAATCAAATTTAATCATTTTACGAATAATGTCTTATTTAAGCTTTATAGATGATGTTACACTTGAAAAGGTTGTTAAATTTGTCTTAGATAAAGGCAGGGCAGCAATGATCAAAGCAGAGAAAAAATTTGATCGTAATGTTGTGGATCCGTTTTCTATTATCTTTGAAATGGCTAGTTTTAAAATTAATTCTAGTGAGTGGCTGAAGAGTGAGAAATCCCGTCAATCACAAAAAACTTTATCAAATCACCTAGGTGATTTTCACCAACAAATATTAGGGGCATTTGATGGATGGGAAAGTTTAAGTTCTGGTCAAATGGTAGATATTGTCAATCACGATAAAAAAATCATTGGAGAAGTAAAAAATAAACATAATACTCTTAAGGGTTCAGACAAAGCTTCTATGTATTATAAATTAGAAAATTTAGTAATGCAAAAAGGTCATATGTATAAAGGATATACAGCATATTACATTGAGATAATTCCTAAAAAACCAAAGCGGTATAATATTGAGTTTGTTCCTTCTAACGCTTCCACTGGTGTTATATGCCCAAGAAACCGTTTGACACGACAAATAGATGGTGATAGTTTTTATAGTCAATTCAGGGGAATTTGGTGCTAGGAGCGATGGAGCGACGCCTATAAGTAATAGGCGAGCGACGAGTGACGACGTCACCAACTTCTCATCAATTGACTATATGCACTTGCAACTGGTGTAGATGATGCTCTTGAACAATTATTTGAGATAACCCCAACCATCATATCAAACTTACAGCCAGAATTCAAAATTAATACAGGGCAAAACGATGAGTTTATAAAAAAATTCTTTAAATCTGCGTTTCAGGCAAAATAGTCATGCTAAGAGGATCAAAATAATTTTCTAGCATTGCCACAAGGCATCTACCAATATGATATGCAAGATTAACAGGCACAGCATTACCAATCTGCTTGTATTGCGATGATCTTGAACCAACAAATTTCCAAGAATCTGGAAAACTCTGTATTCTAGCGTATTCGCGTATTGTTAAAGGACGCGTCTGCGACGGATGGCATCGTTCTGTTTGTTTTTGTGCAGGATTACAAGTCAAAGTTAGGGACGGCTCATTCCAAGAAAGTCTTCTTGCCATTCCAGTCTTACCACCACTTAGATGATAGCTAGCACCCATATAATCTCTTTGTAAAACATCAGGCAAATTTCGCCAGTATCCACCTTCTGGTATTAATTCCATTATTTTCTTTTTCTGAGCAGTATAAGTTTGACCATCAGATATTGGAACATCCTTTAGCACTTCAGCTATACTAATAGTATAATCTTGTTCTTTAGGAAATATAATAGAACATGATAAGTCGTTCCTTACCCCTATAATTACTAATCGTTCT
Organism: Candidatus Tisiphia endosymbiont of Mystacides longicornis; assembly: GCF_964031095.1. NCBI lineage: Bacteria > Pseudomonadati > Pseudomonadota > Alphaproteobacteria > Rickettsiales > Rickettsiaceae > Candidatus Tisiphia > Candidatus Tisiphia endosymbiont of Mystacides longicornis. Next base: position 1,298,912 of record NZ_OZ035004.1, on the reverse strand, counting down.
CTTTTTTGAGCTACATCTAAATATTGTGCTCTTAGAACTTTATAAGCGATACGATACCCTAATTGACTTAGAACATGAATCATAGTTGATAATGTTCTACCTTCGTCATGCTTTTCCAGTCCTTTAACATTTTCAGCTAGTATAATTTTAGGTTTTATTTGTTCTATTGCTCTTGCATATTCAAAGAACAGAGAACCGCGTATATCTTCAAAACCAAGCCTTTTACCGGCATAACTAAAAGCTTGACAGGGGAATCCACCAGCTAAAATATCTGCATAAATATTCTTGTAACATATTTTACTTACATCATCATTAATAACATGCCAGCTTGGCATATTAGTTTTTAATGTATCAGCTGCATTTTTATTTATTTCTACAAAAAGAGAACCTTTAAGACCGGAATTATGCAATCCTAAAGCTAAACCACCGGCACCAGCAAATAGTTCTAAAACTTGAAAATTGGTTTTTCTTTCTGATTGTAATATTTTGAATCCTATATTATTATTCCCGGATAATTTTGATTTTAGTCTCTGTAATTCTTCAGATTGAAAAAAACGGTGTTTATTTTTATTTCTGTATGCTTTTACAAGCCCTTTTTTTTCCCACTTTCTGATAGTATCAAACGATACTCCTAACAAAGCACTAGCCCTTGCAATAGTAATTAGGGAATTATAGTCAATTGATGAGAAGTTGGTGACGTCGTCGCTCAATGCTCGCATATTACTTATAGGCGTCGCTCCATCTTTCCTGCTATCTAATTCTCCTAAATTGACTATAGTATCATGTGGCTGATGTTCATTAGACATATAGTAACCCTTTCTTATGTACAGGTTACTATATTATATAAATCATGGTTAATGTCAATCAGTAACCTCAACACTATATAATCAAATTTTTTCGGAGTAGCTATAAAAAAATAATAACTTCTTTGTTAATATGTGCTAGAATCTAATACTAAGTAAGATAATCAATTATTTTAGGCTAATGGATAAGGTATCAAGCTCTGTTCAAGAATATATTAAGTCCGGGGAATATTTTGTTGATGCTAGAAGATGGTATAATTTTGAATATTTATATCCGCTTGTACACAGATCATTTTTGCTGATATTTACGGTAGTTTTCTTGGCATTATTTCTAGGTGTAGTGGTTAGTGTTAACAGTTTATTACCAACAGTTCGTCAGGTAAGATACGCAATTAGTGCTGAATCTCTAAAGAGTGCAACAATAACTAACGCTAATCATATAAAAAGTAATGCAATTAATTCTATTGCAGATATTATGATTAAAAATTATGTGATACACAGAGAATCTTATGATTATGATTTTCTTCGTCCTCAATTTATGTTTATTCAGAATAGTTCTACACGTATAATATTTAGACAATTTGCCAATTTTATGAATATTGACAATTCATTGTCACCAGTTATGCGTTACCAAAGGTCTTTAAGGCGTTCTGTTAATATATTATCAGTGGTTTATCATAAGAATAATAAGGCTGAGGTTATATTTACATCGGTGGCAAAAAATTCTGCTAATGATATTTTGGAAAATATGGTTTGGCAAGCGACAATAAATTTTGAAATAGATGCCATTAATATCCATTTACCTCCTAACTCAAATTTTAATTTTGTGGTTACTGGTTACAAACTTAAATTAATAGAAGATAAAAGTAAGAAATAAAATGAAGCGATTAATAATATTGTTTGTGGTAGTATTTTCTGTAAATACTGCTTTAGCTGTTAGAGAATCTAGACCATTGCCGATCGATAGCAGAATTAGGGTAATGGTGTATAGTCCCGATGATGTATTTAAATTCACCGGATACTACGGTTATCAAGCTAGTATAGAGCTAGCAAAAGAGGAGGAAATAGTTAGTATTTCCATGGGGGATACTACTTCTTGGCAAATAGTACCAGCCGGTCATAGGATTTTCATTAAGCCAATGGAACAAGATGCTACAACGAATATGACGATTATTACTAACAAGCGAACTTACTTTTTTGAACTATATGCTGCAGAAGCTTCGGACATGAGAGATCCAGAAATGGTTTTTAATTTAAGATTTATCTATCCTGATGATGAAAATTCAGGAGATTATTTGCAAACTTATGTTACATCCTCAGCTAACCTTGATTTATCTCATCCGGAGAAATATAATTTTAATTATTCGATAAGTGGTAATGAATCAATTGCCCCAATTAGAATTTTTGATGATGGAGTGTATACTTACTTACAATTTAGAGATAAAAATGCTGAGTTACCAGCTATTTTTGCAGTTGATGAAGCTCTTAGAGAATCGATGGTAAATTATCGACTTGCTCAAGATAATGCTAATATGGTGATTATTGAACAGGTATTTCACAAATTGTCAATACGTCATGGCAAAAAAATAGTATGCGTGTTTAATGAAGCATTTAAACCGTATTAAGCTTTAGAACTAACCCCTAGGAGAGACTGCCTACAATAACAAAAATCTCCTAGAGCAAAGCAATCCATTTCTATTTACTTTTATGGATTGCCGCGTCGCCGCTTTTAGCGGCTCCTCGCAATGACGGCTTGAGGACGTGAGGTTCCAACTGTTGAAAGTTAGAAGATATATTTTTTAAGGTAATTACTAATGTTGGAAACATCGCACATATTACAAGAATATTTGCCTATAGTGGTATTTTTTGCTATAGCATCAGTTTTGTCGTTGATAATAGTTACATTACCGAGGCTTTTGAGTCCTCGGAAATATAATAAGGCTAAGCTGGATAGTTATGAATGCGGATTTGACCCTTTCGGTGATGCTAGGAGCAAATTTGATGTACGTTTTTACCTAGTAGCTATTTTATTTATTATTTTTGATTTAGAAGTAACTTTTTTGATACCATGGGCTATTACGCTTGGGAAAATTGGTAAATTTGGTTTTTTTTCAATGATGTTTTTCTTATTTGTACTTACTGTTGGTTTTATATATGAATGGAAAAAAGGAGCATTAGATTGGGAGTAATTACATGAAAGCAGAAATAGATTTATATGATCAAGACAAGCTACTTGCAGAAGAAATCTCAAATCGAGGATTCTTGATAACTAAACTTGATGATTTGCTAGGCTGGGCTAGAGCTAATTCACTTTGGCCTATGAGCTTTGGTCTTGCCTGCTGTGCAGTAGAAATGATGCAAGCTGCTTCCAGCCGTTATGATATGGATCGTTTTGGTATGTTGTTTAGACCAAGCCCCCGTCAATCTGATTTAATGATAGTTGCAGGAACCTTAACCAATAAGATGGCTCCGGCTCTTAGAAAAGTTTATGACCAGATGACTGAACCTAAATGGGTTCTATCAATGGGAAGCTGTGCCAATGGTGGTGGCTATTATCATTATTCCTACTCAGTAGTGCGTGGCTGTGATCAAATAGTACCAGTAGACGTATATGTACCAGGTTGTCCTCCGACGGCTGAGGCTTTGATTTATGGCTTAATGCAATTACAAAGGAAAATTAAAAGAACTACTAGATTTAAGAGTGCTAGTGTATAATATGGAAGAGATTATTGATAAATTGATAAAAAATCAAGGGCTTGAAATAGCTGTGTTACCTGTACAGTCAAATGGTTCAAATATACATTTTGCTGCTTATAAATCTACTATAGAAAGCTTGTTGCCATTTTTATCGTCAATTAAGCAATCTGAGAATTTACGTTTTACCGTGTTGACAGATTTATTTGCTGCTGATTTTTTAGACCGTTTGAAACGGTTTGAAGTAGTGTATAATTTACTAAGTCTTAAATTAAATAAACGTATACTAGTCAAAGTTGAGGTTGGAGAAAATGACATAATTCCTTCAATTACCAAAATCTTTAGTGCTGCCTGCTGGTATGAGCGTGAAGCATATGATATGTTTGGGGTAAATTTTGCTGGGAGCCATGATATTCGCCGTATTCTAACAGACTATGATTTTGTTGGTCATCCTCTTAGAAAAGATTTCCCATTAACTGGGTACGTACAAGTTAAATATGATGAAACTCTAGCAAAAGTAGTATATGAGCCAGTTAAGCTCGATCAGCCATATAGAGAATTTGATTTTTCATCAAGTTGGAAAGGAGCTAGTTATATATTACCTGGGGATGAGAAAGCAAATAAACGTATTTTATAACAGCAATTATAAATTCAAAAATAAAGAGTTAGGTCATAATATATTCCAAATAAAATTTTTATGGTTAGGGATTAAAATCTGGTTGTTTCTTTATGAGAACTACAAATAAAAAAATCACTAAGGAAAATTATCTTACCTGATGAATTTTCACTCCAGTTACGAGGATGCGGATTTTAAGTCATCAAACCTCTAATATTTTGCTGCTAATTTATATATCTCCTGTTTTATTCATATCTATAGTCAACATAATATTTTTATGATTCAATTATTTATTAAATTGACCATTTTTATAATTTTAGCTAAACTGTATATAGTTGTAGATTTATATTAATCTTAATATTATAGGTATATATCATGACAGCACTAAAAAGTTATATAGATAGCAATGGCAGACTTGCTATCCCAGCTAAGATTAGAAAAAAGCTACAACTTAAAGCAGGTGATGAAGTTTCTATTAAATATAAAGATTTTGAATTAATAGTTTTAACTTTTCATGCTAATGTAGAAAGAGCCAGAAATATTTTAAGTAAATACAAGGATATTGACTTGCAAAAAGAGTTGGAAATTATGAGAAGTGAAGATGTCAACAGGTTCTAAACCTTTGATCAAGACAAAAAAATATTTACACATCAGCAATCATTGCCTTATTAAAAAAAGAACCAGGTTATAAAATATTAGAGGATGTTATCGCAAGTAGTAGTATAGCATCAATTAATTTAAGTGAATTAGTTTCTGTCCTGACTAGGTCTAATATAGCAGAAAATGAAATTGATATAATCGTAGCAGATATAGTACCAGAAATCATACCATTTTGCGAAAATATAGCTATCAAGACCGGTAAGTTAAGTCGATTAACAAAGGATTATGGTCTATCTTTAGGTGACAGAGCATGTATAGCAACTGGTTGCTATTATAACATGGAGATTTATACTACTGATAAAATTTGGTTAAAAGTAGCTGATAATATTACCACAAAAATCATTTTAGTACGTTAGTTTAAGAAAAGCATACCCTATAATTTTTATAACAGCATAAAAACGTCATTACTACTTATTTATAGCATTCTCACGATGACGTTTAAGTTAGGATCGTAAAATAAGCAATTTACTATCACCATATATTTTCTCTTTAACCATTTCTAAAGAATCGTCTGTAAGATGCTCATTTTTAGCAAATTCAACGACAATAATTGTTCCATCTTTTAACCATTGACCTTTTTTCAAAGCATTTACTGCCTTTGATACAAGATTTTGATAGTATGGTGGATCAATAAAAATTAGATCAAAGCTATTTTTACATTTTGGCAAAGCTGTAGCATTGATATTTAGGAAAGTCATTTTATCCATTTCACCTATTTTACTAGCAAATGCTTTTGCTGCCCGCAAATAATCAGCATTTATATCAATTACTGTAATATCCCCTGCCCCTCTAGAACAACTTTCAAAAGCTAGGCTACCAGTGCCGGCAAATAAATCGAGAACCTTAGACTCCTTGGTAAATAACCTACCATCACTAAATTCTCCTGAAGTTAATATACTAAAAATCGCTTCTCGAATTTTGCCGGTGGAAGGACGATAATTAGAGTTTTTTAAGGTGGATATTATCCGATTTTTATGCTTGCCGGCGATAATTCGTATCATAAAAATTTCTTAAATTCCTCAAATGGCATTTCTTTATACTGATTTGGTTGCAAATCACCTAATATAAATCCCCCATAACTAATTCTAATTAACCGGTTAACACTTAAACCAAAATATTCAAATATCTTCCTAATTTCACGATTTTTTCCTTCAGTTAAAATTACTTCAAACCAACAATTAGTTTTTCCTGATTTTATTAATTTAATTAATTTAGGATCATAACGTATTTGATCAATCTCTATATTCTTATAATTTTTAAGCAATGAGCTTGGGTTACCGTGTGCTCTGACTTTATATATACGTTCAAGTTTACTTGATGGTAACTCAAACTTCCTTGCTAAGTCACCATTATTGGTAAGTAATAGTAATCCTTCACTATTTATATCTAATCGCCCGATTGAAATTACCCTAGGCAGATTCTGTAATACCAGATTTTCAAAGACAGTTTCTCTACCATAATTATCTTTATGTGAGGTAATTAAGCCAACAGGTTTGTAATATGTCCATAAACGCGGAGTTTGTTGTTGATTTATTAGTTTTCCTGATACTTCAATAATGCTAGTATTATCAACCAGGGTGGCAGGTGAATCGATGATCACCCCATTTACCTTTACTTCACTATTTTTGATAAGCAGCTCTGCAGCACGCCTTGAACATACTCCTGCATTACTAATAGCTTTTGCCAGCCTTTGTGTACTATCCTGTTTCAAATAAACAATCCTATATTTTTTATTTATAACTAACTATCCTGATATCTGTTTCTTATTAATGGCAATATAAAATACTAACATCATACTAATTGCAATGATCAGTATAAATAATGGTAATTGTATCAATGTTCCGTCATGCATATATCCCATTAGCATTGTGAAACCTGCGATAATTACATAATACATAAAACCAAAAAGTGAGGCAGCAGTACCAGCAAATTGACCATAATTTTCCAAAGCTTGGCTAAAGCAATTGGTCATTACCATCATGGCACCAGTGTTAATCATGCCCATCCATAATAAAGTTTGGAATACAGAGCAGATTACATCATCTTTATTAATTAAACTAAAATAGCTAGATGAAAAGAATAGCAGAGCTCCTAAGCACATAAGCTTAACACCTACAAAAAGAATATTGTCAGATGTTATTTGCAATTTGTGCATCCTTTTAGATATAATCCCACCTAAAATTGAAGGAATACATAAAAATAATGCTATCATACCAAATGATGAAGCTGCCATATTTAGTCCTGAGATAAAATAAAAAGGTGCTTCAGCAAAATAGCCAAATCCAATACCATTTACTGCTCCAATTAAAAATACGAAACCGAGCAATCTTATATCTCTGATCATTTTATTAAAACATTCTTGATACAATATAATAATCGAGCGTTTAGCCTCTAGATTTTGGTTAGTTTCTGGAAGTTTAGCTGATACTAACAACATAATTAATATTGCCATTACGATTAATACAAGAAATACAGCTGACCAATGATAAAATTTTATTACCAAACTACCGATAATTGGTCCTATAGCAGGAGCAAAAGCTATAGCAATACCTATAGTTGAGAATATCCTGCCACGATCTTGCGGGTTTATTGCATCTCTAACTATGGTTTGTCCTAATACTGACCCAACACTAGCCCCAAAAGCTTGCATAAATCTTGCAGCTAGTAACATATTTATATTATCTGATAGATAACAAATGTAGCATGATAAGGCATAAATTAAAAATCCTATAAGTAGACAAGGCTTACGTCCATAAGAATCAGATAAGTTACCCCATAGTAACACCCCAACAGCAAAACCAAACAAATAAATAGTAAGGGTATATTCAGCTAAATTAGCACTAATTGCTAAATCTTTGGCTAAGCTAGGAAGTGAGGGAGTATAAATAGTTTCGCTTAGTATCGGTATTGCAATAATTAATATAATAATGTATAATGGTATAATGAGGGTGTTTTTAATTTTATCTGATTTCATAACAACTAATCTATTGGTTTGTACTTTATATATTAAAATATTCAGAACATTACACCAAATTTTTAAAATTGCAAGTTGTATATCTTTTGCAAGAATTATATAAGAAATTTTTGATAATTTCTTACTTTAATCTTGAATATCTGGTAAATCAAGGCAATACCCTGTGGAACGAACAGTTTTTATAAATACTTCAGAGTTTTTGTTATTTAGAGATGCTCTTATTCTATTTATATGTACATCAATAGTACGTAAGTCAATAACCGCATCCTTTCCCCACACTTTGTTTACAATATCTTGACGAGAAAATATTACTTTAGGGGATTTTATGAAAAGTTGTAAAATCTTAAATTCTGTTGGCCCTAAACGAATTACCCTACCGTTATTAGTTACTTTATAAGTGGTAAGATCCATACTTACTTCTTTATACTTTATAACTTTATCTTGTAGAATTAAATTAGAGCGTCTTAATAAAGATCTTATTAAGAGCATTAATTGATCTGATGTGAATGGTTTAATGAGACAAGCGACAAAGTTGCTATCTTCTAAAGCGTAGCCAGACAGAGATTCTCCTGGATGTAACAAAAAAATTATTGGAACTCTCACTAAATCATCAATTTCTCTTATTTTACTTGCTATCTCTGTAGCAAGTTTATCTTGTACTATCGAGTCAATAATAATTATATCAGGAGGATTAATAGCAGAAAGAACTATTGCTTTTTCTACTGTATTAGTCTTAATAAGGTTAAACCACGCTCTCTCCATGACGTTAGACAGAGAAGCGTTGACGCTTTTAGTTGATTCTATAACAAGAATTCTCGGTGGTAATTTATCAAACATGCTAATACTTAATTAAATGAAGATTTTAGGCATAACTAAATTCTTGTATTGTCTATCCAAATGGTTTGAAAAATTGGAGCATAAACAAAAGGTGGAGTTAAGACAACGTATACAGCTATTAAGCATAAGTACATCAATATCCAAAGTTTTGTGAAACCAATTCTAAAGCAAAAGAGTATCCTTTAGTTATGCAAGAGTCTAATGTTACATTATTGTAAATTATTGTAATGATTATTAAACTTAACTTTTTAAAGTGCAATATTATCGAATTAATTAATAAATTTCTACTAAATTTATTAACATAAGTCTACTAATTTAATTATTTGTTTACAGACCGTAGAAAACGGTTGTAATTATGCAATTATTAGAGATATTTTAGAGATTCATTAATTATGCCTTGTAGTAAAGATAACACTTGAATTAAATGTTTTTTGTTGTTATAAATAACTTTATTTTGTAGCTGGAGATTCTTATATATGGCTTTTTACGAATCAGTTTTTATCATACGGCAAGATATTTCGTCTGCTGATGTAGATAAAATTACCGATGATTTTACTAAAATTGTTGAAAATAGTAATGGTGAAGTTGTTAAAACTGAATATTGGGGTTTAAGAAGTTTAGCCTATAAGATTGGTAATAACAAAAAAGGACATTATGTTTTTATGGGGCTTAAAACTGACTTTTCAGTAATAACTGAAATGGAAAGGAAAATGAAGCTAAGCGAAAATATTATTAGGTTTATTAATATAAATGTTGACTCAATAAGCACTGAACCTTCACCGATTCTAAGAAGCAAAAGTTTAGATCATGAAGAAATAGTGGATGTAACAATTAATAAAGACTCAATGTAATAAAATTGGAAAAGATTAAAATGTTTGAAAATGATGCTACTGACTCTAAGTCAATGACTAAAATGGCTGATAAAAATAATAAAAGGGTGTTTTTTAGAAAACGTAAAGGTTGCCCTCTTTCTGTTGCTAATGCTCCAATAATTGATTACAAGAACCCTGACTTGTTAATAAAATTTGTATCAGAAGGCGGTAGAATGCTACCTAGCCGAATCACTAATGTATGTGCCAAAAAACAAAGAAAACTAAAAAATGCTATAAAAATTGCTAGAATTCTAGCATTATTGCCTTTTGTGTTTCAAGTTTGAGCAGAGGAATAAAATGGAAGTTATTTTAATTAAACCCGTAAGAAAGCTCGGGAAGATTGCAGAAATTCTTAAGGTAAAAAGGGGTTTTGCTCGTAATTATCTTATCCCTAGAAAATTAGCAATTAGAGCAACAGAACTCAATAAACAGCTCATAGAAACTCAAAAACATGATCTTGAGGAAAAAGACCTAAAAATAAGAGCTGAGGCAGAAGCTATTAATACTATTATAAGTAATAAAGAATTAGTATTTATTAGACAGTCTGCTGATGATGGCCGATTGTTTGGGTCAGTGAATAATAAAGAAATTGCCGAAAGTTTGTCTAAGGCTTCTTCACAGTCAATATCACATTTAAATATTATTCTTAAGAAGCCGATAAAATCAACCGGTGCCTTTGTCGTAGAGGTTAGGTTACATGCTGATCTTAGCACAAATATAACAGTAATTGTCGCAAGGTCAGAATCTGAAGCACAGGATTACGCAAGAATTAATAAGCAAGATGCTGCTAGCCCTCCTGAGGGTTTTGATCAACAAGAAGTCTCTATTAACGATATAGAGCAGTTATAGTCAATTCAGGAGAATTTGGGGCTAGGAGCGATGGAGCGACGCCTATAAGTAATAGGCGAGCATTGAGCGACAACGTCCCCAACTTCTCATCAATTGACTATATACTAGATTCCCGCTAGAAAAGTAGTCATTGCGAGGAAGACCGCAGGTCGACGAAGCAATCCACAAAAGTAACCAAAAATGGATTGCCACTACCTACTTGCGTGGTCTCGCAATGACGAAAAAGCTATCTAAAATCCGCTCCACCTTCTAACTTTCAACAGTTGTGGCTTAGTTTCATCCCTGCTTCGGTGCGGGATCAAAATTCCCAAATTCCCCTGAATTGACTATAACACCGTCATTGCAAGAAGCCACTTTAAAATTAAGTAAAAATGATCTTTTTTCTTGGAGGTATATAAACAGTTTGATCTTGGGCATTTATGGTATTGTCATGCTGCATCTTTTCCATGACGCCAATAAAATAATTACCATATGGCATTAATTTTACTATTGCCCAATCGTCCTTAATAAATTGAGCAATTTTATCTAGGTCAGATTTATTTTCAGCAAAAGATATAATTTTTTGAGGAGGTGTTACCCTTATCATAACATTATTTTTTTATTAAATTTTTATAAAAATGCAAGTTTTACCTACGACTCACATTTAACTGTAAAACAAGGAATGTGCAGACGAATATCTCCGCAGGTATATTTGCGGTATCAATTCTTCAAAGCAGGAGAGTATACATATTTATTAAGTAATTGCAATTACTTAATCTTGGAATATGCATTTTTAGAATATTTATTATTATTCTTCTTCCATCTATTATGAAACCAGAACCATTGTCCTGGGTTTTCTTTAACCCAATTACCTAAAATTTGGTTAATAGTAACCATTATATTATAACAATCTGTTTGATTATTATTAGTTTTTTGTAATTTTATTGGCGGATGAATAATAATTTTAAAATAACTGTTATTACTATTAGTGCGAACCACTTGTAATGGTATAATTGGGTAGCTGAACTGTAATGCAATTTTAGCAATTGCCTGAGCAGTCATGGCTGGCTGCCCTAAAAATGGTACTTCAATACCATTATTCATTTTTTGATCTACCAGCATACCAATTGCATATCCTGATTTAATAGCAGATATTAGCTCTCTTACCCCTTGTGTTCCTTTGGGAATTAGCTTTATATCATTACTTATACGCGTATCGTTAATTAGTTTGTCAACATAAGGATTATTTAATTTGCGGTAGATAATAGCAAATTTATGATAAAATTTATTGCTAATTTTAAGAGCAAAATCCCAATTAGCAAAATGTCCAGTAAAGAATAAGAATGGTTGCTGTGATTTCTGGAATTCTATTATATTCTCAAGACCACTTATCTCTATTCGTCTAGATAATTCTTCCTCTGACATCTTATTAATATATGGAAATTCTCCTATAAAACTGCCAAAATTATCCCATACTTGATTAACGATTGCTTGAGAATTTATGGATCCTTCATTTGTGTATAGATTATTGCCAAGAATATTTTGAATATTTTCTTTTGCAACTTTATTAACTGGTAACAAAGGACCTATTTTCCTTGCTAAGGATCGACAAATATTTACAGATTTGTCAATACCCAATGCCCCTAGTATTTTTAGTACTATTAAAACAAAAAAATATTCAAGTAAATATATAATATTTTTAAATAATTTTTTCATATATTAAATCTACTAATAATTGTTGATTATTTAATAATAAATGCACATCGCAACATATTACGGACAGATCAGTATCGCATATTCTTACGTAATCTTTTCTAGTGGTTATTAGCAGAGAGTTAGATTTTTTTGATTGTTCTTTTAAATATTCTAAATCTTCTGCAGAATATTGATGATGATCAGGGAAAATCTTATGACCGATTAACTGCAATCCATAATTTTCTAATGTAGAGAGAAACCTTTCAGGATTTCCTATACCACTAAAGGCAAAATAATTTTTTGTCTTGTCGATATTTATAGAGGGAACTATTTGAGCTTGTATACTCTTCTGCTTTGAGTATAGAAATGGATACTTCTTATATGAGAGAAAAGAATCAGAACCTACTGAAATAACTATATCGGCTTTGTCAATAGCTTGTTTGGGGTATTGACGCAGAGGACCAGCTGGAATTAAGAACCCATTGCCAAATAATCTATTAGCATCAACTGACAGAATAACAATATCCTTATGAAAATTAGGATTCTGCATCGAGTCATCTACTATAATCACCTTTGGCTTAATCTTTTCTATAAAAGGCTCTATATCTTGAATTTTCTTTGCGGCAATGACTTTACCATATTTTAACAGCATTACTGTTTCATCCCCGACATCTGCTACTGTATGGTGTGCTTCAACTAACAATGCTTCTTGAAGATTACTACCATAACCTTTAGTGATAATTATAAAATCAATATTAATAGCTTTCAATAGTTGAGCAAGGAAGATTACTATTTGAGTTTTACCAGTACCCCCGATGCTTATATTACCAACGCAAATTACTTTACAAGGAAATATTATTGGGCGAGCTGTGATCCTTCGTAGATAACTAGCAAAAAGATATAACCAGCTTAATGGTAATAATAAATAGGCAATAATATTTTTACTTTGCCAAAATTTAGGGTAAATAAGCCTGATCATAGTTATTATAAGTAATATTGCTCAAAGTCATTGCTAGGAAGCCCATAGGTCAACGAAGCAATAAATTGCCATGGATTATACCTAAGGTAAACGGGTTAAGATAACTTCAAACCTATCATGGAAATTATCATAGTACTAATAAAGAAAACTCGCATAGCAGAATATGGCTCATTAAAATACACTATTCCTACTATGACTGTTCCTACCGCTCCGATACCAGTCCATAGAAGATAAGCAGTGCCAAGAGGTAGCTTATCTAGAGTTTTACTAAGACAAATAAAGCTTAATATTGAAAAGCCAATAAAAGCTATAATAGGTTTTATTTTGGTAAACCCATCTGATAATTTCAACGATATAGAAAAACCTATTTCAAATAATCCGGCAAATATAAGGAGAATCCAAGTTACTAGCATATTATTACCTTTGTTTAACATGTCCTGAGGACTTGCTATTTTGCAAAGAACTTTTATTAGGCAAGTTGGGCTGTAGCTGAGTCTTTATTGTACTATATTTTTGATTAACTACAGACTTTACCCCACTACTCAATAGATGTTCCTTTGCAACATTATGCTCTACAGATTGTTGTTTGGTCAAAAATTCTTTATTATTTTTTAACAAATTAGTTTTTAGAGTAGTAATTTTTTGTTCTTCCTCACTCATCGATTTATCAGCACTAAGAATCATCCCCCCCATCTTCTCTCCTATTTTGGGAGCATATTCTATTGCTAGAATAGAAGCCGGGACTACCATAAAAGCAAATGTAGCCCCGGCTGTTGCAACACTAATCGCCCCAACTGCTAAAACACTAATAGCAGTTATAATTTTGCTAGTTGCTTGTTTAAATATTTCCATTTTCTTATTATGTTTTGCTGCAACAGTTACTATTCTATTAATTTCCAATTGAACATTATCACTTACCTCTTTAGGCTGTTGATATTTTTTTACCGCATGCATTACTGTTGTACGAAATATTTCTGGTTCAACTTGAATAAAGTTTGTTAATTCATAATTATTTTTTGCTGCCAACAAACCTTTTAGCACTTGTTTGATTACTCCCCTCTCTTCAGAATTTGTATCACCAAAATTTGTATTTATTAGTGTATCAACTACTATATCTTCTGATTTGTTTAGAATATTATCTCTATCCTGATAGTCTACTGCATCTGCAGAGATTGCTACCGAAAACAACATTAATACTGTTGAAAAACTATCATCAGTAATAACTTTTTGACCAAAAAAAGTTCGTAATTTACCAATGCAATTACCTATATGCACATTAATTTCAGGTATTGATTTAAGTCTAATTTCATAATCAATAGCTATGACATTAGCAAGTGTTAAACATGTTTGTTTTGTTATATTATTAATTAACTCTTCACATATGCTTTTTCTGCATATAGAAATATTTGTACTGTTGAAGATGTTCATAATTTTATTTATTTGTTGTTATTTCTCTTATACGCATGTTGAGTTTTGTAAAAATCACATCAGGGGTTCTTTCTGTTGATAGTTTATAAATAACCTTGGGCTCCAATACATCTTCTTTTTTGACGTCTATAGATAGTACAATAGTATTTTCCGGCATACAAGAGTATATTTCTTTTATGATTGTCGAGAATGTTACAAAATCTTTAGTAGAGAATCTTATGTAAACATCATAATTCTTTATCTTTATAGTATCTTGCTTTGTTCCCATATCTGATCTAATACCACTTAAGAATTCTTGTTTAATCGATATAGTAATCGGCTCATTTAGGTTGTATTTTTTTGACAAACTATCAATTTTCATTATTAACCTTGCTCTCTCTAAACAACTTTGTCTAGCAGAAATAGATAATAATTTCGTATATCTTGCATAGGTCTCTAGTATTTTATTTTTTGAATTTATTATAGAATATAGCTTTAACGTTTCTTGAGCTAGGGATTCTGCAATATTGTTATTCTTGCTAATCGACTCCATATAATCTTTATTAAGACTTTGCAGCAACCATAAAATGCTAGAAATACACAAACAACATATAGCAAACTTAAAAAATATAACATTTTTTAGATGAATAATAAAATTTTTAAGCATCTTTTACCCTTTCTTTTTAGTAATAATAACCGATGCCGGTATTACCACTCTATTAGGTAAATCTAATATTTGGTCAGTAAATATTGTAAATTTAATATCCATATTGCTAAATATTTTACTAAAATTTGCAATTTCTTGTTCTAAAAATTTAGTAGCCTCTTCGACTAATATATCATTAACTATAAGCCTCAATGATATTCCAATTTTTATATACTGATTAGAGGATGATAACGTATTATCTAGATCCAACCTTTGCCATTTAACCTCTTCTATATGAATACTAGGTGGTAAATTTGTTACAAACTTTTCTAACAAATCAAATGGTATTGGTGCTGGAATTTGTAATAATGATTCAAAGACGTATAAATCAGCTAAATTAGTAGCGTTTTGAAGATATGGATAGGTCTGCTTAACATTATAATAATCCTGCTCAGTACTAAAATAATGTGAATTTAAAATATCTAACTTTTTGTAATTTGCTACGGTTTTAACTTTGATAATAGATGCGGCAAATATCAATATTATTATTATAGTAATAAGTGGTTTAAAAACTAAAGAGCTGATAAGATTGAGTTTAGCTATCGATTCTAAATATTGATTAGAGGCTAGAAAGCTTTTTTGTTCATTAAATAATTTAACGATCATCCCATCTGAAAATTTATTATCCAATTCCCCTGAATTGACTATACATATTACTGGATGTCCAGCAAAATTGGATTGTTCTAATAGCAACTTTAAATTTTGGTCTACTATGAAAATTATACAAACTTTAAGGGCTAGATTAGCAATATAATTTTTACAAGATATCAAACAATCTTCCACTTCTTGTTCGATTATACCCTGAATATATGAATCTGACTTATCAGCTGGATAGTCCAATGTTTGTTTTGAGATTATATTACCTTGGTGTTTAACAACAAGTTTAATGCCGCTGCTATTTAAAATACATACAAAAATTTGTAAATATTCACTATATTTATTATTCTCAACATTTTTTACAATTTTATCGATAATTGTTTGCAACTCTAAAGATAAAAAATAAATCCCACCAAATTTTTTGCTATCACTTGCCAGCAAATTTTCAAGTAGTTTACTTAAAGGAGGAGTATAAGGACTAGAGACAATCAAACTATTCCACACCTCACTAGGCTTGGTATTGATGTTATAAACACTATAACCAACTATATAATCTGCAGGAAAATACTCTTCAATAAACTTCTCCACAGGATTGTTTGTTACTATTGAATGTAGTACAGGTACTAGCTCATGACGTAATTGACATTCAGAACCGCTTAATAAGAAGAAAACATAATGTTTCTTGAATTTAGCAAAAAATTCTTTATAGGAATCTAATTCATTTTGCTTTTTATCAGGGACAAATAAACTACCTACAACTTTATCGTGAACCAAAGCACAAAGAAATGTACCTTTATCTCCTATTAGGATAATAATATTTTTTTTATACAAAAAATACGCTATAAGCTTGTGCAACATTTTTATAAAAACTTGCATTTTTAATCGATTGAGTATATTAATCATAGATTAGCACTTAACTTATAGTTAGTTAGATTATATTTTACCTTACGTATAACAAATATCACCCTTACCCGACTTAGTGTCACCCCTGCGTAAGCAGGGGTCTTAGATTCCCGCCTACGCGGGAATGACAAAGGGAAGAAGCGGGAATGCCAAGGGAGTCAATGTCATATATCGTAATATATCATAAAAATTAACTACACTAATAGATATATGCAAATTATTTAAAAAATTGTCAGATATAATCATCAGCTTTTATTGTTGCCTGAGCTGCGGCAACCCTTGCTATAGGGATGCGGTATGGTGAACATGATACATAATGCAAACCAACTCTATAAAAGAACTCTATAGAATGAGGATTACCAGCATGCTCTCCGCATACGCCAAGTTTTAATGTAGGGTTGCTCTTTAAACCACGTTTTATAGCAATTTTTATTAACTCCCCTACCCCTTCCTCATCTAATTTACTAAAAGGATCAAATGCAAAGATTTTTTTCTCCAAATAATCCGGGAAAAATGAGGCTACATCATCTCGAGAAATGCCGTATGTTGTTTGGGTCAAATCATTAGTACCAAAACTAAAATAATCTAGCTCTTCAGCAATCTCTCCAGCTTTTAAAGCTGCTCTTGGTAGCTCAATCATCGTACCAAGAGTAAAATCAAACTTGCATTTGTTAATATCTTCCATGTTAGTAATAACATCTTGTATGTGTATTTTTAAGATTTTCAGTTCATTAACATCACTAATTAAAGGAATCATTAACTCCAGAATAGTATTGATATTTTCTTCAACTTGTAACTCTCTGATAGCAGTAAAAATTGCCCTTATTTGCATTTGATAAATCTCAGGATAAGAAATACCGAGGCGACATCCTCTATGTCCAAGCATAGGGTTTACTTCATATAATGCATGCAAGCGTTGCTCCACAACAGCTAACGGTAGATTCATCACCTTTGCTAAGTTTCTTTTATCATCCTCTGTTGTTGGTAAGAATTCATGTAGAGGCGGGTCAAGCAATCTGATATTTATCGGTTTACCCTGTATAATTTTAAATAATGCCTTAAAATCTTGAATTTGTAAGGGCAATAATTTACTAATCGCATGTTTCCTTCTCTCTAGATCAGGAGCAATGATCATTTCTCGTACTAATGGTATTTTATCATGGTCAAAAAACATATGTTCTGTTCTGCATAAGCCAATTCCGCTTGCCCCAAATTTTAGGGAAACACCTGCATCTAAAATAGTTTCGGCATTGGCTCTAACTTTTAAAGTAGCAAATTCATCTGCCCAATCTAGAATTGTTTGAAATTCCTTAGTAAAAGTAGGCTGAATCAATGGCACCTCCCCTAAGAAAATTTTCCCAGTTCCGCCATCTATAGTTATTAAGTCACCATAGTTGATGATAGTATTACCTATTTTAAACATCTGTTTTTTTTCATCTATTACCAAATCATTTGCCCCGCAAACACATGGTTTTCCTAACCCTCTAGCAACTACCGCAGCATGAGAGGTCATCCCACCTCTGGCTGTCAGAATACCGGCTGAAACATACATACCGTTTATATCTTCAGGGCTAGTATCATGGCGTACCAAAATCACTTTATGGTGATGCGACATTTTCTCAGCATCATAAGGAGAAAAAACTACTATACCAGTAGCAGCCCCTGGAGAAGCTGGTAGCCCTTTAGAGATATGGTCTAGAGTATTGCTATAATCAATAGCCGTATGTAAAAGCTGCGTTAACGATTCCGGCTCTATACGCATTATTGCTTGTTGTTTAGAAATCAGCCCTTCTTGCACCATATCCGTAGCAATTTTAATGCTGGCTAAAGCTGTTCTTTTGGCGGTACGTGTTTGCAAAATATACAAAACTCCGTTTTGTACGGTGAATTCAATATCTTGTACGTCCAAGTAATGTAACTCTAACTTCTTACAAATCTCTTGTAATTGCTCAAATATTTGTGGCATAACTATTTGCATTGAACAATCTACATCATGCTCGTTGGTAATAGGGCTGGAGGTTCTTGTCCCTGATACCACATCCTCACCTTGAGCATTTACTAAATATTCACCAAAAAGCTTATTTTCACCAGTTGCAGGACAACGCGAGAATACTACGCCTGTAGCAGAATTACTTCCTTGATTGCCAAAAACCATTGACTGGACATTAATCGCCGTACCCCAGTTATTGGGTATATTGTGTAATTTTCTATAAGTTACCGCCCTATCCCCTGCCCAAGATTTTAATACGGCTTTTATTGATTGTTCTAATTGTTTATATGGGTCAAAAAGTGATTCTTTACCATGAGATTCTTCACCATGATTAAAAATTATTTTTTTAAACTCTTCAACTATTATTCTTAAAAAATCTCCTGTAATTTCTTTCTCTTGATAGATATTACATTTAACCTTATGCATCTCAAATGCATTTTTAAATAAACCATTTGAAATTGATAGCACCATTGATCCATACATTTCTAAGAATCGTCGATAGCTATCAAGAGCAAAAATCTCATTTCCAGTAATATTTGATAGTGCATCGCAAACTTGATCATTATACCCAAGATTAAGTATAGTATCCATCATACCAGGCATCGAAGCTCTTGAACCTGAGCGAACGGATAATAATAATGGATTATTATGATCACCAAAAACCTTGCCAGTAGAATTTTCTAAATTTTTAATAGCTATCACTAAATCATTATTAAAATTCTCAGGCAAACTGTAATTATTTTTATAAAAATAATTACAGAGTTCTGTAGTAATAGTAAAACCATCAGGAATAGGTAAATTTAAGTTAGACATCTCGGCAAGACCAGCTCCTTTACTGCCAAGCACGTCTTTCATTTGAGCATTACCATCCCCACCTTTAGTACCAAAATAATAGATCCATTTGTTCATAAATACCAAAACAATTTACTTTTTATGTCACCCCTGCTTCGGTGCGGGGTCTAGATTCCGCACCGAAGCACATAAGCATCAGTTTAAGAAAACAATAATTGAAAAACCGTCATTGCGAGGAAGACCGTAGGTCGACGAAGCAATCCAGAAAGGCGATTAGAGATGGATTGCCACGCCACCTACGGTGGCTCGCAATGACGACTTTTCTACCTTATTTTCTTAAACTTACGCCTATGTACCGAAGCAGGAATAACAGGGAAGCCAAGAACCTGACAAAGTAGCAAGAACGACCAAAGCCCCCTACCCCACCGTCAAAATTTGTAACCATATCGTACACCTAAATTAGTTAAACCAGGGTTAAGTTTTACAATCTTAGCGTTAGATAAGTGGTCAATAATTAAGGAAACAGCGTGCTTCTCTTGAATTACTACACCTAAACTAAGGCTTTCTCTAAATAAAAATCTTGTTCCTAAGGCTCTTCTTCTTTGATTTAATTTTTCTATTTCCCCATTATGAATGGCAAATCCAAAACTTGCTTCAAAAAATACACATTTCGTCATATCAAAATGCCAAGTAATCCCAGTATAGATATGGCTAGTATAGCTATCACTGTTAATACTTGTCCCTATATGAGGATAAGCATATAAAAATTTGTATTTTTCAAAAAGCCATTCTAAATTAAAATCACAACCCTTCTCAATACGTTCTCTTGATCTACCACTCAGTCCAAATTTATACCCTAAATCATGTCTGAATACTCCAATTCTCATTTCGTCAGCCATAGTTCTTGAACCAATTAATAAAAGAATTAGAAAAATTAAGTGCTGTATTTTTTTATATTTCATATAACTCAATGCCCTTTTGCTTTATTAGTTAAAATTAATCCCATAATCAAATCATAAGCTCTAGCAAATTGATAATCTTTTTTATAAAGATCAGATAGTTGGTCTAAAGTATTTTTTGATTCAGTCGTTTTTGTTTTATCTTTATCTTTTGTAGTATCATCTGTTTTCTTAATAGCCTCTTTATCTTTATTTGTAGAGTCTAGTTTTTTATCATCATTTTTTTTGTTATCGTTTTTTAAGTAATTTTTTAAAGAAGCTTCAGAGAATCTTCCATCTATCATTTTTGTTTCGGGATATTCAACTTTTACCATCTCAACAAATATGTCAGGTTCGATACCCTCTGCTTGAATTGAACGATCATTAGGGGTGTAATATTTAGCCGTAGTAAGCTTTACAGCCGCTCTAGGACTGATTACCGAAAAGCTTTGTACAGATCCTTTACCGAAAGATTTTATGCCAAGTATTATCGCTCTTTTATGATCTTGCAAGCTACCTGCTACAATTTCTGCAGCTGAGGCAGAGCCAACATTAATAAGAACAATCATCGGAACTAATGGAGCTTTTTCTGCAGATTTATTGCTATTAAATACCGCATTACTATTCTTGGTTCTTCCCTTGGTAGTAACAATTACTCCAGAATCAATAAAATATTCGCTAACAGCAACAGCCTGCTCTAACAAACCACCAGGATTATTACGTAAATCTAGAATAATACCCTCTATGCTATTTTTACTACCATCTTTTAAAGTTTTCATAGATTTTTTTAATTCTTCAATGGTGTGTTCATTAAAAGCCCCTATTCTTATATAAGCTATATTATTTTTTTCTAAATGAGCTTTTACTGGGGTAATGGTAACTATTTCGCGGATAAGTTCAATTTCTTTTGGCTTAGATTCACCTTCTGTAATCACCAGTAATTTCACTTTTGTTCCTGGTTCTCCACGCATCTCTTTGACAGATTTATGAAAACCTAAAGTTGATACAAACTCATCATTAACTCCTACTATATAGTCTCCAGCTTTTATACCCGCCTTATAAGCTGCTAGATCATCAATAGGGGAAATGACTTTGATGGCACCATTATCATACTGCACTTGAACACCAATACCGCCAAACTCTCCTTTAGTCTCATTAAGAAAATCTTTTAGATCATCATCAGTAAAATAGCTAGAATGGGGATCTAGCGAAGTTAACATGCCTTCGATAGCAGCATCGGTCATTTTTTGTTTTTCCGGTTCTTGAACATAGTCTTTATTAATACGCTCAAAGACCTCTTGAAATTGTTTGAGATAAGCTGTATCTGATAATTCGTTCTTTTTTTTCGGTTCTTCCGCAAATGTGATATTGGCACAAAAGATAAAACTTGATAATAACATTATAAAGCGTATGAACATAGTACTCCTAAATATCTAAATTGTTTATAATTGTATCCATCTTAATTAAAGCCTGATTATAAATGAACTGAAAACGTTTTTCTGGTTTTTTGCCCATAAGATCGTCTACTATCTTAGCAATATTATCAAAATCATCTATAGTAACTTTTAGAATGGTTCTATTTTTTGGGTTCATTGTTGTTTCTTTTAACTGAGCTGGCATCATTTCACCTAACCCCTTAAATCGACCAATATCTATTTTAGCCTTACTATTTTTTAATAATTTAGCAGTTAAATCAGTTTTTTGTTGATCATTTACTGCATAGTAAGTTTTATTAGATTGGGTTAATCTATAAAGAGGTGGTTTAGCAAGATATAAATGACCTGAAGATATTAACTTCGGCATACGAAGATAAAAGAACGTCATTAACAATGAGGCGATATGAGCTCCGTCAACATCAGCATCTGTCATAATTATTATTTTTTCATAACGCAAATTCTCCTCTCGATAATTTTTAAGACTACCACAGGCTAATGCCACCTCTAAATCTTGAATTTCTTGGTTGTTAGTAATTTTCTCGAAAGTTGCATTGGCAACATTCAAAATTTTACCTCTAAGAGGTAAAATAGCTTGTGTTTCTCGATCTCTTGCCTGTTTAGCTGATCCCCCGGCAGAATCTCCTTCAACCAAGAATAATTCCGTCCCATTAGGAGAGGTTCTTGTACAATCTGCTAATTTACCTGGTAATCGCAATTTTTGTGTAGCAGTTTTACGTGAAATATTTTTTTCGTTACGCTTATTTATTCGGTATTCCGCAATATTAACTATATGTTCAAGCAGCTGGTTGGCTACGAGTTTATTACTACTCAACCAATGATCAAAATGGTCTTTAACAATGTTCTCTACTATTTTATTAATCCCAGGCGAAACCAATTTTTCTTTTGTTTGTCCTTGAAATATTGGCTCTTGGATAAATACAGAAAAAACAATAGAAGAAGTTTCTAGAATATCCTCAATAGTAAGTAAAGTGGTTTTTTTATTACCGGTCATTTCACCATATACCTTTATACCACGCAGTAATGCACTACGCAAACCTTGCTCATGGGTTCCACCAAGAGGGGTAGGAATAGTGTTGCAATAGGATTGGATAAAAGGCTGGTCTTCATTTTTATGCCAAGCAATTGCCCATTCCACTTTTATGTGATCCTGGTCCCACTCAATATTACCACAAAAAATCTCTCCACTAACTAAATCTTCCAAATTTATTTTAGAAATTAAATAATCTTTCAAACCATCTGGAAAATGGATGAGAGCTGTTGCTGGAACATCGCTTTTAGTTTCAACTTCACATTGCCACTCTATCGTTACCCCTCTATACAAATAGGCTTTTGATTTGGCTAATTCATATATTCTTTTTGGTGAAAAGGATGGTTTCTCTCCAAAAATTTCTGGGTCAGGATGAAAATTGATAGATGTTCCCCTTAATTTTTTGGCAATATCTTCACTGGTTAAATCATTCAATTTTTGTCCTTTGGAATAAGATTGCTTGAATAATTTACCCTGCTTATATACTTTAATTTCTAAATAGTCGGATAAAGCATTAACAACCGAAATGCCAACTCCATGTAAGCCACCTGCTGTTTGATAGACATTATTTGAAAATTTACCACCAGAATGAAGGTGAGTTAAAATTACCTCAAGAGCAGATTTATCAGGAAATTTGGGATGATTATCAACAGGAATCCCTCTACCATTATCAGAGATAGTGATACTATTATTTACATGCATCTTTATGGTGATAACGCTAGCAAAACCAGCAACAGCTTCATCCATAGCATTATCTAGCACTTCCGAAACAAGATGATGCATAGCATTCTCGTCCGTCCCGCCAATATACATACCAGGACGCTTGCGTACAGGCTCAAGCCCTTCTAATACTTCAATATCTTTTGCTGTATACGAATTATTAATTTTGGGCTTTTTTTCATTAAAGCTAAATAGATCAAGCATATTATGATGTTAACTTACAAGTTTTTGATGAATATACTATTTTGAAAGATAGAGAAAAGCAAGAACACATACAGCAAATGCTTGAAATATAACCCGTAACGACATTAATTTGGAACTAAATTTTTTGTCAATTTTCCCGCCAATAGCCATAGAGACAACACCTAGCACTAAGATTAATGTAGTCAAACTTAAAGCAATTAATATATATACCACAAAATTATCTCTAAAAATTACTTTATTATATAGTCAATTAACCTGAATTAGTGCCGAATAAGCCATAGTACCCTACAATTTTTATTCTATAACTCACCTTACGCACAAACCACATGACAATTTAAAAATTCCAGGAAAGTGCAAAATGTCATTGCAAGACCACTACGTGATCGTGGCAATCGACATTTATTAGATTGCTTCGTCGACCTTACGATCTCCTCGCAATGACGATTTTTTAATTATTGTTTTCTTAAACTAACGCTTATGCGTCATTGCGAGGAGTGCGGAAACCGCACAACGAAGCAATCCATGTAGTCGATGTATCTATACTAATTCTCATGAATTGCTTCGTCGCCACTAAAAGTGGCGACTTTGCTAAACTTAGTAACGTTGTATACTTTATTTTATAGAAGTTACAGCCCTACGGTTCTGTACCCAAGCTGCTTCATTATCACCAAGAACAGCTGGTCTCTCTTTACCATAAGAGATAGTATCAAGCCTGCTCTCCTCAACTCCTAGATTATTAGTCAAGTATTTTCGAACAGCCTCTGCTCTTCTTTCACCAAGCGCCAAGTTATACTCTCTTGTCCCTCTCTCATCACAATGCCCTTCAATAGTGGCTGTTACTTTAGGATGGCTTTTTAACCAATTAGCTTGTTTACTTAGCTGTTCTTTTGCTTGAGGCGAAATATCTGATTTATTAAAAGCAAAAAACACCCTGTCACCAGCACGTCTTTCAAAATCAGAAGCTAGAGAACTTTCCTCAACTTCATTAGTTATACCCGTATCTATCGGTTTTTTCTTTGCACCACACCCAGAAAGCATAAATAGTGCTAAAAAAGCTATTGTGGTTTTTTTTAGTATCATAACAAACTCCTTAAATTATTAAATAAGCTACTGATTTACATTTGCCTAACAAAAAATTGTCAAACACCCATTGCCTGCATTATATACTATCATATCACTACTTAAAAGCATAAAATTATTCTAATATTACATTTTAAACTCTTTAGTATCTGTGTCAGAAATACCATATATCTATAGTCAATTGATGAGAAGTTGGTGACGTCGTCACTCGCCTATTACTTATAGGCGTCGCTCCATCGCTCCTAGCATCAACTTCTCCTGAATTGACTATAATCCGTTAAAGTTCTGATAACACCCCCTTTATCATATCTGGTAACTTTCCTAGTTTACTTACATCAGTACCACCTGCCTGAGCTATATTCGCTTGACCACCACCGCCACTACCGCCAAGGAATATAGATATTTCTTTAGCTAAATTACCAGCATGAACCTTATTACTGATTTTTTTACTAACAGCAACTGTAATCGATAATTTGCAAGTATTATGCCCTGTGCTACCACTAACCTCTTTAGATTTTTCCGGCATAGCTATGTATATAACTACAAGATTATCAGACTTATCAACTATTCGTTCAGCAGATAAGCGTAATATTTTACTATCTATATTATGTACTAGCTTGTAAACAAACTTTATATCAGAAACACTGACTGATTCTTTGGCAATTTGTTCAATATTCAAATCAAGCATCGAGACCTGCAGAGATACTAACTGATCTTCTAATTGTTTCTTACTAGCAATTAGACTATTCACCTTATCAATAAGTTCATTCTTACCTATTTTTAAAGCGGCAGATATATTTTCAATCATCGCATCATTCTGCCTAATTAGTTTTAAGACAAATTCACCGCAAACCGCTTCTATCCTCCGAACGCCAGCTGCAATAGCATTTTCACTGGTAATTTTAAACATCCCAATATCACCGGTTCTAGTAACATGTGTACCACCACATAACTCAAGTGAATTTAGTTCGAGCGAATTCATCGCTACTACCCGTACTTCAGAATCATATTTTTCACCAAATAAAGCCATAGCCCCTGCTTTAATAGCGTCGTCTGTTGACATTAATGTTGTGGTAACTTTTGAATTATCAGTAATAATCTGATTTACTTTATCTTCTATCAAGATAATTTCTTTTTGGGTTAATGCCGCCATATGACTAATATCAAAACGTAAACGATCATATGCTACCAGCGATCCTTTCTGCGTTACGTGTTTACCCAGTACTTGATGTAATACTGCATGTAATATATGAGTTGCCGAATGATGAATTCTTAAATTATTACGATATTTGACATCAATAGCAAAATCGGCACTATCTCCAACCTTAATGGTGGTTCCTTCCTGCCAAATACATATATGAGCAATTATTGAACCAAGATATTTTACCGTATCTACTACTCTAATTTTACTGTTGCTAGATTTGATATAACCTATATCCCCCATCTGTCCACCAGACTCCCCATAAAAAGGAGTTTGATTACTAATTAGAATGAATTTCTCCTGACTAGTTTCTATAGTATCAACTAATTTATTATCTTTAATAAGAGCTAATATCTTACCTTCCGCCTCATTCAAATAATAACCCAAAAATTCGGTACTACCAAATTCTGCTTTAATATCAAACCACATCTTATCTGTTTTAGATTCATTCGAACCTAACCAAGATTTTCTTGCCCTATCTTTTTGCTCTTGCATCTTATTATTAAAGCCATCAAGATCAATGGAGATTTGTTTAGATTTTAATATATCTTCAGTTAAATCGACAGGAAAGCCGTATGTATCATATAATTTAAAAACTATTTCTCCTGAAAGCTCTGAATTTTTACTAAGATGGTTTGTTTCATCATCAAGTAATTTAAGACCTCTTTCAAGAGTTGCTTTAAATCTTATTTCCTCTTGTTCCAGGATATTACTGGCAAAATCCTCAGCCCTTCTCAGTTCGGGATAAGTTGTTCCCATAATCTCTACTAATTTAGGAAGCAGTCTATACATTAAAGGTTCACTACTACCAAGTATATGGGCATGCCTCATACTCCGACGCATAATACGCCTAAGTACATATCCTCTACCTTCATTTGAGGGCATGATGCCATCACTAATTAAAAAAGCACAAGCTCGTAAATGATCTGCAATAACCCGGTAAGAAAACTTAGCCTCTCCTTCTACCTTAACTTTTACTATATTCTCGGTATAGGCGATTATTTCCTTAAATAAATCTGTGTCATAATTATTATAGACATTTTGCATCACAGCACTAATACGCTCCAACCCCATACCAGTATCAATGGATTTTTTAGGCAATTCAATCCTAGTATCACTATCGACTTGTTCAAATTGCATAAAGACCATATTCCAAATCTCAATGAAGCGATCACCATCTTGCTCTTGCGTTCCTGGCAACCCGCCTTGTATCTGCTCTCCATGATCATAAAAAATTTCTGAACATGGTCCACAAGGTCCAGTATCTCCCATTGACCAAAAATTATCAGTGGTTTTTATTTTAATAATTCGCTCATCGCTTAAATTAGCAATTTTTTTCCAATAGGTAGCTGCTTCTTCATCAGTATGATAAACCGTTACATATAGTTTTTCTTTAGCTATAGCAAATTCCTTGGTTAAAAGATTCCAAGCATGATATATTGCTTCTTCCTTAAAATAATCACCAAAAGAAAAATTGCCCAACATTTCAAAGAATGTATGATGTCTTGCAGTATAACCAACATTCTCAAGATCATTATGCTTACCACCAGCCCGTAGTGATTTTTGACTAGTAACCGCTCTTTGATAATTTCTATTTTCCTGACCGGTAAAAACGTTTTTAAATTGTACCATCCCAGAATTAACAAACATTAAACTAGGATCATTATGAGGAATAAGAGAACTAGCTGGAACGTGTAAATGATTATTGGCAACAAAATAACTTATAAATTTATTTCTAATTTCTTCAGTGGTAAGTTTAGTCATGAGTAAATGATCCTTGGAAAATGTTTAGTTTAATGTTTTATTTAATTTTATATCACATAAATATATCTACACTAAGTGTATTAACTCATTTTATTTACAATAAATGTATTTTTATTTTGAATATATATAGTCAATTGATGGGAAGTTGGGGACGTCGTCCCTCGTCGCTCCTAGCCCCAAATTCTCCTGAATTGACTATAATTAATTATCGCAGACAGTCTCTTAAAGGGATAATTGATATTTTATAACTTATTTAGGTTTGGAAAATTATGGAGTTTATGGCACATATGTTTGTGTAATATTCTAACAACAATTATACCTTCCTCCTGCTTTATATAATAAAGCACATGTTTCTTTATAGGAAAGCTTAGTAACGCATGATATATGTCGGCACGCAAAGTACCTATACTAGGACTGCTGCTTAAAGTAATAATTTTACTATATATCTCGTCTAGATATTTTATGGCTTGTTGTTTTCCCCAATATTTTAGAGTATAATTTGTAATATCTTCAAGATCACGTCTAGCACTATCAGTAAACTTACATTGAATCATTGATCTTCATTTGTAGGTTATTAAAAACATCCCTATAATCATATATTTTATTTTTTGTTATGTCGTCTAATCCTTCAGCAATAGCAAGTTTTAATAGCTGTTCTTTAAAGGCTTCCAATTTTTGAAATTCTTTATCAGAAACTATTACAGCTATAGGCTTACCATTTTTTCTTATACTAATAGGTTCTACTTGAGCTTTAATAAGTAATTCACCAAATTCACGTTTTGCATCAGTTGCATTTAATTGTTCCATAACAATAATTATTTTAATTAATATGCTCAATTAAAGCATAAGTTACTAATATAGTCAAATTAATAACAATATAGTCAATTGATGGGAAATTGGGGACGTCGTTACTCGTCGCTCCTAGCCCCAAATTCTCCTGAATTGACTATATATGGCTAAAAGCTTTTTATCTTAAAAGTTTTTCTATGGTAAGGTGAAAAACCATGAGAATGTATAGCATTTAGATGTTCTTTTGTCCCATATCCAAAGTTCTTATGCCACATATATTCTGGAAATTCTTTGGCATACTCAAGTAATAAACGATCTCTAGTAACTTTTGCAATAATAGATGCCGCTCCAATAGAAATCGATAAATTATCACCATTTACTATACTAATAAATCTTGAATCGGCAAATTTCATGTTACCATCTACTAATATTGTATCCGGTTTAACAGAAAGATTTGCTACTGATATAGTACAAGCCTTTTTAGTCGCTTCAAGGATATTAATTATATCTATCTCATCGTGATACACTATACCAACAGACCAAATATAATTCTGTGTTATTTGTTCATATAACAAATTCCTCTTTTCTCTAGTAAGTTTTTTAGAATCTTTGATACCATTTATGATTCTTGTTTGATCAATGATGACAGATGCAGCTACTACAGGCCCCACTAACGGCCCTCTGCCAGCTTCATCTACTCCAGCTACTAACCCAAAATATTTTTGCTCTAATTCAAACATAATATTCTCCTATTTTAATATGACATCTGACTTTTTCGTCATATATGGACGAGTGAATTTGTCAAGAAAGAAAATAAAAAAATAGAGCCACAAAGGAAGCGGTCATATATTCGGCATCAAGTGCCATAATGGTTTCTGCATTCTTATAAATATCCTTGAGTGACCTCTCATTCCCACGGCTTCTAGAGCCTCGACATAATTACGGATTTTATTCAGAATACTTATTCATTAACTCTTTAACTTTCGTTCTCTTTATTGTTACTATTCTTTACTCACAATATTTATCAATTACCAATTTTTATTTAGTTGACATAGTTTCTTCTTTTTTTCCAACTAAACTAATTTGCAACATATTCGCTACCATTGGTGACTACTGCATAAGCAATCCTTGCTAACTTATTTGCTAAACCAACACATATAATATTATATGATTTATTTTCAGCAAATTTCTTCACTGCCCACTGCACTAGTTTATCTTTTGATTCCTTATCACTTTTTGCTCTTATTGCTATTGTCCTTGCGGCTTGAATCAACATAGTTCTGGCATATCTATCTCCTTGTTTGGTAATCCCTCCTAAAACTATCTTATCTCCTGAGCTATGTTGCTTTGGTACCAAACCAAGCGAAGCAGCAAAATCCCTCGGGGTTGGATAACTTTCCATTGGGGCTACACTCAAACAACTAGCATTGATTGCTCCAATGCCAAAAATTGTCTGCAACCTAGTAGCTTTCTCACTTTGCTTATTATTGCTGATAATCAGCTTTTCTAAAGTTTTTTCTTTGTCACATAAATCCTCAATTTCTTTACATTCTAAAAGTAAAATTGACCTTACCCCAGAATTTATATAACCTTTACTATACGCTAACTCTACCTCCAGCCTACATGATTTGCAAAATTTATTTTTACTTAATTTTGTATTATAGCCATATTCACATAAACTTGATATTGTAGAATTAGTTTTTTGCACACGATCTCTGATCGTATTACTTCTAATTTTATGCAAGAATTTTATATCTTGTTCCTCCTTGCTTTTTAGTAGCACAGTTTTTAATTCTGGATCACGAGCCGCTTTGCATATTGCTAACGCATCGTTATAATCATTTTTCTGTTTCGATGTAGCATAAACTTTTACATCTTTTGTTTTCATTAGTTTGACTTGCAAACCAAGCTTAGCAATTTCCTGTGACCAATAATTAGCTCCTCCACATGCCTCCATAGCTACCAATGAACTTTTATCGAGATTGCTTAAATAGGCTATTAACTCATCTC
Source organism: Candidatus Tisiphia endosymbiont of Mystacides longicornis (assembly GCF_964031095.1). Lineage (NCBI taxonomy): Bacteria > Pseudomonadati > Pseudomonadota > Alphaproteobacteria > Rickettsiales > Rickettsiaceae > Candidatus Tisiphia > Candidatus Tisiphia endosymbiont of Mystacides longicornis. Next base: position 1,268,369 of record NZ_OZ035004.1, on the reverse strand, counting down.
TTGTAACTTTTTGGCAACCTATTTTTTTGCCATTTTGATCGACTTGCACCAAGTGCATACTATTTTTTGCTAAATCTATTCCTATTATAGTATTTTTTATGCTATTATTTATCATGGTATGGACCTATTAATTAAATTATTATTTAATTTGGAGCAGCTGAAAACTATTTTTCAGCTGACTCCGTACAAGTAAAGCATATTTCGCTTCACTCGTCCATACCATCATTCCCGCTTCGGTGCGGAATCTAGCCCACAACTGTTGAAAGTTAGAAGGTAAAGCGGGTTTTAGATAGGTTTTCTGTCATTGCGAGACCACGTAGTGGTCGTGGCAATCCATCTTTGGTTACTTTTATGGATTGCTTCGTCGACCTAAGGTCTTTCTCGCAATGACGTTGACCACATACGATTTTTAAACTATCCGGTCTAAAACCGCTTCCTCTTCTAACTTTCAACAGTTGTGGAATCTAGCCCCCTGCCTACGCAGGGGTGACATCTGACTAAGTAGCTCCTTGCCATGACGTTTGGGGTAGGAAGTTTATTAATCATAAGCAAAAGTTAATGTTACAGTAGTGCCTATGCCTATTTTACTTTGTAACTCAAATTTACCTTTCATTAATTCAACCAACTTGCGAGTAAGTGGTAAACCAAGACCGGTTCCTTGGTATTTTCTGCCAACGGTACTATCAATCTGCCCAAAGGTTGATAGTACTTTGGGAATATCTCTCTCATCAATTCCTATACCAGTATCTATAACCTGTATATAAACTAGCCCTTTAGGCTCATCTTTCTCAGCATAAATTGTTATAGTACCTGATGCTTTGGTGAACTTTATAGAATTAGATAAAAGGTTAAAAAATACTTGTTTAAGTCTTTTGGGATCTGCTTTTATCACGATATGATCTTTTGGTAATTTTTCAATTAATTGCACTGATGCCTGATCAGCTCTTGGCTTCATTATCCTTACAGTAGAAGTAATTAATTTATTGAGATCTAACTCAACAAAGTCAACTAATAGCTTGTCAGCCGATGCTTTTGATAAGTCTAATATATCAGTTATTATACTGAGCAAATGCTTGCCTGCGTCATTAATATCTTTTATATAATTACCATGCTCTTTATTGTAAGGCGTGGACATCATAATTTCTGAAAAACCTATAATAGCATTTAGAGGGGTACGTAGTTCATGACTAACATTGGCAAAAAATTTAGTATGAGCAGAACTTTCGTTTCTAACCTTAATTACCGCTTCCTCTAACGCTTTATTAGCCTCAAATTGTTGATCTATAATCTTCTGTGCATAATTTGTGTTGCTAATTACGATAATTAAGAATATTAGCATAATGATAAAAAATGTTAGTAATACTTTTTTCTCCAGCTCTATAATACTTGACCATAAACTAGTAATATTAGTATTAATCTCTAACACACCATCAACAGGATACCTAGATAAGTCGCGGTTTATTATTGGAATATAACTTGTTATACAGGATGCTTTCTCTACTTTCCCTGACATATGGAATAGAGCCCTAGGAATTAATATATGACTTGTCATTCCTTTAAAAGCTTTGTTAAAGGCTTGCTCTACAACCAGCTCTTTTAAAAAATATTTGTCAAATTGGCTAATAATTCTTTGATACAAAGTATCTTCAGGAAAATTCACCTGACTTGTTATTTGAATTGGAGAGCTGGTTATAATTTTATGACCTTGTAGATCATATAAAGAAATATAGGCATTGAGATTAACAAAAATATCAACTGAAGTAGTTGCAAATTTAATAAAATCGGCATCTTGCAATAAATTTATATAACCAAATTCATGTAATTTATTTACAGCCGTTTTATTCCTATTCCAGACATTTTTTGTATAAACACCAGCTATTTTAATATTTGCTTCTCCAACTTGCTTTAAAATCATTTCTTCAATAATGAAGTAACGATAGTAAATCATGTTGACAATGATATTTATAAATAACCCAAAGAATGCCAGTCTAACAATATACTTATTTTGAATCATTAGATTTGCACATATTATTTAGAGGTAAGCGTTCACAGGAAAAAAGTTAAAGTACAAGACGTCATTGCGAGGAGCTACTTTAGTAGCAACGAAGCAATCCAAGAATAATGGATTGCCACAACCACTACGTGGTCTCGCAATGACGCTTGGCTTTTATTCATCATAAGAAAATAGCAAAAAAACCGTGAACGCTCATTATTAGAGTATAGCAGGTTATTCACTAGCACTAAGTTTTTTCTTTGTAGATGATTCCTTTATATTTGATTCCTTAGGCAATTTCTTATCACTCGCTGATTTCAGCTGATCAAAAATACTCAAAGCTTGAGTTATAAAGCTTCCTGGTTCAGAAAGATTTGCCGGCAAAATTACTGTATTACTATCCTTAGCTAACTCACCAAAAGCAGATATATATTGTTCAGCGATTTTTAAAGATACTGCATCGTTTCCTCCAGATTTCTGAATAGAGGCTGCTATAAGTTCAATACTTTTAGCAGTAGCCATGGCTACTAATCCTATTGCTTCAGCCTCACCCTTAGCCCTATTTACTTGATCAATATAGGAAGCTTCAGAATTTAATACAACTTGAGCCTTCTCGCCTTCCGCATGGTTTATTTTTGCTTGTCTATTACCTTCTGAGTCTAAAATTTGGGCTCGTTTTTGACGTTCTGCCGCAACTTGTAACTCCATCGCTTTAAGTATTGTTTGTGGTGGCTGAATGTCTTTAATTTCATAACGCATACATTGTATCCCCCAATTGACTGCCGCTTGGTTAATAGCAGAAACAATAGCGATATTCAAGGTTTCTCGTTCTTCAAAAGTTCTGTCTAATGGTAACTTACCTATTTCTGAACGCATAGTGGTCTGTGCAAGCTGAGTGATAGCATAATATGGACTATTAACCCCATAAGATGCAGCAACTGGATCGACAATTTTTACATATAACACACCATCTATTAGTAACGTAACATTATCATTGGAAATGGCTGTTTGAGCAGTCACATCAATTGCTTCTTCCTTTAAAGTGTGTTTGTAGGCTACTTTCTGAATCACTGGTATCAAAATACTCAAGCCAGGCTGCAAGATGCTATCAAATTTCCCAAATTTTTCAACAATCCATGCTTGTTGTTGTGGCACAACCTTAACCATCTGTATAATAATAAGGATCGCCACGATACTACAAACTAATAATATATATTCCATATTTTCTCCTTTTTAAATCTATAACTAACCCGATTAGTATTTACCCATACAAACCGTCATTGTAAGGAAGCCCGTAGGTCAACGAAGCAATCCAGGAAAGTGAATAAAAATGGATTGCTTCGACTACTACGTAGTCTCGCAATGACATTTAAGATGCATACACGTCATTGCGAACGAACATATGTGAGTGTGGCAATCCATTTTTATTCACTTTTGGATTGTTTCGACTACTACGTAGTCTCGCAATGACGTTTGAGATGCATACACGTCATTGCGAACGAACATATGTGAGTGTGGCAATCCATTTTTATTACTTTTATGGATTGTTTCGTCGCCTTCGGCTCCTCACGTGAAGTCAGTTCACATGGCTAAAACCTTTTTTGGGTAGCTATAATAATTTCACTATGCTACCGTCATTAATCTTAGTAATTCCTTCCACTACTACCATATCTCCTTCTTTGATTTCGTCTGAAATAATCTCTGTTAGACCATTTAGACTAGTACCTAGCTTAACATAAAGTTGCTGCACTTTGTTATCATTAAGTTTATATATAAAATACTGACCTTTACTATTACTCTGCACTGATTGACTAGCTACTGCTAAATTCCGATGTTTGTTAATAATTAAGTCTATAGGTACATAGCTTCTATGTAGCATATTACTATTAGAATCAACAATAACTTTAGCACCTATAGTACCATTATCTGAAACATATTGTGAGATTTCAGCAATTTTTCCATTAATCTTATCACCATTATTATCGGTTATCACTAAATCAGTAGATACTGACACCTGATTATAAAGCTCCTCAGGTAACTCCATTAAAATACTCTTAGTGGTAGAATTTTGAGCAATAATGCTAAAAAGATAATTTTTTTGTTCTACCTTATCCCCTTTTTTTAGCTTTATTATACCAATATTTCCATCAAATGGTGCTACGATAACCATATCGTTGTAACTATTCATTGCTTTGGAAAAAGCAAGCTTAGCTGTTTCTAAATCACTATTTGATTTTTCTAGTACATCACTACTAATATATTTTTTGGCAAATAATGCCTTATCACGTTCATAAGCAGTCATCGCCGTTTTTAAAGAGATTTCTGCTTGTGACTTAGTTGACGTAGCTAAATCTTTGTCAATAATAAGCAAAATATCTCCTTTATTAACCTTACCATGAGAATCAGATACTACATCAACCGTACCAGAAATATTAGCATAATAATCCCGGCTTGCATCATTTTTACATTGTCCGACAACGCTGAAAACATTATGCAAATCAGCCATTTGCACTTTACTGGCTTTTACCGGAATGCCCTCTTGTTTTTCAGCGATAGCACAGCAAGAAATAATGCATACACTTACAAAAACAATTAATTTATTCAACATTTCAAATACCATATTAAAGTTTTAAATCTGTTAGCCAACGATGTTCATTCTCTAAAATTTCAAAACGAATTTTTTCACTTTTTTTATCAAGCTCTGCTTCCGGTACTAAAGAAGCTCCGCTAAATTCAAAACCATAAAAATTAATCTGTAATTTAGTACATATTTTTTCCACCGACTCAATATTTTCTAAAACATCATCAACGAATATTATGGTTTTAGGGTAGTAATTTTTCTTGTGTAAAATATTCTCTAATACTACACCTTTATCAATATCGGCAGTAAGAATCACCCCTTCTTCCATCATCGGCATACCATTCTCACTATGTAATTCATCAATTAATATTTCCTCTTTTATTGGAGTAGATTTCATAAAATCTATATTTATTCCTTTAAGCTCTTTTAAACGCCAATTGGTAAAATCTTCAATAACCCCGAATCTACCTGTATATAGCTTGGTTAAAGCAGCAGTTGGAATTTGCCTCTCCCATAATTTACTCAATATATCATTTATATTGGGGTTCACTAAGCGAATAGTACGATTTTTTAGAATAATACTAAAAAAAAGTTGCCTTTCTTTTCTAGTAAAGCGTTTTTTGCTTTCAACACACCATTCACGTCTATAAGGATGAGTTAAGCGATATTCATCTTGAGCCATGATCAGTACGTCATCCACATCAAAAAGCACCAAACTATCTTGATCTAGCTTATCTATTACTTCTGCAACTTTTAAAAAATCTGAGACTTTAGCTGTTTTAGCAAATTTATGGTTATTCATTAGTTTTTATATTTTATTATTTCTTCCAAAGAATTAGCAATTATAGCCAAATCTGATTCTCTTGAGAGATTGTGATGCCCATCTTTTATTAATTTCATTACTACTATATCACTAGTAATTTTTTCTACTAACTTATTTGAAATATTATAAGGTACATCAATATCTAACATCCCGTGAATTAAATGAACAGGTTTCTTAAGATTAATACTATTTGAGTTTAGTAACAAGTGATTTTTGGCTTCAAGTATTAATTGATAGCTTATTGGGTATGTATTATTGCAATTACGCCCACTAACATCAAGCCATTTTTGCTGTTGCATTTGTTTTTTTTGACTTTCAGTTAAATTTTCCCAAATGTTTTCTGTAAAATCTATTGCTGGAGCAAGACCAATAACGCTACAAATAATTTTATAGCAGCCAACATAGCAAGCCAGGCACCCATACTGGAACCAATTATAATAGTTGGCTGCAGGACAAGTTTATTTAACACCATCTCAACTTCCATAAGCCAAGAGCCAATAGTTTCATCAAGAAAATCACCTGACGATATTCCATGACCAAAATTATCAAATGTGATAAAATTATAATCTTGTTTTTTACAGTAATTTTCAAGGAATACAGCCTTGGTACCATTCATATGTGACATCAAGCCATGTAAAAACATTACGGAAGGCATATTTTTTTTACTACTTTTATAATGATTATAAGTGATAAATTTTTTATTTTCTGTATTATATATTTTATTCATTTAAATTAGTTAATTAATGATTTCATCAGATTCACCCAAACGATACCATAAACCAACCATTTTGCAAGTAGTTCCAGCTTTATTCTCTGGTGGAGTAGAGCGAGGGACAATTGAAGTGGCTAAAATGTTAAAAAAAGTTGATTATAATGTTATTGTAGTCTCCTCTGGTGGTTCATTAGTTGAAGAATTAATAGCTGCAGATATACCGCATATTTCTATGAATAGTGCTACTAAAAATCCTTTTTCAATATGGAAAAATGCAAGATTTTTATCAGAAATAATCAAGGAATATGACGTAGATATAGTACATGCAAGATCAAGAGCTCCGGCTTGGAGTTGTTATATGGCAGCAAAGGCTACTAATACTAAATTCTTAACAACATTTCATGGCATTTACAACATCTCAAATTTGTTCAAACATTTCTATAATAGCGTAATGACCAAAGGCGAGAAGGTTATAGCTGTATCTAATTTTGTAAAGCAGCATATAGTAACTAATTATAAAATTTTAGAAGAACAAATTGTGGTAATACGTCGAGGGGTAGATTATCGCTATTTTGATCCCCAAAATGTCACAGAAGAAAAGTTAGTAAAATATAAAAAGAAATACGGTCTATCTAATAACACTCCTCCCATAATATTATTACCATCAAGAATTACCAGTTGGAAGGGTCACCTTACCCTTGTTGAAGCACTTGGTAAACTAAAACATCTAGATTTCTATTGTCTGATGGTTGGGGATTTATCTAAACACCCAAATTTCACAAATCGAATAAAATCTCTTATAAACTTATTGAAACTACAAAGTAAAGTTCAAATTTTTGGTAATGAAATTGATATGCTCGGTCTTTATGGCATTTCAGATATAGTGTTATCTACTTCAATTGAGCCAGAAGCATTTGGTCGTACTATAACTGAAGGGCAATCAATGGAAAAGCTAGTAATTGCTACAAATATTGGTGGAGCTATTGAAACAATATCAGATACAAAAACTGGATTTCATGTTAAACCAAACGATCCAAGCGATTTAGCAGAAAAAATTGAACATTGCTTATCCATACTTAAAACCAATGAAGGTAAAAAGATACAACAAGCAGCAAGAAAAGCCGTAATCGATAACTTTTCCCTTGATTTAATGCTAAGTAAAACCTTAGATTTATATAAGGAAATGCTTAAGAAAACATAATATTTTCTAGGTTTGATAAAGCCCCAGCCACCTTTTTAGCCTTTCTAAATTTTGTTGGAGCTTTAATATGGTTACGTTAAAAATTTTGTCAACAGAACCTAAACAAAAAAATCCCTAAAATACTTTATTACGCAAATTTTGGATAAGAAGTTAAAAATTTTATAATTTTTTACTGATAAATAGTTAGTGCAAGTTATTATTATGTTATAATGAAATATATAGTCAATTCAGGAGAATTTGGGGCTAAGAGCGATGGAGCGACGCCTATAAGTAATAGGCGAGCATTGAGCAACAACGTCCCCAACTTCTCATCAATTGACTATATAAGCAAGTTATTAGTAAATACCATGTTCATGAGTTGTCATAAATTATTTAGATATAAGAGTGAATTTTAGTTGATTGAGTAAAGTATGAAAGAACAAACCCACAATAATTATCAGCCAAGAATGTTTGTTGGTACCGATGACTTCTACGATTTGTTGATTAATAGCGATATATTTGTTGATAAAAGTCTAATGATCAAGGAATTGTTAGAAGATAGTGGTAAAGTCACCTTAATCACCCGTCCAAGGCGGTGGGGGAAGAGCTTGAATATGGATATGGTGCGGAGATTTTTTGAGATAGAAGTGGATGAGCAAGGGCGGGTTCTACCACAAGAACAAAAGGTGAATTATAAACTATTTACTGGTGGAGAGGTAGATTTAGGATTTGATGAGACTAAAGAACTAAAGCCATTAAAAATTGCTAATGTAGCAAATTCTATGAAACGCCAAGGTCAATTCCCAGTTATTATTATAAGTTTCAAGGGCGTTAGAGGCAGTAGTTATCAAGAAATTGAGGTGGGAATTAAAAGTCAAATAATTAATTTATTTGCCAAGCATCGTTATTTAGAACGTTATATAAAACAAGATGAAAAATTATTGATTGATGCACAAAAGGAAATATTACAAAGATATTTTACAGGCAAGTTAATAGAAGATGACATTAAAAATAGTTTGAAATTTCTAAGCGACTTACTTTATAAACATTTTAATCAAAAAGTTTACATACTAATTGACGAGTATGATACGCCAATTAATAGTGCCTATATGAAATTTGGCAATAATTCAGAAGAGTTTGAGGAAGTATTAGCTCTATTCCGGGCAATATTTGGCAATAGTCTTAAAACCAATGATTCATTACAAAAAGGTGTTATTACCGGCATATTGCGTGTTGCTAAGGCTAATTTGTTTTCAGATTTGAATAATTTAACTGAATGTAGTCTACTAGATGAGAATTTTACAGACATCTATGGCTTTACTCAAGCAGAAGTTGATGAATTATTAACCAAAGTACCTCTTGAAACCAATCCAGAACAAATTAAAAATTGGTATAATGGCTATAATTTTGGTGGAGAAGTCATTTATAATCCTTGGTCAATTATGAGATGTTTAGCTCAGAAGGGCAAGCTGGATCATTATTGGATTGATAGTGGTGGGACTGGTTGGATTGATCATGTATTGCTCTCAGATGAGATGCAAACAGATATCCAGGCTTTAGCTGCGGGTAAAACTATTACTTCTTCTATTACTAAACATATAAATTTTGCTGATATTAACCAACCAGAAGGGTTATTTAGCTTATTATTATTTAGTGGTTACCTAAATACAACTACCAAGATGCCAGAAAGAGATATTTATGATTTATCTGCTCCTAACTACGAGGTGAAATATATTTATGAAAAAAGAATGCTACAATGGGTTACTAAACAAATAAAAATTGATAATTCTGGATATTATTCTTTTGTTACTCTATTACCAGATGGTAAAATAGAGGCATTTAAAGAGCGTCTGCAAGAATTATTACTTAATTCTACTAGTTTTCATCAAACAGGAGAGAAAAAAGCCGAATTATTTTATAGTGGCTTTATGCTCGGCTTTATTAATATGTTAACTCCTAATTATATAATATCAAGTGAACAAGAATCAGGGGATGGCAGAGCTGACGTTGTGATGATTCCAAAAATTGGCAAAGGTGATAAAGCGATGATTATCGAGTATAAAATCGCTAAATCCTCAGAAGAGCTAGCAGATATAGCTAAATCTGGTTTACAACAAATTATTAATAAAAAATATGATAGTAAAATAAAAGAGCATTCACATGTAAAACAAATATTAAAAATTTCGATGGCATTTTGTGGAAAAAATATGGAGTTAGAATATGAAATAACGAAGCTCTAATAATAGAGCGTAAGCACTTGTATAATAAGCAATTGGGTATAGTCAATTCAGGGGAATTGGGTAGCAGGAACGATGGGGCGACGCCTATAAGTAATAGGCGAGCATTGAGCGACGAACGTCACCAACTTCTCATCAATTGACTATAGCTCATCTAGGAGGCTGCCTGCGATAGATTGATTATGCAGAAAGTTTAATTAACATATGTTTCTTCTTACCCGCAGATATCTTAATAACTTGGTTGTCCTGCATAAAAGTCAAGTCAACCATCATATTTTCATCTTCGATTAGTTGATTATTGATTTTAGCCCCAGCCCCTCTAATGAGTCTACGCCCCTCAGATTTTGATTCAACAAGACCCAACTCATGAAGCAATTCATATACTGAAATGCCTAGAGTTAAACGACTCTGTTCAATATAGATAGTTGGTAAATTTACGTCAATTTCTCCTTGTTCAAAAACCTTTGTAGCTGTTTCTAAGGATGCTATAGCCGCTTGTTCACCATGACAAAGTTTTGTTAAATTAAATGCTAATTGCTTCTTGGCACCATTAATATCAGACTCAGCAAGTACAATAAACTCTTGCATCTTATCTTCCTCTAACTCGCTATATAATTTAGCAAATTTGACTACATCTTGATCTTCACAATTCCGCCAATATTGATAATAATCATATGGAGTTAACATATCTTCATTTAACCACACCGCCCCACCAACAGACTTGCCCATTTTATTGCCAGAAGCAGTTGTTAATAATGGCGTAGTCATACCAAAAACTTCATTACCAGTTAGTTTCCTGGTAAAATCAACGCCCATTATGATATTACCCCATTGGTCACTACCACCTATTTGCAAAGAACAGCCATATACTTTATTTAAATGATAAAAATCGTAGGCTTGTAGCAACATATAGTTAAATTCTAAAAAACTCATATGCTGCTCTCTTTCCAAACGTAATTTCACCGAATCCATAGATAACATACGATTCACAGAAAAAAAACTACCAAATTTGCCAAGAAAATCTAAGTAATTTAACGATTCGAGCCACTCTGAATTATCAATTAATATTGCATCATTTTTCCCAGTACCGAATTTAATAAATTTTGATAATGATTTTTTTATACCTTCAGCATTTTTGGCAATTTCTTCTTTTGTTAAAGATTTTCTTGCCTCATCTTTACCAGTAGGATCACCAATTTTACTAGTCGCCCCTCCCAGGATTACTATTGGTTTATGACCATATTGTTGCAATAGACGCAAAATCATAATTTGCATCAGACTCCCAACATGTAAAGATTGAGCTGTACAATCAAAGCCAATATAAACAGATATTTTACTATTGTTCATTAGTGTCGTTAGTTTTTCTAAATCAGTACATTGATATAAAAAGCCTTTATTCTCAAAATCTTTAATAAGCATAATGATTTACAAAATAATAAAATTAAACAAAAAACTATATAGCAGTTACTTACTAACCTTACACATGGCATTTAAAAGTCATATAGAAAATAGCTTGGCGTCATTGCGAGAAGCTACTTTAGTAGCGACGAAGCAATCTATATGTGGATTGCCACGCTCACGTACGTTCGCTCGCAATGACGTTTTGTACTTTTCCGAAATTTTTAAATTGTCATGGGGTTTATGCGTAAGGTGAGTTACTTACTCATTGATTGTTGAGTCCCTTTACCCATAGCAGCCTCTTTTATTGCCGAACCTAGATTAACAACACTCTTGGCAACGTCTCCCATGGCTATAGCATTGTTTAAACTACTTTTAACCATAGTACTAACTGCCTTACATGAACATTTTATTACATTCACCACCGCATTTAAAATCTTATTATCTTTGATGGCATTAATGGGTGCCTCAAATATTTTTTCAACTTTTTTTAATTGTTCTGTAGCAAAATCTTTTAAGCGACCTGTAAGAGTTAGTGAAGAGCTTAATTTATCTAGAGGTTTTTTATGATCTACACTATCAGCGAATTCCTTGAGTTTTTCAAATGAACTCATAAATTCCTCAAACACCTTTCCTGCTTTCTCAAATTCTAATTTCTTTACCCCAGAAAAAGCCTTACTAGCAGTACCAGAAAAACATTTACGTGCTTCCTCCAGATTCTTTTTACTTCTTCTAGTTGTTGCAAGGCTAGAAAAGTACCAGGCATTTCTCCTACATGACTCTTTAGCTCTTCTGCAGACAAACTCTCTTGAACTTCATCTACTTTTTTACCCATAATTTCCTCTGATTATTTAATTAAATTTTTTATCCATGGAACTTCACTAGAAATTGTAGCAGAAAATTCCTCTTATCTCAATCATTAAAAATCTAAATCGGCGTAGCATGTGGGTGGAGTAAAACCTGGTATTTTGTCTTGTAGTAGAGAGCGAAAGCTAGGTCTGGATTTGACTATTGCATACCAATGACGAATAGATGACCATTTATCCCAGTTAACTTCACCGAAATAATCTAGAACGGAGATATGACAGGCGGCAGCTATATCTGCACAGCTTAAGGAATTTGATGCAATAAAGCTACGTAACTCCAATAAATTGGACATATAGTTCAAGTGATGCGACAAATTAGTCTTTGCTGCTCTAAGAAAATCGGTTCTAGGTCCTCCTAATTGGCAGGATGGTCTTACTATTTTTTCATCGATAATAATTTTTGTTACTTCGCGGTAAAATTTTTCATTAAACCAACTGAGTAATCGACGGATTTCGCATCTAATATCAAAATCTTCGTCCATAAAATTAAAATTTGGATATTTTTCATGGAAATACTCAGTGATCGGATAAATTCCTGCTATAATTAAATTGGATGCCTCTTGTAAGACCGGTAAAGTACCCGCCTGATTTAAAGACAAAAATTCCTGATTCCTCTGCCAATAATCCTCTTTAACCATAGTAAATTGAGCATCTAGTTCTTTTAGCAACACCCGAACCTGACGTGATAATGGACAAATAGGATAATGGTATAATTTTCTCAATTAACTACCCTTGATTTAAACATTGAACCTAAAATGCACTACATCTCCATCTTGCATTTTATACTCTTTACCTTCTAAACGCATTTTACCCATTTCTTTAGCTTTTACTTCCCCATTAAACTTTATATAATCCTGATAGCTAATGACTTCAGCCCGAATAAAACCTTTCTCGAAATCAGTATGAATAATACCAGCTGCTTTAGGAGCCAGTGTACCATTACTAAAAGTCCAGGCATGTGTTTCTTTCGGTCCAACAGTAAAAAAGCTTTTTAGATCTAATAAATTATACATTTCTCTTATAATTTTACTCAGACCTGTTTCCGCAAGCCCTATACTATTTAAGAACTCAATTTTTTCCTCTTTACTTTCCAAAACTGCAATATCCGCTTCAATTTTCGATGAAATGAGGACATGTTTTGCCCCTTCTTCTTCAGCTTTTTTTGCTACAAGCTCGGTAAATTTATTACCAGTAATCGCCTCATTTTCCAAGACATTACAAGCATATAAAACTGGCTTAGAAGTCAATAATTGCAATTGATCTAACATTTCTTTGCTATAAGCCTTGCTGATGCTGCGTACTGGCTTACCTATCGCTAGAGTTGCTTGAATTTCTTTTAATAACTCTACTTGATCTTTTAAAGCTTTATCGCCTGTTTTTAAACGTTTCTCAGCATTCGTTAAACGTTTTTCTACCGATTCAAGATCGGCTAAAATTAATTCTGTTTCTATTATTTCAGCATCATATATTGGATCAATCTTATTATGCACATGAGTAATATCTATATCCTCAAAACAACGTAATACGTGCAAAATAGCATCGACCTCTCGTATATGAGATAAAAACTTATTACCAAGCCCCTCACCTTTACTAGCCCCTTGTACCAAGCCAGCAATATCGACGACTTCTATATAAGTAGGAATAATTTTAGTAGAATTAGCAACAATTGCCAACTCATTTAGCCTAATATCCGGTACTGATACTATAGCCGAATTTGGCTCTATAGTGCAGAAAGGATAATTAGCCGCTTCTGCTGCAACACTGGAAGTTAAAGCATTAAACAAAGTTGATTTTCCTACATTTGGCAAACCAACAATACCACATCTTAATGTCATAAATCTAATATCATAAATTTCTATTCATATAGTTAACCCAATTGGTATTTACCATGGATTGCTTCGTTGCCACCAAAGTGGCTTCTCATAATGACGCTGGGGGTATATATACGTCTATTAGCGATATTATATTTAAACGTCATTGCGAGAAGGCGTAAGCCGACAAAGCAATCCATTTCTAACCATTTTCTTGGATTGCTTCGTCGCCACCAAAGTGGCTTCTCGCAATGACGAAGTAATGCTAGGAAGCTATAAATCTTTCCTCAAATAATATACTTCCGAATCTTTAGCATAGCCACTTCTTACAAACTCTAATTTAAAGCCTAATTTTTCATAAAATGGTCTGGCTTGCCAATCGGTAGTGCATACAGTCATAAATTTACAATTACGCTCTCGTGCTACATCTTCCACCTTTGCCATCAGTAAAGTACCATAATTTTGACCACGAAAATTCTCAGAAACCCATAACATGTCAACATACAAACAATCATAAAAACTCTTGCCATCTACACCAGCAACAAAGTTTTTATCATTATCAAAACAGGCAAAGGAAAATGATTTTATAACATCAAGCCCCTTCTTGACTTTAGCCTGCTCATTTAAACCATTCTCCATTACCTTCATGTATTGTGTATCTATGCTATTATCTGCATAGATTATCTGTAAATTTAATGGTTTCTCCATGATTTAAATTACACTCCTGTTAAATTCTTCCACTTTGCCTGAAAGCAATAAATGGAAATTATTGGTTATTACCTCAATGGAACTGATAATAATTTTATATTCTTCTTTAGAGAAAGGAGCTAAGACGTAATCCGATACATCATCATACGCCGATGGTCTTCCTACCCCAATTCTGATACGGTGATAATCATTCCCTATACACTGATCCAATGATTTTAAACCATTATGCCCACCACTACCACCAGCTAATTTATATTTTATTCGACCAATTTCTAAATCTATATCATCATGTAAAACGAAAATATTTGGTGGGTTGATATTATAGTAAGAACATATGGCTTGTACTGCTTTACCGGACAGATTCATATAAGTTACAGGTTTTGCCAATAGTAATTTCTGTCCGTCCACTATCCCTTGTGCCAGTTCTGCATGAAGTTTGGATTTTGTATTCCAAGAAATTTTATAGTATTCTGATAAATAATCGACAGCTATGAAGCCAACGTTATGACGAGTATTTTGATACTCCTTGCCTATATTTCCCAAACCTACAACAAGTACACTCTTCTGATTTGAATATATATTTGAAGGCTTTGAAGAATTGGCTTCGCCAATAATTGAGGGATATTCATGCGTTTTTGATAATGTCATTATTACGACCTTTTGTCATTTCCACCCACTATTGTCATTTCCACCCACTATTGTCATTCTCGCGTAGGCGGGAATCTAGACCCCTACTTACGCAGGGGTGACACTAAGGGCAGATATAACACAAAAACGGATTGCTTCGTCGTCATAAAACGACTCCTCGCAATGACGTTTGAGATGCATACACGTCATTGCGAGCGAACATATGTGAGCGTGGCAATCCATAAATTGTCATATGGATTGCTTCGTCGACCTACGATCTTCCTCGCAATGACGGCTAAAGCTTACACACTTCTCGCAATGACGGTTATATAATTATTTTGCTTTTACTTCTTCAGTTGCAGTTTCTTCAGTTTCTGCCTTACTACCCTTACGCCCAATGATAGTAGCAATAATAAAATCACTTTTACTAGCTAGCTGAGTTCCTTCAGGTAATTTAATGCCTTTAGCTTTTAAAGACTGACCTATTAGCATATTGCTAACATCAATATTAATATTTTTAGGTATATTATTGACATCACATAAAAGAGTCATAGTTCTTTTGATGATATTAAAGAACCCTCCCCTTTTAACTCCTAAAGCTCTTTCTTTACCTTCGTAAACTACTGGAACTTCCATTGTTTGGGTTTTTTCTTCTAAATGGACAAAATCAACATGCCTAACTATGTCAGTAATCGGATGCAATTCTACAGCTTTTGGTAATACTTTATGGGTTTTGTTCCCCACTTTAATTTGAACAATGGATGATATAAAACCAGGCTTTCTATAGTGCTTAGTTATTTCTTTTTCTTCAATAGAAACAGCAAGTGGCTGTTTATTTGCTCCATAAACCACAGCAGGAACCATACCTCTTCTGCGTAGGTCTCTTGCAGCTCCTGTCCCAAATTTCTCCCGCATTTCCGCTGCAAGTTCTAATAGTTCACTCATCTTTTTCTCCCAAGAGATTTTAATAATATTAGGTAATGATAGTACTAAATGCTAAAAAATTCAAGTATTAATTTGACAAGTTGTTTGTCAATTGGTTACTATAGACGTTCATAGTAAAGTTATATAGGGAGTATTTGCATGTCAAAAGATCAAAATCAAGATCAAGGTCAACAAGAAATAGAAGCTGTATTATTAAAAGAAACCGCTGCATTAACAAAGATGCAGAATGTTATAGGTGGACTCCTCGAGGCTAATAAACAACTGGAGGACAGTATACAGTTAAAACAAGAAGTGGAAAAGCTAAAAAAAGAAGCACCATCTTTACCTTGGTTTAAAAGACTTGTGCAAATTATTCCACAGATAAAATATCTTTTTATAAAAAATGATGAGCAGATCTCTGCAGAGAAAAGAGAAATTAACAGAGAGATACTTACAGATGTTGACGATACATTAAAAAAAATAGGAAAAAAATCTTCATCGTTACAAGTAATCATCGATAAAGAATTACAGAAAGGGTTGGATAAGATTTTGCAAAAAGAGTTATCGGATAAACAAAAAGAAACAGCAGCAGAATTACAAGAACAGTTGAACAACTTAGCTGTATCCCAAGAAAATTTTAGGGAAATTGTACCAAAAATTTATAATGCTAATGAAGCTGTAGCATTAATGCACGAAAGAACACAACTAACCCAAATACAAAAAGACATCACCAAACTGGTAAATGCTAATGATAAAGTGCAAGGGCTGATTGCTATAAAACAACAATTAGCAAAATTGCAACAAGAATTACCATCAACTTGGTTAGATGGTCTTAAACAAATTGTAACAAAAATCAAGCATATTTTTGTAAGTACTCCGGAAAAAATTCTAGAAAAAACCGTAACCAAAAACAATGAAACGTTACGTCATATTGATAATGCTTTAAAATTCACTGGTAAGAACATAGAGAGTTCAAAACTAGCTAGAAAAGATAAGTTGCATAAAGAATTAGAGAAGTTGACAGAAAGAAAGTTATCAAACGAGCAGTCCAATGCAGTGAAAGTTTTAAGTAGTAAAATTGATTTAGCTTTTTCCAGAACAGTTTCTATTTCAGAACCATTACTAACTACGATTGGTCAAGAGCAGACTCAGTCGCAAACCTTGCACTCATCAATGCCTAATCTACAGACGGTGCCACTACGTCAAGCCCCGCCACCACCTCCTTTAGCTAACGCTTCATTACCAAACCAAGCTGTTCAGCAACAAAACACAATACCACCAGCACCGCCTCTACCTCCTGGGAGTATAGGTTCTCAGCAAGCAGCCGGCTCTATACCACGACCAACACGTCCAGCTCCACCGCCACCTTCTACACATACTACTTCGTTGCCGGATATAAATGCTCCACAACCAGAAGAACATGCTAGACGAGCATCTATGCCATCGTCAACAAAACGGCATGCTCCACCTCCACCTGTACGTACTACGTCGTTGCAGAATCTAGCTGACCCACAACCAAATATTGCAGCGGAAATACCTCCAACACCACCGCCGCCACCACTACATGTACCAGGCTTACAACAAGGGGCTCATCAAGAACCCCAAATAATACCACCGCCACCACCATTGCCACCGACAGCAGCCCAACCAGCTCCGCCGCCTCTACCAGATGGAGGGTTTTATCAACCGCCACCACCACCTCCTCCACCACCGCCGCCACCTGGTCAAACTAACAACCCGGCAGCAGCAAACCCAATAGAAGGGCAGGAGAATCGTGGGCAGCTATTAGATGAAATTAATAAGGGAATACAACTTAAATCAGTAGTAGTGCCTAAGGAGAAACAGCCGGCAGTAGCAGTGCCTGAGGAGAAAGATGAAAGAGGTACTCTATTAGCTGCAATTAGAGCTGGAGTAAAACTTAAAAAGGTAGATGATATAGATAAACAACACAAAGATGCTGTAGATAAAACTAAAGAAGGAGAGGAACCTTCTATTGAAAAATCTCTGAAAGACGCAATACTTGCTAGAAGACATGCATTCCAAGATGATGACGATGATGAACACCCACATGCTGACCTTGTGGAGTTTATTGAAAATAAAGATATCGATCAATCTGCTCTTATTAAGACACTTCATGCTGAACTTCCGGAGACTAAAAATATTGAGACCAAAAAAGAGCTAATTGAATTTATTGGGAAAGATTTCAGGGAGGAAGATTTTGAGGGATGGGAAGAAGTTGATCAGGAAAAGAAACAAACAGATATCGTTGAAAAGCTAAATGAACTTAAAGAGAACTATGATAATAAGACTCTTGACTTATCAGCTAAGCCTGTTGTTGAAGTGGCAGCAAAAAAAGAAGAGCTCCCTAAAGAGCTTCAGGCAGAAGTAAAAGCTATTGCAGCCACTATCCCTAAACCCGAGAATGTTACAGGAGCCAATAAGCTCCCTCCTACACCGCCTCCTCCCCCTAAACGACCTGTAGGACATGGTAAATAGGCTGACAACCATTAAGACAGTCTAGGATTGGATTGCCTTCAATGGCACTAAAGTGGCTTCTCGCAATGACGGTATGGCGAGAAGCTAAGCCCCCTGCCTACGCAGGGGTGACAACTACCCTTCTGTCATTGCGAGGAGGTCGCCAGACCGACGAAGCAATCCATTTTAATCGTTTTTTGGATTGCTTCGTCGACCTAAGGTCTCCTCGCAATGACGACTTTTCTACTTTATTTTCTTAAACTAAGTCAATTCAGGGGAATTGGGTAGCAGGAACGATGGAGCGACGCCTATAAATGATAGGCGAGTAACGACGTCACCAACTTCTCATCAATTGACTATATCTATAGCAACTAATTCATTGAACTTATACTAAAGAAAATTTAGAAAAAATTATTTTCTTTTGTCTTGATTTCTTGCCCACTATACTTTAAATTATCTCTAACTAAATGGGTTTTTAATATATGATCAATCATCATTCTGTAGAATCTTCTAATAACAGTGTAACTAAGAAATCTTATAATCTGTATTTTGCAGGTCCATTATTTACTAATAAGGATCTTATAGGTAATTTATATTTAGCTTCTGCCATAGAGGAGGCATCTAGTGGTAAGTATAAATTTATACTACCTCAAAATTTAGAGCAAAGGGATACCCATGCTAAACACATAAAAAATAATGATTTAAAAGCTATAAAAGAAGCTGATGGAGGCATATTTAGTTTTGACGGCACAGACCCAGATTCTGGTACAATAGTAGAATTTATTCAAAGTAAATTTTTAGATAAACCTGCAGTATTATATAGAAGTGATATTAGATTAGGGGGAGATCAGAAAAGGACTCAGGGTAATCCTTGGAATCTGATGATGTCAAATTATCCGCGTGCTAAAGTTGTTATAATTGAAGATATAGTGATAAAATATCAAGACTTCCATAAGCAGCATTCAGGTGATGTACACAGTATATCAAAAGCATTATCTCTTCTTATAGCTCAGCCTATTATTAAGGCATTAGATGAAGTATTTGCTACACTGCCGTTAGTGTTGCCTGATAACTTAGATAAGAAAATGCTAGATAAGCACTTTCATATACTTAATGATTTAGATACACACTAGGAGCCTGTCGGAGAATAGAGAATTTACCCTAAATACGGTCAATTTTTATTCTTCGACAACCTCCTATAGTCAATTCAGGAGGATTGGGTAGCAGGAGCGATGGAGCGACGCCTATAAGTAATCATAGTACCCTACAATTTTTATTCTATAAGTATTAAGCAGCATAAAAACGTCATTGCGAGGAGGCGTGAGCCTACGAAGTAATCCATATAGTCTTGGTGTATCTATACTATAGTCAATTGATGAGAATTTGGCGCTAGGAGCGATGGAGCGACGACGTCACCATCAATTGACTAATGGATAAAACAATTAAATTAAGTAAATATGACAAAAAAATATAATATCGCAGTGGTTGGGGCAACAGGTAATGTTGGGCGAGAAACTCTAGAAATTTTATTTGAGAGAAGTTTGCCAATTAATAATATCTATGCTATAGCATCGAGTGAATCTAATGGTAAAGAGGTTAGTTTTGGAGATGGTACTATAAAAATAGCTGATATAGATAGTGTAGATTTTAGTAAAATTGATATTGCTTTTTTTTCAGCCGGATCAGAAATATCAAAGAAATATATACCCATGGTTACCAAGCAAGGCTGCGTAGTTATCGATAAATCATCATTTTTCAGACTTGATCCTGATGTTCCTTTGATAGTTCCAGAAGCTAATCTGGCTAGCCTAAAAGATTATACTATTAAAAATATTATAGCTAATCCTAATTGCTGTACTGTTCCCATAGCTACCGCGTTAAAGCCTTTGGATAATGCCGTAAAGATTAAGAGACTGGTTATATCAACCTATCAGTCAGCTTCTGGAGCAGGCAAAAAAGGAATGGAAGAATTGTATGAACAAACCAAGGCAAAATATGTTTTTAAGGACATTGAACCTAAAGTTTTTCCACATCAAATAGCTTTTAATTTATTCCCGCATATAGGTAGCTTTAATAAAGATGGTTCTACTAGTGAAGAATCTAAGATCGCCCTGGAATTAGAAAAAATTATAGGAACACACGCTAAAGCTAGTGTAACTTGTGTTAGAGTACCGGTGTTTGTTGGTCATGCTATTTCAGTTAATGTTGAATTTAGTGGGGCAATAAATGCGGAAGAAGTAAAAGAGATTCTTAAAGAATCAGACTCTATTGAGGTTAATTGTCATTTAGATCCAATACAATATGTCACTCCCAAAGATGTAGTAGGTACGGATATGGTCTATGTCTCACGAATTAGACAAGATCATAGTCAAAAAAACACCATTAATTTATGGATTACAGCTGATAATTTACGTAAAGGAGCAGCTTTAAATGCTGTGCATATTGCTGAAGAGCTAATCAAGTATATTTGACAAATAATCAGAATAAATTGTGGATAACTTTGTGGGTAAATAAAAAATACTTATTTTGGGTAACTATGCTAAGGTCAGTTTTATATGTTATTGATAGCCAAGATATGTTGCCATAATTGCTTAAAGTATAGATTAAAGCTCGTTAACATTTTAATTAAAAATATATAAAAAGTCAATATAAATTTCTAACTTTTACTTAGTGCATAACTTTTTTGGTGTATAATTAAATTAATTAATCAATAATAAAATAATGAGACAAATACAAATAATTTCCGTTGGTAAACTTAATAATTATTATCAGCCAATTGCCAGAGATTATCAAAAATTGATAAAGTATAATATAAAATCCACAGAAATTTGTTATTCAAAAAAATTACCAGCTGAACAAATCAAACAATTTGAAGGTAAATTAATTAATGAATTTTTAGAAGAAAAATCCTGTAAAATAGTACTAAACATTATTGGTAATGATTATAATAGTCATGAATTTACAAAATTAATAACAAATAATTTGCAATCAGGTAAAAATATACAATTTATTATTGGTGGTGCATTCGGTTTAGATAAATCGATTCTTGAACAAGCAAATATCCATCTTAGCCTTTCAAAAATGACTATGCCCCATCAAATGGCAAAAATAATATTATTAGAACAAATATATCGGACTCAGACCATAATAGAAAACCATCCATATCATAAATAGGTATACTACTCTATGAAATTTAACAATTATCTTTTACATATTAGGCTCCTAACAATTCAGACAATCTTCCTACCAGTTATTTTTATGTCCTTATCAGCATTTGCTAATTCAGAGTTCAACAAGAATAATGCAGAATTTATTAATTTATTGAAAGATACAAAAATTACTGTTGTTGCTCCTGCTTCAGGAGTCAGCAATGAAATATTATCTAATTTGAGAAATATTACTTCGTTAAAACTAAACATTCCAAATGATTGCTTTAAAGGAAAAAGCCTATTCCATTCTTCCGATGATCAAACAAGATTATTATGTTTGGAAAAGGCCTTAACTGATCAATCAAATAACGTAATATGGGCTCTTCGTGGGGGGTATGGTTCAGCTAAATTAATTCCTGACTTACAACGCTTAAAGAAACCGATAAAGGAAAAGTTTTTTATAGGATTTAGTGATATGACAGCTTTACATATTTTCTTTTCGCAAGAATGGGGTTGGAAGACAATTCATGGTAATGGTATCGTTGAAATACTTAAGCCAACTAAAGATCGTCAAAATTTTATAAAAATAGCAAAAATAATTTCTGGTAAAGAAACTCAAGCTAAAATTAAAGGATTATCCGCACTTAACCTTGCAGCAAAATCCAGTAAAATCGTTACAGGTAATCTTACGGGCGGTAATCTAAGCATTGTACAAACATCTATAGGTACATCATGGCAAATAAAAACGGCAAATAAGATACTTTTCTTGGAAGATGTTGATACAAAGCCATACCAACTAGATCGTATCTTATATCATTTAAAACAAGCAGGGCTGTTAGAACAAGTAAACGCTATAATATTTGGAACTTGTGGAAATGATAACGAGACCATGATTAGGACTCTTACTGATTTTGCAGCTACCTTAAAAACCCCAATATTTAAGACCAATAGATTCGGTCATGAACGAGTTAATGATCCAATTATCTACAACACTGATACAAAAATTATTGTTACTGATGATAATCAGTTTGAATTAATAATGCAATGCTATTAAATAACCCCCCTCTCTCTTGTCACCCCTGCTTACGCAGGGGTCTCAGATCATAGCACCCTACAATTTTTATTCTATAAGTATTAAACAGCATAAAAACGTCATTGCGAGAAGGCGTGAGCCTACGAAGCAATCCATATAGTCTTGATGTATCTATACTAATTCTCATGGATTGCTTCGTCGCTACTAAAGTAGCTCCTCGCAATGACGCTTAGCAGTCAGCTTTCTTACTCATCATAAGGAAATAAATAAAAAATTGTAGGGTGCTATGCTCAGATTCCCACCGTTGCTAAGAATGACACAAGACTTTCACAGAAATGACAAAAAAGTTAGATGTCATAAAGGATGAACAGCCGGGTTAGCTATAATCATTTTCATATTTAGACATTTTAGCAGCTAAACGATATTGATTGATCCCATCAACATGCGATTTCACTTCACTTTTAATAAGCTCTTTTCTTTCTTCTATTTTCTTCAGTACTGCTTTACTATATTCTAAAGATTGACTATCACCATTACTTTCGGCTTTCTCACGCATAATATCATAATGTTCTTGTCTACGTATATATCTATCCTCATCAATCATTCTTTGCTCAATCTTATGGGCATTGTCAATCATTTCACGAGTTTGAGTATCTGTTGCTTTCTCTCGCATAAATCTTTCTCCCATTAATACTGGACTTTCTCCATCATTTTCACCTTGAGCAAGAGCATTATATACCTGAAAGGAAAGACCTTTGTTGGTTAATTGTTCATAATAATCAATATCTGCTATTCTACCCTGTAATTCAAGTTTAGCTAGATATTCAGGAGATGCGATATCTTCCTGAACAGCTATAGTTTCTTTATTGATTTTTGTCTTAAGTTTTTGATGTTCCAAAGCTCGTTGATCATCCTTAAGTGATTCATTATGGGTTCTAAGTCTTGGATCATTATAGTTAAAATCTTCCCACTCAGCCCCAGTCAAGTTACCCTCAAAAGCATCACGTAAATCCTTACCAACAACAGCCGTCAGAGCTTCCCGCTTTAACCCTTCATAACCAGCATATATTTTCTCCCCTATATTCCTACGTTTTCTATCCCGTAACGCTCTCTTTTCCTCAACACGCTTGTTCATATCTTGCCAACTTCTGAGAGGAGCTATATTTTTACCAAATAATCCTACTCCTCTTTTTGACATTTCTTGATGCGAATTCATATAAGCTTGCTGGAAATCTTTGGTAAACTTTGCATCACTGGCTAATTCTCGTAAACTCTTACCATCTTTAGTTTTCATTGACTCATTAAGTTGTTTCTTTTGATCTTCATTAAGAGAATCATATTTTTTACCTTCACCAAATTTAAGAGCTGCTAAATGATCTCGAAGTGCTGAATAACTATTGCCAGTAAATTCTTTAACTGGTTCATCAGGTTTAATGGTTTTCATAACCTCGTTAATAGCTCTGTGATAATCACTTTCAGCTTTAACATTAACGTCTTTATAATCTATACCGTAATTTCTTTTTACTTCACTTAAAACACTCGAATTTACTGATTTGGGGTCAAGTGCTTCTTGGGCAACACCCCCCATCTTCCAATCTTCATACTTACCGGCAAAAAACATACTTACCTTCTCAACTTGTTGATCCGCCCTTTTCTTGACAGCCCCAAAAGCATAGTTTGTAGGTCTCTCTATTTGTTGCTGAATAGGGGCAAAAGCAGCTTGTCCAACCGCTTGTAAATTTGTTAGATTACCCGATGTGCTAGATAAGAATTTAGCACTTGAAACAGCTATATCATTAAATTTACTTAGTAAATAAACACATACAAAAATTAACAATAATCCATCCAGCTGAACAAATTTACCATTAAAAAAGTTGTTAATTCTTGCTAAATCTTTGACTGGATCTAAAAATGGTAACTCAATATATCTATTCTCCTGACATTCATAAGCTGAACATAGTCTACCCTCCGGCGAACGACCTTCTGGTGAATTATCCCTTACACGATGATCAACAGGTACTAATATATCAGCTCTTGCTTTACTAAATTGGTTACCTTTCATTGGAGATGGAAACCACCAATAAAATATCGAGTCTCCAAGACTAGTATCTAGGTCTTCATTAATACTACCAAATAGTTCATTTATCGGACCTAAATTTGGGAAGTCATACTTACATACACCAAAACCAAGTGAAGAATATATTTCTGTTCTGATAATCATTGAAATAAATGCTAAACCAGTAAATAATATAATCGGTTGTATAGCATATGATATTAGCTGCCTTAACCAGTTCTCAAACAATGAACGGGTAATACCAAATAACATAAAGCAGATCAATATTGGTGCCATTATGATAATCATCCCAATAATTATCAATGCCGTAAGATATATAACAGTAGCCTTAAATACCATCATGAAGATATAATAAAGAGCTATCAGGAATAGAATTATATATATAAACCCTAATGGATCAACGAACAGTAATGAAAATAATTTTGCCATAGTTTGTGGAGCAATCATCAAGCCTATTATACTCCAAGAACCTGGCCCGGTCGCAGCAGTTTGTTTAATTATTTGTAATATTTGTTCTACCCCTTCTACAAAAAACACAAACAAATAATCATGGAAAAATTGCCAACTAATAGTAGAACTAAGTAAAGTAGATACTATACTAATTTTTACTATTCTAATTATTAGCTCAGTATGGGTGAGATTAACATTGCCAATTAGAAAAGAAAAGCCTGTAAATATAACATACAAAGTCAACAAAGCCGAAACAGATAAACGATATCCTGGTTTTTTAATAATATTCTCGTAAATCTTCCTAACTAACCCATGTTCCTCTCCTTTACCAAATAACTCAACTTTTATTAAATTTACTAAAAAGTCAATAGGATCTGGTCTAGTATCATTAACCCCAGATTTAATAACTACACGATACTGACCATTATTATCATCGTAAAACTTATCTAAAATCTTGAAATATAATGGAGATTTATCGTAATCATCTTTGTTGACATTTTCATAATTATAACTTATCCCTCCAGCTTTTACTAACTCACCTCTTTTAGTAAGGTCATACAGATTAACAGTAGGCTCACCAAGATGGGCAGTAATACCATCTGGTGCACGTTGTTTCTGAAATGAAATATTAGGGTCTGTATCATACTCAGCAATCAATAAATATAACCCCACTCCATTTTTAAATAAGCATGGGGCATTACTAACTTTTGCATCCTTAGTATTAGTACACATTATGCCATCTATAAATTGGCATTGTTGTAATCTCTTGCAAAATTCAGATAAAGTATTGGTATTATTTTCCTGACCATACCATGCACACCAAGCTGATAATTCTGAAGGGCTATTTTTATCTCCTTTAGCAAAATCCCAAGTTTTTACTAATATAGTAAGTGGTTGACCATTTACACTATATCCAGTATCGATCCAAGGAGCTGATTGATTATCTTTTTGTTGCTCACTTAACTGTTCTTTTTTGTATCTTGAAGAAATTACAAATTTTATAAAACCAAAATCATCTGCATCAATACACCTATCTCCAGTACACCCTGAAAGACAAAATATAGAAATTAACAAAATAGTACAAATATTCTTCATTTATAAAACCTAGGCTTAAATAGTAATTATTCCTGTTTAGTAGGTGGTGTGCCACCTGCTCCACCACCATCTGAATCATGTCTTGAGGCAAATATTTTGCCTGTATATTCTTTTTTATTTTCAGAGTCCTCTCTACCCTTTGCTCTATAATTTTGATCGATTACCTTGTCTTTAAATATTCTCGCTGGGGCAAGAGCTACATCCTTAATAGGTTTTGCTACAGTTCCCATATCCTGCATAATAGATTTTGTAGGATTATCAGGCTCTTGGAAATTCCCCTCCCGCCTTGCAGGTTGTACATTAGTCAATAGGACAACCACTTTAGTAACATAATCCACAAGCCCATGAGCCATTAGGCAATAAGCATAGAATAACAAACAACTGGTAAATATTACCAAAAATGTACCTGTAGAATTTAATAAATCGTTTAAATCATTAATTTCTGTAACTGATGGACTAAAAAAAGGTATCCCAGGTAAAAATGGCAAACTAAAAGAAAAATTAATTGGTATATCTATATGTGTTAAATCTAAACCTATAGCTATTGGTAAGAATCCTGGATTCCAACATGCTCTAACTACAATTTTTAAAAGTTGATCCGACATCACTTGATCTATTAATAAAAAGAATATTAATAATATGCTTGGTTGCATCATATAACTAAATAAAGTAGATAGCCAGTTATCAAAGATACTTTTCGTTTTTTCAAATAGTACCAAGATTATAAAGAATGGTGCTAAAGATATCATCACTGAAAGACCAATATATGCTATAACGTAACCTATGATAACTTCCAAAATAGCTCTAAAATATAGTGTAAGAGAATAAATAGTTATGATAGCAACAACAATAAGACCATTATGGATTTGTAATAGCTGTATGAACAATAATAACCAAAATCTACCATTGGTATATTTGTCAAATATTGGATCAATAAAACCAAAAATATTAGACTTAGAACTAGTGAGTCCTGATACATTGCTCATTATATAGTCAGTACCCTCAATAAAGGCACTAAATAAATAATCATTAAAAAAGCTCCAACTATTTTCTCCTAGTAGCACTGCTACCAAAGCTATTTTTATAAACCTAGTTAATAAATCTTTAGCCGTTATCTGGGTAGCACCTGCTAAAAAGGTTAACGCATATATCATTACATAGAGAACTAATGCTGATTTGATGATTCGTCGTAACGTTACGTTTTTAGTTAGTTTAGTATAGAAATGCCAAGTAGAATTATGAAAACTATCAGTAATAGGTTTAACGGCTCCTTTATATACAATATCTGAGAACCAAGTACTTCCAGTGTAATTAGCATAATTTACACTAATTTCTCCCATCACCTCTTTATTAGGATTCTTGACTCTAATCCATAAATAGCCATCTTTTTCAGCATCAATTGAAAAATCTTGGGCAATTTGTGTTCCAACGGTCGATTTTTCATCTGGCGTTCCACCATCTTCCATTATAGCATATTCAACTTCTATGTTTTTTTGTTGAGTATTACTAATAGCCTTATCACCATTACCTACTTCTACAATCATAATGTAGCGTCCAAAATGTAAGAATTTAGCACTCAAATCTACAGTAGAACCATTAATATAAGAACTAAGCTCACCAAAACTAGAAAAGCTAGTCCAATCACTCATTAGAGGCTTATCCAGAGCAGTAAACATACCTTGAATTGACCAATTAGTTGAAAAATCCAAATTACCGGCAACGCTAGACTTGTAATATAAGAAATTCTTTTTTAAAGATTCAGAATATACAAAACTTTCTGCTTCTCCCTTTATGACATTCCCACCTAGCGATATCTTCATTCCTCTTCCTTGATCATAGAAGCATACTGGATCATTATCATTAACAGAATTAGGACAATTTGTAACAGATAAGTTATTCATACGGTCTATAGATGATTGAGTTAATGGCTTACCAACTAATATTAGCTTATCTAATGTCTTATATTTGGTATTTGCTCCAGTACCACTACACTCTAAGCTTCTTAAGGGATCAATAACATTACATAATTTTTCTGTAGTTGAATATAATATTTTATTATCAATGTTACTATTAGTGTAAAGTGACGCTATTCCCAGCGTATTACTCTCAAGTTCTGTTTTTAATATATCTTTGTCAGTAGCTGCACTAAAAAACTCTCCCGCTGCTGCAAGAGTTATGTTTATTACATCACCTTGTTCTATATGAATTTTTTGTCTGTTTTTAGCAAAATTAAAATAGTCTACATAATTTTGTATTTTATTAAATGCTAAAGTTGCATAATCTTTCGTTTGGTCAGTTGACTTAAATCCTGGAAAATCACTAGCTTCATACTTATTAGTTAAATAATTAAAAGTTTTAATAAATATTTGAGGTTTATTGAACCTTGGATCTATACGGTAAATCACCAAATATTTTCTTGGATTACTTACAGCTCCCCTAGTACTCCATTCAAACTTAATTGCTCTATCTTTTTTAACGTAGTTACCGGTAGAATTCCATGTATTGGGTTTTGCCAGGTCTAAAGAAATTCTGCCTTCTTGCATACCATTAAATTTTGGTACTTCTAGACATGTCGCAAATAAAGCACCAAGCCCACTTAAAGTTGAATTCATCCAATCATATTTACTATCATCGGCTTTGGCAGAATGAAAGGCTAAGAGAACTAGTAAGGCAATAAATATTTGCCCCTTAAATAGTAGACTTCCTGCATAAGTCAATCTAGTTGGTGATTTTGTCGTCAAAACTCGCCTCCGCTCCGAACAATCGTCTATGTACGCGAGGGTAGCAGGCTTCGTTTTTCCTAAAAATCCCTCAACTATCTTTGACTTATGCAGGAAGTCTAGTAAATCTACCAACAAAATTAAATACCTAAAATTTCTCATCCTATTCACTTATTTTCAATTATTATTTCGGACTCGTATTAGAAGCACTTTCACCACCACCTTCACTATTATTTGAACTTTCAGCCTTATTGTTACCATCACTATCCTTGGTATCAATTTTTGATCTAGCTTTATTACCCTTATCAAGGGCTTTATTCCTATCTTTTAATCTTTTACTAGCATCTTGCTTGATTGCGTCTCTTCCTTGTTTGTCTAAACCAACTTTTTTCAAAGCTCCTTGCTCCATTGCCGATGACATATTTTGCCCCATAGAGGTAGCAGAAGGTCCAGCAGTACTAGTCAATTTTGCCACCATTTGCCCAGAAAATTCAACATAACCATACATTCCATAGGAAATAATAATCAAGGCAATATAATGTTGCATATTCAAGCCCATCATCCCAGAACGAGGATCCATCCCCCAAGGTGCAAACCAATTGATACAAAAAATCTCTAAATTAGAGAAAATTGCAGGAAGACCCGGAATGGCAGGGAATGGAATTTTTATTGGTAAAGCACATTTCCAACACACACTATAACCAGTTGTAAAATCCAAGTAAATTGTAAACAACTGAGTAAGTATAATAATTCCTGCCATTAAGATTACTGGTTCTATCATATATCTAAAAGTAAATCGCACCCAATTATCAAATAAATATCTCGTAAAATCAAATAGCATAAATGTAAGAAATAGTGGAGCTATGCCGATTAATAAAGCTGTTGCCATAAATGCCATAATATAAACTGCTACCGCCCGAAGAACGGTAATGATTACTATAATTACACTAATAAATAGTATAACAAAATAAATCAGTCCACTAAGGCCCATTGATAATAAAGATAGCACTTGACCAGCAAAAGTTTTACTAAATAATATTTTACTCATTAATGCATCTAAGAACATAAAAGGATTTGATATCTTATCCGTAGATGAAAACATACTATAACCACTCATATTAGAGATGATCCCATCTGAAAAATTAGTGATAAAATCAAATATATATTCATTAAAAAATCTAAAAGTACTCTCATTCATTAATCCACTAACTATGGCAATTTTTGCTATCCTAATTACCAAATCCTGTTGATTGATTTTAACCATACCTAGTAAAAACATTGCCCCATATAACATAACGTAAAGAATTAACACTGCTTTTATATAGTTAAAAAAGTTACTACAAGTAGTAGTTCCACCACCATAGCAAGTCATGTTCTTAAAAATTGTTACCGCAGCATCCTTGATTTTTCCTTTTAACAACTCAAATAAAGGATTTAGAACATTAAAAGTAAAGCTACCCACCTTTTGTGATGTACGAAATTCTACTTTGTACCTACCATAACTTTCTTTATAATCCTCTTTTGCATTGTAAATTCTCATCCATAAATATCCAGTATCATTCGCCGTAATTTTTGCATTACCATCGGCATCTTTCACTTGAATATTAGTAGTGCTATAAATTGTACTAGTTTTATTAGGATTTTCACCATATGGCATTATTAAATACTGTACTCCACCACGATTCTCTATAACATCATCAAAACTATTACCATTACTTCTTCGACATTTAGTTTGCTTAATATTTAACACATAACCACCAGTATTTTGGCTATAGTCAGAATATTTTGACCAAAAACGATATTGTAAATAGCTTTTTGCTGTAGCGGTTATAATATCGTTAAAAATAATTTGATATTTACTATTAGCCACCTTACTATCATTTCCCGAATCATTCCCCTTGTCTTTATCATTTATTTTAGCAACCATATAGGCTGTTCCTAAAGATTTAGATGGAGTTCCACTATTATCGATTCTGTATAATAAACCTGTTGGAGCAGCATACCAAAAATGTCTTTTTTTCTGGTAGTCTCCTTCTATATAAGCTTTATCTTTAATACTATGATCAACATCTGGGCATGTACGAGATGAGGCACTAGAATTGTAAGAACATTCCGGATGAAAATCCGTAAATAATTTTCTAACGTCACTAGACCAAGGAGATGTAAAAAAACCATCATCTCGATAAGGTTCTGGTGCCTCCCCCATAACATTAGCCCAAAAAGGAGTCTTATCACATATTGTTCTCCAATAACTAGCTAAATGGGCTCCATCTAGTATGCACACCCCATAACCTAATTCACGGTCTTCTGGTTTACTCCAACACACCTCATGTGGGGTAACATTAATACAATCGTTTGGATTATTACAATTTTCTGCAAATCTACAACCACTAACATACTCTCCATAATATATTGAATATCTACCACATAATGGACTGTATTTTCTCTTGCCTTCTGAGCAATCTGCTGTTTCTATAAAATTTTTAGATTCACCATCTTGCTTAACAAACTTAAAGATATTTTTTACACTAACATTAACCATATTTGGCAATTTCTTTTGATCCGGCAAAATTGATATTACAACCTCATCATTAACAAATAATTCAGCTATATTTCGCCATTCATCAGTTTTAGCATCAAAAATTAAAGATAACGGTTCCACATTAGTTTCTTCAACCCTAGGAATGGCAATTCTGTTACCATTACTATCCAAATCTGAAAGTTGTTGGATATTATTTGGGGGAATATAAGCCCTGCAGAGACTTATATTGCCTTTTATTGAAAACTGAATCTCCTGCCCATTTGTAACAGCTAGGTTAGTATTTAACCATTCTCCGTAATGCTTAGGATCATATTTAGTATTGAGCGAACCATCTGGGTTTGTTTCAGTAATAACAGTATAGTTTCCTGTTGCGTTAAGCATTACCGTATTAGTAATATAATCGGTATTACCACCCTGTGTGTCATCATATCTCATAAGACAACCATTAGTAATTTTTACTGATCCTATCATCGCAAGCACTACCATAACAAGGCTAACCAATAAAGCAATTAGACCTAGTAACATTATAAGTTTTGATAAATTTCCTTTCATATGATAATATCCAAGTTATAGCTAACCCCATTAGTATTTATCCATAACAAATTGACGTAATTACAAGAAGGTGTGAAGTCCAAACAAAGTAATCTACCTTGTGGCGTCATTGCGAGCGAGCGTATGTGAGCGTGGCAATCCATGAAGTTTGTATGGATTGCTTCGTCGATCTTACGACCTCCTCGCAATGACGTTGGGGTAGAAGTGTTTCCGTCATTGCGAGACCACGTAGTGGTCGTGGCAATCCATTGTTCATTGAATGCCATATATGACATTAGGGGTTTTTGTACTCCTCGCAATGACGACATCATAATGTTATTATGGTTAATTCTAGCCATTACCCAGCACCACCAGGACTCATACCACCACCGCCACCACCTGCACCCATATCGCTACCACCGCCACCCATACCACCACTACTAGAATCTTTTGCTTCTTCCCCTCCTTTCCTTGGTTTTTCTACGGGATCTTTTTCGGGTACTTTTCCGCTTGATTTTTCTGAAGCATCGGCAATAAAGTCTATCCCTTTCTTAACCATGTCAACTATCTTAGTAGGACTGGCTGTTACAGAATCCATGATCGGACCACCAGTAAGCTCAGCTGCAAACTGACTAATTGATTTTGAGAAATAATAAAAAATAATTGAGAAAACTAATACATATAGTAAATCTATCATCAATGAGAAGATATCTGTAACAATTGATTTAATTGGGAAAAAACTTAAAAGATGCTTTTCCCAACCTACTCCTGAATAATATTGTAATAATTTATACCCAGCACTATTTCTACAATCTTCAGGCTTATCTATTGGCAATCTAAGCTCAAAAGTACTAAACTGAACCTCATTATGTACATAGTCATGCCTCATAAACTGACAATTCTTGTATATTGCCGAATCGTACATAGTAAGCAGCAAGGCAATAAAACCAGCTATTACCGCAGGCTGCAATGCACAAGATATACAAATTTTTAGCCATGCGTCAAAATATGCTTTGGTTCTAGTAAATAAAGCCATAGGAATAAATATAGGAGAAATATAGGTCATGACATATATGGTAACTAAACATACTAAGTAATGGGTTAAAAAATATAAAATTATTGAGATAAATATTACAGAAAATATTAACCCAGATACTACTATTATGATATTACCAGCTAATAAAAAGCCAAATAATACAGTAAAAAATCTGAATGCCCCTACCTTACCCAAATCATCCGGAGCTTCACTACCAGGTTTTTTAAAATCTTCAATAGCAGTACCTTTATTGCTATTGCTGTCCGACACAGTACTAGGAACGTTATTTAAAATAGCTTCTGTATTATAGATTAACCCCATACCCAAATAATAAGCTATCCGACAATCAACAGCATCCCAAAGGGCATAAAAACTATAACCATTTTTATATTTCTTAGCATCAAATTCACATAACCCTCTAGAACCACCAGAATTAAAAACTATTTGGGCAAATTGTGGAGTAAGTTCAGTAAGTAACGGTAAGCCATACTGCAACATCCCATTGTCAGTAGTTTCTTTACCACCCTTAAAATAAGCTGGTCCAATACCTGTAGCAAAATAAGTCACCATTATTAGTTTCATAACAAAAGTTGCTATTTTATCTAAATTACCATATTCCTTGCTTAGAATCATATTAACAGCAAAAAACATAATATATAATATTAACGCTGCCCTAATAGATACTTTCAAAGATTCTTGAAAGGTCGAGAATGGATTAAGGGCAACCAAACTAACTTTATCATTTTTTGGGTTACAGTTACTATAACGGAAAAAAACTTTATCCAGAGTTTCCTTCATGCAATCTACAGCTAACCCAGAAAAATTAAATAACGACTGACTTCTGGTAGTACCCATATAACAAGTTTTACCTATATTCCGACATTGTTCATCTGGCGGCAATGGCGGAGCTGGTGTGGTAGTATTCTTACAAGCCAATGGAAATGGTCCTTTTGAAGTAGACATGACCAGGCACAATAAGCGTCTATCAACAATTTTTACTGTCAGAATAATATCCTTCAACAAACTGTTTCCACCTAAATCAGGATTATCAGCACTTAACTCACCGAGAGTCTTAGAGTCATTTAAGTTAAGAGTAATAACTGTACATTCTTTAGGACTCCCTTTTTTATTTTTTAGACAAAATTTAAATCTTGCATCACTTGGATCGCAAGCATCAGGAGCAAGAGGGTTGGTCATATCAATACTATACATAATATGACCGTAAGCAGTACTTTTCTTTAAATAATCATCGGTTCCAAATGAGACTGATGGACACAGCTCTCCATAACCAGCAAAAACCTCAACTGCAAAAAATATTAAGCAAAATTGTATAAAAATTTGTATGGCTTTACTCACTTTACACATGGCATTTAAAAGACATAGGAAAAATAGTCTGACGTCATTGCGAGGAATGCGGGAGCCGCAAGACGAAGCAATCCATTTTTGGTTAGTTTTATGGATTGCTTCGTCGGTTACACCTCCTCGCAATGACTTCTTGGTAAGAGTACTGGTCATTGCGAGACCACGTAGTGGTCGTGGCAATCTATTTTTGATCACTTTTTGGATTGCTTCTTGGCTCGCACCTCCTCGCAATGACGTCTTGTACTTTTTTGCAATTTTTAAATTGCTACTAGGTTTATGCGTAAGGTGAGTGGCTTTATGAATTTTCATCAGAGCCATCTTTTTTTACTTTTACATTAGCACTATCAGCTATAACTTGTCTAGCTGCTCTATTTTTAATAGATTTTGCTTTGAAATCTTTAAATGCTTGTTCCTCTAATTTAGCATTTCTATCTTTTATTTCACGATTTCTTATTTCTTGTTTAACGTAACCAGTATCTCCAGGTTTTAAGGTGTGATTCTCCATTTCTTTCGAAGTTTTAGAAAGTACTCCAGAAGCACCAGAAGCATTTTGCTCTTTTGCCAATGCTGATGCAGGAGTTGCTGATGCAGCAGGAGTTGCCTTTTCTAAGGGCTTACCTAATTCCTGTTTATTAGTAGCTAGCGGTGGTGATTTATCAATAGGACTATCTGTTGCTGCTATTGTAGTAGTTGCCGCTAAAACAGGACTTTCACCAACACTCGTCTCTAAATTACTTCTTGCTTCCTGTGAAGCCCCTCCTCCACTTGAAGAACCGCCTTCATTAACAGCAGCTACAGTAGCTTCTGCAATGCGACGAATTGGCAAAGAAGCTCCAGTACCTCCTAAAGATTTCGTTCCACCTCCTGCTGAGCCAGTAGCTCCAGCTGAACCACTGGTACTTACGCTATCTCCTACTGATTCATCACCAGTAGTACTATTACTATCTCCAGCTAATTCACCTTTATCGCCACCTTTACCACCACCAGCCAAATCCTTAGCTCCCCCTCCTCCGGCTGCTTTATCTCCTGCCATGTTTCCAGCTGCTCCAATAGCAGCCATACCAGCTTTAAATATTGCTTGCGGATGAATGGCAACACTACTAAGTGCCACACCCTCGGTCATATCAGCCGCAAATTCTGCTAACTGAGCACTAAGGTGATACATTAAATACAAAGTAAAGCAGGCAGTAATTAACGCTAGCACAATATCTTTAATTTTTTCAAAAATTAATTTTGGTGATACAAAGAACATACCGGGCCCCATAACAACACCCTGCAGAAACTGAAATTTAGATAAATAACTATCTGTACTACCACTTCCTGGCTTTTCTTTAAGCATCTCATTTAGGTTATCTTTAGCAAAATCAACAACTGTTGCAAGTGGATTATTAAGCATATAACCTAGGCTATTCTTACAACTTTTAACTTCGTCTTTAGTATACTTACTCCAATCATTATTAACAAAAAATATTTTCACAGCTCTTTTTCCGTCGCCACCACTTTCTATACTATTGTTTATGGTTTTACTTGTATATTTACAGTGACCATAAAAACCAACATCGTAAACCGAAAACATCATAATCATAAAGGTCACCACCACCATAGGCTGTAACAAAAATGATATTAGCAATTTTACCCACGATTCAAAGTAACCTCGTGTATATTCAAATAAAAACATTGGTACGAAAAGAGGTGCTAAAACACCCAATATTACTATAGATATCATGCACATCACTGTAGCATTCACCATAAATGCTCCAACAGAAATCACTAATAAAGGATAAGAAAGTGCTAAAGATACAAGAGTCATGTTGCCTGAAATAATAGCAGGAATCAGTAAATATACATAAGGTGGGGCTGAGAAACTAAAGAAGTCAAAACTCTTGAAATCATGATTTCTATATTGATTTTCTACCATCATCGTTGATAGTATATCTAATCCCAAATAATGACTTACCCGACAATCTAATGCATCCCATAATGGCAGATAAGAAAGACTTTTATCGCTATAATCTTCAGGGTTAAATTTACACAAATCTGATGGGGCAGAATTCATAACCCAACCACCAAGCGTATCTATTCCTCCTAATAACAAAGGAAAAGCCCATTGCACCATACCATCTAGTCGATTATAGTCAGAACCACTATTGGGAGTAATATTTATACCTACAGAGAAATAGGTTACAAATAACATTTTTAATACAAAATTAATTATTTCATTTTTAGGTGGAATTTCACTAGAAAGTATGATTTTAAAACCAAAGAAAATTACATATATAGTTAATAAAGCAGTGACAGTTCTGTGCATATTACGCTGAAATTGAAATAATACACTACTCTCCCTTTTACTAGAATTAACCACTTTATTAACATCATCAAATGTACAAACATCTTTACTAATCAGTAATCTTGCGGTCATTTCTTTAATACATTCGATTAATGGAGCAGAGATAACTATAGCTGTCTTAGAATTATTATAAGCCCTTTGGTAACAACTAGAGGATGATAAACCACAATCAACTATTGCCATTGGATCAGTAGCAGTTTTGTTAGAACCATTTTGAGAATTATCACCAAGATTCATAAAAGACGCATATATAGATTCAGGGTGGGGTTCTCTAATATACTTACAACCAACCGGCACCCAATCTGCTAATATAGTAGGAGCAGCTACACACATAGTATCCTTTTGCCTTACTACTTTAAAAACAACTGGCAAAAGCACGTCTAACATTACACCGGTATCACCATCTTTTTGATCCTTATAAATAACATGAAATTCGCCCTTATTATCTTTCCAAGCCTCCATAATATCATGCCATGGATCAGAACCGGTTAATACGGCTTTAGCAATAGCAATGGCAGAAATACCTATTGCCTTTATCCTAGCAGTTTGTAGCTTAATATTATTGCAAAATGCAAAGGTTAATTTGGGATCGTTTGGATCAATTTTATTATTTCTTGCACACTGCCCCCCAGGGTAATCTCCATCAAATAATTCATGATCATTTATTTTAAGACGCAGCATCGTATTAGCATAAACCCCTGGCGAGATTATATTCGCAGTAGCAAAGGAAAAAAACGACCCTGGTATACAAGTGTGAGAAAATTCTGTACGTAATAAGTCACCCACACCCCGAGTTTCACAGGTCAACCTTGAAAGAGTAGTAATTATAGTACCTAAAGCATCTTCTTCTTCTGCATAACTATTATGGATAGCAGTAATATTGAGTATACTACATAAGATCAGTATCCTACCAAATGCTTTAACACTATACAATAAGCCACTGACACTAAAGTTACAGTATAACAGG
Source organism: Candidatus Tisiphia endosymbiont of Mystacides longicornis (assembly GCF_964031095.1). Lineage (NCBI taxonomy): Bacteria > Pseudomonadati > Pseudomonadota > Alphaproteobacteria > Rickettsiales > Rickettsiaceae > Candidatus Tisiphia > Candidatus Tisiphia endosymbiont of Mystacides longicornis. The sequence goes on along the minus strand of NZ_OZ035004.1, from coordinate 1,230,728 downwards.
GTTAATAATTTTCTATGTTTGTAATGCATAAATTAACTAAAGTGACTTTACTTCCTCATAAAATATAGGTAACCATTTTTCAGGATCATCACCATATTGCTCTCTAATCTTATTCAACAATAACACCGTTTCAACCCGACCAGAAAGAACATTAATAATATCATTCATACCATCTAGGCTTATTTTAGCAACAACCGCATCTACTCCCTGTTTTATTAAAAAATAACGCGATGTTGGATCAGTAGTTTTTATTAAAATATATTCCCGTTGACTAAGAATAAAGGCACTACGATAAATATCAGTTGCCTTAAGATTGGGTAAAAATATTTGGGTTGCAGTTTGTTGAATCAGAGTATCGCTGATTCTGCTTTTAGCTGCATCTTCAACGCTTTGGGTAGCAAAAATTACAAAAGTATTTAACTTACGCAAAACTTTTAGCCAGTCCTTAATTTTCGGAGCAAATACCGGATTATCAATCAAAGCCCATGCCTCATCAAGAACTATCATAGTTCTCTGACCATCTAAAGAAATACTAATTCTATGGAAGATGTATAATAATACAGGAGCAAGACTAACTGGATCTTTTAACAACTCTGTCATATCAAAACCAAATACTCGAGCTTTCTGTAAATCGATATTATCTGTCTCATTATCAAATATTCTGGCATGCGAACCTCTCCCAACCCACATAGCAATTCTACCTGCCAAACTATTAGGACCATCAATGCCTAAAAATGCTACAACATTTTTTAACCTTCTATCTTTCTTTTCTAGCTTAAAATTACCGCTTACTGCTTGTGATAGAGTCTTATTATCTTCGGATGATAACGACTCTCCATTAGAAGTAACCAATACTTTAAGCCACTCTAATATAAATGTTCTATTCTCTCCAGTATCATCAAGTTGTAAGGGATTAAAGTTACATTCTCCCCCCGGATCAATGGTGGTATAAATCCCGTTAAGGGATCTAATAAATATTTCTGCACCGTGATCTTTATCAAAAAAGAACATTCTTGGTTTAAATTTTTGTGCTTGTGCACATAAAAAATTCATTAATACTGTTTTACCAGCCCCAGTTGGACCAATAATCAAACTATGCCCAACGTCCCGAACATGAAAACTGAAATAAAAAGGAGTACCCGAAGTAGTATCGAGTACAGTCACATATTCTCCCCAATGATTATTAAAAACCTTACCTAATGGATAATTATGCATAGATGCAAAACTAGCCATGTTTAAAGTATTGATAGTCGAACCTCTTACTATATAATCCATATTCCCAGGAAGCTGTCCCCAATAACTCGGTTCCATATTAATTTTTTCTCTAACAGGTTGAATTCCAGAATTAGAGAGTTCAACAGAAGCCATAGATAAAGTATCTTCAAGAGATTTTAAATTACTATCAGAGCAGAGAAGTGAAAAATGGTGTTCTCCAAAACCAATATCACCACTGGTAGCCATATCAAGTGCTCGAGAGATTTCGGCAACTTGTGATACAGCCTTATCGTCTGATTGAATCATCCTATTTTGTTGTAGTTGCATTTTATTAATTGCCACCGTTCTATTAGCAAAAATAAAACTCTGAGTCATAACAAATTCAAAAGGCATTTGTAAAAAGCCATCAAATATCCCAGCTGATGTAGATGGTCCATATTCTAAAATACTTAGTATCCCAGCATATCTTCTACCCGCTGGACCACGTGCTTCTATGGATCTAGAACCAAAAAATAATCTATGGGTTGGAAGATATTGGTCTATTGAACTTCTGGGAACAACCATTTGCATTGAAGAACCACAATTTACCAGAGTACCAAGAAACTCCATAATATCACAACAATAGCCACTACTAGATTTGCGGACGCCAAGTAGCGTAGCACCATAACTATGGAAAGTGTTAACTACTCTTGAGGACATTTCTCTTAGACTGTCCTGCATCTCTCGCATGTCATTTTCCCAAGCCGATTTATTAGACTTTTGCATCAACTTCTTAACAAAGTACTCGATTACAGCAACTCCAGCTTTATCTGGTCGATAAAGAATACTAACATACAACTCATTAAAAAAAGACCTAGAACCGGCATGTTTCTTACGCCATTCATTTGATAAATAAGTTGTGAAATCATTAGGTACTTTTATGGTAGGATCAGAGGTATATTCCAGCCCATCAAAAATCACTGGTCTACGCCTCCTGATCGTGTGGAAATACATCACAATGTTGCCTGATGACATATTTTTAAGCAAAGAATTCCTGATATTTTTTTTAATATCTAAATCTTCATCATCAGCTGTTTCAAAGGAAAACCCCCCTATCTTTACTACTTGTAATAATTCATTATTTTTGGTTAGGATAGTATTACTATCCCAATGGCACTTATAAGGAATAAAATGAGAAGTAGGTTTTTCTTTCCTAGAACTCGATTCTTTTGCTGCTTTTGTTACAGATAATTTTATCATTTTGTCATTTTATAACTGTTCTTTTAAATACCGTATGAGTTCGCTCCATAGAATGATTTATTAGGACACTGGCTACATTTAGAAGATTTATTTAAGAACAATTCTATAAATCTTGGTTCTTTAAAACATATTACATACCCTATCATATGAATTACAAAAGCAACAAGCAAATTCATAATACTATTACTTTGAATAAATAATGACATCGATATGATCATATTAAGTGCTGCAAATTTTATACTCACGCCAAATATCATTGCAGGTCTTGTTAAACCAACAAATAACGGATCTGATACTAAACTACCTGACATAAATTAATCCCCTTTAACTCCAATTCGGTTATATCTGTAAATATATAGTCAATTCACCTGAATTAGTGCCGCACCCATCATGCTGTCATTGCGAGGAGGCGTAAGCCTCCGAAGCAATCCATTTTAATCGTTTTTTTGGATTGCCACGACCACTACGTGGTCTCGCAATGACGCTGAGACTAAATACTAATCGAATTTATAACGTCGCCAATTCAAGTTAATTCACTATAGCAGATTTTTATGCTCCACTAATAGATGTTTTCATTATTTTTGTAATATTAGTTATTTTTTTCATTAACGTGAGTTGCCAATTAAAACGTCATTGCGAGCAAACGTACGCATAAGCGTCAGTTTGAGAAAACAATAATTGAAAAACCGTCATTGCGAGGAGACCGTAAGGTCGACGAAGCAATCTAGAAAAGTGATTAGAAATGGATTGCTACGCCACCTACGGTGGCTCGCAACGACGACTTTTCTACTTTATTTTCTTAAACCGACGCTTATACAATGACGCCAAGCTATTTGCTATATGACTTTTAAATGCCATACGTGAGGTGAGTTTATAATTTAATGCATTTTGCCAAACTAAACTGCAATTCTTTGGCCCCTTCTTTACTCCTACTACTTGTATAAATTACATTACAGGAGTAGCCCAAAGTTGCAAGAAAATTCTGTGCTGTCGCCGTTAGGTTTTCTTTATCTGTTACCTTATCTGACTTGGTGAAAACAATTTGGAAATCTTTATTGCAAGAAAGTAACAATTTAGCAATTTCCATATCATTTTGCTTTACTCCTCTTCTAGCATCAATCAACAAATTTACTAATTTGAGATTTACACTCATTCTGAGATAGTATGTTATTAATACTTCCCACTGTTGTTTGATATATATTGGCACTTCAGCAAAGCCATATCCAGGAAGATCAACTAAAATAAGTCTATCGATAAGGGAGAAAAAATTTATTTGCCTAGTGCGACCAGGAGTATTAGAAACCTTAGCAATACTTGAATTATTACAGATACTATTAATCAAACTCGACTTACCAACATTTGATTTACCAACAAAGGCAATCTCTGGTACAGATGTATTAGGGAACTGATTTATTTTTGCCACACCAGCTATAAATTTTACCTCTTGCCGAAATAGTTTTGTAACCTTATCAACCGACATTCTTATCTAGCTTATTAATGTAATATTGCTGAGCTATTGATAAAATATTACTCCAAGACCAATAAATCACTACTCCCACTGGAAAACTACTAAACATTACTAAAAAAACTAGCGGCATAAATTTCATTACTTGAGCTTGAATTGGATCGGCTGACTGTTGTGGAGTCATCCTTTGCTGTAAGAACATAGTAAGAGCCATAAAAATAGGCCATACACCAATCATTAGGAAGCTTGGGCAGGCAAATGGCAGTAACCCGAATAAGTTAAAAATTGATGTTGGATCGGGAGCAGACAGATCTTTTATCCAACCAAAAAATGGTGCCTGACGCATCTCAATAGTTACGTACAACACTTTGTAAATTGAGAAAAACACCGGAATTTGTGCAATAATCGGTAGACAACCAGCAAGGGGATTAACCTTTTCTCTTTTATACAACGCCATAACTTCTTGGTTAAGTCTCATTTTATCATCAGCATATAACGCTCTAATCCTCTCTACTTCAGGCTGAATATTTTTCATTCTCTTCATAGAACGATATGATTTATTAGCCAAAGTAAACATTAGCAGTTTTATAATAACAGTTACAATCAAAATACTAATGCCAAAGTTACCAACATAGTGATAAAAAAAGTTCATAGCATTAAAGACTGGTTTAGTGATTATATAAAACCAACCAAAATCAATTGCCCGGTCAAATAATTTAATATTATATTGCTTTTCGTATTTGTCTAATAAGTCAACTTTCTTTGCTCCGGCAAATAATCTTTGCGATATAGTGAGTTTTTGTCCTACTTCTATAGTCTGAGTTGAAGAAATGAAGTCGACCTGGTATTTTTCAACACCGTTTTTCATTGCATAATTGAAGTTGGAACTATATATACTAGCTTTATCTGGAATTAAGGAAGATAACCAATATTTATCGGTTATACCAACCCAATCAACAACAGTTTGTGGAAATTTCTCAATTTTCTTATCTTTTAAATCGTCAAAAGAATGTTCTTTAAGCCTACCATCAATAACACCGATTGGTCCTTGATGTAGTATATTAACTGATTTTTCTTTACCAATATATTTACGGTTAATTAGTCCATAATATTGCACTGAAATTGGTTCTTTGCTATCATTCACCGTAGTTTGATCTATGGTAAATAAATAATTACTATCCATACTTATCGTAACCAAGAATTTAACCCCATCTTTGTTGATCCATGACAAATTCACAGGGTTTGTAGGCGTTAACTGATCATTATCAGCCTGCCACAGAGTTTCACTATCAGGAAGAATAATACTATTATCCTTGTTAAACCAGCCTATTTCAGCAAAATAAGCTTCTTCTGACTGAGAATGGGCAAATAACACAACAGGTTTACTGTCTGGTGATAAATCTTGCTTATATTTCAACAAAATTAAATCATCAAACCGGAGTCCTTTTAAAGCAATCGAGCCAGAAAGAAGTTCTGAGTCTATCCGAATTCTCTTGGTAGAAACAGGTGATTCAGCTTCTTTAGGGGGTGCTACTTGAGTATTCTTTTTCTTTAACTCTTGAACTTGCTTGTTATATATTTTATTTTGCTGTTCTAATTTTTGTAATCTTGGTTTATCATAAAAATATTGCCATCCAAAAATAATCCCAAGGGACAAGACAATTGCAGCTACCAAGTTAACTATGTTATGATTCATTACCGGTCTAAAAAATAATTTATATTATATAAAATAGAATACCCTAAATTTAGGGTATTCATTATACTACTCCTATGAGTTCTATAAGATTTAAGTAAATTAATCAAGAAATTTGATTTATTGATTTAATATACCATCAGCATCTCTTGTATTATTATTCACCATTAATTATATATTAAAGTACTTAGTGGAAGAAAATATTATGATATATTTATAGTATAGCTCATAACAAACTAACGTCATTGCGAGAAGACCGCAGGTCGACGAAGTAATCCAAAAAAGTAATTAGAAAGGATTACCACGCTCACATATGTTCGCTCGCAATGACGGAGTAATACTAATCGGGTTGGCTATAATAAACTTTGAGTTAATTTAAAATTTATGAGGTTATGGCAATGAACATAGATAAATTTACTACCCAGGCAAAATCTGTATTATCTAATGCCCAAAGCATAGCAGCAAAAAATGATCATCAGCAAATATTGCCATTACACATATTGGCGAGTTTATTAAACGATGATAGTGGAGTTATTGATAATCTTATTAATACTTTAGGTACTAGCTTCGATGATTTGAATAGAGCTATAACCGTAGAATTAAACAAAATCCCAAAAGTGCAAATAGAGGGAGGAGGACAACTTTACCTATCATCAGAAGCACTAAAATTACTTGATAAAGCATCAGAGCTTGCAAAGAATAATGCCGATAGTTTTATAACTATTGAGAGAATTTTTGAGGCATTATCATATGATAAAACCTCTGCTGGTAAGATTTTATCAGAGAATGCAATAACTAATAAAAAAATAAACGCAGCAATTTTACAGTTAAGAAAAGGTAAGACAGCAGATAATAACTCTTCTGAAAGTAGTTATGACGCCCTAAAAAAATATGGTAGAGATGTAACCGAGCTAGCAGAACTTGGTAAACTTGATCCAATCATCGGTAGAGATGAGGAAATTAGAAGAACCGTGCAAGTTTTGTCAAGAAGAATGAAAAATAATCCCGTGCTAATAGGAGAGCCAGGAGTTGGTAAAACAGCCATAATAGAAGGGTTAGCCCAAAGAATATTTAGCCAAGATATTCCAGAAACTCTAGCAAATTGTCGAATCATTGAACTTGATATGGGAGCTTTAATTGCTGGGGCTAAATATCGTGGTGAATTCGAAGAACGACTAAAAGCTGTATTAAATGAGATTAAGCACTCTAGTGGGGAGATTATTTTATTTATTGATGAGCTACATCTTTTAGTAGGAACTGGTAAGACAGACGGAGCCATGGATGCATCAAATTTACTAAAGCCAATGCTTGCTAGAGGAGAACTTCATTGTATCGGTGCTACGACTTTAGATGAATATCGCAAATATATCGAGAAAGATACCGCTCTTGCCAGAAGATTTCAAGCAGTTTACGTTAATGAACCAACAGTAGAAGATACTATTTCGATTCTGCGTGGTATTAAGGACAAATACGAATTACATCATGGCGTAAAAATTGTTGATAGTGCTATAGTTGCCGCTAGCACTCTATCTAACAGATATATTACCGATCGTTATTTACCAGATAAAGCTATTGATTTAATCGATGAAGCATGTAGTCGGCTAAAAATAGAATTATCTAGCAAACCGGAAGAATTAGATGAGCTTGATCGTCGTATCATTCAAATAAAAATTGAGCTAGCAGCTCTAAAAAAAGAAGATGATGAATATTCAAAAAAGAAAATTATCCAATTAACAGACGAATTAACTAAACTTGAATCTCGTTCTTACGATATGAATGCTAGCTGGCAAGCTGAAAAATCCAAAATACATATTGAACAGAAATTAAAAGAAGAGCTAGAAAAAGCTCGTTTAGAACTTGAAAGAGCAGAAAGAAGTAGTGATCTTGCCCGAGCTAGTGAGTTGAAATATGGTATTATTCCTGATTTGACTAAGAAACTACAACAAGCAGTAGAAGGGGGAAATAACAAATTATCAAAAGAAGTTGTATCAGAAAACGATATAGCTATAATTATTTCCAAAATTACTGGTATACCGATTGACACAATGCTATCAAGCGAACGTGAGAAGTTATTAGCGATGGAAGATAAACTACGTCAATCGGTAATCGGTCAAGATGAAGCTATAAAAGGAGTCAGCGATGCTGTGCGTCGTTCTCGTGCTGGAATACAGGATCATAATAGACCACTTGGATCGTTTTTATTCTTAGGTCCAACTGGTGTTGGTAAAACGGAACTAACCAAAGCTTTGGCACTTTTTTTATTTGACGATCGTAATGCCATTCTCAGAATTGATATGTCTGAATATATGGAAAAACACTCTATATCACGTTTGATTGGGGCTCCTCCAGGCTATGTTGGTTATGAGCAGGGAGGAGTTTTAACAGAAGCGGTACGTAGGAGACCTTATCAAGTTATTTTATTTGATGAGGTAGAAAAAGCCCATACGGATATTTTCAATATCATGTTACAAATTTTGGATGAAGGGCGTCTAACTGATAGTCAAGGAATAACTGTTGATTTTAAAAATACCATCATTGTTCTTACTTCCAACCTTGGGGCTGAAATACTTATTAATCAACAGCAAGATGATGACCAAGATGCAATTAAAGAACAAGTAATGCAACATGTACGAGCAACATTTAAACCTGAATTCTTAAATAGGCTAGATGAGATTATTCTATTCCATAAACTAACTCGTGCTGACATACATGATATTGTCAAAATACAACTAGATAATTTGAAAGAAATTCTTTCACAACAAAATATTACATTGCAATTTGATCAATCGGCAATAAATTACCTGGCTGATAAAGGTTATGATTCAATGTTTGGTGCTAGACCATTGAAAAGAGTTATTCAACGAGAATTACAGAATAATTTCGCCAAAATGATTCTTTCTAGTAGAATCGGTAGCGGTGATATTGTAAATATAAAAGCAATAAATAATGAATTAGCTATTGATAAAATGATAACTTAACAATAATTATGAAAAATGCACAATATTAAACCCAAAATTTGGGTATTAGCTGACAGCAGGGTGGGTAATGTCAATCAAGCTATAGCTCTAGCAGAAAAGCTTGGTCTTGGTTATCAATTAAAACCTATTGAATATAATTTTTGGGGTAAATTACCAAATTTTTTACTAGCCCTTAGCCCTATCCATGTGAAAAAGCAGCTATTACAATCGTGGGAAATGGAAGGCTTCCCTGACTTAATAATTTCTGCTGGAAGAAGAACCGCTTCTTTAGCGAGTTATTTAAAACATAAATCTGCTGGGAAAGTAAAAATTATTCAAATTATGCACCCCAACCTACCATTTAAGCAATTTGACCTAATTATTTTACCGCATCATGATAAGGTTAGCAGGGAAGAACTATGCACGAATGACAAGAATATATTGAGAATTACTGGAGCTCTTAATAATGTTCAAGCAAAAATACAGGATGGCGGTATTGAGTTACGCAAAAATTATCCAGATCTTAAGCAGTTTATATCGGTAATTATTGGTGGTAATAGCAAAAATTATCAATTTACCGACGAAAATGCTCGCGAATTTGCTGCAATATTATCTAATCTTACTAAGACCCAAGATGAAAAACATACCTTGTTTATTAGCTTTAGTCGACGTACTCCTAATTCAGCAAAACAAATTATCAAAAATAAGGTACCTTCATCGGCTATTATTTACGATCCAACAGAGGAAGAAGCTAAACCTAATCCTTATTTTGGGATGTTGGCACAGGCAGATTACATAATTTCTACGGCTGATTCGATTTCTATGTGTAGTGAGGCAGCTTCCACTGGTAAACCTCTTTATATATTCTGTCCTAGTAATTTTAAATCACCTAAACATCTAGCATTTACACAAAATTTGCTAGAATTAGGAATAGCTAAAATACTAGACAAATCTGTAATTCAGCTTGAAAACTATAATTATGCCCCTCTTAATGAAGTAGAAAAAATTGCTAATATCATAATTACAAAAAATTGGATAAAATGATGATCCATAATTCGACAACAAAATCACCAACTAGCCTGGCACCAACTAGCCTGGCTTATGCAGAAAGTATATTAATTGATTCTCATTGTCACCTCAACATGTTAAAAGAAGATTTATCAGCCATAATAAGCAGAGCTGAGAATAATAATGTTAAGTACATGCAGACTATATGTACTACCATTGAGGAATTGCCGGATATTTTAGAAATAGCCGTAAGATACGGTAATGTCTTTGCTTCGTGTGGAGTTCACCCCAATGAAGTGAAGGAAATTGTCTCGTGCGAAACTATTATGGAATATTGTAATCATCCAAAAATTATTGGCATTGGTGAAACTGGTCTCGATTATTATTACCAGACATCAGACAAACATCAACAGATTAGTTCTTTTGGGCAACATATACAGGCATCTCAAAGTACCGGGTTGCCAATTATAGTCCATACAAGAGAAGCCGAACAAGATACTATTGATATTTTAAGTAGCGAAATGCAAAATACCGCGTTTCACGGTCTTATTCATTGCTTTACCGCTTCAAAGCATTTGGCAAAAAAAATGCTTGACCTTGGTATGTATATATCGATTGCTGGAATTGTAACCTTTAAAAACGCCACCGATTTACAGGATATAGTACGTTATATTCCACTAGACCGGTTATTAATTGAAACAGATTCTCCTTATCTTGCCCCTGTTCCGATGCGTGGCAAACAAAACGAACCAGCTTTTGTCAAATATGTAGCAGAAAAAATAGCTGAAATAAAAGAAACAAACCTAGAAACAGTAGCAAATGCTACTACCACAAATTTTATATCTTTATTCAGCAAAACCCATCTAGTTGTAAATTGTAATTCCCGCCCACTATTATCATTTCCTCCCACTATTGTCATTCCCGCGTAAGCGGGAATCTAGCACAACTGTTGAAAGTTAGAAGGTAAAGCGGGTTTTAGATAGGTTTTCCGCTATTAGCGAGACCACGCAAGTAGGTCGTGGCAATCCATCTTTGGTTACTTTTGTGGATTGCTTCGTCGACCTAAGGTCTTTCTCGCTAATAGACGTTGACCACATACGACTTTTAAACTATCCGGTCTAAAATCGCTTCCTCTTATAACTTTCAACAGTTGTGGGGAATCTAGCCCCCTGCTTCTATAGAGCCTGAGCAATCAGAAAAGTTTTTTAACCGTAATTTTGTATCCCACTCATCTTTAAGTATACTATAATATACTGTATCTCGGCGTCTATCATCAGGCATAAGAGTGTGGCTTCGCAATACACCTTCTTCAGTTGCTCCAATTTTAATTAGCCCACCTTTAGCTCTTACATTAAGTGCATCTGTTTTAAACTCTACCCTTTCCATATTAAGGTAATCAAAGGCAAAATGCAATAAAAGAAACTTGGCATTTTTGTTAATACCACTTCCTTGAAACAATGTTTCTATCCAACTCCAACCTATTTCTATCCTTCTATCTTTTGGAGAATAATTGCCAAAAGCCGTTGACCCAACAATTTTTCCTGTTTTCTGCTCTTCAATAGTAAAATGATATCGTAAACCCATTTTCCTTTGTTGTATAGCATCATCAACGTAGTCGTTCATATCTTGTACTTGAGACATTTTGATAGCAAAATATTTCCAAACTGCGTAATCATAATGGAACCGAACAAACTCAGGCATATCATCTGCGTTTAATGGTCTTAATCTTACTAACTCATTATTACAGATAATGTCATGCTCAAAAAAGCTGCCATTATTCTTAGCTAACGCTAACTTAAAATTAGCGGATATATTGTTCATATTTACTCCTACTATAGTTGACGCCTGGGTAAAACCCTTCCGTCATTGCAAGGAATGCCCAAACCTCAGCCGTCATTACACATAGGCATCAGTTTAAGAAAATAAAGTAGAAAAGTCGTCATTGCGAGCGAACGTATGTGAGCGTGGCAATCCATTTTTAATCATTTCTGGATTGCTTCATAGACCTAAGGTCTCGCAATGACCTCGCAATAATGTTAAGTAATAAGCAAGCAACGAGTGACGACGTCCCCAACTTCTCATCATTTGACTATAGCATCAGTGGTCTTTATATCATCATCTTCACTAAGAAATTTCTTTTGCATCTCTGACTTGCCAAGTGGCTTGTTAATTTTATTATTCTTACTGGCTTCGACTTCCTTAATTTTTTTACTACTACCTGTTTTAGCTTTATTTGGTAAAACTTTATCAACAGTTTGTTGGTTAGTAGTTTGTCGTGCAGGACATCTATATTTTTCTAAATCTTTCTTAGTTTCACGCAAAATAGCTTTAATTTGCTCTAGCTCTTTGTGCAAATTATTATTTGCTTGATCATTCTTATCATTATTTTGTTTCTTCAGCTTATCATTTGCCGAATTCAATGAAGGATATTCTTTTTCTTGATTTTGCTTACGTTTTTCATTACGTTCCGCATCTTGTTTTACCATCTTAAGATACATTTGACGATTTCTTAAAGTTGGATTGATTGTTTCAGTATCATATTCACTAAACAAATCCCCCTCATCATCATCAAAATTTTCTTCCATAACATTTCTTTTTGCCATCGCTATATATTTCTTATTATAAAGCGGTGGACGTTTGCCACCGGCAAAACCTTTACTATCTATAATTTTATTATTAGCAGATTTTTTGAAATATCCTCTAAACCCATCAGTACAACCTGAAAGTAGGGATAATCCCAAAACTATAATAATAACTTTTTTTAACATAAATTAGTCCGATAATTTTATAGTAACATAATTAATGACACAAAATCACCCAAGTTGCAAGAATCAGTTTACTATTTCTTCTACTGTATCAGCTAAAATATTACTACCGTCATTTTTACGCTTTAATAATTCACAAGATGCCCGCTCCAGTATATCACGATTTTTTATTAGCACTAAGAGTTTATCGGCTAATTTTTCTGCAGTAATTTTATTTTGTTCAAAACACCACCCTGCCCCACTATCTTCCAGTGCCTTGGCATTATAGAATTGATGGTTTTCAGTAGCAAAAGGTAGCGGAATAAAAATTGCCGGCAAGCCAATATAGCTAAGCTCAGAAATAGTTGATGCCCCAGCCCTTGATATTACTAGTTCTTGATTGGCATATTGCTGATCCATATCATAAAAAAAATCGGCTATTTTATGTGGGATGTTTAATTCACTATAAATTTTAGCAATATTGTCTAAATCTTCTGGAGGAGCTTGTTGGGTAATATGTAGTTTAATATCAGGATTTGATTGCACTAATATCTTAATCGCTTCCGGTATTAAAGTAGAAAACACCTTTGCTCCCTGACTTCCACCAAAAATCAATATTCGAAAAATATCATTGCTAAAATTATCCTTAACTTTCAGCTTTTTAACATTATCCCGTACTATATTTCCTATAACTAATTTCTTATTATAGTCAACAATATTATAATTTTTAGTTTCCTCATAGGTAAGCGCAACTCTTCTGGCCCATTTTAAGAATAATCTATTGACCTTACCAATAAAGCAGTTTTGTTCATAAATTACGATAGGAATACGTAACAATACAGCTGCTATCAAAGGAGGAGCAGAGGGATAGCCACCAAACCCAATTATAACACAAGGTTTGACCTGCACTAATAGCAATAACATCTTAAAAATCATAAATAATAAACAAATTAATAATTTAAACTTATTAAACAACCCTTTCGGTGGCAATCTAAAATTTATTATATGTGGAATGAGCGGTAAATCTTCAGTTAAATATTTTTGGCATCTAACGTCAGTAATAAGGTGTAATTTATACCCGCGTTTCACCAATTCTTCAGCCAAAGCAATAGCGGGAAATAGATGACCTGCCGTACCACCACCAACAACAATTATACTCTTCATATGTCAATATCTTGAATTTTATAGTTAGTAAGGGAAGTTTTATGTTTGGTAAAACCAAGCAGCATCCCTGTAGCAATAGCTATGGCAAAAGTTGAAGAACCACCATAGCTAATAAATGGTAATGTCATCCCTTTGGTTGGTAATAAATTCAAGGTAACACCTATATTAATTAAGGCTTGTAAACCTATCTGTGCAACAATACCACTTGCTGCCAATTGAACAAATTTATCTTCTTCGTTAATGAGTTTCAGTAAACTACGAATCACTATAAAAGCAAATATTCCTATAATTATCAAGCAGATAATCGCCCCAAATTCCTCACCAGCAACAGCAAAAATAAAATCAGCATGAGAATCCGGCAATACTTGTTTTACCGCTCCTTCACCAGGACCACAACCATATAAACCACCATGCTCAAATGCTCTGATTGACTTACTAACTTGATAATTACTAATACTCTCTGGATCAAAAAAACTATTAATCCTTTTCGCTACATGAGGCAGCCAAAAATAAGCTGCTGTAACACCAAATAACAACATAAAAGCAGCAAGCATAATCCAAAATATTGGCATACCAGCAACAAAAAGCTGAATACCAAAAACTGCAGTAACCATCACTAACATACCAAAATCTGGCTGGATAATTAATAATAAAGCAATGATACCATACAGAACTATACAAATAGAAAAACTTGGAAATTCCCCCTCAAATTTCAATGATAATATCCAACCTGCAACTACCGCAAAAAATGGTTTTATAAATTCTGAAGGCTGCATCGAAAAACCTAAAATATTAATCCAGCGAATAGCCCCCTTAACTTCATAACCATAGAATTTAACTAAAATTAATAACAATATGCTGACAATAAATCCTAAAATTGACAATCTCTTTAACCATTTTTTGGAAAAAAGGGAAAAAAGAATGATCAATAGCGATGCACTAGCAAGATAAAATAATTGTCTAGAGGCAAAATAATGCTCATTGAGTCCTATTCTATTTGCTATTACTGGTCCAGCTGTAGTAACCAACATCATACTAAAAACAAACAGGATTACTAAAGCAATAATCATTTGCTGGTCGATACTACGCCACCACCATTTTAGGTAATTGTTAGATAATTCATTATTATGATTATCTTTAATCATGGTTAGCAATAATATTATATAATTCTATAAATAGATTTCCGCGTTCTTCAAAATTTTTAAATTGATCGTAAGAGGCACAAGCTGGAGCTAACAAAATATTTTTTATGCTCCCTATATCTTGCATTGCATCTCTAACTGCAACATTAAAAGCCTCCTGCAAATTTTGACAAATTTGAAAATTTACTCTACCCTTAAGTGACGATGCAAAAAGTTCTTTATCTTGACCAAAAAGATAAGCCTTATGAATTTTATCAAACCATGGAGCTAAATTTGTTATTCCTCCTTCTTTTGCCACTCCTCCAGCTAGCCAATATATATTATCAAGTGCAGCAAGGGATTTAGAAGCAGCAATGCTATTGGTAGCTTTGCTATCGTTATAAAATTTTATCATACTCGAATGATCTGAGTATATTGTACCAACATATTGCATCCTGTGCGGCAACCCCTTAAACAACTCGATAGCAGCAATTATTTGTTCTGGTCTTACCCCTATAATCCGACAAGCCGCATAACTGGCAACAATATTTTCCTGATTATGGATGCCTTGTAGATAGCTATTATTTGGCAAATTAATAGTAATTGGTTCAAAAATATTGTCATAAACAACATTATTACAAATTGATACTCCTTTATCAAGGATTTTACCAACAGAGATTGGTATTAAATTTGTGGTATTCTCCTTTTGTAACTCTAAGAAAATATTGTTGGTAATTTCATTATCAACACTAATTATGGCAAATGAATCTTTATCCATTCGATCAAAGATTTTCTTTTTAGCGACAATATAGCCTTGCATATTATTATGCCGATCTAAATGATCCTCGGTAATATTAAGTAGCACAGCAATTTTAGCTTTAAAACTGCTTAATAAGTCTAACTGAAAGGAAGATAGCTCTAATACATACCCTTGACAATCTAATCCCATACTTAAGGCAGGAACACCAATATTCCCGCCAACTGGATAATCAAAACCACAAAACTGTAAAATATGACCAGTTAAAGCAGTGGTAGTACTCTTACCATTAGTACCAGTTATACCGATAAAATTAGCTTTCTTCCCACCTCTAAACTTAACTTCCTCAAATAATAAGTCTATATCTGAGGTTATTGATATATTACGGACATTCGCCATGGTAACAATGTCATGCGATAAGGGAACACCTGGACTCAACAATATCTTATCAATATCCTGCCACCGCTGATCAGAAAAGCTAACCAAATTATCGTTTCCATAAATTTTACTGAAAGCATCCCTACTACTACCTAGTTGATCATAACAAATTATCCTAGCTACTTTATTTAGCGATTGATAAGCAGCCATACCAGTCTTACCTAGACCAACTATCCCTATAGTCTTGTTTTTTTGTGAAAGAAATAATGACATAATTTTTAGTTTAATAATCCATTATTTACTGTACTTTCAATAGTTCATTGATTCTTGTAACAGATAATCTAGTCATTCTCGCTACTTCTTCAATAGAGCTACCATTATTTATCATCATTTTTATTAATTTAGCTTCTCCTTTAGCTTCTCCCCTAGCTTCTCCGATTTGAATCCCTTCTTCTTTCCATACTTGAGCTATACTAGGCATAAGTTCTTCTCCTTTTTCTTTAGTTAAACTATTTTTTAATATTTTTTCTAACTCTATTTTATCACTTTGCTCAATAAAGGTCAAAGTATAGCTCAATAGATTTCTTATGTGGTCATGACCTATTGTTATTTTACTCAATTTAGGCAAGAGATGAGAAATTTCCTGCCATCTTTTCAGTAATTGACGTTCGTGGATGTGTTTGAGGAAAAATAACAAAATCCCAGACCATACTTTTTTCTTTAGCTCCTCATCGGGGATATCATGTACGTTAATAAGCTGACAATCATTTGTCCAAAAGCCTCTGGCTAAATCTGGATGGCTAAATAAATTCCATATATTAAGAGGTGCGTTATATTTCTTCTTGCCATTATAAATTATTAGGGGATAAATTACTGGAAGGCATTTAGCTTTAGGATTAGTAGTTAAATATCGATCACAAATATTAATCATATATTTAAATAACCTAAATGCCATCATTTTATCAACAGTACTTTGATGCTCCAATAGCAAAAAAATATAGCCATCCTGATCATTAAACTTAACAGAAAATAATACATCTGAAATAGTTTCAGAAAGGTCTGACTCAATAAAACTATCTTTTTCTAATTTTAAAGATGTGCTATCGATTAAAGCCAACACATCTTTCGGCAAATGAGTTGCCAAAAATTCTTTAGCAACTATTGGATTCTCCATAGATTTGCGAAAGATTTCGTCATGTTTTGGCTTGTCTGAAGTCATAATAAAATTTGCTTATATAGCTAATCTAATAATTCATTACTTACTGTACTTTCAGTAATTCATTGATTTTAGTAATAGATAGTCCAGTAATTCTCGCTACTTCTTCAATAGAGTTACCATTTTTTATAATCATTTTTATTAATTTAGCTTCTCCCCTAGCTTCTCCGATTCTAATACCATCCTGTACTCCGATTTGAATCCCTTCTTCTTTCCATACTTGAGCTATACTAGGCATAAGTTCTTCTCCTTTTTCTTTAGTTAAACTATTTTTTAATATTTTTTCTAACTCTATTTTATCATTTTGCTCAATAAAGGTCAAAGTATAGCTCAATAGATTTCTTATATGGTCATAGCCTATTGTTATTTTACTCAATTTAGGCAAGAGATGAGAGATTTCTTGCCATCTTTTCAGTAATTGACGTTCGTGGATGTGTTTAAGGAAAAATAACAAAATCCCAGACCATACTTTTTTCTTGAGTTCTTCATCGGGGATGTCATGTACGTTAATAAGCTGATAATCATTTGTCCAAAAGCCTCTGGCTAAATCTGGATGGCTAAATAAATTCCATATATTGAGCGATGCGTTATATTTCTTCTTGCCATTATAAATTATTAGGGGATAAATTACTGGAAGGCATTTAGCTTTAGGATTAGTAGTTAAATATAGATCACAAATATTAATCATATATTTAAATAACCTAAACGCCATCATTTTATCAACAGTACTTTGATGTTCCAATAGCAAAAAAATATAGCCATCTTGATCATTAAACTTAACAGAAAATAATACATCAGAAATAGTTTCAGAAAGGTCTGGCTCAATAAAACTATCTTTTTCTAATTTTAAAGATGTACTATCGATTAAAGCCAACACATCTTTAGGCAAATGAGTTGCCAAAAACTCTTTAGCAACTATGGGATTCTCCATAGATTTGCGAAAGATTTCGTCATGTTTTGGCTTGTCTGAAGTCATAATAAAATTTGCTTATATAGCTAATCTAATAATTCATTACTTACTGTACTTTCAGTAATTCATTGATTTTAGTAATAGATAGTCCAGTAATTCTCGCTACTTCTTCAATAGAGCTACCATTATTTATCATCATTTTTATTAATTTAGCTTCTCCCCTAGCTTCTCCGATTCTAATACCATCCTGTACTCCGATTTGAATCCCTTCTTCTTTCCATACTTGAGCTATACTAGGCATAAGTTCTTCTCCTTTTTCTTTAGTTAAACTATTTTTTAATATTTTTTCTAACTCTATTTTATCATTTTGCTCAATAAAGGTCAAAGTATAGCTCAATAGATTTCTTATGTGGTCATGGCCTATTGTTATTTTACTCAATTTAGGCAAGAGATGAGAAATTTCCTGCCATCTTTTCAGTAATTGACGTTCGTGGATGTGTTTGAGGAAAAATAACAAAATCCCAGACCATACTTTTTTCTTGAGTTCTTCATCGGGGATGTCATGTACGTTAATAAGCTGACAATCATTTGTCCAAAAGCCTCTGGCTAAATCTGGATGGCTAAATAAATTCCATATATTAAGAGGTGCGTTATATTTCTTCTTGCCATTATAAATTATTAGGGGATAAATTACTGGAAGGCATTTAGCTTTAGGATTAGTAGTTAAATATCGATCACAAATATTAATCATATATTTAAATAACCTAAATGCCATCATTTTATCAACAGTACTTTGATGCTCCAATAGCAAAAAAATATAGCCATCCTGATCATTAAACTTAACAGAAAATAATACATCTGAAATAGTTTCAGAAAGGTCTGGCTCAATAAAACTATCTTTTTCTAATTTTAAAGATGTACTATCGATTAAAGCCAACACATCTTTAGGCAAATGAGTTGCCAAAAACTCTTTAGCAACTATGGGATTCTCCATAGATTTGCGAAAGATTTCGTCATGTTTTGGCTTGTCTGAAGTCATAATAAAATTTGCTTATATAGCTAATCTAATAATTCATTACTTATTGTACTTTCAGTAATTCATTGATTTTAGTAATAGATAGTCCAGTAATTCTCGCTACTTCTTCAATAGAGCTGCCATTGTTTATCATCATTTTTATTAATTTAGCTTCCGATTTGGATGCCTCCCTCTTTCCATACTTAAGCTATACTAGGCATAAGTCCATCCCCTTTTTCTTTAGCTAAACTAATTATAGGGCTTTGTAAGCCACGCATAAATTCTTCGGCGTTCAAGATTTTTCTTCCTTCTTGCTGTAATCTCTGGATGATCAAAGTACCTTTACCACAAGCTACCTCCAAAACACTATTATTAACTACGGTACCAGGTGGCAAATTAATATCCAAATCGTTATAATACGCTTCTAGAATCTTTATAACTTTACCTCTATATTCAAAATATACACCAGGCCAAGGATTCATACCTCGAATTTTACAATCTATTTTGTAGGCAGTCTCACACCAATCTATCTTCCCTTCTTCTTTCTTAAGTTTATGAGCATAAGTTACGCCATTCTTATCCTGGATAATTTTTGGTAAATTATCAATATTATCTAAGGTTTCAATCAATAAATCTGCTCCTATTTTTGCACATTGGTCATGCAAAATTGGTAAAGTTATTCTAGGAGAAAGTGACAATGAATGCTGCAATATAATATCACCAGTATCTAGCCCTTCATCCATCTGCATTATACATACAGAAGTTTCTAAATCACCTTCTATAATAGTACGCTGTAATGGAGCTGCCCCCCTATGACGCGGCAAACTTGACGGATGAATATTAAGACATCCATATTTTTTAGCTTGCAGGATAACTGTTGGTATTAAAAACCCATAAGCAACTACTACTATTATATCCGCCTCAATTGAATTAATTAAATTGGTTATTTCTTCGGTTCTTAAGGTCTTAGGAGTATAAGTTGCAATATTATATTTTGATGCCAAAAGATGTACTGGAGATTCCACCTCATTGAGTCCTCTCCCTTTAGATTTTGCAGCTTGAGTAAATACACCAACCACCTGGTGGTCGTTGCTGTTAATTAACTCCCTAAGAGTGGGTACGGAAAATTCTGGCGTACCCATAAAAATTACTTTCATAAATTATTATTTTTTAGCTTTTTTAATTTACGTAATGCTATATCCTTTTTTATATTACTCAAATAATCAACTAATAACTTACCGTCTAAATGATCCATCTCATGTTGAATAACCCTAGCAAGCCAACCATCAGCTTTTAATTCTTGCTGTATATTGTTATAGTCTAAGAACCTTATACTTATAGACTCAGACCTTGCTACTTCAACATGTTGCTCCGGTAAAGATAAACACCCTTCTAATGCTACAACTAACTCTTTAGATTTATCTATTATTTCTGGGTCTACAATAAATAACGGATAAAAACCCTCTGCTCTTTCTGTATCATCACTATTCTGTAAGTCAACCACTAATATACGCTTAACTATTCCAATCTGAATTGCTGCAAGTCCTACCCCATGATCATGATACATGGTTTCAACCATATCATCCATCAACTTTCTTATAGTATCATTGACTGTACCT
The DNA here is from genome assembly GCF_964031095.1 of Candidatus Tisiphia endosymbiont of Mystacides longicornis. Taxonomy (NCBI): domain Bacteria; kingdom Pseudomonadati; phylum Pseudomonadota; class Alphaproteobacteria; order Rickettsiales; family Rickettsiaceae; genus Candidatus Tisiphia; species Candidatus Tisiphia endosymbiont of Mystacides longicornis. The sequence goes on along the minus strand of NZ_OZ035004.1, from coordinate 1,210,227 downwards.
ACGGGCAAAGATTTTTGTTTTAATCTTGAATCCGGAGCAGTTACAATAGGTAACACAGACATAATTTTTAAACCACCAAATTATTTATAGTAAATTTAGGAGAATTGGCTAGCAGAGGCGATAAAGCAACGCCTATAATCAATAGGCGTCACTCGTCGCTCCCAGGAGACTAGCGACAATAACTAATTCAGCGTTATCCACCTTTAGCCCGCCCTACTCCTTTCCCTTGACTACTAATACGAAAAGCTTCACTTTTATTTTTGCTTAAAAAACCACTAAAATCTTCTTTCGTAAATTTAAACTCCGCAATATTCTTTGCTGGACTTTTTTCTGTATTCAATCTTTTATCTTGTTTTTTATCAATAGATAGTAATTGTATAAAATCTTCTTTAATTTTACTTGATGTTGTTGGAGAGTTTAAAGTCTTAATCAGCGATTCTAATGCCTTGGTATCATTTCTAACTTCTTTATTGCGGTTAGTTGCTGCAAGTATAACATAATCTTTTAAGGGACTCTTATTATCTTTTCCTTCCCAACGTTCTGAAGTACAAAAAGATAAAAGTGCCTCAGCTTTTGCTTGATGACTTCGAGTAGCATCACGATCTTGCCAACTTTTCTCAGTTGGCTTTGCCGGAATTATATGGTCTAACATTTTATGAGCAAATGTTTTATTCAAATTGTCATTATCATAAACCTCATAGACGCTTAGAAGGAATTTTTGCTGTTCAAAGTTTTTATCTACTCCCTTACCTAACTCGTAATTATCTAAATATTCCAACGTCTGAAAACGTCCTTTAATATGCAAGTAACCTGCATATTTCTGAGCATCATCAAAATCAAGAGTGGATATACCTTGAGTATCTAATGTCACCGTGTTTAATGCATTCTCACGTAAATTAGTAAGAGTAGCTTTATCAGTTTCCGTATATTTAAAATGTCCACCAACTTGAGCCAGAGTTTTATATACTACATCCATTAAAAATTTTATTAGAGCACTTGGACTGTCAAAAGGCTTGGCACTATATATTGCCACATTTGTTGAAGCATCCATACCACTACCAAAAGCAAGAGCCAGTACCCTACCCTGTTTTTTTGCTAGAGCAACATTATCAAAACCATCTAATTCTTCGGCAGAATCCACTTTACTCTCATTTTCAGGAAAATATCCAATAGGTACATTGTCCCTATATCCCCCATCAACATATTCAACCCCATCAATTGTTGCCGGTTGGAAAACTATAGGAATTGAAGCAGAGGCACGACAAGCTAAAGCAATTTCAACATCAGGGCTATTTTCCGCACTAAAAATTTGCAACGTACCATTATCTCGCCTTACTGCAGTAATTAATAAATCTTTAAATTGCTCTGAGTCAACAAGTCTTAAAAGAGCTAAATCCTTAAAAAGGATTTTCCCACCAGCTTGGCATTTTTCCATTAATTCACTGAACTCTTTACCATTAGAGTCTATGATAGTTTGAATTTTATCAAATTGCTTATTTAGCTGTTGTTTTTGAAAATCCAATCCTTGAATATTCTCATTTATATCACTAATCTGTTGACTATTATCACCATGTTGTTGTTTTAATTGTTCAATCGAGTTTAAAAGCTCTTGCTTTTTTTGCTCTAACTCTTCTTGCTGTTGTACAATCCTATCACGACCTGACTGACAAAGCTCCCCAAAGTTCTTGCCCTTCAAAAAATTAAATACCCCTGTTCTGATTGTTTTATCTAAAAGACCATATAATGGGGTACCATCCTTGCCAATCTGCACCGGACCAGCTGAAAATCCTTGCGTACCAAGTAAACCTTTAAGATTAGTCTCTTTTGAAATTTTCTCAAATTCTTCAGGGGGGATACCACAGGCAACCATCGCCGCACTTATCGCCCCAGCAGATGAGCCTGCAACCGCCTTAACCATTCCAACTGCTCCAGATTCTGCCAAGGCTGAATAAACACCGGAATATATTGCCCCTTTGGCTCCTCCCCCACTAAATACCAAATACTCAAAAGGAGTTTTTTGCCTTTCCAGCATTTCTTCTATATTACCCATAAATTTTACTCAATATTTAATTTTACCACCTTACTCATGACATTTACAGATCATGTATATCTCGTCATTGTGCATAAGCATCATTGCGAGGAAGCCCTTAGATCGACGAAACAATCCAAGAAAGTAATTAGCAATGGATTGCCACGCTCACATACGTTCGCTCGCAATGACGAGTTATAGACTTATAGTCATTGCAAGGAGTACGGAAACCACAATTTTTCAGGGTAGCTATTGTCATCTTCTATGATAATCTTTCTGCCTGGTAAATTTAGTAGAAGATATGAATAATCCAGCTCCTATAACTAAAAATACTGAAACAGTAAAAATACTAGCTATCATAAAATGCCCGAACATTGCTAAAATTAGCGTAGTAATACAGACCATTATCATAAATATAACCGCACTAACTCTCCCTTTTTTTGTTATGTTTTCATAAACCTCAATACTTTTAATATCCATTTGCTGTCTATGCGTTTGTTCTTTCTCTGCCATAACAATTAATTTTGCCAAGGTGCCTGGATGAAGATTTTCATATTCTTCCATTAAATCTATAGGCGGCATAACATGCTCAAACTTCTTACGATAGAAGCTATTATCTTTTTCTCTAGGATTATTGTTAATTTTTGAATATCCTTTATTCAATCTATTATTACTAGCAAAGAAGCTTTTACTCTCTTTCATATTCTTTTTTTATTTCTTGAAATGTTGAATTAATATATTTTTCTATTTTAACAAAATACTCAGACAAATCTGTCTCTGGCTTCTTTCTTATTGTTGTTTTAGATATTTTAAATATACTAAAAAAACCAGTTAGGAAATGCCTTACAAAATCTTTACTCATTTGGTTTTATTCATTTAATTTTCATATTTATTACGTCATTCCCGCCATTGCGAGACCATGTAATGGTCGTAGCAATCCACACTCATTAGATTGCCGCATCGCTACTAAAGTAGCTCCTCGCTAATAGACGATTAAATTCCTCTAAATCACTTTTATAAAATTATCATCAGGAATCAATGGCTCTCCTCTGAAATTTACTGCATTGTTGAATTTATTGCAACAAGTTATAAAGTTTTTATCACAACCTATAGTAAGATCAACCGTTTTATTACACTTCATACTATCAGGAATTAATTGATCCAATATAATTACATTTCCAGAATGACTAATTATCTTACTATAAAATTGACCATTAGCTAAAATAGCATCCCCATAATTAAAATAACCACTTTCTTTATCAATATCTGAAATGACTATAGTTCTGCCAAATATTTCCTGAATATTATATATCTGACTATAAACTGTTTTATCTATTTTGCATTTTAAATCTCCAAAATTAGCACGACATTTTTTACTAAAAGATTGCAGTAACGACTGATTATATCCCATATTTGGCTCTAAACGTAAAGTAAAATCTAAATCCCTTTTAGTATAAAGGCTACAGCAATAAGTAACAAAATGCTTATAAGAATCAGCACAACTATAGTTAAACCCATAAAATTAGGTGACAAAGAACATAGTAATAATTTCAAATAATTTGCTGGTTTCTGTTACCTTATTTTTAATCCATCGTTTCATATTAGCCCAAAACTTCTCTATGGGATTTAAGTCTGGTGAATATGGCGGTAAAAAAATAAGCTTGCAACCAACTGATTCTATTAATTCCTTTGTTTTCTTTGATTTATGGAAACTAGCATTATCCATCACTACAACTTGTCCTGCTTTTAACTCTTTAATTAAAAACTTCTCAACCCAATTATTAAATAACTCTGTATTGCACGTTCCATTAAAAACAAAAGGAGCTATTGATTGATTGTTTACCAAGCCAGCTATGATATTAGTTCTTTGATAGTGTTTCCCACTCTTCTTTCCAATCAGTAATTCTCCTGTTTTACTCCAGCCTCTATCTTGGCAAATACCTGTATCTATACCGCTTTCATCAATATGCACTATTTGCCCTTTATCATATTTATTGATCTCTTCTAAATATTCAGCTCGTCTGTCTACACTTGACTCCATGTAGGTAAAGGTTTTTTTTTATAACTAAAACCTAGCTGTTTTAATATCCTTCCAGTTTGAGACCTCGCAATTCCAAACTCTTTACCAATATCTTGTAATCTCATATTTGGATTATTTCTTACAAAATTTGCTAACTTTTGCTTATCAACTTTACTTTTAAAACCTACTCTAGCTTTTGCTAATATCGTTCCTTCCTTTCTCTTCCTTACGTTCCAGCGACTAATTGTATTTTTATGTATATCGAATATCTTGGCAGCCGCTCTTTGACTATTACCTTTTTCTATATAACTTATTACTTTTTTTCTTAAATCTTTACTATATGGGCTTGTTGACATTTTTTCTCTTATTTATACCATATAATGTCATCTAATTCAACGGGTTTAACTATAGTATAAATTCTGACCATAGCCTGGGTCAAATCATAATGTTGCTCTACTCCATTATTCTCAAAAACTCCTTCTAAGATAATGTAATTCTGTGCGGAATCATTAAAAACCCCTTCCTTTAAAGTTATTCCAGAATTTGGCATAAATCTTATCCCATCAATTGACAAAGATTTATCAGATTCAGTAAGATACAACTCCAAACCGTCTTGTAGCGTGATATGGAAACAATAAGTAAAATTATGTACCGCTATGGAATTATCAATATATTCTGTCATATAACCTCCATTAACTCTATTTGCGATAATTCTATTGACCCATCAGAAGAATACGAATATTCAAAACTATCATTAGCAAATCGTACAGCTACATCAAAAGTAAAACTACCTGTCAAAATTTGCTCCCTATCTAATGGGTTTGGTAAAGTTATTAATCCAGTATTATAATCAAGCTGAACATCCAAATTTACACCATTAACATAAAATTCTTCGCTACCAGCTACCGGTTTATTAATTGTTCTAGCATAGGGTAAAATTGGGTCATCATATAATTTAATCAGTTGATATTGGGTTAATTTTCCATCGCCTTCAGCAATGAATTGCCTTGATACTTGATGATCAACATTATCTCTGAAGCGAAAAGAAAAACTCCCTCCCCTTCTTGCTCTGAAGAAAGAGCTAAATTGCTCAAATTCAAAACTACTCAGACGACAATTTTTAATCAAATATCTTTGTCTAGCATATTCTCTATCTAAATTTCTTACTTCTCTACCTGATAATGTCATAGCACAAGAAATAGCAAATTCCGGTTTACCAACAGCAAAAGTTTCAATAAATTCCGGCATACGTATATCATGAAAATTCATAATTCAATATCCCTTGCTTTACCCTGAACTCTTTCAAATAATTTCTCCTCATCATTATAGTCAATTAATAAGAAGTTGGTGACGTCGTTGCTCCTGCTAGCCAATTCTTCTGAATTAAATATAGCTTCTTGTAATTGCCATTTTTTCATAATCTACCTTTGATTTTATTAATTAATTAGCGTAGGCAGTCTCCTAACCTATATCATTCTAATAGCATAAGATCATTTTTTATTAGCGACCTAAAATCCTTATCCATATCAACAAGCCATCTTTTTATATCCACTTTAATAGTTAAATCAGATTCCTCCAATTCTTCTTACAACTTACACAATTGTTGATCACTTACTGCTTCCATAATACAAAGGTCAAGATCAGAAAATTTTCTATGACGACCTTTAACACGTGAACCGTATGCCTTAAATGTATAAGGATATTTTTTAAGATAGATTGCAATATAGTCAATTGATGAGCAGTTGGGGACGTTGTTGCTCAATGCTCACCCATTATTTATAGGCGTCACTCCATCGTTCCTGCTACCCAATTCTCCTGAATTGAATTGACTATAGTTTCTATATCCTCATTCTTGGCAATAGAAGTTTTTCAAACTTATAGTTCTTAATTATCTCCATAATGACTCCACATGCGTAGTATCTTTATCTACCTCATAAAATAATCTATGTTGCAAATTAACCCTTCTCGAATAAGCTCCCAAATACATACCCCTTAACTTTTTAAAAGGTGGGGGATTTTGAAATGGATCATTGCTTATAATTTCTAGTAATTTGTATATTTGTTTCTGCAAAGGTGATTTCTTAATCTTTTTAAAATCTTTACAAGCATCGCTAGTAAAATACAAACTATACATTTAAGCTAATCCACCAATTTTGTCTTACAATCTTTAAAATCAGTAGTAAGACCTTTGATTATTGATTGACTTAATTCTTTATTTTTTGCTACCAATAATGTTTCTTGAATATCTTCCCAGTCTTGTTTTGAAATTAAAACTGCTGTATTTCTTTTGCCTTTTATTATTGTTGGCTCATGCTCCTCTGCTACCATATCTATTAATTTATATAAGTTCTTCCTAGCCTCACTAGCTACCAAATATGCCATAATTATTCCTATAAAATGTTGATTAACAGTACTATATATGGCACTGTTAATCAATAGACCTCTTGCCTAACTCTACTTCTGCTGGCAATTTGTACGTGATAGCGGTACTCTGCTCCTCACATATAGTAAATCAAATTGAATTAGGTGATAAGATGTGGTATAAATAAAGGAAAAAATGTCAACAAGTCCATATAGTCAAGATTTAAGAGAAAAAGTAATAAATTATATAGAAAAAGGTAATAGTCAAGAATCTGCTGCTAGAATATTTGCTATACATAAAAATACAATTAGCCGTTGGAACGTAAGGAGAAGAAAAGAAGGAACAGTGCTGGCAAGAGCTAGACTAGGATTTAAAAGTAAGATTGATAAAAAAGCATTGGAATATTTCGTAACAAATAACCCTAATAGTAAGCTACAAGAAATTGGTAAGAATTTTGGAATTACAGGTTCTCAAGTAGCTAATATATTAAAAAAGTTAGGATTTAGTTATAAAAAAAAACCTTTAGCTATTTGGAAGCAAGTGCAGAGAAACGATCTGATTATTTAGAAAAGATCAGTAAATATGATAAAGATAAAATAGTATATCTTGATGAAAGTGGTATAGATATGACAATTTGCCAAGATAGAGGTTGGGGTAAGATAGGAGAATTATTGATTGGCAAGAAGAGTGGGAAGCATTATCAAAGGACTAATATAATAGCTGGTTTAGTAAATAACAAACCAATAGCCCCTTTTGTTTTTAATAAAACTTGTAATACAGAACTATTTAATAATTGGGTTGAAAAATTTTTGATTAAAGAGTTAACAGCAGGACAGGTTGTAGTGATGGATAACGTTAGTTTTCATAAATCTCAAAAGACAAAAGAGCTAATAGAATCAGTTGGTTGTGAAGTTATTTTTTTACCCCCATATTCTCCAGACTTAAATCCAATAGAAAAATTTTGGGCTAATATGAAGCGATGGATTCGAAACAAAATAGCGGAAATTGGTACATTATCTAAAGCTATTTCTGCATTCTTTGTCACCTAATTCAATTTGATTTACTATACACTAGAGTACGCTGCGGTTCGAGGTGAAGCGTCTCCTTCAAATTCCTCAGCATAAGCGAGTTTTGCAAGAGGTCTAATATCTTTAACCCCCTTTATTGCAATTTTTGCTAATTCTGTTCTCCTTTAACAATGCTTTGTAATCTATGGTAAGCTTAGTAGTAATAAGGTCAGAACTACGCTGAAAATTTATATTACAAGCTTTCATACCAGCAACAATGTAATCTTGAAGAATACACGAATTAGCTGTTAATTTATTAGTAATTTTCTCCGCCAGTAAAGTTAAAAGCCCCTGATTTTTATCCCTAGCAAAAGCACTTATCTCAAATTCCACTTGGTAAATATCCTGCCCTAATCTTGAAATATTTTCAACTTTCAAAATATTTACTAGTAAGAACGGATATTTTGCATCTTGGACTACCGATATGTAAATCCGGTCAACACTAAGCCTAATATCCGGCTCCCCAGATAATAAGTTATATATGCTCATGTGAAAATCATGAATAAAATTAACAGACATATATTTCTAACCCTATAATATTCAAGAATTTACTTCTTTCTTCAACATTAATAATCCGCTTAATTTCAAATTGCCTATCTCTAAATGATATACGCATTTTGGTGGTAATGCCGGTGATAAATCTCATTTTAAACACATAAAACCCTTCAGTCATAATATGACCAAAATTCAAATGTTCTATCGAGGTAAATCGATTATCAGAAATAGGTTTTATTTCAGCATAAGTAGAAAGTTTCTCTTGCCATTTTTCTTGTTCTATCTCACTTACAGAAAAATTCTCTAGAATTTTCACCTGATGTTGTAAAGTACGTGCTATTGATTTTTTCATTCTTACCTTTCCAAAAGCCTTATATTCTTAATTGCCTATACGCTAGATATAGATTCTTAATTTCTGTTGATAAAGAAGTAGCATTTTGCCTTTCCCTATCATACATTTCTGCTATATGCATTAATATGCCATGCTTTATTGAAGCTGGAATATGCATTTTATCATAACCCACAATATATTCAACCATTAATTGATAATTTTCTAATTTTTTATTCAAACATAATAATGATCGATCGTGATCTAAGTAATATTGATCAGATTGCAGCTTCATAGATTGACTGTTATTTGTTAGAGTAATCTTCACTAATTCCTTTATCGGCTGGTATTTTAACTGAAAATTTTGTTGATTTTTAATATTACAAACAAACTCTACCCGCCTTGTTATTATTGTAAGTTTAGTAAAATTCTCAGCAGCCATAATTGCAGCATCTATCAAGCTGCTAATTAAATCATCATCATAATCGCCTTCTATTCTCATATAGTTCTTAACTTCCACTAGAGTCCAAATAGCCTGAGGCATTAATTCAGTAATCCTAAAAGTATTTTTTTTATACATATAACTACTTCACATAGGTTAACTAAACATAGCCAGCTTAATAGCACTATGATTCACTACGTCGCCCCCTACCCTTTTAACTGCGTAAAATTTGACAAATGGCTTATCAGTATAGGGATCTCTCATTATACTAATACCACCACGATCTATGATTTTATAGGCTGATTTAAAATCACCTATAGCAATTGCCATATTACCTTCCTTGATAGGCGGCATCTCAGAACAGCAAAGCACCGATATACCAAATATTGTTTGCTTTAAAGAATCAGACAGTGACTGTTGCCAAATAAACCGACCATTATTATCTTGAAGTTTTTGAATTTCTGATAAAGTAGTACGATTCATCAAAAAAGTAGCATTTGCCAAATATTCTTCATCAAGTAAATTAATGAAATCTAATAATTTTTCGGCAGTAACTTGTCCCCCCATCTCAAATAGCTCTATTTTATCACGAGCTCTTGATAAGATACCTCTTGGCTTTTTCTTACCGTCACCATTAATAAACGCCTCATTTTCTGCTTTAACAAAACTATCTCTTAATCGTTCTATCAGCCAATTCTCTATCCGAATAGCTGAGTCATCTATCAAAGTTTGACTAGCTTTTGGCTGAGCATAAAGCTCATGCACAAAGATTCTCTGTTGCTTTAGCCGAGAGGCAGTTGTTTCTTCTCTTGCTTGCAAATCACCAACCCAACCACTAGCAAAACTCCCCTCTTCAATTACTATATCAAGGGCATTACTAGAAATTGTTTCGATTGATGCTAATTGTCGCATAGGTGATCTAGCGTTAATCTCAGTAATGATACTATTATATAAAGCCGGTACTAACAATACTCCACCTTCCTCAGGTCCGCTATTTAAAGATTTTTCGATTAATTCACTTTGGCTACCTTTGCGAATATAATTATTAAAAGCAGTTTTATGCTCAATATCTTGCATCCCCCCTATTTCTGGACGAGATAGAAAATTTTCTAAATTATAAACTTTTTCTTGTAACTCACTAATTTTTACTTCATTGTTATTTTGTTTTGTTATTAATTCTGTATGCATTTTATTCTCCATTAAAATTGAATGTTTTACATTTTTTTGTTTTAAAGAAAAGCTATCGCAAATTTGCTGATTACTAGCCCGTTGCTTATTGCCCAAATTATAAATTGACGAGAAATCGCTCCTGCTACCCAATTCCCCTGAATTGACTATATTCAAATCATTTAAGTATCTTTGTTTAGTGATATGCGAAATTTTGGCATGGTAATTGGCTGGAAAAGTTACGATACTCACCTCAATTAATTCCGCTTCAGTGATTATTCTTTGGTTTAAGTTATTGTAATTTGCTAATTTTATATTAAAACCAATGGAAAGACCATCAACGGCTCCTTGGCGAACAAGCTCTATAGCTTCTTTACCTTTGTCGATTTTATTATTAATTATAGCTTCAACTTTTAAGCCGTAATCATCTTCCGTCAAAGACTTAATCACCCCTATTGGCTGTTGCCAATCATGTTGCCAAAGAAACTTGATACATAAATGATTGGCTGAGGCAAAAGCCCCTTTAGCAATTAGGTCATTATGCTGATCAGAAATATTATAAACACTAGCATAACCTGAAATAACTACGTTATTATCTGTAACAGATTTTATGATTAAATTTTGAATGGCTTGATTTTGCTGTAAGTTTTCAATATACATATTACCCCATAATTGCAATAACTATAGGTAATATATACTAAAAATCTCTAGCACTAAGTATTTTAGAAAAAAAATATTGATTTTTATCAAATATTTTTAAAATATATTCAATAAACGTTTATTAATAAGGAAAACTATAGAAGAAAAATCTTCTGCCTAAGGATGCCATCCTACTCGACTTATTGTCATACCTACTCTCCTGTCACCCCTGCTTTGGTGCGGGGTCTAGATTCCCGCCTACTCACATAAGCGTCAGCAATTAAGAAAACAACAATTGAAAAACCATCATTGCGAGGAGACCGTAAGGTCACGAAGCAATCCAGAAAAGTGATTAGAAATAGATTGCCACGCCACCTACGGTGGCTCGCAATGACGACTTATTAATAAAAATTAATCTTGTGTTTTTTACTAAATATTATACAATCTCTCTTTAACAATTATAATACGAGACTTTATATATGCGAAATAACACCAATAACTTACCCCTTCCCAATCATGTTACCCCAGCAACGCTTCTTGCTGCCTTAAGGATGGCTAATGGCATACGCCTACCTATACCAGTTAATAACAATTTGGATATGCCAAATCTTGATACCTCTGTTGTTAATAACAATTTAAACGTTACAACCTCTGATCTATCAACTCCAATCCCTAATAGTACCGCCCCTGATGCTCACCCACCACTGCTAGGAGCAGAAGTTCAGCAGCCCCCTACAGAGTAAGATAACTTCACCACTTCAAAAGCTGTTTTTACAGCTTTTGAAGTTTAGTTACAAATATTCAGTTTAATATTTAGCCTCAGCGTCATTGCGAGCTGATGTATCCCCCACAACTGTTGAAAGTTAGAAGAGGAAGCGGTTTTAGACCGGATAGTTTAAAAATCGTATGTGGTCAACGTCATTGCGAGAAAGACCTTAGGTCGACGAAGCAATCCATAAAAGTAACCAAAGATGGATTGCCACGACCACTACGTGGTCTCGCAATGACAGAAAACCTATCTAAAACCCGCTTTACCTTCTAACTTTCAACAGTTGTGATGTATCCCCACGAAATTGTTGCAAAATAGCAAGAATCGATAGAGATAGTAGGTTATGGATGTAAAAACAGTTTAAATCGAAGTAATAAAAGAACATTGTCCTTTTATACATAATAATCGTTTAAATGCGTTACTTGATGTTGCAGGAGACTTGACAGTAAAAGATAAAAAGATTTATTCGTATTTTATCCTTGGGAAATTTATTATTGAATTTAATTATTTGCATGCCATAAAACCATTGCTAGAACCCCTGGCATCTATTATAAAGACAGAGCTTTGTCATGCTTAATTTCGTGGGGATATATCAGCTCATAATGACAGTTTTTCAATTATTATTTTCTTGCTGACGCCTATGCACTCCATCGCTCCTAGCCCCAAATTCTCCTGAATTGACTATATCAATGGTTATTATAATTTCTAATGAAATCAAATTTATAATTCTTCTTGCGTAATGCATTAATTAGATTTCGTAAATTTTCTTTACCATTGAAGCAATCTTGGAACATCTCATCATGCATTAATAAAATTAATTTATTAGGTAATGCAGTATCTTTTTTTGCAAATTTAGCATCTATCTCTTCTACTAGACGCTCAACAGATTGTATAGGGCAACCATCATTATAGTGAGTCCATTCTAAATCCCATCCATATAGGTAAAAACCATTCTTGTACATAGCATTATCATCTATCTTTTCAACTTGATCTTCCTGTTTTGAAATATACGGATCATCTCTAGTTAAGTTAGGGAGACGGAATACATTCCTCCCAGGAAGTCTAGTATCAATATGGGAACCTTTTAAACCTAGCGTATCATTATTCTTTTTAAGATCATTAATTACCGATGGAATATCGCGATAAAATTGCTGATAGCGATTATAAGCATGAGAATAACTGTGATTCCCTATCTGAATAAAAGGACTCTTCTTAGCTAAATTCACAACACCCTTTGACCAACTACTAGAATCGTAGTGGAATCCTACCATAAACATGGTAACGGGTATCTTTTCTCCAGTCATAACCGCAACGACATTTTCTGTTCCTCTAAGCGGTCCATCGTCTGAAGTGATATAAATGGTATAACTAGCGTATGAAAAGCCAGCATAAAATATACTTGTTATAAATAACAATAAACAAAAATGGTTTAATCTTACAAGAGTTCTTAGTATGTTCATATATTCCTCAGTTAATCTGTTTGGCATAAAAATATAGCTAACCTTTAGTATTTATCTATAACCAACAGAAGTCATCGCAAAAAAGCATAAACCAACGAAGCAATGGCGTTAACCAAATATAGAATTACTTTTAGTTATTAGACCTTATATCACATTTTCAAGATATAAGGTCTATTGTAAGCAGCCTCCTATTGTACCAAAAGAAATATTGAATGTCTATACCAAATAATATGCAACCGTAGAATCAATAGTTGACAATAATCAAAGAGTATAGTTAAATAAATTGTGAGGCAACTATATAACTTATAAATAGCAAAAGAAATGAGTAAATATTTTATATTACTACTGATATTTATAATGCCTCTTAATTCATTAGCTCAACAACAAATATCTAACCAGGTATCTAATTTTGTTGCACCAGTTACTTATTTTGTCGATCATACTAAACAACTAAAGCTACTCAAACATAATTTAGATAAACATCGACAAGCAAGTATTATAGGAACTAGTGGTATGGGGAAAACCCAACTTGCTAGAATGTATTGTTATGAGAATCAAAATAATTATAAACTCATATGGTTTATTGACTGTAATTTAGATATTAATCAAGAGTTTCTAAAGCTAGCTCAAGCTATTAATAGTACTGCTAAATCTAATCTAGTATCAGAAGATATGAGGTTAGTACAACAAGAAGTAATAAGCTATTTATCGAATCAAGATAAATGGTTATTGATATTTGATAATCTGAAAGTCAGTGAAAATAAAAAAGTTCAAGAATTTGTTGATTGGGAAAATAACGGGCATGTTATATTTTGCTCCCAAGATAGTGAAAGATTACCTAATATAATTAAAATGACTGCCTTTACAAAAAGTGATGCGATTACACTTGCTAATAATATTCTAGAAAACAATGATCCAAAAATAGTAAAATTCTTGAGCAAAGAATTTGCTGGCTATCCTATCCTGATAGCACAAGGTGTACAATTATTAAACAATGTACAAGGTTTAGATATAACAGAATATAAGAAAAAAACCCAACGAGCAGCAGATAAAATTCAATTGAACATTATGTTAACTATCAATGAATTAAAGCCAAGTGCTAAAAAATTACTAAATAAAATAGCCTTAATAAATAATCAAGGTTTCTCGAAAGAATTTTTAAAAATTATTACTGATGATCAAAGTACATTGAATGATGATCTTTATCAATTGTCTAAATTTGCCTTAATATCTAACATTGATTCTAATGAAAATAATCCGATCTTTGAAATGCACGATGTTATTGCTGAGAAAATAGCTGAGATTAATTGTAGCGAAGGTAATAAAGCTTATTTAGAGGATATTATTACCAAATTAATAAATTGTATACCAAAGAGTGCATTACAGGCTCGTATTTTCAGAAGTGCTAAAACTATACAAGAAAATCTTGAAATAATTTTAAAAAATTCAGAGAAATATAACACAAATATATATAAAATTATGGCACTTAATTTACAATTAATAGTTCAGTACAATGATTCTCTTAATAGTTATTGTGCAGAAAAAAAGGTTAACTGGTTTAACAAAGCTAATCAAGAAGGAAAATTTAAATTATGGTTAATGAGTAATGATGAAAAGCGTACTTATGCAGGTTACTTACAATCAATAGGGGGGTATCATAGGTATTCTAATTATAAGATAGCAATAAAATATTATATAAGGGCGAAAGAAGTATTCGATAATGTGAAAGGGTATGAGTCTTTAAAAGGGAATCTATTTTTTGTTTTAGCAATATGTAATATTGCATTAGGACAGATTCAAGAAGCCGAAAAGAACGTTCAAATTATAGAAAAAATGTTTAATGAAGGTTTAATAGATAAAAATGACATAAGTTATATACATAGTGCTAAGGCAAGGTTATTATTTATACAGGGAAAATATATTGAATCATTAGAGCAAGTTAATAAAACTATAGAAACATGTATTAAAAATGGGCTAAGTCCTGATGACATAGTTCTTGTCCATCCTTATTTACTTAAAGCAGAACTATTAAATTATCTTAAAGAATACCCAGAAGCATATGTTCAAGTTGAGAAATTATACAATTTGTGTGAATCTTCCCAAAAAATACCTCCTGAAATATTAGGTCGCATTCTTACCCAAATGGCAAGAAGTGAATTAGGGCTAGGTAAGCTAGAGCAAGCCTCAGATCATGTTAATAAAGCCATTTCCATATTTTTAGCCGATGAACTAAGGAATCCCAAAGATGCAGATTATTCGGAAGATCCAGATTTAGCGGTTAGTTATGTAGCACAAGGTGATATTTTATTTGCTCAAGATAACATAAAAGAAGCTATGGAATCCTATAATAAAGCTTATACCATATATTATTATTTATATAGAGATAATCGAAAAAATGTGGCTCAAGTTAGTTACTTATATACTCAAGGAGCTAAAGCGGCATGTAAAGCAAAAGACTTATCTAATTATA
This sequence comes from Candidatus Tisiphia endosymbiont of Mystacides longicornis, assembly GCF_964031095.1. NCBI lineage: Bacteria > Pseudomonadati > Pseudomonadota > Alphaproteobacteria > Rickettsiales > Rickettsiaceae > Candidatus Tisiphia > Candidatus Tisiphia endosymbiont of Mystacides longicornis. The sequence goes on along the minus strand of NZ_OZ035004.1, from coordinate 1,194,979 downwards.
AATTTTTTGGTAAACCGCAAGTAAAGGAGTTTGGCATAAATTATCCTAATACTGTATCTATGTTTGAGTATTGTAAACAATATGATATGGATTTATGGGCAAAAGAAAAATAAAAGAGCTGTATATTTTTGCTTTAAATAGTAGGACTCTTTTTATAAAATGAATGAATTACAACAACAAGCATCAGATCCCCAATATTCTGTTTGGGTTTCTGCCTCAGCCGGTACAGGCAAAACCAAAATTTTAACAGATAGAGTACTCAGATTGCTGATTGAAGGGGTGGCATTTAACAAAATTTTATGCCTAACTTTCACTAATGCAGCTGCCCTTGAAATGCAGAGTAGAATTAGAAATAAGCTTGCTAAATTTGCTGTAGATGGAACTGCTAAATTGACGAAAGAGTTAAGTTTATTACTTACTAGGGAGCCTTTAGAAAGTGAGGTGCAATATACCAAGACTTTATATTACAGACTACTAAACTCTGAAGATGGAATTAACATTTATACTATTCATGCTTTTTGTCAAAAGATGCTTAAATTATTTCCTTTGGAATCGAGTATCAATCCAGAATTTCAGATTCTTGATGATATTACAGCACAAGGGGTTATTAACAAAATAAGAAACCAAATCTATTTAGATCCAACTTATAATGAGCTGATTAGTTTCTTTTTGACAAACTTCCATGAAGTAACCATCAATGATATTTTTTCTGAAATAATCCAGCAAAAGATTAAGTTTAAGAAACTATTTGCCAAGCAAGTGGATTACAAAGAACATCAAACTATTAATTCTTATGTTCCTGAGCAATTATCAGAACTTTATAGCCATGCTCGGCAATTACTGGCAAAATACTCAATAGCTATTAACCTAGATCAAGAAATTCAACTATTTTTTCTTACTAAAGAAGGTACTAAGCGTAAGAATATGTTGCCCAAATCTATAGCAACAAACTATCCAAAATTATTGAATGAACTTGAATATATTCAAGAAAAAGTTTTTCAGTTAGGGCAGCAAACTAAAATGCAAGATATGGAAAATTATTCAAATTTGTTGTGTAATTTGGCAAAAATTTTTCTTGATAAATATGAGTCCTATAAAACTGAGAACAGCTTACTGGATTATGATGATTTAATTTATTTGACACAATTATTATTAACAGATGATACTACCAAAAATTGGGTGTCATATAAACTTGATGGTGGAATTGAGCATTTGCTTGTTGATGAAGCACAAGATACTAGCCCTGAACAATGGAGCATTATCACTGCAATTATAGCAGAGTTTTATTCTACCACTAAGCATAAAAAGAGTACTATTTTTGTTGTGGGTGATGAAAAACAGTCAATTTTTAGCTTCCAAGGAGCAAATCTTAGCTCTTTTAATTCTGTTAATGCAAATTTATGTAAAAAATTCTCTGAGGCAAATAAAAATTTCAAAAATATTACTCTTGAATGGTCATATAGGTCTACTGAAAAAATTATCGATATTGTCTATCTAATTTTACAACAAATTAAAAACACTACCCCTCAATTATTTACCTCTGAGAATCCTAAAATTTTACCATTTCGTCAAAATGATAAAGGTATAGTAGAACTCTGGCCACTAGTTAGAGGAGAGAAAGAGACTAAATTATTTTGGCCCTTACCAGAAGAGCATAATAAATCCAAATCTGCTCAGCAAGTACTTGCGGAACAAATCGCTAATTTTATAAAAAGCCAGATAGCAAGCCAAAGAATCTTACATGCCACTAATTCCGAAGTTAAAGAATCAGATTTTATGATTTTGGTACGTAAGAGAGATGAGTTGGTTTTTGAAGTTATTAATTGTCTTAAGCAACATGGTTTACAAGTAGAAGATGTTGACCGAATCACTTTAGATAAAAGTTTATCAGTATTAGACTTAATAGCCATAGCAAAATTTGTGCTACTACCTCAAGACGATTTGAATTTGATTGGTCTATTAAAATCCCCAATAATCGGCATGAGTGAACAAGAACTACAGTTGCTTGCAGTTTCTCGTGGCAAGAATTCTATATGGGAATATCTGCAAAATATACCAGAATATACAAATATATATAATAAACTATGTTATTTTCTACAGCTATACAAAGTTGCCAATTGTCGGAATTTTTTCTCATTGATTGTCGATTGTTGGGATATTAGAAAAATTCTAGTTGAATCTAATGGATTTGATAGTAATGATGTAATAAATGAATTGATATATTTAAGTGTAAATTATGCTAATAATATCGATAGCTCGCTGCAAAGCTTTGTTTATTGGTTTGAAAATAACAAAATTGATGTTAAAAGAAACTTAGAATCGTCAAGTAAGATAAAAGTCATGACTGTTCATGCTTCTAAAGGGCTACAAGCACCGATTGTTATCCTGTGTGATACTAGCTCAGTGCCAACTAACAGCAATAAATTTATTTGGGATCAAGATGGTAAGGTGTTCTCTGTCCCCCAATCATCTAATAGCCCAGAATTTTTTAAAGCTCTCAAGGAACAGGAACAACAAAAAGACTTACAAGAATATATCAGACTACTTTATGTGGCAATGACCAGGGCAGAAGATCATTTAGTGATATGTGGTTACCAGTCAAGTGGTAATAAGCTGCCACAAAATTGTTGGTATGAGTTAGTTTCTAGAGCAATGAATATGCATGGTAAGCTACATGATAATGGGATTATAGTTTATGAAATGGTTATTTCTGAGTAAAATTTTAACACAAGATAAAGGTAGCATAGGCTCTAAAATTCAGGTATAATAGCTGTTATAGTCAATTGATGAGAACAACAACCATGCTTAACTTTGCCCCCTATATAGATTTACCTTTAGTTTGGGGTGGACTAATTGTCATAGCAATATTTCTGTATGTATTACTAGATGGTTTTGATCTGGGGGTTGGTATATTATTTCCATTTGCTCCTACTCAAGATTGCCGCAATAAAATGATGAATTCCATAGCACCATTTTGGGATGGTAATGAAACTTGGTTAGTTTTAGGTGGTGGGGGATTATTTGTTGCGTTCCCACTGGCTTATGCAATTTTAATGTCAGCCTTCTATATACCAATTATCGCAATGCTTTTGGGCTTAATTTTTCGCGGGGTAGCTTTTGAGTTTAGATTTAAAGCCACTCCAAAGGATCGTTACATATGGGATTATTCTTTCCATTTTGGTTCTATCATTGCCGCCTTATTTCAGGGAATTATGCTGGGAGCTTTTATCCAAGGCATTAAAGTGGATGGCAGGGTATTTGCTGGCGATGCTTTTGATTGGCTCACCCCTTTTTCTCTGATGACCGGTATTGCTCTGGTATTTGGTTATGCCCTACTTGGTTGTACTTGGCTTATCATGAAAACTGACAAAGATACGCAAATATGGGCTCGTAAATCTGCAGCATATGTATTAATTTATGTTATGTTATTTATGGGATTAGTAAGTTTATGGGTACCATTTTTAAACGAGAGAATTCGTATATTTTGGTTTACTATGCCTAATTTTGCATATCTCTCATTCATTCCTATTTTAACTATTTTTACCTTATTTATGTTATTCACCACTCTTTATAAAAATAAAGAATACCAACCTTTTTGTTACTCAGTTTTACTTTTTACTCTGGGCTATTTAGGGCTAATTTTAAGCATCTGGCCTTTTACCGTACCATATCAAATATCTTTATGGCAATCGGCAGCAATAGCCGAATCACAATCTCTAATGTTGGTAGGAGCTGCGTTACTTTTACCGATAATATTAGGTTATACAATTTATTGTTATTATATATTCCGTGGAAAATCAACTCATCACCCAATGTATTAGTAAATTGAAAAAAATTTTTATTTCTCAGAAATGCAAACAATGGCTTTGGTTTGTAATTTTATACTTAGTGGGGCTAATATTTGTGCTATCATTATCCTGTATAATTAAAGCTATCTTTTTTATATTTGGCTAGGGTGTGTCGTCACGAGATTTTAGCCCACATTAGTAATCCCCTTAGACAAAGACCCGCCATGTATGATTTTGTGTTTTTAGCATATCTTGTTGCTATACCACGCCATTCTTTAAATTTTTGAAATGTATTTTCAATAATGTGCCTTAACTTATATAAATCCTTATCTATCTCTCTTTGAATCTTTCTGTTTCTTTTTGATGGTATTACAGGAATTATATTTGCTTGCTCAGCAAATTCTACGATGCTATTTGTGTCATAAGCTTTATCCGCTATAAGGTACTCTGCCTCTATATTTTGGGTTAATTCACAAGCTTGAGTACAATCGTTTCTGGAACCTTCTGTAACAATAATTCTGACCGGCATACCATGCGCATCCACGGCCATATGTACCTTTGTATTGATCCCCCTTTTGTGCGGCTAATCGTTTGATTCCCGCCTTTTGCCCCAAGCCCTGCTTTATGGGCTTTTACAAATGTAGAATCTATCATTAACCATTCGAAATCAGGATCATTTATAAAAATATTTAGTACATTCTCCCATACTCCATTATCTCGCCATCTACAGAATCTTCTGTGTACATTCTTCCAATTCCCATAATCAGGTGGCAAATCTCTCCATGGAGCTCCTGTCCTAAATATCCACATTACTGCATTTACAAAGGTTCTATTATCTCTTGCAACCCCTCCCCAACAACCTTCCCTACCAGGCAAATGGCTTTGTATTTTATTCCAAAGTTCATCGTTTATATCATGTCTTCTATGTGCTAGCCTCATAACTCTTATCCCTATTTCTATTACTATAATTAGTATAAACAACTTCACAATTTATTCAATTACAATCTCGTGACGACATACCCTAGGAAACTGGGTAAATAATTTAATCTGTGCTAGACACGCTGCTACGGCAGTTTCAGTTCGCAAAACATTCACTCCTAGACTTATTGATAAACTATTAGGTCTCAATGAAAGTATCTTAAGTTCATTCGGTGAAAAACCTCCTTCTGGATCGACAATAACTGAAATATTTGAGTATGATGTAGGCATTATTTTTAATAATGTATTATTTTCATCTTCATTTTCATTAGCATATATTATAGAATTATTTAGGTTCTGATCGAGGAAAAGACTAAGTGATGTTAATGGCATAAGAATGGGCGGGATCAAACGTTCGGATTGTTCTGTAGATTCAATAATACATTTCATCAATTTTTGATTATTAACATTACGAAATTGAGACCTTTCTGTAATTAATGGAATAATTTTTGTCACCCCAAGCTGTACAGCCATATCTATGGCATCTAACATTCTATCACTTTTAATAATCGATATCCCTAAAGTAAGCTCAGGTTCGATTATTGTTTTTCTTAAAATATTAGTAAGTTCAACATGTAAATTATTTTTTGTTATATCGGTAATTTGGGCTATAAACTCACCATCTATACCGTTAAAGATTCTAAAATGATCACCAATTTTTAACCTTAATACTGTTTTAAGGTAGTGGCTATGGTCTTCTGCAAGATTTAACGAATAATTTTCAATTAGTTTGATATTGCTATATATTCTATGAAGACGAGAAATTTTCATAATTTTAACTCCAATGATCAATTATCATAGTACTCTACAATTTTTTATTTATTTCCTTATGACGAGTAAAAAAGCTGACTACTAAGCGTCATTGCAACCTGATATATCCCCCACAACTGTTGAAAGTTAGAAGGTAAAGCGGGTTTTAGATAGGTTTTCTGTCATTGCGAGACCACGCAAGTAGGTCGTGGCAATCCATCTTTGGTTACTTTTATGGATTGCTTCGTCGACCTACGGTCTTTCTCGCAATGACGTTGACCACATACGACTTTTAAACTATCCGGTCTAAAACCGCTTCCTCTTCTAACTTTCAACAGTTGTGATGTATCCCCACGAAATTAAGCACGACAAAGCTCCGTCTTTATAATAGATGCCAGGGGTTCTACCAATGGTTTTATGGCATGCAAATAATTAAATTCAATAATAAATTTCCCAAGGGTAAAATACGAATAAATCTTTTTATCTTTTACTGTCAAGTCTTCTGCAACATCAAGTAACGTATTTAAACGATTATTATGTATAAAAGGACAATGTTCTTTTATTACTTCATTTAATACTGTTTTTACATCCATAACCTACTATCTCATCATTAAATAATGATGATATTCTATCAATTCTTGCTATTTTGCAACAATTTCGTGGGGATACATCAGCTCGCAATGACGAAGCACTTTTCTCAAACGTCATTGCGAGGAATAGCTTTGCTATGACGAAGCAATCCAAAATAAGTAGAAATGTATTGTCACAACCATACAGTGGTCTCGCTAATAGACAAAAATTTACTATGGATAAGTGCTAATCGAGTGCATTTTAAAGATTTTTCTAGCATTTATAGCAAAATTATCTATAAATTACTTAGTGGCTAATAAAAATAATATATACTATAGGTAAACCGAGAAGGGTTAACTAAATATATGGTATAATTATGATGTCTTGATAAACAAAAAAATTTAATTTTATGACAGAAGTGATAGCTAAAGAACAATTAGAACAATATATAAATCAAATAGAAGGGCTTGAACAAGAAAAAGCTGAATTATCTGAAGCAATAAAAGATGTATTTGATGCAGCCAGCTCCAGTGGTTTTGATACCAAGGCTATGAAGTCTGTGTTAAAACTAAAAAAACTTGATAGAAATAAGCTGGCTGAACAAGATGCAATCTTAGAATTGTACAGGCAAGCTTTAGGTATATAAATTAAAGATATTTAATAATGAAATTATATCCGTTAAGACTATTACCTGAGCAAGTTAATTTTGATTTTATCAGATTTAAAAAAGTAAGCTATACGATGTCCATTATTTTGTCTCTTGTGAGCATTATATGGATAGGAATTTATAAATTTAATTTTGGTATTGATTTTTCTGGTGGAATTGTTATAGAAGTACGGCTTGATCAATCGCCTGATTTAACCAAAATGCGTGAAGTACTTAATAACCTTAAGATTGGTGAAGTAGTATTGCAAAATTTTGGTAACCAGAATGATTTGTCGATACGAGTTGGTAGCAATAGTGAAGACACTTTAATGCACAATATTGAGCTGATCAAATTGACTTTAAGCAACCAATTTCCTTATAAATTTGAATATCGTAAAGTAGATTTTGTTGGTCCACAAGTTGGAGCTCATTTGATAAAATCAGGAATAACGGCTCTAATTCTTTCTTTTCTTGCCATAATGGCTTATACTTGGGCTAGATTTGAGTGGTATTTTGGGCTTGGTATACTGATAGCTTTGCTACATGATGCCATACTAAGTTTAGGTTTTATGAGTGTGATGAGGTTAGACTTCAATCTAACTTCCATAGCGGCTATTCTTACCATAATAGGTTATTCTGTCAATGATTCAGTAGTTATCTATGATAGAATTAGAGAAAACTTACGGAAATCATATCAGAAAACAATGCAACAAATTATTAATCAGAGTATTAATGAGACTTTGTCTAGAACCATTTTAACAGTTGTGACAACCTTGTTGGCAAACCTAGCTTTAGTAATATTTGGTGGAGAAGCTATTCATAGCTTTAGCTTATTAGTATTTTTTGGGATAATAGTTGGTACATATTCTTCTATCTTCATATCTGCTCCGATACTAATGTTATTTGTTGCCAAGAAATTTAGATAGCGAGAACAAGGAGGCAATGAATAGTGGATTGCTTCGTCGGCTTACGCCTTCTCGCAATGACGCTTGGGTTGCATACACGTCATTGCACATAGGCGTTAGTTTAAGAAAATAAAGTAGAAAAGTCGTCGTTGCGAGCCACCGTAGGTGGCGTGGCAATCCATTTCTCATCAATTGACTATAGTGATTTCAAGAATTGTTAGAACCCACCTTACTCAACATAGTATCGGCTCTTTTTTCAAATGCATCGACCATTTTTTCAGTAGCATCAGTAAAAAATATACCAACTAATTTGTCAACTATGGCAAACTTCATTTTGAAATCAATAAAGAACTCTACTTTACTACCAGTATCTTCTTGAGAAAATTGCCATAAATTTTTTAAATATTTAAATGGTCCGGAGATTGCCTCGACTTCAATGGAGTATCTCTGCTTATTTAAATCATTTGAGTAGATAATTCTTGATTGATAATTGTCTGAAAAACCTTTTAACTGAATTACTAACTCAGCTATAATTTGATTCTCATTTTCTGAGATGATTCTAGCAGCCCTACACCATGGTAAGAATTCAGGATATGACTTTACGTCAAGAACTAAGTGAAATAATTCTTGGGCATTATATGGTAGGAGTTTGATTTGATGAAAACTTGGCATAAATTAATTTACAATTGCAGCATTAAAAATCAGTTACCCTGCCTTTATGCTGCCAATCTCCATGGATAGTTGGTTCTTGACCTTTAAAACCACCTATTTCTTCTGGCTTTTCTTTTTTATCTTTTATGGTAGTATCTTTTTTGTTATCCATAAATGTACTAATCCTCTGTATTACGTCTTTTTATTTGTATAGTCAATTAATTTGAATTAGCAACGTTATAAATCCGATTAGTATTTAGCCTCAGCGTCATTGCGAGGAGCCACTTTAGTGGCGACAAAGCAATCCAAAAAACGATTAAAATGGATTGCAGGCTTACGTCTCCTCGCTAATAGACAGCACGATGGGTGCTTATTCAGCGCTAATTCAGGTTAATTGACTATATCTATACATGTTGAAACTTCAGTTGCCGATTTCTCCAATTCTTGCATTAGGTTATGCAAGAGGTCTATTTGCTAAGCCTGGTGCAAAAAAACCATCGGCTCCAACTGCTGCATAAGCTTTGCTTCTTCCTTAATAATATATTTTTACTTAAAGCACAATTTTAATTATCAAAATCTGTCGATAACAATAAGTGCTTGACTCTTTTATTGGGTTAGGATACTCTCAAGATACATTAACTAATTTTTGATACTATTATGTATAGATTGTTATTATTATATATTTTTTTTATAAATATATCGCAAGTAAATGCTGCTGATTTTACCATAGAACCTTTATCTGAATCATCGAAACAAGAGATGATCAAGAAAAAAGTGTGGCATGATGGATGTCCAGTTGCTCTAAATCGATTGAGAGTTATTAAATTCCCTTATTATGATTTTAATTCTGTAATACATCATGATGGAAAACTAGTTGTTTTTGATGCTGTTTCTGAGCGTGTTGTCGCCATTTTGAAAAAAATATATGATTTAAAATATCCTATTGCTAAAGCGCGTACTATTGAAGATTATGATGGTGATGATGACAGAAGTATGGCAGATAACAATAGTTCTAGTTTCAGTTGTCGTGAAATTACAGGAGGCGGTTTACCTTCAGTACATTCATACGGTCTTGCGATTGACATTAATCCAATTCAAAATCCTTATATTTCTATTCCAAGTGACATAAGTCAAGCAGGGCTTGTTACTGTAAAACCTTCAGAAGGATCAAGTTATCTCAATCGAACCAATATTAGACCTGGGATGAGTGAAGTAATAATTGATCTTTTCGCTGAAAATGGTTTTAGTGTTTGGGGAGGAAAGTGGAACACTCCTATAGATTGGCAGCATTTCCAAACGTCTCGAGCTATGGCACAATTATTAGCCATTATGAACTATAATGATGGGTGTACTCTTTTTGAGTTCTACACTAAAACCCCGCAAATGCTTAACAAAATTGATCCTAATAATAATCAATTTGTTGAGCTTTATAAAAAAGACTCTAAGATGTTTATGCAATGTTTAAAAAAATTACCAGAAATATTAAGCCTAACGCCAGATCAGGCATATGAGATTTTATCAAAATGTATTGTAAATAAGTGATTAATACAACCCTTTCTTCTTATTATAGAAATTTTGTTACTCCACTAAGTTAACTAAGAATTTTGTTAACTTAGTATAGGCAATTGAGAAGTTGGGGGTGTTGTCGTTCAATGCTCGCCTATTACTTATCATAACACCCTACAATTTTTATTCTATAAGTATAAAACAGCATAAAAACGTCATTGCGAGCTGATGTATCCCCACGAAATTCTTGCTATTTTACGCGAGTTGCCAATTAAGTTAGCTCATAAAACCTAGATGTCAAGCAGTTTACGAACTATTTGACACGTGAAAAGTATAATCAAAACGCTATGTATTTTAAAAAATTTCTAATTTTAAGAATTTATTGCATTTTTTGACCTGATTAAATGTTCTTGAAACCTTGTGAAGTCTAGGGTTTACTAAAATCAATTAATTGGCAACTCGTGTTATTTTGCAACAATTTCGTGGGGATACATCAGATTGCGAGGAGGTGTAAACCTCCGAAGCAATCCATAAATTGTCCCCTGTTCGACTCAGTGTTACCCCTGCATAAGCAGGGGGCTAGATTCCGTACCAAAGCGGGAATGACCGCTTCCTTTGTGGCTCTATTTTTTTATTTTATTTGTTGACAAATTCACTCGTCCATATATGACATTGAGTTAAGCAGGGATGACCAACTTATCATCGCTCACTATCCTCCCTTGAATTAACTATATATAGTCAATTCAGGAGGAGTTGGTGCTAGGAGCGATGGAGCGACGCCTATAAGTAATAGGCGAGCATTGAGCGACAACGTCACCAACTTCTCATCAATTGACTATATCTTAAATATGAATAATCAACCGCAACTAATACCAAATTTTATTACTTTAAATAAGCTCGGTCATGATATTGACATTCCAATAAGATGTAGTAATAAAGCTAAACGCATTGCCATTAGAATAAACCATAAAGGAGTTGAACTAGTTCTGCCTAATAAAAATTTTAATACAGGATATAAATTTTTACTAGAAAAAGAATCTTGGATTAGGCGAAAATTATCAGATGTTTCAAAACAAGAACCCATAGATAATAATACTATAACAGTCTTTGACAGAATATACTCATTACTACATATTGATGCAGATTATAATAAAGTGCAAATGGCAGAGGATATTATTCAGATATATTCCCCACCTTCTCAACATAAGAGTACCTTAATAAAATTCTTGAAAGATAGACTGTTACTAGAAGCAATAAACCTGGCTACTCTTCTGGGTAAAGAATATAATATAAACTTTAGTACAATAAAAATTACAAATAATAAGAACAAATGGGGAAGTTGTTCCAGTTATGCTGAACTTACTTTTAATTGGCGACTTATTTTTGCTCCAAAAAAAATACTGAAATACTTAGTGGTACATGAAATATGTCATATAATGGAAATGAATCACAGTAAACATTTCTGGCATTTAGTGGCAAAACTCTATCCTGATTATAAGTTGGCTAGATTATGGCTTAAGAAAAATGGCAATAAATTGCATCAATATCTACAATAAATGGTATCAATTTACAAATTGAGATTATAAAATAATCGCTTTATAAAAATAATATTTGCATTAATAATTACAGTTGATATAATGTGCGACATAAAATAATAGCCCGTTTAATACGGCATAAAAATTATATAGCCAAAAAAAGAACATTTCATGTCAAAAGAAAAAAAACTGCAAATAATACCAAGTTCAGAATTAAAGAATCCTTTGAATTCTCTGTTACTTATTGCACAATATAAAGAGAAAGATTTTACGGTTAAGAAATTTACTCCTAAACACCAAGAATTCTTAGAGCGTCTTTGTCGATATGGTCCAATTGATGATATAGTAAAAATATTTGGAAAAAATATACTAAAGGAGTATGAAAAATTTACAATGCCAGCCTTGCTTTATAATTTGTGCCTTTCACGAGAGGAAAAGAACGGAGTATACAGAGATTACGATAAGAATATTGCTAAAAATATTAAAGATATTTTTGGCATTAAAAATATTTGGGTACCAGATAATAACAAAACTCCAGGCATTATCTATCAAATGCCAGGAGAACATGTACAGAGAAAGATACAATGTGATGATAATATTAAGACTACTCAAATTGCTTGGGCAGCTTACACTAAAGCTAGTGGTATATTATATTTATACAAGATAGGAAAACCTATACCTTCACATAAGATAATAGAGTCATTTCTAGAACTAATAGCATCAATCGATCAAAATAGTTTTATAATAGAAATATTTTGTGATTACACTAACATTATTAAATCTATAACTACAGATATCTTAAATGCTATTGTTAATCAGCCATATTTTAAGAAATCAATGGCTCTCTCTCAGAAGATAACAGAATTTCTGATTAATACTGGTAATATAAAAGAAGCATATGATTTTTTAAATATTACATGTCAACTCATTAAAGATGCACAAGAAGATTCATCAAAATTAGACCCATTGGATAAAAAGTCTGATTTATCTGAATTTATTATGAATCATTATTGGAACTTAGGAATAATAAATAAGGCTCTAGGTAATTTACCAGATGCTGAGATATGCTTCAAGAGATATTATGAAAAAAATCCAAATTGTAAAGATGCTGTTCTAGAGTTATACGTTATCTATTCAAGGTTGGAGGATAAGGACAAATCACGAACTCTAGCTGAAGAACATAAGGATTCAGTACCTCACCTTTTAATAATAGACAAAATCATTAATAATGCAATATATCCTCCAAAATCATCTATTATACATCTTTCTTATCAGGAGAAAGCATATGTAGTAATTACTGCCTTTAATAAGGCTATATACTCAGATAACAAAGCACAAACCCAATATTACAAGCAAATAATATTAAAGGAGATACTGCGTGACAAAGAATTTAAAAATACTTGTTCTTTAGCAAAACAAATAAAAACACAAATTTTATGCGGAAGTATAAATTTTAATGCTGATATTCTAAAACAACTTCCTTCTGACGAGATACCTAAGCTACTTCTAGAACTATCTATAATGTATTCATCCCCCTCTACTTATAAGACGGCTTTAGAATATATCAACTTAGCTCGAGAATATGATCCCAATAATCTAACATACTTATTTCACCAAACGATACTAACTGTTGCTTTAAACCTTATTAATCAATATGAATCATTATCAATAGAATCTCAGTCATTAGTAGCAACTCTACCACCAGTAGTGCAAGATTTACCTACAGCAAATGCAGCAGTAGTAAACTCAGAAAATACATCAGCAATACCAGAATTAAGGCAACAAAGTTCAGTAAAATATTATTATAATATGCCTGATCTTATTGAAGCATGTAATACTGGAGAGCCAAATGCAATACATCAATACTTTCAAGAGATAAAACAAAAGTCTTTACATGGGAGTCTCGATCTATACCAATCGCCTGGGTGGTATATTAATGAAACAACCCCTATTAAGTCTTCAGAGGCAACTAATGTATTACATAATTTATATGCAATTATTAGCCCTACATTAAAAGAACAACTTAATGACGATGAATATACTAGATGGCAAACTATTTTAGAAAAGGGTTTTGCTAAGAACGACAAAGGTGCAGCAGGGATAAAATTTTTAAAAGGAAAAACAGGAAAAATTTATGAATTAAAAGACCCTTCAAAGGATGCTAGGTTAATGGCGGCGGAAATATATAAAAATAAAAGTGGTGAATCCCTAATATTATTTAAGGGAATAAAGTATCATGGTTATATAAGAGACTATTTGGACAGAACTGAGAGCGAAATAATCCCATGCGAAGATTATTATGAGTTAATGGGGAAGTCCAATCATCTATTGGATAATTTTGATATAATGGCATTGTAACGGGATGTAACTTAAATACTCACCTTACGCATGGCATTTAAAAGTCATATAGAAAATAGCTTGGCGTCATTGCATCAGCGTCATTGCGAGAAACCACTTTAGTGGGCGACGAAGCAATCTATATGTGGATTGCCACGCTCACGTACGTTCGCTCGCAATGACGTTTTGTACTTGTTCCGGAATTTTTAAATTGTCATGGGGTTTATGCGTAAGGTGAGTTAAATATAGCAAAGTATAAAAATCACTCTTTTTTTTAAACTAATATATAATAAACTATTGCAAGAATTTTTATTTTTAGTTATTATTTACTTTATTATTAAAATAATGGAATGGATACTTAAATGGAAGATATTAATGATTGGGAAGTCAAATACGAAAATTGTAAATATGCTGATAGGTTACTAACTAAACTAATGCAGATGAACCAGGAAGTAAACCGACCAATAGATATTAAAGAAGTCAAAAAAGCTATTTATTATGCAAAAAAATACCATGGTAGTCAAATGCGACAATCAGGTGAACCTTATTATTCGCATCCAATAGAGGTAGCGTATATGACTTCTGATTATCTTTTTAGAACTGATATTATTGTTACTAGCATACTGCACGATACTATAGAGGATACAGAACTTTCCAAAAGTATGATTGCAAGCATTTTTGGAGAACAGGTTGCTAGTCAGGTGGAAGACTTGACTAGGGTTAAATCATATGGAAAGATCAGTGCAGCAGAGACAATAGAGTTACTATTTCAACAAAAGAAAAAAGATATATTGTTGATTAAGTTATTTGACAGACTGCATAATATGCAAACTATTGGTGCCAAATCTCCTGAGAAGATTAAGAAAATTGTAGAGGAGACTTTAAGAGAGTTTGTAGTCCTCTCTATATATTTAGGGATGCCAGAAATAAAGTACCATTTTATAAAAATGTGCTTTCAACATCTAACAATCACACATTGTCCAACACCAGATTTATACCAGTTATTTTCTTTGGATAATTCCCAGCCTCTTTTTCCAACTTTTCAAAATGACGCAGACCCCAAGTGTATCCTATAATTAATGGTATTACTATAACTAATAACCCATAATTACCAAAAGTTTTTACAAGATATACAGTGCCAAAAGATGTAACAATATACATAGCAGTATGTGCTACTGCATATGTTACGTTGGCATAAGTAAAGCGTTTAAAAACCGGGAAATGCTTAAAGAATATTGGCATAGCTGGTGTTTGAGAAGGACCAAATACTATAGGTACTAATTGAATTAATAGTAGCATGAAAGGACTGGTGACATGATCTAATACATAAGGAGATATTAGTATTGCAATAGAAAATATTATTAATTTAACTCTAAGAATTATTAATGGATATATTATGTAGCTCAAATACACTAATACAAAGTAGCAAATTAATCCGATTATGGAAATAATAAAATTTTGATGAATAACTTGTTCAGCAGTGTAATTAAAAGACTTTTTTAAAATATTACCACAATGCATGTAAGAAAAATAAAAACATATTGGCCATCCACATAATGTTAAAAAATTAGCAATCACAGTTAATATATTAACTTTCTCTTGTACAATGGCATTAGTTTTTAAAGAATTACTTAGTCCACTCTTTTCTAATACATTTTTCATTTGTCTTTTTGCATCAGCAAATTCTGGGGTTTCCCGAAGAGCCGTTCTTGCAATAACACCAATCACTGCTATACCAGCACCAATCCAAAATGCCATACGCCAATTAAAGCCTTGCGAAGTAACCAATGACGCAATAGCTAAAGCAAAAGTTCCTCCTGCAGCAGATAAACACCCAATTAAGGTTACAGCTGGATATTGTATCGGTGGTTTGGTTATTTCAGTAATATAAATACTAGCTCCTACTTTTTCTCCCATTGAGGTAATACCCTGCAATATTCTACATGCTGTAACTATCCAAACAGCTCTAATACCAATTTCTTCATAAGTTGGTACATTAGCCATAATTACACAAGAGAGAGACATTAATACGGTGGTAATGATAACCGTAGATTTTCGCCCTATATTATCGCCCAGCCAACCAAAAAGAAAAGCCCCTAAGGGTCTAAGTGCATAAGTAGAACAAAAAGCAGCGGCAGATAAAAATGCTGCAGTATCAGGATCGGTTTTTGGGAAAAATAACCCGTTAAGCAGCACTGCCATATGAACATATAGCATTAAGTCAAAATATTCTAAAAATGTTCCAATTGAAAGCAATCCAATAGCTTCTTTTTGTTCTTTACGTAATGATGAAAATGTTCCGTCGCTATGTCTTACATATTTGGTCATCTTTAATTTGTCCTTTGATATTTCAAATTTTTAGAATATTTCATGAGTGATCTTTGAATTTAGTTAATTAAAATTGTTAACTTCAAATTATCCATACCACTCCGGTGATTATTTCCATCCGCTTGAATAAATTTACTCATAATTGACTCAAATAATTGTTTTTTACTAACTAGCTAAACCCTTACAAACAGCTATGCTCCTATGACTTAGAGGATAACCGCCACATTCTTTTGCCAATCTATCAAAATAAAAGGTAGCTGTAACCCCTATCCATGTAATGGTCGAAGCAATCTATTTCTAATTACTTTCCTGGATTGCTTCGTTGTGCGGTTTTCGCACTCCTCGCAATGACGTTTTTACCCTTAATAGTTACAATTATAATTAAATATAACCTGCTTTAAATAGTCAAGTAATTTTTTATTAAAATATTTTTATTTTATCCTATAAGAAATGGATCGGTCTAAATTTATGGTGGGTGTTATATAACAATGTACTCTATTATTAATTTGTTCAAGAATAATATAGTCAATTGATGGGAAGTTGGTGATGTCGTCGCTCAATGCTCGCCTATTACTTATAGGCGTTGCTCCATCGTTCCTGCTACCCAATTCCCCTGAATTGACTATAATTACTAAGTTAGGAAATGAAAAAATAAGCAATATCGCAAAAATAATGAAAACAGCTATTAGTGGAGCAAAAAAATCTGTTATATTATAGATATACTCAAATGATTTGAAGAATTGGAACGTAAAACAAGGGGTGAGCGAGCGAGCGTACAACTAGTACGTGAGTACGCGAATACCCCGAAGTTTTGCGGAGCCAATTCTTCAAAGCAGAAGAGTATATAACCGAATTTGGAATAACTTGTTATATCAAATTCAGGTTAATTAGGTTGCTGTAAAAGATTCAAGTACAGTTTTAAAATTCCAATAAGGTATTATCAATGAGTAAATCTAATTTTAACCTATATGCTAAGATGGGGTCAATCAAATTATGTCAGACCTTAAAAAATATTACAGATGTTAATAATTTGAAGTTAGCTCAGGACAGAGCAAGGGAAATTATGTGGGATCAAGCAGATGGTTATAAATATGGCTTTAACGCTCGTGGGCTTAGTACGATAATTACTATGTTCAGCAAGTTGGATTATTTCAAACCATCTGTAGATTTTTTGAAGGACTGGTGCTATACAGCTATCCGGTGCAGAGAAGAATTTACCCCTCAAGAATTGGCTAATAGTATTTATGCTTTTGGCACATTAAATATACAACCTTCAGAAGAATTTTTGAAAGTTTGGCAGATAGAGGCTGTAAATCAGATACGAAACTTTAATAACCAAAATTTGGCTAACAGTATTTATGCTTTAAGCAAGTTATACTCGAATGATTTAAATAATATGGACGACAATAAACAAGAGGTGAACGAGCCGAGTGTTAATTTAGTAGATGAACACTCAAATGCAAGTGCCTCAGAGTTTTATAGAACCAATTATTTAGATAATTCCAGTATAACTCTTTTAATAGAATTCTTGGAAGTTTGGAAAATAGCGACCATAAATAAAATGAACAAGAATTAGTCAATTCTTTGTCTGGTTTCTGTAAGTTAGATACATATTTGAATAAATCTCTTGCAAAACTCGCTGATGCACAAGGAGTTGAAGGAGATGCTTCATCTCAAGCCGCAGCACACTCTAGCTCTAGTGTATGCGGAGATTCTAGTACCGCATCATTGTCCCAATTAGTACCTGAGCAAGCAAATACTTCGGAACTTTGCGAGATTAATTCCTCAAAAAAATTTCTGAAGAGTTGGGAAACAGCAGCTATAAGAAAAATCTACCAATTTACCCCACAAGGACTGGCTAATAGTGTTCATGCTTTTAGTCAATTAAAAGACAGACAACCTTCACAAGAATTTTTGGAATGTTGGCAAAAAGAGGCTATAAATAAGATAAAATGCTTTAAAAGCCAAGAATTGGCTATTAGTATGAATGCTTTTGGTAAATTAAAGCTACAGCCTTCAAAAGAATTTTCGAAAGTCTTGCAGATAGAGGCTATAAATAAAATCAATGATTTTAATGCCCAGGGATTGGTTAATATTATCTATGGTTTTGGTAAATTAAAGCTACAGCCTTTAAAGAACTTTTTGAATAGTTGGGAGAAGGTGGCTATCAATAAAATTAACGAATTTAATACACAAGGACTGACTAATGCTATCTATGCTTTTACTCAATTAAAGGTACAGCCTTCAAAGAACTTTTTGAATAGTTGGGAGGCGGTGGTTATCAATAAAATTAACGAATTTAATACACAAGGACTGACTAATGCTATCTATGCTTTTACTCAATTAAAGGTACAGCCTTCAAAGAACTTTTTGAATAGTTGGGAGAAGGTTGTTATAAGTAAAATCGATAAATTTAATGCACAAGAGCTAACTAGTATTATCTATACTTTAGGTCAATTAGAGGAACAATCTTTAGAAAATTTATTGGAAGTTTGGTCGGAAGCGGCTGTAAAGCAGATGCAAAACTTTAGTAGCCAAAATTTGGCTGTTATTATCTGCGCTTTGGGTAAATTAAAAGTGCCGCCTTCAGAGGATTTTTTGGAAAATTGGGAAAAGGCGGCTATCAATAAAATTGACAAATTTAATGCCCAAGGTCTGGCTAATGCTATCTATGCTGTGAGTCAATTAGAGGATCAATCTTTAGAAAAATTCTTGGAAGTTTGGCAAGAAGCGGCTGTAAAGCAGATACAGACCTTTAACAGCCAAAATTTAGCTAATAGTATATATGCTTTGAGTCAATTAGGGGTTCAACTTTCAGCAAAATTCTTGGAAGCTTGGCAGGAAGCGGCTGTAAAGCAGATAACAACCTTCAATAGTCAAAATTTAGCTAATAGTATGTATGCTTTAAGTCAACTAAAAATACAACCTTCAACAGAGTTATGGGAAGTTTGGCAGGTAGCGACTATTGGTAAAATCAATGAATTTACTACACAAGAACTAACTAACAGTATTTATTCTCTTACTATACTCTCTGCGTTAACACAAAATAATTACCTATCAACAGTGAAAGTCTTACGAGATGCAATAAACAAACTTGACTTTAATCAGTTGTCTATAGAAGGGGTTATACAAATTTGGACAGGAACAAATTTGTTGCAAGCATTATTTAATGATCAATTATTAGAGGAAGAGAAGTATAAAAGTATTAGCGAAATAATAAATTCGAATCCATTAAATCCGATGACATCAAATTTACAAGAATCTATGTTTAAGGTTATTGCTAATAAATATAAAGGCACACCAACAAAAATCTGTTCAGAATACTGGATACCAGAATTAGCTACTAGAGTAGATATATGTGTTGTGTTTGAAAATAATGAAAAATTAGTAATACAGATAGATGGACCTTCTCATTTTATTGGCAATGGTAAGCAACATAATGCCGCAACAGAAATTAATACTCTCTTTTTAAACATACTAGGTTATACGACAGTAAGGATACCTTATTATAATGTGGATAATACAAATAATAGGACAGACATTCTAACGAAACTATTCCATTATCTAGATAATTTCACAACTTCTGAAGAAACAAAGTTTGACCAACATTCATTATCAAATAATTCTGAGTTATTTTCAGAAGTACCATTAAGTGCAGAAGATAGTTCTTATTTTGACAACAAAATTACCAATTAGATTAGGTTATGCAAGAGGTCTATTTTTTTATTTTGAATTTTCTCTACTATTTATAATTAATTGGGGCAATAATTTAAAAAATCTTACATGTGATATAAGAAATTTATTTTACGTAATCTACTGGCTATGCTAGCTTGTTTGTGTTATTATTTCCTAATAAAGTTTATAATAATTTTTAATATGACAGTAGAATTTTTTGATAATATATCAACCAAAAAAACTAATATTGTTAAAGATAACAATAAACCACCAAGAATGAGGATAGGTACCGATGAATTCTATGACTTGCTAGTTAATAGTGATGTCTTTGTTGATAAAAGTCTAATGATCAAAGAATTATTGGAAGATAGTGGTAAGGTTATATTGATCACCAGACCAAGACGATGGGGTAAGAGCTTGAATATGAACATGCTCCAGAAATTTTTTGAGATAGAGGTGGATCAAAATGGCGTTCCTTTACCTATAGAAGATAGGGTTAATCGCATTCTCTTTATCGGTGGGGAAATCAATTTAGGTATTAAAGGAAAAAGGACTTTAAAGCCTTTAAAGATTAACAGTAATGAATATGCCATGACTCAACAAGGTCAATTTCCGGTGATTTCCATAAATTTTAAAGATGTTAAAGGCAGTAATTACCAAGAAATTGAAAGTGGGATAAAAAATCAAGTAACTAATTTATTTACAAACCATCGATATTTAAAGCGTTATATAACAACAGATGAAAAATTACTAGATGAGGCACAAAAGGAAAAGTTAAATCGATATTTTACAGGAAAGCTTGATAAGGAAGACTTAAAAGATAGTTTACGGGTTTTGAGTGAAGTATTGTACAAACATTTTGGTCAAAAAGTTTATATATTGATCGATGAATATGACACACCGATCAATAGTTCGTACATTGAATTTGGTGATAAATTAAAAGAATTTGACGACGTACTAAAAATATTCCGTGGGATGTTTGGCAGTAGTTTAAAAACTAATCCTTATTTAGAAAAAGGGGTAATAACCGGCATATTAAGGGTTGCTAAGGCTAATTTATTTTCGGATTTAAATAATGTTCGTGAATATACTCTGCTAGATGAAAATTTTGCTAAATTTTATGGTTTCACTCAAGCAGAAGTTGATGAGTTATTAACCAAAGTACCACTTGACACAAGTCCTGAAAAAATTAAAGCTTGGTATAATGGCTATAGTTTTGGTGGTGAGGTAATTTATAATCCATGGTCAATTATGTTATGCTTAGATACTAGAGGCAAACTTGATCATTATTGGCTTGATAGTGGGGGGACGGCTCTTGTTGATAAAGCATTATTGTCAGATGGAATGCAGGAAGATTTACAGAGCTTAGCTGCCGGAAAGGCTATTATCTCACCGATTGTCAAACAAATTAGTTTTACTGATATCAACAAGCCAGTAGGATTATTTAGCTTGTTGTTATTTAGCGGTTATTTAAACCCTGTTGCTAAAAAACCAGAAGAAGATATTTACGAATTGTCGGTACCAAATAAAGAGGTACGATATATATATAATGCCAGAATGCTCCAATGGGTAACTGATCAGTTGCAAATTGATCATTTTCGATATTATTCTTTTGCTACTTTGCTGCCGGCAGGTAAAATAGAACAGTTTAAAGAAAGATTGCAAGAATTATTGTTAAATGCTACTAGTTTTTACCAAACTGGCGAGAAAAAAGCTGAGCTATTTTATAGTGGTTTTATGCTAGGTTTGATTAATACCTTAGCTTCTGACTACATAATAGACAGTGAAAGAGAAACCGGTAGCGGTAGGGCTGATATTATGTTGATACCTAGAGCTGGAAAGCAAGACAACGCCATTATTATTGAATATAAAATATGCAAGTCTCCAGAAGAGTTAGAATCTGTTGCCAGAGAAGGGCTAGAGCAAATAGCAAAAAAACGATATGAGGCTAAAATAAAAGAATACTCTCATGTTCAGAAAATCATCAAAATCGCTATGGCTTTTTGCGGTAAGGAAGTGGCATTAGAATACCAAATAGATAAGGTATCTTAGGCATATAGTCAATTGATGAGAAGTTGTGGACGTTGTCACTTGTCGCTCGCCTATTACTTATAGGCGTCGCTCCATCGTTCCTAGCCCCAAATTCCCCTGAATTGACTATATAGGCTTATACGTCATTGCGAGGAGACCGTAGGTCGACGAAGCAATCCAGTATGTCGTACCTGTTCTGCTTAGTACTACAGTTGTAGTTTAGATGTGAGCATTCACGATTTTTTTGTGATGAATAAAAAAACCTGATCACCAAGAGTCATTGCGAGGAGACCGTAAGGTCAACGAAGCAATCCATTTCTAATCACTTTCCTGGATTGCTTCGTCGGTCTGGCAACCTCCTCGCAATGACATCTTATACTTTAACCTTTTTTCCGTGAACACTCACATTCAATCTACAACTGTAGTATTAGTGTCATACCTGCGTAGGTAGGGGGCTAGATTCCCGTCGTTGCTAAGAATGACAATAGTGGACGGGAATAACAATTTATTGCTTAGTCTCTACCAAAGTGGCTCCTCGCTAATGACGGCATAATGCCAACCAAGTTAGCTCTACAAATCACCACAACACCGCTGGAGCAATAATTTTTTTCTTCATTTCCTCGTCATCATAATAGAAAACTTTTTTTAAATTACAGGTTGTTCTTTGTCCATTAAAATAATTTGAGAATCTACTGGCAAACTCATGACTTGCTCCCAGGATAGCAGTTCTGTATTTTTTTCCCGATCTTGGCATATTTCAGATATAAGATTTGCCGTTTTATAATTATTAGCCCCAAATGCTATTTTACACGGACAGTCTGATATAATATTTTTAGTTTCATTTTCACCATAAACTTCCTCTATTTTGCCAATATTTGACGATATCAAGAATAGTTTAATTTTGTAACCACGAAAATAAGGCAAACATGATGTAAACATTTCCAATTTGCCAACTGAATAAAACTCATCCATCAATAAGCATACCCCTTTACCAGAGCCATGTGGTGCTAGTAATAAAATATGTTGATAACCTTTGGCATATAGAGGTTTGCCATTTTCATGGTTACCTAAAAATATTGCATTTTCAGAGGACATTTTGTAAACCGGAATTAAAGATTGCAAGTAAGTAAAAATATCATACGAATTTTATTCGTCCACCCAAATATTTTAGGATATAAACTCGGGGGATAAAAGCAATCATAATCATGATCTATCACGATTTGATAATTTGATCTTCCTTATTTTTTATAGTTTTGATTGCTGATATTGGAGTTATTTTTTTTATATTACTATTATCATTCTTTACTTGATAATCTTTGCGGAGTTTTTGTAATTCAGTTATAATATTCTTGTCATTTAATATATTTTTAAATTTTTGTTCTCTCTTGTTAAAAAAGATTTTTGGCAATGCGTCCTTTATAATATCACCTATTTCTGCAATTTTCTGTTTCCAATCTAATTTTTTATCAGCAATTTTAGCGGACTTTCTAACTATCGATCCGGCAACTTCTGTAATATCATAATACTTTCCATTTTTTGTAATCATAGGAGATAATATCGCTATTACATCCTTTTTCATTTCATTCTGATGAGCCGTAGTAATAACTTCCTTACCTTCCATCTGTGTTTTAAAATATTTTGCTAATTGTTCTTTAGCTGATTCAAAATATTCTTTCTCTAGAATATTAACTGCTAAATTGTTGCCACGTCTATTAGCAATTTCCAAAGGAGTATCACCGTTAAAGTCTTTTTTGGTTAAAAGCTCACGTCCTACAGGATATTTTAGTATTTCAGTTATTATATCAGTATTACCAAATGCGGCTGATATATGCAAGACAGTCGGTATTAAGTTAGATGGTTGTTGTTTTAAAGATTCCTGCATATTCGGATTATTAAGCATCGTTTTTACAATATCTGTTTTACCTTGAGAAACGGCATAATCTAAAGGTCTCATTTCATAAAATTCTTTTCTATTGGTAATCCCAGAGTCCAATAATTTTTGCATAGAATCTGGTCTACCAGAATTTAGAATCGAAATTGTTAGATCAGATACACTATAAATTTTAGGCTTCTGTTCAGAATCGACCACGGATAGGCTAACCATTGGCTGCTTTAGCCCTTCTACTAATTCTTGTTGTTTTTCTTTAGTTAAATTTGCTATAATGTTTGGTAAATTCGCTTCATTACTAACAATCTTTATCGAAACAGCATTTTTTAGATTTTCTGTATATTCTTTTATTTGTTTAATTCTTTCATTTCTAAGTTCTTGATTTAGCGGTATACCATTAATAGTAGGTTTCTCCATCATTTCTAAAAATTCACTCATTTTCATATTATGAGTAGTTTTGTTATAATAGTTGATTTTAGAATCTGGAGTAAAAATTTCTGGCATTAATTTTTGTAATTTTTTAATTCCTCGGTACATATCTAATGGTTCAGGGGCATAATGACCACTATCGCTACTAATCATATCTATCTTACCATTCTCATTAATACTAATCGTTCCTGCCAATTCTGCTGGTCTACCACCTAAAAATGAAGCATGCGTTAGAGTAGGCTCTATTGGACTATATTGTCCTTTGTGGTTACCAATATAAAGCGATCCATCTTTTGCCATTACAAAAGCTTGAATGTTTTTAGTATTTTTACTTTCCTTACCAAGGGTAGTGGCGGTTTGATTGCTATTATCAACTAAACTATTCGATTGTGTATCATAAAATAGTTGATGATTTCTTAACTCAGTTTTGTTCATTCGTAGAATTGGATATTCATTACCGTCAAGAGTTTGCTTAGCTTGAGCAATTTCTTCAAGATATGGCATAATGCTATCTTGCTGTATAGTACCTGACACCCTTACTCTAACACAGTCAACTAATCCATCGTGATCATGTCCCTCAGGTATTATTGCTTGTTTAAACTTCCCTATTGCATCTTTCCAGCGTTGTTTAGGATTTGTTTGAATAGTATCTGCCACATTGTGCCTGTTAATTAGTAATTATATCGAATTAACTATAACCTGAATTCGATATAACAAGTTACTCTAAATTCGGTTATATCTATAATATAACAGATTTTTTTGTTCCACTAATAGCTGTTTTCATTATTTTTGCGATATTGCTTATTTTCTTTCATTTCCTAGGAGGTTGCCTGCAATAACTAATTAATTAGTTATCGGAGACAGCCTCCTAAAGCTAAGCAATCCATAAATTGTCGTTCCCGCTTCGGTGCGGAATCTTAGACCCCGCACCGAAGCAGGGGTGACATCTGGATTTTTGTTATGGATTGCTTCATTGTTCTAAAAGCTCCCCGCAATGATGCCAATTTAATTCCCTACTAAACTACTAGCAAATGCAGCCGGATCAAACGGCTTTAAATCATCTACCTTCTCTCCTATCCCTAAAAAACATACTGGTAAGGCGAATTTTTGCACCACACCAACCACTACACCAGCTTTTGCCGTACCATCTAATTTAGTAACTATCAGACTTGTTATATTAGCAATAGCAGTAAATTGCTCGACTTGGTTATAGATATTTTGTCCAGTAGTTGCATCAATTACTAATATACTATGGTGGGGAGCTGTATCATCAATTTTCTTAATAACTCTAACAATTTTGGCAAGTTCTTCCATCAAATTCTTCTTGTTATGTAACCTACCAGCTGTATCAATAAATAATATATCCACATCATTTTTTATGGAAGACTGCATAGCAAGATAAGCAACACTAGCAGGTTCAGCTGATTCTTCGCCGGTGATAAACATTGAACCACTTTTATCAGCCCAGCTAGATAATTGATTAACAGCGGCGGCTCTAAATGTATCACAAGCGGCAATTGCTACTTTCTTACCTTGTTTACGATAAATACTAGCCAGCTTACCTATGGTGGTAGTTTTTCCTGAACCATTAACGCCACAGACTAGTATGACATTAAGCTTTTTATCGTGTAATTCAAAATTTTTACTAGCCTTGATCAATAATTGCTCGATAATGTTGGCAAGCTGCTCTTTTATTACCAAGCTACTTACTTCTTTATCAAATTTGATAGTTCTTAGTTTATTGACCAGTTCTATTGCCACAGAAGCAGTTATATCTGCCGATATTAACAACTCCTCTAATTCACTTAAAGTTTGCTCATCTAGTTTTTTTTTATAAAATATTTGGTCAATGCCCGAAGATATTTTATTGGAACTATTGACTAATACCTGTTTTAATTTAGTAAATATAGAGGTCATTTTATTGCCGCTCTTTTAAGTCTGTCATTAATTGCAACACCGATACCAATTTGTGGGATAGAGGCAACGGCAATTGCTAATCCATTTAATTCTGCATAATTATCCAATATTCTAAGACTGGCAAATAAGTTGCTAGCAGCGATAATTAAGTCTCCAGTTAAACTTAAATTAAGCGAGAAATTGCCATCCAGCTTACTATTAGCAAAATTAAGACCTACCTCATTAGCTTCCAAACTCTCTGCATTCAGTCTCATTTTCACTTTTGGTGAGTAATGTTTATTGATCATCCCTGGGGCTTTAATTTGTATCAAGGAAGGAGCTTTGTCTATTTTCTTACCAAGAACCTTCTCTAACGCTTCCAACGTAATAAAACCGTCTCGCAAAATAGTTAAGTTATTAGTAGTACTATCTACTATGGTTGATTCTATACCATATTGACACTTATAATCACTCGAATTATCTTCTAAAATAAAAACATCTTTCTCACCTGAAAAATGCTCTTTTACATGATCTAGAGTAGTAGCACTAATGTAACCTGATGGGTTAGCACTAGGTGCCGCTATCGGTGTGTCAGATTTTCTTATTAGCTCCAAAGCAATATTATGCGATGGTATACGGAGTGCAACCGTTGTTAGTCCGGCTAATACTGATTTAGCGATATTGGCTTCACTTTTTAATGGCACAACAATCGATAAAGGTCCAGGCCAAAATACTTCACTTAATTTAAGAGCATCTGCATTAAATTCCCCGATAGTTTTAGCTTGGCTCATGGTTGCCACGTGAACAATCAGAGGGTTTATGCTTGGACGTTTTTTTACCTTAAAAATTTTCTGACAAGCTTGCTCATTACTAGCATCTGCTCCAAGTCCGTATACTGTTTCTGTGGGAAAGGCTACTATATTACCAGATTTAATAAACTTGGCAGCCTGATCTAATAGACTTGCTACATAACTCAATTTAGTGGGTAATTTTGTCGTCAACATTTATCTCCTTTCCCTAATTGCCTAACTTAAAGGTCATTGCGAGCGAACGTACGTGAGCGTGGCAATCCATGAAGCTTATCATATGGATTGCTTCGTCGCCACCAAAGTGGCTTCTCGCAATGACGATTGAACCAAAAAACGACTCCTCACAATGGCGTTTAAGACACCAATCTAATTCATTTGTACTAATCATAAAACACTAAATTTTGCTAATTTATTAAATAATTGTCTAACCATTTTTAATAACAATAAACGATTATTAGCAATTGTACGATCTTCATCTTTAACCATCAAATTATCAAAAAAATCATTGATAGGTTTCAACATTTCCAGTAGTCCTCTCAATGCTTTAGTAAAATCCTTTTCGGCAATGGATATGTCTATTTGCTTAGAAACGTTTCCCAACGATAAAAATAATTGTTGCTCATATGGTGAAATAAAAGCCTCCTGATTAACATCTCCTGCTATATTATTACCTTCTAATATATTATTTGCTCTTTTGTAAATAGTTAATAAATTCTTACCCTCAGATCCAGCTAGAAACTTTTGTAAAGCACTAAGCTTTATTTCGCTAATCATTAAATCTCCTTCAATATCAAAATCAAGCACGGCATTAATTAACGATAGATCATAATGATTTTTGAAATAATACTTGGCTCGCTCTTCTAAAAACTCTAAAATTATCTGACTACTTTTATTATATGTTATGTTCTCTTCAGAGTATAGCTGAATTACATACGCCACTAATTGCTTAATATTAATAGTTAGTTTATTAGCTAAAATTGTCCTAATAATACCTAATGCTTGTCGTCTAAGTGAGTAAGGATCTCTTGAGCCACTTGGTTCTTCTCCTATTAATATCAAACCTACTAAACTATCCAATTTATCGGCAATAGCCAATATTGCAGTATCCCCCATTGGTAAACTATCCGATGGACCTTGTGGTTTATAATGGTCTCTTATTGCCAAGGCAATCTGATCATTTAACCCTTCAGATTTGGCGTAATAATATCCCATAATACCTTGCAATTCGGGGAATTCTCCTACCATTTCAGTTGTTAGGTCGCTTTTACAAATTCTAGCTGCTATTTGCAAATCCTGACTTCCTGGATAAGTCGATCTAGTTGGTGATTTTGTCGTCGAAACTCGCCTCCGTTCCTCACGTACGTCTATGTACGCTGCGGTACTCGGCTTCGTTTCTCCTAAAAATCCCTCAACTATCTCTGACTTATCCAGGAAGTCTATTATATAATTACAAATATTAGCGATTCTCTCCGTTTTTTGTCTTATATTACCAATCTTTGCGTGGAAAGTTATCTGCTCAAGTTTTAATAATCTAGATTCTAAGCTGTTAGACAAATCCTGCTGATAAAAGTATAAAGCATCAGATAATCTAGCAGCCAATACCTTTTCGTTACCACTTACTATAATATTTTGATCATGTCGCATATTACTAACAAAAAGAAAATAAGGGGCGAAATTACCAGCCTGGTCAAAAGTACTAAAATATTTCTGATGGGTACGCATTGAGCTAATCAGTACTTCACTAGGTAACGTTAAAAATATCTCAGGTATTTTACCGACCATAACTACTGGCAATTCTACTAGCCCTGTTACTTCTTCTAATAATCTCTCATCATCTTTTATTACTAAATTAAGTGGTTTGGTTATTTCTGATAGCTGATTTTTTATTATCTCCTTGCGTTCTTGTTGATCAATAATGACATTACTTTCCCGTAGCTTATTCTGGTATTCAGAAAAACTGCCTATAACAATCGGTTCGGAACTAAGAAACCTATGCCCAAAAGTAATATTATTTGCCGTCAAATGCCCATATTTAATTGCTAGTATTTCACCATCAAATATACATAAAAT
This sequence comes from Candidatus Tisiphia endosymbiont of Mystacides longicornis, assembly GCF_964031095.1. Taxonomy (NCBI): domain Bacteria; kingdom Pseudomonadati; phylum Pseudomonadota; class Alphaproteobacteria; order Rickettsiales; family Rickettsiaceae; genus Candidatus Tisiphia; species Candidatus Tisiphia endosymbiont of Mystacides longicornis. The sequence goes on along the minus strand of NZ_OZ035004.1, from coordinate 1,166,187 downwards.
ATTCCTAACCGGTCTAATCCAACTTATATCATAATTCCCCCAATACATAGATTTTAACCAAATATACTTACTAATTGCTTTAGGAATTATCTCTTGCAATAATATTCGTATATCGGTTTCTGCGGTACTCTTTACTATTATATAATATAATTGCCCTTGCACTAATAGCGTAGACAATTTATTTTGCTCAATATTATTTGCTCGACAAAATCCTTCTATAGCTTGTTGTGCTGCCGAAACTTTTGGTCCTCTTATGATAATTTCTTTTGCTGGTATAAATTTCGGTAAATTTGTAATATATATAGCAATACGCCTAGGTCCAATAAATACCTGAACATCAGCAACAATCTCACTTTCCTGTAAGATTGTTGTAAATATAGTTTTATAAGCTTCGGCTGCATTTTTTTGCATCAAAGCTGGTATCTCTTCGCTAAAAAGCTCTAATAATAACTCACTCATATCAACTCTTCTTTATCTTCTAGTTCTAACCATTTATGACAGCATATTTTTGCCAAATTACGTATCCTGAGTATGTAAGAGGCTCTCTCTGTTACGCTAATTACTCCCCGAGCATTTAACAGGTTAAAAAGATGGCTAGCTTGAATACAATAATCATAGGCTGGTAACGGTAAATCTGCGGCAATTAATTCATTACATTGTTTTTCACTATCAATAAAATGCTGAGATAATATTGCTGTGTCAGCTAATTCTAGATTAAACTTAGAACATTGCTTTTCAGCAGCAAAATCTACTTCACCATAGGTTAAAGCTTTTTCTCCAACCTGACCATTCCAGTCAATATTTTTAACTTCATTGATACCTTGTATATAAAGTGCCAGACGCTCTAAACCATAGGTAATCTCACCAGCCACTGGGCGACAATCAATACCACCAATTTGTTGCATATAAGTAAATTGCGATACTTCCATACCATCACACCATACTTCCCAACCAAGTCCGGCAGCTCCAAGACTAGGAGACTCCCAATCATCTTCAACAAACCTAATATCATGTTTTTGCAAATCTATACCAAGACATTCAAGGCTTTTTAAATATAGTTGTTGTATATCGTCAGGAGATGGTTTTAGTATAACCTGAAATTGATAATAATGCTGCATTCTATTAGGATGCATGGCATATCTACTATCATGAGGACGCCGAGAAGGTTGAACAAAAGCTACAAACCAAGGTTTTTTACCAAGAGTTCGTAATACAGTGGCAGGGTGAAAAGTGCCAGCTCCAACGTGAGCATCATATGGTTGTAAAATTGCACAGCCATAATCCTGCCAATAATTTTGCAAGGTCATGATAATTTGTTGAAATGATAATTTTTGCATATTGGTAAATTTATTTGTTCCTTCAAAAAAATAATATAGCTAACCTGATTACTATTAGTTCGTCATTGCGAGGAGCCGCTTTGCGGCGACGAAGCAATCCAGAAAAGAGATTAAAAATGGATTGCTTCGACCATTACATGGTCTCGCAATGACGAATTATAGGTACATACGTCATTGCGAGGAGCTACTTTAGTAGCGACGCGGCAATCCTTTCTAATCTCTTTTATAGATTGACGCGTCGCCGCAAAGCAGCTCCTCGCAATGACGAACTAATACTAATCAGGTTAGTATATTAAATCTTACTCCACGTTCCCATTGGACTCTGTTTATAACAATCAATTATCGGTGTTGCAATAGTTAGTTCATTTATTGTTTTAATTATTAAACTTAAATTATCTAAAGCATCGTATATTATAATTACTCTCTGAAAATGTGCAAAATTTTTGTTATTAAGAATTTCTTGTATATCAAATGGGGCAATAATTATTAGGATGGTAGCCTGATTAGGATTCTCTAACTGGTGAGTAATATAGACTGGTTGCTTTTCTGGTAATGGATCAAGTTTACTACCATGCGGAATAAACTGTTTTCTAGAATAAGTCCATATCATCTTATTTAGTGATTCTTGTACTTCAATATCTGGAACTAAAACCACAATTCTCAAATTGCTATGGTAAGATTTTTCTACTAAAAGACAGCTTGTCTTATATATTAATCCTTCAGTAGTGTGATAAAAACTAAATTGTTGCATGATTTTTCTCTTTTAAGGCTTAGAAAACAAATCTTTTGTAATTATCCTAGGAGACAGTTTTCTAGCACCAAATTCCCATGAATTGACTATAGTATGCTGCGGTACTCGACTTCGTTTTTCCTAAAAATTCCTCAATTATCTTTAGGTTATGCAAGAGGTCTATTATATATAAGAACCTGATAGATTAGACAATTTTCTTATACTCAAAATATATTTTTCTTACCGAGTAAATCCAGGTAATACAAACAACGATAAATACTACCATTAAAAATGGTGAAATAGAACTAAAAGTTGCTGTTGGTACTAATGTAAAAATAACTGACTGTATTAATCCGCTCGAAGATTTACCAACTTTCGAGCTAATAACGTCAACAGCTGCTTTACCCTTGGTTTTTAGCTCCTTGTCTAGAGGGATATATAGCATCTCTTTAGAGGTATCCCAAATTGAATATTTAGTACCTTTCACTAGAATGTTCTGTAAAGCACCAATTGATACCGCAAGAGCAAGTGGGGTCATAAGAATAGCACTGTCAAATAGAGACAATATTTGATGGTCAAACACGATTAAAATAAAGAATAATGTACCAGTAACCATCATGATAATTGGCGAAATTACAGCCGCCACAAACCAGCTATGACTACGCATTATATTGTTGCCTATTATAGTCATTATCATGATAGTAACCCCAGTCCAAAGAATATAAAGACTATTAAATTCTGCATAACTATTAACAGTGGGGTATAATTCTTTTATTTTTGCTTTCCATACGGCTTCTACCAAATTCATTGATAAACCAAAAGCAGCAGAGCAAATTAGCATTAACCATAAATATTTTGATCTTATGATATATCTAAAACTTTCGATTAATCCCATTCCATCTTTAGTCGATCTAGCAGATTTAGCCTTTGCATAAAATGTTGGATTGGTAAAAACATTTTTGCTAATAAATCTTACAAGTAAATATGATATAACAGCTGCAACTACCACGAAACTTGTTGATATTTTTACCAATATAGTTTTATTGTCCGGTACGGTAAAAAAATACTTAGCTATAGTGTTAGCAGATGATAAGTTTGACATCAAAAAGCCAACAAATATTAAAGCAGAATTACCAAATAATGAAAAAAGAGTGTAAAACCTTTTTGCTTCTTCTGTTGTAGTAAGCTCATTAGCAAACTGCCAAAACAGTAAAACATAAAAGATATTCGGCCAAAGCTCAGATAATGTATAAAAAACCACATAACTCCAATTACCAATTAAAGCTATATACCATTTTAAATGAGGATAATTCCCCATAATTTGTTCCAGCGAACTTGGATTAATGTGGAAAATATGGACATTAGGATAAATGATGAAAGCAAAAACAATAAAGAAACTAATAAAAAAGGTAATTAAATAGCCATAAATCCTCTCAAAACTATAATGATTAAGCATCTTAGCATAGATTATAACGAATAGAGCCGCTGCAGGTGTTACACAATAAACTTTAGTGAAACTGACTACTTCAGCACTAATCTCTGAAATTAAAATACTATCTTTTAAAATTCTTAATATATTTTGGTTAAATAAGACGCAGAACATCAAACCACACATCGGTATGAATTTCCCGAGTTCATGATTATGGATAGGCCAAAAGATAGTTCTGAATTTGCTGCTAAATGAATTTGACTTTATAATAGTCATAATAAAGATTCCCTAAGACAAAAAAAAAACTCAACAGATATAGTCAATTCAGGAGAATTTGGGGCTAGGAGTGATGGAGCGACGCCTATAAGTAATAGGCGAGCGACGAATGACAACGTCTCCAACTTCTCATCAATTGACTATATATCAACTTAAAGAGTGATCTTTTAGTAAGCTGAAACTATTCTTAAGAGTTTTCCGTTAATTGCTTAAGGCTATCATGCAAAACATAAGGTTAAAGACTTATATACCATTAGGTTGCTGCTGTCAATCTATTTAGATTTAGCTTGCATAAAGAATTAAAAATTATATAATTTTTTTTTACAATTAAGAAATTAAATAATAAAAATATATGAAAAGATTATTATCAATTCCAGTTGTAACGTTTATTAGCTTGATTTCTAGCATATCATTTGCAAGTGAAGGGCAGCTTTATGTGAAAGCTGAGGTTGGTGCAGCTTTATTACAGAAAACAAGAGACAAAATCCTCGATATAAAAATGACCCCTCTGTTTGGGGGAGATGTTAATCTTGGTGTAGGTTATTATCTAACAAATAATGTTAGAGCTGATCTAACATTTGGTTTTACTAATCCAAGACTTGAAGGCTCTTCTACTAATACTAGTACTAGAACTTATAACGTATTAGGAGTTGAGAAAACAATTGACGCCCCTATAACTTTAAAAAGAACACATAGGGGGCAAATAACCTCAGTGTTGGTCAATAGTTATGTTGATTTAAATACTGATGCTAACTCTCCTTCTGTTTTTGTAGGAGCAGGTGTTGGGATGGCTCAAATAAAAGAAAAAATAACCACAGGTGAGGTATTGGGTCGTGATGCTCCGACTGCTGCAAATTTTGTTCCACTGCAAAAACATTCTTCAGTTACCAGGAAGGCTAATAATTTTGCTTATCAGCTAATTGCTGGAGTGTCTGTTAGTTTAAATGAAAAGGCAAGGATTGATGTTGCCTATATCTTGGCAGATTATGGGCAAACAAAATTTTCAAAATGTAATGATGTTGAAATAAATAAAACTAGTTATCGAACTCATAACATAATTGCTGGGCTAAGATTTGATATATAATATATAACTCACCCGCATAACAAACACTATTGCCATCCCCGTTCACTATTATCATTCCCGCTTCTTTCCCTTGTCATTCCCGCGTAAGCGGGAATCTACAATACCTCAGGGCATTTTTAGATACCTGCTTTCGCAGGGATGACAACCATTGTCCTATATTTTATTCAAATCTGCAAAAAAAAAACTTGATTATCGAGTTTAATTAACTTAATTGCAGATGTTATATTGAAATAAGAAGGAAATTGTGATATTTAATCTTCCAAGACTAACTATAGTTAATTCAGGAGAATTTGGGGCTAGGAGCGATGAGTGACAACGTCACCAACTTCTCTTGAATTAACTATATACATTAAACACTGAAGACTTGTTAGATAACTGTCCAAAAAGGTGGATATAACTCCGGAATGTTAACTAATCGCATAAGTTCTTATTTTATTTGTTTCTTCTTGCTAGGTATAGTGGCGGGGGGAAATTTTTCATTGGTCACATTTACTATTCATTACCAATTATCACAAGCAGGATATTCAACTGATATTATTGGCTTAATGTTTCTAACCTCTATGCCATATTGCCTAAAACCAATATTAGCACCATTTATTGATAAATATTCTGTACCTATTATATGTAAAAAATTTGGTCAACGTCGAGGATGGGCACTAGCTGTACAAGGATGTTTATTAGTTACTACTAGTGGATTTTTAATTATAGCTCCCCCTGTTAACATCGTTATTACTGCCATTTTAAATTTTACTATTTCCTGTTGTGCGGCAACTCAAGATATTATTTTAGATGCCTATCGTATAGAACGCTCTGCAACAAAGGAAGAGCTTTCAGTTGCTACAACTTTCAGTGGCACTGGTTTTCGCATAGGAATGCTGATTAATAGTACAGGAGCATTATATGTCTCTTGCTTCTTTAATTGGTACTGCGTATATCTATGTACCTTTTTTATAACAATGGCTGCCCCACTAATAATCTTATGCATGCAAGAGCCTGCTACAAAAAAAACTGAACATATTTTTACTAATTTAATTTCATTTAGCCAATATTCTAAAATCATTGGTGATAGCTTACTATTATTAAAACGACACCATCCAAATTGGATATTCATTATGCTGTTTGTCTTTCTATATAAAGCAAGCGATTCAATTACTATGGCAATGAGTTCTCCCTTATTTATTGACTTGTCCTTTACCTCCCAAGAAATTGCCTCTATTTCAAAAACCTATGGATTCATGCTAATGACCTTAGGGGGAATTATTAGCGGTATTCTAACTACAAAAGTAGGGATATCTCGAGGTTTACTAATATGCGGTATTCTACAATTACTATCCCCCTTAATGCTAATGTTTTTATCTATAGTAGGTCATGATCTAGTTATATTTACTATAACAATTACTGTACAGAATTTCTGTTGCGGACTTGGTAATACCACTCTTGTTATTTATCTTTCTAGTTTATGTAATGGCGAATTGATCGCCACGCAATACTCAATTATTTCTTCTTTTAGCTCCTTTGTACGTATTATTTTATCCTGTTTATCCGGTATTTGTGCAAACTATATGGATTGGTCCAATCTTTTTTTATTCACTACCTTATTTAGCATGCTATTTGTATTAGCCTTTTTAAAGATACGTAAAAGTTAATGGTTTGACTATAATTGTTAAATATTCAACGCTCCACGATATATCTCTATTAGGCTATCTTCTTCAGCAAGATCATCTTTGTCTTTTTTCTTAAGTTTCAGAACATGCTTAATTATCTTAATATCATAGCCTTTATGTTTAGCTTCTTCATAAGCATCCTTTATTAGATCAGTTAACTCGTTTTTCTCTTCCTCTAGCTTCTCAAGTTTACTGATAGTGTCAATTAAATCTTGTGAATCGATTATCTCTGTCATAATTATAAATATTATAAGTTTAGTAAAATGCCAATTACCAAATTATTTGTTAAAAAATAAATAATTAAAGTAACAAGCTATTCTCTTCAAAAATCCTACTTTGTCAATGGATTCTTTAGCAAGAAGAGCTATTTCTTGCACATCATTGTCAACAATTACAGTTATTTTACCAACAATATCCCCAGCCTTTAAAGGAGCTGAAACAGTTGGCGGTATCGATATTTTTATATCAATTTTTTCTTGGTTAGAACGTGGCACAACCATTGATAACTTTTCGGCTGCTACAAGTTGCACTTTATCCTTTACACCAAGCCATACATTAATTTCTTCTATTATATCACCTTTAGCATAAAACTTTTTGTGAATAAAGTTTTGCTTAATCCAATCTAATAGCATTAGAGATTCATCCGCTCGCTTTTTCATAGAACTAAGACCGTTAACAACCATAATATAACGACGCCCATCATCTATACATGATGCTACCATACCATAACCTGCATTATCAGTAAAACCGGTTTTAATACCATCGCATCCAATATCTTTGTATAATAAAAGATTACGATTTCCTTGAGTAATAGGTCGACCTTTTTGATCTTTACCGAAAGTAAAATATTTTTTACTATAAATATGATAAAATTCCGGGTGGTTTTTAATAAGAGCCATACTAAGTATGGCAAGATCATAGGCAGTGCTATAGTGATTTTCTGCTGGCCAACCACTAGCATTAACAAAATGAGTATCCTTCATACCTATTTTCTGTGCTTGTAAATTCATAGCCTCAACAAAATTTTCTTCCGTTCCGTACAATCCTTCAGCAGCTACAATACAAGCATCATTTCCTGATTGAACAATAATACCATTTAGAATATCTTCAAGACGTACCATTTCACCTAGAGGCATGAAAGACTTTGACCCTCCCATACGCCAAGCTTTCTCACTTACAATAAAATGCGAATCAAACGACACCTCGCCTTTCTGAATTTTCTCCTCAATAAGATAAGATGTCATTATTTTGGTCATTGATGAGGGAAACATATGCTCATCAGCATTCTTTGCCAACAACACTTTACCTGTAGCATAATCTATGACTATTGCTTGCTTTGCTTCAAGGGTTATTGCATTAGTATCAGGATGGCGAGTAATATTATTATTTCCCTCTGCGCTAGATGTCACTGCTTTAACAGGAGACTCTGCCTTAACAGTAACAATAGACCTCTTGCCTAACTCTACTTCTGCTGGTAATTTGGACAATGATGCGGTACTCGAATCCTCACGTACACTAGAGTAAGCTGCGGTTCTGCGTTCCGCGTCTCCTTCAAATTCCTCAGCATAAGCGAGTTTTGCAAGAGGTCTAATAGGTAATATTAAGAGACAAATTAATATCAAATATAGTGTAAATATCGGGGTTTTATAAATCTTGTTCATGTAATGTAATGCCATAATTATCAATTTTGTTTAAATATAGCAGATTTTTATACTACACTAATAGCTGTTTTCATTATTTTTACAGTATATAGTCAATTGATGAGAAATAGGGGGTTATACCATAAAGGTGGTTCTCTGTTAATCCATTTCGGTGGTAATTTATCATAGTGCCATTTTGCATTGAGATATTTTCTATAAGCTTCACAAGGATCGCTAATATGCTTAAAATCCACCTGCATACTTTCTGATTTAGTACAATTAGCAAATGGAGTTATTATGCCATCTTGAATATCAGCCCTATGTTCTAACAAATATGGTAATAACCTTGTAGTCGCATGTTTTTTGTTATAACGAAAACTATATTCTTCGCATAATGCTAAAAAATGCTGAAATAACCAGTCCCAATTGCCAATGTTCAATGCCGCCCAGATAGTACATGGGTGCTTCATGTGAGTTGGTTTGTAGATATGCTGATAAGTAACACCACTATTAATGAATATGGCGGTACTTAATAATTGGGCTGTCTCTAAAACCATTTTAACTACCCGTTTGTTATCCAAGGCTTGGGCAGATATTATAGGACAGTTATTGGTAACAAAAATATTCATAAATTTTATCAATAAAATAAATAGGTTTATATTAGCTATAGCATAGATTCCTCACTATAGTCAATTGATGAGAAGTTAGTGACGTCATCACTCGTCGCTCGCCTATTACTTATAGGCGTCGCTCCTGCTATCTACTTCTCCTGAATTGGCTATACTATGGTTGTACATGTAAATTAATCGGTTTATCTATTGCAATAGCATATCTATAAATTGTTTTTAAACTTGGAAAATGTTTACCGCTTTCTAAACGTGCTATTACAGATTGGGTGGTATTCATTTTTTTGCCACCTCTTCTTGAGTCATGTTAGCCTTAATTCTAGATAATATTAAAGCATAAGATATTTCATACTCTAGAGAAGATGCTTCATATTCTTTTTTTACTTCAGGATTAGCAAGTAATTTTTCTCTTAATGATTCATATTTTATCATAATTTATTTCCTTTATTCTTTGTTTTGCTATTAACAATGCTTTTCTAGGGGGCTTCTGAGTCTTTTTTATGAAAGTGTGAAGAATAACTATTTTTTTCTTATGAGCTAAAAAATAGATTGATCTTGCTATATTTACTTTTCCATTTAGCCTTATTTCCCACAAATTACCTTCAATAGGTTTGACATTAGATTGCTTCGTCGCTACTAAAGTAGCTTCTCGCAATGACGCCATGCATAAGGTGAGATACTAAGTTTTCTTCTTAGTACTACAGTTGTAGATTGAATGTGAGTGTTCACGGAAAAAAGGTTAAAGTATAAGATGTCATTGCGAGGAGGTTGCCAGACCGACGAAGCAATCCAGGAAAGTGATTAAAAATGGATTGCTTCGTTGACCTTACGGTCTCCTCGCAATGACGGTTTTTCAATTATTGTTTTCTTAAACTGACGCTTATGTACTCCATCGCTCCTAGCCCAAAATTCTACTCCTCAAGAGTTTAAGCAAGGCTATCAATTAACTTAGCCATGCCTTCTTCATCTAACTCTTCAAAAAAATCATCGTTGATTTGGACAACTGGTGCATTAACACAAGCACCCAAACATTCAACTTCTGTAAGGCTAAACTTTTTATCGCTGGTTAGCTCACCGAAATTAATAGCCAGTTTATTCTTACAGATAGTAGCAATTTTATCGCTCCCCCTTAGCCAACAGGGGGTAGTACCACAAATTTGTATGTGATATCGTCCTACTGGTTGTAGATTAAACATGGTATAGAATGTTGCAACTTCATAAGCTCTGATGAAAGGTATATTTAGAAAATTTGCCACATACTCTATCGATGCTTTAGGTAACCAACCATTCATTTGCCGTTGGGCAAGGTCAAGTAACGGTAGGATCGCACTTTTCTGTCTATTTTCAGGATATTTCTTAATAATATCTTGAGCTTTTTTTAAATTTTCATCATTAAAACTGAAATTTACTGGTTCATCATTCATCGATCAATTTCTCCAAAAACAATGTCAAGACTGGCAATAATAGTTACCACATCTGCCATCAAATGGCCTCTCGACATAAAGTCTAAACCTTGCAGATGAGCAAATCCAGGGGCTTTAATACGGCATCTATAGGGTTTGTTGCTTCCATCAGAGTATAAATATACCCCAAACTCGCCTTTTGGAGCTTCAACAAATCGATATATCTCGCCTTGTGGTACGTTATATCCTTCAGTATAAAGTTTAAAATGATTAATCATTGCTTCCATCGATTCTTTCATTTGCTTTCTTGATGGTGGGGCAATTTTAGGATCATCAGTTTTAATACTACCTTTCGGTATTTTTTCAAGACATTGTTGTATAATTTTAAGTGATTGGTACATTTCTTCAATGCGAACCAAATACCTATCATAACAATCACCATTTTTGCCAATTGGTATGTCAAAATCTAGTTCACCATATACATCGTACGGATTGGTTTTTCTAAGATCCCATGCGATACCTGAGCCTCGTAGTATTGGACCAGAAAACCCCCAATCCATAGCTTCTTTTTGGCTTACTACTCCGATATCTACTAGGCGTTGTTTCCAAATCCTATTGTCATTTAACAAGGTTTCAACATCTTGTAATTTTTTAGGAAATTGTTGAATAAAAATATGAATATCTTCTAATATATCATCTGGTAAGTCTTGGGCAACGCCACCAGGTCTAAAATAATTTGCATGCATTCTAGAACCAGATACACGCTCGTAAAATTCCATAATTTTTTCACGTTCCTCAAATAACCATAATAGAGGGGTAGTAGCACCAACATCTAGAGCTTGGGTTGTGATATTAAGGATGTGGTTAAGGATACGGGTAAGTTCAGAAAACATCACTCGAATAAATTGAGCTCGTCTTGGAACTTCGCAGCCAAGCAATCCTTCAACTGTTAAGGCAAAGGCGTGTTCTTGGCACATTGGCGATACGTAATCTAATCGATCAAAGTATGGTATAGCTTGTAGATATGTTTTATACTCAATTAATTTTTCAGTACCACGATGCAATAAGCCAATATGTGGATCTGCTTTATTGATCACCTCACCATCCATTTCTAAGATTAATCTTAAAACTCCATGGGTAGCTGGATGTTGTGGTCCAAAATTCAGTACAACATTTTTATTATTATCACTCACCTTATTTTAAACTCCGGCAATTATTGTCCTCTATATAGCTGCCCTGAATAGTACTGCTCAATTTGTCATTCCTGCTTCGGTGCGGAATCTAAGACCCCACACCAAAGCAGGGGTGACAGCCTTGTAATAGACGTCAATTTAATTATCTATATATTTTTGAGTATATACCAAAATTTCTGTCCACTAAGTGAAAAAGTGAAAAAATTATATAATTAATCTTATTTTTCTATTTCTTTTATCAAAGCCTGTTCACCCTCAGTAAGAGTTTCTGGAGAAGACGATTTAGAGTTTTCTTTATCTTTTACTTTAATAGCAGGTAAGTCATAGTGAGGAGGCATTTCTAGAGTTTTGTTGCGTCCTACCTTGTATTCATCAGATCCAGGGGTCACAATTCCTATTGTTTCTTTTACTTCTTTACTGCATGCAGATAACATTATTACAGTAGCAAATAACCAAAAAATTATACGCACTTAATCTCCTTTTAAATTTATATTTTCCTTAAAAGCAAGCTCACGGATCCTATCTGCTTCAGCTTGTATCATAGTGTGATTATATTTAATGTCTTGTTGTTGTTCAACAATTTTCTTAGTTTTATAATAATCATGTATCAAAAATATTACTCCTAATGAAATGAAACTATCAGCTAGATTAAATATTGGAAAACCAAAATCTTGATAATGAAAATAAATAAAATCAAATACTGCCCCATTAACAAAACGATCGATCAAATTACCGATAGCACCACCAATGACAAAACTATAACCAACAAAGCCTGTCATTGTCTTACATTTTAATAAGATATACCATAAATATATTATAACAACAGAATTAATAACTATAAACAACATATTGCTATACTGATAATAATTTCGGAACATTCCAAAACTAATACCATGGTTCCAGCTATAAACTATATCTAAAAAGCTTGTTACTTTCATGGTTAGACCAATTTTGCCCCTTAGATAATTTATAAACCACCATTTTACTAATTGATCTATAATTACCAATTTAATAACTATACGGCTATTTTGACGAATAATTAGTAATATTCTTTTTAATGTTAATGGTATATGCATATTACAAACAATCTTACCGCAAATATTGGTTATTAGATTCTAAACAGTCATGGCAATGTAAAAGTCATAGCAAAATGCTCGGGCTTTTTAAATTACCCGAGCTAAAACCACTTCCTCTTCTATTTTTCAACAGTTGTGACTAAAGAAACTACTCACTAATAGACGTGTTCATTCCACTGAATTATTAACGTTTGCACCAATTACAGTTAGACCAAGTTCTTCTAAATCACCAGAATGTTCAGCATTAAAAAGATTATTAGGTATAATAATTTCTTGAGGCGTATCATTTCTTAACGAAAAACCCCCTGGCAATGCTATCGTTGCTTCTGGAAAAATTGTTATACGCATTTGCTGCCCCCCTTCTGAATAATTAACTGTACTAAATTGCCTACTTTCTGCCATAAATCCCCTGTTTTTACATTATAACATACCCAAATACTACATTTGAATATCTACACTCATATAATACATTTTATAATACAATACCATCAAAAAATCAAATTTTATGACCATAAGTTTTTCATTTTGTTAAAAAAACTAGCATCATCTTCATCTTTGTCGCTTGACAATTCTGTATCTAGCATCTCTAGTAATTCTTTTTGTTTTTTAGTAAGATTTTTCGGTATCTCAATATGGATGTGGGCAAACATATCCCCTCTAATGGTTGATCTAACCTTAGACATACCTTTGCCTTTTAGTCTTAGTTGTTCGCCATTTTGTGTGCCGGCTGGTATTTTTAACTTTACCTTACCACCTTCTATGTCTGGTACTTCTACTTCTCCACCTAAAATAGCTTTAATGAAACTAATAGGTAGTCGACAATGCAAATTAATTCCATCAACTTTATACAGGTCATGTGGCTTAATAGTAACAAAAATATACAAATCTCCATTACTGCCTCCTCGCATTCCGGCATCTCCTTCACCAGTAAGTCTTATTCTTGTGCCTTCCTCAATACCAGCTGGAATATTTACCAATAAATTCCTATGTTGTGAATGACGCCCTTGACCATGACATTTTTTACATGGATTTTTAATTATTTGCCCTGTGCCTTGGCATTTTGCACAAGTTTGTTCTAAGGTAAAGAAACCCTGCTGTATCCTTGTAGCCCCGCGTCCTCCACAAGCATCACATTTGGTCATGCCAGTATCATTATTTTCTGAACCACTACCGTTACATGGTGAACACTTTACTTCACTAGTAAAGCTAATATTCTTCTCGATACCACGAAATGCTTCTGACAAAGTAACTGTGATTTCATATTTTAAATCTGAACCTCTAACGCTAGTGGACTGGTGCGACCTTCTTGCCCCGCCACCCATAAAATCATTAAAAAACTCACCAAATATATCATTCAAATCATGATTCCCCCCTCTAGAAGCCTGCCTTCCAGCTGACGATGCTGCTCCTGAATTATGAAAAGCCTCATGTCCAAAACGATCATATGCTGCTCTTTTCTGCTCATCTTTTAGTACATCATAAGCACTACTTATTTCCTTAAACTTTTTTTCTGCTTGTTGATCCTGTGAATTACGGTCAGGATGATATTGCATAGCTAATTTATGATAAGCCTTTTTTATTTCTGCTTGGCTAGCAGTTTTATTAACTCCAAGTACTTGGTAATAATCTTTTGTAGACATAATAAGGATATCTTATTTTAAATTTTATTTTTAGCCAAAACGTCATTACGAGCGAACGTATATGAGCGTGGTAATCCATTTTTTCTGGATTGCTTCGGAGGCTTACGCCTCCTCGCAATGACGCTTGAGATGCATACATGTCATTGCACATAGGCTTAAGAAAATAATAATTGAGAAACTGTCATTGCGAGGAGACCGTAAGGTCGACGAAGCAATCCAGAAAAAATGGATTACCACGCCACCTACGATAGCTCGCAATGGCATAGTAATTACTTATTACTTACATCCTCGTAATTAGCATCAACTACTTTATCGTCATCACTTGCCTTAGCTTCTGTATTACTATCATCTTCTGATGGAGATTTATACATAGCTTCTCCAATTTTCATGCTTGCTGCCATAAGAGTGTCAGTTTTCGCTTTAATTTCTTCAAGATTATCTGACTCTAAAGCTGCCTTTAACTCTGTTATAGCATTTTCTACTTGTTGTTTATCACTAACTGATATTTTACCATCATATTCTTTTAGAGTCTTTTCAGTTGAATAAATCAAGCTATCAGCATTATTTTTAGCTTCAATTAATTCACGACGCTTTTTATCCTCATCAGCATTTTTTTCCGCATCTTTGACCATTTGTTCAATTTCTGCATCACTAAGCCCTCCGGAAGCCTGGATAGTTACTTTTTGCTCTTTACCACTAGCTTTATCTTTGGCAGAAACGTGAACTATACCATTAACGTCGATATCAAAGGTTACTTCAATTTGTGGTGCTCCTCGTGGGGCAGGAGGAATACCATCCAGATTAAATTGCCCAAGTAGCTTATTAGCAGCTGCCATTTCCCGTTCACCTTGGAATACTCTAATCGTTACCGCATGTTGGTTATCGTCCGCCGTAGAGAATGTTTGACTTTTCTTGGTAGGAATAGTTGTATTACGATCAATCAGCCTAGTAAATACCCCCCCAAGAGTTTCAATACCTAAAGATAAAGGGGTAACATCTAGTAATAATATATCAGTAACTTCTTTGTTTAATACCCCACCTTGAATAGCAGCCCCTAGAGCTACGACTTCATCAGGATTTACTCCTCTATGTGGTTCGCGACCAAAAAATTCTTTTACCTTGTCAATAACTTTTGGCATTCTAGTCATACCGCCAACTAGCACTACTTCCTGAATATCTGAGGCTTTTAGCCCAGCATCTTTTAAAGCTTTCTTACATGGTTCTATTGTATCATCAATTAGCGTTGCCACTAAGGATTCTAATTTTGCTCTAGTAAATTTTATATTTAAATGTTTAGAACCTGAACTATCAGCTGTAATATATGGTAAATTAACATCGGTTTGCGGTACAGATGATAATTCTTTTTTAGCTTTTTCGGCAGCTTCTTTCAAACGCTGTAAAGCTAAAGGATCTTTGCGTAAATCCATACCACTTTCTTTCTTAAATTCATCGATTAAATAATCTAGAATTCTCGAATCAAAATCTTCCCCTCCAAGGAAAGTATTACCGTTGGTAGATTTAACCTCAAATACTCCGTTACCTATTTCTAAAATTGATACGTCAAACGTACCGCCACCAAGATCATAAACTGCAATTATTTTGCTTTCAGCTTTATCAAAACCATATGCTAAAGCTGCGGCTGTTGGTTCGTTGATTATCCGTAATACGTCCAAACCAGCAATTTTTCCAGCATCTTTGGTTGCTTGACGTTGTGCATCGTTAAAATATGCTGGTACAGTAATAACTGCTTGCGTTACCTTTTCACCAAGATAATTTTCAGCTGTTTCCTTCATTTTTTGCAGAATATAAGCACTAATTTGACTAGGTGAATATTTTTCTCCGTTAACTTCAACCCAAGCATCATTATTAGCAGCTTTTACGATTTGGTACGGTACAAGGTCTTGATCTTTTTTAACCATAGGATCAGAAAAACTTCTACCTATCAATCTTTTAATGCCATATAAAGTATTATTTGGATTGGTCACAGCTTGACGCTTTGCTGGTTCGCCAATTAATTTTTCACCACCGCTAGCAAATCCTACCATTGAGGGAGTCGTTCTAACTCCTTCGGCATTTGCTATAACTTTCGGTTCTTTCCCTTCCATTACTGCAACGCAGGAATTTGTTGTTCCTAAATCTATACCTATAATTTTTGCCATATACACTCCTAATTCCGATTAAACAATTCAACTTAACAAGTTCTGATATAGTAATTTACAATCTATTTTACAAGAGGTGGTGATGAAAAAAATCATGAGAATACCCACATATGGGAGTAGAGTAAGGCATTTGGACGAATCACCTATTTCACTTTGCACATTTCTACGATTTTGAATTCCCCTAACCTTTTCTTTATTAGAACCTTCTCTTACTTCGATTAATCCTTGCTCTAGATATTTTAACTTAGAACTTTCAGCATAAAGCCTCATATGCTGAAAAAATTTTGTAAACTTACCCACTAACTTATTACCACCATTCCAATAAAGATCCTCAATCATCAGCCTCTCGTTAGGTTTTAGCTTATCCCAAGACTTACCATAAATATTTTTTAGTTCGATTCGATTAGTAGCACTCTTATAGTCGTATATCATTCGAGATTGCTCAGTTGTAATAGTTTGCTGACCATTATAAACTTTATCAAATGATATCAACCCCTGAAATATTGCCTGCCAAACAATTTTTGCTTCGGGATTATCCATATTAAAACCTATCCCTATAGTCTTATTTCCTTTAATATCTTTATATATTTGTAATATTTCATTTTCATTGCCTTTAATAAAAGCAAGTGCCATTTCTTGATAAAATTGTAAATGTTCTGGCTTAAAAAGATTTAAACCATGTAATTTATCCCGTAACTCAGCGGCAAATTTTATACTTACTACCATAAATTTATAACCTTTATTATCTTGATAAAAATCAATATAGTCAATTAACCTGAATTAGTATCGAATAAGCACCCATCGTACTGTCATTGCGAGGAGGCGTAAGCCTCCGAAGCAATCTAATGAATGTGGATTGCCACGCTCACATACGTTCGCTCGCAATGACGAGCATTTTTACCAAAACGTCATTACGATGATGACGGGTTGTAGGTTTATACGTCATTGCGAGGAGGCGTAAGCCTCCGAAGCAATCCATTTTAATCGTTTTTTGGATTGCTTTGTCGCCACTAAAGTGGCTCCTCGCAATGACGTTTAGGCTAAATACTAATCGGATTTACAACGTTGCTAATTCAAGTTAATTCAATATAATAGCATCTTTTTAGCTAGCACTAAGTGATCTGGTAAAAAAATTTAGTAAAAAATCATTGACTAGGCAAATATATTAAAACATAATCACCTCGATGGTCGTGCAGTTGCGTAAAAATCTATACTAGAATTTACGAGGAAAGTCTGGACTCTACAGAGATATGGTGCTGGTTAACGTCCAGCGGGAGAGTAATCTTTTAGGGAAAGTGCCGCAGAAAATATACCGCCAAATTATAATATAGTTTGGTAAGGGTGAAATGGTGTGGTAAGAGCACACCGGTAGGTTGGTAACAAGCTACGCATGGTAAACCCCACCAAGAGCAAGATCAAATAGGCACTACAGAACTTACGTGTTCCTAGGCATCTCTGGCTAGAAGTAGTGCGGGTAGATCGCTTGAGGTAAATGGTAACATTTATCCTAGATAAATAACTGCAATAGATAATAGAAATATTATCTATACAAAATCCGGCTTACAGACCATCATTTTTTATAAGACTTTTACCCAAAGGTTATTGCGAGGAGATGTTTTAGTGGTGACGAAGCAATATGACAAGCTTTATGGATTGCCACGACCTACTTGCGTGGTCTCGCAATGACGCTTGAGATGCATATACGTCATTGCGAAACCATGCAATGGTTGAAACAATCCATTCCATAAGAATAGATTATCTCAAGGATTTTTAAGATTGTGAAAAATATTTTTTATACAGAATTTTGGCATAAATATTATCCTATAATTTTATGCTTCATCTTACTGGTTTTTCATTTTTTATCAGCCTATCCTGGTGGTATGTCATCTGATAGTTTTGATCAATATCAGCAGAGTATTAGTGGAAATTATAATTCTCATCACCCATCTTTAATGTCAATAGTATGGTCGTTAATTAATCATATCCATCAAGGTCCACAATTGATGCTATTGGTAGATTTAGCATTTTTATGGGGTGGAATACTACTACTTCTATATGCAGATCAACAAAATAAATATAGATATCTATATTTGGTAATTGCCCTTTCGCCTAATATATTGTCTCAATCTGCAACAATTTGGAAAGATGTAGTTTTTGCCTTAGGTACTTTCTTCTGCATAGCTACTTGTATTTTTTTTACTTATCGACAAAAAACAGCACCTTTCTGGGTGGTTGTTGGATTATTATTGATTTGCTTTTATATTGTTGGGGTTAAATTTCAAGCTAAATTTATTGTACCAATTTTGATTTTGTTTATATTGTCAGTTTATCTTAAAACTAATATTTTGATAAGAATAACAGCTACTAGTATTATTTCCGTAATAATCATATATGGTAATATTACACTTGCT
Organism: Candidatus Tisiphia endosymbiont of Mystacides longicornis; assembly: GCF_964031095.1. Classification (NCBI taxonomy): domain Bacteria; kingdom Pseudomonadati; phylum Pseudomonadota; class Alphaproteobacteria; order Rickettsiales; family Rickettsiaceae; genus Candidatus Tisiphia; species Candidatus Tisiphia endosymbiont of Mystacides longicornis. Next base: position 1,147,519 of record NZ_OZ035004.1, on the reverse strand, counting down.
AAATATTTTTCTACAGAGGGGCATTCAGAGCAATTACCTCAATTTTTTGATGTTGCTGGAGTGAGTGTTGCCATAAATAATGATGATTTATTACCAGACTATGTTAAAGAAGACAAAAATTTATATAGTTTTGAAAAGCTCAAGGCACAATATACTGCAAGGTGGGTTGATACATTAATCTTTGGTGATACTAGGATTTATAATTCAACATCAGACCCTATAAAATTGCAAGAGATGCAGTCTGCTTATATAAAAGCTATAATGTACCATCCTCTAATTTTTTTAAAACATCGAATGATTAATTTTGCTTTTTTAATGACCAACACGGGATTCTATCACTATGGCTTTATTGATTCTACCGAAGCTCAAAAACATAATATAGATATTAAGAATAATCACTTAAAAAAGGCGATAACAAAATATTTAAAAAAATATCCATGGATTTTAACAACCAACCTTATTAGTTTTATACTAATATTTGTTTATTTAACAGCTATTTTAACAAATAAACAATCTGATATAGTCAATTCAGGAGAATTTGGGGCTAGGAACGATGGAGCGACGCCTATAAGTAATAGGCGAGCATTGAGCGACGACGTCCCCAACTTCTCATCAATTGACTATAATCCTGAGAAGGTTATTTTAACTTATATTGTTGCGATAGGTCTTGTTTTTTCGGTAGTATTACTTTTTGCTACTATGGCATCTGATTACCGTTACTACTATGTAATAAGAGTGTTAACATTATTTAGTCTGCCAATTTATCTGAAGTTTAGACATGGAAGTAACAAATTTCATTTCCGTGTAGGCACGTAGTTCGTCGACCTAAGGTCTCCTCGCAATGACGGTTTTTCAATTATTGTTTTCTTAAACCGATGCCTATGCGTATAGGCGGGAATTTATAATATCTCAAGGATTTTTAAATTATGAAAAATATTTTTTATACAAAATTTTGGCGTAAATATTATCCCATAATTTTATGTTTTGCTTTAATGTTTTTTCATTTTTTATCAGCCTATCCTGGTGGAATGACGGTTGATAGCTTTTCTCAATATGAACAAAGTATTAGTGGAAATTATTTTTCTCATCATCCACCTTTAATGTCAATGATATGGTCGTTACTCAATCATATCTATCAAGGACCACAGATAATGCTATTATGGCATTTAGTATTGTTGTGGGGTGGGGTATTATTGCTTTTTTATGCTGATCGACAAAATAAATATAGATATCTTTATTTTGTAATACCATTTCTTCCAAATATATTAGCTCAATCCGGGGTAATTTGGAAAGATATAGGGTTTGGCTTAGGTAGTTTTTTTGTAATAGCTAGTTGTATTTTTTATAGCTATCATCAAAAACGACCATCTTATTTGGCAGCTATTGGATTGTTATTAGTTATTTTTTATGTTGTTGGTGTTAAATTTCAAGCACAATTTATTGCCCCAATTTTAATTTTGTTTGTATTATCAGTTTCTCTTAAAGCTAACTGGTTTATTAGGATAATAGTAACTATTATTCTTTCTTTAGTAATAATAGAGGGTAATAATTATCTTGCTAAGCATTTTTCTACTGATAGTCATGCAAAACAATTACGCCAACTATTTGACATAGCAGGGGTGATTGTTGCAATAGATAATGATGATTTACTACCAGATTATGTCAAAGAAGATAAAAATTTATATAGTTTTGAAAAGCTTAAATCTCTCTATACACCGACTTTAGTTAATGCTTTAGTTTTTGGTGATGATCGAATTTATAATTCAACATCAGACCCTATAAAGCTACAAGAGCTGGAATCTAGTTATGTAAAAGCTGTAACCCATTATCCACTAGCTTTTCTTAAACATCGTATAAAGAATTTCATCTTATTAATGAAGAGTGCAGAGTATTATAGTGACGATTTATTTATTGATCCTAATGAAGCTGAAAAATATGGCATTTATCTTAAAAAAAATCATGTAAAAGACCTAGTGATATTCTACTTAAAAGCATTTCCAAGGCTAATAACTAAGAACTTTATTAGTTTTATACTAATATTTGTGTATTTAGCAGCTATTTTAACAAATAAACAATCTAATAATCCTGAGAAGGTTATTTTAACTTATATTGTTGCGATAGGTCTTGTCTTTTCGGTAGTATTACTTTTTGCTACTATGGCATGTGATTACCGTTACTACTATGTCATAAGAGTGTTAACATTATTTAGCCTGCCAATTTATCTGAAATTTAGATATTGCAAAACATCGCAAAAATAATGAAAACAGCTATTAGTGGAGCATAAAAATCTGTTATATTATAGATATAGTCAATTAACTTGAATTGGCAATGTTATAAATCCGATTAGTATTTAGCCTTAGCGTCATGGCTCAGAGCCACTTTAGTGGTGACGAAGTAATCCAAAAAACGATTAAAATGGATTGCTTCGTCGGCTTACGCCTTCTCGCAATGACAGCGGTGCTTATTCGGCACTAATTCGGGTTAATTGACTATATAACTAGATTTTACACTTTTTAATAAGGTTACCCTACATGTCAATAGCACTAGAATCTAAATGTTCAGTAAATGGCAAAATTTGGCAGCAGCGATTAGTCAACGAGGATGCTGTTCTAGAGCTTTGTCGTTCTGTAGGAATTAGTGATTTTCTAGCTAGGGTTCTATCTCCTCGCCTGGAGAACTTAGCACAAGCGGCTGACTTTTTATCACCTAGGATTAAGAATTTACTGCCCAATCCTTTTCATTTACTTGATATGCAAAAGGCAGTAGATAGAGCTATAGAAGCCATTATAAATAAACAAAAAATCTGCATATTTGCTGATTATGATGTTGATGGGGCTACTTCTTCATCATTGCTTAAGAATCTATTTAGAGATTTGGGGCAAAATGTTGATATTTATGTTCCAGACCGAATTGCTGAAGGATATGGACCAACCCCAGCTGCTATGCAAAAAATTAAGGATAATGGAACTAAGCTGCTTATTACTGTAGATTGCGGAGCAATGGCACATGAGGCTCTGAAACATGCAGCACTAGTAGGGCTTGATGTGATAGTGATCGATCATCACATTAGTAGTGATATATTACCTGAGGCTGTTGCCGTTGTTAATCCAAATCGTATTGATGAAACCAGCGATTATAAGTATCTGGCTGCTGTAGGAGTATCATTTTTATTTGCTACTGCCTTATTATCTGATTTAAAAAAACAAAATTTCTTTGCCAATCACCATGACATTAGTGGTAGGGATGATATTACTATACCTAACTTAATGCAGTATTTAGATTTAGTTGCCCTTGGTACGGTATGCGATGTAATGAAGCTTGTTCACTTAAATCGTGCTTTTGTTACTCAAGGATTAAAAATCCTTCAGCAAAGAAAAAATTTAGGTATGACAACCCTATGCGATATTGCTGGCTTAAATGAAAAACCAAACTGTTATCATTTGGGATTTGTCTTGGGACCTAGGATTAATGCTGGTGGAAGAGTTGGTAAATCATCATTAGGGGCTAATCTTTTATCTACCGAATGTCCAATAGAAGCAAATAGATTAGCACAGGAGTTGGAGAAACATAATAATGAGCGGAAAGTAATAGAACTGATAATGATAGAGGAAGCTACTCAAATAGCTTTAACTCAGGAAAATGATAGCTCATTATTTATAATTGGTAAAGGATGGCATCCGGGTGTGATTGGTATTGTCGCTGGAAGATTAAAGGAAAAATTTAATAAACCGGTGTCAGTTATAGCTTTAAATGATGGAATAGGTAAGGCTTCTTGCCGTTCTATCAAAAATGTTGATTTTGGTAGTAAAATTATCAACGCCAAGACTAAAGAGTTAATTGTAGTTGGCGGGGGGCATTCAATGGCTGCTGGATTTACAGTATTAGAAGAAAAATTACTAGAGTTGCAAGAATTCTTAAATCACGCCTTTAAGAGTGATATGAATAATCAGAATGATCTTATAGGCGAAGAATATGATGCTGAGCTCACTACTAGTAGTGTAAATTTGCTATTAATGGATGAGCTAAGTAAACTTGAGCCATTTGGTCAGGGAAATCCTGAACCAATATTTAAATTCTCTAACCTTTTTGTTTTGAAAGCTGACATAGTTGGTGGTAAACATATAAAATGTTTGCTAGCACCTTCTAAGGAAGCTTTTGGCTCTAAAGCCCTTGCTGCTATTGCTTTTAATGCCGTGTCTAGTCCAATAGAGAATATATTGCTTAATGTTAAGTCTTATAATATTTCCGTGATTGGGTCATTAAAAGTCAATAGCTGGCAAGAACGTCATACTATACAATTACAAATAAAGGACTTGATAATATGATTTTTTCTACTAATATGAGTTTGTACATCTCCTGTCTTGAAAGTCATTGCGAGGAGCCACTTTGGTGGCGACGAAGCAATCCAAAATGATGAAAAAACATAAGAATGGATTGCTTCATCGACCTTATGGTCTCCTCGCAATGACGTTTAGATAAGGAGCATAATTAACCATTATATATAAGTTTTCTATGGCAACTAAGCAACTAAAAACACGGACTAATTCTTCTATCGAAGCAACAAGCGATCTTGCTGTAGTTCAAGAACATTATCAAGATTACCCCTATCCTTATAGAGATCCTGAGGATGAAACAAAAAGATTACTGGCTATTACTGGTGAATTTTTGGGGGAATTAAATCATTATTTATATCGAGGTAAAAAAGATTTTAACTCAGGTTTTCGAGTATTAATTGCTGGCGGTGGTACTGGTGATTCTGCTATATACATGGCAGAGCAGCTAAAAAATAAAAATGCTGAAGTGGTATATTTAGATTTTAGTAAGCCAAGTATGGAGGTCGCACAAAAACGTGCCGAGAAACGTGGTCTTACCAATATTAAATGGGTATATGATTCTATCTTAAATATCCCAAAGCTTAATTTAGGCAAGTTTGATTATATTAATTGCTCAGGAGTATTACACCATTTAAAAAGCCCTCCCGATGGTTTAAAAATTTTACAGGAATCTTTAACTGCCAACGGAGCAGTTGGAGTAATGGTCTATGCTAAATATGGTCGTACTGGACTATATCAAGTACAAGATATTATGAAAATGGTAAATCAGGGTGTTAACAATAGGGTAGAGGAAATAATGAATGCCAAAGCTGTTATGGCTGGCTTCCCTGCAACTAATTGGTATATACGTGGGCAAGAACTATTAAGAGACCATGTTTTTTTTGGCGATATAGGATTATATGATATGTTCTTGCATAAACAAGATAGGGCTTATTCCATTCCCGAGTTATACGAATTTATCCATAATGCAGGTTTGAATTTTGTTGAATTTTCTGATGTTAGTGAAAAATTAGCTCTAAGAATTGAGAATTATATTAGTGATTTCTCTCTTTTGCAAAAAATTAAGAGGATGGATATAATAACTCAGCAAGCAATTTGTGAATTAATGGTTGGCAATATCATTAAACATAGTTTTTTTGCTTCTAATGCAAAAGATACTATTGCTACTCTTGATGATTTGGATAATGTACCATATTTTTATGGTATTGCGGGTATTGCTAAACAAATTTATGATCACATGGAAGCTAGTGCTTTGATAGCTGGCAACGTCATTAATTTTACGTTAAATAATTCATTGTTAAAAGATGTCAAGATTACTATACCAGTTTCTAAATATACTAAATATGTTTTTAAACAAATGATAGATGGTGGTAAAAGTTTGCAGGAGATGTTTGATTTAATTAGAGAAAAATTGCAACAAGAAATTACTAACGAAGCATTATTGTTTGAAGTAAAGACTATATTTGATCCATTTTTTACTACAGGGATTATGTTGCTTCATGACAAATCAGTAAAACTTTCTTAAAGTATAGTCAATTAACTTGAATTAGTGCCGAATAAGCACCCATCGTGCTGTATATTAGCAAGAAGGCGTAAGCTTCTGAAGCAATCTAGTAATGGATTGCTTCAACCATTACATGTCATTGCGAGACCACGTAGTGGTCGTGGCAATCCATCTTTGGTTACTTTTATGGATTGCTTCGTCGATCTACGGTCTTTCTCGCTAATAGACGTTGACCACATACGATTTTTAAACTATCCGGTCTAAAACCGCTTCCTCTTCTAACTTTCAACAGTTGTGGGGAATTGGGTAGCAGGAACGATGGAGCGACGCCTATAAGTAATAGGCGAGCATTGAGCGACGACGTCACCAACTTCCCATCAATTGACTATAACAATTCACCATATTTTAATTGATATACTCTATGCATTTTACTTGCCATTTCATGATTATGAGTTACCACAATAATAGAAGTATTCTTTTGATTAACAGTTTTGAGTAATAAGTTAAAAACCTCATTAGCTGTATTAGGATCTAGATTACCGGTAGGTTCATCAGCTAAAATAATTTGAGGATTATTAATTAAACTACGGGCAATAGCTACTCTTTGTTGTTCGCCACCAGATAACTCACCCGGCATGTTATGTATTTTATTAGCCAGCCCTAACTCTACTAGCAACTCTTCTGCTTCCCTGAAAGCTGATTTATGATTATTACCAGCAATCAATTTCGGCATTGCTACATTCTCTAAGGCAGTAAAATCTTTGAGTAAATGATGTCGTTGATAGATAAAACCTATATTATGCAATCTTATTATATGAGCATAATTCTGGGAATAATTTATTGAATTTATTTCTACCACACCACTATTCGGGGTATCAAGTAAACCAGCTATATGCAGTAAAGTTGACTTACCACTACCAGAAGAACCTATTATGGCAACTAATTCTCCTTGCATTACAGTTAAGTTAACATTACTTAATACTTCAACAATAGATTTTCCCTGCTGATATTTTTTAGAAATATTTTTTAATGTTAATACAGCTTTATTCATAACGAAGGGCATCCACAGGATTCAACTTAGCAGCTTTATATGCTGGATAAATTGTTGCACAAAAACATAAAACTATAGAAATACTTGCCACTAATGTTATATCTTCTATTTTTACCTTCGATGGTAGACTATATAAATAATAAATTGCTGCTTCAAAAATTTTAGTACCAGTTATTTTTTCCAAAATATTTTTAATAGACTGAATATTATAAGCAAAGCTTGTACCCAATATTATACCTAAAACAGTACCTGGTACACCGATAAACATGCCGTTACAAATAAAAATAAGCATAATCTGCCGAGTACTTGCACCAATAGTACGCAGCACTGCAATATCTGAGGTTTTGTCTTTAACCAACATAAACAAACTAGAAACGATGTTAAAGGCTGCTACCATAATAATTAAGGAAAGAATAGTAAACATTGCTACTCTCTCAACAGCTAAAGCATTTAGAAACTGTAGATGCGATTTTTGCCAACTTATCACTCGTAATTTTGAGCCTAAAATATTTTGTATCTCCCAAGCATAAATTCCCGCGTTACTCGGTTCTATTGTTATTACCTCGATTAGATTAATAACTTCACCAAAAGACAAGAAATTTTGTGCGGCAATAAGCGGCATTAAAATAGTTGCCGCATCATAATCATATGCACCGCTAGTGAAAGTAGCCACAACCATGAACTCTTTAGATCTAGGCATACTACCAAAGGCAGTAGAAATTGAATTAGGAGAAATTAATTTTATTTTGTCTCCTGCTTGAATTCCTAGGTTATAAGCAAGTTCATTACCAATTGCCACCACATCTTTACCAGAAAAATCAGCAAAATCTCCGGTATTAACATTTTGTAAAATCTGATTTTTATATTTGAGTTCACTTAAATCTATACCTTTAATTACCGCACCACTATTTGCTCTGTTACCTAGGGCTAGAGCTTGACCCACAACGCTTGGAGAAATATGTTTTATATAATTTTTACTAAGTAACTTTTTGTTAATTTCATCATAATTTGCTATAAAACGTGATAATGGGGTTATGCTAATGTCACCATTAAGCCCAATAATGTTTTTAGTTAATTCATAATGAAAACCGTTCATAACGGACATTACCACGATCAATGCAGCAACGCCAATGGTTACACCGATCAAAGAAAAACCAGAAATAATAGAAACAAATTTCTCATTCTTCTTGGCTCTAAAATATCGGGCTGCTACTTTTAGAATAAAATTATTTTTTATCATTATTATAATTCAGATTCATTAAAAATCTTATCTTCTTGCAATAGTTTATAACAGAAAATCAATGCTATGACTATAGTGATACACATAACAATTGCTAATGATGTAAAATTACCCTGATAAAAATAGCTAGCCAATTGCAAACATATTGCTGTAATAATCAATCTTCCTGATACCAGTATAGCAGTAATCCTCCCTTTAGCATTTGGCACACTCTCTAATACAAGTATCCATAAAATATTACAAGGAAATATGCTACCAACTGCCACTAATTGTACTACTATTGTTATTGTTAATGGATCATTAGTTTTAAGTATAATCAAAATTATAGCAGCAATTATAAAAGCTACCAGTGCTGCAATACTAAAGAAAAAACATTTTTTCTGTCCAAACTTGTTTAATAAATACCCACTGCTAAAACTAAAAGCTGAAAATATTGCTGCCAATGCTCCTTGATATAGACCAAATTGTTGAATAGGTACCCCTAAATCTCGCATATACAAGACAGGGGCAATACCAATAAACACCCAATAAGCTTGAAATAAAAAAATCAGAGTTATTAGATAATAGATAGCTTTTTTAGACTTAAAGACTACGCTATATTCTCTTAGGGATATTTTTACATTATCATTTGCCTGCCCTTTGGGAATAAATAATATGCCGATTATCAAACACAAGACTCCCAATATTAACAGTATAGCAAAATTCCCTCGCCAACTAAGCAAAAAATTTACATAACTTCCTACTACCGGGGCAAAAGCCATAGCTAAGGTAACAGTACCAGTTAAAGTACCCACCATTTGTTGTTGTTGTTCGACCGAATATATATCAGCAAGTACTAGATAGCAAAGCACTGCTACTCCAGATATACCAGCCCCTTGCAGGAATCTACCAAATAATATCATATAATAATCGATGGCAAACAGACAAAATACACTGCCAATCACAAATATTACAAGACCTATAAGAATAATTACTCTTCTACCAAACCTATCTCCTAAATTTCCAACAATTAGAGCTGTGAAACAATGGGCTATAAGATTTATTCCTAGTAAAAATTCGACCTTAAAAGTAGAAATATTAAAGGTATCTTGTAAATCTGGAAAACTAGGGACAAATAAATCTACCTCAGCCCCAGCCAAAATTTCCATAATTATAATAGCAATAAACAAATTCATGCAAACACACTTTTGAATTTAAAAATGAATATATATTATATAACTCACCTTACGCATATAGTCAATTAACCTGAATTAGCGCCGAATAAGCACCCATCGTGCTGTCATTGCGAGGAGGTGTAAGCCTCTGAAGCAATCCATTAATAGTTTTTTTGGATTGCTTCGTCGCTACTAAAGTAGCTTCTCGCAATGACGCTAAACTATTTTCTATATGACTTTTAAATGCCATACGTAAGGTGAGTTATATAAAAACACTTCCAATATTTTTCAGCTTATTTTGCAGGTCTGTTTCCACAGAAATAACAAGAATTCGGTTATAACTAAAGAATGAAACGGGAGAATGACAAGAAGACGAAATGTCCAGAAATGATACCACTTTTTACAGTGTCGAAAGAAAGAGCTGGTATAGAAAATATCCTATACCAGCCTGTAGAATAAAGAAATTATTTCTTTTCTTCTTTCTTGTCGTCTTTTTTCTTCGTATTTGTTGTATCTTGGTTATCCGCATTTTCTTCTTGTTGCTGATCCGTAGCAGTTGAATCTTTTTTATCAGAAGACGAACCCGCAGCAAAAGCAGAAATAGAGAAAGCCAAAGTTAGAATAATAGTTAGTAAATTTTTCATAGTAAACCTCATTTTTTGTACTGGTGATTCTAGCTTAAAATGTATAATATTCAAGTCAAATAATAGATAAAATTGTTTTCTTACATAAAAATAAATTATTAATATGATAACTATGTGTCATTTTAGTTAATCTATACTTAATTTATATGATTTTTACTGGTATAGTTAATTGATGAGAAATTGGGGACGTTGTTGCTCATAAGCGTTAGTTTAAGAAAACAATAACTGAAAAACCGTCGTTGCGAGGAGACCTTAGGTCGACGAAGCAATTCAGAAAAGTGATTAGAAAAGATTGCCACGCCACCTACGGTGGCTCGCTAATAGACGACTTTTCTACTTTATTTTCTTAAACTAATGCCTATACGGCATCGCTCCTAGCCCCAAATTCTCCTGAATTAACTATATCAACTCAAATAATTTGAAGAATTAAATAATTTTTTATAAAAATCTATTAGTGGGAGAGTAATTTTGGTTATACTAGGAATTGACCCATCTTTAGCTGGTATGGGATGGGGAGTAATTGATACTAATCCTCTGAAATATTTAGCTAGCGGGGTGATAAAGACTAAATCAAGTGAGCTGATGCATAAAAGGTTAGCTTTCATTACGACATCCTTGCAAAAGGTAATAACGCAATATCAACCTGTTATTGTTGCGATGGAGGAGACTTTTGTTAATATGAATAGTGTATCATCTTTGAAATTGGGATATGCTAGAGGGGCGGTTATGTCACTTATTGGAGGATATGATGTTGCTTTTCAAGAATTTAAACCTAATGTTATTAAGAAATCAGTAGTGGGGTATGGACACGCCGAAAAAAATCAGGTTTTGCAAATGATTAAGCTTTTACTACCAGGGGCAGTTGCTATTAGTAACTTTGATGAAGCAGATGCTCTTGCGGTAGCCTATGTTTGCTTTGCTTACACCCCAAAAATTTGAAAAATTAATATATAATATAATTAAGTATTAGAATATGTCACGAAATCAAAAACATCCAGGCTCAAAAGATTTGAGTATGCCAATTATTATTTTAGTAGAGCCTCAAATGGGGGAGAATATTGGTGCCACTGCCAGAGCAATGAAAAATTTTAATGCTTCCGAGTTGAGAATTGTTACGCCTAGAGATGGTTGGCCAAACAAACAGGCACGTAGTGTGGCGGTATCAGCGATAGATATCATAGATGATGCTAAGATTTATGATAGTTTAGAAGCCAGTATCGAGGATATTGATTATTTATATGCAACAACTGTAGCATCACGTAATATCAATAAAGATTATGTTCTATCAGAGAATTTAAGTCAAGATTGTCCGGCAGGTCTTAAAGTAGGTATTATGTTTGGTCGTGAAAATTGTGGTTTGCAAAATAGGGAGATTACTTATGCCCATAAGATTATTAATATTAATACCGGAGATTTTAATTCTCTGAACATTGCCCAGTCGGTAATTATCATATGTTATGAGTTGTTTCGTAGTAAACAGTCGAGAGTAAATGTTAGTAATGAACAGGAGTTAGCGTCAAGAGGTGAATTAGGATATTTTTTTGAACATTTATTTACTGAATTAAATAATAAGAATTTTTTTAAAGTTCCTGAGAAGAAATTACACATGACACAAAATATTATGAATATTTTTACTCGTATAGATAAATTATCTAGTGCAGAATTGCAAACTTTAAGGGGGGTAATTGCAACTTTAAGTTCATAAAAATAGCTAATATAGTTAAGTTTATTAAAAACACTTTGCTTTTATGAAAAAATTAGCTATAGTTCCACCTGTTGCCTCTTAATAGTGAAAGTGGTAAAGTATATAGTTTTTCCATAACTTTAAGGATTTAGTATATAATCTTATCATTTTAAAAGTTAATAAACTAAGAGTCAAAAGAAATAATTTTGGAGTATTGGATGCCAACAAATAATCAATTAGTCCGTTTTGGAAGAAAGTCGAAGGTTCGTAGAACAAAATCCCCGGCTTTAGAATCCAATCCATTTTTGAAAGGTGTTTGTGTAATAGTGAAAACTGTTACTCCTAAGAAGCCTAACTCTGCTCTTCGTAAGATGGCACGTGTTCGCTTAAGTAATGGGCAGTATGTCAATGCTTATATACCTGGTGAAGGTCATAATTTACAAGAACACTCAACAGTATTGGTTAGAGGCGGAAGGGTTCCTGATCTTCCGGGTGTTAAGTACCATATAGTACGTGGTGCTTATGATACTCAGGGTGTAAAAAATCGTAAACAAGGACGCTCACGTTATGGTACGTCAGCGAAGCAGCAAGCTGTAAAAAAATAATTTGAAATAGAGAGATAAGATGTCACGTCGTCATGCCGCAGAGAGAAGGGTTGTCTTGCCTGATATGAAGTATAATAGCCCTTTGCTTGCTAGGTTCATTAATAATATTATGAGAGAAGGAAAAAAAGCTTTAGCTGAAAAGATAGTATATTCTGCTTTTAATAAGATAGAGAAAAAGCATAAGGTAGACCCTTATGAAACTTTCAATAATGCGATGAATAATGTTAAGCCATATCTTGAGGTTACGTCAGTAAGGGTAGGAGGGGCAAACTATCAAGTCCCGTCTCCTGTTGATGAGAAAAGGGGATATGCACTTGCATCGCGTTGGATTATTAATGCAGCAAATAAACGTTCTGAGAAGATGATGATTGATAAATTAGCTGAGGAACTATTTGAAGCGTCAAATAGTAGAGGCGTTGCTATTAAAAAGAGAGAGGATACTCATAAAATGGCTGAAGCTAATAAGGCTTTTGCTCATTTTAGTCCTAAAAAATCGCAACCAAGGTAATAAGCTATATGTCAACTACTGAATTTTCTCTTGCTAACACCCGTAATATCGGGATTTGTGCTCATATTGATGCTGGTAAAACTACTACAACCGAGCGTATTCTTTTCTATACTGGTAAATCACATAAGATTGGTGAAGTCCATGAAGGTGGTGCTACCATGGATTGGATGGAACAAGAGCAAGAGCGTGGTATTACCATTACTTCTGCTGCTACTACCTGTTATTGGCAAAATAAAAGAATTAACATTATCGATACACCAGGTCACGTAGATTTTACTATCGAAGTAGAAAGATCTCTGAGGGTTCTTGATGGGGCGGTAGCGGTATTTGATGGGGTGGCCGGTGTTGAGCCACAATCAGAAATAGTATGGAGACAGGCTGATAAATATGAAGTGCCTAGAATGTGTTTTGTCAATAAGATGGACAGAATGGGTGCTAATTTTTATCAATGCGTGGAAATGATTAAAGATCGCCTTGGGGCAAAACCTTTGGTCATTCAGTTGCCAGTTGGTATTGAAGAAAATTTTAAAGGAGTTATTGACCTAATTAAGATGAAGGCAATAATCTGGAAAGATGAATCTCTTGGTGCTGAATATTCATACGAAGATATTCCTAGTGATATGCTAGAAAAAGTTGAAGAATATCGTACTTTGCTTGTTGAGATGGTTGCTGAAATTGATGATAATTTAATGGAAAAATATTTGTCAGCCGAAGAATTTACTGAAGAAGAAATTAAATCAGCAATAAGAAAAGGAACAATTAATAGAGCCTTTTTCCCAGTATTATGTGGTAGTGCTTTTAAAAATAAAGGTGTACAACCCTTGTTAGATGCAGTGGTTGATTATTTACCTTCACCGGTTGATATTGGAACCGTTAGAGGAATAGAGGTTGATTCTGGAGAAGAAAAAGATTTTAAAATTTCAGCGTCTGAACCTCTTGCTGCTTTAGCATTTAAAGTAATGACTGATCCATTTGTTGGCTCTCTTACGTTTGTCAGGATTTATTCTGGTAAGATTAGTTCTGGTGTTACTGTGATTAACACGGTAAAGAATCAAAAGGAACGAGTAGGTAGAATGTTGCTGATGCATGCTAATGAAAGGGAGGATGTTAAGGAAGCTTTGGCAGGAGATATTGTTGCCTTGGCTGGTCTGAAGAATACCACTACTGGTGATACTTTATGTGGCATGGATAAGCAGGTTGTTTTGGAGAGAATGGAATTTCCTGAACCGGTTATTGAACTAGCTGTAGAACCAAAATCAACTGCCGATCAAGAAAAAATGGGAATGGCATTATCTAGGTTAGCTGCTGAAGATCCATCTTTTAGAGTGTCAACTGATCAAGAAAGCGGTCAGACTGTTATTAAAGGTATGGGAGAGCTGCATTTAGAGATCATGGTTGATCGTATGAAGCGTGAGTTTAAGGTTGAGGTTAATGTTGGAGCTCCACAAGTAGCTTATCGTGAGACAATTACTAGCAAATGTGAGATTGATTACACACATAAAAAACAATCTGGTGGAGCTGGACAATTTGCCCGGGTTAAAATAATATTTGAGCCTCAAGAAGCTGGAGAAGGCTTTCTTTTTGAAAGCAAAATCGTTGGTGGAGCTATACCAAAAGAATTTATTCCTGGTGTTGAAAAGGGTCTAAATAATATTAAGGATACAGGGGTAGTTGCTGGTTATCCAATGATTGATTTCAAAGCAACTTTGATAGATGGAGCATTCCACGATGTGGATTCAAGTGTATTAGCGTTTGAGATAGCTACTAAGGCTGCTTTTAGGGAAGGAATGCCAAAAGGTAATCCAAAGTTACTTGAGCCAATTATGAAAGTGGAAGTGATTACTCCAAATGAATATATGGGTGATATTATTGGCGACCTAAATAGCCGTAGAGGACAAATGCAAAGCATGGATCCAAGGGGTAATGCACAGGCGATAATTGCCAATGTACCTCTAGCTGAAATGTTTGGTTATGTTAGTACTTTGCGGTCTTTATCACAAGGTAGGTCTCAATATAGTATGGTTTTTTCTCATTATGAGCAAGTGCCGTTACAGGTAGCTGAGACTATTAAAGGTAAAAAATAAAAATATTTTTCACATAAAGTATTAGTGGATCATATATGATGTGATATTATAATTTATGGTAGTTTAAAGATTGTAGGGAAATAGTTAAAAATGGATTGCTTCGACCTACTTACGTGGTCTCGCAATGACGCTTGGGGTATGTTGTAAGCCTCAAATGTCATTGCGAGGAGACCGTAAGGTCAACGAAGCAATCCACAAAAGTAACCAAAATGGGTTGCTTCGACCTACTTACGTGGTCTTGCAATGACGTTGACTGTTTTTGCAATTTTTAAATTGTGATTGTAATTTATTAAGAAATAGTTTGATTTTTTAATAAGAATGTGATAGGAGTGTAGCTCAATTGGTAGAGCATCGGTCTCCAAAACCGAAGGTTGCGGGTTCGATTCCTGTCGCTCCTGCCAATAAATGAGTTTGTATAATATGTTAAAGGAAAATAGAGTTTATAAATTTTATGAGCAAGTAAAGCAAGAAGTTTATAAAATTGTTTGGCTCGGTAAGAAGGAATTGATAACTTCAACTATTATAGTAGTGGTAGCTGTATTTATTTTTAGTATAATTTGTTTAGTATTAGATTACGGTATACATAGTATAATGCAGATTTTACTTAATATTGGGAAGTAGAAAGAATAGGTTTAGGGAAAATTGTGGTGCAGTGGTACGTTATTCATACATTATCAGGCTCAGAAAAGCGTGTAAAGCAACTGATTCTTGATCAAATTGCCAAGCAAGGTATGTCGGAATTTTTTGAAGATATCGTGGTTCCGGTTATTGAAGTACCTGAAGTTAAGCGTGGTAAGAACGTTAAGACTGAAAAGAAATTTATGCCTGGTTATATTTTGATTAAAATGAAAATGACCGATGATACTTGGCATTTGGTAAAAAGTGTCACTAAAGTTACAGGATTTTTGGGTAGTAAAAGTATACCACAAGCTCTTAGTGAAAAAGAAGTACAAAATATTTTTAGCAAGCTTGAATCTGAAACTAAAGATGCTAGGGTTTCAAAATTATATGAAATTGGTGAAGCGATAATTGTTACTGACGGTCCATTTGAGACTTTCACAGGAGTTATAGAAGAAATTGATTATGACAAAAATAAATTGCGTGTGTCTATATCTATTTTTGGTAAAGCAACTCCTATAGAATTAAATTTTACGCAAGTTAGGAAAAATAGTTAGCTTGTTTTGTGGTGATTAATGGTCATTGCGTGAAGCCGACGAAGCAATCTAGGAAAATGATTAGAAATGGATTGCTTCGACCATTACGTGGTCTCGCAATGACTTATGATGTTATTGCAAGGAGCTACTAAAGTAGTTCCTCGCAATGATGTTAAGTTATTTTCCTTATGGCTTTTAAGTGCCATGTGTAAGGTAAACAAAGACCTCTTGCAAAACTCGCTTATGCTGAGGAATTTGGAGGAAACTCGGAACGCAGAATCGCAGCGTACTCTAATGTACGTGAGGACTCGAGTACCGCATTGACGTACAAATTACCAGCAGAAGTAGAGTTTTGCAAGAGGTCTAATAGACTAATTAGTAAATTATTATTAGATAATTACCAATTAGTGTTAAATGAATAAAAATAGGATTATAATGGCAAAAAAAATAAAATCTTATATTAAGTTAACGGTGCCAGCAGGTAAAGCTAATCCAGCTCCGCCTATTGGTTCTACCCTTGGTCAAAGGAAGCTTAATATTATGGAATTTTGTAAGGCATTTAATGCTGCTACTCAAGGCTTTGAACCAGGTATGCCTATTCCAGTGCTAATTACTGCTTATGAAGATAATAGTTTTACTTTTGTAACTAAGACTTCCCCAGCATCGTATTATTTAAAACAATTTGCTAAAATTCCTAAAGGTTCTAGTGCTACTAAAAAAGAGGCATTTGTTGGTAAGGTTACCATGTCAGATTGTATGGAAATTGCCAAAATTAAGATGGTGGATCTTAATGCTGATAATTTAATAGCTGCCGCTAAAATTATTCGTGGTACTGCTGAATCTATGGGGCTTGAAGTAGTAGGAGATTAATATATGATAGTTGATAAAAAGGATGTTGTGAATAATAGAAAGTTAACTGGTGGTAAAAAAATACGGGCAACGAGAAAGAATATAGAGTTGGCTAGCAACCGTACTTTAGCAGAAGGAATAGAAGCTTTGCAGTCGGCATCCTATACTAAATTTGATTCTACTTTGGAAGTGGTAATGAAATTAGGGGTAGATCCTAAACATTCGGATCAAATGGTGCGTGGTGTTGTGGCATTGCCAGCTGGTACCGGTAAAGTTAGTAGAGTTGCAGTGATTTGTAAGGATGAACAGATAGAAGAAGCTAAAGCCGCTGGAGCAGATATGGCTGGTTCTACAGAGATTATCGATGATATTAAGGCTGGGAAAATTAATTTTGACGTTTGTATTGCAACACCAAATATGATGTCAGCAATAGGTTCGGTGGCAAGAATTCTTGGGCCAAAGGGCTTAATGCCTAATCCAAAACTTGGCACGGTAACTACAGATATCGTAACGGCAATTAAAAATGCCAAAAGTGGTCAAGTAGAGTATAGGGTTGAAAAGGCTGGTATTATTCATGCTGGAGTTGGTAAATTATCATTTACTAAACAAGATTTAGTAAATAATGCATCAACCTTGATATCTGCTGTAGTTAAAGCAAAGCCTTCTGGTGCTAAAGGAAATTATTTAAAAGCAATATATCTATCTTCTACTATGGGTCCATCAGTAAAAATAGATTTAGCAACTATATCGTAACGACAAGGAGAGTTAAGGTGTTAAGATCAGAGAAACATGAGTTTGTCGCAGAACTTGAAGGAGTGTATCAGCGGTCAAACTCCGTGATAGTTACTCATTATCATGGGCTTACTGTTAGTCAAGTGACTACGCTACGTAGGACTCTTAAAGCAAAAAATGTGGGATTCAAAGTAGTTAAAAATACTTTGTCAAAAATAGCAGCCAATAAGGCTGGTGTTGATAATGTTGCACATTTGTTTGCTGGTCCCACAGCACTAGCATATTCTGAAGACCTTGTTGAAGCTGCAAAACTTATCGTAGAATTTGCAAAAACTAATGAATGTTTGAAAATAGTTGGTGGTTTAGTAAATAACCAAGTATTAGATGCAAGCTCTGTACAACAATTGGCAAAATTGCCTTCATTAGACGCACTCAGAGGCAAAATTATTGGGCTTCTACAAGCTCCTGCAACTAAAATTGCTGGCGTTATACAAGCTCCTGCATCTGGACTTGCTAGAGTTTTGCAAGCTTATGCAAATAAAAGTTAATTTAATAAAAAAGTTTTAAAAGGAAGAAAATTATGACAGACCTAGTAAAAATCGTAGATCAATTATCAACTCTTACAGTAATTCAAGCAGCAGAGCTTTCAAAAATGCTAGAAGAAAAATGGGGTGTAACAGCCGCCGCTCCTGTAGCAGTAGCTGCAGCTCCTGCTGCATCAGAAGCAGTAGCTGAAAAGACAGCCTTTGAAGTTGTTTTGGTTAGTAGTGGTGATAAAAAAATAGACGTAATTAAGGTCACTAGAGAGCTTACTGGTCTTGGTTTGAAAGAAGCTAAAGAATTAGTTGATGCTGCCCCAAAAACTATTAAATCTGGTGTAAATAAAGAAGAAGCTGAAAGCTTTAAAGAAAAATTAGAAGCAGTTGGAGCAAAAGTTGAATTAAAATAATTTTCATAATATCAGTTATTTTATGAGAATTATGGTCGATTCAGGAGCATTTGGGGCTAGGAACAATGGAGCGACGCCTATAAGTAATAGGCGAGCATTGAGCGACAACGTCCCCAACTTCTCATCAATTGACTATAGTGAATAACTTGAATTGGTAACGTTATAAATCCGATTAGTATTTAGCCTAAGCGTCATTGCGAGGAGTGTGGAAATCGCACGACAAAGCAATCTATAAAATTAACCAAAATGGATTGCCACGACCACTATGTGGTCTCGCAATGACAGATAACGTCATTACGAGGAGCCACTTTTAGTGGTCGAAGCAATCCAAAAAAACTATTAAAATGGATTGTTTCGGAGGCTTACCCCTTCTCGCTAATAGACAGTACGATGGGTGCTTATTCGACACTAATTCAGGTTAATTGACTATATGTATATTCTAATTCTTTAAATTATTGGAGTATACATTGATATATTTAGCGTTTTTAGTACTGAATCTAGGTTTGTATTGTTGATAATGGGAATAAACTTGTTGTGTGATATTCTATTTTGCTTAAGAGTTGTGGTGCTAAATATACTTTCGTGCCTGCAAAAACTATTGCATTTTATACAAAAATATAAACAAAAAGCTATTAAACTCCTAGGGCGGATATTTTTTGTCATGGGAGAATTTGGCGTTTGTTTATTCAAAATTCTAAATCAGCTGAAGATTTGCAACAGATTTATGCATTTTAGCTTCACAGAGCCTATTAATTTAAAGAATTTATTCATACTATTTAGCAAAAATAAAAATAATTTGAGATTATGCTTGAATAATTTAAAGCTTGAATAATTAGAGAATTGGTTTCGTAAAACTATAAACTGTGCATGGGCTTTTGTTCTGAATATGCATATGTCAGATTTCTTTTTTGTTTTATATGCCAATTCTCCAAATAATTCGAACATACATTACTTCTAAATTGAGTTCTTTAAGTGGCTTTTTGTTTGGTTTCAAAACAAAAATTATTGAAAGTTACAATTTTTATCAAAAATATGACAAAAAGTTATGACAGAAACTTTGTTCACAGCAACAAGTCTATTTTTTTCAAGATTACAGCCGAGTTACCAATTACATATATTGGCAACTCGCGTTAAGATATAGAAATTAATCGGGAGATTATATGACAACGCAGTCCTTATCAATTGGTAAACGCATAAGAAAGAATTTTGGTCACATAAATTTGGTAGCATCTATACCAAATTTGATTGAGGTTCAGAAAAATTCTTATGAAAAAGGTTTTTTACAATTTGGAGTTAAAGACTTTGAGCGAGAAAACAAAGGATTACAATCAGTATTAAGTTCAATTTTCCCGATTCATGATCCCTCTAATATTGCCTATTTAGAATTTGCTAAATATGAATTTGATAATCCTAAATATGATGTTGAGGAGTGTACACAAAGAGGTCTTAGTTATGCTGCTCCCCTTAAAGTTACATTGAGATTAAGTATTTGGGATATTGACGAAGATACTGGAGCAAGAGAAATTAAAGGTATTAAAGAACAAGAAGTTTATATGGGGGATATTCCCCTGATGACCAAAAATGGTACCTTTATTATTAATGGTACAGAAAGGGTAGTAGTATCACAGATGCATAGGTCACCTGGTGTGTTTTTCTACCATGATGAGGGTAAAGTTCACTCTTCAGGGAAGTTTTTGTATTCTGCTAGGGTTATACCATATAGAGGATCATGGTTAGATTTTGAGTTTGATGCTAAAGATGTTATGTACTTTAGAATAGATAGGAAAAGAAAGCTTTATGTTACTACTCTGCTTAGAGCTATTGGAATGTCTACTAATGAAATTATAAAATTCTACTATGATACGGTAACCTGTTTTACCAAGGATGGATGCTGGGCAACGAAGTTTATACCAGAATCTGTAAATGCTCATAGGCTAGTTACTGATTTAGTAGATGCAGATACTGGTAATATCATACTGGCATCTGGGCAAAAGATCACTCCTCGTTTGGCTAAGAAGTTTGCTCAAGATGGAGTGAAAAATATTTTGGTAGAAGGTGAGTATTTGGTAGGGAAATATTTAGCACATGATCTTGTTAATCCAGATAATGGTGAGGTACTAGCTACCATTGCTGAAATGATCACAATAGATATGCTAAATTCTATTATGACTCTTGGAATTTCGTCTGTCGACGTACTTGCTATCAATACCCAATCAGGTCCTTACATAAGAAATACCTTATTTGCTGATAAAAACCAAAATTATGAATCAGCATTGATCGACATATTCAGGGTATTACGACCAGGAGAACCGGCTAATATTGAAGCGGCTAAGATATTATTTAATAATTTATTTTTTGAGCCTGAAAGATATGATCTCTCGGAAGTTGGTCGTATTAAAATGAATTCAAGATTGGAACTTAACATACCAGAATCTACAGCTATTTTAACTATTGAAGATATTAAACATATTCTTAAAGTTTTAGTAGATCTAAAAGATGGCAAAGGTTCGATAGATGATATTGATCATCTTGGTAATAGAAGAGTTAGGTCAGTTGGTGAATTAATTGAGAATCAATTTCGGATTGGTCTGGTTCGTATGGAAAAATCAGTACTTGAAAGAATGTCTGTGGTTGATCTTGATGCGGTTATGCCTCATGATTTAGTAAATTCAAAAGTTTTAGTTTCTGTAGTAAAAGAATTTTTTAGTACATCACAACTTTCCCAGTTTATGGATCAAACTAATCCATTATCAGAAATAACTCATAAGAGAAGATTATCAGCTTTAGGACCTGGTGGAATTAGTAGGGAGAGAGCTGGATTTGAAGTGAGGGACGTTCACCCTACCCATTATGGACGTATTTGCCCAATCGAAACACCAGAAGGACAGAATATCGGTTTGATTAATTCCATGGCTACTTATGCTAGGGTTAATAAACATGGTTTCATTGAAACTCCTTATCGAAAAGTTGTAGATGGTCGTGTAACAGATGAAGTTGTTTACTTGTCAGCAATTGAAGAAGGAAAATATAAAATTGCTCAAGCTAATGCAGTTATCGATAAAAAAGGTTTATTACAGGAAGAGTTAATTAACTGTCGGATTGATGGTGGTAATTTTGTTATGGTTACCCCGGCAGAAATAGATTATATTGACGTTACTCCGATGCAGGTTGTTTCTGTTGCTGCATCACTTATTCCATTTTTAGAAAATGATGATGCTAATAGAGCTTTGATGGGATCAAATATGCAACGTCAGGCTGTACCACTTATTAGAAGTGATGCTCCTTTAGTTGGTACTGGTATTGAAGGAATTGTTGCCCAAGATTCTGGAGTTTCAGTTGTTGCCTTACATGATGGAATAGTAGAGCAAGTTGAATCGACTAGAATAGTAGTAAGGACTAAGGAGCAGAAAACAGATGGCTCACCTGGTGTAGACATTTATAATTTATTGAAATTTCAAAGATCTAACCATAATACTTGTATTAATCAGAAACCATTAATTAATGTTGGTGATTATGTCGCAAAAGGTGAAGTAATTGCTGATGGACCAAGCACCGATAATGGGGAGATAGCTCTTGGTAGAAATGTTCTGGTGGCTTTCTTACCATGGAGTGGTTATAATTTTGAAGATTCAATTTTAATATCAGAACGTATTGTAAAAGATGATGTTTACACTTCAATTCATATTGAAGAATTTGAAATAATTGCTAGAGATACTAGACTTGGGCCTGAGGAAATCACTCGTGATATCCCAAATGTTAGTGATGAAAGTTTACGTCATCTTGACGAAGTAGGTATAGTATATGTTGGGGCAGAAGTAAAACCAGGTGATATTTTGGTGGGTAAGGTTACTCCTAAAAGTGAGTCACCTATGACTCCGGAAGAAAAATTACTTCGAGCTATTTTTGGAGAAAAGGCTTCGGATGTTCGGGACTCTTCTTTACGCGTTCCTTCTGGAATCACTGGTACAGTGGTAGAGGTACGAGTATTTTCTCGTAGAGGAGTAGAAAAAGATGAGCGTGCTATAGCTATTGAAAAACAACAAATTGAAAAATTATCAAAAGACAGAGATGATGAACTTCGAGTCATAGAGCATTTTGTTTTTATGCGTTTAGAGAAGATTCTAACAGGACAAATAGTTGTTAGTGGTCCTAAATCGGTAAAACCTGGTCAATTAATTAGCGAGCAAACCCTTGGATCATTATCAAAGGGACAATTTTGGCAGCTAATTGTTGAAGATGCTGATGTAATGAATGAAATTGAGCAAATTAAACGTCATTATGATGAAAAGAAAGATAGACTCAATAAGTGTTTTAGTAACAAAGTAGAAAAACTACAAAGTGGCGATGATTTACCACAAGGGGCTCTTAAAGTTGTAAAAGTATTTATTGCGACTAAACATAAACTGCAACCTGGAGATAAAATGGCGGGAAGACACGGAAATAAAGGTGTTATCTCTCGTATTATGCCAGAAGAAGATATGCCATTTTTAGAAGATGGTACAGTAGTTGATATAGTTCTTAACCCACTTGGTTTACCTTCACGGATGAATATAGGACAGATTTTAGAGACTCATCTTGGTTGGGCGGCAGTAAATCTTGGTAAAAAAATATCTTCTATGTTGAAGCAAGTTCATAACAATAATCTTGATATAGAAGAGTTTAAATCTTTTGTATCGAAGGTATATGGCGAGAATTCAACGACAAAAGATATAAAGCAAATGTCCAATGAAGATATTATGGCATTTTGTCATAATATCGATAAGGGGGTATATTTTTCAACTCCGGTTTTTGATGGGGCAAAGGTTGAGAACGTAAAAGAAATGCTAGCTATGGCAGATCAAGATCCATCTGGTCAAATTAAGTTAATTGATGGTAGAACAGGAGAGTATTTTGATCGTACTGTTACAGTTGGCTATAAATATTTCCTAAAACTGCACCATTTAGCTGATGATAAAATTCATGCTCGTTCTATCGGTCCTTATAGTTTGGTAACTCAACAACCATTAGGTGGTAAATCGCATTTTGGTGGTCAGAGATTTGGGGAGATGGAATGTTGGGGCTTGCAAGCTTATGGTGCTGCTTATACGTTACAAGAAATGTTAACTGTAAAATCGGACGATGTGGTTGGTAGAATTAAAATTTATGAATCGATTGTTCGAGGTGATAATAATTTTGAATCTGGTATCCCTGAGTCATTTAACGTAATGATCAAAGAGTTTAGATCCTTATGTTTGAATGTCAAGCTTGAAGATACTACAACAGATTAATAATATAGTGAATTAACTTGAATTTGCAACGTTATAAACCAGATTAGTATTTAGCCTCAGCGTCATTGCGAGGAGCCACTTTAGTGGCGACGAAGCAATCCAAAAAACGATTAAAATGGATTGCTTCGGAGGCTTACACCTCCTCGCAATGACCTTTGGCGAGCAGATTTTTTATTTATTATTAAGCAATTTTGCAAAAATAATGAGAATGGCTATTAGTGTAGTATAAAAATCTGCTATATTTATAGATATAACCGAATTTGCAATAACTTGTTATATCGAATTCAGGCTAAACTAGAGCTGATAAAATTTTTTAAGGAAAAATCTTTATGACAACAGGAATGACAAATTTTTATGGGCAATTAAGCAGTACTCAGCAATTTGATCAAATAAGAATCAATATTGCTAGTCCTGACCAAGTGCGTTCATGGTCTTTTGGTGAAGTGATGAAACCTGAGACGATAAATTATCGTACGTTCAAGCCAGAAAAAGAGGGATTATTCTGTGCTAGGATTTTTGGACCAGTAAAAGACTATGAATGTCTTTGTGGTAAATATAAGCGTATGAAATATCGTGGCATTACTTGTGAGAAATGCGGTGTTGAAGTTACTACATCTAGAGTTCGTCGAGAAAGAATGGGGCATATTGAACTAGCAGCACCAGTTGCTCATATATGGTTCTTGAAATCTCTACCATCAAGGATTAGTACCTTGCTAGATATGACCATGAAGGATTTGGAAAAAGTTCTGTATTTTGAAAGTTATGTAGTTGTTGATCCTGGGTTATCTGATCTACACAAAGGAGAGCTTTTATCAGAAGATAGTCTGCAAAAGGCACAAGATGAGTATGGAGGAGATAATTTTACCGCTTCTATTGGGGCGGAAGTAGTTCGCCAAATGCTTTCAGAACTTGATTTACCTGAATTAAAGAAGAAATTACAAGAGGATTTATCAAGTACCTCTTCAGAAATTAAAAAGAAGAAGATTGTCAAAAGACTTAAGTTAGTGGAAGATTTTCTGGAATCCGAAAATAAGCCAGAATGGATGATTATGACCGTTCTGCCAATTATTCCACCTGAGATTAGACCATTAGTTATGCTTGATGGAGGCAGATTTGCCACTTCTGATCTTAACGAACTTTATAGAAGAGTTATTAATAGAAATAATAGATTAAAAAGACTACTAGAACTAAAGGCACCGGATATTATCATCCGAAATGAAAAAAGGATGTTACAAGAATCAGTCGATGCATTATTCGATAATGGTCGTCGTGGTAAGGTAGTAAAAAATACTAATAAGCGTCCATTTAAGTCGCTTAGTGACATGTTAAAAGGTAAACAAGGTCGGCTTCGTCAGAATTTGCTGGGTAAAAGGGTAGATTATTCTGGTCGTTCCGTTATCGTTGTTGGACCAGAGCTTAAGCTGCATCAATGTGGGTTGCCAAAGACCATGGCTTTGGAATTATTCAAACCATTTATTTATTCAAAGCTTGAATTACATGGAATTGCTACCACTATAAAAGCTGCTAAAAAAATGGTTGAAGCTGAAAAACCAGAAGTATGGGATATTTTAGAAGACGTTATACGTGAACACCCGGTATTGCTTAATAGAGCACCAACTTTGCACCGTTTAGGTATCCAGGCTTTTGAACCTTTACTGATAGAAGGGAAAGCTATTCAGCTACATCCTTTAGTTTGTGCTGCGTTCAATGCTGACTTTGATGGTGACCAGATGGCAGTGCATATCCCTCTTTCAATCGAAGCACAGCTTGAAGCCAGGGTGCTTATGATGTCAACAAACAACATATTGAGTCCAGCAAATGGTCGTCCGATTATCGTACCTGATAAGGATATAGTACTGGGTCTTTATTATTTAACTATGGCTTTTGATAATGAGCCTGGTGAAGGAATGGTATTTGCCAAAATGTCAGAGGTTGAGCATGCTTTGTATAATAAGGTAATAACTATTCACTCGAAGATAAAATTTCGTCGCGATATGCTTAATGCTGCAGGGGAAGTTGTAGCAACTATGGTCGATACTACCCTTGGTAGATTAATTATTGGAGATTTATTACCTCGTAATTATAATGTTGGGTTTAAGTTTGTCAATAAAGCCATGACTAAAAAGGATATATCGGGGGTAATTGATTTGGTATATCGCCATTGTGGTCAAAAGTCTACGGTGATTTTTGCTGATCAGCTAATGAAACTTGGATTTAAATATGCTTGTTCCTCAGGTATTTCTTTTGGTATGGACGATATGGTTGTACCAAAATCAAAAGATACTCATATTAATGCAACATTGACTGAGGTCAAAGAGTTTGAACAACAATATTCTGATGGTCTGATTACCTATGGTGAGAAATACAATAAAGTAATTGATTCTTGGTCGAGATGTACTGATAAAGTAGCAAATGACATGATGAAAGAAATTGCTACGATGCCGGTTAATGATAAACCTAATCATCAAAAAGTAAATGCTATATATATGATGGCTACTTCAGGAGCAAGAGGATCAGCAGCACAGATTAAGCAGTTAGCCGGTATGCGTGGTTTGATGGCTAAACCATCAGGCGAGATTATTGAAACTCCTATTATTTCTAATTTCCGTGAAGGTCTTACGGTTCTTGAGTATTTTAATTCTACACATGGGGCACGTAAAGGTCTGGCGGATACAGCATTGAAAACAGCTAACTCTGGGTATTTAACTCGTAGATTAGTTGATGTTGCTCAAGATTGTATAATTACCGATGAAGATTGTCACACTACAAAAGGTATAGAAGTTAGAAGTATTATTGATGGTGGTGAAGTTATTGTATCACTGGCAGAGCAGATTTTAGGTAGAACAGTGGCAATTAACGTCTATCACCCAGTGACTAATATGCTATTACTATCAGCTGGGGAATTAATTAACGAAGCAAAATTAGAAGAAATCGAATCTTCTGGTCTAGATTCAGTGCTAGTACGATCTGTTTTAACATGTGAGATTCCTGACGGAATATGTGTAAAATGCTATGGTAGAGATCTAGCTACTGGTTCATTAGTTTCAGTAGGAGAAGCAATTGGAGTGATTGCCGCCCAGTCAATTGGTGAGCCAGGTACTCAGCTAACCATGAGAACTTTCCATATTGGAGGAGCTGCGACAAAAGGTGCTGAAGTATCATCAATAGAAGCTTCTCATGATGCAAAAGTGAAGATTCTAGGGCGTAATGTGGTTATTGATTCTGAAGGTCGTAGGATTGTAATGGGTCGTTCATGTGAGTTATTATTATTGGATAGTAACAATAATGAGAAAGCAAGGCATAAAGTACCGTATGGGGCAAGATTGATAGCTGATGATTCAGATAATGTAAAAAAGGCACAAAAATTAGTAGAGTGGGATCCATATACTATTCCAATTATTACCGAGAAATCTGGTAAAGTTGTATTCAAAGATATGGTAGAAGGGGTATCAATTCGTGATATTACTGATGAAGCAACTGGTATTTCTAGCAAAGTTATAGTTGAATCAAAACAATATTTACGTGGAGCAGAGTTACGTCCTCGTATCCAATTAGTTGATGAGAATGGAGAAACCATTATGTTATCCAATGGTTTAGAGGCTAGATACTATATACCAGTAAATGCTATTTTAAGTGTTGAAGATGGGGCTAAAGTATCAGTAGGAGATATCTTGTCACGTATTCCAAGGGAATCAACTAAAACCAAAGATATTACTGGTGGTCTTCCAAGGGTGGGCGAACTTGTTGAAGCTAGACGTCCAAAAGATCATGCCGTTATTGCAGAAATAGATGGTAGAGTTGAATTTGGTAAAGACTATAAGTCAAAAAGACGTATTATTATTCAGCCAAGTGAAGGTGGTATGCCAATTGAGTATATGGTACCAAAAGGCAAGCATGTTGTGGTTAATGAGGGTGATTTTGTTAAAAAAGGCGATATGTTAATTGATGGTAATCCAGTACTACAGGATATTTTAAAAGTAATGGGAGTGGAAGCTCTTACAAGTTATATGGTTGGAGAAATTCAAGCAGTATATCGTTTACAGGGTGTAAAAATTGACGATAAACATATCGAGGTAATAATCCGTCAGATGCTACAAAAAGTAGAGATAACCAATTCTGGTGATACGACATTGATGGTTGATGAGAAGATAGATCATCGCGAATTTGCTGAAATTAATGAAAAAGCTATTAAGAATGGTTTAAGACCGGCGGAAGCTCAGGTAATTCTGCAAGGTATTACTAAGGCATCGCTGCAAACTAGATCGTTTATTTCAGCGGCTTCTTTCCAAGAAACAACGAGAGTTTTAACGGAATCGGCTATAGCTGGAAGAGTTGATAAGTTACGTGGACTGAAAGAAAATGTCATAGTTGGTAGATTAGTGCCGGCAGGAACAGGCTTTTACATGAATAGGATGCGTAAACTTGCCGCTAGGTTAGATCAAGAAGAGATTAATTATCAAAAAACTTTAGAGAATTAATCTTATCTTTACTCCGTTTATAGTCAATTTTTGTCATTCCCGCGAAGGCGGGAATCTAGATACCTGCCTTCGCAGGTATGACACTTAGTTAAGCAGGGGTGACAAGAAAGCACGGAAATGATATATGGATTGCCACGCTCACATATGTTCGCTCGCAATGACAAGTTATAGATTTATACGTCATTGCTTCGTCGCTACTAAAGTAGCTCCTCGCAATGACGCTTAGCAGTCAGCTTTTTTATTCATCATAAGGAAATAAATAAAAAATTGTAGGGTACTATGCTCTATAACACTCATTGATGACTTCTTTTTGCCAATTATAATATTTATTAATATCTAATTTTTTTTCGTATTCCTTACCTATGTTATATGGCGGTGATGTTATTATTAAATTTATACTGTTATCTGAAATCTGTTTTAATAATTTCATACAATCACCTTCAAATAGAATTGCTTGATTATTTAAATCAAAACTATTTTTTAAGATATTATGTTCTTGTTTTTGACAAGGCAATTTATTCACAAATTCACTAAAACTATAATTCTTTTCCTGTATTTCAGGTATTTTAATTGCTTCTTGTGTCATATTTTAGAAAATTAAAGTTTTATTAATATTCATCCTTATAGACTCCCCACAATATTTTTTTAGGTAGCCACCCAGTATAATTTTTACAACGCACTTGGCAATGATCTTTTTTGCATTTATTAAGTAAGCAACGGACTTGATTACTTACTTTTACAATAATTTTATTTTGATCATCAGGCACTTTAGTAAGTGCTACCAACTCTGGGCTTACCACAATCACCGATCTTTTACCGGATAATACGCTGGAATGCACCCAGCCACCTTCTCCTTTTATGTCCTGAATTTGCCTCCATTGTTCATATTCTGCAATAATTTCTACAGGTTCCCCTTTTTTAATAAATACCCATTCTATAGGGGCTCTTATCGTAGGACCAACTCTAGCATTTACCTCATTAGCCTTTATCGAGGCAAATCTAGGTATAGGTAACCTTTGATCATCGGCATTTGTTAGCAAAGGTATAGTGGCTAAAATAAGCCCAATCCAAATATATAGCCCCATATATAGTTTTTGTTGTAATAGTAGCAATAATTTGATCGCCATGAGTAACACACCTAGTATTTCTCTGAATCACTTTCTTCTAATTCATGCAATGCATCATCTCGCTTAGCTGTTACATAATTACCTGACCTAAATTGCCCTTTGATACGATTTATTTCATATTCACTCAAACCAATAAATTTTAGAATAGTTCCACCAAGCTGTAACCCAGTCTCATAATTTTCTGGGATGATTGTGGTTGCTCCAGCATCATAAAATTCTCTAGCATTTTGTAAATTTTTTAATCTTACAATAACCTCAAGATCTGGAAAATTACTTGAGATTGTTCGAAGAGATTTTTTGATAGTAACCTTATTATTCATTGTAAGCGCTAGAGCTAAAATCCTTTCTGCTCCGACGGCTTTTAACGTATCAATTTGTGATACATCTCCCCTAAAAACTGGAAATCCATTAGCTGTTTCTTCTTTGACAATTTCGTCATTAACATCTAATGCTATATAATTGATTCCTTCAGCTTCTAGCACTGATGCTACCATCTTACCAACGCTACCAAAACCAGCAATTATTATATGATTTGTTAAATCTCTTGCCCCAAGTTCTATAATTTGTATTGGAGTTTTCCCAAGCTGCTTATCAAGTTTTTCAGCAAGTTTTCTACCTAAAATTGCTAGTAATGGAGTCAATGCCATGGTACATGTCACCACTAATAAAAGCACATTGGCAGTACTCTCTTCAATAACCCCAGTTTCTTTACCAAGGCCAAATAAGATAAAAGCAAACTCTCCGCCTTGTGACAATAATAAACCGGCGTGCAATGCCACTCCCCGATTAAAACCAAATAAGATACAAAAGGCGGTAATAATTAATGTTTTTACCATGATCAAGGCAACAGTGCAAGTTAGGATAGTTGATATTTGAGCATATATTTCTTGTGCGTCGATATTCATACCAACGCTCATAAAGAATAGTCCTAACAATAAGCTTTTGAAAGGATATATACTTTCTTCCGCTTGCAATCGAAAATCTGTTTCTGCAACCAAAACCCCCGCAACAAAAGCTCCTAAAGCAAGTGATAGACCAAAATATTCTGTTGCCCAAGCAGCTGACAAAACTACCAATAAAGTCATGGAAATTGGCAGCTCGTTTATATCACCATTTTCTGATGAAATGAACCCAAACAAAGGTCTTAGCAATACCCTACCTGCAACAAATATAGCAAATAGAGCTATAATAGCCTTAAGCAAAGCTATCCCTAGAGCTGATACTAAAGAAACTTTACTATCGCTAGCAAATAGCGGTACAATAACTAGCAGTGGTACAACTGCTAGATCTTGTAATAACAAAATAGCTAGGGATATACGCCCGAGTTGAGTCGCTTGGCTACGGCTTTCTTCAATAACTTGCATAACAAGTGCCGTCGAGGATAAAGCAAGACCACCCCCAATAATAATTGCAGCACCACTATTACCGCTAATTAGAGCAACAGCAGCAGCAATTATTATAGCAGTTGTTAATACTTGCAGTGAGCCAAGACCGAATACATACCTCCTCATTACCTTTAATCTTTCAAAAGATAATTCCAAACCTATAGCAAAAAGCAAAAAAACTACTCCTAATTCTCCTAATAATTTTGTCTGATCATAGGTTACAATCCTAAATCCATTATCACCAATTACCGCTCCGGCAATTAAATATCCCAAAACAGGACTGAGATTAAGACGTTTCAGTATTGCTACAACAAATACACCAGTTCCTAATAAAATTATAATATTGATAAGAATATGTTCTTCCATTTACACCTTTTCTTTAGAAGTTATTTATATATAGTCAATTGATGAGAAGTTGGTGACATCATCATTCAATGCTTGCCTATTACTTATAGACACTGCCCCATCGTTCCTAGCCCAAATTCTCCTGGATTGACTATACATTATTTTTTAACTACACTAAGTAGTTTTCAGTAAAAAATCTAATATTTTTAATTTATTTTTTTCCCCACATCTCTTCTAACTTAAAATGCTCTCTAGTTTCTGGGTAAAAAATATTCACTAATATATCTCCAACGTCTATTAACACCCATTCAGATTTTCCAAGCCCTTCTATATTAGTACTGATATTAGCTTGATTCTTTAGCTCTAAAGCTAAATATTCAGCAATTGCTCCGACATTTTTAGTTGAACGTCCGCTTGCAAGAATAATATATTCAGCTAAGGTAGTTTTTTGCTTTATATCTATTACAACTATATCTTCTGCTTTTTTTTCTTCTAAACATTTAACGACAAACTCTTTTAATAGTTCAATATTTTTTATCATAATTATCCTTTTGTTTTTTTCGAATCTAAGATGATGGCTTTTTTGTAAAGAATTAATTATTGCAGGCTATAAATTTTTGCTATATTCTGCATAAAAAGTTTAAAAAAATGGCAATATCTATTACAGAACTTGAAAAGATTATACGTTATAGTTTTCCAAATGCCAAAATAAAAATCATTGATCTAGCTGGGGATCAGGATCATTATTCCTTAGAAATACAAGATGATGCTTTTTGGGGAATCAGTCTCATTAATCAGCACAAGATGGTAAAAAAAGCTTTAGCAGAAATATTGGATAATAATAAATTACATGCTATCACTATCAAAACTATCAATTCTCCATTAAATAATTAGTTATCGTAAGTAGCCTCCTAGTATTTAAAAATTTAAAATTCGGTAGCACTTCCCAAGCTTTTATAATATAATGCAGCTAATGATAAATGTATATAGCAATAAATTAAGCATTCGTAGCTCAGCTGGATAGAGCGTTGCCCTCCGAAGGCAGAGGTCGTTGGTTCAAATCCAATCGAGTGCACCACATTCCCGCTTCGGTGCGGAATCTAACCCACAACTGTTGAAAGTTAGAAGAGGAAGCGGTTTTAGACCGGATAGTTTAAAAGTCGTATGTGGTCAACGTCATTGCGAGAAAGACCGTAGGTCGACGAAGCAATCCATAAAAGTAACCAAAGATGGATTGCCACGACCACTACGTGGTCTCGCAATGACAGAAAACCTATCTAAAACCCGCTTTACCTTCTAACTTTCAACAGTTGTGGAATCTAAACCCCTGCTTATGCAGGGTGACAACCATTGTCTTATATTTTATTCAAATCTGTAAAAAACTTGATTATCGAGTATAAAGTAATAGGTAAGCGACGAGTAACGACGTTACCAACTTCTCATCAATTGACTATAGCAGGAAGGGAATATGTTGAGGGAAGCTAAGATTAACAAATAAAATCTATACTTTATTCCTAAATAGGGTTACTATTTAGGTTCTTATTCCTAAATAGTAACCCTATGTATACAAGATATTTAAAATTGAACTTAAGTAACAGGCAAACAGCTTTTTTATGGGGAGCTAGGAAGGTAGGGAAATCAACTTATTTAAAAAGTCTGTATCCTAATTCGATATATTATGACCTATTAAAAACTGATCTATACATTAAGTATCTAAAACAACCTTCAAAATTTAGAGAAGAAATATTAGCATTAGATTTAGCTAAACTCACCTTTCCTATAATAGTAGATGAAGTACAAAAAGTTCCAGCATTACTTGATGAGATACATTGGCTTATAGAGAATAGTGATAGTTATTTCATTTTATGCGGTTCAAGTAGTAGAAAATTAAGAGCCTATGGTACAAATTTATTAGGTGGTAGAGCGATAAAATATAATTTCTATCCATTGATATATCCTGAAATACAGTCAGAATTTAATCTTCTAAAAATATTTAACAATGGCTTAGTTCCATCACATTTCATTAGTAATAATCCTCGTAAGTTACTAAAAGCTTATGTTGAGGATTATTTAACTAATGAGATTCGAGCTGAGGGATTAGTAAGAAATATAACTGCTTTTAGTAGATTTATAGATAGCACAGCCTTCTCTAGCGGTGAACTATTAAACTATTCTAACATAGCTCGGGATTGTTCTATTGATGCCAAAACAGTTAAAGAATATTACCAAATACTAGTTGATACTTTAGTAGGATATTTAGTTTATCCATATCAAAAGAAAATTAGTAGAGAAATTATATCATCTCACCCCAAATTTTATTTTTTTGATGTAGGAGTTGCAAATAGCATTAGTCAAAATCGTTTTGATAATATCAAAGGTTCAGAAGCAGGAAGAGCTTTAGAGCACTACGTATTTACTGAGTTACAAGCATATGTAAACCTAAATGATTTAGATCATCGTATAAATTATTGGCGTACTAAAACCGGTTTAGAAGTTGATTTTATAATTAGCACTATTACCAGCCAACCATTACCAATTGAAGTAAAAATATCTTCAAATGTCCACAAAACCGAATTAAAAGGTATAAAATCTTTTATGGAAGAACATCAAATAGATAAAGGTTATTTAGTTTGTTTAGAAGATACTTCTAGGAAGATAATTTGGGGTAATCAACAAATTAACATATTGCCAATAGAAGAATTTTTAACAAAATTATGGAATCATACGATTTTTAAGTCGTATTGGGGAAATATCCACTGAGGAAACAGTATAGTCAATTGAATTTATTTAATTAGTAATCATAACTTATCTGATAATCCGCCATTTAGGGTTTTCAGTAGTTCATTGATCTTAGCGACAGATAGTTTGGTTATTTTCGCTACTTCCTCAATAGAACTGCCATTTTCTATCATCATTTTTATTAATTCAGCTTTACCTTCTACTCTACCTTCTTCTTTGCCTTCCCTTCGTGCTTTCTTGAGAGTGTTAGCTTCAATACATAGCCATTTCAGGTGTTCTTCATATGAATCACGTTCTTCTTTAGTGAAATTCATCACATCCAGAACTGTCAGGGCTTTTTTTAGGCTAGCATCATTTAACTCTTTAGGTAAATTATCTTTGTTCAGCAAATCATGTCTAGTTAAAAAAGTACTCCATCTATCAAGAGAGGTTTTTACCTTCTTTACTATGTCCGTCAGCTGTTCCTTCGGATTATTAGTAAACTTATTTAGCTCAATAGTATGCAATTCTAAATCTTTAAAATATAACAAACCACTATCTTTTTCTACTATATGAAACACATTATGATATTTATTTTCATGTAAAATAGAGGTAAAGTTTAATATGTGAATACCAATGGCTTTCGATAAAGTAGCATAATCCTCTGCATTCTTTAATTGCTCAGTATATAACTTTGCCCAATAATATAGAGCTCTTTTGTCATAATCATCCGCATCAGTAATTTGCATTTCGATATTAAATCTTTTGCCATCTTTTCCTTGAGCTTTAATATCTAAAATTGACAATTTATCGCTCTTGAAATTTTTTGGATTATATGGATTGAGAAGTTGTACTTCTGTTACTTGGTCTTCTCTAGATACAATCGAATTGATCAGCGAAATAAGCAAATCCTTATTCTCTTCAACTCCGAAGATTTTTTTAAAGGCAATATCAACCCTAGGACTAATATTTGACATAAATCTAACTCTATATTTATTTTTTACAAATGGTTATATCTATAAATATAGCAGATTTTTATGCTCCACTAATAGCTGTTTTCATTATTTTTGCGATATTTTTTTATTCCCTGATTTGTAGATTGCCATTACCCATAGAGGTATTAATCTTACAGGTGAAAGTTCTGTTATGGAAGGAGTAGCTGGAACACAAAGGTAATTTTTAATAATGCCCCCTTAAATCTTGTTAATTTATAATGATGCCTTAGGTTTTTAGTATATCATTATCTTGGTTCAACATCACAATTGGAGTTTTGTTGAGAAGATTGATCATTACAAGAAGTATTAGGATTAATTCTGCCTACAATTTCATCTAATGACACTTGAAAATAATCTGCTAGGGCTACGGTAACTGCACTACCTAAAGTTTTTTGTTTACCATTATCTTTCATAAATTGAGGTAGAGTTTCTTCACTAGACCCAATATTCTTAGATAAGACGTATAGGTTAAGTTTTTGCTGCTCCAATTTTTTTTTGACAAATTCCCTTAAGTTGGTACTAACATCCTTAGGAGATACGTTGAGAAATTCTTGTGTTTCTTGATGAGATAATGCATAATCATCCCTTCCTACAATTTCATCCATAGAGCATTTAAAATAATTTGCAATTTTTAATATATTTATTAACTCTGGATTATCTCTTACAGCATTAATAATCTTAGATATAGTAGAATACGGAATGTCAGTTTTATATGCTAAATCTTTTCTTTTTAACTTCGTTTCTTCTAATTTTTTCTTTAAAAATCCTTGTATTTGGTGAACAAGAGCCATGTATTCTCATAATAAATTATTTTAACAAAATACCCAAAAAACAGGTAGTTTTTTCTTGACACCTCAAAAAAACTATATTAAACTACAAAAATAGAATGAAATTATAAAAAGAAATCAGTACTTACTGACTAATTTTTTAAAACCAAAAAGACATTTTGGTAAATCTCATACTAAAAAAGCCAGGGTAACACTTAAGTATCGAGCTTATTAATCAGGCTAGAGCTTGAATGTCACATTTGGAGTTATAAACTAGTAAGTACTTAGAAATTTTCCGAACTCGAAAGTACTTACTAGAGAAATTAATTCAACAGTATTGCTATTAAATTGCAACCTTTATTGAGGTGTTAACTATCAGCATATACCAATTTTTTCAACTAGTCAAACCCCATTATTTCTTTGCAGGTTTAATTAGTTATCGCAGTCAACCTCTTAGTTTCTTTTTGCCCATAAATCCATATCATATTGTTTACAATACTCAAACATAGATACAGTATTAGGATGATTTATGCCAAACTCCTTGACTTGCGGTTTACCAAAAAATTTATAACTAAATAAGTTTTTTGCTTTACATGCAGCTTTTGCTCCTTGACTATATAAATAACTAACATATGCCATATTTTTACGATTATCTCTATATAAGTAATAATATATGGTATAAGCTTTATTATAGGATTCTATTGCTGATTTTATATTATCTTGGGTAAATAGAATATCACCTTGCACTACATACATAGCAGCTAAATCTGGATCTTCCAAATAATCTGCATTTTTGGGGTTTCTACGCTCATCGACTAAAAATATGGAGATAGCCTTGTTAACATGTTCTGAGGCTTGATTTAGCATGCCTAATCCTAATTCACTTCTTGCCATTACACTATAAATACAACCAAGTGCTTCAGTATCTTTGCAATGTTTACATAAATTATACAATTTCTTAGCTTGCTCATATGCTTCTTGGTATTTTCCAAGATAATTTAATATTTCTATTTTAAGTGTATAAAGAGGTATAAAAAATAGATCATCAGGACTTAGACCATTTTTAATAAAATTTTCTATAGTTTTACTATTTTGTTCTAATGACTCAGTATACTTTCCTTGTATAAATAATAACTGTGCTTTAAGTATATGTATATAGCTTAGTTCACTTTGATCCATTAAACCTTCACTAGACATTTTTTCCATAATTTGAATGTTTTTTTCGGCGTCTTGAACCTGCCCTAAAATAATATTACATATTGCTAAATTATAGAATAAAGTCCATTTGTAAGATTCATAACCTTCAACATTCTCAAATATTTCTTGGCCTCTTATAAAACATTCTCTTGCTGCCCTATAATTAGAATAACTTATATGATAAAGACCTATTGTCTGCATATACCTTATATATGCATATTTTTCATCATTATTCATTAACCATAATTTAAATTTTCCTTCCTGATCGGCTTTATTAAACCAAATAGCCTTCTTTGCTACAATAGAATAATTAAGAGAATTATGATGTTGAACCATTATTTGCAAATTAAGAGCCATAATTTTATATATATTTATATTATACTTTTCTGAATTTCTTAAAATTATTTCAAAATTTTCTTGTATAGTTTTAGCATTTCTAAAAATACGAGCTTTTACTGCATTCTTTGGTATATAATTCATTAATTTGGTAATAATATCCTCTAAATAAGATTTATTATTCCTGCTACCATTAATCTCTGCTATTTTTTGGACTATAATATCATGCGTTTCAAAGATCGGATTAGCTTCCTGTGGGTCAATATTAGATATTAAGGCAAATTTAGACAATTCATAAATATCATTATTCAATGTACGTTGATCATCAGTAATAAAACTTAGTAATTCTTTTGAAAAACCTTGATTATTTATTAAGGCGATTTTATTTAGTAAATTTCTAGCACTTGGTTTTAATTGATTGATAGTTAATATAATGTTCGATTTAATTCTATCTGTTGATTGTTGAATTTTTTTCTTATATTCGGCTTTATCTAAACCTTTTACATTATTTAATAATTGTATCCCTTGTACTGTCATGATAGGATAACCAGCAAATTCTTCGCTCAAGAATTCTACTACCTTTGGATCATTATTTTCTAAAATATTGTTAGCAAGAATACTGACGTCGTTTTTTGCAAGGGCAGTCATTTTGACTATATTCGGTAATATTTCACTATCTTGGGAACAAAATATAACATGCCCATTATTTTCCCAATCAACAAATTCCTGAACTTTCTTATTTTCACTTACCTTCAGATTATCAAATATTATTAACCATTTATCTTGACTCGATAAATAGTTCATTATTTCTTTTCGTACTAATACAATATCTTCTGGTATTAGAGTAGATTTAGTAGAGTTATTAACTGTACTATTAATAGCTTTGGCTAGCTTTAGTAGTTCTTGATTAATATCTAAATTACAGTCAATAAACCAAATAAGCTGATAGTTATTTTGATTTTCATAACAATACATTCTAGCAAGTTGGGTTTTTCCCATGCCGCTGGTGCCTATAATACTTGCTTGTCGATATTTAGTTAAGTTGTTTGTAAGCAAAGCTAGTTGTTTGACATGATCGACAAAATAAGTAACTGGTGCAACAAAATTAGATAGCTGGTTAGCTATTTGATTCTGGGCAAATGAATTAAGAGGCATTATTAATAATATTAATATTATTAAATATCTATAGTCAATTGATAAGAAATTGGGGACGTTGTCGATCAATGCTCGCCTATTAATTATAGGCGTCGCTCCATCTCTCCTAGCCCCAAATTCTCCTGAATTGACTATATATATAAAATCTAGTTTCCTTTTGCCCATAAATCCATATCATATTGTTTACAATACTCAAACATAGATACAGTATTAGGATGATTTATGCCAAACTCCTTGACTTGCGGTTTACCAAAAAATTTATAACTAAATAAATTTTTTGCTTTACATGCAGCTTTAGCTCCTTGGCTATATAAATAACTAACCTGAGCTACATTTTTACGATTATCCCTATATAAGTAATAATATATGGTATAAGCTTTATTATAGGACTCTATTGCTTCTTTTATTTTATCTTGAGCAAATAAAATATCACCTTGTATTACATAACTAGCAGCTAAATTTGGATCTTCTGAATAATCTGCATCTTTGGGATTCCTACGTTCATCAGCTAAAAATATGGGGATAGATTGGTTAACATGCTCTAAGGCTTGGTCTAGTTTACCCAGCCCTAATTCACTTTTTGCCATTTGACTATAAATACGACCTAATATTTCATGAACATCTTTCTCGGTGGATTGACACAAATCATATAGTTGTTTAACTTGAGTATATGCTTCTTGGTATTCTTTAAGATGATTTAATATCTCTACTTTTCGTACATAAAGCTCTATAAGAAATAGGTCTTCAAGACTTAATCCACTTTTAGTGTCTAGTTCTATAGTTTTATTATTTTGCTCTAATGCTTCATTATACTTCCCTTGTAGCAATAATAACTCTGTTTTAACGCTATGTATATAAGATATATCATATTTATCCATTAAACCTTGATTAAGCATTTGTTCTATAATTTGAATGTTTTTTTCTGCTTCTTCAACCTGTCCTAATGGGATATTATACATTGCTAAAGAATAATATAAACTCCATAAAGATTCATAACCTTTTATAGTGTCTAATATTTCTTTTGCTCTTGTACAATAATTTATTGCTACCCTATAATTAGACCAATTAACAGCATATTGCCATGCTATTACTTGTAAACACAATGCATATGCATATTTTTCATCATCATTCATCGACCATAAATTAAATTTACCAGCCCCATTTTGATCATTCTCATTGAACCAATTCATTACTTTTTCTACATTAAGGTAATCGACAGAATTCACATATTGCATCATTAGCTGTGCATTCAATTGCAGAAGTTTATATATACTTGAATTATATTTTACCGCATTCCTAGTAAGAATTTCAAAATTTTCAAGTATAGTTCTCGCTTTTCTAAAAAGCTGAGCTTTTACCGAGTTCCTTTTTGGCACAGATCCGACTAATTTAGTAACGATATCCTCTAAATAAATTTTATTATTCTGATTACCATTAATTTCAGTTATTTTTTGAGCAACAACATCGTGCATTTCAAAGATCGGGTTAGTTTCCTGTGGATCAATATTAGATATTAAGGCAAATTTAGACAATTGATAAATATCATCATTTATGGTACTCTTATCATCCGTAATAAAACTTAATAAGTCTTTTGAAAAACTTTGATTATTTATTAAAGCTATTTTATTTAATAATTTTCTAGCATTTGGTTTTAATTCATTGATAGTTAATAGAATGTTCAATTTAATTCTATCTGTTGATAGTTGAATTTTTTTCTTATATTCGGCTTTATCTAAACCTTTTACATTATTTAATAATTGTACCCCTTGTACTATCATGATAGGATAACCAGCAAATTCTTTGCTCAAAAATTCTGCTGATTGGGGATCGTTATGTTCTAAAATATTGTTAACCAGAATACTAACGTCACTTTTTGTAAAGGCAGTCATTTGGACTATATTCGGTAATATTTCACTATCTTGGGAACAAAATATAACATGTCCATTATTTTCCCACTCAACAAACTCTTGAACTTTCTTATTTTGACCTACCTTTAGATTATCAAATATCAATAACCATTTATCTTGATTTGATAAATAATTCATTAGTTCTTTCCGGACTAATATTACATCTTCTGATATTAGATTAGATTTAGTAGAGTTATTAGCCGTACTATTAATAGCTTTTGCTAGCTTTAGTAGTTCTTGATTAATATCTAAATTACAGTCAATAAACCAAATAAGTTTATAGTTATTTTGATTTTCATAACAATACATTCTAGCAAGTTGGGTTTTTCCCATGCCGCTGGTGCCTATAATACTTGCTTGTCGATATTTAATTAAATTATTCTTAAGTAGATTTAATTGTTTGACATGATTAACAAAGTAAGGTATACTTGCAGCAAAACTGCGTAACACTATCTAATTTCTTTGCTAGTATGAATTTATTGTATAAATTTGGATTTCTACTATGCAAATATCACCGATTAATAAAAAACAGATTAATAAAAAAACTAGTTGAAAAAGTAGCAGTCATATTATAATATTTGAAATATTAATAATAATGATAATTAATCAAATGAAAAAACCAAAAGTAGCGACCTTAAGTGCTGAAGAACGAGAAGAACTAATACAGCATGTCAAGGAAAGTTCATTAACGGGAGATGAACAGCAAACGATAGTAGAGCTTGTGAAATTTTGTAACGAGCTAATAGACAAGCTAGCATCATCAAATATCAGTATAAATAAGCTTAAGGAAATGCTGATTGGTTTTAAGGCAGATCACAAAAAAAAGATAGTTCAGATTCATTAAAAGAACCGCCAGGTGAATCTGATAACGGGAATGGTGGTAATGAAGGAGAGTGCGATAAGCCCAAAAAGATAGATCGTAGTAATTGGCAAGGTAAATATGGGTTTGATGATTATAAGGATGCGAATACCAGCTATTTAACTCCTGAGAATTTTTGTAGTGGTGATAGCTGTCCTCACTGCTATAATGGCAAACTATATAATAGTGAAGCTAGAAAATTGCTACAATTTACAGGTAATGCTCCAATTACAGTCAACAGATATGTAAAGAAAACGTTACGCTGTAATGCTTGCGATTATACAGTTATGAACAATAAAAATATCAACAAATGGACAAATAGTAGCAGAAGTGCAATAGTGTTACAAAAGACCTATGGTACTCCTTTCTACCGTTTATCTAGGCTACAGAGTTTAAGCGGGGTTCCTATAGCATACAGCTCGCTCTGGCAACAATATTTAGATGTTTGGCAAGAAGGTGGTGGAGCTGAAATTTACGGGGTATTATTGGAAATGGCTGCCGAATGTAGTTCACTGAACCTTGATGATACTAGAGCTAGGATTTTAGAAATTACTATAGCCAATAAAAAATTACGTACTCAAAATAAGAAAGGACGCAGCTGTTATACTACTACAATATGTGCTAAGACTGCAAATAATGAGGTAATAGTTTTATATTTTACCGGTAATAGGCATGGTGGAGAAAATATAGGTAACGTACTAAAGAATCGTAAGAATAGAACAGATTCTATCCAATTAATGACTGACGCAAGTAACAATAATAACCCGGTATTATCAGAAGCAGATAAAGAATTACTGGCAATAATAGTGATGATCAATTGTTTGTCACATGGTCAGAGAAAATTTACAGAAAATGAACTATATTACCCTGAAGAATGCGGATATTTTCTCAAACAAACACGTGGGATTTACCACAATGAACATCAATGTAAAGAGATGAGTCCTGAAGAGAAACTTGGGTATCATCAGGAACATAGCAGTAAATATATAGAAAACATATATAACAAAATAGACGAATTATTTAACGACAAGAAAGTTGAGCCTAATAGTAGGCTTGGACAAGCTATGAAATATTGGATAAATAATAAAGAAGGTTTGACCCAATTTTTAAAAATCCCAGTTAGCAATCTTGATAATAATTGGGCTGAGAGATCACTGCGTACCATTATTTTACAAAGGAAGAATTCATTATTCTTTAAAACAATCAATAGTGCTGAGATACATAGTGGTCTGTATAGTATAGTAAAGACTTGTAGTGAGAACGAGATCAATGCCTTTAAATATTTAAATTGGCTACAAGAGCATAGTAGCAAAGCAAAGAAGCATCCTGAGGATTATACGCCTTTTGCCTATGCAAGATATATGAATAATACGGAATTAATCGAGACAGCAGCTTAAACGACAGGAAGCCAATCATTAGAGAATTTGGCAGAACTAGGATCGCCATTATGAATAAGAATGTGTAAGGTTCTATAACAAATTTGGTAAGATGAATTATCAGATGGGAAAAGTTTTGCCGTAAATTTACCTTTGGATAGGCGTTTAGAGCATAGCCAAAAGCCTTGACCGTCAAAGGACAAAATTTTAATGGCAGTTCTGTTTTTATTATAGAATAAAAACAAGGAACCATTAAGAGGGTCAGAAGAAAGTTTTTGTCTACAAACAGCGATTAAGCCATCGATACCCTTGCGAAAATCGATGGCAATAGTGGCAACAAAAATAACTGACGCCGGGGTTAGTTGCAGCATAAAAATGTCTGAATTATAGTTTTTGGCTCTAGTGTTTGGATAATAAGCTTGGTACCATTTGGTTTAATAATGTGACAAGTATAGTGATTTTGCTTGGGAGCAGCTACAGGATCGGTATCTATAGAATTTACTAGTTGAAATGGGAGAAAATTAATATTTTGTTGTAGGGTATACTTGCAGCAAAACTGCATAACTTTATCTAATTTTTTTGTTAGTATGAATTTTTTATACATTTGGGTTTCATACTATGCAAATACCATCGATTACTATTGAGCAAGTAGCTCAGCAATTTAAAGCTTGGCGTCAAACTAAAACTAATAAGTTTGATCCTATACCAAACCATCTAAAGGAATTAGTTCACCAATTACTCCATCATTATTCTTACCAAGAGATAGCTAAACATCTTAATATTAATAAAGCAACAATTAGTTCAACTAAAAAAGCCCATGAACCTACCATCAAAACTTCTTCTGTCTCAACTTCAAATCAATCCCTACAACAAAATATTAATTTTCTCCCATTTCAACTAGTAAATTCTATAGATACCGATCCTGTAGCTGCTCCCAAGCAAAATCACTATACTTGTCACATTATTAAACCAAATGGTACCAAGCTTATTATCCAAACACTAGAGCCAAAAACTATAATTCAGACATTTTTATGCTGCAACTAACCCCGGCGTCAGTTATTTTTGTTGCCACTATTGCCATCGATTTTCGCAAGGGTATCGATGGCTTAATCGCTGTTTGTAGACAAAAACTTTCTTCTGACCCTCTTAATGGTTCCTTGTTTTTATTCTATAATAAAAACAGAACTGCCATTAAAATTTTGTCCTTTGACGGTCAAGGCTTTTGGCTATGCTCTAAACGCCTATCCAAAGGTAAATTTACGGCAAAACTTTTCCCATCTGATAATTCA
This sequence comes from Candidatus Tisiphia endosymbiont of Mystacides longicornis, assembly GCF_964031095.1. NCBI lineage: Bacteria > Pseudomonadati > Pseudomonadota > Alphaproteobacteria > Rickettsiales > Rickettsiaceae > Candidatus Tisiphia > Candidatus Tisiphia endosymbiont of Mystacides longicornis. Next base: position 1,103,826 of record NZ_OZ035004.1, on the reverse strand, counting down.
TCTTACCAAATTTGTTATAGAACCTTACACATTCTTATTCATAATGGCGATCCTAGTTCTGCCAAATTCTCTAATGATTGGCTTCCTGTCGTTTAAGCTGCTGTCTCGATTAATTCCGTATTATTCATATATCTTGCATAGGCAAAAGGCGTATAATCCTCAGGATGCTTCTTTGCTTTGCTACTATGCTCTTGTAGCCAATTTAAATATTTAAAGGCATTGATCTCGTTCTCACTACAAGTCTTTACTATACTATACAGACCACTATGTATCTCAGCACTATTGATTGTTTTAAAGAATAATGAATTCTTCCTTTGTAAAATAATGGTACGCAGTGATCTCTCAGCCCAATTATTATCAAGATTGCTAACTGGGATTTTTAAAAATTGGGTCAAACCTTCTTTATTATTTATCCAATATTTCATAGCTTGTCCAAGCCTACTATTAGGCTCAACTTTCTTGTCGTTAAATAATTCGTCTATTTTGTTATATATGTTTTCTATATATTTACTGCTATGTTCCTGATGATACCCAAGTTTCTCTTCAGGACTCATCTCTTTACATTGATGTTCATTGTGGTAAATCCCACGTGTTTGTTTGAGAAAATATCCGCATTCTTCAGGGTAATATAGTTCATTTTCTGTAAATTTTCTCTGACCATGTGACAAACAATTGATCATCACTATTATTGCCAGTAATTCTTTATCTGCTTCTGATAATACCGGGTTATTATTGTTACTTGCGTCAGTCATTAATTGGATAGAATCTGTTCTATTCTTACGATTCTTTAGTACGTTACCTATATTTTCTCCACCATGCCTATTACCGGTAAAATATAAAACTATTACCTCATTATTTGCAGTCTTAGCACATATTGTAGTAGTATAACAGCTGCGTCCTTTCTTATTTTGAGTACGTAATTTTTTATTGGCTATAGTAATTTCTAAAATCCTAGCTCTAGTATCATCAAGGTTCAGTGAACTACATTCGGCAGCCATTTCCAATAATACCCCGTAAATTTCAGCTCCACCACCTTCTTGCCAAACATCTAAATATTGTTGCCAGAGCGAGCTGTATGCTATAGGAACCCCGCTTAAACTCTGTAGCCTAGATAAACGGTAGAAAGGAGTACCATAGGTCTTTTGTAACACTATTGCACTTCTGCTACTATTTGTCCATTTGTTGATATTTTTATTGTTCATAACTGTATAATCGCAAGCATTACAGCGTAACGTTTTCTTTACATATCTGTTGACTGTAATTGGAGCATTACCTGTAAATTGTAGCAATTTTCTAGCTTCACTATTATATAGTTTGCCATTATAGCAGTGAGGACAGCTATCACCACTACAAAAATTCTCAGGAGTTAAATAGCTGGTATTCGCATCCTTATAATCATCAAACCCATATTTACCTTGCCAATTACTACGATCTATCTTTTTGGGCTTATCGCACTCTCCTTCATTACCACCATTCCCGTTATCAGATTCACCTGGCGGTTCTTTTAATGAATCTGAACTATCTTTTTTTTGTGATCTGCCTTAAAACCAATCAGCATTTCCTTAAGCTTATTTATACTGATATTTGATGATGCTAGCTTGTCTATTAGCTCGTTACAAAATTTCACAAGCTCTACTATCGTTTGCTGTTCATCTCCCGTTAATGAACTTTCCTTGACATGCTGTATTAGTTCTTCTCGTTCTTCAGCACTTAAGGTCGCTACTTTTGGTTTTTTCATTTGATTAATTATCATTATTATTAATATTTCAAATATTATAATATGACTGCTACTTTTTCAACTAGTTTTTTTATTAATCTGTTTTTTATTAATCGGTGATATTTGCATAGTAGAAATCCAAATTTATACAATAAATTCATACTAGCAAAGAAATTAGATAGTGTTACGCAGTTTTGCTGCAAGTATACCTTCTATCTCAGATTTTGCTAATATTATTTCTGTTAGTCGGTATTTTTTTTGTTTCAAATCATATTCTCTCATGTCAGCAGCAAAAAAACCAAATATTAACATAATAGCTATTCGACTGGCAAAGGTAAGATAAGTAAAACCTAAGCTTGATATAGCTACACTTATTATTAAAGTAATTATTAGTGCTAACCACATTCTGTGATATAATGCCCAAAATATATTAAAAAATGCAGCAAATAACGAAAAACCCTGTTTGATAATAATAAAATCATTATCTTTTTTTTGAGGATTAACATATATTGAATAAATATTCATAGGAGAGTCTTGTAATTATGATACTGAATGATTACTTAAACATCATAATAATAAACAAACAACTAAACATCAATAGCTAAACATCAATATTTAGAAGATTATTTATGTCAGACAACTCATTACACGGGACTACTATACTGTGCTTAAGAAAAGGCGGAGAAGTCGTGATTACCGCTGATGGTCAGGTTTCCCTTGGTAATACAATTTTAAAATCGACAGCCAAAAAATTAAGAACTATGTTCAATAATAGTATTATTGCAGGCTTTGCTGGCTCTACTGCCGATGCTTTAACTTTATTTGAAAAACTAGAATTAAAGCTAGAAAAACATTCATACCAGTTACTGAGAAGTGCAGTAGAATTGGCAAAAGAGTGGCGTAGCGATAAATATTTACGTAAACTTGAAGCAATGATGATTGTTGCAGATAAAAAAAATATATTAATTCTAACTGGTAATGGTGATGTAGTTGAACCTGACGGGGATGCTGCTGCCATTGGTTCTGGTGGATTATATGCCCTGGCAAGTGCTAGGGGATTAATGTCTTTTGATAATAACCTAACTGCAGAAGAGATTGCTTTAAAATCAATGCATATTGCAGCTGACATTTGTGTTTTCTCTAATCATAACATTATTTTAGAAAAAGTTATATGAGTACTAGTATTAAGAAAAAATCCGCGGGAACTCCTGCTAAATCTGTTAAAACTTCGGTTAAACCTGTAAGAACTCCACCTAAATCAGTGGAAATTCCTGCTAAATCTATGGGATTAACTCCTTCTAAAATCGTAGCTGAGCTTGATAGATTCATTGTTGGACAATATAAGGCCAAAAAAGCTGTGGCGATCGCTTTACGCAATCGCTGTAGGCGTAGAAATGTAGCCGAGCCACTTCGTCAAGAAATCGTTCCAAAAAATATTTTAATGATTGGATCAACTGGCGTAGGTAAGACTGAAATCGCTAGAAGGCTTGCTAAGCTTAGCGGCTCACCTTTTCTTAAAATAGAAGCCACTAAATTTACTGAAGTAGGATATGTTGGACGAGACGTTGAGTCAATAATACGAGATTTAGTGGAGATAGCTGTTAATACCCAAAAAGCTAATGCTAAAAAAGAAGTTATTGCTAATGCAACTTTAAAAACTGTAGAAAGAGTATTGGACGCTTTAGTAGGCAAATCGGCATCAGTTGAGACTAGAGAGAAATTTCGTCTTAAGCTTGAAAAAGGTGAACTCGATGATAATGAAATTGAGATCAATATAGCAGATTCAGGTAGCATATTTGGTAGTAATTTTGAAATTCCTGGTATGCCAGGAGCGGCTATGGGTGTGTTAAATGTTTCTGATATGATCAGCAAAGTCATCGGTACTAGTAAAACAAAAAACAAAAAAATGCTAGTTAAAGATGCTATGTTAACTATCTTGGCTGAAGAGTCAGATAAATTGATTGATCAAGAAAAAATTACTCAAGATGCATTAGTGCTAGTACAAAATGATGGTATAGTATTTTTGGATGAGATTGATAAAATCACTTCAAGACCTGAGGGAAAAAGCTCAGAGATTAGTAGAGAAGGAGTACAGAGGGATTTATTACCTATTATTGAGGGTACAACAGTTAATACTAAGTATGGTCCTGTAGAAACTGCTCATATATTATTTATAGCATCAGGGGCTTTTCATTTATCAAAACCATCTGATTTATTGCCCGAGTTGCAAGGAAGGCTACCTATTAGAGTAGAGTTAAACTCACTCACTAAGGAAGATATGGTGAAAATCTTGGTTGAACCAGAATCAAGTTTAATAAAACAATATTCAGCCTTAATTGGCACCGAAGGGGTAGAATTACAATTTACTGATAAGGCAATAGATAAGATTGCTACTTATGCAGCAAAAGTTAACTTAGAAATTGAAGATATTGGAGCAAGAAGATTGCATACTATTTTAGAAAATTTATTGGAGGATATAAGTTTTAATGCAAGTGACATGAAAGAAAAAAAGGTAGTTATGGAGGAGCATTTTGTCGACCAGCAATTATCAAAAATTATCAAAAATCTGGATTTAGTAAAATTTATTTTGTAAATGATAGTTCATCTTGGCAGTTTAACCTTTAGTGGTATAGACATTATTGATGTCGATGTGCAAGTACAGATATCGCCAGGTATACCTAATTTTACTATAGTAGGGCTAGCGGATAAAACCATTGGTGAGTCTAAAGAAAGGGTTAGGGCAGCTCTGTCTTCCATAGGTCTTGCCCTACCTGCCAAGAAAATACTTATAAATTTAGCTCCAGCCGATTTGGTTAAAGAGGGTAGTCATTTTGACCTTGCTATTGCTTGTGCTATACTTAGCAGTATGAAAATTTTACCAGCTGGAGAAATGCAAGAATATCTAGTAATAGGGGAATTATCTCTAGATGGTTCTATATTACCTGTCAGTGGAGCTTTGCCTGCTGCTATTGGTGCTGCAGCTAGAAATAAAGGGCTAATTTGTTCAAAACAGAATGGTCAGGAAGCTGCCTGGTCTGGCAATAATAATATTTTGGTAGCAAGTAATTTAATAGAGTTAGTTAATCATTTTAAAGGTCTGCAAATATTATCATCACCAGAATTGGAAATTGACACTAGCATCATAAATTACCCTGACTTTAAAGAGATCAAAGGGCAGAAAACAGCCAAGCGAGCTTTAGAAATAGCAGCTTCAGGTAGCCATAATCTATTAATGTTTGGTCCACCTGGTACTGGGAAATCGATGCTGGCACAATGTATACCTGGGATATTACCCAAAATGCGACCCGAAGAAATATTAGAGTGCAGTACTATAGCAAGTGTTGCTGGCAAGTTAGCAAATGGCAAACTATCAAGGGTTAGACCCTTTCGTGCTCCTCACCATTCCTGCTCGATAGCAGCAATGGTCGGTGGTGGTGTGGGTAAAAGAGTAAAGCCAGGTGAGATTTCATTAGCCCATAATGGGGTATTATTTTTAGACGAATTACCAGAGTTTCCACCTAATGTTATCGAATCTCTAAGGCAACCAATTGAAACTGGGGAAATACTAATTGCTAGATCAAATTCGCATATTAAATATCCAGCTAACTTTCAGCTAATAGCCGCAATGAATCCTTGTAAATGCGGTTATTTAAGCGATCCGCATAAAGCATGTTCAAGGGCTCCAAAATGTGGTATAGTAAATCAAATTGAATTAGGTGATAAGATGTGGTATAAATAAAGGAAAAAATGTCAACAAGTCCATATAGTCAAGATTTAAGAGAAAAAGTAATAAATTATATAGAAAAAGGTAATAGTCAAGAATCTGCTGCTAGAATATTTGCTATACATAAAAATACAATTAGCCGTTGGAACGTAAGGAGAAGAAAAGAAGGAACAGTGCTGGCAAGAGCTAGACTAGGATTTAAAAGTAAGATTGATAAAAAAGCATTGGAATATTTCGTAACAAATAACCCTAATAGTAAGCTACAAGAAATTGGTAAGAATTTTGGAATTACAGGTTCTCAAGTAGCTAATATATTAAAAAAGTTAGGATTTAGTTATAAAAAAAAACCTTTAGCTATTTGGAAGCAAGTGCAGAGAAACGATCTGATTATTTAGAAAAGATCAGTAAATATGATAAAGATAAAATAGTATATCTTGATGAAAGTGGTATAGATATGACAATTTGCCAAGATAGAGGTTGGGGTAAGATAGGAGAATTATTGATTGGCAAGAAGAGTGGGAAGCATTATCAAAGGACTAATATAATAGCTGGTTTAGTAAATAACAAACCAATAGCCCCTTTTGTTTTTAATAAAACTTGTAATACAGAACTATTTAATAATTGGGTTGAAAAATTTTTGATTAAAGAGTTAACAGCAGGACAGGTTGTAGTGATGGATAACGTTAGTTTTCATAAATCTCAAAAGACAAAAGAGCTAATAGAATCAGTTGGTTGTGAAGTTATTTTTTTACCCCCATATTCTCCAGACTTAAATCCAATAGAAAAATTTTGGGCTAATATGAAGCGATGGATTCGAAACAAAATAGCGGAAATTGGTACATTATCTAAAGCTATTTCTGCATTCTTTGTCACCTAATTCAATTTGATTTACTATAGTGATTATCAGATGCGTATTTCTGGTCCAATCATGGATCGATTTGATCTACATATAAATGTAGGCTCTATCGATTCATATAATTATAATTTAATAGGAGATGATACAGAAGAAGGGTCTGAACAAATAGCCAATAGGGTCGAAATAGCTCGCAATATTCAACAAACTAGATATGAAGGATATAATATCAAAACAAATAACCGTTTGGATGGGCAACTGCTTATTGAATATGCACTACCAGTTGATGATGGAAAAGATTTACTTAACGAAGGTATACTTGCAGCAAAACTGCGTAACACTATCTAATTTCTTTGCTAGTATGAATTTATTGTATAAATTTGGATTTCTACTATGCAAATATCACCGATTAATAAAAAACAGATTAATAAAAAAACTAGTTGAAAAAGTAGCAGTCATATTATAATATTTGAAATATTAATAATAATGATAATTAATCAAATGAAAAAACCAAAAGTAGCGACCTTAAGTGCTGAAGAACGAGAAGAACTAATACAGCATGTCAAGGAAAGTTCATTAACGGGAGATGAACAGCAAACGATAGTAGAGCTTGTGAAATTTTGTAACGAGCTAATAGACAAGCTAGCATCATCAAATATCAGTATAAATAAGCTTAAGGAAATGCTGATTGGTTTTAAGGCAGATCACAAAAAAAAGATAGTTCAGATTCATTAAAAGAACCGCCAGGTGAATCTGATAACGGGAATGGTGGTAATGAAGGAGAGTGCGATAAGCCCAAAAAGATAGATCGTAGTAATTGGCAAGGTAAATATGGGTTTGATGATTATAAGGATGCGAATACCAGCTATTTAACTCCTGAGAATTTTTGTAGTGGTGATAGCTGTCCTCACTGCTATAATGGCAAACTATATAATAGTGAAGCTAGAAAATTGCTACAATTTACAGGTAATGCTCCAATTACAGTCAACAGATATGTAAAGAAAACGTTACGCTGTAATGCTTGCGATTATACAGTTATGAACAATAAAAATATCAACAAATGGACAAATAGTAGCAGAAGTGCAATAGTGTTACAAAAGACCTATGGTACTCCTTTCTACCGTTTATCTAGGCTACAGAGTTTAAGCGGGGTTCCTATAGCATACAGCTCGCTCTGGCAACAATATTTAGATGTTTGGCAAGAAGGTGGTGGAGCTGAAATTTACGGGGTATTATTGGAAATGGCTGCCGAATGTAGTTCACTGAACCTTGATGATACTAGAGCTAGGATTTTAGAAATTACTATAGCCAATAAAAAATTACGTACTCAAAATAAGAAAGGACGCAGCTGTTATACTACTACAATATGTGCTAAGACTGCAAATAATGAGGTAATAGTTTTATATTTTACCGGTAATAGGCATGGTGGAGAAAATATAGGTAACGTACTAAAGAATCGTAAGAATAGAACAGATTCTATCCAATTAATGACTGACGCAAGTAACAATAATAACCCGGTATTATCAGAAGCAGATAAAGAATTACTGGCAATAATAGTGATGATCAATTGTTTGTCACATGGTCAGAGAAAATTTACAGAAAATGAACTATATTACCCTGAAGAATGCGGATATTTTCTCAAACAAACACGTGGGATTTACCACAATGAACATCAATGTAAAGAGATGAGTCCTGAAGAGAAACTTGGGTATCATCAGGAACATAGCAGTAAATATATAGAAAACATATATAACAAAATAGACGAATTATTTAACGACAAGAAAGTTGAGCCTAATAGTAGGCTTGGACAAGCTATGAAATATTGGATAAATAATAAAGAAGGTTTGACCCAATTTTTAAAAATCCCAGTTAGCAATCTTGATAATAATTGGGCTGAGAGATCACTGCGTACCATTATTTTACAAAGGAAGAATTCATTATTCTTTAAAACAATCAATAGTGCTGAGATACATAGTGGTCTGTATAGTATAGTAAAGACTTGTAGTGAGAACGAGATCAATGCCTTTAAATATTTAAATTGGCTACAAGAGCATAGTAGCAAAGCAAAGAAGCATCCTGAGGATTATACGCCTTTTGCCTATGCAAGATATATGAATAATACGGAATTAATCGAGACAGCAGCTTAAACGACAGGAAGCCAATCATTAGAGAATTTGGCAGAACTAGGATCGCCATTATGAATAAGAATGTGTAAGGTTCTATAACAAATTTGGTAAGATGAATTATCAGATGGGAAAAGTTTTGCCGTAAATTTACCTTTGGATAGGCGTTTAGAGCATAGCCAAAAGCCTTGACCGTCAAAGGACAAAATTTTAATGGCAGTTCTGTTTTTATTATAGAATAAAAACAAGGAACCATTAAGAGGGTCAGAAGAAAGTTTTTGTCTACAAACAGCGATTAAGCCATCGATACCCTTGCGAAAATCGATGGCAATAGTGGCAACAAAAATAACTGACGCCGGGGTTAGTTGCAGCATAAAAATGTCTGAATTATAGTTTTTGGCTCTAGTGTTTGGATAATAAGCTTGGTACCATTTGGTTTAATAATGTGACAAGTATAGTGATTTTGCTTGGGAGCAGCTACAGGATCGGTATCTATAGAATTTACTAGTTGAAATGGGAGAAAATTAATATTTTGTTGTAGGGATTGATTTGAAGTTGAGACAGAAGAAGTTTTGATGGTAGGTTCATGGGCTTTTTTAGTTGAACTAATTGTTGCTTTATTAATATTAAGATGTTTAGCTATCTCTTGGTAAGAATAATGATGGAGTAATTGGTGAACTAATTCCTTTAGATGGTTTGGTATAGGATCAAACTTATTAGTTTTAGTTTGACGCCAAGCTTTAAATTGCTGAGCTACTTGCTCAATAGTAATCGATGGTATTTGCATAGTATGAAACCCAAATGTATAAAAAATTCATACTAACAAAAAAATTAGATAAAGTTATGCAGTTTTGCTGCAAGTATACGAAATGGGAGAAAATTAATATTTTGTTGTAGGGATTGATTTGAAGTTGAGACAGAAGAAGTTTTGATGGTAGGTTCATGGGCTTTTTTAGTTGAACTAATTGTTGCTTTATTAATATTAAGATGTTTAGCTATCTCTTGGTAAGAATAATGATGGAGTAATTGGTGAACTAATTCCTTTAGATGGTTTGGTATAGGATCAAACTTATTAGTTTTAGTTTGACGCCAAGCTTTAAATTGCTGAGCTACTTGCTCAATAGTAATCGATGGTATTTGCATAGTATGAAACCCAAATGTATAAAAAATTCATACTAACAAAAAAATTAGATAAAGTTATGCAGTTTTGCTGCAAGTATACGAGAAAATTAATATTTTGTTGTAGGGATTGATTTGAAGTTGAGACAGAAGAAGTTTTGATGGTAGGTTCATGGGCTTTTTTAGTTGAACTAATTGTTGCTTTATTAATATTAAGATGTTTAGCTATCTCTTGGTAAGAATAATGATGGAGTAATTGGTGAACTAATTCCTTTAGATGGTTTGGTATAGGATCAAACTTATTAGTTTTAGTTTGACGCCAAGCTTTAAATTGCTGAGCTACTTGCTCAATAGTAATCGATGGTATTTGCATAGTATGAAACCCAAATGTATAAAAAATTCATACTAACAAAAAAATTAGATAAAGTTATGCAGTTTTGCTGCAAGTATACAAACTTTTTATAAAATTAGATAAAGTTTCAAGGAAATCACTGCCTCTATTACTCCTTAAATCTGATTCATCTACCACCAGCACAAATTTTAGTTGATCTGTAATCTCAAAAAGCCTTTTAATATAAAAGATGTTAGCAATTTCCTGAACAAGATCAGTATCATTAAAGCCAGGGCAATCCCAAATGGTTAGGTCTTTAGCCAAACATTTATTAGGAATTTTGGTTTCGGAAGACATTTTATGACCAATGACAATATCACTAAGTGGTTGTATTGCGTCAATAACCAGCTCGCTAGTTGCATCATCCCTAATAGCTTGCAGTTCATTACCACTAAGAACGTGAACCAGCGTACTCTTGCCAGCCCCAGTCTTACCAACCACCAGTACCGCTTTTTTAACATTCTCCTGTAGGTGGTCGTTACCATCTCGCATTAAATCTGATACTTGCTGGATAGTAGCCTGATCATCATTATCAAACTGATTATCCCTACCTGCTACCTCAAATAATTTTACAGCCGGTATATTGGGGATATATTCTTTTATTTTTGCTTCCTCTATAGCCTTTAATTCAGCTGCTTCTTTTGCCGCCTTGGCTTCCTCTTGCTCTCTAAGCTTTGCCTGTTGCTTAACTCTTTCAGCTTCTTGCTGCCTAACTTGTTCAGCTATGTATTTTTTTACTAGAGCCTCTTGTCTAGCTTGTTCAGCTGCCTCTTGCTCTCTAAGCTTTGCTTCCTTCTCAAGTCTCTCAGCCTCTTTTTGTCTTGTCTGTTCGGCTATTTGTTTTGCTAGAGCCTCTTGTCTAGCTTGTTCAGCTGCCTCTTGCTCTCTAAGCTTTGCCTCCTTTTCAAGTCTTTCAGCCTCTTTTTGCCTTGCCTGTTCAGCTGCTTGTTTTGCTAAAGTTTCTTGTTTGGTCTTTGCAGCAAGTTCGTTATTAATCTGTAAGGCTGTTTCTATCTCTTTCTTTACAATATTTCCTATATTGTTAAAAGCAGTGCCAAAAGTAACAATAGATTTATTGATCTTTAAGGCATCTGCTAGATACTTCACTCCCACAGATCCTATCGGATTACCACGATCAATGTAAAAACTAGTAATAGATTTATTAACTTTTAAGGCTTCTGCTATAGCCTGTGCTCCAGCATCTCCTATCTGGTTACTACGAATGTGAAGATAATTAATAGTGTAATTAACCTTTAAGGCTTCTGCTACAGCCTGTGCTCCAGCATCTCCTATCTGGTTAGTATGAAGGTAAAGAGTAGTAATAGAGTGATTATCCTTTAAGGCTTCTGCTATAGCCTGTGCTCCAGCATCTCCTATTTGGCTATTATAAAGGTCAAGAGTAGTAAGAGAGTGATTAATCTTTAAGGTTTTTGCTAGAGCCTGTACTCCATCATCTCCTATCTTGTTATAGTAAATCAAATTGAATTAGGTGATAAGATGTGGTATAAATAAAGGAAAAAATGTCAACAAGTCCATATAGTCAAGATTTAAGAGAAAAAGTAATAAATTATATAGAAAAAGGTAATAGTCAAGAATCTGCTGCTAGAATATTTGCTATACATAAAAATACAATTAGCCGTTGGAACGTAAGGAGAAGAAAAGAAGGAACAGTGCTGGCAAGAGCTAGACTAGGATTTAAAAGTAAGATTGATAAAAAAGCATTGGAATATTTCGTAACAAATAACCCTAATAGTAAGCTACAAGAAATTGGTAAGAATTTTGGAATTACAGGTTCTCAAGTAGCTAATATATTAAAAAAGTTAGGATTTAGTTATAAAAAAAAACCTTTAGCTATTTGGAAGCAAGTGCAGAGAAACGATCTGATTATTTAGAAAAGATCAGTAAATATGATAAAGATAAAATAGTATATCTTGATGAAAGTGGGATAGATATGACAATTTGCCAAGATAGAGGTTGGGGTAAGATAGGAGAATTATTGATTGGCAAGAAGAGTGGGAAGCATTATCAAAGGACTAATATAATAGCTGGTTTAGTAAATAACAAACCAATAGCCCCTTTTGTTTTTAATAAAACTTGTAATACAGAACTATTTAATAATTGGGTTGAAAAATTTTTGATTAAAGAGTTAACAGCAGGACAGGTTGTAGTGATGGATAACGTTAGTTTTCATAAATCTCAAAAGACAAAAGAGCTAATAGAATCAGTTGGTTGTGAAGTTATTTTTTTACCCCCATATTCTCCAGACTTAAATCCAATAGAAAAATTTTGGGCTAATATGAAGCGATGGATTCGAAACAAAATAGCGGAAATTGGTACATTATCTAAAGCTATTTCTGCATTCTTTGTCACCTAATTCAATTTGATTTACTATATAACGAAGCTCAAGATAAGTAATAGAATAATTAACCTTTAAGGCTTCTGCTAGAGCCTGTACTCCATCATCTTCTATCTGGTTATCAGTAAGCGTAAGCTTAGTAATAGAGCGATTATTCTTTAAGGCTTTTGCTAAATCTCTCATTCCAGCATCTCCTATCTTGTTACGCAAAAGGTTAAGATTAGTAATAGATTTATTAATCTTTAAGGCTTTTGCTAAATCCTTTGCTCCATCCTCTCCTATCTCGTTATCCCCAAGGTAAAGAGTAGTAATAGAGTTACTTGTTATTTGTTGTACAATTTTTTCTTCTAACGGCATTGTTTTTCTCTCTTTTATTTATAGTTAACTAGATTGGTATGACGTCATTGTAAGGGGCTGCTTAGCGGTGACGAAGCAAGCCTGTTTTGTGTAATACCTGCTTCGGTGCGGGATCTAAAATAATGTCCAAAAAACCCTGAATATTATTATAGATACCTGCCTTCGCAGGGATGACATAAAAATGGATTGCTTCGTCGGCTTATGCCTTCTCGCAATGACGTAGTGTTACAAAGCATCTCCTCGCAATGACATTCTTTAGACTCACACGAGTTCTATTCTATGGCATAATAAAATAATCTTTACTATTAAAGTCTAATATACTTTATATAATATTAATATATTTTAACATGTAAAGTGATTTTTAAAGAAATTTGTGGAATATCAAATTTAGTGGTAATTATACAATTAAAAACACGAGGTAAAAATATCACAAAAACGGCACTGAAATTATAACATTTTCTAAGGCTGCATAATTATATCGTCTGGGTGTTAATTCAGGTTAATTCACTATAAAAAAACAAAAAATTATAAAAATTTTGCTAATTAGCTATTAGTGGACAATAAAAAAGTAGTATAATGGATATTATAGTTGGAAGGAACAGATGAGAACAATGATAGAAGAAAAAAATAAAAATAATGTTGATGATCAACCAACCATGTTAGTTGGTACTGATGACTTCAAGACATTATTGCTAAATAGTGATGTATTTGTTGATAAGAGTCTAATGATCAAAGAATTATTAGAAGATAGTGGGGCAGTCACACTCATTACTCGCCCAAGGCGTTGGGGGAAGAGCTTGAATATGGATATGGTGCGAAGATTTCTAGAAATAGAAGTGGATGAGTATGGGATACAATTGCCGCAAGAACAAAGAGTTAATCATAAGCTGTTTAGCGGAGGAGAAGTGGATTTAGGATTTGATGAGACTAAAGAACTAAAGCCATTAAAAATTGCTAGTGTAGCAAACTCTATGAAACGTCAAGGTCAATTTCCAGTTATTCTTATAAGTTTTAAGGGTGTTAGGGGAAGTAGTTATGAGGAAATTGAAAGTAAAATCAATTATCAAGTAATACAGTTATTTAGTAATTATCGTTATTTGGAGACTTATTTAACAGATAAGGAAAATTTATTAAATGATGCACAAAAGAAACAATTAACTAGATATTTTTCTGGAGAATTTAACAAAGTAGAGCTTGAGAATAGTTTGAAATTTTTAAGCGATTTACTTTATAAACATTTTAATCAGAAAGTTTACATACTAATTGACGAGTATGATACGCCAATTAATAGTTCCTATATGGAATTTGGTCATAAAGAAGAATTTAATCAGGTACTTAAACTATTCCGGGCAATATTTGGCAATAGTCTTAAAACCAATGATTCATTACAAAAAGGCGTTATTACCGGCATATTACGGATTGCTAAGGCTAATTTGTTTTCAGATTTGAATAATTTAACTGAATGTAGTCTATTAGACAAAAAATTTGCTAGCAGTTACGGCTTTACCCAAGCAGAAGTTGATGAATTATTGACCATCGTCCCAACTAATACAGATCCAGAAAAGATTAAAAATTGGTATAATGGCTATAATTTTGGTGGAGAAGTCATTTATAATCCATGGTCAATTATGCAATGTTTGGCAAATAAAGGTAAGTTGGATCATTATTGGATTGATAGTGGTGGGACTGATTGGATTGATCATGTATTGCTCTCAGATGAGATGCAAACAGATATTCAGGCTTTAGCCGCAGGAAAAGCTATTACTTCTCCTATTACCAAATATATAAGTTTTGCTGATATCAGTTCACGCGGAGGTTTGTTTAGCTTATTATTATTTAGCGGCTATTTAAACCCAACAACTATTGACCAAGAAGAAAGTATCTATAAATTATCTGTGCCTAATAGAGAAGTAAAAAATATATATAATGCACGATTGCTACAATGGGTTAGTAAACAAATACAAATGGATAGTTCGTTATATTATTCATTAGTTAGCTTACTGCCAGATGGTAAAATTGAGGAGTTTAAAGAGAATATGCAAGAGTTACTACTTAACTCTACTAGTTTTCATCAAACTGGCGAGAAGAAGGCAGAATTGTTTTATAGTGGCTTTATGTTAGGACTGATCAATACTCTATCTTTTCGTTATATAATATCAAGTGAACAAGAATCAGGCGATGGTCGTCCAGATATGATGATGATCCCGAAAGTGGGCAAAGGTGATAAAGCGATGATTATCGAGTATAAAATCGCTAAATCCTCAGAAGATTTAGCAGATATAGCTAAATCTGGCTTACAACAAATTATAGATAAGAAATATGATACTAGGATAAAAGAATATCAGCATGTAAAACAAATACTCAAAATTTCGATGGCATTTTGTGGAAAAAATATGGAGTTAGAATATGAAGTAACGAAGCTCTAATAATAGAGCGTAAGCACTTGTATAATAAGCAATTTGGTATCTGGTTGGGTTCGGAAATTGTTCACTACGCCCCGCCAGTTACTTATTACTCTTTCAGGGATTTTGTAATTTTACTAGAGAATAGTACTCTACAATTTTTTATTTATTTCCTTATGATCAGTAAAAAAGCTGACTGCTAAGAGTCATGGCTTAGAGCTACTTTAGCAGCGACAAAGCAATCCATGAGAATTAGTATAGATACATCAAGACTATATTGCTTCGTCGACCTACGGTCTCCTCGCAATGACGCTGAGGCTAAAGCTATAGCTAACTCTGTTTAATCTTCACATCAGCCATTCTAATATATAATGGCTCGATAGAGTTAGAAAAATTACATTTTTCAGCTATTTTATCAGCTATATATTGACATATATGCCATGCCTTAATTTTAGTGAAACGCGGTAAGATTATTACATTTTCTAAATCCTTAATCTTGTCGTATATCATCTCTAACCCACTACCAGCACAGACTTTAATAATATTATCTTCTGTATTTAATAACTGCCCAACTTGGTCATAATTTATCAATAAAGGAATAGATGACTGTCCATCTTGATCAAAAACCTGGCTATATAATTGCTCTCTATATGCATTAAGAAAAATAAAAAACTTAAAATTAACCTTTTTATTATGGTTATTTACTTGCCTAGTGGCTCTCCGCCAGGAATACTCAAAATTAGATATAGTAGTACCTATGATATTGGTACTTAGCAAAATGCCTTTTGCTACTGACAACCCTACCCTAATACCGGTAAAACTACCTGGACCATTTGTAACGGCTAGGTAATTTAAGTCATGGTAAGAAAGCTTTGCTATTCTCAGAGCTTCTTCAATCATTGGTACTATTGTTTCAGCCTGCATAGAGGGTCTTAAATCCTCGATATAGGCCAAAATAACTTTATCTTCAGAAATCGCAACAGATGCACTATTATTTACCGTATCCAATGCTAAAATTTTCATTTATACTATCAACTCTTTAAATCACTTAATTAGACCTATTGCATAACCTAATCTAATTGGTAATTTTGTTGTCAAAACTCGTCTCCGTTCCTCACGTACATCTTAGTACGCTGCGGTACTCGACTTCGTTTTTCCTAAAAATTCCTCAATTATCTTTAGGTTATGCAAGAGGTCTATTATACTAAAATAGTAATGACAATGGAAATAAATAGAACAATTTTTAGATTGTACGATATTCGTGGAAGCAGTCTGCTGGATATTAATACAACTATTGCTTATAAAATTGGATTTTGTTTTACCAAACTAAATATATCTAAACAAGGGAACAAAATATTGATAGGGCGAGATGGTAGATTAAGCTCCCCTGCCCTTTACCATGCTTTGGTTAATGGCATTATCTCAGCTGGTGGACAGGCTATCTCAATAGGAGTCGCCCCCTCTCCTATGCTATATTTTGCTGATAAGATATTTAAACCACAAGCTAGTATAATGATCACAGGTTCACATAATCCCAAAGATGATAATGGTTTTAAGATGTTATCGCAAGGCAAGTCTTTTTTTGACCAACAAATACAACATTTACTAAATAGCATTCTAAATACTGATTGGTCTATAGCTAACTCAATTAACATTACGCCGTCATTGCGAGAAGCTACTGTAGTAGCGACGAAGCAATCCAAAAGAACGATTAAAAATGGATTGCTTCGTCGGCTTACGCCTCCTCGCAATGACGCCAGTTTACTATGGCTAAATGCTAATCGGATTAGCTATAGTATGGCTGATAAGTTTATAGCCCCAGCTAATGTGCAAAAGTTAAATATCACAGCTCAATACATAGATCGGATTTTACAAGAAATAACTATAGAACCTAAAATAAAAGTAGCATGGGATCCAGCTAACGGTGCGGCTGGAAATATTACTGATCTATTAGCATTAAGGTTACCCAACAAAAATATCGTTATCAATTCGGAAATTGATGGTAATTTTCCTAATCACCACCCAGATCCCACTATTGCTAAAAATCTAGAACAACTAATAGAAGTAGTGAAAACCCAAGATTGCGATATTGGTATTGCATTTGATGGAGATGCCGATCGTATAGCCATTATAAGTAAGAAAGGACGAATAATTTTAGGCGACCAGATTCTTTGTATATTAGCAAAAGATATAATTGACCAAAATCCACAAGCAACTATTATCATGGATATTAAATCAAGTAGCGCCATATTTAATCAGATTAAGTCATATGGTGGAAGACCGATAATGTGGAAAACAGGTCATTCCTTTATTAAAGACAAGATGCAAACAACTAAGGCATTACTGGGCGGCGAAACTAGTGGTCACATATTTTTTGCTGATAAATATTATGGATACGATGATGCAATTTACGCTGCTCTACGGTTTCTTGATTTATTATCAAGATCAGAAAAAACCTTGGACGATATGATAGATGAGCTACCTAAATGTTACAGCACTCCTGAAATTAGCATCCCGGTACCAGATGATCTCAAATTTGATATTATTCAGCAAATAAAAGATGATTTAATTAGCCAAAATATCGCTTTCAATGACATTGATGGTATAAGGATTGACTCATCAATTGACTCTAATGCATGGTGGTTACTCCGAGCCTCTAACACTGAAGCCAAAATTATTGCTAGATATGAATCAGATAGTTTGGAAGGAATGAATAGTATAAAATCTGAACTTTCCTCTTTACTAGCTAAATATGGTTTGAACATATAATTAACCCACCAGCGTAGGCGGGAATCTAGACCTCTACCTTCACAGGGGTGACACTAATTCTAGCAGAGATGACACCTGCCCCTCTCGAGTTAACTATAGGTTATTATCCATTTTTCTATAGTTTAGTGCTTCGGCAATATGTATCTTATAGACATTGCGAGAACCTTCTAGGTCAGCTATAGTTCTTGCAACTCGTAAGATTCTATTATATGCCCGCATTGATATACGAAATTTTGTAGCGGCTTCGTTAAGTAAATCTTTTCCATCATCAACTGGTAGTGCATATTCAATAAGCAGTTGCCCATCCAAACGGTTATTTGTTTTGTATACTTGCAGCAAAACTGCATAACTTTATCTAATTTTTTTGTTAGTATGAATTTTTTATACATTTGGGTTTCATACTATGCAAATACCATCGATTACTATTGAGCAAGTAGCTCAGCAATTTAAAGCTTGGCGTCAAACTAAAACTAATAAGTTTGATCCTATACCAAACCATCTAAAGGAATTAGTTCACCAATTACTCCATCATTATTCTTACCAAGAGATAGCTAAACATCTTAATATTAATAAAGCAACAATTAGTTCAACTAAAAAAGCCCATGAACCTACCATCAAAACTTCTTCTGTCTCAACTTCAAATCAATCCCTACAACAAAATATTAATTTTCTCCCATTTCAACTAGTAAATTCTATAGATACCGATCCTGTAGCTGCTCCCAAGCAAAATCACTATACTTGTCACATTATTAAACCAAATGGTACCAAGCTTATTATCCAAACACTAGAGCCAAAAACTATAATTCAGACATTTTTATGCTGCAACTAACCCCGGCGTCAGTTATTTTTGTTGCCACTATTGCCATCGATTTTCGCAAGGGTATCGATGGCTTAATCGCTGTTTGTAGACAAAAACTTTCTTCTGACCCTCTTAATGGTTCCTTGTTTTTATTCTATAATAAAAACAGAACTGCCATTAAAATTTTGTCCTTTGACGGTCAAGGCTTTTGGCTATGCTCTAAACGCCTATCCAAAGGTAAATTTACGGCAAAACTTTTCCCATCTGATAATTCATCTTACCAAATTTGTTATAGAACCTTACACATTCTTATTCATAATGGCGATCCTAGTTCTGCCAAATTCTCTAATGATTGGCTTCCTGTCGTTTAAGCTGCTGTCTCGATTAATTCCGTATTATTCATATATCTTGCATAGGCAAAAGGCGTATAATCCTCAGGATGCTTCTTTGCTTTGCTACTATGCTCTTGTAGCCAATTTAAATATTTAAAGGCATTGATCTCGTTCTCACTACAAGTCTTTACTATACTATACAGACCACTATGTATCTCAGCACTATTGATTGTTTTAAAGAATAATGAATTCTTCCTTTGTAAAATAATGGTACGCAGTGATCTCTCAGCCCAATTATTATCAAGATTGCTAACTGGGATTTTTAAAAATTGGGTCAAACCTTCTTTATTATTTATCCAATATTTCATAGCTTGTCCAAGCCTACTATTAGGCTCAACTTTCTTGTCGTTAAATAATTCGTCTATTTTGTTATATATGTTTTCTATATATTTACTGCTATGTTCCTGATGATACCCAAGTTTCTCTTCAGGACTCATCTCTTTACATTGATGTTCATTGTGGTAAATCCCACGTGTTTGTTTGAGAAAATATCCGCATTCTTCAGGGTAATATAGTTCATTTTCTGTAAATTTTCTCTGACCATGTGACAAACAATTGATCATCACTATTATTGCCAGTAATTCTTTATCTGCTTCTGATAATACCGGGTTATTATTGTTACTTGCGTCAGTCATTAATTGGATAGAATCTGTTCTATTCTTACGATTCTTTAGTACGTTACCTATATTTTCTCCACCATGCCTATTACCGGTAAAATATAAAACTATTACCTCATTATTTGCAGTCTTAGCACATATTGTAGTAGTATAACAGCTGCGTCCTTTCTTATTTTGAGTACGTAATTTTTTATTGGCTATAGTAATTTCTAAAATCCTAGCTCTAGTATCATCAAGGTTCAGTGAACTACATTCGGCAGCCATTTCCAATAATACCCCGTAAATTTCAGCTCCACCACCTTCTTGCCAAACATCTAAATATTGTTGCCAGAGCGAGCTGTATGCTATAGGAACCCCGCTTAAACTCTGTAGCCTAGATAAACGGTAGAAAGGAGTACCATAGGTCTTTTGTAACACTATTGCACTTCTGCTACTATTTGTCCATTTGTTGATATTTTTATTGTTCATAACTGTATAATCGCAAGCATTACAGCGTAACGTTTTCTTTACATATCTGTTGACTGTAATTGGAGCATTACCTGTAAATTGTAGCAATTTTCTAGCTTCACTATTATATAGTTTGCCATTATAGCAGTGAGGACAGCTATCACCACTACAAAAATTCTCAGGAGTTAAATAGCTGGTATTCGCATCCTTATAATCATCAAACCCATATTTACCTTGCCAATTACTACGATCTATCTTTTTGGGCTTATCGCACTCTCCTTCATTACCACCATTCCCGTTATCAGATTCACCTGGCGGTTCTTTTAATGAATCTGAACTATCTTTTTTTTGTGATCTGCCTTAAAACCAATCAGCATTTCCTTAAGCTTATTTATACTGATATTTGATGATGCTAGCTTGTCTATTAGCTCGTTACAAAATTTCACAAGCTCTACTATCGTTTGCTGTTCATCTCCCGTTAATGAACTTTCCTTGACATGCTGTATTAGTTCTTCTCGTTCTTCAGCACTTAAGGTCGCTACTTTTGGTTTTTTCATTTGATTAATTATCATTATTATTAATATTTCAAATATTATAATATGACTGCTACTTTTTCAACTAGTTTTTTTATTAATCTGTTTTTTATTAATCGGTGATATTTGCATAGTAGAAATCCAAATTTATACAATAAATTCATACTAGCAAAGAAATTAGATAGTGTTACGCAGTTTTGCTGCAAGTATACCTTCGTTAAGTAAATCTTTTCCATCATCAACTGGTAGTGCATATTCAATAAGCAGTTGCCCATCCAAACGGTTATTTGTTTTGATATTATATCCTTCATATCTAGTTTGTTGAATATTGCGAGCTATTTCGACCCTATTGGCTATTTGTTCAGACCCTTCTTCTGTATCATCTCCTATTAAATTATAATTATATGAATCGATAGAGCCTACATTTATATGTAGATCAAATCGATCCATGATTGGACCAGAAATACGCATCTGATAATCACTATAGTAAATCAAATTGAATTAGGTGACAAAGAATGCAGAAATAGCTTTAGATAATGTACCAATTTCCGCTATTTTGTTTCGAATCCATCGCTTCATATTAGCCCAAAATTTTTCTATTGGATTTAAGTCTGGAGAATATGGGGGTAAAAAAATAACTTCACAACCAACTGATTCTATTAGCTCTTTTGTCTTTTGAGATTTATGAAAACTAACGTTATCCATCACTACAACCTGTCCTGCTGTTAACTCTTTAATCAAAAATTTTTCAACCCAATTATTAAATAGTTCTGTATTACAAGTTTTATTAAAAACAAAAGGGGCTATTGGTTTGTTATTTACTAAACCAGCTATTATATTAGTCCTTTGATAATGCTTCCCACTCTTCTTGCCAATCAATAATTCTCCTATCTTACCCCAACCTCTATCTTGGCAAATTGTCATATCTATACCACTTTCATCAAGATATACTATTTTATCTTTATCATATTTACTGATCTTTTCTAAATAATCAGATCGTTTCTCTGCACTTGCTTCCAAATAGCTAAAGGTTTTTTTTTATAACTAAATCCTAACTTTTTTAATATATTAGCTACTTGAGAACCTGTAATTCCAAAATTCTTACCAATTTCTTGTAGCTTACTATTAGGGTTATTTGTTACGAAATATTCCAATGCTTTTTTATCAATCTTACTTTTAAATCCTAGTCTAGCTCTTGCCAGCACTGTTCCTTCTTTTCTTCTCCTTACGTTCCAACGGCTAATTGTATTTTTATGTATAGCAAATATTCTAGCAGCAGATTCTTGACTATTACCTTTTTCTATATAATTTATTACTTTTTCTCTTAAATCTTGACTATATGGACTTGTTGACATTTTTTCCTTTATTTATACCACATCTTATCACCTAATTCAATTTGATTTACTATACCACATTTTGGAGCCCTTGAACATGCTTTATGCGGATCGCTTAAATAACCGCATTTACAAGGATTCATTGCGGCTATTAGCTGAAAGTTAGCTGGATATTTAATATGCGAATTTGATCTAGCAATTAGTATTTCCCCAGTTTCAATTGGTTGCCTTAGAGATTCGATAACATTAGGTGGAAACTCTGGTAATTCGTCTAAAAATAATACCCCATTATGGGCTAATGAAATCTCACCTGGCTTTACTCTTTTACCCACACCACCACCGACCATTGCTGCTATCGAGCAGGAATGGTGAGGAGCACGAAAGGGTCTAACCCTTGATAGTTTGCCATTTGCTAACTTGCCAGCAACACTTGCTATAGTACTGCACTCTAATATTTCTTCGGGTCGCATTTTGGGTAATATCCCAGGTATACATTGTGCCAGCATCGATTTCCCAGTACCAGGTGGACCAAACATTAATAGATTATGGCTACCTGAAGCTGCTATTTCTAAAGCTCGCTTGGCTGTTTTCTGCCCTTTGATCTCTTTAAAGTCAGGGTAATTTATGATGCTAGTGTCAATTTCCAATTCTGGTGATGATAATATTTGCAGACCTTTAAAATGATTAACTAACTCTATTAAATTACTTGCTACCAAAATATTATTATTGCCAGACCAGGCAGCTTCCTGACCATTCTGTTTTGAACAAATTAGCCCTTTATTTCTAGCTGCAGTACCAATAGCAGCAGGCAAAGCTCCACTGACAGGTAATATAGAACCATCTAGAGATAATTCCCCTATTACTAGATATTCTTGCATTTCTCCAGCTGGTAAAATTTTCATACTGCTAAGTATAGCACAAGCAATAGCAAGGTCAAAATGACTACCCTCTTTAACCAAATCGGCTGGAGCTAAATTTATAAGTATTTTCTTGGCAGGTAGGGCAAGACCTATGGAAGACAGAGCTGCCCTAACCCTTTCTTTAGACTCACCAATGGTTTTATCCGCTAGCCCTACTATAGTAAAATTAGGTATACCTGGCGATATCTGTACTTGCACATCGACATCAATAATGTCTATACCACTAAAGGTTAAACTGCCAAGATGAACTATCATTTACAAAATAAATTTTACTAAATCCAGATTTTTGATAATTTTTGATAATTGCTGGTCGACAAAATGCTCCTCCATAACTACCTTTTTTTCTTTCATGTCACTTGCATTAAAACTTATATCCTCCAATAAATTTTCTAAAATAGTATGCAATCTTCTTGCTCCAATATCTTCAATTTCTAAGTTAACTTTTGCTGCATAAGTAGCAATCTTATCTATTGCCTTATCAGTAAATTGTAATTCTACCCCTTCGGTGCCAATTAAGGCTGAATATTGTTTTATTAAACTTGATTCTGGTTCAACCAAGATTTTCACCATATCTTCCTTAGTGAGTGAGTTTAACTCTACTCTAATAGGTAGCCTTCCTTGCAACTCGGGCAATAAATCAGATGGTTTTGATAAATGAAAAGCCCCTGATGCTATAAATAATATATGAGCAGTTTCTACAGGACCATACTTAGTATTAACTGTTGTACCCTCAATAATAGGTAATAAATCCCTCTGTACTCCTTCTCTACTAATCTCTGAGCTTTTTCCCTCAGGTCTTGAAGTGATTTTATCAATCTCATCCAAAAATACTATACCATCATTTTGTACTAGCACTAATGCATCTTGAGTAATTTTTTCTTGATCAATCAATTTATCTGACTCTTCAGCCAAGATAGTTAACATAGCATCTTTAACTAGCATTTTTTTGTTTTTTGTTTTACTAGTACCGATGACTTTGCTGATCATATCAGAAACATTTAACACACCCATAGCCGCTCCTGGCATACCAGGAATTTCAAAATTACTACCAAATATGCTACCTGAATCTGCTATATTGATCTCAATTTCATTATCATCGAGTTCACCTTTTTCAAGCTTAAGACGAAATTTCTCTCTAGTCTCAACTGATGCCGATTTGCCTACTAAAGCGTCCAATACTCTTTCTACAGTTTTTAAAGTTGCATTAGCAATAACTTCTTTTTTAGCATTAGCTTTTTGGGTATTAACAGCTATCTCCACTAAATCTCGTATTATTGACTCAACGTCTCGTCCAACATATCCTACTTCAGTAAATTTAGTGGCTTCTATTTTAAGAAAAGGTGAGCCGCTAAGCTTAGCAAGCCTTCTAGCGATTTCAGTCTTACCTACGCCAGTTGATCCAATCATTAAAATATTTTTTGGAACGATTTCTTGACGAAGTGGCTCGGCTACATTTCTACGCCTACAGCGATTGCGTAAAGCGATCGCCACAGCTTTTTTGGCCTTATATTGTCCAACAATGAATCTATCAAGCTCAGCTACGATTTTAGAAGGAGTTAATCCCATAGATTTAGCAGGAATTTCCACTGATTTAGGTGGAGTTCTTACAGGTTTAACCGAAGTTTTAACAGATTTAGCAGGAGTTCCCGCGGATTTTTTCTTAATACTAGTACTCATATAACTTTTTCTAAAATAATGTTATGATTAGAGAAAACACAAATGTCAGCTGCAATATGCATTGATTTTAAAGCAATCTCTTCTGCAGTTAGGTTATTATCAAAAGACATTAATCCCCTAGCACTTGCCAGGGCATATAATCCACCAGAACCAATGGCAGCAGCATCCCCGTCAGGTTCAACTACATCACCATTACCAGTTAGAATTAATATATTTTTTTTATCTGCAACAATCATCATTGCTTCAAGTTTACGTAAATATTTATCGCTACGCCACTCTTTTGCCAATTCTACTGCACTTCTCAGTAACTGGTATGAATGTTTTTCTAGCTTTAATTCTAGTTTTTCAAATAAAGTTAAAGCATCGGCAGTAGAGCCAGCAAAGCCTGCAATAATACTATTATTGAACATAGTTCTTAATTTTTTGGCTGTCGATTTTAAAATTGTATTACCAAGGGAAACCTGACCATCAGCGGTAATCACGACTTCTCCGCCTTTTCTTAAGCACAGTATAGTAGTCCCGTGTAATGAGTTGTCTGACATAAATAATCTTCTAAATATTGATGTTTAGCTATTGATGTTTAGTTGTTTGTTTATTATTATGATGTTTAAGTAATCATTCAGTATCATAATTACAAGACTCTCCTATGAATATTTATTCAATATATGTTAATCCTCAAAAAAAAGATAATGATTTTATTATTATCAAACAGGGTTTTTCGTTATTTGCTGCATTTTTTAATATATTTTGGGCATTATATCACAGAATGTGGTTAGCACTAATAATTACTTTAATAATAAGTGTAGCTATATCAAGCTTAGGTTTTACTTATCTTACCTTTGCCAGTCGAATAGCTATTATGTTAATATTTGGTTTTTTTGCTGCTGACATGAGAGAATATGATTTGAAACAAAAAAAATACCGACTAACAGAAATAATATTAGCAAAATCTGAGATAGAAGGTATACTTGCAGCAAAACTGCGTAACACTATCTAATTTCTTTGCTAGTATGAATTTATTGTATAAATTTGGATTTCTACTATGCAAATATCACCGATTAATAAAAAACAGATTAATAAAAAAACTAGTTGAAAAAGTAGCAGTCATATTATAATATTTGAAATATTAATAATAATGATAATTAATCAAATGAAAAAACCAAAAGTAGCGACCTTAAGTGCTGAAGAACGAGAAGAACTAATACAGCATGTCAAGGAAAGTTCATTAACGGGAGATGAACAGCAAACGATAGTAGAGCTTGTGAAATTTTGTAACGAGCTAATAGACAAGCTAGCATCATCAAATATCAGTATAAATAAGCTTAAGGAAATGCTGATTGGTTTTAAGGCAGATCACAAAAAAAAGATAGTTCAGATTCATTAAAAGAACCGCCAGGTGAATCTGATAACGGGAATGGTGGTAATGAAGGAGAGTGCGATAAGCCCAAAAAGATAGATCGTAGTAATTGGCAAGGTAAATATGGGTTTGATGATTATAAGGATGCGAATACCAGCTATTTAACTCCTGAGAATTTTTGTAGTGGTGATAGCTGTCCTCACTGCTATAATGGCAAACTATATAATAGTGAAGCTAGAAAATTGCTACAATTTACAGGTAATGCTCCAATTACAGTCAACAGATATGTAAAGAAAACGTTACGCTGTAATGCTTGCGATTATACAGTTATGAACAATAAAAATATCAACAAATGGACAAATAGTAGCAGAAGTGCAATAGTGTTACAAAAGACCTATGGTACTCCTTTCTACCGTTTATCTAGGCTACAGAGTTTAAGCGGGGTTCCTATAGCATACAGCTCGCTCTGGCAACAATATTTAGATGTTTGGCAAGAAGGTGGTGGAGCTGAAATTTACGGGGTATTATTGGAAATGGCTGCCGAATGTAGTTCACTGAACCTTGATGATACTAGAGCTAGGATTTTAGAAATTACTATAGCCAATAAAAAATTACGTACTCAAAATAAGAAAGGACGCAGCTGTTATACTACTACAATATGTGCTAAGACTGCAAATAATGAGGTAATAGTTTTATATTTTACCGGTAATAGGCATGGTGGAGAAAATATAGGTAACGTACTAAAGAATCGTAAGAATAGAACAGATTCTATCCAATTAATGACTGACGCAAGTAACAATAATAACCCGGTATTATCAGAAGCAGATAAAGAATTACTGGCAATAATAGTGATGATCAATTGTTTGTCACATGGTCAGAGAAAATTTACAGAAAATGAACTATATTACCCTGAAGAATGCGGATATTTTCTCAAACAAACACGTGGGATTTACCACAATGAACATCAATGTAAAGAGATGAGTCCTGAAGAGAAACTTGGGTATCATCAGGAACATAGCAGTAAATATATAGAAAACATATATAACAAAATAGACGAATTATTTAACGACAAGAAAGTTGAGCCTAATAGTAGGCTTGGACAAGCTATGAAATATTGGATAAATAATAAAGAAGGTTTGACCCAATTTTTAAAAATCCCAGTTAGCAATCTTGATAATAATTGGGCTGAGAGATCACTGCGTACCATTATTTTACAAAGGAAGAATTCATTATTCTTTAAAACAATCAATAGTGCTGAGATACATAGTGGTCTGTATAGTATAGTAAAGACTTGTAGTGAGAACGAGATCAATGCCTTTAAATATTTAAATTGGCTACAAGAGCATAGTAGCAAAGCAAAGAAGCATCCTGAGGATTATACGCCTTTTGCCTATGCAAGATATATGAATAATACGGAATTAATCGAGACAGCAGCTTAAACGACAGGAAGCCAATCATTAGAGAATTTGGCAGAACTAGGATCGCCATTATGAATAAGAATGTGTAAGGTTCTATAACAAATTTGGTAAGATGAATTATCAGATGGGAAAAGTTTTGCCGTAAATTTACCTTTGGATAGGCGTTTAGAGCATAGCCAAAAGCCTTGACCGTCAAAGGACAAAATTTTAATGGCAGTTCTGTTTTTATTATAGAATAAAAACAAGGAACCATTAAGAGGGTCAGAAGAAAGTTTTTGTCTACAAACAGCGATTAAGCCATCGATACCCTTGCGAAAATCGATGGCAATAGTGGCAACAAAAATAACTGACGCCGGGGTTAGTTGCAGCATAAAAATGTCTGAATTATAGTTTTTGGCTCTAGTGTTTGGATAATAAGCTTGGTACCATTTGGTTTAATAATGTGACAAGTATAGTGATTTTGCTTGGGAGCAGCTACAGGATCGGTATCTATAGAATTTACTAGTTGAAATGGGAGAAAATTAATATTTTGTTGTAGGGATTGATTTGAAGTTGAGACAGAAGAAGTTTTGATGGTAGGTTCATGGGCT
This sequence comes from Candidatus Tisiphia endosymbiont of Mystacides longicornis, assembly GCF_964031095.1. Lineage (NCBI taxonomy): Bacteria > Pseudomonadati > Pseudomonadota > Alphaproteobacteria > Rickettsiales > Rickettsiaceae > Candidatus Tisiphia > Candidatus Tisiphia endosymbiont of Mystacides longicornis. The sequence continues at coordinate 1,075,931 of NZ_OZ035004.1, read as the reverse complement.
TTTTTAGTTGAACTAATTGTTGCTTTATTAATATTAAGATGTTTAGCTATCTCTTGGTAAGAATAATGATGGAGTAATTGGTGAACTAATTCCTTTAGATGGTTTGGTATAGGATCAAACTTATTAGTTTTAGTTTGACGCCAAGCTTTAAATTGCTGAGCTACTTGCTCAATAGTAATCGATGGTATTTGCATAGTATGAAACCCAAATGTATAAAAAATTCATACTAACAAAAAAATTAGATAAAGTTATGCAGTTTTGCTGCAAGTATACGATAGAAGCTGAATTAAAATTTTTAAAACACTTAATGTAGGTAATAAGAATTAGAGTATAATGAATATGTATGACAAAAATAATGTTTTTGCAAAAATTATTGGCAAGTATCTGCCAGCAGAAATAATATATGAAGATGAGAATCTAATAGCGTTTAAAGATATAAATCCTGTAGCTCCGGTACATGTAATAGTTATACCGAAAAAAGAGTATATTGACTATAGCGACTTTATCCTCAAAGCTTCTGGTGATGAAATTAAAGATTATTTTACCAAACTATCTTATATTGCATCTCTAGTAGGTTTAGAGCAAGATGGCTACCGTTTAATTACCAATAAAGGTGTGATATCCGGACAAAGTGTGTTTCATTTTCACTTCCATATTATTGGTGGAAAAACTATTTCTAAGTTGATATAGCTTAAAACTCGATAATCAAGTTTTTTGCAGAGCTTATAAATAGTAGAAGTAAATTGTCATTCCCGCTTCGGTGCGGAATCTATAATATCTCATGGCATTTTTAGATCCCTGCCTTCGTAAGGATGACAACCATTATTCTATATTTTATTCAAATCTACAAAAAAACTTGATTATCGAGTAAAAGCTATATCTATAGCCGAGTAAGCACCCATCATGCTGTCTATTAGAAGAAGGCATAAGCCGACGAAGCAATCCAGGAAAATAATTAAAAATAAGATTGCTTCGACCATTACATGGTCTCGCAATGACGTATATACAACCCAAACGTCATTGCGAGGGGGCGGAAGCCAACGAAGCAATCCAGAAAAGCAACAAATGGTGCTATAATTACTCCTCTTAACTATAACACACTTTCTTCACAGCACTAATAACATCTTCGATAGTTGGTAAGGCTAATTTCTCTAAATTAACAGCATATGGTAGAGGAACATCCTTACCCGAGATAATTTCTATGGGAGCATCTAGATAATCAAATGCCTGACTCATCACCATGCTAGCTATAGTTGCCCCAACCCCGGCAAAAAACCAACCTTCTTCTATAATAACCAATCGGTTAGTCTTTTTGACTGATTGTAATATAGTTTCTATATCCAAAGGCTTGATCGTTCTAAGGTCAATCACCTCACAGTTAATGCCATTATCCTGCAAACTATTTGCCGCATCTAAAGCCAACTTAACTTGCAAGGAAAATGTTACTATGGTAGCATCATCACCTTCAATAAGTTTCTTAGCTTGCCCAAAAGGAATAGGCTCGATTATTTCTGGAACTTCAAAACTATGCCCATAGAGAATTTCATTCTCTAGAAAAATCACTGGACCATCATCACGAATAGCCGTCATTAACAACCCTTTGTGATCTTCTGCACTATAGGGAGCTACTACTTTTAACCCCGGAATATGACTATAACAAGCTGTATAATTTTGACTATGTTGTGCAGCAACTCGACTTGCTGCTCCATTTGGTCCACGAAATACTATTGGACATTTAATAATTCCACCAGACATATAATGAGTCTTAGCTGCAGAATTAACTATTTGATCCATTGCTTGCATAGCAAAATTAAATGTCATAAATTCAACAATTGGACGCAACCCCGAAAAAGCTGCACCAATAGCCACCCCAGCAAAGCCATGTTCTGTTATTGGTGTATCAATTACTCTTTTTGCCCCGAATTGCTCTAACAATCCTTGGGTTACCTTATATGCTCCTTGATACTCGGCAACTTCCTCTCCCATAATAAAGATGCTATCATCCTTCAACATTTCTTCCTGCATTGCCTGACGCAAAGCTTCCCGTACTGTTATTTGTAACATCTTCCTACTCATTCACAACATAAATATTAGTATATAGTTCTTTCTCATCCGGTAAGGCTGAGCTTTCTGAAAACTCAACTGCTTCTGCAATAATATCTTTGACCTCTTTGTCAATTTCTTTCAACTGCTGCTCACTAGCATATTTGTTATCCAGGATTATATCCTTCACTCGCGATAAGGGGTCTTGTTCTTTATAGATATCAACTTCTTCCTTACTACGATATTTAGCTGGATCAGACATTGAGTGTCCTCGATAACGATAACAATCCATTTCTAATATTATTGGTCCGCCACCATTTCTTGTAAACTCTGCAGCTTGCCGAGCATAATCATAAACCAATTCTAATGACATAGCATTTACTTTAAAGCCGGTAATACCACACGACTCCCCTTTTTTGTAAAGGTCAGTCATAAAGGTCGAACGGGCTACTGAGGTACCCATTGAATATTGATTATTTTCAATAATATAAATTATCGGTAAATGCCATAATGCCGCTATATTAAAAGCTTCATATACTTGCCCCTGATTAACTGCCCCATCTCCTAAAAAGGTAAAACACACATTATCAGTATTTCGATATTTTTCAGCAAAAGCCAGACCAGTACCTATCGGCACCTGGGCTCCTACAATGCCATGTCCACCGTAAAATTTGTTTTGTACGTCAAACATATGCATTGAACCACCCTTGCCTTTCGAGCAACCAGTTTCCTTACCCATTAGCTCTGCTAACACATATTTTGCTTCAGTCCCGGCTGAAATAATATGAGCATGATCCCTATAACTGGTAATAGTATTATCACCAGCCTGTTTTACTAAATCTATACCAGTAATTATCGCTTCTTGTCCAATATATAAGTGACAAAACCCACCTATTAGACCCATACCGTATAATTGTCCACATTTTTCTTCAAATCTTCTAAGCAACAATATCTTTTTATAAGATTCGAGATATTGAGTACTATTTAGTTTATATTTCCCAGGAACAATCATCTATGACTCCTCTATATTCTCAACTATTTACAAACTTTATGCCATCCCCTAAAAAACGTTATCCTAACTTTTTTGTCATTCCCACGTAGGCGGGAACCTTAGACCCCTGCTTTCGCAGGGGTAACACTAAGTCAAGTAGGAATGACATCCTACACAGGAATGACAGTAAATCAAGGATTAACTGTCAATTTATGTTTTAGATTTACTAATTTTATATGACAATTAACGCTACATTTAGGATTGGCTACTTTTCTTTGGGCGATACAATTTTCCTTAGGTCTTAAAGCAATATTATGCAAAAATTCTTTAGTATCTTTAGGCATATATTGCACTCTAACCTTTGTTATACCACGTCTTTTAAATCCTAAAATCTCAGCAGATTTTTCTGAAACATCTATAATACGGTTCTTTTTAAAAGGTCCACGATCATTAACCATCACAATCAGGGACTTATTATTACTTAAGTTAGTAACTTTGACCAAACTAGGCATCGGTAAACTACGATGAGCTGCACTTAGCATATGTTTATTATAGATATCACCATTGGCTGTTTTTTTCCCATGAGTATTATCCTTGAAACCATACCAAGATGCCATACCTATTTGATCACAATTAACATCTTCCTTAGGCTGATAAGTTTTACCTTTGATAGTATATTTTTTGCCTATCTTATAATGTCCCTTGTAATGAGTATTTTTAGGATCTTCCTGAGATAATTTTTTATATACGCTAGTCTTTGATGAAGTAGAACAAGAACTAAGCCCCATACAACAAACTATCAACAAAAGAATATATCTAAACTTCATTTTCATTTATATCATGTTCATTATTAATCTTTTTAGTTTCCTTCATTTTAACGTGACAGATTACTCTTTCCACTCCATTAATCTGAGAAGCAATAGAAGTGACCATTTCTAGCTCTTCTTCAGACCTTGCTATACCAAATATATATACTATATTATTAACTGTAATAATGGTGTAATTTACCCACTTTATATCTCTCTTAATAAAAAGCCGAGCTTTAATCTGACTAGTAATCATAGCATCTTTAGTGTATTGCACTAAGTCAAAATGATCACTTTTTTTATCTATTATCAGTTCATTAATAACTTCACTAACTCCTGTTATATCCCAGACAAGTTCTACAGCTTTTAATGCATCTTCTTTTTTATCTATGATTCCAGTCAGTAGCACCCTACCCTGTTCTACCTCAACCTTAATCTTAGTATATAATTCCCTGAAACTATTTTTTATAAAAGAAGCTTTGATCTTTGCCGATATTTTTACGTCATCAATTGTTTCAGTAATGGACTGATCTTTTGCAGCAGCGATAGTAGAACTAGTGGCTGCAGTAAAAATAGCTGGAAGACAACCTGTAAGTATGAAAGATAAGATTATAATAATAAAGTTAATTCTATACATAACCCTCCTTAATTTACGTAATATCTGCCCTTTAAGATAAATCTAACCCTTTAATGTTCTAGATAACATCTTCGTCATTGCAAGACCACGTAGTGATCGTGGCAATCCATTTTTAATCAATGTTTGGATTGCTTCGTCGGCTCACGCCTCCTCGCAATGATGGGATATCTAAAACTTATTCGGATTAGCTACAAAGCTTTCTAAAGAATTTATTATAGTAAATATAATAGTAAGCACAACTAATTTTTGCCCGAAATTCTAATTGCCATGCCCACATAGACACATAAGCGTTAGTTTAAGGAAATAAAGTAGAAAAGTCGTCTATAGTCAATTGATGGGAAGTTGGTGACGTCGTAGCTCAATGCTCGCCTATTATTTATAGGCGTCGCTCCATCGTTCCTGCTACCCAATTCCCCTGAATTGACTATATTAGCAAGCCACCATAGGTAGCGTGGCAATCCTTTCTAATCACTTTTCTGGATTGCTTCGTCGACCTTACGGTCTCCTCGCAGTGACGTTATCTGTCATTGCGAGACCACATAGTGGTCGCGGCAATCCACACTTATTGGATTGCTTCATTCCGATTTCCGCAGTTTTTATTAAGAAAGAGTCCTGTAAGCCTTAATTTATAAGGGTTACAGATTTTTAGGCACAACATTATTTGCTTATTTTAGATATATTTCTGTAGAATTTGAGCATTTAAGATTGAAGATTGAAGATTTTATAAAAATCTTCCTTGTCTCATTTTGTTAGTTAATTTTTGACTGTCAGATAGCTATTCAATATATATCTTAAGCAAAGAGGATGGTGACATATACTTGCAGTTTTACTGCAAGTATATGTTAATGATCTTAAGGACAAAACTAGAATTTAAGCCTTGCACCAATAAGAGCAACAGTACCTCTAGTCTTTTTCTTAGGAGCTTCAACAAAATAAACTGGTCGACCTTTAGCTTGGAAATAAGATATTTCAGCATAAGGCAATAACCCTGGTGTTACTAAATATTGAGTACCAACACTTACTGAATCGACAGTATTTTTATATTTCAACGATCTAAAATAAGAAACACTTGTTTTCATAGGACCCTGCCCATAAGCAATTGCTCCATTATAATATTGTGTGTTACGACCAACTTTATGATAAATTTTTGAAGTCAAACTTTTACCTAAACTACCATAAGAAGCTGCACAAGAAATATTACCATAAGTAAAGACTGCCCCTAAATTGTAAGCAGTTAGATTTGATAGCTTATTTCTAGATAATACATTGCTATCTGGATCTAACACTATAATCTTATCGGCTGGTTTAGCATACTCTCCTGTAACAGCCACCTGTACTGATACATCATCTATAATTTCATATTTATAGGATATCCCAGCAGAGATCGCATCTTTGACATTCTGATTTACAATTATCTGATTGCCTTTGGCACCATTTACGCCTTGTAAATCTACTTTAGTTACCCCAACCCCTAATTTACTCAAACCCTTATCGTCTAAGTTTTTTAGACTACGATTACCACCAGTATTTGCTGAATCAGGAATATAAGAAATACCAAATTGAAAACCTTTCATTTCCGGGGTATAGTAAGAAATTTTTCTAGATGCCTCAGTTCCTTTGCTTATATCATCAAAACTATTGGAGTATGAACTTATCTGAAAAGTATCAGGAAAAGTAATAAAATCTGGTAGCTGACCTTGATACTTCATATTGTCATCATTTAATACGGCAAACTTAGACCAACCACCAGCCCCCGCCACAATTGAACCTGGACCAACACCCATGTTAGAACTAGCATCATGAGGAGTCCCTAACTCTACTTTACCATAGTCTGTTTCTAAGAAAATATGAGAACCATTATAAGCTGCAGAAAGTTTTGGTTTAGTGGTTGTTAGTAAAACTATTTTGGCTCCAACTGTCACATCATTCAATTCTTGTTTGGCAGTAGCCATAAAAGCAGCTTCCGTATAAAATGCAAGATTTTTCCTATTATCAGTAATATTTTTACTTGTTCCTGACAATTTTCCTTGATTTCTATAACCAGATTGGAAACCAAAAAAACCTTCTAATTTTATTTCCGTATCTGAAGCAGCAGCATCAGCTGGAGTAGTGCAACCACTAGCAAATGCTATGCTTGAAAAACAAGAAAAACACAGTAACATTATTAATTTCTTCATTGTAACACCTAAATTTCAATTCTATATTTGCATTTATCGTTATACTTAAAGTACAGACCTATTTTCTTATTATTGAATTATAGCATAAGATAAATCCTTATGTAACTAATAACTTGCAAATAATTGCAATCGCTACCTAAATATACTAGCTTATCATGGCAAAATTACCATTATCATTAGACCTCTTGCATAACCTAATCTAATTGGTAATTTTGTTGTCAAAACTCGTCTCCGTTCCTCACGTACATCTTAGTACGTTGCGGTACCCGACTTCGTTTTTCCTAAAAATTCCTCAATTATCTTTAGGTTATGCAAGAGGTCTAATGATAATTTTTAACTCACTTTACGCATATAGTCAATTAACCTGAATTAATGCCGAATAAGCATCCATCGTGCTGTCATTGCGAGGAGGTGTAAACCTTACAACTGTTGAAAGTTAGAAGAGGAAGCGGTTTTAGACCGGATAGTTTAAAAGTCGTATGTGGTCAACGTCTATTAGCGAGAAAGACCGCAGGTCGACGAAGCAATCCATAAAAGTAACCAAAGATGGATTGCCACGACCACTACGTGGTCTCGCAATGACAGAAAACCTATCTAAAAACCGCTTCCTCTTCTAACTTTCAACAGTTATGGTGTAAACCTCCGAAGCAATCCATTTAATAGTTTTTTTAGATTGCTTCGTCGCTACTTAAAGTAGCTTCTCGCAATGACGCTAAGCTATTTTCTATATGACTTTTAAATGCCATACGTAAGGTGAGTTTTTAATTGTTGCTAATATCACAAAAATATTGTATTTATATGAATAAGTTGATTGTTGTGAAGAGCAAAGGTGGGGTTAACCCACCTTTTTTATTAACGCCTTTAAATATTTTTATTTTGTAATGAAAACTATAGAGCAACAAATTATTAATGCTATCCAGGATAACTTAAAAGACCTTGGTTTTGATTTAGTAAAAGTAACTTTAAAGGGTTCAAGCCATAAAGTACTTGAAGTATTAATAGATAGATTAGATGGCAATAAGGTAAATATAATAGATTGTCGTAATGTTAGTAGAAATATCTCGGCACTCTTAGATGTTGAAGATATAATTAGTGATAAATATTTTTTAGAAATTTGTTCAGCAGGTATCGAACGCCCATTAATAAAATTTGAAGATTATACTAGATTTATCGGTAGAGAAGCTACCATAAAATTAAAAGAATTACTAAATGGTCAAACTCGATATCAGGGAAAGATAATTAAAGCTGAAAATAATAAAGTTTATCTGAATAGTAACGGTAAAGATATAGTATTTTCATTTGATATGATAAAAAAGGCTTCTTTGGTATTAACAGATGAAATGTTCAAAAATTTAATGAATAAAAAATCTTAAAAGGCAGTGACATTATGGTCAATATTGGTAACATAGAAATTTTACAGATTATAGAATCTGTAGCTAGAGAAAAGAACCTTCCTAAAGAAGCTTTACTTTCGGCAATGGAACAGGCTGTACAGGCTGCAGGACGTAAAAAATATGGCAATGAACATAATATAAAAGCTGAAATTAACCGAAAGAATGGTAATATTAGTCTTTTTAGAGTCCTGAATGTAGTAGATAATGTAGAGGATCATTTTACTCAAATTTCTTTAAATGATGCTATCGAAAAGAAAGATGATGCTAAAATTGGCGATGAGATTTATGAACTCTTACCACCTATTGATCTTGGACGTGTTGCAGCTCAAACAGCTAAGCAGATAATAATACAACGTGTTAGTGAAACGGAAAGAGAAAAACAATATGAAGATTTCAAAGATAAGAAAGGTGAGATTTTAAACGGCATTGTTAAGAGAATAGAGTTTAATAATATTATAGTTGACCTTGGTCGTGCTGAGGCAATAATTAAAAAGGATCAGCTAATTAGAGGAGAAAATTTTAAGGTTAATGACCGTATTAAAGCTTATGTACAAGATGTAAGATTAGTGTCTAAAGGTCCGCTAATTTTTCTATCTAGAAGCGATGACCAAATGCTAATAAAATTACTTGAATTAGAGATTCAAGAGATTTATGATAATGTAATTGAGTTGCGAGCTATAGCCCGTGATCCTGGGTCAAAGGCAAAAGTTGCAGTCTTCGCTTCTGACTCCAGCATTGATCCTATAGGTTCATGTGTAGGAATTAAAGGTAATAGGATTAGGGCTATTACTAATGAGCTTAATGGTGAAAAGGTAGATGTAATATTATGGAGCAAGAATATTGCCCAATTTATTATGAATGCACTGGCTCCTGCAGAAATTGCAAAAATCGTCATCGATGAAGATAAGAATATGGTTGACGTAGTCGTATCTCAAGATAATTTGAGTCTGGCAATCGGTAGAAGAGGTCAAAATGTTCGTCTAGCATCTAAGCTTACTGGCTGGAATATTAATATAATGACCGAAGATCAAGAATCTAAACGAAGAAGTGATGAGTTTCGTTCTGCTACCGAGTTATTTATGGAATCATTGGATGTTGAAGAAGTTATAGCCCAACTATTATCTGCTCAAGGTTTTACTTCTTTAGAACAGTTAGCTTCTAGTAAAATTGAAACTTTAATGAATATTGAAGGATTTGAAGAAGAATTAGCAGCTGAGATCATTGAACGATCAATAAATTATGTAAATGCTAAGAATGAAAAAATTATTATTAAGCTTGAGAATCTAGGTGTTGAACAAGAATTAATTGATATATTGGATTTACAACCGGAATTTATATTAAAATTAGCTGAATATGGTATAAAAACTATAGAAGATTTGGGAGAATTAACAGTTAATGAGTTTAAATCATTAGTTCCTAATTCTAATATGGCAGATAACGATATCGAATTACTAATTCGTACGGCTCGTATTGCTGATAATGAGCAAGTTGTTTGAAGTTGGGAAATTATATCCAACAGCGTTATTGCGAGTAAGACCGCATAAGCGTCAATTTAAGAAAACAATAATAGACCGCTTGCATAACCTAAAGATAATTGAGGAATTTTTAGGAAAAACGAAGTCGAGTACCGCAGCGTACTAAGATGTACGCGAGGAACGGAGACGAGTTTTGACAACAAAATTACCAATTAGATTAGGTTATGCAAGAGGTCTAATTGAGAAACCGTTATTGCGAGAATATCTTAGGTCGACAAAGTAATCCAGAAAAGTGATTAGAAATGGATTGCCACGCCACCTACGGTGGCTCGCAATGACAGAGGTGCTTTTACCCAAAAGATGTAATTGTGAGAAGTGCGTAAGCTTTAGTCGTCATTGCGAGGAGACCATAGGTCGATGAAGCAATCCATAAATTGTCATTCCCGCGTAGGCGGATATAAAGTTCTGTACGAAGTAAGAACGACACATTTTTGCTATAGTTAATTCAGGAGAATTTGGCGCTAGGAACGATGGAGCGATGCCTATAAGTAATAGGCGAGCATTGAGCGACGACGTCACCAACTTCTCCTCAATTGACTATATTATGAATAATTTTGCAAATAATTTAATATTAAGTATTAGTGTTAAGGATTTTATTGATATAATTAAAATACTACCAGTAAAGCATTAGCAACAAGATTAGCTAATTCAGAATTAAGGTATATAGTCAATTCAGGGGAATTGGGTAGCAGGAACGATGGAGCGACGCCTATAAGTAATAGGCGAGCATTGAGCGACGACGTTACCAACTTCTCCTCAATTGACTATATCTGATGATTATTCAGATAGCAAAACTATTTACAAAACTTTAGCATATATAATTGCTATTTAAAGGTTTAATATTTATGACGTATGACCAAGAACCTAAACCAAAGAAATTAACACTTGGTGGTTCAAAACTCTCACTTAACAAGCCCTCTCAACCTACTAATGTTACTAGGGGCTTTGTTAGTTCTGCAAAAACCATTGTAGAAGTCAGGAAGAGTAGCACTGCAACTGGTGCTTTATCTTTTAACAAACTTTGGTCTAATAGTTCTACTGCTCAGAGTGGAGAATCTGCTGCTGGGGAGGAATTTAATAGACGGCTAACTATTTTAAAAAAAGCAGCAGAAGATGCAAAATCTAAGATTATTGATACTAAGATTAGTACTCTTAGTAAACTGGCAAGTATCAATCAATCTAAGTCACAAGACGATTTAGAAGATACTATAGAAAATATCCAGCCAGAAAATATTCATTCCCAAACTCCGCAAAATGAGTCACAAAATATTGAAAAGGATTCTGAGGTACTTCCTACGTTAGCAACTCCATCTGTACAAGATAAAAACCCATCTAAGCCATTTGTTAGATCACCAGTGATTGGTTCTCAGAGCCATTTTGGTGTTGCACTTGAAGATATTTCTTCAACAGATAAAGCTGGCGATAATAAAATAGTAGTACCAAAGGTTAAAATTGAGGAGCCTAAAAAATTAAAAAAGGCAGATATTTTCAATATGCTTGATGCAGACGGAAGTGATAATGCCGGTAAGACTAGAAGCCTTGCCTCAATAAGAAGAGCAAGGGAAAAAGAAAAACGTAAAGCTTATCAACAAACACCCGACAAAGTGTATAGAGAAGTTATCATTCCTGAAGCCATTTCTGTCGGAGATCTAGCCAATAGAATGTCTGAGCGGGCAACCGATGTTATAAAAGAATTGATGAAGCTTGGCATCATTGCTACGACCAGCCAAACAATCGATACAGATACAGCTGAACTTATTGCTACGACCTTAGGGCATACAGTAAAAAGGGTACAAGAATCTGATGTTGAGAATATATTGATTAGTGAAGCTGATAAAGAAGAAGATTTAAAACATAGAGCTCCTATTGTAACGATTATGGGACATGTCGATCACGGTAAAACTTCGTTACTTGACGCTTTAAAATCAACTGATTTGGCAAGTCAAGAGGCAGGTGGCATCACCCAACATATTGGTGCTTATCGGATAACATTGCCTGATGGTAGGGCTATTACTTTCATTGATACTCCAGGGCATGAAGCGTTTTCAGAGATGAGGACTAGAGGTGCTAAGGTAACTGATATAGTAGTTATAGTAGTTGCAGCAGATGATGGAATCAAGCCGCAAACGATTGAAGCAATTAATCATGCTAAAGCAGCAAATGTCCCGATAATTGTTGCAATAAATAAGATCGATAAGCCGGATATTAATCTTGACCGAATTAAAAATGATCTGTTAATGTACGATTTAGTTAGTGAAGAATTAGGTGGCGATATTATAATTGTACCGGTTTCTGCTTTGAAGAAAACTAATTTAGATAAGTTAGAAGATGCTATATTATTAGTGGCAGAAATGCAGGATCTTAAGGCTAACTTTAGCGGACTCACTGCTGGTGTAGTTATAGAAGCAAAAGTTGATAAAGGTAAAGGAGCTGTGGCTACTATATTGGTACAACGTGGTACTCTAAGAAATGGAGATATAGTAGTTGCCGGAACAAAATACGGTAAAATTAAGAGAATGAATAATGATAAGGGAGTGGATATTACCGAGGCAGAACCAAGTTTACCAGTAGAGATTTATGGTTTAAATGAAGCTCCGCGTGCAGGAGATCAGTTTAATGTAGTACAGAATGAAAAACAGGCTCGGGATATTATAGAATATCGTGAACGATTGGCAAAAGAAAAGAAAATTTCTGTTACTCAAAGATCAAGCTTAGAAGAATTGTTCCTAAAAGCTTCTGGCAGTGCTGGTATGATAAAAGAGTTACCAATAATTGTTAAAGGTGATGTACAAGGTTCGATTGAAGCAATTGTTACTAGCCTATTAAAGCTACCAAATGATGAAGTTCGTGTAAGAATTTTACACCATGCAGTAGGTGGAATATTGGAGTCAGATGTTACCTTAGCTAAAGCATCCAATGCTATTATTATTGGCTTTAATGTTAGAGCTAATAATAACGCTTTTGCTATGGCTGAAAAAGAAAAAGTGGATATTAGATACTACTCTCTTATTTATAATTTACTAGACGATGTTAAATCAATACTCAGCGGTATGCTTTCACCAATTATTCGTGAGCAATATATTGGTACAGTCGAGATCAGGCAAATATTCACTGTCTCGAAAGTTGGAAAAATTGCTGGGAGTTATGTTACTAAAGGTACTATTAAAAGAGGTGCTAGGGCTCGCTTATTACGAGACAATATCGTTATTCACGAGGGAAAACTTAAAACTCTCAAACGTTTTAAAGATGATGTCAAAGAAGTTCATGAGGGCTTTGAATGTGGTATCGCTTTTGAAAATTATGAAAATATCGAACAATTTGATATTGTAGAAGTTTTTGAAATTATTGAAGAAAAAAAACAATTATTGTAAATGCAAAAAGTTTCTGATAGAGAAAAATCTTCAAGACAAAAAAAAGTTGCATCATTAATAAATGCAGCATTAGTGGAAGTACTAAGACGTGGTAAAATGTTAGATGAACGGTTGATTAATTGTCCAGTAACTATTACCAAAGTCTTAGTTACGGCTGATTTAAAAGTAGCAGATTGTTACTTTTTACCGTTCAATACGGTTTTTAATAAAATACAACTTACTGAATCTTTAAATAATTCGAAATATGCTATAAGAAATTTTATAACTGCTAAAATTAATTTAAAATATTCACCAGAAATTCGTTTTCATTATGATCACGGATTTGATAATGCTGATAAAGTTGATAAATTATTGAAGCAAGCTGAGATTAATCGAACTGATTAGGAAAATGAACTCAAACCTTACCGATCGCAAAGCAATAATTACTGATTTAATAACAATTATTAACTTTTTTTAAAGAATGATTGACTTTAATATGAATATATCTTAAATTTATTTACTCAACGCTTTTTATTAGGAGCAATTATGTCAAAAAATACAAACTGGACAACAGCCCAAATGCAAGCTATTGCACGGCTTAATGCCCACAGAAATGCTAAACTTCTTTATTCCAATCCTGCTAATAGTGACAAAAAGAGCTTAGCTCAGTTGGATTATCCAAAATATCCTGGTTATGATGATGATTTAAAGTTAGTTAAAGGGGATGCTAGTTTTTCTTATTCCATTGATTTTGTCGCAGGTGGCTTTTGGGCCGCTGGAATTCACTTAACTTTCACTGCTAATGGTAAGGCTTTCAGCTATGCTGGAGGAGGTGGAGGTAATATAGTTGGTGGTGCTGCTGGTCACACTTGGTTAAACTCTGATATTGATATTACATCTTTAGTGGATCAATCTAATGCTATTCGGTTTGAATGTGGTTTTGGTGGTCTTGGAGCTGGTGCTGCCCATGTTAATCTTTATCATACTGATGCTGCTGATACGTGGTTTGCTGGTACTGGAACTTTTTTTGTTACTACTACTGGTTGGGGTGAAATTGGAGGAGTTGGTACTCTATCTTACGCTTGATGGTGAATTTGCAGGAGTTGGTTATTCTACGCAGTTTCGCTGCCTTTAGTATATAGTTTTCCCTAGAGGATGATAATAGTATTGTTAAAAATCTTATGGATTATTTGATTTATGCCAATAGAAAATATAAAAAACCTCAAAGACATGGACAAGTTTTTGATTATCAACTAGGGAGAGTTCATGACTATATAAAAATTAATATGATTTACTTTAATAGAGATATGTCTTAAAATTTTACTCAACGCTTTTTATTAGGAGCAATTATGTCAAAAGATACAAACTGGACAACAGCCCAAATGCAAGCTATTGCACGGCTTAATGCCCACAGAAATGCTAAACTTCTTTATTCCAATCCTGCTAATAGTGACAAAAAGAGCTTAGCTCAGTTGGATTATCCAAAATATCCTGGTTATGATGATGATTTAAAGTTAGTTAAAGGGGATGCTAATTTTTCTTATCACGTTCATTTTATCTTGGCTGGGGCTGGATACACTTCTGTTAGTTTATCTTTTTATGATTATCAGAACAGTGACGGTGACTATTTGAATTATACGGCACCAGGAGGTGGACTCAATGTTGGTACCGCTGGTGGTCAAGCTTGGTTAAACTCTAGTATTGATATTACGTCTTTACTGAATCAACATAATGCTATTCGGTTTGAATGTGGTTTTTTTGCTGCTCCATTTGGTGCCGCCCATGTTAATCTTTATCATAGTAATGCTGCTGATACGTGGTTTGCTGGTACTGGAACTTTTTATGTTTCTGGTATTGGTAGTGGTGAATCTGGAGGAATTGGTACTTTAGCTTACGCAAAATGGGTTTAAATTAATATAACTCGATAATCAAGTTTTTTGTAGAGCTTATAAATAGTAGGTTGCTTGAAGGAAACTTGAATGTATCCGAGTTACAACATCTATCTTTAAATGCCAAATTTGTCATATATGGACGAGTGAATTTGTCAACAAAGAAAATAAAAAAATAGAGCCACAAAGGAAGCGGTCATATATTCGGCATCGAGTGCCATAATGGTTTCTGCATTCTTATAAATATCCTTGAGTGACCTCTCATTCCCACGGCTTCTAGAGCCTCGACATAATTACGGATTTTATTCAGAATACT
Source organism: Candidatus Tisiphia endosymbiont of Mystacides longicornis (assembly GCF_964031095.1). Lineage (NCBI taxonomy): Bacteria > Pseudomonadati > Pseudomonadota > Alphaproteobacteria > Rickettsiales > Rickettsiaceae > Candidatus Tisiphia > Candidatus Tisiphia endosymbiont of Mystacides longicornis. Next base: position 1,060,793 of record NZ_OZ035004.1, on the reverse strand, counting down.
TATTCATTAACTCTTTAACTTTCGTTCTCTTTATTGTTACTATTCTTTACTCACAATATTTATCAATTACCAATTTTTATTTAGTTGACATAGTTTCTTCTTTTTTTCCAACTAAACTAATTTGCAACATATTCGCTACCATTGGTGACTACTGCATAAGCAATCCTTGCTAACTTATTTGCTAAACCAACACATATAATATTATATGATTTATTTTCAGCAAATTTCTTCACTGCCCACTGCACTAGTTTATCTTTTGATTCCTTATCACTTTTTGCTCTTATTGCTATTGTCCTTGCGGCTTGAATCAACATAGTTCTGGCATATCTATCTCCTTGTTTGGTAATCCCTCCTAAAACTATCTTATCTCCTGAGCTATGTTGCTTTGGTACCAAACCAAGCGAAGCAGCAAAATCCCTCGGGGTTGGATAACTTTCTATTGGGGCTACACTCAAACAACTAGCATTGATTGCTCCAATGCCAAAAATTGTCTGCAACCTAGTAGCTTTCTCACTTTGCTTATTATTGCTGATAATCAGCTTTTCTAAAGTTTTTTCTTTGTTACATAAATCCTCAATTTCTTTACATTCTAAAAGTAAAATTGACCTTATCCCAGAATTTATATAACCTTTACTATACGCTAACTCTACCTCCAGCCTACATGATTTGCAAAATTTATTTTTACTTAATTTTGTATTATAGCCATATTCACATAAACTTGATATTGTAGAATTAGTTTTTTGCACACGATCTCTGATCGTATTACTTCTAATTTTATGCAAGAATTTTATATCTTGTTCCTCCTTGCTTTTTAGTAGCACAGTTTTTAATTCTGGATCACGAGCCGCTTTGCATATTGCTAACGCATCGTTATAATCATTTTTCTGTTTCGATGTAGCATAAACTTTTACATCTTTTGTTTTCATTAGTTTGACTTGCAAACCAAGCTTAGCAATTTCCTGTGACCAATAATTAGCTCCTCCACATGCTTCCATAGCTACCAATGAACTTTTATCGAGATTGCTTAAATAGGCTATTAACTCATCTCTTGTAACTTTTTGGTAACCTATTTTTTTGCCATTTTGATCGACTTGCACCAAGTGCATACTATTTTTTGCTAAATCTATTCCTATTATAGTATTTTTTATGCTATTATTTATCATGGTATGGACCTATTAATTAAATTATTATTTAATTTGGAGCAGCTGAAAACTATTTTTCAGCTGACTCCGTACAAGTAAAGCATATTTCGCTTCACTCGTCCATACCATCATTCCCGCTTTGGTGCGGAATCTATAATACCTCAGGGTATTTTTAGATACCTACTTTCGCAGGAATGACAACCATTGTCCTATATTTTATTCAAATCTACAAAAAACTTAATTATCGAGTGAAATGCCCAAAAAGCCTGAGGTATTATAGATTCCGCACCGAAGCTGGAATGACAAATTAGACGTGGGGATGATAACCACAACTGTTGAAAGTTAGAAGGTAAAGCGGGTTTTAGATAGGTTTTCTGTCATTGCGAGACCACGCAAGTAGGTCGTGGCAATCCATCTTTGGTTACTTTTATGGATTGCTTCGTCGACCTGCGGTCTTTCTCGCTAATAGACGTTGACCACATACGACTTTTAAACTATTCGGTCTAAAACCTCTTCCTCTTCTAACTTTCAACAGTTGTGGGATGATAACCTTCGCAGGGATGACACAAAACAGCATTGCCTCAATGCCACTAAAGCGACTCCTCGCAATGCTCTCTGAATTTGGCTTAACACTAATTAGGTTAGCTATAAATCCTCTAAGCTCCATTTTGCTCTAGGGCAGAAATCGAGTGAGTTAGTAAGATTATTTTGCAGCCGTTCTAGCCCAGCATAAGCAATCATAGCCGCATTATCGGTGCATAAATGTGCTGGTGGTACTAAAAGTACATATCCTTGTTTTTCCACTTGATGCTTAAGTATAGTTTTTAAATAACCATTAGCGGCAACTCCACCAGCAAGTACGCAGGTTTTTTGTGGTAATGCCGACTTACTGATAAATTCCTCATACATTTTAAAGCTATTAAGCATTTTTACTGACAAGATTTCTCCAACTACATATTGAAAACTGGCGGCTATATCATTAATTTCTTGTTCACCTATAGGCTGTAATTTAGATATTAATATGCGTACTGCCGTCTTTAAACCTGAAAACGACATGTCACAGCCAGCTTGATGAATAATGGGTTTTGGTAAAACATACTTAGATGGATTGCCAAATTTTGCTCTTTTCTCAATTTCTACGCCTCCAGGAAAAGGCAAATTTAGCATTTTAGCTACTTTATCAAAGCACTCCCCTACCGAATCATCGATAGTCCGTCCTAAAATTTTATATTTACCCAATGCTTGGACTGCAACAAATTGACAATGCCCACCTGAAACTAATAGAAATAAATATGGGTATTCCGCCTTATTAGTTAATCTAGCAGTAAGTAAATGCCCCTCTAAATGGTTAACTGCAATAAACGGCTTTTTTAAGACGCTAGCAACTATTCTGCCAAACATTGAGCCAACTATTACTCCACCTATTAAGCCAGGACCGGAAGTAGCGGCGATTCCATCTATATTAGATAGTTCCAGATGAGTTTCATCTAAAACATACCTAACTGCTTTTTCTAAATTTTGCAAATGTGACCTAGCAGCGATTTCCGGTACCACCCCTTGAAAAGCCTTATGCTCTTGGTATTGGGAAATAACAATATTTGATAAAATCTCTTTATCTGAGGTAACTATTGCTACGCCAGTATCATCACAACTTGATTCAATACCTAATATTTTAATTATTGCAATTTCTCCTTTAATAAAACATTCACTAGGTTAGGATTTGCCTTTCCTTCAGTTTTTTTCATTACCTGTCCAACGAAAAAACCAAATAATTTATCTTTACCACTTCTATAAGAATCAACAGAGTCAGGGTTTTCCAACAATATTCCGTCAATTATAGCAGATAGTATACCACTATCTGACATTTGCACTAAGTCTTTTTCTTCAATAATTTTTTCCGGTTCTTGTCCAGTTTCAAACATAGTTTCAAAAACTACTTTGGCAATTTTGCCGGAAATCACCCCATCTTCTATTAGCTTTACCATTTGAGCAAGCATTTTTGGGGTAATTTTACAGTCACTTAAGCTAATGGAATTTTTATTAAGCTGACCAAATAACTCACTAATAATCCAATTAGCAAGTATCTTTGGATTACATAAGCTAACTGCTGCTTCAAAATAACCTGCCACCTGTTCATCAATTACCAAAACTTCAGCATCATAAGCATTTAAACTATACTCTGTCATATATCTTTGAATTTTTGCATCCGGTAATTCTGGTAGCTCTTGAGCTAATTGTTCTATTAGCTCCTCAGATATAACTATTGGCAATAAATCTGGGTCAGGGAAATATCGATAATCATGAGCTTCTTCTTTTAGACGCATCGTTCTAGTCTCTCCAGTATCTCCATCAAATAATCTAGTTTCCTGTATTATTGTCTGCCCATCTTCAATTAAATTTACTTGCCTATTTGCTTCAAACTCTATTGCTCGCATGATATTACGAATCGAATTGATATTCTTGATCTCACACCTTGTGCCAAGTGGAGCCCCAGGAAGCCTAACCGAAATATTAGCATCACAACGTAATGAGCCTTTTTCCATATCACCATCACAACTTCCTATATATCTCAACAAAGTCCTGAGTTTACGAACAAATTCTGCTGCATCTTCCGGCGAATCAAGGTCTGGCTCAGTAACAATCTCCATTAATCCTACACCAGAACGGTTTAAATCAATGAAGCTATAATGAGCTGATTGATCATGAATGGACTTACCAGCATCTTGTTCTAAATGCAAACGATTAATTCTAATTCTTTTGGTTGTTCTCTGTTCAGTTACTATATCCAAATAGCCCTCTTGGACAATTGGATGATAAAATTGGGAAATTTGATAACCCTGCGGTAGATCAGGATAAAAGTAATTTTTACGATCAAATCTTGAATTAAGATTAATTTTCGCATTAAGTCCAAGACCAGTTTTAATTGCCTGATGAACACAATATTCATTTAACATTGGTAACATTCCAGGCATTGCTGCATCAATCAAAGATACTTGTGAATTAGGAGGAGCGGCAAATTCGTTAGAACTACCAGAGAAAAGTTTGGATTTTGAAGAAATTTGGGCATGTATCTCGACGCCTATCACATATTGCCATTTACCTGTATTACCAATAATATAAGCCATTTAAAATCTCTTTAAGTTTACTAAATATATAACTTTTACCTAACATCATTAGCCGTCATTGCGAGCGAACATATGTGAGCGCGGCAATCCATGCAGCTTGTCATGTGGATTGCTTTGTCAGCTACGCTTCCTCGCAATGACGTATGTACATGTACACCTATAATTGTCATTGCGAGGAGCTACTTTAACAGCATTGATGCAATCCATACAACAAGCTACATGGATTGCCACGCTCACGTATGTTTGCTCGCAATGGCGTATGTAAATTTGGTACAATGCTAATCGGATTAACTGCACATAAGTGTTTATCATATTTTCAATAAAAATTGTAGTTTTTTATAATTTTTTATTTTCTAAAGAACAATTAAGCAATTCACAAAAATATTGAAATTTAATTACTTTTTCGCTTAGTGGAAGAAATTTTTGATATACACTATAGAAATATTAAGAAATTTTATAGTCAATTGATAAGAAATTGGTGACGTTGTCGCTTAATGCTTGCCTATTACTTATAGGCGTTACTCCATAGCTCCTAGCCTCCAATTCTCCTAAATTGACTATAGTTGAAGAATTCTAGAGCTTGTAAAAATATCATAAATTACAGAAAGGTTACTAATTATTGTCTATATTTTAAGAAAAAGTGTTTAATATTACTTGATTATTAAGTATAAATCTGTCTTAATTTAAATTATAGGTTCTTTAGTATAGCTAATTTGTGAGAAAGAAATTTGAAGAAAAAATTAGGCAAAGAACTTCCACTAATAAAATATTTAGTACTATTCTCTGCTTAATTTTAACAACAAAATTACTTTATAATTAAATAAGTTATGCAAGAGTCTGTTACTAAATAATAATTATAATGAATATATGAGAGGATATTATGTCTAAGACCCAAAATGAGACCCCCCTTCAAAATGATAGTGTAGACTCAGCTTCTTTAACAGCCAAAATAAAATTATTAAATACCGAACTTACTTTTTTTCAAGATGAGGGTAATATAAATATAATTAATACCCCTCTAAACAAATCGGAATATCCTAGAATCCTGAAGAAATATAATGACTTAAGTAAAACTGCACAAAAAACTACCCAATTTTCATCAGATAATGAGAAAAATGCATTTTTGTTTGAGTTAAACAAATCTCTAGCTATTATTGCTATTCGGGCAAATGAGAAAAAATCACTAGATACATACTTATCAAATATGCGAAAAAACAACAGCCATAGCACAGATGAGTTTATAGTAGGAATAGAACAGATATTATCTAAACTTCCACCTAAACCTAAAGATACAGCAGAAAATAAAGGAGCAACAGAAAATAATATTAATATACTACACACAGCTTTGTTAGATAATGCCATAAAAGAAGTGGAACAGCTCATTAATAAGGGGAAATATAACGATTCTTTTGAGAAGATAAAGTATTTGCAAACTCATTCCCTCAGTCCTAAAATAGTTGAGACATACATTAAAATTTGTATAGCAGAAGGTAATTCTTTGAAGGATCCAGCAGCAAAAGAAGCTGCATACGAAAAAGTCTTTACAGAGTATGAGTCAATACTACTCGGAAAATTTGCCCCTGGAAAACATAGTGGGCTGTTTAATATATTAACAGAATTATCAAAAAAGTTTGAAGAAATTAATGATTACGAAAATGCAAAAACAGCTACTAACATTGCCGCAAGGTACAACACACCTACTGCTGAAAAAGCAGCTGCAGCTGTGCCTGCAAGCAAGGGTGCACAAAAAGCTCTAGAAGAGAAACAAAGAAAGGAAGAAGAATATAGGAAAAAGGAAGAAGAACTTAAGAGAAAGGGAGACGAATTACAGATTGCTACAGTTAATGCCGAAACAGCAGAAGAGAGAGATGCAGCTAAATTGGCATACGAACGTAATTTAGCAGAAATTGAAGCTAACCGGAAGCTTAAGTTAGCTTCAACTCAAGATACTGTCCCTCAAGCCAGTGCCCCACCTCCATATACTAATAAAATGTCCCCTGATCTTTCTAACTATACTCAAGATACTACAGCTGAGCTTACAGCTAAGCTTACAGCTAAGCTTACAGCTAAGCTTACAGCTGAGCTTACAGCTAAGCTTAAAGCCGAGCTTAAAGCCGAGCTTAAAGCTGAGCTTACAAATACTACAACTACATCCAATATATACCCTAATCTTTCTAGCTATATTTCAAAAGATACTACAGCTGAGCCTTCAAAAGATACTACAACTATAACTACAGATGCTACAGCTGTAACTACAAATACTGCAGCTGTAACTACAGATATTGCAGCTGCAACGACAAATAATACAGCTGTAACTACAGATACTACAACTGTGCCTACAAAAGATACTACAACTGTAACGACAGATACTAATCTCAATACTATTGCCGCTGAAAAGCTAGTACGAGAGGTAACAGATTTGCTTAATTCAAACGAAGAAGATCCTAAAAATCAAGCTATAGTTCTTTGTAATAAAGCTATTAGGACTAATCCTAATATAGATCAAAATATTAAAGATAGCACCATTTTGAAGTTTTTGGCTCTTAGATATTTCGATTTAAATCAGCAGGAAAAAGCTGAAGAAATTTACGATAAAGTTACCCTCACTTCTGATGATGTACCAGCTATGGTGTGTTTAGTTTCTAGCTATTTATCTTCAAATAACTTGAAAAAAGCTCAAGAAATTTGCGATAAAATTATGGCTATAGACCTTAATGCATATATGAGCATTAAGGATCGTAAAGTTTTGGATTGCTTAGCTAAGGTCTATCGTGCTGAAGGACTCTATACCAAGAGTATTGAAACTTGTGAACAATCATATAAGTTAAAAAGTACACCTTCTCTAGAGAATTATCAGTTATTAAAAGAAATAGCACAAAGGTTAGAAAATACCGATACCGATCTTGCTTTGAAAGCTTTAGCACAGGCTGAACTCCAAGCACTCAACAACAAACAGAAAGCTGAGGTTTATGTAGCTAGAGCTAAAATTTATTCTTCTTTAGGAAAGAATACTGAAGCTACAGAAGATTATAAGAAAGCTGTTACGACGGATCCTAAGATATATAAAGATGTTGATATGGAATCTCTAGAGATGTTAAGTAAATATTCAGGAAAGCCTATAGTATCGTATCACTACTTATCTAAACAAAGCAATAATAATTCTGTTGATCTAAATTTTGATCAAAAATTCTTAGATCTTGGCACTAATGTAATGGAAAAAGGGTTTCTTTATGTAGAAACTGTACTGTGTTCTATGAAAGCTTATTTTCTTTCTCACAATAAATATTTATTGTCAACTATTGAAACACAAATAAAATCACTAAAATCTTGTGACGCTTCCTACAATCCACAATTGCAAAAATATTTAGCAGCCCTAAATTTGCCAGATGAAGCACAGAGGGATACGGAGATCATGAAGATAGCTGGAGAGCTTGAACATTCTATAGATTATATATAAAAAACAGCTATATCACTCTCTAAAGCTACCTAAAGCCGGGCGGTATCAACTAATGGTTTAAGTTTTAAAATCATTAGTTGGTGCTACTGACTTATAGTCTATAGCTAACCAGAATAGCATTATAGTCAATTGCTGAGAAAGCGTAAGCCGGTGAAGCAATCCTGTTTTGTGTCATCCCTGCTTTGGTGCGGGATATATTCCTGACTCCTTGTCATTCCCGCGTAGGTGGGAATCTAGCCCCCTGCTTTCGCAGGGGTGACGCTAAATCGAGCAGGGATAACAATTTATGCATTGCTTCATCGATCTACGGTCTTTCTCGCAATGACGACAATTTATTATGGCTAAATGCTATTCGGGTTGCTCTAAATTCTCACTTTCCCAACAAATAAAAAAATAACCAATATCACAAAAATAATGAAAACAGCTATTAGTGGAGCATAAAAATCTGCTATACTTGTATAGTTAGCTATGAGGTACCCCTACGTAGGCAGGAGCCTAGTACTACAGTTGTAGATTGAATGTGAGTGTTCACGGAAAAAAGGTTAAAGTATAAGATGTCATTGCGAGGAGGTTGCCAGACCGACGAAGCAATCCAGGAAAGTGATTAGAAATGGATTGCTTCGTTGACCTTACGGTCTCCTCGCAATGACGCTTGGTGATCAGGTTTTTTTATTCATCACAAAAAAATCGTGAATGCTCATACCAAATCACTATCTAATTAACAAGATACTATCCAATTCCAAGCACATATAGATTTGACAATTGCAGGATTATTTTCATAATAATTACATGCTGTGATTAGTTGATTTTCTATAGCATTCATTGAATCAAAAGCTAGGTTATAAAAGAATTTTTCCCTCATATCATCCCATATATTTTCTTGTGGGTTTAATTGTGGGCTATATGGTGGCAAGTAAGCTAGTTTAATATTATTAGGTAATAATTCTTTATCGAGTTTATGTGCAGCAGCTCCATCGCATACTACTAAAAGAAAATTATCCTTATAACGCTTTGCCATTTCTTGTAGCATTAACATCATCCAATCTTGGTTCATTAAAGGCAAAATAAGGAAACAACTAGCACCGTCAAATGGACAAATTGCCCCATAAGTATAAGTATATTCACGAATAATTTGTTTCTTAAGTAAAGGCCTGATTCCAGCCGGAACCCAGCAACGCCTTAATGAATCGTATACTTGCAGCAAAACTGCGTAACACTATCTAATTTCTTTGCTAGTATGAATTTATTGTATAAATTTGGATTTCTACTATGCAAATATCACCGATTAATAAAAAACAGATTAATAAAAAAACTAGTTGAAAAAGTAGCAGTCATATTATAATATTTGAAATATTAATAATAATGATAATTAATCAAATGAAAAAACCAAAAGTAGCGACCTTAAGTGCTGAAGAACGAGAAGAACTAATACAGCATGTCAAGGAAAGTTCATTAACGGGAGATGAACAGCAAACGATAGTAGAGCTTGTGAAATTTTGTAACGAGCTAATAGACAAGCTAGCATCATCAAATATCAGTATAAATAAGCTTAAGGAAATGCTGATTGGTTTTAAGGCAGATCACAAAAAAAAGATAGTTCAGATTCATTAAAAGAACCGCCAGGTGAATCTGATAACGGGAATGGTGGTAATGAAGGAGAGTGCGATAAGCCCAAAAAGATAGATCGTAGTAATTGGCAAGGTAAATATGGGTTTGATGATTATAAGGATGCGAATACCAGCTATTTAACTCCTGAGAATTTTTGTAGTGGTGATAGCTGTCCTCACTGCTATAATGGCAAACTATATAATAGTGAAGCTAGAAAATTGCTACAATTTACAGGTAATGCTCCAATTACAGTCAACAGATATGTAAAGAAAACGTTACGCTGTAATGCTTGCGATTATACAGTTATGAACAATAAAAATATCAACAAATGGACAAATAGTAGCAGAAGTGCAATAGTGTTACAAAAGACCTATGGTACTCCTTTCTACCGTTTATCTAGGCTACAGAGTTTAAGCGGGGTTCCTATAGCATACAGCTCGCTCTGGCAACAATATTTAGATGTTTGGCAAGAAGGTGGTGGAGCTGAAATTTACGGGGTATTATTGGAAATGGCTGCCGAATGTAGTTCACTGAACCTTGATGATACTAGAGCTAGGATTTTAGAAATTACTATAGCCAATAAAAAATTACGTACTCAAAATAAGAAAGGACGCAGCTGTTATACTACTACAATATGTGCTAAGACTGCAAATAATGAGGTAATAGTTTTATATTTTACCGGTAATAGGCATGGTGGAGAAAATATAGGTAACGTACTAAAGAATCGTAAGAATAGAACAGATTCTATCCAATTAATGACTGACGCAAGTAACAATAATAACCCGGTATTATCAGAAGCAGATAAAGAATTACTGGCAATAATAGTGATGATCAATTGTTTGTCACATGGTCAGAGAAAATTTACAGAAAATGAACTATATTACCCTGAAGAATGCGGATATTTTCTCAAACAAACACGTGGGATTTACCACAATGAACATCAATGTAAAGAGATGAGTCCTGAAGAGAAACTTGGGTATCATCAGGAACATAGCAGTAAATATATAGAAAACATATATAACAAAATAGACGAATTATTTAACGACAAGAAAGTTGAGCCTAATAGTAGGCTTGGACAAGCTATGAAATATTGGATAAATAATAAAGAAGGTTTGACCCAATTTTTAAAAATCCCAGTTAGCAATCTTGATAATAATTGGGCTGAGAGATCACTGCGTACCATTATTTTACAAAGGAAGAATTCATTATTCTTTAAAACAATCAATAGTGCTGAGATACATAGTGGTCTGTATAGTATAGTAAAGACTTGTAGTGAGAACGAGATCAATGCCTTTAAATATTTAAATTGGCTACAAGAGCATAGTAGCAAAGCAAAGAAGCATCCTGAGGATTATACGCCTTTTGCCTATGCAAGATATATGAATAATACGGAATTAATCGAGACAGCAGCTTAAACGACAGGAAGCCAATCATTAGAGAATTTGGCAGAACTAGGATCGCCATTATGAATAAGAATGTGTAAGGTTCTATAACAAATTTGGTAAGATGAATTATCAGATGGGAAAAGTTTTGCCGTAAATTTACCTTTGGATAGGCGTTTAGAGCATAGCCAAAAGCCTTGACCGTCAAAGGACAAAATTTTAATGGCAGTTCTGTTTTTATTATAGAATAAAAACAAGGAACCATTAAGAGGGTCAGAAGAAAGTTTTTGTCTACAAACAGCGATTAAGCCATCGATACCCTTGCGAAAATCGATGGCAATAGTGGCAACAAAAATAACTGACGCCGGGGTTAGTTGCAGCATAAAAATGTCTGAATTATAGTTTTTGGCTCTAGTGTTTGGATAATAAGCTTGGTACCATTTGGTTTAATAATGTGACAAGTATAGTGATTTTGCTTGGGAGCAGCTACAGGATCGGTATCTATAGAATTTACTAGTTGAAATGGGAGAAAATTAATATTTTGTTGTAGGGATTGATTTGAAGTTGAGACAGAAGAAGTTTTGATGGTAGGTTCATGGGCTTTTTTAGTTGAACTAATTGTTGCTTTATTAATATTAAGATGTTTAGCTATCTCTTGGTAAGAATAATGATGGAGTAATTGGTGAACTAATTCCTTTAGATGGTTTGGTATAGGATCAAACTTATTAGTTTTAGTTTGACGCCAAGCTTTAAATTGCTGAGCTACTTGCTCAATAGTAATCGATGGTATTTGCATAGTATGAAACCCAAATGTATAAAAAATTCATACTAACAAAAAAATTAGATAAAGTTATGCAGTTTTGCTGCAAGTATACAATGAATCTATACGACCAAAACGTGCCTCATCTTGGAAGAATATCTTTAATTCCTTGCCTTCAGTTGCTGCTGATACTCTTGCTTCTTTAACCATATCAGGCCACTTTTTTTAAAAGTTTCTACCGCATCCTTCTTTTGTTTAGGATGGTATGGTCTTGGTGCAATTTTACGCCACCCATGCCTATGAAGCAGCCTATAAGCTGTGTAACGTGCTATTTTACTACCAACCGTTTCCTCAAAAATCTTATGCACCTTGCTAATTTCTACTATCCCACCATTAACGGCATTCTGTTCTATCTTTTTAAGCATCTCACGTTCTTGCTCTTGAGTTAGATAACTTCTGTATCTCCCACCTTTCTTCCTGCTACATAGTGCCTTTAAGCCTTTTTTCCGACATTGACTATGGGTTCTGTGAACATGACTTTCTGATAATCCTGTAACTTTAGCAATCAATGATGTCGGCATTTTTTCACTCACTCTTAGATAGATTGATTGATAACGTCTAAATTCTTCTTTAGTCTTTGCTTCATTCATTAATTGTTTCACTTCTTCTACATTAACGTATACTTGCAGCAAAACTGCGTAACACTATCTAATTTCTTTGCTAGTATGAATTTATTGTATAAATTTGGATTTCTACTATGCAAATATCACCGATTAATAAAAAACAGATTAATAAAAAAACTAGTTGAAAAAGTAGCAGTCATATTATAATATTTGAAATATTAATAATAATGATAATTAATCAAATGAAAAAACCAAAAGTAGCGACCTTAAGTGCTGAAGAACGAGAAGAACTAATACAGCATGTCAAGGAAAGTTCATTAACGGGAGATGAACAGCAAACGATAGTAGAGCTTGTGAAATTTTGTAACGAGCTAATAGACAAGCTAGCATCATCAAATATCAGTATAAATAAGCTTAAGGAAATGCTGATTGGTTTTAAGGCAGATCACAAAAAAAAGATAGTTCAGATTCATTAAAAGAACCGCCAGGTGAATCTGATAACGGGAATGGTGGTAATGAAGGAGAGTGCGATAAGCCCAAAAAGATAGATCGTAGTAATTGGCAAGGTAAATATGGGTTTGATGATTATAAGGATGCGAATACCAGCTATTTAACTCCTGAGAATTTTTGTAGTGGTGATAGCTGTCCTCACTGCTATAATGGCAAACTATATAATAGTGAAGCTAGAAAATTGCTACAATTTACAGGTAATGCTCCAATTACAGTCAACAGATATGTAAAGAAAACGTTACGCTGTAATGCTTGCGATTATACAGTTATGAACAATAAAAATATCAACAAATGGACAAATAGTAGCAGAAGTGCAATAGTGTTACAAAAGACCTATGGTACTCCTTTCTACCGTTTATCTAGGCTACAGAGTTTAAGCGGGGTTCCTATAGCATACAGCTCGCTCTGGCAACAATATTTAGATGTTTGGCAAGAAGGTGGTGGAGCTGAAATTTACGGGGTATTATTGGAAATGGCTGCCGAATGTAGTTCACTGAACCTTGATGATACTAGAGCTAGGATTTTAGAAATTACTATAGCCAATAAAAAATTACGTACTCAAAATAAGAAAGGACGCAGCTGTTATACTACTACAATATGTGCTAAGACTGCAAATAATGAGGTAATAGTTTTATATTTTACCGGTAATAGGCATGGTGGAGAAAATATAGGTAACGTACTAAAGAATCGTAAGAATAGAACAGATTCTATCCAATTAATGACTGACGCAAGTAACAATAATAACCCGGTATTATCAGAAGCAGATAAAGAATTACTGGCAATAATAGTGATGATCAATTGTTTGTCACATGGTCAGAGAAAATTTACAGAAAATGAACTATATTACCCTGAAGAATGCGGATATTTTCTCAAACAAACACGTGGGATTTACCACAATGAACATCAATGTAAAGAGATGAGTCCTGAAGAGAAACTTGGGTATCATCAGGAACATAGCAGTAAATATATAGAAAACATATATAACAAAATAGACGAATTATTTAACGACAAGAAAGTTGAGCCTAATAGTAGGCTTGGACAAGCTATGAAATATTGGATAAATAATAAAGAAGGTTTGACCCAATTTTTAAAAATCCCAGTTAGCAATCTTGATAATAATTGGGCTGAGAGATCACTGCGTACCATTATTTTACAAAGGAAGAATTCATTATTCTTTAAAACAATCAATAGTGCTGAGATACATAGTGGTCTGTATAGTATAGTAAAGACTTGTAGTGAGAACGAGATCAATGCCTTTAAATATTTAAATTGGCTACAAGAGCATAGTAGCAAAGCAAAGAAGCATCCTGAGGATTATACGCCTTTTGCCTATGCAAGATATATGAATAATACGGAATTAATCGAGACAGCAGCTTAAACGACAGGAAGCCAATCATTAGAGAATTTGGCAGAACTAGGATCGCCATTATGAATAAGAATGTGTAAGGTTCTATAACAAATTTGGTAAGATGAATTATCAGATGGGAAAAGTTTTGCCGTAAATTTACCTTTGGATAGGCGTTTAGAGCATAGCCAAAAGCCTTGACCGTCAAAGGACAAAATTTTAATGGCAGTTCTGTTTTTATTATAGAATAAAAACAAGGAACCATTAAGAGGGTCAGAAGAAAGTTTTTGTCTACAAACAGCGATTAAGCCATCGATACCCTTGCGAAAATCGATGGCAATAGTGGCAACAAAAATAACTGACGCCGGGGTTAGTTGCAGCATAAAAATGTCTGAATTATAGTTTTTGGCTCTAGTGTTTGGATAATAAGCTTGGTACCATTTGGTTTAATAATGTGACAAGTATAGTGATTTTGCTTGGGAGCAGCTACAGGATCGGTATCTATAGAATTTACTAGTTGAAATGGGAGAAAATTAATATTTTGTTGTAGGGATTGATTTGAAGTTGAGACAGAAGAAGTTTTGATGGTAGGTTCATGGGCTTTTTTAGTTGAACTAATTGTTGCTTTATTAATATTAAGATGTTTAGCTATCTCTTGGTAAGAATAATGATGGAGTAATTGGTGAACTAATTCCTTTAGATGGTTTGGTATAGGATCAAACTTATTAGTTTTAGTTTGACGCCAAGCTTTAAATTGCTGAGCTACTTGCTCAATAGTAATCGATGGTATTTGCATAGTATGAAACCCAAATGTATAAAAAATTCATACTAACAAAAAAATTAGATAAAGTTATGCAGTTTTGCTGCAAGTATACCATTAATTGTTTCACTTCTTCTACATTAACTTCTAATACCTTATACCCTCTAGACATCTTAATTAACACTATACTATCTTAAATAACACACTATAGCATCTATATTATTAAATAGATAGTGATTTGGTATCACATCTAAACTACAACTGTAGTACTAGATTCCCGCCTACGCGAGAATGACAATAGTGGACGGGAATGATGCCTATGCCTCATTGCGAGCTGATATATCCCCACGAAATTGTTGCAAAATAGCAAGAATTGATAGAATATCATCATTATTTAATGATGATGGAGATAGTAGGTTATGGATGTAAAAACAGTATTAAATGAAGTGTATACTTGCAGCAAAACTGCATAACTTTATCTAATTTTTTTGTTAGTATGAATTTTTTATACATTTGGGTTTCATACTATGCAAATACCATCGATTACTATTGAGCAAGTAGCTCAGCAATTTAAAGCTTGGCGTCAAACTAAAACTAATAAGTTTGATCCTATACCAAACCATCTAAAGGAATTAGTTCACCAATTACTCCATCATTATTCTTACCAAGAGATAGCTAAACATCTTAATATTAATAAAGCAACAATTAGTTCAACTAAAAAAGCCCATGAACCTACCATCAAAACTTCTTCTGTCTCAACTTCAAATCAATCCCTACAACAAAATATTAATTTTCTCCCATTTCAACTAGTAAATTCTATAGATACCGATCCTGTAGCTGCTCCCAAGCAAAATCACTATACTTGTCACATTATTAAACCAAATGGTACCAAGCTTATTATCCAAACACTAGAGCCAAAAACTATAATTCAGACATTTTTATGCTGCAACTAACCCCGGCGTCAGTTATTTTTGTTGCCACTATTGCCATCGATTTTCGCAAGGGTATCGATGGCTTAATCGCTGTTTGTAGACAAAAACTTTCTTCTGACCCTCTTAATGGTTCCTTGTTTTTATTCTATAATAAAAACAGAACTGCCATTAAAATTTTGTCCTTTGACGGTCAAGGCTTTTGGCTATGCTCTAAACGCCTATCCAAAGGTAAATTTACGGCAAAACTTTTCCCATCTGATAATTCATCTTACCAAATTTGTTATAGAACCTTACACATTCTTATTCATAATGGCGATCCTAGTTCTGCCAAATTCTCTAATGATTGGCTTCCTGTCGTTTAAGCTGCTGTCTCGATTAATTCCGTATTATTCATATATCTTGCATAGGCAAAAGGCGTATAATCCTCAGGATGCTTCTTTGCTTTGCTACTATGCTCTTGTAGCCAATTTAAATATTTAAAGGCATTGATCTCGTTCTCACTACAAGTCTTTACTATACTATACAGACCACTATGTATCTCAGCACTATTGATTGTTTTAAAGAATAATGAATTCTTCCTTTGTAAAATAATGGTACGCAGTGATCTCTCAGCCCAATTATTATCAAGATTGCTAACTGGGATTTTTAAAAATTGGGTCAAACCTTCTTTATTATTTATCCAATATTTCATAGCTTGTCCAAGCCTACTATTAGGCTCAACTTTCTTGTCGTTAAATAATTCGTCTATTTTGTTATATATGTTTTCTATATATTTACTGCTATGTTCCTGATGATACCCAAGTTTCTCTTCAGGACTCATCTCTTTACATTGATGTTCATTGTGGTAAATCCCACGTGTTTGTTTGAGAAAATATCCGCATTCTTCAGGGTAATATAGTTCATTTTCTGTAAATTTTCTCTGACCATGTGACAAACAATTGATCATCACTATTATTGCCAGTAATTCTTTATCTGCTTCTGATAATACCGGGTTATTATTGTTACTTGCGTCAGTCATTAATTGGATAGAATCTGTTCTATTCTTACGATTCTTTAGTACGTTACCTATATTTTCTCCACCATGCCTATTACCGGTAAAATATAAAACTATTACCTCATTATTTGCAGTCTTATAGTAAATCAAATTGAATTAGGTGATAAGATGTGGTATAAATAAAGGAAAAAATGTCAACAAGTCCATATAGTCAAGATTTAAGAGAAAAAGTAATAAATTATATAGAAAAAGGTAATAGTCAAGAATCTGCTGCTAGAATATTTGCTATACATAAAAATACAATTAGCCGTTGGAACGTAAGGAGAAGAAAAGAAGGAACAGTGCTGGCAAGAGCTAGACTAGGATTTAAAAGTAAGATTGATAAAAAAGCATTGGAATATTTCGTAACAAATAACCCTAATAGTAAGCTACAAGAAATTGGTAAGAATTTTGGAATTACAGGTTCTCAAGTAGCTAATATATTAAAAAAGTTAGGATTTAGTTATAAAAAAAAACCTTTAGCTATTTGGAAGCAAGTGCAGAGAAACGATCTGATTATTTAGAAAAGATCAGTAAATATGATAAAGATAAAATAGTATATCTTGATGAAAGTGGTATAGATATGACAATTTGCCAAGATAGAGGTTGGGGTAAGATAGGAGAATTATTGATTGGCAAGAAGAGTGGGAAGCATTATCAAAGGACTAATATAATAGCTGGTTTAGTAAATAACAAACCAATAGCCCCTTTTGTTTTTAATAAAACTTGTAATACAGAACTATTTAATAATTGGGTTGAAAAATTTTTGATTAAAGAGTTAACAGCAGGACAGGTTGTAGTGATGGATAACGTTAGTTTTCATAAATCTCAAAAGACAAAAGAGCTAATAGAATCAGTTGGTTGTGAAGTTATTTTTTTACCCCCATATTCTCCAGACTTAAATCCAATAGAAAAATTTTGGGCTAATATGAAGCGATGGATTCGAAACAAAATAGCGGAAATTGGTACATTATCTAAAGCTATTTCTGCATTCTTTGTCACCTAATTCAATTTGATTTACTATAGCACATATTGTAGTAGTATAACAGCTGCGTCCTTTCTTATTTTGAGTACGTAATTTTTTATTGGCTATAGTAATTTCTAAAATCCTAGCTCTAGTATCATCAAGGTTCAGTGAACTACATTCGGCAGCCATTTCCAATAATACCCCGTAAATTTCAGCTCCACCACCTTCTTGCCAAACATCTAAATATTGTTGCCAGAGCGAGCTGTATGCTATAGGAACCCCGCTTAAACTCTGTAGCCTAGATAAACGGTAGAAAGGAGTACCATAGGTCTTTTGTAACACTATTGCACTTCTGCTACTATTTGTCCATTTGTTGATATTTTTATTGTTCATAACTGTATAATCGCAAGCATTACAGCGTAACGTTTTCTTTACATATCTGTTGACTGTAATTGGAGCATTACCTGTAAATTGTAGCAATTTTCTAGCTTCACTATTATATAGTTTGCCATTATAGCAGTGAGGACAGCTATCACCACTACAAAAATTCTCAGGAGTTAAATAGCTGGTATTCGCATCCTTATAATCATCAAACCCATATTTACCTTGCCAATTACTACGATCTATCTTTTTGGGCTTATCGCACTCTCCTTCATTACCACCATTCCCGTTATCAGATTCACCTGGCGGTTCTTTTAATGAATCTGAACTATCTTTTTTTTGTGATCTGCCTTAAAACCAATCAGCATTTCCTTAAGCTTATTTATACTGATATTTGATGATGCTAGCTTGTCTATTAGCTCGTTACAAAATTTCACAAGCTCTACTATCGTTTGCTGTTCATCTCCCGTTAATGAACTTTCCTTGACATGCTGTATTAGTTCTTCTCGTTCTTCAGCACTTAAGGTCGCTACTTTTGGTTTTTTCATTTGATTAATTATCATTATTATTAATATTTCAAATATTATAATATGACTGCTACTTTTTCAACTAGTTTTTTTATTAATCTGTTTTTTATTAATCGGTGATATTTGCATAGTAGAAATCCAAATTTATACAATAAATTCATACTAGCAAAGAAATTAGATAGTGTTACGCAGTTTTGCTGCAAGTATACAATGAAGTAATAAAAGAACATTGTCCTTTTATACATAATAATCGTTTAAATGCGTTACTTGATGTTGCAGAAGACTTGACAGTAAAAGATAAAAAGATTTATTCGTATTTTACCCTTGGGAAATTTATTATTGAATTTAATTATTTGCATGCCATAAAACCATTGGTAGAATCCCTGGCATCTATTATAAAGACGGAGCTTTGTCGTGCTTAATTTCGTGGGGATACATCAGCTCGCAATGACGGTTTTTCAGTTATTGTTTTCTTAAACTAAAGCTTATGTGAGTAGGCGGGAATCTAGACCCCTAACCGAAGCAGGGGTGACATTAAGGTAAGCAGGGATGACATTCTACATAGGGGTGACAATCATTGTCTTATATTTTATTCAAAATAGCTGTGAAATAAAAATATGGCTAATCTGAATAAATACTATAGCTAATTCAGAAGAATTTTGTCTGGTAGCGAGGGAGGGATTTGAACCCCCGACATGCGGATTATGATTCCGCCGCTCTAACCAACTGAGCTACCCCGCCATGATGGAAAGAGCTTCAATACAAAAAAGTAAGCCCCTGTCTTCCTCGCAATGACGTTAACCACATACGATTTTTAAAATGTATGCCTAGTATAGTCAATTGATGAGAAGTTGGGGACGTCGTCGCTCAATGCTCGCCTATTACTTATAGGCGTCGCTCCATCACTCCTGCTACCCAATCCTCCTGAACTGACTATATCTTTAACGTTTAGAGAACTGAGTACTTTTTCTAGCTTTATGCTTACCATATTTTTTCCGCTCTACAACTCTTGAATCTCTTGTTAAGAAGCCAGATTTGCGTAGAATACTGTGAAATTCTGGGGCAATTTTATCAAGAGCTCTAGCAACGCCATGTAATACAGCCCCCATTTGTCCTGATTTTCCGCCACCTTTGACAGTACATATTATATCATATTGTCCAGAAGTTTTGGTTACAACGAATGGTTGTAAGAGAGATTTGGTATGAGATTCACGAGTAAAATATTGCTCAACATTTTTTTTGTTAACAATTACTTTACCACTACCACTTTTTAACCAAACTCTAGCAATCGCATTTTTCCTTCTGCCTGTACCGTAAACCTTGTTATCACTGTTTTCTGCAGATGGTTTTTGCTTAACTAACTTACTCTGAACTGGACTATTCTTAGTGTTTTCACTTTGAAGCTTCAATGTTGTCATAATTCACTATTTTTTATTCTTGGTATTTTTGCTTGCAAAATCATAAAATTCTGGTTGTTGAGCTTTATGCGGGTGTTCATTCTCTGCGTAAACATATAGATTACTCATTTGTTTTGATCCCAGAACATTTCTTGTGATCATTCTTTTTACAGAGAGTTTAATGACTCGTTCAGGGTGCTTACCAGCCAGGATTTTTCCGGCAGTTGTATCTTTTATTCCACCCGGGAAACCAGTATGACGATAATAAATTTTACCATCTTTAAGAGCTGATTTTTTACCTGTCAAGCAAATATGTTTGGCATTAATTATTACTACATAGTCCCCACAATCTAAATGAGGAGTGAAGGAAGGTTTATGCTTACCGCGTAAGATTTTAGCCACCTCACTAGCAAGCCTACCTAATACAAGGTCTTTAGCATCTATAACCCACCACTTCTTTTGAATTTGTGATGGTTTTGCAGAATAAGTTTTCACGTTATATATCTTTATTAATTACAATTATACTTGAAAATAGCAAAAAATTGCTGTTTTCACTATCCAAGTAGTGAGCTATATTAAATAGCATTATAACCAGTATTTTGTCAAGACAAATTACAATAAATTATACCATAATATAGCCTCTTGACTAATCTACTAGTATAATTTTTTTATCAGTAGTAAAATACATAGTACCACAGCAGGTTTTGCCATAATATTCAATATTTTTAGTAATTTTACTAATTACCGGAGTGGTGCTTAAATTACCATTAATATCTGATTGGAAAGTATATAATTCACCTTTAGCAGAGATAATATTTAAATTCCAATCTTTTTCTTCTCCCTCTTTTTCCCCCGTTGTTTTAGCAATTATCGGGGCTAAAAATGATGAAGCTTTAACTTTTTTGATATCTTTTCCATCGTTTAAATCTGCTACAAACTTAACTTTACCAAATTCAGTGCTTATAGCAGCTACTTGTCCAGCATTATTTGTTACAAATAAACTATTGCCAGCTAAAGACATTGATTGTACATCATAAGCTTTAATTTGCCATAGGATATTACCGGTTATAATATCTAGCTTTATTATCTTGCCGGCACTATTAGCTATATATAGGTGAGAGTTATTGACAACAGGTTTGCATAATATAAAAGCTGCCTCAAAATTTGGTAAACCTATTTCTTGCTGGCTAGATAAATCGTTAGTCCATAAAATTTTACCACTATTAGATTCTAAAGCAAGAATTTGTCCTGAATTATAGTTTACTATCACATAACCATTTTGTACTATTGGAGCCACATGATAACTTGATGATAAAATTTCAATTATACCTTCATGTTGCCAAACAAAATTTAATCTCTCAGTATTAATCGCTAATATTTGATTAGTTACTGTTTGAACTACAATAGTATGATTATTAATTAATATCGGTTTTATTCTGGTAATATCAGGTAGTTCTTTTCTGATTATTTCATGACCTGATTTACTATCTAAAACTACCAAGAATCTTAAACCATAGGTAACGTATAGTTTATCATTATGGTATAATATTCCGCCACCAACATAATGATCATTTTTGTTGGTGCTTATATTATATGACCAAATAATAGCTTTGTCTTTCATAGAAAAGGCAGAAACATTACCTTTGTTATCGATGGTATAGACAACAGCTTTCTTAAAAATTGGCTCGGCTATTATTTTGTGTTTTGTAACAGTATATTCATTATTCTGAAGCATCTCAGGGCTAAATATATCGGTTTTAGCAGAATCCACTTGAATTGCTTCATTAGTTTCTACAGATAATCTAGGAGTTAATTCTACAATATTTTTTGTTTTTTTACTTATTAGATCACAAGAAGTTAACATTAAAGGTAGTAAAAAAATAATTAATCGTTGTTTTGTCACAAGTTGTTTTGCCATAATCTAGACCTTTATTATTGTAAATTTGCAAGTAAAGCTTTAGCCTGCTCTTTAACTGTTTGAGTTGTACTTTCTAGTGATATCAACTTTTTTAAAGTATCTTCGGCTAAATCTTTTGAGTTGTTATTAATATACCAAATTGCTTTGATAATATTTGCTGTCCCAAAAAATGGTTTATTTTCATCATCAAAATAATTTAAATATTTCTCGATTTCATTAGTGTTTACATCAGATGAATTTGGTTCATCTATCATTAAACTCAACCAAACTAGATGGGCATAGGCATTTGTTAATTCATCATAATTGTTGTTATCGATAACTTTTTTTAATAAAGTTCTTGCTTCAATAAAATCTCCTTGGTGTATTTTGATACTAGCTTGCTCGATAGCAGCTAAACCACTTACTTTATTAGTACTTGTTGTCATTAAATTATCCAAAGACTTTATAGCAAGCTCTTTGTTATCATTAATAAGGGCTATAGATTTAGCTAAAATATCACCTGTCTTTTGGTTATTCTCTATTGCCTTTCTATCACGCCAATTATTTATTAACATAAATAATATTACTATAAGTGTAAGGATTATAGTGATAGGAAGAATTTTTTTAAAGTAATAAAGTTTTTTTTCTTCATTTTTATCACTTAAAACTTCTTGCAAAATGTCAGTCATGATTATTTACCAATTATTATTCATATATCCTAATGTTTACAAGCAAATTTAATTCTTGCCTCCTTAGCTCTTTTTATTGAGGTCGCTGGTCTATTTGGAAACTCTGCTTCAAGTTTATCAAGAATAGAACATGCCTCTTGTCCTTTTTTAAGCTCTCCAAGAGATAATGCTAATTTTAGCAATGAGTCAGAAGCTTTGATCCCTTTTGGCGATTGTTTATAACCTTTTAAATAATTTATTGCGGCTTTATCAAACATCTTACGTCTAAAAAAAGATTCACCATACCAAAAATAAGCATTACTTAACAAAGGACTCTTAGAGTAATTTTTTAAGAAATTTGCAAATTTTTCTTCAGCCTCTGTTAATTTATTATCTTTTAAAGCGGCAAGTGCTAAATCATAAAGTTGTTTATCTGCTGTCACTCCCGAAATAGGTTTTACAACATCAGTAGCAACAACTTCTTTCTCCACTTTTTTAGTAGATGGTATATCAAAGACATCATTAGCCACAGAATCATCTACTGAATTTTTTGATGTATCGCTACTATCTTGGGAATTTGTTACCTCTTGTTTTGTCGAGTTTAAAATTTTCTCTAATTTACCAATAGTATGCTCAATTATTTCAATTCTGCCAAGTAAATGTTGATTTTCTTTTTCTAAACCATCTAATCTTTCCGTATAATCATTAGAGGTATCAAATTTCAAATTTTTTCTAGTAATTTGATTCTCAGCCAATACTTGCGTAGCAATCAAAATAATCAATAAATATATAGAAATTATTTTCATACGTTAATATTTTATTTAAAAGTTATAAAACCAGCTGAGTATACTAGAAATTTTATAGTAATCTATAACTTTTCAGTTCAACTTGATTTTTTATAGTTAACTCAGTTAGCATTTCTTCATAATAAACTGCTGTCATTGCGAGAAAGACCGTAGGTCAATGAAGCAACATAACCTTACGTCCTCAAGCCGTCATTGCGAGAAGGTGTAACTATTTTTCAACGCAAGTGTCATTGCAAGACAACATAGTGGTCGCGGCAATCCACACTTATTGGATTGCTTCGTCGGCTTATGCCTCCTCGCAATGACGCATAGGCATAATTCCCGTCCACTATTGTCATATATGGACGAGTGAATTTGTCAAGAAAGAAAATAAAAAAATAGAGCCACAAAGGAAGCGGTCATATATTCGGCATCAAGTGCCATAATGGTTTCTGCATTCTTATAAATATCCTTGAGTGACCTCTCATTCCCACGGCTTCTAGAGCCTCGACATAATTACGGATTTTATTCAGAATACTTATTCATTAACTCTTTAACTTTCGTTCTCTTTATTGTTACTATTCTTTACTCACAATATTTATCAATTACCAATTTTTATTTAGTTGACATAGTTTCTTCTTTTTTTCCAACTAAACTAATTTGCAACATATTCGCTACCATTGGTGACTACTGCATAAGCAATCCTTGCTAACTTATTTGCTAAACCAACACATATAATATTATATGATTTATTTTCAGCAAATTTCTTCACTGCCCACTGCACTAGTTTATCTTTTGATTCCTTATCACTTTTTGCTCTTATTGCTATTGTCCTTGCGGCTTGAATCAACATAGTTCTGGCATATCTATCTCCTTGTTTGGTAATCCCTCCTAAAACTATCTTATCTCCTGAGCTATGTTGCTTTGGTACCAAACCAAGCGAAGCAGCAAAATCCCTCGGGGTTGGATAACTTTCCATTGGGGCTACACTCAAACAACTAGCATTGATTGCTCCAATGCCAAAAATTGTCTGCAACCTAGTAGCTTTCTCACTTTGCTTATTATTGCTGATAATCAGCTTTTCTAAAGTTTTTTCTTTGTCACATAAATCCTCAATTTCTTTACATTCTAAAAGTAAAATTGACCTTACCCCAGAATTTATATAACCTTTACTATACGCTAACTCTACCTCCAGCCTACATGATTTGCAAAATTTATTTTTACTTAATTTTGTATTATAGCCATATTCACATAAACTTGATATTGTAGAATTAGTTTTTTGCACACGATCTCTGATCGTATTACTTCTAATTTTATGCAAGAATTTTATATCTTGTTCCTCCTTGCTTTTTAGTAGCACAGTTTTTAATTCTGGATCACGAGCCGCTTTGCATATTGCTAACGCATCGTTATAATCATTTTTCTGTTTCGATGTAGCATAAACTTTTACATCTTTTGTTTTCATTAGTTTGACTTGCAAACCAAGCTTAGCAATTTCCTGTGACCAATAATTAGCTCCTCCACATGCCTCCATAGCTACCAATGAACTTTTATCGAGATTGCTTAAATAGGCTATTAACTCATCTCTTGTAACTTTTTGGTAACCTATTTTTTTGCCATTTTGATCGACTTGCACCAAGTGCATACTATTTTTTGCTAAATCTATTCCTATTATAGTATTTTTTATGCTATTATTTATCATGGTATGGACCTATTAATTAAATTATTATTTAATTTGGAGCAGCTGAAAACTATTTTTCAGCTGACTCCGTACAAGTAAAGCATATTTCGCTTCACTCGTCCATACCATCATTCCCGCGTAGGCGGGAATCTAGGCTCCTGCCTACGTAGGGACACCTCCTAGCTAACTATACAAGTATAGCAGATTTTTATGCTCCACTAATAGCTGTTTTCATTATTTTTGTGATATTGGTTATTTTTTTATTTGTTGGGAAAGTGAAAATTTAGAGCAACCCGAATAGCATTTAGCCATAATAAACTGTCGTCATTGCGAGAAAGACCGTAGATCGATGAAGCAATGCATAAATTGTCATCCCTGCTCGATTTAGCGTCACCCCTGCGAAAGCAGGGGTCTAGATTCCCGCCTACAAGGGAATGACAGGGTAAAAACGTCATTGCGAGGAGCTACTTTAGTAGCGACGAAGCAATCCATGAGAATTAGTATAGATACATCAAGACTATAGTATACTTGCAGCAAAACTGCGTAACACTATCTAATTTCTTTGCTAGTATGAATTTATTGTATAAATTTGGATTTCTACTATGCAAATATCACCGATTAATAAAAAACAGATTAATAAAAAAACTAGTTGAAAAAGTAGCAGTCATATTATAATATTTGAAATATTAATAATAATGATAATTAATCAAATGAAAAAACCAAAAGTAGCGACCTTAAGTGCTGAAGAACGAGAAGAACTAATACAGCATGTCAAGGAAAGTTCATTAACGGGAGATGAACAGCAAACGATAGTAGAGCTTGTGAAATTTTGTAACGAGCTAATAGACAAGCTAGCATCATCAAATATCAGTATAAATAAGCTTAAGGAAATGCTGATTGGTTTTAAGGCAGATCACAAAAAAAAGATAGTTCAGATTCATTAAAAGAACCGCCAGGTGAATCTGATAACGGGAATGGTGGTAATGAAGGAGAGTGCGATAAGCCCAAAAAGATAGATCGTAGTAATTGGCAAGGTAAATATGGGTTTGATGATTATAAGGATGCGAATACCAGCTATTTAACTCCTGAGAATTTTTGTAGTGGTGATAGCTGTCCTCACTGCTATAATGGCAAACTATATAATAGTGAAGCTAGAAAATTGCTACAATTTACAGGTAATGCTCCAATTACAGTCAACAGATATGTAAAGAAAACGTTACGCTGTAATGCTTGCGATTATACAGTTATGAACAATAAAAATATCAACAAATGGACAAATAGTAGCAGAAGTGCAATAGTGTTACAAAAGACCTATGGTACTCCTTTCTACCGTTTATCTAGGCTACAGAGTTTAAGCGGGGTTCCTATAGCATACAGCTCGCTCTGGCAACAATATTTAGATGTTTGGCAAGAAGGTGGTGGAGCTGAAATTTACGGGGTATTATTGGAAATGGCTGCCGAATGTAGTTCACTGAACCTTGATGATACTAGAGCTAGGATTTTAGAAATTACTATAGCCAATAAAAAATTACGTACTCAAAATAAGAAAGGACGCAGCTGTTATACTACTACAATATGTGCTAAGACTGCAAATAATGAGGTAATAGTTTTATATTTTACCGGTAATAGGCATGGTGGAGAAAATATAGGTAACGTACTAAAGAATCGTAAGAATAGAACAGATTCTATCCAATTAATGACTGACGCAAGTAACAATAATAACCCGGTATTATCAGAAGCAGATAAAGAATTACTGGCAATAATAGTGATGATCAATTGTTTGTCACATGGTCAGAGAAAATTTACAGAAAATGAACTATATTACCCTGAAGAATGCGGATATTTTCTCAAACAAACACGTGGGATTTACCACAATGAACATCAATGTAAAGAGATGAGTCCTGAAGAGAAACTTGGGTATCATCAGGAACATAGCAGTAAATATATAGAAAACATATATAACAAAATAGACGAATTATTTAACGACAAGAAAGTTGAGCCTAATAGTAGGCTTGGACAAGCTATGAAATATTGGATAAATAATAAAGAAGGTTTGACCCAATTTTTAAAAATCCCAGTTAGCAATCTTGATAATAATTGGGCTGAGAGATCACTGCGTACCATTATTTTACAAAGGAAGAATTCATTATTCTTTAAAACAATCAATAGTGCTGAGATACATAGTGGTCTGTATAGTATAGTAAAGACTTGTAGTGAGAACGAGATCAATGCCTTTAAATATTTAAATTGGCTACAAGAGCATAGTAGCAAAGCAAAGAAGCATCCTGAGGATTATACGCCTTTTGCCTATGCAAGATATATGAATAATACGGAATTAATCGAGACAGCAGCTTAAACGACAGGAAGCCAATCATTAGAGAATTTGGCAGAACTAGGATCGCCATTATGAATAAGAATGTGTAAGGTTCTATAACAAATTTGGTAAGATGAATTATCAGATGGGAAAAGTTTTGCCGTAAATTTACCTTTGGATAGGCGTTTAGAGCATAGCCAAAAGCCTTGACCGTCAAAGGACAAAATTTTAATGGCAGTTCTGTTTTTATTATAGAATAAAAACAAGGAACCATTAAGAGGGTCAGAAGAAAGTTTTTGTCTACAAACAGCGATTAAGCCATCGATACCCTTGCGAAAATCGATGGCAATAGTGGCAACAAAAATAACTGACGCCGGGGTTAGTTGCAGCATAAAAATGTCTGAATTATAGTTTTTGGCTCTAGTGTTTGGATAATAAGCTTGGTACCATTTGGTTTAATAATGTGACAAGTATAGTGATTTTGCTTGGGAGCAGCTACAGGATCGGTATCTATAGAATTTACTAGTTGAAATGGGAGAAAATTAATATTTTGTTGTAGGGATTGATTTGAAGTTGAGACAGAAGAAGTTTTGATGGTAGGTTCATGGGCTTTTTTAGTTGAACTAATTGTTGCTTTATTAATATTAAGATGTTTAGCTATCTCTTGGTAAGAATAATGATGGAGTAATTGGTGAACTAATTCCTTTAGATGGTTTGGTATAGGATCAAACTTATTAGTTTTAGTTTGACGCCAAGCTTTAAATTGCTGAGCTACTTGCTCAATAGTAATCGATGGTATTTGCATAGTATGAAACCCAAATGTATAAAAAATTCATACTAACAAAAAAATTAGATAAAGTTATGCAGTTTTGCTGCAAGTATACAGACTATATGGATTGCTTCGTAGGCTCACGCCTTCTCGCAATGACGTTTTTATGCTGTTTAATACTTATAGAATAAAAATTGTTATGGCCCACAACCACCTACGTTCGCTCGCAATGACCTCTTACACTTTTCTGGAATTTTTGAATTGTCATGGGGTTTATGCGTAAGATGAGTGAATTAACTATATCTAAATTAACCATAGACATCTCCCCTACTCTGAATTTTAATTATATTAACTCTTTTAATTCCTTTAGATTACCAATTGGACAAATTAGGTTACTACTCAGTTTTTCAAGTTTGGAGCAAATTAATTTATTGAATCCTAATTTTGTCGCTTCTTTTATTCTGACTTCTGCTGCAGTTACTTTCCTTATTTCGCCAGATAAACCAATTTCTCCAAAGAAAATACTATGTTCTGGCACAGCTTTATTTTTTGCAGCAGAAATTAAAGCAGCTGCAACAGCTAAGTCTGAAGCTGGGTCTGAAATTTTAAGCCCACCAGCAACGCTCAAATATACCTCATGAGAAGATAAATTAAGACCAAATCGTACATTTAATACAGCTATTATCATTGCTAGCCTATTCAAATCCCAGCCTACAACCGAACGTCTTGGCATTGGTATATTTGACGGAGCAATTAATGCTTGAATTTCGATTAATAAAGGTCTTGATCCTTCGATTCCAGCAAATACTGTTGTACCGCTAACGTTTTTGTCTCTTTTCATCAGAAATAGTTCAGAAGGGCTAGAGACTTCAATAAGACCGCTAGCAGTCATTTCAAAAACACCAATTTCTCCTACTCCACCAAACCTATTTTTAATAGACCGTAAAATCCGAAAATGACTATTATGATCACCCTCAAAATATAGTACGGTATCAACGAGATGCTCAAGTAACTTAGGACCAGCTAATTGCCCATCTTTTGTCACATGACAACTAAGCAAAATAATAATATTATTATGTTTAGCATAGTTAACTAATTCATTAGCACAGGCACGAATCTGGGAAATAGTACCAGGGGGCGATGATAATGTACGAGTTACCATCGTTTGAATTGAATCAATCACTACCAAATCAATATTGTTCTTATCGGCATCAATAGTTGAGATAATATCTTCAATGCTAGTGGCGGCTAAGATGGAGGTTGTTTTATTAGTAAGTCCTAGTCTTAAAGCTCGGAGTTTTATTTGGTCAATAGATTCCTCTCCAGTTACATACAGACAGCACTTCATTGTAACACAAGAGGAGGTTGCCACTAAGTGTAATAATAAAGTTGATTTCCCAATTCCAGGGTCACCGCCAATTAAAATTGCAGAAGAGCATACCAACCCGCCTCCCAACACCCTATTTAATTCCTTTATAGGCGTAGGGATACGTAACGAATCCACTACCACCCCATCCAGCTTTTGTATTTCTTGTTTATTACCTAACTTAACTTGCGTTTGACTAATTATCTCTTCTTCAATCCCTCCCCATAAGCCACAATCAAAACATTGCCCTGTCCATTTTGACGTACTATTACCACAATTTGTACATATATATTGTTTTTTAATTTTGCTCACGCTGCTAATAATTGTTCTAACAAACTATTTGTTTCTTCTATAATATCCTTTCCTACCAATATTTTGCTAAATATTAATTTAGTATCCGGTTTTATTTTGGTTTGCTGAGGATGTTTTATAACAAAATTCATAACCTTACCAACTATATCCGCTTCTTTGTAAAATTTTAAAACAAATCCTCGTTCACCAGAGTCTAAATTTTCAATATTAAGTTTACTGCATTTATGTTTTATTTTCACTATATCAAGTAGATTATTAAACTCTAATGGAATAGGACCAAAACGATCAACCATTTCATCCTTAAAATTTTCAATATCTGTATTGTCAGTTAAATTGCCAATTCGTCTATACAAACTTAGTTTAAGAGAAGAATCTGCAATATAATTATCGGGAATGAAAACAGGTAACCCCAAATTAATTGTCGGAACAAAAGATTTTGGATTTTCAGTAACTTCACCCTTAAAAATTGCTATTTGTTCATCTAACATTTCCTGATAAAGCTCTACCCCTACTTCTTTAATCTGGCCTGATTGTTCCTCCCCTACTAAATTACCAAAACCACGTAAATCCATATCATGGCTAGCAATAGTAAACCCGGAACCAAGAGTGCGGCTACTCTGCATTATTTCTAGACGTTTTATTGAATGGGCAGTCATCTTTTTATAATTTGCTAAGGTTAGATAGGCATAACCTCTGAATTTACTTCGCCCTATCCTCCCCCTGAGCTGATATAACTGACTTAGACCAAGAGTATCAGATTTATGAATAATCATCGTATTAGCTTCGGCAATATCTATACCGGATTCAATTATTGTAGTAGAAACTAGTATATCAAATTTACCATCACAAAATTCACCCATAATCTCATCTATTTTACCAGCTGGCATCTGACCATGAGCAACTTTATATTTTAATTCTGGCACAATTATTTGTAAATATCTTTCTATATCTGGAATATCCTTAATTCTAGGTACCACATAGAAGCTTCTACCACCACGGAAACGTTCTCTAAGTAAAGCATCTCTGATAATTACTTGGTCAAATGGCATCACTGTTGTTCGAACTTCTAACCTATCCATTGGCGGGGTGGCAATGATGCTAAGATCTTTAAGACCAACCATTGACATTTGCATTGTACGAGGAATTGGTGTTGCTGAAAGAGATAGAACATGCATTGTAGCTCTGAGACTCTTTAAATATTCTTTTTGAGCAACACCAAAATGTTGTTCTTCATCAATTATTAATAATCGGAGATTATTAAATTCTATATTTTTACTTAATAAAGCATGCGTGCCAATTATTATATTAGCTGTACCATTTTTGATTTGTTCTTTAATAATTTTAGCATCTTTATTGCTAACCAGACTGGATAATTGTACTATATTTAAACCAAAATCTTTAAATCTTTTAACAAACCTTAAATAATGCTGCTTACCTAGAATAGTAGTTGGTACGATGATCGCTACTTGAGAAGTCATCGTAATTGATTTTGCTACCATAAAGGTTGCTCGTATAGCTACTTCGGTTTTCCCAAAACCAACATCTCCGCAAATTAATCTATCCATTAAAATACCAGAGTCAAAATCTTTTTTAATGTCGTTTATGGCATTTAATTGATCTTCAGTTTCAGTATATTTAAATCTATGACAAAATTGCTCATACTCTGTATGATCAAATTCTATTGGATTTGCTACAGTTAACTTTCTCTTCGCAGCTATCTTTAATAATTGTTCAGCAATTTCTGTAATACGGTTTTTAAGCTTGGCTTTACTTCTTTGCCATGCACTACTACCCAATTTGGCAAGCTGTGCTTCACCACTGCCATATTTTTTAATTAGTTCTATATTTTCAACAGGAATATATAATTTATCATTATTTTCATATAGAATTTTTAGGAAATCATGAGCTTTGCCTTTAACATCCAGTGTTTCAACGTTAAGAAACTGACCAATACCATGATCCTTATGAACAATTAGCTCTCCTTCAGTTAAATTATCTAATTCCATTAAAATGTTTTTGAGCTTACGTTTAGCACCTTGCTGACGAAAATTCACCGCACTTTTTCCTAGAATATCATGAGCGGCAATAAACAAATATTTATCACTATAAAACCCTTGGCTAAGTTGAACATAGGCAAGATTTATAACTGCAATTTTTGCTTGTTGTAAATTGTCTATCTCGATATATTTTCGTGAGTAACTATCTATTAGGCTTTTAAATCTTTCTAAATTACTTTTAGAATGACAAAAAATAATCGGTATTTTATTTTTATTATTTTCTATAATTTCGAATAGCTTATTAAAAACTGTCTTATCCTCCATAAAACTAGTTACCGTAATTTTTTCTAATGAATGGGCATAAGACGAATCTTCTGGTGTAATTAAAATATTATTATCCTGTTCCAAGAACTTTTGTATTTCCTGGCTGGTAAAATAAACTTGTTCGGGAGGCAATGCAGGATAAAAGGTATTTAATTTTATTTTGTTAGACTCAATCCGCGATCTGTAAAGATCCGTATAATTATTTTCCTGCTCAATAATTGATTGCAACGATAAATTATCGTAAATAATAACAGGATCATCCAAGTAATTAATTAGGCTACTGAAAGAATTATAAAATAAAGGAGACAAATGTTCATATCCTTGGAATTTTTTCCCCTCAATCACTGATTCATATAAAGGGGTATTGACATAATTAACTCCAAAAACTTTTAAATAATTATCTCTAAAATTCTTTATTGTTTCTGGATTTAATATCACCTCACTAGCAGAATTAAGTATTAGCTCTGTGCAATTATTAGTAGAAATCTGACTATCAATATCAAATTCTTTTATTGACTCTATGTGATCCCAACTAAAATTAATACGATAAGCTTTAGAACCAGGCAAGACTATATCTACTATCTCTCCTCTTACCGAAAATTCACCACTATCAATACTACTGCTACTCCTAGTAAAACTATTATGTACCAAGAATTCCGCTAATTTATCGGCTGAGAGCTGCATTTTATTATGTAATCTTAAAAAAGACTTAACCAATAACTCTGGAGGAGGTAATTTTGTTAGTAAATTTATAGCACTAGTCACTACCAATTTTGTATCGTTATTACTTGCCAAGTAACTCAATATATTCGCTCTTTCTGATAAAATATTTTGATTTGGCGAAATACGATCATATGGTATAGTATCAAGACTAGGAAAATATAATATGTTGCTAGTTTTAATATTTTGTGCCATAAATAATAATTGTTTATGGCTATTGATTGCATCATCTTCACTGGCAAAGATAAGTAAAATATTCTTGGTACGTTTATTTGATAAATGTTTATTTGATAAATACTCACTAGCAAAAAAACTTTTTGCACTGAGCGGAAGTGGTTGTTGTATCATTATTTACTAAGCTTCTATGTTGTTAATATCAAAACTAAGTATTTGTAACATTACTTTTGAGTTTAAGTGACAAGGAGGAGCAGTTTTACTGGTAATCCAATCATAAATATCTATGTCATTTTGGTTAAGTATTAAAGCAAAATCTGCTAAATTAGCTGCATCCATGTTAGCAAGAAATTTTTCAGCAAATTTACCCAATATTAAGCCAATTTCTTTGCAACCACGATTTTTGCTTTGATATAACAATTTTTTGGTTAAAGATGTTTTGTTAAAATAATCCATATTTACAATATTACAAAAAAACATCATAATATAATTCAGATAGTTTGACAATTACCAAATATAAAATAAAATGTAAACTGTAAAAATGGTGCTAGAACTTAATTGCTCCAAATCTTCTTTATCCAATAATATTTAATATTATAGTGAATTAACTTGAATTGGTAACGTTATAAATCCGATTGGTATTTAGCATCAGCGTCATTGCGAGGAGCCACTTTAGTGGGCGACGAAGCAATCCAAAAAAAACGATTAAATGGATTGCTTCGGAGGCTTACGCCTCCTCGCAATGACGGCACAATTGGTGCTTATTCGACACTAATTTAGGTTAATTTAATATATCAAAGAAACGCTAAACTTTATGAGCATTAAAAATATATCTTCCTTAAAAGCTTATAAGTTGCTAGAAATAGATAATAACAACATGATAATTGATGTTAGGACTGGTGAAGAATGGCAACAAGTAGGCATTCCAAAGCTTGATAAAGATAAAATAATTTTTATTAGTTGGCGTTTATTGCCTAATATGTCACTAAATAACGAATTTAAGAACCAGTTGATGTCGAAAATCAGTAATAAACATACACTATTATTCCTTTGTCGCTCCGGGGGTAGATCCTATGAAGCCGCACAATTTGCTAGTACTCTAGGTTATAAAGAGTGCTATAATATAATTGATGGTTTTGAAGGAGGAACTAATGGAGCTGGTTGGAAACAAAATAATTTACCATGGCAAATTCTGTGAATACTAACCATAATCAATTGACTATAGCAAAGGAAGTGACTTATCATAGAGATATTTGGCAACAAGTTTGCTCTGACCTTAATAAACATTACGGCGATGCCTTATATAAAAGCTGGTTCAGTAAGATTAACTTTTTAGAAGCTGCTACTAATACTGTTATACTTTCTACCCCAACAAATTTTATTCGAGATTGGGTGGAATCTAGGTATGCAAGGGCTATATTGCAATCTTGGCAATCTTATGACAAAGATATCAAATCCATTGAGATCATTACTAAAGAATTATCAGAGCAAAACCAAAATATACCTGAATATTTAGCAAAAGTTCCATCAATAAAAGAAGGAATGGATACCAATTCCGAAGGCATTTTTTCAGCCTTAGACTTACGATTTACTTTTGAAAATTTTGTGGTGGGTGGACCAAATGAATTAGCCTATGCAGCATCTAGAGCAGTTGCTGAGTCGGAAGGAGCCGTAGCTGAATCTAACCCTTTATTTTTATATGGAGGGGTCGGTCTTGGCAAAACCCACTTAATGCATGCCATTGCTTGGTATATAAAACATAATAATCCGACTCGTAAGGTAATTTACATGTCGGCAGAAAAGTTTATGTATCAATTCATCAAGGCACTCCGTAATAAAGATGTTATGTCTTTTAAAGAAGAATTTCGTTCAGTTGACGTATTAATGATCGATGATATTCAATTTATATCAGGTAAAGATAGCACCCAAGAAGAGTTTTTTCATACTTTCAATGCTTTGATTGATAATAATCGTCAAATGGTTATATCGTGTGACCGTTCCCCGTCAGATTTAGATAATATCGAAGATCGAATTAAATCCAGACTTGGCTGGGGATTGGTTGCCGATGTCCACAGTACTACTTATGAACTAAGATTAGGAATCTTAGAATCTAAACTTGAACAAATGAATATCCATATACCTAAAAATGTTGTGGAATTTTTAGCAGCTAAAATAACATCAAATGTCAGAGAGTTAGAGGGAGCTCTTAATAAAGTTATCGCTCATTCTACCTTAGTTGGTAGGGAAATAACTTTAGAAAACACCCAAAATATCTTGCGTGATTTGCTACGTTCCAATGAGAAAATTATCACCATTGAGGATATTCAAAGAAAAGTAGCTGATCGTTATAATATTAAATTTTCTGATATGTCTTCTCCTAGGCGTATTCGCTCAATAGCTAGACCAAGACAAGTAGCTATGTATTTGAGTAAAACATTAACGCCAAAAAGCCTGACTGATATCGGTAAGAAATTTGGCAAAAAAGATCATACTACAATAATGCATGCTATCAAAAAGGTAGAAGAATTATGTGAGATTGATATAGAATTCCGAGAAGAACTTAGTCTATTAATGAAGATATTGCAAAATTAAACTTTTTACAACAATGTCATTGAGGTGCTTATAGGCGTTGCTTATCGCTCCTGCTACCCAATTCTCCTGAGTTGACTATAACCTAAAGAAAATCCTTTTTTATAATATATAGGTAATTTTGAAAATATATTAGACTTAGCTAAATAACTTATCTATATTTATACTTACATAAGATAATATTAAAATCACAAATTAAAGAAGCAGAATTATGACAAGTGGTGAAGTCGAAAGAAAAGAATTAAACTGTTCTTTTTGTGGTAAAAATCAATATGAAGTAATAAAATTAATTGCTGGACCAACAGTATTCATTTGTAATGAATGTATTGAACTTTGTCTTGATATTATAAAAGAAGAAACTAAAGTAGCACTTAAGAAAATTTCATCTTCAATCCCAACACCACAAAAGATTTTTTCTACTCTTAATGATTACGTAATTGGTCAGGATCAAGCAAAAAAAGTCTTATCAGTCGCGGTATATAATCACTATAAACGATTAGAATATATCGAATCAGGTAATAATGATGTCGAATTAAATAAATCAAATATCCTGGTTATTGGCTCTACTGGCTCAGGAAAAACTCTTTTGGCACAAACCTTAGCAAAAATTCTTGATGTACCTTTTACTATGGCAGACGCCACTTCTTTAACCGAAGCTGGTTATGTTGGTGAAGACGTTGAAAATATCTTGCTAAGATTATTACAAGCAGCTGATTTTAATATAGCTAAAGCCCAACGAGGCATTGTTTATATAGATGAAGTAGATAAAATCGCTAGAAAATCCGAAAACCCTTCTATAACAAGAGACGTCTCAGGAGAAGGAGTTCAACAAGCGTTACTTAAAATCATGGAAGGAACTGTTGCATCTGTACCACCACAAGGCGGTAGAAAACACCCACAACAAGATTTTGTGCAAGTAGATACTTCCAATATTTTATTTATATGTGGCGGGGCTTTCATGGGAATAGATACTATCATTAATGCTCGTACCGCTCAAAGTTCAATTGGTTTTGCAGCAAATGTCCAGTCAAAACAAGAAAGAAACCACAGTGAAACACTAAAATCATTAGAAATTGAAGATTTAGTAAAATTTGGATTAATTCCCGAATTTATTGGTAGGCTTCCAGTAGTAGCAACTTTAGATGACTTAGATAAAGCATCCTTAGTGGCAATTCTAACCCAACCAAAGAATGCTGTTATCAAACAATATCATAAATTATTTGAGTTAGACGATGTCGAACTATCAATTGATAATGATGCTTTAGAAGCAATAGCCGAAAAAGCACTAACACGAAAAACCGGTGCTAGGGGACTCCGTTCTATAATCGAAACACTTCTACTTGACAGTATGTATAATGTTACCAATTTGAAAAAAATGCACGTACATATTTCAAAAGATGTGATAGATGGCAAAGCTCAGCCGATAGTCACTCCAAAAAATTATGTAAAAGCTACTAAAAAACGTATAGCGGGTTAGAATAACTTAGTAACAATTAATAGAATATTTATATGTTTCACAATAAAGAATTTATTACTACAGAAGTTGAAATAGCAAAAGCTAAAATAGCAGAAGTTCAAAGAACAGCAAAAGCTAAAATAGCAGAAGTTCAAAGAACAGCAAAAGCTAAAATAGCAGAAGTTCAAAGAACAGCAGAAGCTAAAAGAATAGCAGAAGCTGAATTTGTAGAAGCTAAAATGGCAGCAAAAGATGAAATAGCAAAAGCTAAAATGGCAGTAGAAGCTGAATTTAAACTAGCAAAAACTAAAATAGCAGAAGAAACTAAACTAGCAAAAACTAAAATGATAGCAGAAGCTAAAGCTAAAATGGCAGCAGAATTTGATTTAACCAGTAATGGCATTTATCCATTAAATGAGCTTAAAAAGATATCTTCCGAGGGGGCGTCATCTTTCGATGACAATTCTTCCCATTTATTGGGTAATGGGTCTGAAGAACATCATACAGAGTAATATAGTCTGATACTTACTTTTAGGGATTGATAGATGGCACAGCTCAGACGATAGTCACCAACTTCTTATCAATGACTAAGAATTACTTTAGTTATTTCCGACCAGTCTACTAGTCATGCACAAATGTCTTTAAAAACATTATAACATTAGCGATATCTTGAGGTTTATTTAAACCAGCAAAAGACATTTTTGTACCTGGTATATATTGGTTAGGCTTATGCAGGAAATGAAATAAACTTTCTTCATCCCATATCCCACCTTTGCTAGATAGAGCAGTTGAATATTTATAATTCTCTGCTTTAGCTTTTTCCGTCCCAACGATATTCCATAAATATGGTCCAACCTTATTAGCTTTACTATTGTCAAAGGAATGGCACATTAAGCATTTTTTTGCTATTTCCCTTCCAGCCTCAGCATTAGCAGTTTTCATCAATTCCTCTATATTCACTGGTGCTTCCGCAATCGCGTTCGCATCAGATCCATTAGGCGAATCTTCTGTTACTTCTACTTTGTAGCCTCGAGATTCAGGATGTAAAACTGGCTTATACAGAATATCTGTTATAAACCCTACCATCATTGCAATTAAACTGGCTAATAAAATAGAAGCAGCAATTTTATTTAACTCTATTCCAGACATATTATTAGTGTCGTCTCCGTAGAGAGAATATGTATTACTAATTAGGACAATTTTTGTACTGGAGCGGGTGAAGGGATTCGAACCCTCGACTTCGACCTTGGCAAGGTAGCGCTCTACCCCTGAGCTACACCCGCTTTTAACACACTGCAAATTGTGAATAAAAACAATTATTCTTATCCCAAATTGATGTAAAAAGGCTCACTTGCACAAAAAACAAACCCTAAATATAGGAGATACTATAAAAATATCAAGAAGAAATAGCATCAAAAAAAATTTAATTTTAAATTTTATTTACAAAACCTATAGCTAACCCGATTAGCATTACTCCATGAAGACAACTAATTAATTATCTATCCTAAAATAATATAAAAACATCTTGCTTAAAAGCACTAAATCAACTAAGAATCATTATTTTAATATTAATTTAGTTGGAACAAATTATGGGTCAAAAAAGCAATCCTAATAGTTTAGCAGAGAAGCAAACAAATAATATTAACTATGATGATTTTCCTTACGAAAGCTTTCCTTTTACTTATACAAGACCGGAGCATTTAAGAACTATAGGTCTAGTATTTGGCATGCAACCTCCTATGGTAGAGAATGCTAGGATACTTGATATTGGTTGCGGTGAAGGCGGTAATATGATCAATTTTGCTGAAAGTTACCCACAATCTTATTCTTTAGGTATTGATTTGTCAAAAACACAAATTGATAATGGACTAAAAGTAGTAAATAGTTTAGGTCTAAAGAATATTGAGCTAAAACACTTATCGATATTGGATCTTGATGAATCATTTGGTAAATTTGATTATATAATCTGTCATGGGGTAATCTCTTGGGTACCGGACGAGGTTCGTGAAAAGATTTTTGCCATATCTAGTAAATTATTAAGTCCTAACGGTATTGCCTTTATCAGCTATAATACTCTACCAGGCTGGAATATGCAAAAAACTATTAGAGATATGATGATGTTTCATAGTGCTATCTTTACTGATAAGCATGATAAACTACAACAAGCTAAATTATTATTAGATTTTGTTAGTGATTCTCTAAAAGAAAAAGAGACTCATTATTCTAAGTTTTTACACCATGAAACTAACGCTCTTAAAAATTTATCTAATTCATATTTGTTACATGAATATCTTGGAGAAGAAAATATAGCTTTTTACTTCCAAGAATTTATAAGTAACGCTAGAAAGCATAATTTAAATTATCTTGGAGACTCTTCACTTGCTGCAATGTTTGTCGGTAATTTGCCGGAAAAGACTGCAGAAAAATTACAATCGATAAATGATATTGTAAGAACTGAACAATATATGGACTTTATTAGTAATCGTAAATTTAGAACTACTTTGCTATGTCACGATAATGTCAGGCTCAATAGGGCAATTGAACCAAGTAAATTATCAGACTTTCATACTACTCTTGATATCAGACCAGCCACACCGGAAAATGAAGCAGATATTAGTAATGCAGTAGAATTGGGGTTTTACTGTAGCAATTCAGAATCTCCTGATATTTCAACGTCTTCCCCTATAATGAAAGCAGTTTTCTATACCTATGCTGATAATATTGGTAATCCTTTGACTTTAGATCAAATTACTACATTGGCTATGAAAAAGTTAGAAAAATTGCAGCTTAAAGATTTTAAAGAAGAATTAGATTCTGTAATTATCCAACTGGTGCTACAAGGATATGTACAAATATTTGCAACAAAACCTATTTCAATATATAATATTTCGTCAAAACCAAAAGTAAGTGACTTTGTAAGATATCAGGCTCAAAAATTAGGCGAAACTAATTTGTTTGTGACAAATCGGATTAACCATTTTGTTCCATTGCAGTTACATGAAAAATATATTATTGAATTATTAGATGGTACAAATTCTATCCAGCAGATTGAAGAAAAAATATTTGAAAAATTTGCTTCTGGACTATTAGTGGCGTCTGATAAAAATGGTATAGTAAGTGACGAACAGCTTATAAAGCCATATATTACCCATTGTGTAAATGTTTGCTTACAAAAATGCAAAATGAATTATTTATTAATTGGATAAAATAATGTTAGTTGAAAAAATTACTACCCTAGCTAATAATTCTGAAGAGATAAATGTAATTATCGAGATTCCAATGCAAAGTAATCCGGTAAAATACGAGATGGATAAAAAATCAGGGACACTATTTGTTGATAGATTCATGCAAACTGCCATGTTTTACCCTGGTAATTATGGATTTATCCCACATACTCTGTCAGAAGATGGTGACCCAGTAGATGTATTGGTCATAGCACATTATCCTGTTGTACCTGGTTGCGTAATTAGATCACGCCCCATTGGAGTTTTAATGATGGAAGATGAATCTGGATTGGATGAAAAAATTATTGCTGTGCCTAGCTCTAAGCTAGATATTACTTTTGATTCAATAAAAGATTTAGATGATCTTTGCCCAATGTTAAGACAACGAATAGTACATTTCTTTGAACATTATAAAGATATAGAAAAAGGTAAATGGGTGAAGGTAATTGGCTGGGAAAACGCTCAAAAAGCTAAAGGGTTAATTGATACAGGTATATCAAGGGCAAAGAGTTAGCTTTGATATAGTTGCATATACTCAAAATTGGAATAACAAATGAAAGGCGAGGGATATACATTATTTCGTTCTGGAATTATAATAGCTTTATTTACCTTAATTTCTCGTATATCTGGTCTTGCTAGAGAATTATTTGTCGCTTCATTATTTGGAGCTGGTAGTGTTGCTGATAGTGTTAATGTTGCTTTTAAATTACCCAACCTATTTAGGCGTATTTTTGGCGAGGGGGCTTTATCAGTCGTTTTTGTCCCTATTTTTAATACAAAAATCATAGAATCTCGTGAGGCGGCACGCCATTTCACCGGCGTTATATTTACTATTTTACTAATTACTTTAGTAATGGTAGTAGTACTAATGCAACTTATGATGCCTTCCTTAATGTTTATTATTGCTCCTGGTTTTCATGAATATCCAGAGAAATTTAATTTAACAATTGCTCTGTGCCGTATCACTATGCCATATTTGGTTTTTATTTCGATAGCGGCGATGCTTGGGGGTATTCTAAATTCAGTAAAGAGGTTCGCAGCTTTTGCTTTTTCTCCGATTATTTTAAATATTCTTGTGATTATTACAACGGTAGCGTTACAAGAACGTATATCTGCCCCTATATCGATTAGTTTATCTCTGGTGATTGCTGGCTTATTACAAATCATTTTTATGTTTTATTGTGTCATTAGAGTTGGTTTATCGTTTCCACTAGTTTTTGATCCATATAATAGAGATGTCAAAAAGTTTTTGTCCAATATGGGACCGGCGGTTGTTAGCTCAGGATTTCAGCAGCTTAGCTTATTTATCTCGCAATCAATAGCTAGCTTCATCGAAGGGGCGATTTCAATATTATCTTATGCAGATAGAATATACCAATTTCCTTTATCAATAATAGGGGTAACTTTTGGTACTATATTATTACCAGAATTATCGAAAACCTATCAAATGAATGATTTAAAGAAAGCGGCAAATATCCAGAATAATGCTATTAAAATTGGGCTGTTATTATCTTTACCAGCTACCTTTGGTATTATCGTGCTATCAGAACCAATCATTCATATAATATATCAGCGGGGGGCTTTTACTTATGCTGATACCATTAAAACTGCTGAGGCTATTTCTGCTTTTTCCCTTGGTTTACCAGCTTTTATACTAGCCAAAATTTTAATGCCGATTTTTTATGCTAATCATGATACGAAAACTCCTTTAAAAATAACCTTATATTCCCTTACAGTGAATACTATATTAAATATTGTTATGATGAGGCAATTTGGTCATCTTGGTATAGCTCTTGCCTGTTCTATTACCGCTTGGTATAATGTTTGGTTGTTATACGTACACACAAAGAAATATGGTCTTTCTTTTATTGATGCAAAATTATACACATTTTGTGGCAAGATTTTATTAAGCTGCATAATAATGACACTAGTAATTTGGGTAATTAAACATTATTATGCCCAATATTATTATGCCGAATTCTTATTAGTAAAAGCTTTTATGCTAGCAGCAACAATTATAGTTGGAATAGCAACGTTTTTTCTAATGGTTTTTTGTTTTAAGCTTTATCCAAAGAAATGTATTAATGATGAAAACTGAGTCTAATTATCAAGATTTTTTGAAGACTATAGCCATGATAACTATGGTAATAGATCATTTGGGGTTATATTTTTTTCCTGAGTACGAAATAATGCGAGTTATTGGTCGTACTACTATGCCGATTTTTTGCTTTTTTGCTGGCTATAATTTTCATACAAAACCAAAAATTAGAATTTTGGTAGTTGGAGTTCTGCTATATATTTTTACTACCATATTATTTAGGGAATTTACTGTAACTAATATACTTATCCCTATTTTTTTAGGACAATGCTATCTTTATTATTTTCGTAATAGCTTAAATAATTTTTTCTATAAAGGCTATTGTCATGTTGTTTTCCTTGGCTCTCTTTGGTTCTGTAGTTGGTTCCTTATTGATTACGGAACCTTATCTATGGCTATCATGCTACTTGGCTATATTGCTAAGCATGATCTAGGTAATCTCAGGCTTACCATTGCAATATCTATAATTTTGTCCATAATGCATACCATATCTATTTTTCAGTTTTCGTATATTTACGTATTTATAGTCATTATATTCGGGGTTTTAGGATATATATTTATGATCGCAAGAAATTTTGAGCAGAAAATTGCTGTAAATTTACGGATTATCAGTCATAATGCTTTATATATCTATGCTATACATCTAACAATTTTACAGTTTTTATTTTTTAAACTCTACTTATATAATTAAATCACCTTATGCATATACCTGATCAACTTAGTGTCATCCCTACGAAAGCATGTATCTATACTAGATTCCCGCCTACGCGGGAATGACAAGGGACGCGAGAATGACAATAGTGGGTGGAAATGATGGATTGCCACGCTCACATACATTCGCTCACAATGACTGATATGTACTCCAAAG
Source organism: Candidatus Tisiphia endosymbiont of Mystacides longicornis (assembly GCF_964031095.1). Classification (NCBI taxonomy): domain Bacteria; kingdom Pseudomonadati; phylum Pseudomonadota; class Alphaproteobacteria; order Rickettsiales; family Rickettsiaceae; genus Candidatus Tisiphia; species Candidatus Tisiphia endosymbiont of Mystacides longicornis. The sequence continues at coordinate 1,017,602 of NZ_OZ035004.1, read as the reverse complement.
GTCATTGCGAGAGGGCGTAAGCCGACGAAGCAATCCATAAATTATATTCAATTCAGGAGAATTTTGGGCTAGGAGCGACGACATCACCAACTTCTCATCAATTGACTATATATATAAATCAATTTAAACAACTACTATATGCAAGATATTCCCACTAATATTGAACAGCTTTCTGAATTAGAGGCAAAAGATTTATTAAAACAACTAGCAAATAAGATAGAAGAATATAATAAAGCCTATCACCAAGAGGATGCTCCCCTGATTTCTGATGCTGAGTATGATCAATTATTTAATTTAAATCTTGAACTTGAAAAAAAATTTCCTCATCTGATACTAGAAAATAGCCCAACTAAACAAATTGGTAGTTCTGTAGCAGAGAAATTTTCGAAAGTAACACATATCCATCCGATGTTTTCGCTTAGTAATGCCTTTGATAGTGAAGATGTATCAGAATTTATCAATAGAATAAAGAATTTTCTACGACTTGATGGTTTTCCGGCTATTTTTTGCGAACCTAAAATAGATGGTTTGTCTTTTTCTGCTACCTATGAGAATGGGATACTTACAAGGGCTGCAACAAGGGGTGATGGCTTGATTGGGGAAGATATAACGGAAAATATCAAGACTATCAAGAATTTTCCTCATGCAATAGTTGCGACATCAGCAATTTTAGAAGTAAGAGGAGAGGTTTACATTAATAAGCAGGATTTTCTATTATTAAATCAAGCTCAAGAATTATCCAAAAAAGATAAATTTGCCAATCCGCGTAACGCGGCTGCTGGGTCATTAAGACAGTTAGATTCAAACGTTACGGCAACTAGACCCCTACAATATTTTGTCTATGCTGTGGGGAGTAGCAGTAGCAAAATAGCTGATTCTCAAGATATTTTATTAGATAAGTTAAAAGAGTTAGGGTTTATCGTCAATAATATAGGGAAATTAGCTTGTTCTGAAGATGAGATGAAATCTTTCTATGAATATTTGAATTCATCTAGAGAAGAATTACCTTATGAAATTGATGGTGTTGTATATAAGCTAAATGATTTTGCTTTGCAGCAAAGAATGGGCTTTATTGCAAGGAGTCCAAGATTTGCTATTGCTCATAAATTTCCGGCGATTATTGGTCAAACTAAACTAATTAACATTACTCTACAAGTAGGTAGAACCGGTGTATTAACTCCAGTTGCTGAGTTAGAGCCGCTTTCTATTGGTGGAGTTAGGGTATCACGAGCTACCTTACATAATTATCAGGAAATTATCAGAAAAGACATACGAATCAATGATTATGTATTTTTGCAGAGAGCCGGTGATGTCATACCGCAAATTACTGCTGTAGATTTTACTAAACGTTCTAGTGAATCGTCAAAAATCGATATGCCGAAGCTTTGCCCATCTTGTGGCTCTCAGTTACATTATAATCAAGAAACTATAATTATTCGTTGCGATAATGGTTTAAATTGTCCTGCTCAAAATTATGAACGAATTTGCCATTTTACATCTAAAAATGCTTTAGATATAGATGGTTTGGGGAAAAAGCAAATAGAATTTTTGCTGGAAAAATCTTTAATCGAAAATCCTGTGGATATTTTTTATTTACAAAATAATAATGAAAAAAACTTAGTCAAGCTTGAAAATATGGTAGGATGGGGGCGAAAATCTGTAGAAAACCTATTTGCCAATATTGACAAAGCCAAAACCGTTTCCCTAAATAGATTCATTTATTCCCTAGGAATCAGACATATTGGTGAACAAACCGCCAAATTACTTGCTCGAGAATTTCAGAATTATAATAATTTCATAACAGCTATGGAATCTTTGTTAAAAGGTGAACAGCCAATTTACCAAAGGTTAAATGATCTGGAAGGAATAGGCGATAAGATTTTGCTAGATATTATCGACTTTTTTGATATTAAAGAAAATTTACAAACTATTCAGCAACTGAGTAAAATTCTAAATATTCAAGACCATAATCAACAAACAACTAAAACTGCATTATCTGGCAAGATTGTGGTATTTACTGGATCATTACTAACTCTCTCAAGAGCAGAAGCCAAATCTCAGGCAGAAAAATTAGGAGCTAAAGTAGCCAGTAGCGTTTCGTCTACCACTGATTTAGTAGTGGCAGGTAGCGATGCTGGTAGTAAACTCAAGAAAGCTAAAGAGCTGGGGATTAACATTATTGATGAAGATGAGTGGCAAAAATTAGTACTCTTACGCCCTACTCTATAGTATAAAAAGAGCAAACATGGATTGCTTCGTCGGCTTATGCCTTCTCGCAATGACATCATCTGTCATTGCGAGACCACATAGTGGTCGCGGCAATCCACACTTATTGGATTGCTTCGTCGGCTTATGCCTTCTAGCAATGACGTCATCTGTATTGCGAGACCGTGTAATGGTCGAAGCAATCTATTTCTAATTATTTTCCTGGGTTATTTCGTCAACCTAAAATTTTCCTTGCTAATAAACATTGACCACATACAACTTTTAAACTATCCGGTCTAAAACCCACTTCCCCTTCTAATTTTCGATAGTCGCCACTAAAGCAGCTTTCTGCAATGATACTTTTTAGGAAAAAAATCATCATAAGAAAATAAAATTATTTTACGCTTTATAAGTTGGTTAAGTTGTCTATAATCCGATTTAATTAAATTAATTTGATAAGATCTAGATGAGTAAACCTAAGTCCGTTTTTTTATCAGCAATTTTAGGAAATATACTAGAATATTACGATTTCACAGTATACTCCATATTTTCACTAATGATTGGTCGTACGTTTTTTTCTGAAAGTTCAGAATTTATACAAATAATGTTAAGTCTTTGTGTATTCGCGGTGGGGTTTGTTACTAGACCAATAGGCGGTATATTTTTTGGTTATATTGCAGATAAATATGGTAGGCGGATATCCTTGATTATTTCTATGCTTGGTATGACTATACCCACATTCACTATAGGGTTAATCCCTTCTTATTCTAGTATAGGAATTTGTGCACCTATAATATTGATTATAATGCGTCTCTTACAAGGTTTGTGTATTAGTGGTGAAGGTGCTGGAGCGGCTATTTTTATTCTAGAGCATCATCAAAATTTACGTCCGGGTTTTACGGCTGGTTTAGTGAATGGTTCAAATATTGCTGGTACATTAATTGCTGCTTTTGTCGGAATTATTATTGAGCAATATTTTTATCATCTTGATTTTGCCTGGCGTTTCGCATTTTTATTAGGTGGAGTTCTGGGGTTGGTTGGCTTTTATTTACGCCTTCGTATATCAGAGACTCCCATTTTTAAAATGTTAGCTGAACAGAAAAAAACTTTAAAAGCTCCTTTTATCAACGTAGTCAGGACAGCTTGGAAGGCAATGTTTTTAACATTTTGTATTGGAGCAGTTGCTAGTAGTATCATATATTTAATAAAAACTTATATCAATGTGTATTACCGCAATGTTATGCATTTTGATAATACAACTGCTCTTATTTATTTATTATATGCCAACTTTATATCAATGATATCTATGCCATTATTTGGTGGATTAACTGATATTATAGGAAAATTTAAAGTGCTAGTTTTAGTAAGTATAGCGGTCTTAATACTAATTTTACCTACTATATTATCTATGTCATTACCGTCCATATGGCAACAAATTTTTGCTCTGACTATCTTGGGCATTCTTGGTGGGGCAATAGCTGGAACAGCCTATAGCGTCATTATAGTATTATTTTCTCCTGAACAAAAATTTTCTGGGGTAGCTTTTAGTTACAATTTGGGTATTGCCATGTTTGGTGCCACTTCTACTGTTATTTCGCGTTGGCTTGTTGAAGAAACAGGCTTGTTTTATGCTCCTGCCTTTTATATTATAACTATTTATAGTATATTTTTAGTTATCATTTATTTTATGAGGAATGAAATAAGACGATTAATTAAGGCTAATAACTACAAGAGAGATATTTAAAAATTGTATAAACGTCATTGCGAGGAGACCCTAGGTCGACGAAGCAATCCATTCTAACCACTTTCCTGGATTGCATCAATGCTACTAAAGTAGCTCCTCGCAATAACGCCTGGAATATCTAAAACATTAATAGGTTAGCTATATAAAAAAATTATTTTTTATAAAAGTATTAGTGGAAGAAAATTTTGGGGTATAATGTAAATAAATTGGAAAAATTATGACAACTGATAAAGAAAAAACGATAACATGGTTTAGTGATTTACGCGATCAAGTATGTAGCAAATTAGAAGAAATTGAGCTTGAATATAGTAAGGCGAAAGGTTTAGAACCAGCAAAATTCATACGAACACCCTGGGATAGAAAAAGCGGTGGTGGTGGAGTAATGTCTATAATGCGTGGCAACTTATTTGAGAAAGTTGGGGTAAATATTTCTACAGTTTTTGGAGAATTATCTACAGAATTTAGTAAAAATATACCAGGTACAGAAAATAGTAGGCAATTTTTTGCTACTGGTATTTCTATCGTTGCTCACCTTACTTCTCCATTAGTACCAGCAGTGCATTTCAACACCCGCTATATTGAAACTGCTAATCGTTGGTTTGGCGGTGGTGGCGACCTAACACCATTTTATCCTGATAAGAATGAGACAGCAAAATTTCATACTGCTTTTAAACAAGCTTGTAATAAACATGATCCAAATTATTATCATAAATTTACAAAACAATGCGATGAATATTTTTACTTAAAACATCGGAATGAACCAAGGGGAGTAGGAGGTATATTTTATGATTATTTAAATACCGGAAATTTTAATAATGATTTTTCTTTTACTAAAGACGTAGGACAAGCATTTCTAACAGTATATCCTGAAATTGTTAGAACAAAAATGCTTCTACCCTGGAGCAAGGAACAAAGAGATTATCAATTAGTACGTCGAGGTAGATATGTTGAGTTTAACTTACTATATGATCGTGGTACATTATTTGGCTTAATGACAGATGGTAATGTTGAGGCAATATTAATGTCCCTACCCCCAGAAGTACGTTGGTAGACTGGGTTGCGTAAACATCCCTCCTTAATGTGGAGATTTAAAAGAGGGAGGTTCACGGCAACCTAATCTCTCCTAGCCAAGTAGGCATAGTCATCGTGTTTTAGTAAATCAATATCATACGAAAAGCTTTTATTCGTTATATAATATTCTAGTAATCGTATCATACCTTGTTTATGCCTAGCCAACTCTTCTTTAGTGAGTTCTATCTCTAAAGTTTGGATTATTGGTTTTGAGCTAGAAATTTTTACGTAAACAACCTGTTTAACGTTATGGATTTGCATACCAAAACCACCTTCTTGTAACATTAACGCCTCAATTATTAACTGCGGGGATAACCCAGTTTCTATATCTTTTCTACTCGGTAAGCTACCGGTTTTATAATCGATAATGCTCGCTGCCCCAAACTCATCTATCTCAATTCTATCAGCCACTCCAATTATTGTTAATTCTTGCCCAGCAATATTTAATGAAATTGCTCCTCTAGTTTCAGAATAAATATATTTACAACCATTTCTACGTTGTTCATCAAATTCAACAAAAGACTCAGCAATAGGCATAAATTTTATTTGCCAAATTTTTTGCGTATAGGTTGGTAAGATAACATCTTGTAACAGATTATTACTAATATCCAATATTAAGCCAATTTTGTTATTCTCTAACTTGTTATAATTTTTCGAATATTGCTCTAAAACCTTATGAACAAAACTACCAAATTCAGATATTTTAGGCTCCTGCCCTACCCTATCTCTACTCCTGACATTCAAAATCTTCTTAGCGTAAAAACTATAAGGATTCCGTATTAACATTTCTGTATCAGTAACTGATATTGTATCAGGAAAAATGGGGCTATACACATTATTACTACGATTAATTGACTCAACCATATTAATATTAACATTATTTTGTACATCCACTAAGTCACTTTCTGATAAATATGTTAAATAATTTTCTGAAATCAAACTTTGTTGTGCAATAAGTTGCAATTTTAGTAACAAATTCGATGGTAACAAACCAGATTTACCATCCTGTCTTTTTGATCTAGTAATTATTACTTGGGCATTATGCAGAAATAAATAAAAATAATATTGATCGATAGAAGTTCCAACAACCATATGTAATTTTTTTAACGTTTGCTCATTAATCCATTGCCTGATAGATGAGGATGATGACCAGCATCCTTGATTAAAGTCAGTTAAAATTACTAAATCAAATTTAAGTAATATTAAATCTTCTGCTTTACCAATAATTATATTTTTAGAATAATTATTATGAGCAAAATACTTACAATTAGACATTAAACCCTTCAGTAACTTTGGAAAATCTTTTTTATTATCTAAGGTTAAATTACAATTAGTATTTATTAACTCCGATAAAAAATTTGATAATTCAGCAGCTGACTGCTCATGCCAAATATCTCGGTAAAGTTTTTCAGCAATGCTAATCGAGGATTTTAATATTTTAGCAAAATTATTGCCACTATTGCTATAAAGTAAGTTTATTAGCTTCTTAGACCATTCTATTAATTCATTATCATTGGTTTTTTCTACTAAAAACAGCATTTGGCTAGATTGCCGGATAAAGCGGTTTTTACCACTCGTTAAAATCTCTAATCTTTGAACTAATTTATGATTAATCAAAGGATGCTTTAATAGTAAAAATAACTTTTTTATATCAAAATCATTACATAATATTTCACTAATGGCAATTATTAGAGAGCTAATTAACGTTTCTGATAAATTATTACCTAGCAAATCTTGGAATTCTAGGGAATATTTGGTCAAAAAATTACAATAAAAATTCTTGGTTGTTTGATTATTGACAATAATAGCTATTTTCTTATCACTAGATTGTTGGCAAATCAGACTTATTTGCTTTGCCTCTTGAAAAATATCTTCAAGCTCATAATATTTTATATGATCTACGGCTAATCGTTTAGGCTCATCAGGTATACTCGAATGCTTTGAAGAATTGGCTCCGCAAAACTTCGGGGCATTCGCGTGCTCACGTAGTTCATCTACGCCTAGCCCACTCACCCCTTGTTTTACGTTCCAATTCTCCAGATCATCCGAGTATATATTGTTACAAATTATCCGATCGAAAAGCAAATGATCTGACTGCTGATCACCCAAAAGTTGGGAATCTAATAAATTTTTATTGAGAATTGTCAGTAATTTTTTAAAGTTATATAAGCAATCTTCTTCAGGATTATAGCTATAGTCAAGTTCTCCTAAATTGACTATATCTAGATTCCCGCCTACGCGGGAATGACACATACTAATAGGCGGTAAAATTATAAAACCATCCGGTAAATTAGCAACATTCTTTAAAAAATTCCATGATATGGGATTATGCCCTACTATACCGGCTATTATCAAACTAGTATCAGCTCTTTTCAGCCTTGCTATCTCTGCATCCATCATAGTGACCTGATAATTTAGCCGATCTTGCTTTCCTAACAATTTTATCTTCTCTTGCCATTCAGAATGGACGTATTTAAGAAATTGATAAATAACACTCCAATGTTGCGATGGATTGATTTTTTCTATTTCATTTACCGAATCTATCGATAAATTATTACCAGCTAGCTGGTAAAATAACTCAGATATTGTTGAACAAAATTGCAAAGATTGGGTTATACTGAATTGTAAATCATGATAATTATGAATGATTTCTGCCAGGATAACTTTTTCTTGCAAAAACTTTATTGGCTGTAAATTTTCTGATGCGATAGCAAAAATTTCTTCACCTTCAGCCATAATATTAGACCAAGGAATAATATTTGGCAAAATCGCAATATGCTGTTTGTTAATCAAAATATTTTGTAAATTCCAACAATCGAAACCACTAGGCAATATAACCTTAAGATTGCTAATAGAATTCTTCTCACTGAAATTATCTAAAATAAAATCAGCTAATATATCTAAAAACGATAATGACGGGTTAATTCTATAGAGATTCATTAATTCCTTATTAGTTATATTATATAAATGCTATATATAACCTGGATTTGATATAACAAGTTATACCAATTCCCGAAATTAATTTATGTTGGTAATTTGTGCGTCGATCCGGTACTCGCATCACAACTGTTGAAAGTTAGAAGAGGAAGCGGTTTTAGACCTGATAGTTTAAAAATCGTATGTGGTCAACGTCTATTAGCGAGAAAGACCTTAGGTCGACGAAGCAATCCATAAAAGTAACCAAAGATGGATTGCCACGACCTACTTGCGTGGTCTCGCAATGACAGAAAACCTATCTAAAACCCGCTTTACCTTCTAACTTTCAACAGTTGTGGTACTCGCATCCTCACGTACACTTGAGTACGCTCCGGTGCTGCGTTCCGTGTCTCCTACAAATTTCTCAACCTAAATTAATTTCGAGAACTGGTATTATTCCAAATTAGGCTATATCTATAAATATAACAGATTTTTTTGCTCCACTAATAGCTGTTTTCATTATTTTTGCGATATTGGTTATTTTTTTATTTTTTAATAGTAACTTAATATTTATTTAAGTTTTTGTAATATAAAAAATTTCCCCAGACTGTTTAAGCTTTGTTAATCTTTATGTGAAATTGTTAATTAAAATTTAGTATTTCACTTTTAATATTATTTTTTTTTGTTATCATTAATAACCAAGCTATTGATGGTAAGAAAAATGATAGGCTACCCTCAACAACAAACAAGTTTAAACATAGAACAAAAAGAAGCTTTGGGGTTACTATCAATAGGAACCTTCCTTGAATATTTTGATTTGATGGTTTATGTTCACATGGCAGTATTTCTTAACCCCTTATTTTTTTCCGAAACTGATCCACACACTACTGCTTTGTGTTATGCAGCTACTTTTTGCTCAACTTACTTACTTAGACCATTAGGGGCTTTAATATTTGGATGGATAGGTGATAATATAGGGCGTAAGACCACAGTTATCATCACAACCCTTACAATGGCTTGTTCTTGTGTTGTTATGGCTAATCTGCCTACTTACGAACAAATAGGAAATGTAGCGACTTGGGTAGCGATTATTTGCCGGGCTGTGCAAGGTATTTCTTCTATGGGCGAAATAGTAGGGGCAGAACTTTATCTAACTGAAATGCTTAAACCCCCGGTACAATATGCAAGTGTAGGGTTGATGGGAGCTTTTGCTATCCTAGGAACATTAGCGGCTTTAGGAACGGTCTTACTTGTTACTTTGCATATTTTTAACTGGCGTACAGCATTTTGGATTGGGGCAATAATTGCCTTTGTTGGATCTGTTGCCAGAACCAAACTTAGAGAAGCACCAGAATTTGCCGATGCTAAACGTCGAATAAGAAAAATTTTTAAAAGAACTAATACCGATATAACTATTTTACAAGACCGTCCTATTTGGCAAGAAAGAGTTAATAAAAAAACCGTACTAGCTTTCTTTTTATTACAATGTGCTTTACCAGTATGCGTTTATCTTATTTATATATATTGTGCTAATATTTTAAAAACCACCTTTGGTTACACACTATCTAAAGTTATTCAGCATAATTTTCTTGTCTGTTTTATGGAATTGTTAACCACATTAGTATTATGTTATTTAAGTTTAAAAGTATCTCCATTATTAATCATGAGAATTATACTGATAATATTTTCTATTTTTATGATATTTTGTCCGTATTTATTAAATAATCTTAATTCGCCTTATCAGTTATTTTTCATTCAATTCTTTATAGTCTTATGGAAGAAATGCATAAGCCCTGCTACTCCCATTTTTTTAAAAAGCTTTCCTGTATTTAAACGTTTTACCTGTGCTAGCATGACATTTGCTGTATCTCGTGCTTTGATGTATGTTATTAGCTCTTTTGGTTTTGTCTATCTTATTGAGTGTTTTGGCAATTGGGGAATATGGTTTATTATGATTCCGACAATGATCGCTTTTGCTTATGGATTATCTCATTTTGAAAAGCTGGCAAAACCAGCTAAAAATTATCAATACAAGAAACTTCATAAGTTAGAGTTAGATGGAGCCGTTAGTAGATAAATTTTGGTAACATAGCTTTGTTAATTGTCGCTCGGCTATTGGTATTTCCAATTGGACACAAAGAGTTATAAAATATCCTACAGTCTCTTTAACTATTTTCAGTGCCTTTTCTGATGACTTAGCCCTTAGTGTTTGTAAATTATGAATACGATCAAATAATTTAATTAATATCACATCATATCGTTCTTGTTGGAATAACAAATCTAAAGTTTCTTTGGCACTAATCTTGCCATAAGGCTTAATCCTTGTTAAACCTTCAACTTGGTTAGCAACAATACTCCCAAAAATTCGAGCTATCATCTCTTCGGTAAGGGCTGTATCTTCGATCGTGTCGTGCAATAAACTGGTAACGATCATCTCAGTTTTAAATAATGTGGGAATTTCTTGGGCTGTGTACTGGGCAACCATGTATGCTACTTCTATTGGATGAGAGTAATAAGGTTCACCGGATTGCCGCCTTTGACTACCATGATATTTCTTAGTATAGTAGATAGCTTTGATAATTTCTCTGATATCTACTGGATAAGGTACCTTGTTGTTTAGTAAAATCAATTTATTAAGTAACTTATCAGAATAGTCACAACACTCAAACTTTGACTGCCAATTGCCAATATCTTCCATAAATACCTCTCTAATTAGTTTAATTGTACATTAAATTAAACTAATATTGCCAATAAATTTTGGATATCTTTTTCTCGATAATCAAGTTTTTTGCAGAGCTATCTTTAAACGCAAAATTTGTCATATATGGACGAGTGAATTTGTCAACAAAGAAAATAAAAAAATAGAGCCACAAAGGAAGCGGTCATATATTCGGCATCAAGTGCCATAATGGTTTCTGCATTCTTATAAATATCCTTGAGTGACCTCTCATTCCCACGGCTTCTAGAGCCTCGACATAATTACGGATTTTATTCAGAATACTTATTCATTAACTCTTTAACTTTCGTTCTCTTTATTGTTACTATTCTTTACTCACAATATTTATCAATTACCAATTTTTATTTAGTTGACATAGTTTCTTCTTTTTTTCCAACTAAACTAATTTGCAACATATTCGCTACCATTGGTGACTACTGCATAAGCAATCCTTGCTAACTTATTTGCTAAACCAACACATATAATATTATATGATTTATTTTCAGCAAATTTCTTCACTGCCCACTGCACTAGTTTATCTTTTGATTCCTTATCACTTTTTGCTCTTATTGCTATTGTCCTTGCGGCTTGAATCAACATAGTTCTGGCATATCTATCTCCTTGTTTGGTAATCCCTCCTAAAACTATCTTATCTCCTGAGCTATGTTGCTTTGGTACCAAACCAAGCGAAGCAGCAAAATCCCTCGGGGTTGGATAACTTTCCATTGGGGCTACACTCAAACAACTAGCATTGATTGCTCCAATGCCAAAAATTGTCTGCAACCTAGTAGCTTTCTCACTTTGCTTATTATTGCTGATAATCAGCTTTTCTAAAGTTTTTTCTTTGTCACATAAATCCTCAATTTCTTTACATTCTAAAAGTAAAATTGACCTTACCCCAGAATTTATATAACCTTTACTATACGCTAACTCTACCTCCAGCCTACATGATTTGCAAAATTTATTTTTACTTAATTTTGTATTATAGCCATATTCACATAAACTTGATATTGTAGAATTAGTTTTTTGCACACGATCTCTGATCGTATTACTTCTAATTTTATGCAAGAATTTTATATCTTGTTCCTCCTTGCTTTTTAGTAGCACAGTTTTTAATTCTGGATCACGAGCCGCTTTGCATATTGCTAACGCATCGTTATAATCATTTTTCTGTTTCGATGTAGCATAAACTTTTACATCTTTTGTTTTCATTAGTTTGACTTGCAAACCAAGCTTAGCAATTTCCTGTGACCAATAATTAGCTCCTCCACATGCCTCCATAGCTACCAATGAACTTTTATCGAGATTGCTTAAATAGGCTATTAACTCATCTCTTGTAACTTTTTGGTAACCTATTTTTTTGCCATTTTGATCGACTTGCACCAAGTGCATACTATTTTTTGCTAAATCTATTCCTATTATAGTATTTTTTATGCTATTATTTATCATGGTATGGACCTATTAATTAAATTATTATTTAATTTGGAGCAGCTGAAAACTATTTTTCAGCTGACTCCGTACAAGTAAAGCATATTTCGCTTCACTCGTCCATACCATCATTCCCGCGTAGGCGGGAATCTATAATACCTCAGGGGATTTTTAGATCCCTGCTTTCGCAGGGATGACAACCATGATCCTATATTTTATTCAAATCTGCAAAAAAACTTGATTATCGAATTTTAAAAATTCTTTTGGAATTTATGCCAAAGATTTTCAATTATCTGCTCATAAGCAACAAGCTCTGATATAGTCCAATTAAATTGGTTAAAAATATCATATGCCTTATTTATCTCAGTATTAATAGCAGCTGTATTAAGTTTCTCCTCATATAATAACTCTCTTAGTTTTTCTTCCTATATCTTTTTATAGTTCTTATGGTTAGCGCTACCAGATTCTGCCATATTATGCATCCTGTTAGTCCGTATTTGTATTTCTATGTTACAGTCATAGGTATCTGCTATAACTACGATATGCAAAGAACGGTAACCATTATCCTTAGGGTTAGCAATATAGTCTTTGCTCTTCGCCATATTAACAGGATATATCTTGTAAAGAATAGTCAATAATTTATAACATTCATATTGCTTATTAACTATAATCCTAAAACCAATTAGGTCAGTCAATTCTTTCACAGTAATACCCTTCCTTAGCATCTTCTTTAAAGCAGAATAAGGATCTTTTAATCTGTAACGTATTTCAGCTTCTATATAATTTTTACGCAGATTATCCCTAATATTAGCTATAATCTTGTGTAAATCGTTAGTAGTGGTATCTTGCATAATTAATATCACATGAAAAGGAATCTTTGATATGTTAACAAGTAGTAATTAATTTGTCAATTATCAGAAACTAATTAGTTAATAAATCAATAAAAATTTATCATAAAAAACTCCCAAGCTAAATAATGTAGAAAATTAGATATACTTATAAATATGAGCGTATTATACTAAGAATAGAAACACTAATACTGTTTTATATTTTAAAAAGAATGTTCTAATTTATTTTTTCACATGAGGTAAATGTTATGAATACACTAAAAAAAATTATTGAAGACTTGAAAGCTAAAAAAGATATTAAGGAAATAGATTTGACTTGGTGCTTTGGTATTAATCAGATAGATGACGAGGAAGCGAATCTACTAGCCCAAGCCTTAAAACACAATAACACTGTGACAACAATAAATTTGAGTTGTCACAATATAGGCGATGAGGGAACTAAGGCACTAGCACACATCTTAACAAACAATAAATCTATAACAACAGTAAATTTGGATAGCAACAACATAGGCGATGAGGGAGCTAAGGCACTAGCTCAAGCCTTAGCGAATAATAGCACTGTAATGAAAATAGATTTGAGCTGGAACAAGATAGGCAATGATGGAGCTAAGGCACTGGCTCAAGCCTTAGCAAGTAATAGCACTGTAATGAAAATAGATTTGAGCTGGAACAAGATAGGTGGTGAGGGAACTAAGACAATAGCACAAACCTTAACGAGCAATAGCACTGTGACACATATAGACTTGAGTCACAACAAGATAGGCGATAAGGAAGCAAAGCTACTAGCCCAAGCCTTAGAGAACAATAGCACTGTAACGCAAATAAATTTGAGTTACAACGATATAGGTGGTGAGGGAGCTAAGGAACTAGCTCAAACCTTAAAGAACAATAAAACTGTAACACACCTATATTTGGAAAGTAACAAGATAAGCGATGAGGGAGCTAAGGAACTAGCTGATGCCTTAAAGAGCAATAGCACTGTGACACACATATATTTGAAGAACAACTATATAGGCGATGAGGGAGCTAAGGAACTAGCTCAAGCCTTAGAGAGCAATGATACTGTAACGCACATAGATTTGAAGGACAATAAAATAGGCGATGATGGAGTGAAATCACTAGCTCAAACCCTAGAGAACAATAGTACTGTAACAAAAATAAATTTAAAATACAACAAGATAGGCGATGATGGAGTGAAATCACTAGCTCAAGCCTTAAAGAATAACAAAACTGTAACGGACATAAATTTGAATGAAAATTGCATAGGTGATAAAGGAGCGAAAGAATTAGCAGATACTTTAGCGAACAATAGCACTGTAACAAAAATAAATTTGAACAGCAACCAGATAGGCGATGAGGGAACTAAGGCAGTATCTCAAGCCTTAGAGAACAATAAAACTGTAACGCATATAGTTCTGGGCGGAAACCAGATAGGCGATGAGGGAGCTAAGGCACTAGCACAAGCCTTAAAAAACAATAGTACTATAACAGAAGTGCATTTGTGGGGCAACCAAATAAGCGATGAGGGAGCTAAAGCACTAGCTGATGCCTTAAAGAGCAATAGCACTGTGACAGAAATACATTTGTGGAACAACCAGATAAGCAATAAGGGAGCTAAGGCACTAGTACAAGCCTTACAACACAATAACACTTTGACAATAATGAATTTGTGGGACAACAAAATAGGAGATGATTTACTAGAGAATATAAATAAACTATTAAAGAAAAACGTATTACAAGCAGAAGAATTCAAGGGAAAGCCCTCAATACAAGAAAAACCAACAAATGAGACAGAACATAACTCAGAAATAAAGATTGTGAATGAACATGATCAGGAATTAGCTGTTATAAGTACCGTCGATGCTTTGCCTAAAGATGTGGAAGTTATACCTCTTGGTGCTAATGTTTATCCAGTAGAAAACATTTAAGGTTGCAAAAAAATTCTTTTTATATATTACAAAAACCTGAGGAAATATTAAGCTAATTGTTGTTATTCAGGTTTTTGTATTTATTAGAGATAATAGACCTCTTGCATAACCTAAAGATAATTGAGGAATTTTTAGGAAAAACGAAGTCGAGTACCGCAGCGTACTAAGATGTACGTGAGGAACGGAGACGAGTTTTAACAATAAAATTACCAATTAGATTAGGTTAGGCGAGAGGTCTAATGTTAAACATAGCCCCCTGCCCAATATAAATAAAGATTTAAGGATGTATAATTAATGATTGTAATATTTTGTATTTTTAACTCCCAAAAGTTGTGAGTGTTAATTCACTATAAAAAAACAAAAAATTATAAAAATTTTGCTAATTAGCTATTAGTGGACAATAAAAAAGTAGTATAATGGATATTATAGTTGGAAGGAACAGGTGAAAACAATGATAGAAGAAAAAAATAATATTAATTACCAACCAAGAATGTTTGTTGGTACCGATGACTTCTACGATTTGTTGATTAATAGCGACATATTTGTTGATAAGAGTCTAATGATCAAGGAATTGTTAGAAGATAGTGGTAAAGTCACCTTGATCACCCGCCCAAGGCGTTGGGGTAAAAGTCTGAATATGGATATGGTGCGGAGATTTCTAGAAATAGAAGTGGATAAGTATGGGATACAATTGCCGCAAGAACAAGGAGTTAATCATAAGCTGTTTAGCGGAGGAGAAGTGGATTTAGGCTTTGATGAGACTAAAGAACTAAAGCCATTGAAAATTGCTAATGTAGCAAACTCTATGAAACGTCAAGGTCAATTTCCAGTTATTATTATAAGTTTCAAGGGCGTTAGGGGCAGTAGTTATGAGGAGATTGAAAGTAAAATCAGCTATCAAATAACTAAGTTATTTAGTAATTATCGTTATTTAAAACGTTATGTAAGTGAGAAAGAATATTTATTGGAAGAAGCGGAAAAAGAGCAATTAACTAGATATTTTTCTGGAAAGTTTAACAAAGTAGAACTTGAGAATAGTTTAAAATTTCTAAGCGACTTACTTTATAAACATTTTAATCAAAAGGTCTATATATTAATCGACGAATATGATACACCAATTAATAGCTCCTACATGGAATTTGGTCATAAAGAAGAGTTTAATCAGGTACTTAAACTATTCCGGGCAATATTTGGCAATAGTCTTAAAACCAATGATTCATTACAAAAAGGTGTTATTACCGGCATATTGCGTGTTGCTAAGGCTAATTTGTTTTCAGATTTGAATAATTTAACTGAATGTAGTTTACTAGATGAAAGATTTTCTAACAGTTACGGGTTTACTCAAGCAGAAGTTGATGAATTATTAACTAAAGTACCAACCACTACAAAGCCAGAAGAAATTAAAAATTGGTATAATGGCTATAATTTTGGCGGAGAAATCATTTATAATCCATGGTCGATTATGCAATGTTTGGCAAGTAAAGGCAAGCTTGATCACTATTGGATTGATAGTGGTGGGACTGATTGGATTGATCATGTACTGCTCTCAGACGAGATGCAACAAAATATCCAGGCTTTAGTTGCAGGTAAAACGATTACTTCTTCTATTACTAAACATATAAATTTTGCTGATATTAACAAACCAGAAGGGTTATTTAGCTTATTATTATTTAGTGGTTATCTAAATCCTGCAGCCAAGATGTCAGAACAAGATATTTACGAACTATCTATCCCTAATTATGAGGTAAAATATATCTACCAAAAAAGAATGGTGCAATGGGTTAGTAAACAATTAGATATTGATAATTCTGGCTATTATTCTTTCGTTACTTTATTACCAGATGGTAGAATAGAGGAGTTTAAGGAGCGTCTGCAGGAATTGTTACTTAATTCTACTAGTTTTCATCAAACAGGAAAGAAAAAAGCTGAATTATTTTATAGTGGCTTTATGCTCGGCTTTATTAATATGCTAGGTTCTAATTATATAATATCGAGTGAACAAGAATCAGGGGATGGCAGAGCTGACGTTGTAATGATTCCAAAAATTGGTAAAGGTGATAAAGCGATGATTATCGAGTATAAAATCGCTAAATCCTCAGAAGAGCTAGCAGATATAGCTAAATCTGGTTTACAACAAATTATTAATAAAAAATATGATAGTAAAATAAAAGAGTACTCACATGTAAAACAAATATTAAAAATTTCTATGGCATTTTGTGGAAAAAATATGGAGTTAGAATATGAGGTAACTAAGTTCTAATAATAGAGCTTAGTTACTTGGATAGTAACTTTTATGATTCCTCTCCAGTGCATTCTACTTCATCATCAGGATAATCTTCTGTATTAGTAAAATAATCTTCTGGAAAGATATTGGGCTTTAAAATATCATCCTTTTCCTGTGTATAGGCAGCACCAGAAACTGGTATAACCTTAATGGTATTAAGCTGAAACTCCTTCTTTACAGCAGTATGATTACATTCTTGACCAAATACCATTAAAACAGCCCCATCCTTGTTTTTATAAATTTTTTCTGCCAATAACCTACTATCTTTATTTATTTTAAGCTCTGGTAAATATTTTCCTAATATTTTAACTCCATTATGATTAGAATCTTTTGCAATACCTTTCTCTAAAGCAGTAATAAATGCTTTCTGTTTAAAGATATCTAATGAACCTAACAAATCAGGATCAATTATAGCATAAATATTATGGTGTTTCTTACTACCAATATTTACAATATTTTTATTCTCTGTTGTATATTCTCCCTTGTTAGGAATATTCCAAAGTTGATGTTTTTCTTGATGATAATCAGAAGTCTTATCTTGAGAAAATCGAGCATTTTTTTTAAGATTTTGATAATATTGATGTATAATTGTCCAATGGTTTAAACATTTTGTAACAAAATTTTCTTTATATAAGGAATTTTCTTTAATATCAGCAATATTACTTGCCTCAGTTTCAAACTTTTTTTCAGAGCTATATTCTTCTGAATAAGAATTAGACGAATCAACATCATCGCTCATAGAAGTAACGATTTGTTGTTCTTTACTAACAGTTTGATTTATAATTTCTAAAGAAAAAGTAACTTCATCATCTTCAGCGATTTTATTAATAACGCTTTTAATCTCGTTTTGTAAGTTTGGGGTTGTTGCAGACTCTATTAATAATAGATGATACTGACATATATCCATTATTGTTTGAAAATCACTTAAAAACTCTTGCTTTATGGCATTACATGCACTGTAGGTTTCTTTTATATAACTCAAATTTTCTTTTAAAAATTCTTTATTATTCTCCGCAAATGCCTTTAACACTAACCCTAATTTAACCTCATTAAGGTAAATTTTAGGGCTTATTTCATATTGAGAGGCTTTATAGAATTTTAACGATTTTTCTGCCAAATCTAAATAATGTTTAGTTTGAGCTAAATCTTCAATCGTTAAATATAAATCCGCCACTTTTATGATAGTTATAAAATCTTTTCCTAAATTATCCTTTTTTAAAAGCTTATCTAAAACTTTTTGATAATTTATTTGTTCTATCTCATTTTTAGACCAATATTTTAAACAACTTAAAACCCTCAAGGCAACCTCAGACCCGCCACTCTCAAAGTTCTGGTCATCAACTATCTCTTTGATCGTGCTAACACTACACTCCCCTGTTTGCATGAGGAATCCATCTAAAAACTTTTTAATAGTTACCTGGATTTCTTTGCTTTGTTTTGAAAAAGCTTGCTTAATTATTTCTAGATGGTCCTTTATCCTTAGGACAAACTCTCGATCAAAACTAGGATATAAAAACAAATTCATGAATATTTCTTTAGCTTCGCCAGATAATTCAGATTTATTAACTAAATTATTAACTATCCCATCTTTAAATGTACTACTCTCTATATTATGTAAAGCTATTAGTAGACTATAAAAATCTTCCTCTATCTCAACACCATTAGCATATTCGATTAATTTTAATGATAATTCAATTATCTCTTTAAAATCTGCCTTATACTTACAATAGTTAAGGCGTAGCCTTAAAGCCTCGTGTTTTCCCTCGTTGAGTACATTATTCTCATCAGCCAAGCTTAATTTAACTAGTTCACGAGTATACTCATCTAATAATTTTTCCTCTTGGGCTGTTAATCCTCTCCCGAACCTCTTTTCATATATATTTATTAACTCTTCATAGTGAAACATCTTTAATGAATCTAATGGTATATACTCTATAATAGACTCTATTATTTTTATATAATCAGGATTTGTCTTATCATAACATTTCTTTAGAAATGCATCCATAACCCAAATATCGTACTCTTTATTCCCATGACGTAGAAAAAATAATTTCATGCATCTAGAAATTTCATCTACTCTGTTATTTAAGATAACATAGAAACATTCTAAAAGTTCTACTGACGTCCCTAAAAGCTCTGCTGACTTCTTTTCTTTTTTGGATACAACTGAACATCCTCCTATTTTTTCTGTGGATATAGAGGAATGTTCTTCTAATTTTTGCTTTAATTCCTTTATATTTTTATCGTAGCATTCTTTATTGAAATCTTGCTTTAGTATTTCTGAAGCTTTTTTAGCCCCTTTTTCTTTTAGCCATTTAATTAATTTTTTATTTTTATTTATGTCTGGTTTATTGTTTAATGTCTCATGTAAAGATTCAACCCAATCTAATAATGTTAATCCATCCTTTAATCTATTGGGATTAAATAAATCCTCAGCCCAAATACTCTTCAATAAATATTCGATAATACCTTCTTCATCTTCTTCGCCTTTTTTGCATTTCTTTAAATGCTCACGAGTGAGTATAAAATTATATAATGTCGTCTTACATAATTTAAAGATTCCTGTAGTTTCGTTTGTTTTTGCAGTCCCATCTGTTTTTTTAATAAAACCCAACAAAAATTGCTCGATAAGCTCTACATATTTTATTTTTTGTTTATTAGTTATATCATCTGCACCAAGGGAACATAAAATACGTTCCACTATAAAATCTCCTATAGTAAAATTATCACGCCCCTTTATAGGTGTACATAAAATTTCTTTTAATCGCTCAGAGTGGTTTTGTGCAATACTACTATTATCTGCTGAGCTAGTAGTTGCTGAGCTGCTAATTGATAAGCTAGTAGTTACAACAGTTTTTTTAGAAGTTTTTTGAGGGGGTTTATATTTTTTGGGCATATAAATAAACTTAATAACCAAGGATTAATGATACTATTTAATTTAGAGTCAATTGATGAGAGGTTGGTAACGTCGTCCGCTCACCTATTACTTATAGGCGTTGCTCCATCGCTCCTACTACTCAATTCTCCTGAATTGATATAGCAGCTTGAGAATGTAACGACAAAGCTTACTATCTTACCATATTTAAATAAATTACACAATAAATTCATAGAACAACCAGATTCCCGCCTACGCGGGAATGACAAATTTTACATTTAAAGGTAAATGTTGTGACTCGGATATATTCAAATTCCCTTCAAACAACCTACTAAAATTCATGCAACTGTTGATGCTTTAGGAAATCCTACAGCTTTTCATTTAACCCCTGGTGAGTCTATAAGTATTAAACAGCATAAAACGTCATTGCGAGGAAGACCGTAGGTCGACGAAGCAATCCACAAAATTAACCAAAAATGGATTGCCACGACCACTACGTGGTCTCGCAATGACGAAAAAGCTATCTAAAATCCGCTCCACCTTCTAACTTTCAACAGTTGTGGTATACCGTGGAGAGACTTACCAGAAAGATTTGGAGATTTTAGAGTAATTCATACAAGACATACACGTTGGAGCCAAAAAGAGGTATGGAAGAAGGTTTTTGAACTACTTACACAAGATGCAGATAATGAATATAGTATGATTGATTCAACGATTGTTAGAGTACATCAACATAGTGCCGGAGCTAAAAAAAAGCCATAGTAGATGACCAGCAATAGGTCGTAGTAAAGGCGGTTTATCAACTAAAATTCATGCAACTGTTGATGCTTTAAGAAATCCGGCAGCTTTTTATTTAACCCCTGGTCAGTCGCATGATTTACAAGGCTCTGATGCTTTAATGGAAACTTTGACAAAAGCGGATACCGTAATTGCAGATAAGGCTTATGATGCTGAGGCAAGAATGAGGAATAAGATAAAAGATAAGAATTACACTCCTGTAATTCCATCCAAGAAGAATCGTAAATTTCCTATAGAATATGATATAGAGCTTTATAAGTATCGTCATTTAATTGAAAATTTCTTTGCAAAACTTAAACAATCTCGAGGCATTGCTACGCGTTATGATAAACTAGCTCAGAATTTTCTGGGAGTAATTTATTTGGCTTCTTCTGTAATATTACTTAATTGATGACACGCCCTAGTTTGGCAATTAAAAATATATTATTTTAAGAAACATGTAATAAATGCTTAGCGATGATTCAATTTATGGTATAATATCTAGATATGATATAATGATAAGGAAGATTTTTATGACAGATAGTACTAAATGGTCGTCAAAATATGCAGATTGTAAATATGCTACTAAGTTAATCAATAGATTAGAAGAGCTAAACCAACAAGTAATGCAACCAGTAAATATGAATGAGGTTAAGAGGGCTATCTATTATACCAAAAAATATCATGGTAGCCAAATGCGACTATCCGGGACTCCCTATTACTCCCATCCGATAGAGGTAGCACACATGGTTGCCGAATATACAGGATTAGAAATGCCCAAATACTTCAGGACTGATATGATCATTACCAGTTTACTGCATGATGCTCTTGAAGATACGGAATTAACCGAAAATATTATCTCTCAAGTTTTTAGCAAACAAATTGCCAACCAAGTGCTAGACTTGACTAGGGTTAAAACTCATGAAAAGATCAGCTCAGCAGAAACATTAGAGCTATTATTTCACCAAAAAAAATATGATATAGTATTGATTAAATTATTTGATCGAATTCATAACTTACAAACCATAGGAGCTAAATCACCAGAAAAGGCAATAAAGATCATTAATGAGACAATAAAGTACTTTTTAATTATTTCTACATACTTAGAAGCGCCCCAAGCCGAGCAACAATTAATAAAATTATGTCAAAGCTTTTCGACTAACCAACCAAGTACCAATGAGTTTAAGAATAATCCCCAGACGCTTTTACCAATTCTTCAAAATGCAATAGCCCGTATGCAGAAGATATAATTGACTCAAATAATTGTTTTTTGCGGCTAATTAGCTACTTCCTCTTCCTTATAAACAGCTATGTCCCTATGACTTATAGGATAACCACCACACTCTTTTGTCAACTTTTCAAAATAAAATAGTCCGTAAGTAAAACCAATAATTATCGGAACCATAATAAACCATAATCCCCAATGACCAAAATGGTCAGTAAGGTAGATAAAACCAAAAGCAGTTATTATATACATCAAAGCCCGAGATATAGCAGCTGTAATGCTAGCACAGGTAAAACGTTTAAAGACCGGAAAGTTTTTATAAAAAATGGAACCAGCGGGATTTACGGATACAACTAATAAAATCATAACAAATTGCATTAAAAATAACTGATAAGGAGCATTAAGATGATTCAATAAATACGGACAAAATATGATAAAAATAGAACATATTATGAGCATAATTTTTATGATTAATAATGGATATATTTTTAAACTTAAATAACATAATATTAATGCGGTTAAAAGCTCGATTAGACAGACAATAAAATTATGATGAATAATTTCAGCCATGGTATAACCAAAGTTAGTTTTTAAAATATTAGCACAATATATATAAAGAAAATAAAAACATATTGGTCCAAAACATTGTAATAAAAAAAACGCAATTACGGTTTTTTTATTAACTCTCTCTTGGCAAATAGGATGGTTTATTAAGCTAGCTGTATCAATATTAGTTTTTTCAAAAACTTTTTTAATTCGACGTTTGGCATCAGCAAATTCTGGTGTTTCTCGTAGCTTTGTTCTGGCAGCAGTGCCAATCAATGCCACTGCTGCACCCAGCCAAAATGCCAAACGCCAGTTAAAACCATGCATCGTGACAAGTGAGGCAATACCTAAAGCCCCTAACCCTCCTAAGGCAGCAAAAGCTCCTAATGATCCTACAGTTGCATATTGGATTGGTGGCTTAAGCGTTTCCGTTAAATAAAGCTCTGCCCCTATTATTTCATTCATAGAAGAAATACCTTGAATAACACGGCAGATAGTTAATATCCAAGTAGCTGTCACCCCTATCTGAGCATAAGTAGGTAGATTAGCCATGACAAGACATGAGGTAGCCATCATAAAAGTTGTCATGATTACTGTTGATTTGCGTCCTATAGTATCGCCTAACCAACCGAATATTGCTGCCCCAATAGGTCGAAAAACATAAGTGGAACAAAAAGAAAAAGATATCATTAAAGAGGCGGTCTTAGGATCAGACGGTTCAAAAAATAATTCATTAAGAACTCCTGCCATATGGACATATAGCAGCAGGTCAAAATATTCGAGGAATGTGCCAATTGATAGCAGCCCAACGGATTCTTTTTGTTCTTTGGTAAGGTTAGTCTGCTGATTAGGGATAATCCTGGTATTTTCTTGAACAACTTCACTCATAATTGACCTGGTGTTGTTGTTGACTTCTGATAGCTCATATTTCTCCAGTGATTAATTTTTATATTTTGTGTTAATATATTTAGTATATAACATTTTATCGCTGCACTAAGTGATATAAGAAAAATAAATTTTATTCTGGCGTCATTGCGAGACCACATAGTGGTCGTGGCAATCCACGCTTATTGGATTGCTTCGTCGGCTTACGCCTCCTCACAATGACGTCTTTAACCTTAATAGTTACAATTTTAATTAAATATAACTCGTATTAAATAGTCAACTAGATTTTATGTTAATTTAATAAAAATATGATTTTTTAAATATAAATTAAAATTAGAGGAAAAAAGCTTATGAATACTAAAATTTTAAGAGTACAACCCAGTAACGGGGATAGTAACGTTGCAAAAGTACAAATTTCACTCTACATTCCTCGCAATGACGTTGACCACATATGACTTTAAACTACCTGGTCTAAAACTGCTTCCTCTTCCAACTTTCAACAGTTATGCACGGTATACCAGCACGATATCTATATAATACAGCTTCTACGAATAATCTATTATCTTTGGCACTTGCTCCTACGTCTCCTTCTTTTCCAGGTAAAATATCCTTTATCCTTTCCCATTGATTATCTCTTAAAGCATATCTGTGCATTGGTCACCTTCTTATTTTTTTACCAATATCTAATTGGCCTCATCCTAATATTTATGTCAACTTAATTGATGACACGCCCTAGTTCTCTTGCTATTTCTGTAAGTGTTAACGAGCTGCCTTCTTCTACTAAACGACGAAACGCCAATAAACCAGGTATTTTATGACCATACCCTTTCTGGTATCCCTCCTTTGCCTTTATATCTCCAGTTTCTTTCTTTAATCTAATCCAGTCATAGATTATTGATCGACTAATTTTGAAGGTCTCGCATGTAAGAGCTATTTTCTTATATTTCTCATAATGTTCTATAACTCTAGAACGTAAATCTTAACTGTATGCTGTCGCCCATAGTACCCTACAATTTTTGTAACAATGTAGGGAAGTAGGGATCAAAATCGGTAATTGAGTCATACTCCAAAATTCTTTTTAATACCGCTTTTGCCTTGTTACTTGCCTGTTTCAAGCAGTTCCTTAAATGATCCAATCCGTATGTAAAAAATGACACTAATTGTTTTGGATAAGTTTTCTGAGTTCTAATTCTTATGGGTTTTATCTCGTTTTGTATTAGCCCATTTTTTATTATTAAAGCCGATGCAATAGCACAAACTGTAACTAATTTCACGAATCTATCTGGGTTTGTTATATGACTTTTTTCAATATCAAAGCCACCGCTTTTGAGATGTTTAAACAACCGTTCTATCTTCCATTATTAAAACATCTATAAGTTTTAATTTGACAAATTTAGAACAATCCCCGACACTTAACAAATCAGTATTGCTAAACTTGGTTGATTGGGTAAGAAAATATCATGCAAGGCATTCCTATATTGGAACCAATGAAATGGGAGAGAATCCCCAAAGAGAATCGTCATCGCCTAATAACTCTATTAGCAACATTATCATTGAAAAAATTGCCAAAATCGATAATAAATATGGAGAAGGCAAATGATAGACAAGGAGAAACAATCAACTCAGAGAATATTATCAAGTGGCAAGATTCAAGCCTATCACCACGATCGTCTGGCGATAGTGTATATAAGGCAGTCAACGCTGCAACAAGTAGAACGGCATAGTGAATCTACTAAATTGCAGTATAATTTAGTAGAGAGAGCTTATGCTCTAGGCTGGAGTGCTGATAAAGTACTTATAATAGATGATGATTTGGGGCGGTCTGGTGCAACTGCTGAAGGTCGTCCTGGATTTCAGCGTTTAGTTGCTGAAGTTGGATTAGACCATGTTGGTATAGTACTAGGAATAGAAGTATCGAGGTTAGCACGATCATGCAAAGATTGGTACCAATTACTAGGTTCTGTTGACAAAATTTTTAACGTAACCATATTAAAGCTCCAACAAAATTTAGAAAGGCTAAAAAGGTGGCTGGGGCTTTATCAAACCTAGAAAATATACGCCTAAAATGTTTGATTTTACCAAAGAAACATTCAATTAAATGGCGTTCTTTATAAATATGTTTATCATATTCACGTTGTACTTTACGATTAGATTTTGGTGGGATAACAACCTCGCACCCCTTATTTTCTAAGCTTTCTACAAACGCACTACTATCATATCCTTTATCACCTATCACCGTCGTATTCTGAACATCTTTAGTAAGATTTTCAGCCTGAGTGATATCATTTCTTTGCCCAGCAGTTAGTATAAACTTCAGTGGGTTACCCAATGCATCAACGAGGGCATGAATTTTAGTACTAAAACCACCTTTGCTTCTACCTAAAGCTGCTTCCTCTTGATTACCTTTAATATATCCAGATGAGCAAGCATGTGCTCTTACAATAGTTGCATCAATCATCATTGATTCCATATCTACATCTACTTTAACATGATCCATTAAAGCTTCCCATATACCTTTGTCAACCCATCTCTTAAATCTGCGATAAACACTGTACCAACAACCATAATAATCAGGCAGAAGACGCCATTGACAACCTGTTCTAGCAATAAACCATATTGCTTCAATAAACTGTCTTATTTTTTCCTCATTCTTGTTGTGTATAGCTTTTTTTTTCTTAAAAAATGATAAAATTGCTTCCCATGCTTGGTCTTCTATGTAATACTTCATATCGGTAGTTTCTTGGTTTCGATAACTAGAAACTACCATTTCTTCTTACTATTGCAACTTCTTTATTCTACTCTGATAACTTAACATAAAATTTTGTCAACAGAACCTAGAAGTATGTGCACTTTTTAGAACCATTATTGCTGATACTGATGGTATTTATGATCCGGTATCCTATAATGATCGACTATTATTAGGTCTTAAAGGTACAATGTCTGAAGCAGAGTTACATATAATTAAGCAACGCATGCTACAAGGGAAGAAAGCAAAAGCACGTCGAGGTGAGTTAGGCATGCAAGTTGCTATGGGATATGTTAGACGACCATCTGGCGAAATTGTTAAAGATCCAGATGAGCAAGCACAGGCAACTATTCAGATGGTATTTGAGTTATTTGAAAAATTTTCTACAATTAATGCAGTATTAAAATACTTAGTCAGTCATAAAATAAAAATGCCTTATAGAGAGCGTAGCGGTTTGCAAAAAGGTGAACTAACCTGGCATCGTCCTAATAGGAATACTTTAGGAAATCTATTACATAATCCCATATATGCAGGTGCTTATGTATATGGACGCAGACCAACAGAGGCACATAGAAAAAAACCTGGCAGACGATCTACGGGGCGTATTGTTGCTAAAATGTCAGATTGGCAAGTATTGTTAAAAGACAAAGTTCCTGCTTATATTAGTTGGCAACAATATGAACGTAATGGCAGACAATTATTATCTAACTCCATACAAGGAATTGGTGTAGCAAGGCATGGTAATGCACTATTAGCCGGACTTGTTGTTTGTGGTCGCTGTGGTTTACGAATGGCAACTTGCTATACAAATAATGGTAATAAATTGCGTTATAGTTGTAGCAGAATGTCTGTAGATTATGGTGAAGATGTTTGCCAATCATTGGTTGGCAATGTTTTGGATGAACTAATTGCTAAGCAGGCATTAGAAGTGTTAAAGCCAGAAGCTTTGGAAGTTAGTTTACGAGTGGCAACAGACCTTGAAACCGAACATAATAATTTACAAAAATATTGGCAAAAACAATTAGAGAGAGGACGATATGAAGTTGAGAGGGCATATCGGCAATATAATTCTTCAGAACCTGAGAATCGTCTTGTCACAAGAACTCTTGAGAAAAAGTGGGAAGAATCATTATCTGCAGAAGAAAAGTTAAAACAGGAATATGCCAAATTCTTAGCTGAACAATCAAAAATTCTGTCTGATGTTGAGCGTCAAACTATATATAAATTAGCTTCTGATATTCCTGCTTTATGGTCATCGTCAACTACTACGGTAGAAGAACGCAAAGAAATTTTACGTTTACTAATAGAATGTGTTGTTGTAAAAATAGAAGGTGTAACAGAGAAAGTCTTGGTAGAAATACATTGGGCTGGTGGATATAAAACTAATACTAATCTTGTTCGTCCTGTGGCAAAATTGGAGCAACTTAGTTATTATGGTAAACTGCTTGAACTAGTAGCCAGTCTCAAAAGCCAAGATATGACATTACAGCAAATTGCTGATATTTTAAATCAACAAGAAGGGTGGCGTCCAGCAAAGCTGTTAAATATTTTTAATGAGAACACGGTTAGTAGCCTACTTATACGTAGTGGTGTAACAGCTACTAACAAAAGAACATTATCAGGAGAAATTAATCGTAGGCAAAATGAATTTACTTTTCGTGAATTATCGCAAAAAATCAATATACCAGAACCAACTTTATATAGATGGATGCAAAGAGAGCAATTAAAAGTCAGGAAAGTTTACAACTCATCACAACGTTGGATTTGGCTAATTACAGCCGATGAGCAAGAGATTAAAAGGTTGATCTCATTAAGAGAACAACCGAAACAGTGGATTTACCATTCCAGGGTAAAAAAGGTAGAATAATAAACAAATAACTATTACAGAGGCATTATGACTGGCAAACTTCAATTGACCAGCGAAATTTATATAAAGCAAAAATTTTTACATCAATATCACCACTAGCTGCAACAACCATTAGTTCGCTTTTATCATTTCTATATGCAGATAATGTAACTACATGTCCCCATAACATGCCTTTAATTTCAAGGTATTCAAGGGGTTTTACATTATTAAAACTTTTTCCCACTGGTTTAATTTGCAAAGCATTGATAATTCGAATCAGCATATCTTTTCTAAGAGGAATCGCAAATTTAATTTGTTTGCTATAGTAAATCAAATTGAATTAGGTGACAAAGAATGCAGAAATAGCTTTAGATAATGTACCAATTTCCGCTATTTTGTTTCGAATCCATCGCTTCATATTAGCCCAAAATTTTTCTATTGGATTTAAGTCTGGAGAATATGGGGGTAAAAAAATAACTTCACAACCAACTGATTCTATTAGCTCTTTTGTCTTTTGAGATTTATGAAAACTAACGTTATCCATCACTACAACCTGTCCTGCTGTTAACTCTTTAATCAAAAATTTTTCAACCCAATTATTAAATAGTTCTGTATTACAAGTTTTATTAAAAACAAAAGGGGCTATTGGTTTGTTATTTACTAAACCAGCTATTATATTAGTCCTTTGATAATGCTTCCCACTCTTCTTGCCAATCAATAATTCTCCTATCTTACCCCAACCTCTATCTTGGCAAATTGTCATATCTATCCCACTTTCATCAAGATATACTATTTTATCTTTATCATATTTACTGATCTTTTCTAAATAATCAGATCGTTTCTCTGCACTTGCTTCCAAATAGCTAAAGGTTTTTTTTTATAACTAAATCCTAACTTTTTTAATATATTAGCTACTTGAGAACCTGTAATTCCAAAATTCTTACCAATTTCTTGTAGCTTACTATTAGGGTTATTTGTTACGAAATATTCCAATGCTTTTTTATCAATCTTACTTTTAAATCCTAGTCTAGCTCTTGCCAGCACTGTTCCTTCTTTTCTTCTCCTTACGTTCCAACGGCTAATTGTATTTTTATGTATAGCAAATATTCTAGCAGCAGATTCTTGACTATTACCTTTTTCTATATAATTTATTACTTTTTCTCTTAAATCTTGACTATATGGACTTGTTGACATTTTTTCCTTTATTTATACCACATCTTATCACCTAATTCAATTTGATTTACTATAGTTAGAAAATTAAGCCATTCTTTACTCATAAATTCGCGATCAGCCAATAAATATTTAATTTTATGAACTCCAAAATTATTGATAAATCGCTCTAAAATTTCCTCCATCAACCAGCTAGAACAAGCACCCCCGTGATCTAATGGATACCAATAAATAGGCACAGAAATTTTTCCGAAAACTATAACCAAAAATAATATATTAATATCACTTGTGCCAAATTTCCAGCAAGTTCTATCCAGAGCAATAATGTATTTGTCATTAGCAAAAATATTCAAAATAAACTTAGCAATTTGGTCATAATTAAATATTTGATCCCTAAACAGCCTATATATTCTTTGAATTCTAGAGCTATGTTTAGCTTCACTCTTAATTCCAAGTGCCATGTTTTTACCGCTAACGGAGCAATTCTCAATTAGACTCATAATCATTCCAGAAAGACATTCTAGCCTTGATTTTTTCCAAGAAAAGTTTAGTATCAGTGACTGAAGTAGTATATTGTGCATAGTCAGAAAATACACTCTTATACTACTTCAACCTTCCATATACAATACCTTTGCAGAGTATTTATTACAAAAATTGTAGGGTACTATGGATCGCAAGGACACAAGCTATTTTCTATATGACTTTTAAATGCCATGTGTAAGGTAAGTAGTAAGAAACTATAGGAGATAATGTTTTTCCTTAGCAAGTTAGGCAGAGCTATAACTTGATAGCAACGGAATGACAATCAAAGAAAGAGCTGTTTTTAAAAATTTGATAAACAATCAGTTAAAGGTAGTGACAGCGAAAGTCGAACTTAGGCAAATATTACAAAAGTAATACTTGCTATATTAAGTCTTTAAAGGAGGTAATCCAGCCGCAGGTTCCCCTACGGCTACCTTGTTACGACTTCACCCCAGTCGCTAATTTTACCGTGGTTGGCTGCCTCTTACGTTAGCTCACCACCTTCAGGTAAAACCAACTCCCATGGCGTGACGGGCAGTGTGTACAAGGCCCGAGAACGTATTCACCGCGGCATGCTGATCCGCGATTACTAGCGATTCCAACTTCATGTTCTCGAGTTGCAGAGAACAATCCGAACTGAGATATCTTTTAGGGATTTGCTCCACGTTACCGTATTGCTTCCCTCTGTGGATACCATTGTAGCACGCGTGTAGCCCAACCCATAAGGGCCATGATGACTTGACATCGTCCCCACCTTCCTCCGGCTTATCACCGGCAGTTTCCTTATAGTTCCCGGCATTACCCGCTGGCAAATAAGAATGAGGGTTGCGCTCGTTGCGGGACTTAACCCAACATCTCACGACACGAGCTGACGACAGCCATGCAACACCTGTGTGTGGTCCAGCCGAACTGAAGGGATGCATCTCTGCTTCCCGCGACCACCATGTCAAGGGTTGGTAAGGTTTTTCGCGTAACATCGAATTAAACCGCATGCTCCACCGCTTGTGCGAACCCCCGTCAATTCCTTTGAGTTTTAATCTTGCGACCGTACTCCCCAGGCGGAGTGCTTAATGCGTTAGCTACGAAACCGAAAGAATTTCTCCCGATATCTAGCACTCATCGTTTACGGCGTGGACTACCAGGGTATCTAATCCTGTTTGCTCCCCACGCTTTCGTGCATCAGCGTCAGTTGTAGCCTAGATGACCGCCTTCGCCACCGGTGTTCCTCCTAATATCTAAGAATTTCACCTCTACACTAGGAATTCCATCATCCCCTACTACACTCTAGATTAGTAGTTTTGAAAGCAGTTCCGAGGTTAAGCCTCGGGCTTTCACTTCCAACTTACTAAACCGCCTACGCACTCTTTACGCCCAGTAATTCCGAACAACGCTAGCCCCCTCCGTCTTACCGCGGCTGCTGGCACGGAGTTAGCCGGGGCTTTCTTGGTCAGGTACCGTCATTATCTTCCCTGCTGAAAAGGGCTTTACAACCCTAAGGCCTTCGTCACCCACTCGGTATTGCTGGATCAGGCTTTCGCCCATTGTCCAATATTCCCCACTGCTGCCTCCCGTAGGAGTCTGGGCCGTGTCTCAGTCCCAGTGTGGCTGATCATCCTCTCAGACCAGCTACAGATCGTTGGCTTGGTAGGCCATTACCCTACCAACTACCTAATCTGACGCGGGCTCATCCATCAGCGATAAATCTTTCCTCCGAAGAGAATATACGGTATTAGCATTTATTTCTAAATGTTATTCCGTACTGATGGGCAGATTCCCACGTGTTACTCACCCGTCTGCTACTAACTAATTTAGAGCAAGCCCTAAATTAATCCGTTCAACTTGCATGTGTTAAGCATACCGAAAGCGTTCGTTCTGAGCCAGGATCAAACTCTCAAGTTTGATTCTGTCTACTTTTTATTCAAAAAATTGACAGGTTTAATTTATCACTTTAAGTGATAAGTACATTTTGCTGTCACTACCTATATCTGATTATTTACTTTTAAAAACAGCTTACGAGTTGATGAGTAATCATCTTTTCGTGTGGTAATCATATGCAAAATCTACTATGCTGTCAACTGCTATTTTGATTTTTTTTACAATAACATTCTAATTTTTAAGATTAAACCTTTTACCCATAGCATATTGTTTTAATAAATTCTTAATCGGATCTATATTATCAATAGCTTTAAGCCCTAAACGTCTTAGGTACCATAAGGGTTTTGAATGATTTGAGAAAATACTATTTAGACTCTCAGTAATCATATACATATTACAATTATCATTTTGTCTTAATTTTTGATATCGTTCTAGTACCGCTGCATTTGTACCACTACTTGCAACTAACCCAGTTAAAGTCTCAATATCTTTGATGCCCTGATTTAAGCCTTGACCAGCTAGCGGATGAATTACGTGTGCACTATCTGCCACTACTACTATTTTATTATGAAAATATTTACTAGTTACACGAGCTTTTAAAGGAAAAGAACTAATATCACTATCCACCGCAATAGCTCCTAGAGAATTGCCACAATTTCTACTTACCAAATACTCAAACTCTTCACTCGGCAAACTGGTCAATAACGCCGCCTGCTCTTGGCTGGTAGTCCATACTATCGATGAGGTTTTTTGATCCTTGAGAGGCAAAATGGCAAAAGGACCAGATGGCATAAAATGTTCAATAGCACAATTTTCATGATTTTTCTTATGCCTAATATTAAATGTCAAGGCAGTTTGATTATATGATTTTTCTATTTTATTGAAGAAATAATATTGACGGGCTTTAGAATTATGCCCATCACAAACAATCAATAAGTCACTATTTATAGTTTTCTGATTATCTAAATAGATGATCGAATGATCAGCTTTACTATCGATCTTTTGATAACCACACTGATCAATTATGTTGATTAATGAGTTTTTTTTAACATTTTCTAGTAATATTTGCTTAAATTCACTGTTTTTTACTATATAACCTAATGCATCATTACCTTTGATATTTGGCAAACACAACATTTCTGGTGCCTTATTATCCACAACATAAATTTCCAGCATTTTGCCAGCTACCTGTTCAATCTCAGACCACAAACGAATAGCTTCTAGGAATCGTGAAGAAGCAGGAGTTAAGGCTGTAGTCCTGATATCAGCACAAAAGCTGCTAGAGTTTATTGATTGACACTCAAGGATCGTAGTTTTAATATTCTTCCTGGCAAATGATAATGCCGTAAGCATACCACTTAAACCACAACCTAATATTACTATTTCTTTTTTCATTACATTACATTATTAGACTGACCAATAAAATACTTTAAATATGCTCCGCTTGCTATAAAGCTTAACAGAAAATAAATCAGAGCAATATCTAAATAACAATTATTCATTTTAAATGACCCAAGGAAACAAATGAATAAAGTCATTATACTAGTTAAACTATTCAGCACTAAGAGTTTTACAAAAATATTTCCATTTTTAAGCAATAAATAAATCATTAAAGCAACAAATAAAATATTAATGATTAAATAAAGATTTATCATAGACCTAATTTAAATTAATTAAAAATGGATTGCCACGCTCACATATGTTCGCTCGCAATGACATGTACGACCTCAAACGTCATGGCTCAGAGCTACTTTAGTGGCATTGATGCAATCCAGAAAAATGATTAAAATAGATTGCTACACTCACATACATTCGCTCGCAATGACGTGTATACGCCTCAAACGTCATTGCGAGGAGTGCGGAAACCGCACGACGAAGCAATCCAGATTTATTATAATTTTTGGATTGCTTCGTCGACCTTACGGTCTCCTCGCAATGACGGTTTCTCAATTATTGTTTTCTTAAACTGACGCTTATGTGCCTACGCGGGAATGACAAGAGGAAGCGGGAGTAACAACTTACAATTGCTTCGTCAACCTACGATCCTCCTCGCTAATAGACATTGACTATAAAGTATTTCTATATTTATGGTGCCGATAGAGGGAATCGAACCTCCGACCTACGCGTTACGAATGCGTCGCTCTGCCAACTGAGCTATACCGGCGAGATGTTTATAAACTTGCGTTAGTTTAACATTTTTGACCATTCTGGGTCAGAAGCATCTTGAGGGGTGATAATTTCTCTTTCATTATAACCGGTTAAATCAATGGAATATATACGATTTCTCCCAGCTACTTTGTTTCTAGGAGGCCAACCTTTAGCAAACATAATTATCCTACCATTGGTTGACCAGCAAGGACTTTCAACCAGATACCCGCTAGTTATAATTCTTTCACTATTTTCCTCACCATTAGCAAGAGCTTTCATCACCCCAATGGTAAACCCCTCTCTAGAAATCTTAGTAAAAGCTATATAATCCCCTCTAGGTGACCAACTTGGTGCATAATAATTTCCCCCGCCAAAACTTATACGTTCAACATTTGAACCATCAGAATTCATAATATATAATTGCTTTGATCCACTTCGATCAGAGTTAAAAACTATTTTACTACCATCCGGTGAATAGCTAGGAGAAGTATTAATACCAATACCATTGGTCAATTGTTTAGTCACCATACTATTCAAATCAGTTTCAAAAATATGGGTAGCTCCATTTCTTGCCATTGACATTATAGCCTTATCCCCCTGGGGTGAAAATCTTGGAGCAAAGGACATACCAGGGAAATTACCAACCAATTTTTCTTTACCCGTTTTAAGATCACGAATGTAAACATGTGGTTTTTGCTTTCGTGCATACGATAAATACATAATTTTATCTGCTTGCGGCGAAAATCTTGGAGTAAGAACTAGATTTTTACCATCTGACAGATATTTGTGATTAGCACCATCATGATCCATCATAGCTATTTTCTTTACTCGCTTTAGATAAGGTCCACTCTCTGACACATACACTATTCTCGTATCAAAGTAACCTGAATCTCCAGTAATTTTTTCATAAATTTTATCAGCTATTTTATGTGCCACCCTACGCCATAAATTTGCTGACACTTCAAAAACCTCACCTATAAGATCTTTTTCTAAACTTACATCCCATAATATAAAACTAACCTTTAGCTTGCCAGAAGATAGTTTGATAACTTCACCATTAATTAGCAGATTAGCATTAATTTGTCGCCAAGCAGCAAAAAGAGGCTTATGTTTTATTCCTAGAGTCTGTTCTATAAAAGAAGCAGTAGAAATAGGACGAAACATACCAGAACTTTTTAGGTCATTAGATACTACGCTAATTATATCAGCACCAATTACACTATTGCCACTATTATCTGCATCAAATTTATTGATGGCTATCGGCATTGGATCAACATGTCCACGCTCTATAACTATAGTTTCTATTGCATAGCTATTAAAGTTAGCAACTACTAATAGTATAACAAATAAATACTTGATCACTAATCCCACCTAGATCATTTTTTAACAAATTATATCAATTTTTTTACTAGCTATATTTTATTAGCTACACTATAGCAGATAAATTGTAAAACACTAAGTATTAGAATGTAAAAAATAATAAATTTTGTAAAAATAATGAAGAGATGCTTATACCTTGTTATCGACAGCAAGAATACTAATATTTGACATTCATAAATGATCAAGATACAATCAACATATGTGGCATAAAATGTTATATTATGCACAAATTGCTAGCATGGATATTATGGAAGTTATACGTACAAAATTAGGGGATGGTGGCAGAGTCATTATTCCATCAATCTTTCGTCACAATCTTAATCTAATGGCAGGAGATGACATTATATTACATATGAAGGATGAGACAATTTATATTACCACTCCTAATCAAGCTTTATCCAAACTACAAACAAAGGTGAGAAACCATATTAATGCCACTAATCAAAATGTTTCCCTTGTTGATGAGCTAATAGCCATGAGACGTTTAGAGGCAAAGCGTGAATAATACCGCATTACTCATACCCATATACACTGCTGATAGGGTTTGGACTCAACTACAATTAAATAATGCAGATATTAAATTAATTCGCTGAATTCCTACAAAAATATATCCAGACAAGTTGTAACTGGACATTAAATTAACTTATCTTCTATTCTTTCTAACTGCCAAAAGAATATTTAGTTATTGGAGTATAAAACAGCACTTAATTAATTATCTCCGACAATCAATTAGTCAGATTAGCTATAATTTCGAAAGAAATCCAATGTTAAAAAAATACTGAAAAGATAAAATATTGAATAGGCAAATAATTTCTTAGCCTGTTTATTATCTTTATCACGAAACAAAGAAACAGCATAATATAGAAAAATTAGACCTAATATAAATGCCGTAAGCAAATATAAATGATTACTTATTCCTAAGCAAAATGGCATAAATGTAGTAATAAACATAATTATACTATAGGCAAGAATTTGCTTCTTAGTATAATAATCTCCCTTTACTACCGGCATCATCGGAACATCACAATTTTTGTAGTCTTCTGAACGAAAAATTGCCAATGCCCAAGAATGCGGTGGTGTCCAAGTTAAAATAATCATAAATAAAGAAAAAGAGCCAAGAGAAATCTCATTAGTCACCGTTGCCCAACCAATCATAGGCGGTAATGCACCCGCCACCCCACCAATAACTATATTTTGCATGGTTGAACGTTTTAGCCACATAGTATAAATGAAGACATAATATAATATGGTTATTAATAACAATAAAGCCGATAGCAGATTAACACAAAGACCCATCAGAAAAACTGAAAAGAAGGCAACAACCACACCAAAAGCTAAAGCGTCCTGTGGTTCTATAACCCCGGTAACTAGAGGTCTATTTTGCGTACGTTTCATTATGGCATCAATATCTCTATCATACCACATATTAATAGCTGCACTACTACCAGCTCCAAGCGTAATACAGAGCATAGCAATACACGCTATAAATGGATGAATTACGCCTGAAGCAAGCCATAGACCAGAAAAGCTGGTAAATACCACAAGTGCCATCACTCTAGGTTTCATCAGCATAATATAGTCCATAACCGAGCTATTATAGTCAATTGATGAGAAGTTGGTGACGTCCTTACTCATGCTCGCCCATTACTTATAGGCGTCGCCCCATCGTTCCTAGCACCAAATTCCCCTGAATTGACTATACCGGACTCTAAACTGAAGGGGGGGATTAATATTTTACTCATAACAACCTTGATACTCTGTGAACAAAATTATAGTCAATTGATGAGAAATTGGTAACGTCGTCGCTCAATACTCACCTATTACTTCATAGGCGTCGCTCCATCGCATAAGCGTCAGTTTAAGAAAATAAAGTAGAAAAGTAGTCATTGCGAGACCACGCAAGTAGGTCGTGGCAATCCATCTTTGGTTACTTTTATGGATTGCCACGACCTACTTGCGTGGTCTCGCAATGACTACTTTTCTACTTTATTTTCTTAAACTGACGCTTATGCACTCCATCACTCCTGCTACCTAATTATTATTGCTTTTATTCACTTTTATCAACTAATGCTATAATAGCTAATAAGGTTGAAAGCAAAATAAGTCCTACGCGTAGCCAATGCATCAATTCCCATAGTTTTAATTCATAAACTACTTGCAAAGGATCAATTGTACTATGAGCAAATCCTGCATTTGCTTTGACAAAATATACAAAAAATAACACAAATGTCATACCTAGCGATACTGCAGATGTACACCATAAGTTACGTCTCTTGCCAATTTTATTTTGCATTAATGCCAATATTACAGAGCATTGAGCTATTAGTCCAATAGTTAACATTGTAGCACCAATTGTAAAAGACCAACTGGAAAAATATGACAAAAAATCGGTAGGATTCATACTTTGCCAAAATGGTACTAATACTAAACCAATAACAATACAACCACCGGCAAAGATACTTATTGCTATTAATGCTACTAGCTCTATAATTTTTGGCATGATACCCCCTTTTTTAGTATTTTTATTTAATTAAAACAACTTCCAGACCTCTATATACCTAAGATGTAGCGATTGCAAACGCTACGGAAGTTGGGTAATCATCTGAAATAGACAAATGAATTTTAATTTGTTCAAAATTTTGTCCAGAATTTTGTCCAAATTTGCTCTGATTTTCATGATGATAAATCGATACAAATGGCTTTCCTAAATCATCATTTAATACAGAGATATTTTTAAATTGTAAATTTCTGCCAATCCCAACGCCAAGGGCTTTGCTAATTGCTTCTTTTGCTGCAAACCTTCTTGCCAAGAAACAACCATGTTGATCTTTACTTAGAGAACTTAGCTTTTGTACTTCCTTTTTAGAAAGAATTTTATCTATAAAACGTTGACCATATAGGTTTAATATCCTCTCTATTCTTGGAATTTGTACTATATCTGTACCAATGCCAAGAATCATTTTTGTTCATTATCACTTATATTATCATCAAATACTTGATCATCTAAATCAGAATAATCTTCAGTAATACTGATATCTGCACCACTTGGTAAATAGTCAAAATCTTCTGCAACAGCATCAAGAGAAGCATCGGGATTTTCTTCATCAATAGGATCGACTCTATTTTTTGTTCGAAGGCGTTTTAGTAACTGAGATTTTAAAGAACAAACTGTTACATAACCAGCCGCTATTTCACGTAATGCCAGCACAGTTGCCTTATCACCTTTAACGTTATTAATAGTCATCTTACTGCCAGAATTTATATCATTTGCTCTTTGAGACGATAGAGCTACCAACTCAAACCTATCATGAATTTTCCCAATGCAATCTTCAATCGTTATCCTAGCCATAACCCTCTCTTTTTATTTTATAAAATCCAACTAATTGTACTAAGTATACTAAGTAACTAAGTAGATTTCAAGGATAGAATTTTTATTTATTTACTCACCTTACGCATGGCATTTACAGATCATATATATCTCGTCATTGTGAAGAAGCTTATTTTTGGCAAGTGGCACAATAAAAACTAGCCCTACCGGATTGCTTTATTTTCCTTATTATTCCCTGGCAGTTCAAACATTTCTGATTTTCTCGGGCATAGACCTGTAATTCTTGTTGGAAATAACCAGGTTTACTATCACCGCTAACAAAATCCTTGAGAGTTGTCCCGCCTGCTGATATGGCTTTTGTTAAAACATGTTTGACGGCTAACAACAAATTACTTATTTCGTTATTTGATAAACTACTACCCAGTCTACCTGGATGTATTCTAGCCACAAAAAGACTTTCAGAGGCATATATATTCCCAACACCGACAATAATCCTATTATCCATTAGCAGGTTTTTTATCGGAACAGAGCGATTCAGCAATTTCATTTCTAGATACTCATACGACATATCCTCTGACAAAGGTTCTACGCCTAAATTTGCTAAAAATGTTTCTTCAAGGAGCTTTGTTTGCCCGGTATAAATCATACCGAAACGTCGTGAATCATTAAAAACTAATTTTTTACAACTCCCCAAAAAGAGAATAATATGATCATGCTTTTGTATCTGATAATCGCTAAGTTGTAGTGTTAACCTGCCAGTCATACCAAGATGGACAATAATCGAGTAATAATTATCTAGATCAATTAGCAAATATTTTGCCCTACGCCTTAGGGCGATAATTTTTGCTGATTTTACATCTGACTCTAACTGCTCGCTCAGTCTATAACGTATATTATCCCGCCTTTTATCCAGCTTATTAATGGTAGCCCCTATTATTCGTTGTTCTAGGCAGCGTCTTAATGTTTCAACCTCAGGAAGTTCTGGCATTTTTACATTTTATTACTATTTTAATTTATTATGTATATCACATAAACAACTTAGCACTAATAGTCGAAATAAAATATTTGACAATGGCTGTCATCGATCCTACTACCTAATTCTCATCAATTGACTATATTTGTCACTGATCGACGTAATAGTAATTTAAGCAAAATAATCGCCCCAAAGGCACTGCAAACCCACCATACTTGCCAAATATTAAATGAGATCATACCTATTATATAATAATTTATAAAGCAAGCATAGGCAACAGACTTATAATTTAACGTATCTATATCTATTTCCTTACTTGCTAGATTCATCTTATCATATTTAGAGGACTGCACTAAGCTTATATTACTAATTTTTTGAATATATTTATAAATTAAAGATAAAAATAGTATCAAACCTATTAAGCCCGTTTCAAATAAAATTTGCATTATATTATTATGTGGGTGTAGAGGTAATGGTGACCAAGTCCATTGATGATAGCTAACCATTTGTTCTTTATCAACTTTAAAATTTCTTGACGAAGCAAATCCATAGCCCAAAATTGGTTTCTTGATAATTTGCTTGGCAACAAAGTGCCAAATAAACACCCGATGCTTAGCAGTATCAGGTAGAAATTTAGCATAGTTCTCTAATGCATAATATGGTTGTATTTTATAGCTAATTATCGGCATCATTATCGAACCGATGAGCATAGCCAAGGTAAATAATTTCAAAAAAATAGATTGCAATGCTTTGGTTGCTAACAGCCTATTTGTTAAAAATACTAACCCACCTACGGTAAATGCTAAAAAGCTTGCCAAACTATCTGAGATAAATAATAAATAAAAAATTAACAGATAATATATTAGTGCCAATAGATATTTATGATATAGTATCAGTATAGCAATGAGTAACCAGGAAAGAACTGACAATAAAGAACAGCCCCGATCAAGAAGGAATAAAAAGAACTGACCGGAAGAATTTGGCTGAAAAATAGTACGAAAGGTTCTTGTTATAATACCATGAGATAGATATTCTATAAAGAATAGAGCAATTGCTGCCACTATTCCTATAATAAAATATATTTTTATTTTGGTTGCATTGATCGGTAATTTATCAATATTGCTATTTACGATAAACCCTATTAGAATAACTAAAGAAACTTGTAGATAATTAACTAAAGAGGAAGGATAGTTATGTGAATAAAAATTTGTTACAAGACACCAAAGACAAAATAGTAACTCCAATTTCCAATTGGATAGCAAAGTTTTTTTAACAGCAGCATATTGCAAATTAACAAAAATTTTACCTCTTAAAGTGGTTAATATAGTTAATAACCAAATAGGAACTATTACTGCTGCAGAGAAACCGGAAATTAATCCAACTGCTTGAAATAACATTACTAACACGTAAATCATGGATTGTATCATTCTTAAATATCCTTATAAACAATCTTTAGCAAAAATTTCATAAATTGGATGCTCAAAGGTGGAAACTGAAATGCTTGATGAGATAAGCCATCCTTGGAAAATTAACATAGGGTCTTCATCAATCTTATGTTCTGTAATGGTTAATAGCATGTAATTATCTCCATTGTAAGAATCAAGATTTTTTATACATTTATGCAATTTAATTTGAATGTTACCAAAATATTGTGGTTCATTAAGCTTTAATAACATTTCCTTTGATGTTGCGGTAATTTTATTTAAAGCAATAATTTTGCCCTGCTGGCAAATTTTTAATTCTGAATTTTCAGCATTATTTGGTATATTGGATAAATTATTGTCGTTAACTTGACGGTCTTTAATTTCTAAGGCTTTAATTTCTAACTCGTTACTATCTTCATCGGTAGTATCGAAGAATTCTACATCTTGAACGACGTCTTCGGCTTGTCCATAAGGAGAGAGAACGCATAAAAAACCGATTATACTAGTAAATATAAGACGTTTCATCAATTTTTGTAGCATTCGGAAATAATAATTCTTTGAGTTATATTGGAGTGGTAGTTATACTACCTTGTAATAAAATTGTATATGTAAAAATTTACATTTTTTTATTGTAATTTATTTTTCTATACTCCATATTGGTAGAGTAACTAATATATAATTAGAGTCAATTGATGAGAAGTTGGCTATATCAAGACTTCTTTTAGAAGTCACTTATGTTGAGGAATTTGAAGGAAACTATCCATCCCAAACCAGATTATGGATAAATTTTTCCTGAATCACCTAAGAACCTAATACATTTGAGTAAGACTTAATGCAAGCTATTATCCAACTTATATTAACCAATCCACAAATTAAATCTAAATTTAGGACTGG
The DNA here is from genome assembly GCF_964031095.1 of Candidatus Tisiphia endosymbiont of Mystacides longicornis. Classification (NCBI taxonomy): domain Bacteria; kingdom Pseudomonadati; phylum Pseudomonadota; class Alphaproteobacteria; order Rickettsiales; family Rickettsiaceae; genus Candidatus Tisiphia; species Candidatus Tisiphia endosymbiont of Mystacides longicornis. The sequence continues at coordinate 975,848 of NZ_OZ035004.1, read as the reverse complement.
TTTTTCGTACTTGTCTATATTTATTTTTATGGGCTTTGCTACTTTTGTATCTTCATCGATCAATAAATTCGTTAATGATACTATGTCAATTACCATAGCGGAACCAGAAATAGTTGACCCCTTAAAAGAACTATCGGATGAAATATCCCAAATTGTTACAGTCAAAAAAGGTGATACATTAAAAGCAATACTTTTGCATCAACAAATTCCAAGTAAAGAAATAACCCAAATTATAAAAATAGCAAGAGACAAAAATATTGGATCATCTTTAAAGATAGGGCAACAACTGGTTTTTGATTATGAAACAAAACTTATCGAACAAGATGATCAAGACCTTGCTTCCGAGTCACGTACATTGAAAAAACTAACTATAGCGTATGATAAAATCAAATCTCTAGAAATTATTAGAGAAGGTGAAGACCTTCTTGCGAAAGACGTAACCAAAGTTTTCAATAAGCTCCTAACCAAATCGTCGGTAGTTATTAATTCAAACTTTATGTCAGCTTTAAAATCTTTAGGGTTATCAAGTAATAGTATAAGTGAAATGATTAATTCGTATAGTTATCAAATTGATTTTCAACGTCAAATTAAAAATGGTGACACGGTAACTGTTATCACTGAGAAATTTGTTACCAAAGATGGTAAATTTTCCCATCATGGTAAGGTTCTATATGTATCACTTAATTTATCCGGTAAGGAGTATAATATTTTTCGATATTCTCCAAATAATACAGCAAATAATCATGATTTCTTTTCCGAAGATGGTAAAAGTGTTAAAAGAAGTTTGCTTAGAACCCCTATCAAATTAGTTAGAGTTTCCTCACATTATGGTAATAGACATCATCCTACTTTAGGTTATACCAAAATGCATAAAGGAGTTGATTTTGCAGCTCCAACTGGTACGGCAATTTATGCGGCAGGTAATGGGGTGATAACTGAGATAGGCTGGAAATCTGGTTACGGGAAATTCATACAAATTAAACATAGTCAGAATTTATCAACTGCTTATGCCCACGCTTCTAATTTTGCTAAAAACCTTAAACCAGGAAGTATAGTGAAACAAGGGCAAGTAATTGCATATGTCGGTAGTACTGGTAGGACTACTGGAGCACATTTACATTATGAAGTTAAAATAAGTGGTAAAAACGTAAACCCTATGCATGTTAAATCTACCCCTGGTATAGAACTTAGCGGCAAGCAATTGGCACAATTTAAGCAATTTAAAAATAGTATAAGGTCTTTAAGTAGTGAACTTGATAGTAAATCAGAAATTACTGAAAATTCAGCAACGAAATTTCTTTAAAATTTTATCAAAGAAGCTCTATAATTTAAGTTATTATGACTTCAGACAAGCCAAAACATGACGAAATCTTTCGCAAATCTATGGAGAATCCTATAGTTGCTAAAGAGTTTTTGGCAACTCATTTGCCGAAAGATGTGTTGGCTTTAATCGATAGCACATCTTTAAAATTAGAAAAAGATAGTTTTATTGAGCCAGACCTTTCTGAAACTATTTCAGATGTATTATTTTCTGTTAAGTTTAATGATCAGGATGGCTATATTTTTTTGTTATTGGAACATCAAAGTACTGTTGATAAAATGATGGCATTTAGGTTATTTAAATATATGATTAATATTTGTGATCGATATTTAACTACTAATCCTAAAGCTAAACGCCTTCCAGTAATTTATCCCCTAATAATTTATAATGGCAAGAAGAAATATAACGCATCGCTCAATATATGGAATTTATTTAGCCATCCAGATTTAGCCAGAGGCTTTTGGACAAATGATTATCAGCTTATTAACGTACATGACATCCCCGATGAAGAACTCAAGAAAAAAGTATGGTCTGGAATTTTGTTATTTTTCCTCAAACACATCCACGAACGTCAATTACTGAAAAGATGGCAGGAAATTTCTCATCTCTTGCCTAAATTGAGTAAAATAACAATAGGCCATGACCACATAAGAAATCTATTGAGCTATACTTTGACCTTTATTGAGCAAAGTGATAAAATAGAGTTAGAAAAAATATTAAAAAATAGTTTAACTAAAGAAAAAGGAGAAGAACTTATGCCTAGTATAGCTCAAGTATGGAAAGAAGAAGGGATTCAAATCGGAGAATCTAGAGGTAGAGCCGAGGGTAGAGCCGAGGGTAGAGCCGAGGGTAGAGCCGAGGGTGAAGCTAAATTAATAAAAATGATGATAAACAATGGTAACTCTATTGAGGAAGTAGCAAGAATGACTAGATTATCTATTACAAGAATCAATGAATTACTGAAAGTACAATAAGTAATGAATTATTAGATTAGCTATATAAGCAAATTTTATTATGACTCTAGACAAGCCAAAACATGACGAAATCTTTCGCAAATCTATGGAGAATCCTATAGTTGCTAAAGAGTTTTTGGCAACTCATTTGCCTAAAGATGTACTGGCTTTAATCGATAGCACATCTTTAAAATTAGAAAAAGATAGTTTTATTGAGCCAGACCTTTCTGAAACTATTTCTGATGTATTATTTTCTGTTAAGTTTAATGATCAAGATGGCTATATTTTTTTGCTATTGGAACATCAAAGTACTGTTGATAAAATGATGGCGTTTAGGTTATTTAAATATATGATTAATATTTGTGATCGATATTTAACTACTAATCCTAAAGCTAAATGCCTTCCAGTAATTTATCCCCTAATAATTTATAATGGCAAGAAGAAATATAACGCACCTCTTAATATATGGAATTTATTTAGCCATCCAGATTTAGCCAGAGGCTTTTGGACAAATGATTGTCAGCTTATTAACGTACATGACATCCCCGATGAAGAACTCAAGAAAAAAATATGGTCTGGGATTTTGTTATTTTTCCTCAAGCACATCCACGAACGTCAATTACTGAAAAGATGGCAAGAAATCTCTTATCTCTTGCCTAAATTGAGTAAAATAACAATAGGCTATGACCATATAAGAAATCTATTGAGCTATACTTTGACCTTTATTGAGCAAAATGATAAAATAGAGTTAGAAAAAATATTAAAAAATAGTTTAACTAAAGAAAAAGGAGAAGAACTTATGCCTAGTATAGCTCAAGTATGGAAAGAAGAAGGGATTCAAATCGGAGAATCTAGAGGTAGAGCCGAGGGTAGAGCCGAGGGTGAAGCTAAATTAATAAAAATGATGATAAACAATGGTAACTCTATTGAGGAAGTAGCAAGAATGACTAGATTATCTATTACAAGAATCAATGAATTACTGAAAGTACAATAAGTAATGAATTATTAGATTAGCTATATAAGCAAATTTTATTATGACTTCAGACAAGCCAAAACATGACGAAATCTTTCGCAAATCTATGGAGAATCCCATAGTTGCTAAAGAGTTTTTGGCAACTCATTTGCCTAAAGATGTGCTGGCTTTAATCGATAGTACATCTTTAAAATTAGAAAAAGATAGTTTTATTGAGCAGACCTTTCTGAAACTATTTCTGATGTATTATTTTCTGTTAAGTTTAATGATCAAGATGGCTATATTTTTTTGCTATTGGAACATCAAAGTACTGTTGATAAAATGATGGCATTTAGGTTATTTAAATATATGATTAATATTTGTGATCTATATTTAACTACTAATCCTAAAGCTATAGTCAATTCAGGAGAATTTGGGGCTAGGAACGATGGAGCGACGCCTATAAGTAATAGGCGAGCGACGAGTGACGACGTCACCAACTTCTCATCAATTGACTATAAAAGCCTTCCATTAATTTATCCCTTAATACTTTATAATGGCAAGAAGAAATATAACGCATCGCTCAATATATGAAATTTATTTAGCCATCCAGATTTAGCCAGAGGCTTCTGGACAAATGATTGTCAGCTTATTAACGTACATGACATCCCCGATGAAGAACTCAAGAAAAAAATATGGTCTGGGATTTTGTTATTTTTCCTCAAACACATCCACGAACGTCAATTACTGAAAAGATGGCAAGAAATCTCTCATCTCTTGCCTAAATTGAGTAAAATAACAATAGACCATGACCATATAAGAAATCTATTGAGCTATACTTTGACCTTTATTGAGCAAAATGATAAAATAGAGTTAGAAAAAATATTAAAAAATAGTTTAACTAAAGAAAAAGGAGAAGAACTTATGCCTAGTATAGCTCAAGTATGGAAAGAAGAAGGGATTCAAATCGGAGAAGCTAGAGGTAGAGCCGAGGGTGAAGCTAAATTAATAAAAATGATGATAAACAATGGTAACTCTATTGAGGAAGTAGCAAGAATGACTAGATTATCTATTACAAGAATCAATGAATTATTGAAAGTACAGTAAACTGGCACTTATTAGCAAGGCATTACTTTAGTAGCAACGAAGCAATCTAATGAATGTGGATTGCCACGACCTAGTTGTGTGGTCTAGGTAAAAAACGTCTTGTACTTTTCTGAAATTTTTTAATTGCCACGGTGTTTAATGCTAATCAAGTTAGCTATAATTTACAAACAACTAAGAACTCTATAGGTATCAAAATTATGTTTAAGCAATTAACTAACTTAATCGTATTAGTTTTATCGATTAATACAACAACAGGGTATGCAGAAGATAATCCAACTAAAGTTAATGAAAACGAAATGAACAAAACAATAAGAATACCTGCTCCTATTAAATTTCCTTTATTTAAGGAAGATAAAAAAGATATAGACAGACTTATAAAGAAGTTTAATAACAAGAAAAAACGAGAAATTGTTTTTTCAATATCTAGTGAAGAACCGTTAAATAAATGGCGTCCAGATTTAACTCAAACTATTCATGACACTCCGCGTGTTAACTGTTTTAGTCAAACCCCATGTATTAACCCAGATTATATACCTATTGGCATTAGAATGCCTGAAGATGATGAATATTTTTATGTAAGAAAAAATGAAACTAGTCCGGTGAGACGTTATAAGAAAACCTTAAGGCAAAAGATGGAATCGAAAATTAAATGCATATACTATTAGACCTCTTGCATAACCTAAAGATAACTGAGGAATTTTTAGGAAAAACGAAGTTGAATACCGCAGCGGACGAAGATGTACATGAGGAACGGAGACGAGTTTTGACAACAAAATTACCAATTAGATTAGGTTATGCAAGAGGTCTAATGACATTGGTTATTTTTTACAACTTTTAAGCTACCACAATGACTTCTAAAACTGCTTCCTTTTCTAACTAAGTATATAGAAAATACCTGAATAAAAATAATAAAAATATTTTTCATAAAATACTTAGTGCATATCATAATTAGTATATACTAAAATTATCTAAGGATAAGAGTATAGTCAATTCAAAAGGATTGGGTGCTAGACGTCACCAACTTCTCATTGACTATAGCTACCAAAAAAATAACCTATTGTAAAAAAGATGATTGATATAAACCAGCAACAAATACTAAATAAAATTTCCAGTATTACCTTTAGTGACAATACGAAATTAATCGATATTATATCTAATATTGTAATTAAGGATAAAAATATTGGATTTGCAATTGATATTTTTGGCAAGGATCCTAAGGAAGTTGATGAAATAAAAATTAAAGCTATCAATAAATTAAATGAAATAGCTAATATTGGCAAAATCACTATAGTTTTAACTAGTAGCAAAAATTTATCTAAAAAATCAACTAGTCCAAAAATTAGGCATTTCATTGATGGAGTAAAAAAGGTAATATTGGTGGCATCTGGTAAAGGGGGAGTTGGCAAGTCTACTATAACCGCATTGATAGCCGAGCAGCTAAATCTGGAAGGATATAAGGTAGGAATAGTAGATGCTGATATTTATGGACCATCAATTCCACAAATATTTGGTATTAGTGATGTGCCAGAAATAGTGTATAATAAAATGACCCCTTTAAAATCGCGGGGGATTGAAATTATTTCTATTGGATTTCTTATTCAGAATAATTCTGCTATTGTGTGGCGTGGTCCAATGGCTAGCAAAACCATTTACCAGCTATTATCTCTCACTCATTGGCAGGAGTTAGATTATTTAATTATTGACATGCCACCCGGTACTGGTGATATTCACTTAAGCATTTTAGAGAATTATCACTTAGATGGAGTAATAATAGTAACTACTCCGCAAAAGATGGCGGCAATAGATGTAGTTAGGTCGATTGATTTATACAAAAAATTTAATTTACCAATTTTAGGTATTATAGAAAATATGAGCTATTTAGTTGAAGCAAGTTCAGGAAAGAAAATCGAGATATTTAGTGGCAATAGTGGAGAAAATTTTGCCAAAGAATATAATATACCCTTAATCTGTAAGATTCCTATTGAACCAAAATTATCCTATAATTGTGACAATAGTATTAGTCTTACCGATATAATTAAACTACCAATAAAACAATTTGTTTAATAAGTAGGATTATATGTCAAACATAATCAAAATAGAAGAAGTGCCAGCTATAAAAAGACCTGATTGGATAAAGGTTAAAGCACCAAATTCGTATCAATATCATGAGACAAGAAAGATAATTGAAAATTTAAAATTAAACACAGTCTGTCAAGAAGCAGCCTGCCCTAATATCGGAGAATGTTGGGCAAAAAAACACGCTACAGTTATGATTTTAGGCTCTGTTTGTACTCGTGCTTGCCGTTTTTGTAATGTTAAAACTGGTCGCCCTGATTTACTCGATCCGCATGAACCACAAAGATTAGCTCAAGCTGTGATGAAATTAGGACTTGAACATGTGGTAATTACTTCAGTTGATCGAGATGATTTAGATGATGGTGGAGCTGAACATTTTGCCAATTGTATCAAAGAAATAAGATTAGCTTCACCTAGTACCACAATTGAAGTTTTAACACCCGATTTCCTTAAGAAAGAAGGAGCCGCTGACATAATAGCATCAGCAAAACCTGACGTTTATAATCATAACGTAGAAACAGTGCCTTCTTTATACAAAACTATTAGACCAGGAGCTAGGTACTACAATTCACTAAGTCTTTTGCATAATGTAAAAAAATTAGACCCTGAAATTTTTACTAAATCAGGTATGATGGTTGGTCTTGGAGAGTCGAACGATGAAATTATGCAAGTAATGGACGATTTAAGAGAAGCTAAAGTTGATTTTTTAACTATCGGGCAATATTTACAACCAACCAAAAATCATGCTATAGTTGATAGATATGTTTCTCCAGAAGAATTTAAATATTTTGAAAGAGTTGCCAAAGTTAAAGGATTCTCAATGGTTTCTGCCAGTCCATTAACTCGTTCTTCTTATCATGCTGGTGAGGATTTTCAAAAATTGAAGGATAATATTAGACTTCCCGCATAAGTCTATCAAATCCAAAAATTACTGTAAACATTATAGAAAATGAAAAAAATATCTAAAAAGCATAATACAAAATTATCAGTGATAATATCATTTTTACTCGGTATTGCTACCGGAGTAGGCTATAATGAAATAAATGATACAGCTTCTTGGCATAGTTTTCATACTGAAACTGATAATTTGAATGTCTGCTTTACCCCTCCATCCGGTTGTGGCTCATTAATAGCAGAAGAAATATCTAAGGCTAAGGATAGTATCTATATTCAAGCATTTGGCTTAACTTCGCAAAAGATAGTTGATAAATTAATTAAGGCGAAACAAAACGGTGTTGAAGTAAGGATATTATTAGATCGTAGTAACTTACATGATAGATATTCTAAAATGCATGAATTAAAACGAGCTGGTATTGATGTATCAATAGATAAAGTACCAGGTATAGCTCACAACAAAATTATGATTATTGATAAAAGCAAGGTGATTACCGGTAGCTTTAATTTTACTAACGCAGCTGATAATAGAAATGCTGAAAACGTTTTATTAATAGAGAATAGCGATATTGCAGAAACTTATCTGCAAAGTTGGCTTAGTCGTCGAGCAAAGAATTAATAGGCTCTGTCAATGGCGTCTTTTATAGTCAATTCAGGGGAATTGGGTAGCAGGAGCGACGCCTATAAGTAATAGGCGAGCGACGAGTGACGACGTCACCAACTTCTCATCAATTGACTATAGTAAACCATCTCCATCAGTAAAGTAGAAAAAAAATAAGTGTTTGTAACAGAAATATTTTGACATACTAAAATTATAAACTATAAGAAGACATTAATAATGGAATCTATAGATCAATAATGATCATTGACCATAAATATCCACCAAATAAAAACAATATAGACTAAGAGAACGATTATGAAATATAACCTAGACATACAATATGATGCTATAATAAATGATGAAATGGTACAAAGGCTCGAACAAAATAAAAATATCATAAATTATTTGGAAAATGAAGAGGTTGTTAATGTAACTGTAGATACTAGGAAAGTACCAGAACATTTTACAAAAATAATAATAGCTGCATGTTTAAGTGATCGTTCTCTAACAACTCCTAATTGTGAGTTAATAAAAGTGCTAGGTCTTAGCAATAATAATCCTGCTTTAGAATATATTCACAAGAATGAAGATTTATTAAATTACTTTAAAAATGAATCAAGAGAAGATATTGTTCCTAAATATGGTTCAAATTTAGGAATGTTGATTTTAATGGATAGTCATCATTCGCAAGAAGTGCAAGATGTGCAACTAGAGTGCATGTCTGTAAATAGTTCTATGCAACTTAGTACTTTCTCTCGTAGTAACTTTTTCACAGCTGTTCCAATAAAAGATGAGGAATTAAGTGCAATGATAAATCTATTGTCTGGTAATTCAGGTAATTCAGAAATTGGTTGTACAGCAGCTATAATAGCCCAAACGCTAGTAGAAAATCTAAGTCAAAATCATATATCTTTACAAAAGGGCGATCTGCCTCTCATAGCATGTATGGTATATTATAGGTCTAATCACTCTGAATATCAAAAATTTCGTGATCAGGCACAACAAAAGCTTTCATTAGGTTCAGACAATATATGGCAATTGTTCAGCGTTATTGACGCAATTTCAGATGATCCTGATTTATTAAAGCCAGTAGGTAAATCCAGTATAGAAAGGAAAATTGTAAATGATTTAGTGGAAAAGATTAATTCATCTGTAGGTATTTTAAAAGACCAAGGAAACAGTAGTGGTACTGTCGAAACTCTAGCAAGGTTGCATGATTATTTAAGCAAACTTTATTTTGACCATAATCAAAATATATTTAACATACATTTTCCCCAGGAGACTATTGATTTCTTAGTACAAAATGGATTTAATGAGATATATCCAATTGGAGAGTCTATGACGCCTAATGATTACTAACAAAAAGGCATTATGTCAAGTGGTTGTTATACAGAAGGTAAAAAGAAAAAAATATCCTGTAGGACGTGAGCTTTTAACCAAAAAAGACTTTAACGGTGATACTCCTTTGGAAATTGCTAATAGACGTGGCAACAATTTAGCAGTTAATATTCTAGAGAAAGAATATTTTGAATCAGCTAAAGAACAATTAGCAAAATATTTTAAAACACAGATGGAAGGTAAGGAAGTTATTACTACGGCTCATCAGAATGAAATGAAAAAGGATGTAATAGCGATATTATCTCCTATGATTACAAAAAATGGAAAGTATTATGATATTACAGAAGTTGCCGGATCGATAGTTAGAAAGTCCGCTAAAATTGCTGATAAAAAATTAGATTGGAAACAGAAAATTGCAGAAATAGGTGATATTATAAAGGGCGCATTGCCAAAAATCTTTTTTAACAAGAGAGAACAAAAATTTAAAAATATATTAAATGACAAGAATATTATAACTGAATTACAAAAACTCCGCAAAGATTATCAAGTAAAGAATGATAATAGTAATATAAAAAAAATAACTCCAATATCAGCAGTCAAAACTATAAAAAATAAGGAAGATCAAATCATTAAATCGTGATAGATCATGATTATGATTGCTTTTTGTCCTCCGAGTTTATATCCTAAAATATTTGGGTGGACGAATAAAATTCGTATGATATTTTTACTTACTTGCAATCTTTAATTCCGGTTTACAAAATGTCCTCTGAAAATGCAATATTTTTAGGTAACCATGAAAATGGCAAACCTCTATATGCCGAAGGTTATCAACCTATTTTATTACTAGCACCACATGGCTCTGGTAAAGGGGTATGCTTTGTCCTTCCTACTTTGTTAACTTATTCCGAGTCATGTGTTGTTCATGATATAAAGCTCGAGAATTACCAACTTACAAGTGGATACAGAGCATCGATTGGACATAAGATTTTTGTCTTCAATCCGCTCTCGGGTAAAGACAAAACTCATAGATATAATCCGCTGGATTATATTAATTCGGATTCCAGAGAAATAATCAATGACATTCAAAAGATTGCTGATTTATTGATCAAAGATAATGCTAGTAGCAAAAGCTTATTTACTGGATTGGTTCTATATCTTTGCAACGATACTACCAAAACAAGATCGTTAGGTGAAATAGCAAGAATGTTACAAAGGAATTTAGCTCAAGAACTATCAGATGGAATTGATAAGGCGAAAGTTACAATTCATGAGTATGGTCTTGAAATAATCTCGTCTTTTTTGAGCAAAACTACTAAAGAACAAAATGCTATAATCAAGGAGCTAAGTCATTATCTATATCCATGGACTAACCCATTCATTGATTATGCTACTTCAAAATCAGACTTCGATATTGCCGATTTAAAAGTAAGCAAAATGACTCTTTATGTCGGAGTAAACCCTGCAGACATTAAGAGGCTGCAACCAGTATTGCAATTATTCTACAACCATATGGCAGATAGGTTGATAAATACCGCCCAAAATCTTGGTCATACTGAGAAAAACGTAGGAGTATGCTTATTGATGGATGAGTTTTATTCAGTTGGCAAATTGGAAATGTTTACATCATGTTTACCTTATTTTCGTGGTTACAAAATTAAACTATTCTTGATATCGTCAAATATTGGCAAAATAGAGGAAGTTTATGGTGAAAATGAAACTGAAAATATTATATCAGACTGTCCGTGTAAAATAGCATTTGGGGCTAATAATTATAAAACGGCAAATCTTATATCTGAAATATGCCAAGATCGGGAAAAAAATACAGAACTGCTATCCTGGGAGCAAGTCATGAGTTTGCCAGTAGATTCTCAAATTATTTTAATGGACAAAGAACAACCTGTAATTTTAAAAAAAGTTTTCTATTATGATGACGAGGAAATAAAGAAAAAAATTATTGCTCCAGCGGTGTTGTGGTGATTTGTAGAGCTAACCTGGTTGGCATTATGCCGTCATTAGCGGGAGCCACTTTGTGGTAAAGACAAACAGGCTCTTACTATCCCAAACGTCATTGCGGATCACGCAAGTAGGTCGTGGCAATTCATTTCTAGTCACTATGAACTCTAAAGCGTCATTTTCTAACTTTCGACAGTTGTATCACCTAGAAGGCTGTCTATGATAATTAATTAAACATAAGTGGCAAAACATGAAAAAGTTATTATTTCTAATCTGTTTGTGTTCTACTATTGCTATAGCAAGTGAACCTAACTATTATCCTAATAGGCTTAATTGCTGTAAGATTACTAAGAGTACAATAAATGATTATGAACCGCTAGAGTTTCAATCATCCAATAACTTACTTAGAAGCACAGGTCAACAATCGGTCTATCGTGGTACAAAAATTATAGTGAAGGGTATATTGTTAGACCAGCATTGCGTTCCAGTATCAGATGCAAAAATATATTTATGGCAAGTTGGAAGTGATGGAAAATATCCCTATATACCACTTCGTACTCGTATCAATAAAAAAATGCTAAATCTTGTAAGTAAATCAAGTTTTACCGGGTCTGGTACGGCTACTACCAATAATAAAGGAGAGTTCTATTTTGTTACTATATACCCTAGTAAAATTGGTCGTGAAACTGCTAATGTAAACATTAGAGTTGAGCATTTGGATCTTGGGCAATTACAAACTAAGTTATATTTATCTAACTCAATGGTTGATTTAGATAATTGCGGAGAAGTTAGCCATGTTCTGACTAGTGTTCATAGTGGCATCAAAACTTATGAGTTTAAGGTTGTGATGCCAGGACGAACATTCAAAAGATATTAAAGGTTGGATTATTTACATCCGCAACAATCTTCTACAATGGGCTTTTCTAATGGCTTTTTTAGTCCACAAGAAGTTAAAATTAAGCAGCTTAATAATATTAGAGGTAAAAAAATATTGTTTTTCATGATAATTAATAAATTAGTTGGCAATAATTCTATTGTTTATAGGTATATTAAAAAATATAGTAAACTGTTTTTTTTGATTGTAGCATACTTATTGTGCATCACTAATAGTTTTGCATTAGATTATAGCAAGTCAGGCGTAAAAATGCTTGATTCATCTCCCGTTCCAGATACGGTATTTTTTTTCGATGATAAAGGTGGAAAATATTCTCTTGATAATTTTGAAGGAAAAACGATATTATTGGTATTTTGGGCAACATGGTGTGCGTCTTGTGTTAAGGAAATGCCAGATTTAGATATATTGCAAAAAGATTTTAGAAAGCTGCCATTCGCCATAATTCCTGTATCACAAGACTACCAAGGCATAGAGGTTATACAAAAATATTATAAAAATTATGATATAAGATATTTACCAATCTATCATGATTTTAGGAATCAATTATTTAAAGCTCTTTCAATAGTTGGTATACCAACTGCTATTCTAATTAGTCCAGATGGAAAAATGTTAGCAAGTTTTGTTGGTATTATTAATTGGTACGATACAGAAATTCGGAATATTATTTTGTCAAACATTCCTGGAAATCATCCAGAACCTAAGAATAGTTACCGTGAACAAACGATTAATCAACCGATTAATAAACAGTTAGCACCTAAAGAACAGAAAGATAAAAAACTAGAAGTACAACAAAACATAAAAGAAGATCATAATGCTTCTGAAGAAACAAAAAAGGAGTAACCAATGCGTAAAGCACATAATAAAAATTCAATTGCCGACACGAAATTTGAACAGGTAATTGCTAAACGTCAAGTAGGTAAGTTAGAACAATTATTTTCCTTGTTACCTATAATAGGTTCTGGGGCATCAAAGCCAGTAGTTGCGGTTCTTCGCCTTAGTGGAGTTATCGGTAAAGTAAGCTCAATAAAATCAGGGCTAACTATTGAGTCACTACATGAGTTAATTGACAAGGCTTTTGAAATCAAAAATCTTGAGGCTCTATGTTTAAGTATAAATTCTCCAGGTGGTTCACCTGTGCAATCTGAGCTGATTAGTAAACGTATAAGGTTGTTAGCTCAGGAAAAGAAAATACCCATTTATAGTTTTGTAGAAGATGTAGCAGCATCTGGTGGATATTGGCTTGCCTGCATTGGCGACCAAATATATGCGTCTAGGAGTTCAATTATTGGTAGTATAGGAGTTATTTCGACTGGTTTTGGGTTCCCCGCTGCTATCGATAAGCTTGGTATAGAAAGGAGAGTCTATGCAGAAGGTAAAAATAAATCTATCCTTGATCCATTTCAACCAGTGCAAAAGGAAGATATTAAAATTATTAAGCATCTACAAAAACAGATTCATCAACATTTTATAGATTATGTTAAAGAACGTCGAGTCAGTAAGTTAACTCAAGAAGATGATATTTTATTTAATGGAGAATTCTGGTCTGGACAAACTGCTGTTGATTTTGGTTTAATTGATGGTATAGATGATATGTATAGTTTTATAAAAAAGAAATACGGGGATGTCACTATTAAATATGTAGCTAATAAACAATCATGGATTAAGAGAAAGCTTGGTATGGTAAGGCATGATTTCGTGCAAGAATTTTCTGATAGCTTGATTGAATCGATAGATAATAAAATTACCTATGATAGATTTAATATACGGTAATATAACTAACCCTACAATTTTTATGCTATACTTTAGTTGCTCGTGAAATTATATAGAATAAACAATAAACCATAGTATTTATTACAGTAATTATTGGGGTAATTGGTACATCAAGATATAATGATGCTGTTAAACCAAGGAAATTTACAATTAAAGCCACGATAACTGAATTGATAATCATTTGAGCAGGGTTACTAGAAATCATCCTAGCCGTCATGGTTGGAATCAACAAAATACTAGTGACAAGTAGTGCTCCAACAATTTTAATAGTCGAGAATACTGATAAAGATAAAAGTAACAAAAATGCCAATTCAATGGTTCTTACTTTTATCCCTTTAATTTGAGCAATATCTCTATTAATTACAATTAGAATAATCTGACGGTAGAAATAGCAAATGAAAAAAATAACTAACAGAAATATGACTGATAAAATTAATATATCATTTAAGGAGCTAGATAAAATATCGCCAAATAATAGGCTAGTAATCTTAATCTGTAGTGGATACATATAACTTATTACCAAAGCCAAAGATAACATAAAATTTGATACCAAGATTACCACATTACTACCACCTGATCTATTTTTTAAGGTAAATACTAAGATAGCAAAGATAATAGCGACAATTAATCCCGAATAAACAACAGGCAAATGGATTATAAGGCTAATACTCCCAGCCAGTAAACTAGCATGCGACAAACCATCACCAAAATAAATATATTTTTTCCATAAACTTAGACAACCAAGAGGAGCAAAAATTAAACTAATTAGAATTATAGTTAATATTATTAGAGTCATTTATACGATTTTTAATAAATAAATTGAGAATAGCACTTAGTGCTTAATTATTTTTATGGTTATATATAGCCAATTCAGGAGAATTTGGAAACGTTGCACTCGTTGCTCACCTATTACTTTTATAGGCGTCGCTCTATCGTTTCTACTACCCAATTCTCCTGAATTGACTATAGGCTTCTGGATTGCCACGCTTACGTACGTTCGCTCGCAATGACGTAGGCATCTATAACCCGTCAGTCATTGCGAGGAGTGCAGAAACTGCACAACGAAGCAACCCATATAGTCTTGATGTATCTATACTAATTCTCATGGATTCAACTATGTTACAATATCACCAAACTCATCCCTTAAAAAAGATAGTTTGTCCAAAGCTTGCCATTTTTGAGTAAATGTATCTTTAATCTTATTTGAAATCTCTAAAGTTTTATTTCTATCTAATGGAATAGGTATTAAAAGTTCCTTCCATCTATCTCCTATATTTGGTAGAGTTGTGTCTATGAATATTTTGTTATATAGCTGTTTTTGTGTAATTGAATGAGACATAGCAAATAGAAAATAATACGATGTAATATTGTAAATGTTATGTTGATTAATAATTCTAAAAGTTGTAATTTCATTAGTCAATAAAACATTCGTATCAAATTTTGAAATCATTGCAACAGACCCTATCCTATAACTTCCTCTACGAACAAAGACTACATCCTCTTGTTGTAAAGACAAACCATTCTTACCTTTGATTTTATGATATATATGTTCTGGTACTAATGCAGTTGGGTTCTTGTAAATTTCCCAATTAATTATATCAGCCACTCTAACATAAGGGACTGTTCCAGTCCCTTTATACTCGCTTGGCGGTGAACCGTGTCCGTTAAATGCTTGTAAAATATTTTGCTTTAATAATTCGTTAATTGTAATAAGTTTAAATTTTTGATTATTAGCTATCTCTTTTATTTCTTCTTCTTTTTTTTTCCAGTAATAGCGTGGTACATAAACGTTATTGGTGATATCAGAACTTGAAGTTATAAAGGTATTTTTATTGAATTTTTTAGATAACAACTCATTTCTTATGGTTTCTGTATCGTCCCAAATTTCTTTTGTAAATACCTCATTTGTACTATCGTACCTATAAATTAATCTTCCAGTATGATCATGCCCCATTTCTTCTGCAACAGCCATGATAATATCACTATTTTGTCTTTTGCCTTTTTCTAATACTAATAAACAAGTTTTCGCATTACAATAAGGTCTAAAAGTATTATGAGGTAGGTCTATAACTGCAATAATATTATTTTCTTTAACTAAAAAATCTAGAACGTGTTTTTTAGAAGGGGCATGAAGGTAAGTCTCTGGTAAGACTATTGCAAGTTTACCTCCATCTTTTAATAATTGCAAACATCTTTCTATAAATAACTCTTGAGGTTCAGTTTCTTTTACTTTATTAGTTCTTATAAAAGAATTACCTTCTTTTTTATATTGATGCCCTAGTTCAAAATATTTACAGTCTTCTTTTAGAACCTTGATTTTGCTACCAAATGGAGGATTTGTAACAACAAAATCAAAAGTGTTTAGTTCAATTTCACCGTCTTTTTGAGTTGTAATTAATTCTTTTGTTTTTACCTGGAATTCATGAATTGGATGCAATGTATTTTCTTGAACAATTTTACTCTTACCATCACCTATAATTGTCATATATGCTTTGCATATCTTAACTAAATCTATTTCTTTCTCTAATCCATAAAAACACTTTTCGGCTATTTGCTTTTTTAACCTATTTATATCTGTTGAATTTTTATATGTTCGATCATGATCCATTTTTTTCCAAACATGTTCAAGTGCATATATTAAAAAACCACCACTACCACAAGCAGGGTCTATAATGGTCTGATTTGGGGATGGATCCAAAATTTGCACTGCAAGCTTTACAATTTCTCTAGGTGTAAAAAATTCACCTTTTTCACCAACTAATTTACTTTCTGCAAAAGTTTCAAAAGCCTCCCCTACTATATCTTTTTCAGTTTTTAGTAATGCGATTTGCTCTAGTTCTCCAACTACATAAACAATTGATTTTGCATCAAGTGTTATTTCTTCATTTGTAATAAAAATTCCATCATCTTCTAATTCTTCTTTTACTTTTATAAACAATTTTTGTATTCGTTTTTTAACTTTACCATATTGTGCTATCTTAATTTCTTCATTTTCACTTTTATCATTATTTATTGTCTCCATTTCTTCTGTTGTTATTCTAAAATTTGGCAAACTATCAAGTTCATATTTCTCATCAATAATCTTACAAAAGATTAGTTTAATCATTTCGCTTCCAAGCTTTTCTTTCCTACTAATATTTGTATTAGAATATAAAGTATTTAGTATACGCCTAAAAACAGGTTTTAGATTTTTAACAGGTTTTAATTTATCTTTTGTTATATTACCTATTGCTTCTATCGTTTCTCCTTTTTTCGGTATGTTAAATAGACAATCTTTCTTTACTTCTCCTTTAGAATTTTTATATAAATATTCAATTTCTTCTCCATTAGTCCAAACTCCGAACAAAGCAGAAGTAGCTTGCATATAACTCGTCAGTTGTTCTAAACCGTCTTTTCTACTTTTCTTTTTAACCTCAACAATACCAAGTATATCGCTATATTGATTTCTATTTTTTGATTTATTTTTATATATTACAATATCTGCTTTTTTTACAGCACTACCCATTTGTATTGAAACTTCAATATCTAATTGCTCTTTGTCATAAAAATAGTCGTCATACAATATCTTTTCATATTCTTGTCGTACTTTTTCTTCAGGCTTTTTTAAATCTACAGCTTTGTTTGTTGCAAAGTCATTAATGTATCCATCCTTTAACATACTAATTTTTATTGATTACCCTAACTTATACTTATATTATTCTCATTTGCCATCAGTTGATTTACCATCACTATCGTTAGAATTGTCAGGAGAGTCATAAGGATTGCGATAAGGGAGCATTTCCGGCACAGTTCCATCTTTAGGCAATAACTTCTTTAATCCCTCTTCTAAAGCTTTCTCACCGGTTTCTTCTCTAACCTCATATTTTGGTGGATCTCCTAAACATTTCCAAAAATTGGTTAAATTTTCAAAGTTGGGACCTAATTTTGGAGTACAATGTTGAGCAATTGATTTTGACGTATCAAGAATTTCAGTGGTAGCAGTTGTTATATAGCTGATAAGTCCAATTTGTTCGAGTCCTTTAGCTACCCAAAATAATATTACCAGAGAAGCAACAGCTATCATAACGTACCATTTGGCTATGATAGTCCATAAAAACATTCCCATAGGGTTAGCTGCTATTAGTCTTCTTAAAGCTTGCCACATATATATAATTACCGAAAAATAGTTAAAAAATCTACGAGTAGAAATTACATGAATTGTAAAAAAATAACAATTTTTTTATTAGTGCAAGGGTCAGTATAGTGTATAATTAAAATTAAATGTTGTAAATATTCTTAATTAGATAGGATGAGAGATAAAATATTATTGGTACAAGGACCATATTGATACCAATCATAACAAAAATTAGATTGATATTATCAAAATTTTGTAAAACAAGACCGCTAAGTATGATGTTGGGTATTAGTAGCGGCATGATTAATATTGCTAATAGATTAGTATTTGACCTAAAATAGCTTTGAACAGCTCCAATTAAAACTAATAGGCTACTGGACAAAATTAATAATAGAATTAGATTGATCAAAAGATAGCTTACTGTTAGCATGTCAAGATCGAAGATAATATAAATTATTGGCATATTTAATAAAGCACTGGTGAGGGAACTAACAATTATGGTAATTAATTTAGCGGCAATAATTTCACTCTCATTGAAGCTAGATAATAGTAACTCTAAACTTCCGTCCTCAACATCTTGCTGAAATATTAGACTAGAAAAGCCAATTAGAGCTATCGGTAAAACAATTACTGAAAAAATAATTCCAAATTTTTTAATATCTGTTTGGTCATTAATTAAAGCAGTACTGAAAATACAAAATAAAAAGAATATAAATAGATATTTACTAAGATTATTAATACGATTTTGAATTAAATATTCCCATTTGATCAGCTGTATTAGTTTATGCATATAACTATAGTAGAATTGATTGAATTAAGAGTGGTCTTGGCTCTGTCTGCATATGTTTTCTAATGGAGCTATTATTCTGGTTAATTATAACAAACATAATAATGACTGCAACTTAAGACTTTGGAAAAATTTTTAAATATATAGTAAATTGATGAAAAGTTGGGGACATTGTCACTCGTCACTCCTACTACCCAATTCTTCTGAAATGAAATGACTATAACAAATAATGGAGATATAACTATGCTCAATAATACAGGTGATGGTTTGTCAAAGGATAATAGTTTCTTGAATAGTAAATGGGGCTATTTTACTAAAGGGTTCGGGAGCGTCGTGGTAGTAGCAACTGGATTACTTGTTTGTTTAGGCATACATAAGGTGCTAAAATGTATGATGCCGGATCGTTATTTTAATACTGAAGCAGGGCTGGATCAGTTAGCAGAAGTTCCCTTACAACTTATAAATGGCGGTGTAATAAATGGTGATATACCAACTAATCAAAATAATGATGTAGATGTTCCATTAATGGCCGAAAATGCACTATAAAGAATTCTGTTCACTATCTTATTATGTTTCAACAGTAATAATAGAATATATCAAACACATAACCGATGCAACACAAAGTCCAACACCAATCTCAATGGTAAAAATACCAATATGTTGAGCCAGTTAGCTACATTTTTGTAAGTGACTATAAATGATGCGGCTGACTCTCAACTTTTAACTGGAGTCCTAAAGCAGTTAATAAGGAGCCAATATTATCAAAACTAGGATTTCCTTTACTAGATAATATCTTATATATATGTTGTCTATTTATATGAGTATCTTTAGACATTTTCGTTATCCCCCCACTTGCAATAATAGCTTCTTTTAAAGTAGACAAAAATAATTCCTTATTACGATCTAGAAAATATTGTTCTAAAGCAGCATTCACATACTCCGTAACTTCTGCCTTATTTTCTAATTGTTCTCTTAAGTAATTGGTAAATTTTTCCATATAATCATTCTCTAATTAAGTATATCTATTATTTCTTGTGCTTTTTTGATGTCCCTACTTTGCGTGCCTTTATCGCCTGCATTTAATAAAAGAATTATTTTATTATCCTTTTCAAGAAAATATATTCTATATCCTCTTCCGAAGAAGAACCTTAATTCATATAGATTGTCCTTAATATGCTTATAGTCTCCATATACACCGTATTCCAATCTAACTAGCCTATTATTGATTCGTCCTCGTATTTGAATATCTAGTTTCTGTAACCATTCTTTAATATAGCATTTTCCATTCTTTGTTACAAAAAAATGTATGTCTTTAATTTTTAGCATTAGATTAATTACTTCCGTTATCGTAGGCAACCTCCTAGTATACACAACTTTATTGTCGCACAGAGAAGGCTTCTTGTCTAATGATTTTTAATCTGCTCACTTTTAATAATATTACTTGCAGTAATAATAGAATATATCAAACACATAACCGATGCAACACAAAGTCCAACACCAATCTCAATGGTAAAAATACCAATATGTTGAGCTAGCAATTTATCATCTGCCAAAGAATAATAATTTAAATAATTATCGTCAAATAATATTGATACCATACCGGTTAGGGCATAGATCAATACTCCGATAGTAGCCATACCAACTAGTAAATCAGTAGAGAAATATTGCCGTAATTTAAATTGACCATAAACTAAATCAAAACCAATTATCGTAGAAGCAAATATAGTACCAGCCTGAAATCCGCCCCCTGGTGATGCATCACCATTAATTTGAATATATAGACCGTATAAAAATATATAGGGTAAGATAAAAAGAGTAGAATGTTTTATAATAATAAAATTTCTCAGTATTATTTTAAGCATCTTTAGTAATTTTTTGTGAGAATAGTAATAATACCGATATTCCAGCAATTAAAATGACGGCAGTTTCTCCAAGAGTATCATACCCTCTATAGCTAGCTAATAGGGCTGCAACAAAAGATGGAATACCAATGTCACTTTTAGTATGTTCAATATAATATTTGGTTAGATGGTTTTGCAATGGAGAATCTATCGCTCCATATTCTAATAAATCAATCCCTGCAAAGGTTAATACTACTATAAAAATTATGCATATAATTGCTGAACTTATTACTCGTGTTGGTTTAAGATTAGACCTCTTGCCTAACTCTACTTCTGCTGGTAATTTGGACAATGATGCGGTACTCGAATCCTCACATACACTTAAGTACGCTGCGGTTCTGCGTTCCGCGTCTCCTTCAAATTCCTCAGCATAAGCGAGTTTTGCAGGAGGTCTATTACTTTTCTGTACGGCTGACAGTTTGCTTAGAAACCCTAAAAATACACAGCTAGATAAACAGGCTCCCAGAGCTACTTCAGTCATTGCCACGTCGGGAGCATCCATCAGTAGATAAGATAAACCAATAAGTAAGCTAAACATAGAGTTTATTATCACTGTTTCTAATAAAGAGTTACAAAATATCAGCTTAATTGATACGACAACAAGTAATATCAAGATTCCCACAAGCAACCAGCTAGCTAGTTGGAAATTTATTATGTCTGGTATAACAAATAAGCGATCAATCATTTTAATCCTTTTTGGTTATTTGGGCTTAATAGGGAAGCCTTACCAATTGCATGAGTAGATACCGGATTTAATATTAAAATCAATATAGCCGCAAAAAGCAATTTAAAAGAGCTAGTAAAATCATGTTGTAAAAAAGCAAGCCCAACAAGTGATAAAGGTACTCCACAACATTCAATTACACTGGCAGCATGAATTTTTGTATAAAAGTCAGGAAATCGAAAAAGTCCAACAATGCCAGAAAATATTGCTATAATTCCAAGTAGGGTTAATCCATAACCAATAATAAATATCATAACTATCCTCAAAAATTAAATTTATAACTAACCAGGGTGCTATGGTTAGCTATTCTCCTTGAGCAAGTGAATACCCTGCTTTCCCATCAAATTCAAAAAGATTCTCAATTTTAATAAAATCTATTTCTGCCTGGCTAAGTAGTTCAAGTAAATGGGCTATAGATAAATGGGTTATTCTTTCTCCATCCTTCTTTGCCATAAAGCGACAACACCAATGATCAGATAATAATTCAAATCTCTCATCTCTGGACCATAATTTAAGTCCCATGGAAGATACGGTTTTTAATTCTAAGTCACCTAAACTGATAGTTTGAATTTTTTCTGCTACCTCATGGGCAGTCAATGCCACCATCTGTATGAATACATCACTACCTACCAATTCTTTAACTTCTTTACTATTAATCGAATATATATATTCAATAGTTTGTTGTTGAGCAACTACTGAGGAATATGCGGCTACTTTGAGGGTAGAAGGTTCAGTACCTAGTCTTTTCACTACTTCATCGGCAAATTCCGTAGTACCAACTTTTTTGCTAGATATTTTGTCATTGTAGATATCTCCAGTATGAACCCCATCCTCAATAGTTTTTTTCCAGGCATTCTCTACTAATGCAGCAATATCATGTTGTCCGATGTGAACTAGCATCATAATTGCGGCGTTAAGCAAACCAGAAGGATTAGCTATATTACGACCAGCAATATCTGGGGCAGAACCATGTACAGCTTCAAATAAAGCATAATTCTGCCCTATATTAGCAGAGCCAGCGAGTCCTACTGAACCAGAAATTTCTGCAGATACATCAGATATAATATCACCATACAGATTTGAAGTTACAATGACATCAAATAATTCTGGCTGGGCTGCTAGCCTGGCAGTGCCGATATCTATAAGATAATAGTCACCTTGAATCTGCTTATATTCATTAGCAATTTCCTCAAAAACCTTATGAAAAATCCCGTCAGACATTTTCATAATATTATCTTTACTGAAACATGTGACCTTTTTACGATTATTTTTTATTGCATACTCAAAGGCATATCTAATAATTCTTTCGCTACCAACTCGGCTGATTAGCTTAAGAGACTCATAAACATTGTGAGTTTGGCGATATTCAATTCCTGCATATAAATCTTCAACATTTTCCCGTACTATCACTACGTTTAGATGTGGATGTAGTGTTTTAACAAAAGGAGCATAAGAAATAGCAGGGCGAACATTAGCATAAAGAGATAGGGCTTTTCTAAGAGTTACATTTAGGCTTTTATACCCACCACCTAGAGGGGTGGTAATAGGTGCCTTTAGAAGTATCTTAGTTCTTGCCAATGATTGCCAAGTATCTTGTGCTATCCCTGAAGTATAATGCTTCTGGTATAATTTTTCTCCTACTTCCACTACTTCTATACGTATTCTAGCAGAAGCTTCCTTTAAAATATATAATACCGCTTGCATGATTTCTGGACCTATACCATCACCATAAGCCACTGTAATAGGCGTGAATTCTTTCATTATAGCCTCAAAATTATTCGTATTTAATTATAACATGTTTTAATTGATTATTTAGCTCCGCTATTACTTCTTGGGTAATATTTAAGGTATTTTTAGCAAATAAAATTTGAGTATTAGGTATAACCAAATCAAGATTATGCTTTTCGGCTAAATCATTTATAATTTTTATGATTGTTTCTTGTACCTTACCTATGCCTTCAGCATGAGACTGTTCAAGGCGGGCTTTCCTATCTTGTATTTCTTTTTGTGCTATATTTACTTTTTTATTAAAAGCATTAACTTCTTGCTCAAAAGCTGACTCACTTACAGAATTACGTTTTTCCATTAATAAATTATCTATTTTTTTAAGTTCTATATCCTTTTTTGATAAATCTTGTCGAATTTGTTTACCTATCTGCTCTACAGTCTTTCTTATAGACTGGATTGCTGCAGAATGTTCTAAAACTGATTGTACGTCTACAATAGCAATTTTTGCGTCAAATCTATTATCAACGTTAGTATCAGACGCATAAATAGTTGAGCAGTAGTTAATTACTAAACAACTTATGATTGTTAACCAAATATAATGTTTCATATCTTTAATTTACTAATTCTATAAACCGCTTCGCCACCAAAAAGTGGTTCCTTGCCATGACAATTTATCATTCTCGCTTCCCATTGTCATTCCCGCTTCGGTGCGGAATCTAAAAAAAGTTTGAGGTATAGTCAACTTCTCATCAATTGACTATACCAAAATATTACTAGATTTCAACATGGTAATGGATTATTATTATCCGAGGTTACTCATTATAAATAATTATTACATATGAAAATAACATGTAAGGCTACTAACAAAAAAACCCCAATACAAGAATTCTCATCTTTTATCTTTGTAATATTTTTGGCACTGATGATAAGGTTTTTTGTAATGGAGCTTTTTTTTGTGCCAACAGGTTCAATGAAAGCAACAGTGCTGGAGCATGATTATATTTTTGCAACAAAATATTCTTATGGATATAGCAATTATTCTTTTCCTTTCTATCCTAATATTTTTAATGGTAGAATATTGGCATCGCCGCCACAAAGAGGAGATATAATAGTTTTTCGCCCACCCAATAATATGGATATTCGATATATAAAAAGGTTAATTGGGCTACCTGGAGATAAAATACAATTAATCAATGATGTAGTATATATAAATGATAAAGCTATAGATCGTACTGAAGTTGAGACATATACAAGTGAACAAGGCAGAAATTATATAAAATATAAGGAAATATTACCTAACGGCATAAATTATTTTTCTTATAAATTAAAACAAGATAATCATTTATTAAAAAATCAATATGGTAATACAGAAATCTTTTATGTACCAGAAGGGAAATATTTCTTTCTTGGCGATAACAGAGATGAATCGAATGATAGTAGGATAGATCTAGGATTTGTACCATTTCAAAACTTTATTGCCAAAGGACAATTTATTATTTTTTCGACAAAAGAACAATTATGGCACAGTGATATTGGGATAATTAACCAAATACTCCGTGTTGGTACTTGGCTGGCATCTATTAGATTTAACAGGCTATTTACCTCTCTTTATGCAGATAAAATACAAGAATGAGTACAAAAGAATTAACCCTCTCTGCCCCTGAAAAGCTTGAGCAGGATATAGGATATAGCTTTAATGATAAAAATTTTTTACTGGAAGCGTTAAGCCATCCTTCTTTAAAGCAAAATACCCTAAAGCATGGAATACAAAAGAATTACGAACGTTTAGAATTACTTGGTGACACAATAATTAATTTCGCTATTACTGAAATTTTATTTAAAAATTTCTCTACTTATAATGAGGGCAAATTAGCAAAAATTAGAGCTTATCTAGTCTGTAAAGAATTACTTTGTAAGGTAGCTGCCAAGATCAATTTGTCAGACTATATTATTATGACTTACGGCGAAGAGCTATTAGGAGGAAGACAAAATCCTAATAATATCGAAAATACTATGGAGGCATTAATTGCTGCCATTTATCTTGATAGTAATATTGATACCGTAAAAAAAATAATATATGATTTATGGTATGAATTTATAGATATTATTGATTTAGCTGATTATGATCCTAAAAGTACTCTTCAGGAATTAGCCCAAAAAAAGGGAAGTGAAAAGCCGGTATATCAAGTGATTAAAAGAGAAGGATCCCCTCATGCCGCCATCTTCACTGTATTAGTGCAGATGGATGAATATCAACAAACTGGTACTGGTCATTCAGTTAAGGAAGCAGAAAAAGTCGCTGCTCGTAAATTAATGAATTACCTCAACAATTTATAAGTTGTAAGGCTAGTCCATGGAAATATTTCAAAAGACAATATCCATATCTATCATTGGAAAACCAAATGCTGGTAAATCATCATTATTAAACAAACTTATTGGACAAAAAATATCGATAGTTACTCCTAAAGTTCAAACTACCCGCTCTATTATAACCGGAATAGTTACCATAAAAGATACACAGCTGATAATACTAGATACACCGGGTATATTTGAACCAAAGAAACAGCTGGAAAAAGCAATGGTACGGTGTGCATGGTCAAGCTTACATGGTGTAGATTTAGTATTATTGATCATAGATAGTACGAAACCTATTGATCAATTTACTTTGCAAATACTCAAAAAATTGCAAACTCTTAAAATAAATTTAATATTCTTATTAAACAAAATTGATATTCCTTCTGAATATCTAGAAGAAATAGAAAATACTCTAAATTCTCAGTTCGTAGATAGTTATATATTAAAACTATCCGTTTTATCCGGTAAAAATGTCAATAAATTACTCAATTATATCCAAAGCCACGCTAAAGAATCGCCTTGGCTATACGAAGAGGACGATGTTACTAATCTGCCTATGCGATTTTTAGCAGCTGAGATAACTAGGGAACAATTATTTTTGAATCTCCACCAAGAATTACCTTACAATTTAACCGTCCAAACTGAAATGTGGCAGGAAAATAACGATAAATCTATCAAAATTCATCAAGTAATAGTTGTTTCAAGAGATTCTTATAAGACTATTATTCTAGGAAAAAATGGTTGTAAAATTAAAGAAATAGGTTCTAAGGCAAGAATAGAAATGCAGATATCTTTTGATTGTAAAATTCATCTTTTTCTTTTTGTAAAAGTACGTGAACTTTGGCAAGATGACCCAAACTCATATAGCCATATGCGATTACAACAGACTTGAATATGAATTTTAAAGATATAGGAATAATAATTGGCAAAAAACCATTAAAAGAAAATTCGGCTATTATTACAGTTTTTACTAAAAATCATGGCTTATATTCTGGGGTAATACGAGAAACATCTAGAAAATCTGGCACTATAAATCAGCAAGGTAATATTGTTGATTTTTTTTGGCAAGCTAGATTACACGAGCATATAGGAATGGCTAAATGCGAGTTAATAAAATCTTACGCTGGTCTTTTAATAACTAATAAAATTAAACTATATGCCTTTAATTCAATTATTAGCCTTATTAAAATAGCCTTTCATGAAAGAGAAAATCACAATAATTTTTTCCCAATTTTTGCAAAATATTTAAACAACCTAGCAAATAATTTTATTTTTGAAGAGTATACTAGGTTTGAATTAGCCATACTCCAAGAATCGGGATATGGTCTTGAGTTGGATAAATGTACAGTAACAGGTAGCCAAGAAAATCTGAAATATGTCTCACCAAAATCTGGAAAAGCTGTCTGTTTATCAGCAGGGCTGAAATATCAAGACAGGCTTCTAATCTTACCACAATTCTTAACCTCCACTAAGTGTGAAATTACTAATAATGATAAAAAACAAGCTTTTGAGTTGACTAGCTATTTTTTTAATCGATATTTCTGTACCAAACAGCAACAATTATATGCACGAGATAATTTTATACAATGTATACTAAATTCAAACAATAGGAACGTAACTTAAATGTAACAAAGTATAAAAATTACCATTGTTTAAAACTAATATCTAATAAACTATTGCAAAAATTTTTATTTTTAGTTATTATTTATTTTATTGTTAAAGCAATGTAGTGGATATTTAAATGGAAGATATTAATAATTGGGAAATAAAATATACAGATTGCCAATATACTAAGAGGCTACTAAATAAACTATCCGAGCTAAATCAGCAAGTAACTATACCAGTAAATATTAATGAAATTATAAAAGGTATCTATTACGCCAAGAAATATCATGGTTCGCAAATGCGACAATCCGGCGATCCATATTACTCCCATCCGATAGAGGTAGCATATATGGTTGCTGAACATACAGCATTAAAGGTACCAAAATACTTCAGGACTGATATGATCATTACCAGCTTACTGCATGATACTATTGAGGATACAACTCTTACCGAAGACATGATCACTATGATCTTTAACAAGCAAATCGCTAGGCAAGTGGAAGGTTTAACCAGGGTTAAATCTTATGGAAAAATCAGTGCAGCAGAAACATTGGATATATTATTTCAACAGAAAAAATATGATGTCTTATTGATCAAACTATTTGACCGGCTGCATAATATGCAAACTATTGGTGTAAAATCGCCTGAGAAGATTAAGAAAATTGTAGAAGAGACTTTTAAAAATTTTATAAGCATTAGTATGTATTGTGGAACAAAACAGCTAGAAAATACATTAACTAATTTATGTTACAAACATTTGTTAGGTACTGAATCTCCGTTAGAACCTACAACAATTATTCAACATAAATACCAGCTTCCTTCTCTAATTTTTGAAAATGACGTAAACCAAAAGCAAATCCTACACTTATTGGAATCATAATAATTAACAACCCCCAATGACCAAAATATTTTGTTAAAAATAAAATTCCAAAAGAAGTAATAACATACATCAAAGCCCGTGATACAGCATATATCATACTATTATAAGTATAACGTTTAAAAACTGGGAAATATTTGAAAAATATTGGAACAGCTGGTCCAATATCAATAGCAAACAGTACAAGAAAAATTTGAAATAAAAATAAGTAAAAAGCCTCAGTTATATTATTCAAAATATAAGGGGAAAATAGCACAAAAATAGAAAATACCACTAATTGCACTTTTAGAATTTTCATTGGATATATCTTATAACTTAAATAACTCACAAATAATTTGCCAGCCAACTGTATCATTGATAGAATAAAATTCTGATGTATTACTTGTTCCGCACTATAGCCAAAAGAACTTTTTAGGAGACTGCCACAATGTACATAAGAGAAATAAAAACATACTGGCCAAACGCAATTTACTATAAATAAGTATAGCACTGATTTTTTATTAACTTTTTCATTAACAATGGGATTATTAGCAAGTTCCTTGATATCAATATTATAGTAAATCAAATTGAATTAGGTGACAAAGAATGCAGAAATAGCTTTAGATAATGTACCAATTTCCGCTATTTTGTTTCGAATCCATCGCTTCATATTAGCCCAAAATTTTTCTATTGGATTTAAGTCTGGAGAATATGGGGGTAAAAAAATAACTTCACAACCAACTGATTCTATTAGCTCTTTTGTCTTTTGAGATTTATGAAAACTAACGTTATCCATCACTACAACCTGTCCTGCTGTTAACTCTTTAATCAAAAATTTTTCAACCCAATTATTAAATAGTTCTGTATTACAAGTTTTATTAAAAACAAAAGGGGCTATTGGTTTGTTATTTACTAAACCAGCTATTATATTAGTCCTTTGATAATGCTTCCCACTCTTCTTGCCAATCAATAATTCTCCTATCTTACCCCAACCTCTATCTTGGCAAATTGTCATATCTATCCCACTTTCATCAAGATATACTATTTTATCTTTATCATATTTACTGATCTTTTCTAAATAATCAGATCGTTTCTCTGCACTTGCTTCCAAATAGCTAAAGGTTTTTTTTTATAACTAAATCCTAACTTTTTTAATATATTAGCTACTTGAGAACCTGTAATTCCAAAATTCTTACCAATTTCTTGTAGCTTACTATTAGGGTTATTTGTTACGAAATATTCCAATGCTTTTTTATCAATCTTACTTTTAAATCCTAGTCTAGCTCTTGCCAGCACTGTTCCTTCTTTTCTTCTCCTTACGTTCCAACGGCTAATTGTATTTTTATGTATAGCAAATATTCTAGCAGCAGATTCTTGACTATTACCTTTTTCTATATAATTTATTACTTTTTCTCTTAAATCTTGACTATATGGACTTGTTGACATTTTTTCCTTTATTTATACCACATCTTATCACCTAATTCAATTTGATTTACTATAGCTTTCTCACATTTCTTTTTTAGTCTAAGTTTTGCATCAACAAAATCAGGTGTTTCTCTGAGAGTCGTTCTGGAAACCCCACCAACTAAAGCAATTATTGCTCCTATCCAAAAAGCAAGACGCCAATTCAAGCCATATGATGTAACGAGAGAAGCGACTCCAAGTGCAGCTGTTGTTCCGATAACAGAAGCAACGGCAACAAAAGCTACTGTTGGATATTGTATAGGAGGTTTTATAGTCTCTGTTAAATAAAGTTCTGCTCCTACTAATTCTCCTACTGATGACATACCTTGTAGTACACGACAAACCGTAATTATTATAGAAGCGGTAATACCAATTTGAGCATAAGTTGGAACATTTGCCATTATGACGCATGAAATTGCCATCATAATGGTGGTAATAATAACCGTTGCTTTCCGCCCTGCTCTATCCCCAATATAGCCAAAAATTAATGCACCAATTGGACGAAAAATAAAAGTAGAACAAAATGCAAAAGCCGTTAACATAGATGCGGCAAAAGACTCATATTTAGGGAAAAACAACTCGTTTAATAATACTGCTAAATGCACATAAAGCATCAAATCAAAATATTCTAAAAATGTTCCTATTGAAAGCAACCCCACAGCTTCTTTTTGCTCTCTGGTAAGGCTAGTCTGCCTATCAGGAATAATCCTGGTATTTTCTTGAACAAGCCCACTCATAGTTGAACCAGTTTTGTTATTGATTTCTGATAGTTCATATTTCTCCAGTGATTATTTTGTTAAACATAATTTCCTATTATATATAGTCAATTCAGGAGAATTTGGGGCTAGGAGCGATGGAGCGACGCCTATAAGTAATAGGCGAGCGACGAGCGACAACATCCCCAACTTCTCATCAATTGACTATAGGATTGTCAAATTGAGCAGAATCCGCACCATACTTCTTATTCCATTTATCGCCATCAAAATCATCAGGCATATTATTATGTTTTCACCATGTTTACACTTTATTAGCAAAATTTCGTTAGCAATAGTTACAATTTTAATTAAATATAACCTACACTAAATAGTCAATTAATTTTTTATTTTTTCTTAATAAAAACAATATTTAATAATTCCCTGGCATGGAATAGCATTTTAATGGTTAATAATTCCTTAATCTCATGTGATATTTTAGCAATATCTCTTTTACTCAATAATCAAGTTTTTTGCAGAGCTTATAAATAGTAGGTTGTTTGAAGGAAATTTGAATATATCCGAGTCACAACATCTATCTTTAAACGCAAAATTTGTCATATATGGACGAGTGAATTTGTCAACAAAGAAAATAAAAAAAATAGAGCCACAAAGGAAGCGGTCATATATTCGGCATCGAGTGCCATAATGGTTTCTGCATTCTTATAAATATCCTTGAGTGACCTCTCATTCCCACGGCTTCTAGAGCCTCGACATAATTACGGATTTTATTCAGAATACTTATTCATTAACTCTTTAACTTTCGTTCTCTTTATTGTTACTATTCTTTACTCACAATATTTATCAATTACCAATTTTTATTTAGTTGACATAGTTTCTTCTTTTTTTCCAACTAAACTAATTTGCAACATATTCGCTACCATTGGTGACTACTGCATAAGCAATCCTTGCTAACTTATTTGCTAAACCAACACATATAATATTATATGATTTATTTTCAGCAAATTTCTTCACTGCCCACTGCACTAGTTTATCTTTTGATTCCTTATCACTTTTTGCTCTTATTGCTATTGTCCTTGCGGCTTGAATCAACATAGTTCTGGCATATCTATCTCCTTGTTTGGTAATCCCTCCTAAAACTATCTTATCTCCTGAGCTATGTTGCTTTGGTACCAAACCAAGCGAAGCAGCAAAATCCCTCGGGGTTGGATAACTTTCTATTGGGGCTACACTCAAACAACTAGCATTGATTGCTCCAATGCCAAAAATTGTCTGCAACCTAGTAGCTTTCTCACTTTGCTTATTATTGCTGATAATCAGCTTTTCTAAAGTTTTTTCTTTGTTACATAAATCCTCAATTTCTTTACATTCTAAAAGTAAAATTGACCTTATCCCAGAATTTATATAACCTTTACTATACGCTAACTCTACCTCCAGCCTACATGATTTGCAAAATTTATTTTTACTTAATTTTGTATTATAGCCATATTCACATAAACTTGATATTGTAGAATTAGTTTTTTGCACACGATCTCTGATCGTATTACTTCTAATTTTATGCAAGAATTTTATATCTTGTTCCTCCTTGCTTTTTAGTAGCACAGTTTTTAATTCTGGATCACGAGCCGCTTTGCATATTACTAACGCATCGTTATAATCATTTTTCTGTTTCGATGTAGCATAAACTTTTACATCTTTTGTTTTCATTAGTTTGACTTGCAAACCAAGCTTAGCAATTTCCTGTGACCAATAATTAGCTCCTCCACATGCCTCCATAGCTACCAATGAACTTTTATCGAGATTGCTTAAATAGGCTATTAACTCATCTCTTGTAACTTTTTGGTAACCTATTTTTTTGCCATTTTGATCGACTTGCACCAAGTGCATACTATTTTTTGCTAAATCTATTCCTATTATAGTATTTTTTATGCTATTATTTATCATGGTATGGACCTATTAATTAAATTATTATTTAATTTGGAGCAGCTGAAAACTATTTTTCAGCTGACTCCGTACAAGTAAAGCATATTTCGCTTCACTCGTCCATACCATCATTCCCGCTTCGGTGCGGAATCTATTATACCTCATGGCATTTTTAGATACCTGCTTTCGCAGGGATGACAACCATTATCCTCCCTGTTCGATTTAGTGTACCCCTACTCGACTTAGTGTCATACCTGCGTATGCAGGTATCTAGATTCATAGCTACAATTTTTATTCTATAAGTATTAAGCAACATAAAAACGTCATTGCGAGGAGGCGTGAGCCTACGAAGCAATCCATATAGTCTTGATGTATCTATACTAATTCTCATGGATTGCTTCGTCGCTACTAAAGTAGCTCCTCGCAATGACTCTTAGCAATCAGCTTTTTTACTCATCATAAGGAAATAAATAAAAAATTGTAGGGTACTATGATCTAGATTCCCGCCTACGCGGGAATGACAAAGAGAAGCGAGAATGACAAACATTATCCGGTTAAAATCTTCTAGGATTAGCTATAGATGGAAATGTAAATCATATTTTTTGAATATGATTATTCAATTGTTAATTATTTCCAGGCAATTCTGATTTTATTAAAAATAAGTAATAGACATTTAAAAATTATTATTATACTCTTAATAATAATATTAAAATATTCATGTAAATTATTAATAATAGTATGAAGATTTTTATATAAATTAACTGGATTGGTGGGCATAAAATATATAGTAAACCAAAATCGGATAATTATTTAAAGTGTTATTAATCCAATAACATTCAATTTACAAGTGGAGTGATTCAGTAAAAATTAGGGCAAATTATACTATTATCAACAAAGCCATTCAATATATGGGGGTTATATATGAGTTTAAGAATAAGCATATTATTCAATATTGGGTTAACACAACTAGTATTAATCAGTACATGTAAAGCCGAAGGTGGTATTTCACCACATGCAAAATTTGATGAATCTAGATTATCACCGAAAATTCTTACTAATAGCAATATTGTAAATACTAATACATCATTTACTGATAAAGAAATTGATTTAGAAAACATCTTCTCCAAAGAGAATACTCCACCACTTAAAGATTCTGACAAATCTAACTCATCATCGGAAATTCTTGCTAGTAGCAATAATACTAATGCATCATTTACTGATGAAGAATTTGATTTAGAAAACATTCAACCACTTAAAGATTCTGATAAATCTAACTCATCATCGGAAATTCTTACTAGTAGCAATATTATAAATACTAATGCATCATTTCCTAATAGAAAAACTGACTCAGAAAATATTCCACCATTTAAAGGTTTCAGTAAATCTAAATCATCATCGGGAATTCTTACTAGTAGCAATATTGTAAATACTAATGCATCGTTTCTTAATAGAAAAACTGACTCAAAACATATTCTCTCTAAAGAGAACACTCCACCACTTAAAGATTCTGATAAATCTAACTCATCATCGGAAATTCTTGCTAGTAGCAATATTATAAATACTAATGCATCATTTACTGATAAAGAAATTGATTTAGAAAACATTCAACCACTTACAGGTTTGGGTAAATCTAAATCATCATCGGAAATTCTTACTAGTAGCAATATTATAAATACTAATGCATCATTTCCTAATAGAAAAACTGACTCAGAAAATATTCCACCATTTAAAGGTTTCAGTAAATCTAAATCATCATCGGGAATTCTTACTAGTAGCAATATTGTAAATACTAATGCATCGTTTCTTAATAGAAAAACTGACTCAAAACATATTCTCTCTAAAGAGAACACTCCACCACTTAAAGATTCTGATAAATCTAACTCATCATCGGAAATTCTTGCTAGTAGCAATATTATAAATACTAATGCATCATTTACTAATAAAGAAATTGATTTAGAAAACATTCTCTCTAAAGAGAATACTCCACCACTTACAGGTTTCGGTATTTCAAATCGAAATCAATCTAGATATTTTGCATTTGGAGCAGATGAGAATAGAAGCCCGTCATTATTAACCCAAGAATCTAAGGAATCAACGCCAGAGTTACCTACAATTGCTCGACGGAAAGTGTATAGAGTAAGACTTCCATCTCAAAAAGGAAATCAATCATTAGAAGAAAAAAAGCAAATGGAAATAATAGCACAGAATCCTAACACAATGGTAAGTGAATCATCAAAAGAGGATGTATTAGGTACTGTTACAGCAACATCTAGTACAGAAGTAAAACAATGGGATGCAACTAGTCCATTGCCCTCACATCAAAGTAGCGGCACTAATCTTGGTGGTTCTCCAACTACTAATCTTGCTAAATACGCTACATCAACACCTACTGAAGTTCCAGCAAATCTTGTACTATCACCTTCTAATAATTCTAAATCAGATACATTTAGAGATTATAGAGATGGTCGTGATCCTGTCCTTAAATCTCCTATTAAGGATATAACGAGTACTTCTAATAAACAAAACAATCCATCTAATATAAGTAGAGAATTAAAACCATTATTCGATAATAATGGCTTAAAGAATACAGATTTACTGAGTACAGATAATCAGCTTCAAAAAATACAACCTTGCGAGGATGAAGAACAAGGATTAATTTCTGAATTCAAAAATCTTAGTATTACTGATTTTCCTGATTTAGAAGCATCAAGCTCAGGGGCAACCCAATTGACATTGCCAACAACAGCAACGATGTCCAATACCACCAATCACCGGAATAAATTGAAGAAATTAAAGCAAAGGCATAAAGATAATGAGTTTAAACAAGCAATGAAAAAACAAGAACAAAGGAAGAAAGAAGAAGCTAAAATAACAGCAGATAAGAAGCAGTTGTTGGATATGGTAAAACAAATGAATAAGGAGAGGAGACAGCAGGCACGAGCTGAGCAAAATAATAGAGCAATTGAGCAACAGTCTGTTGTTCCGAAGTCAATATCTCAAGAACCATTAGCTCCTGAAGGTAATAAAATTCCTGATTATACATTTGCTCAAAATAATATGAAATCAAGCACAGTGTTAGATGGAAATGAAGGAGAGTGGCAGGAAGTAGTAAATAAAAGGCAAAAGAGACTCAACAAGAAGAATATTGCTAAATCACTAGAAGTACATACAGAGTTAGTAGTGAAGCAAAATAATGGAATAATTGATCAACAGTCTATTGTTCCTAAGACATTTACCCAACAACCATTAACTCTTGAAACTAATAAAATTCCTGATTATGCATTTGCTCAAGACAAAATTGAACAAAGCATAGTGTCAGATGAAAATGGAGGAGAGTGGCAGGAAGTAGTAAGTAAAAGGCAAAAGAGACTCAACAAGAAGAATATTGCTAAATCAGTAGAAGTGCAACCGGAACCGCCAGCAGTGAAGCCGAAACCACCAGAAATGCAGCCGGAACCGCCAGCAATGAAGCCGAAACCACCAGAAATGCAGCCGGAACCACTACAAATGCAGCCAGCACCACTAGCAATGCAGCCGAAACCACCAGAAATGCAGCCGGAACCACTAGTAGTGCAGCCAGCACCACTAGAAATGCAGCCAGCACCACTAGAAATGCAGCCGGAACCACTAGTAGTGCAGCCAGCACCACTAGCAATGCAGCCGAAACCACCAAAAACAAATTTAGATTTAGAAGGGGAAGAAGACTATGGACTTACTGTACTTTTTAATGATGAAGAATCTGCAACATCGCAAACGTTAAGCCCAGTATCAGTGCCAACATCAACGTCAACTTCAACACTATCAGGAGCAACACGATCTTCAAAATTAAGAACAAGTTCTTTAGCTAATTCATCAAGTACACAGTCAAATTCAACACTAGAAAACTCAGACTCAAATTTAGACTCAGAACTTAACAACAACAAAGACTCAGATCAAAATTCAGAATTAAAAGAAAAAGAAGAGCAAAAACCAAATTCAAAATCAGAACTTGACAACAACCAAGACTCAAAATCAGAAACACCATCGAGTCCAGTATTAAAGCCAAATATATCAGCTGACAACGATATTGCCTCCCGCAATAACAGTGATGCATTAATATTGCAAGAACAGGTAAAAGCATTAGAACAACAAACAGTAGAGGTACAAAAACAAGTAACTTCAGCAACAATAAATTCAGTAGCATCAGTTTTTGATTTTATAGAACAGTCTGTTCAATCAAGATTCCACCAACTTGATCTTGCAGCTCTTGCTTCTGGTGATGAAGATAATATTGTGTCTAAAAATGTCTGGGTTAGTGGTACGATTGGTGTGGCTAAGTATGAGGGGGGTAACATATTAAGTAGATATACCGGCAGAACTAGGGCTGCAACTATTGGGGGTGATATAGAACTGCAAGGTGGTAGCATTATAGGAGGAGCTTATAACTATGTCATTTCTAACTTTAAATACAAAAATCGTACTGACAAAGTTGCTGCCCACGCCCATGTAATATCTATATATGGTCAAACTAATTTGTCTGATAAATTAATACTACAAGGTGTTTTTTCCTTTGCCCTTGGTAATGTTTCTGCAAAAATACCAGTGCAAAACCAGATAGCTAAGGCTAAATTTGATAATACTTCATATAGTAGTAAGATAGTAGTTGCTCACAAGTCACAATTTGGTAAAGTACTAATCACCCCAAATATTGGGTTAAAATATGGAGGATACAATATTGCTGGATATAATGAAAGATTTGAAGCACAGAGTCTATCGGTCGCTGCTACTAATGACAGAAGAGCTTCTGGAATTATAGGATTTGAAGCAGTTATACCAATAAAGATTAGTGATACTACCCAGGTGATTCCTGGATTGCACATGGAAGGTGAGAAATTTTTGCATAATAGGCAACAGAAGGTTCGTATGCAGATAGCGTCAGGTTCCAACAAAAGAGAAGAAGTATTGCTACTTGAAAAACCGGCTAAATATAACTACAAAGTTGGTGGGACTATTACTATAAAACGTGGAGTGACAGAAATTATGGCAGTATATGATTATTTAGCTTCTAATAATAAATACTCTAGCCATCAAGGTTCGATAAAATTGAGAGTATCGTTTTAATTCCGACTCCTAATAAAGTACACCACATAGTAAAATATTGGGGTAGTTGCTATGGTGAAAAACAGTTTGAATAAATAGCTGTTAAATATTAAAGATATCATTTGTTCATAAGGTACAACCCCAATAACTGTAACAAAAATAACTACAATCGATGTATCAATAAATAACGATATGGCACTACTCAAATTTCTTAGAAAAAGGTATTTATTGTTAGTAAGTTTGCGAATTAGTAAATAAAGCCTTATATCTATCATCTGAGCTGTATAACTAGCTGTTATTGAACCAAATAGTGATACGCTATATGCCCCAAATACCGAGTCAAAAGTATTATTGTCAATTTTTGACCAGGTAGTAGCTTGTAGATAACCCATGAAACTGATAATACATAATACCAAAATATTTATACTAGTTGCCAATCTAACGCAAAATTGTGCTTTCTCTTTACCATAAAACTCGGATATTAAGTTAGTTATTAGAAAAGTGACCGGATAAAAAATCGCCCCAACCGATAGTTCAAAGGTATAAATAGAGAAAATAGGTAAATAAACAAATTTCTGATATACTAAGTTACTAACTACTATTAGCACAACAAATAAAGCACATAAAAAAACATAAATTTTTTCTTGTAACTGCATATATAGATAGCCCTAATAAGTTCTTAATATTGAGTTGTAAATTGTCATTTCTTCCCACTATTGTAATTCCCGCATAGGCGAGAATCTAGTACTACAGTTGTAGTTTAGATGTGAGCATTCACGATTTTTTTGTGATGAATAAAAAAACCTGATCACCAAGCGTCATTGCGAGGAGACCGTAAGGTCAACGAAGCAATCCATTTTTAATCACTTTCCTGGATTGCTTCGTCGGTCTGGCAACCTCCTCGCAATGACATCTTATACTTTAACCTTTTTTCCGTGAACACTCACATTCAATCTACAACTGTAGTACTAGATACCTACTTACGTAGATATTACATACTACGCAGGAATAACACAAACAGTATAGATAAATATTAATCGGATTAAGAGTCTATTACACCTCTGAATCATAGTCAATATGCTTTCCTGATACATCAACATTATGTTTTCCTGATGAATCATCAAGACTATCTAAATACTTTAGATTTGTAGCAAGCTGAGTTGGCGTTAACTCACTCAGCATATTTGAGTAGTCATTCCCAGTAACTGTAAGGACTGGCGAGTACTCATACTGCAACTTCTGTAATGCTATTAGAGCTGTATCGATAGTATCATATTTTTCAAAATTAATACATAGTACAGGTACATTAGCTTTTTTAAAACAATCAAATATTTTGTTAATACTAATATTTGGATTCTTCAAGAGCTTAACTACTATAGACTTATAATTATTGATTGCTGCCTTATCAACATTTATTCTGGATGAGTTAAGCTCCTGCTTAAATAAAGCTTCAACTTTCTTATTAGTAAACTCATTAGATTTAACGAGCTGATAAAGGTCGAATTGCAGTGTCTGAGACACATTATTAAACAGGGAACCTATGGCGACAGGGTCTTTATCTCTTATAGCTGCAAGTATCGTAATAGAGTTGCCTATTTCAGTGGGCAACGTCTTTAAAAAAAACCTAACCGGGACGGGGGGATTTTCATCTGATTTATATTGTGTATAAACTTTTTTTCTTTTCATAATTATAATCTATTTTAGTTAAAATATAGGTCATTGCGAGCGAACGCCCGTGAGCGTGGCAATCCACAATTGCTACCTCCTAGCAATGACAGTTTTTAGTTTATTGTGTTCACATCCATATTTGAAAATTCTCCTAATGCGACTACAGCATTTTCATCAACTACATCACTAGTATTTGAATTGGGTGATAGATACGTATGCTCCAAGCTATCTAATTTTTCCAAAGCTTTAGTTATAGTACATTTTTTTCCAAAGTTAGTATATACAGATAAGTTACTATCTACAGATTTAGCTTCGTTAAGTGTTGTGCATATATCGTTAAATTTTGCAAGTTTATTAGTAGAACAATAATACAACACCTGCAAACAATTTTTGATTGCATCCTTGTCATTGTTCTTGGATGATTTAAGCTCCTTCTTAAATAAATCCTCAATTACCTTTTCATCAAAACCCCCCTTAGTAGATGCAAGTTTACATTGTATTTCCTGAGATACACCAAATATATTGCATATTGACCAAATATCTTCAGCAATCTTTTTATTGTTTACAGCTGCAAGTATCGTCTTAGTGTTGTTTATTTCAGTGAGGCGCATTAAATTGGGATTACTGCCGATATAGTGATCTCGAGTTGCTGTATGTTTTTGTTTTGCCATAATTATAATCTTTTTTAGTTAAAATCACTAGGCTATGTGAAGGAAATTTGAATAGATCAGAATAATGATGAGCATCCCTGCTCGACTTAGTGTCATACCTGCGTAAGCAGGTATCCAGATTCCCGCCTACGCGGGAATGACAAAGTAATCAATGTCACCCCTGCTTTGGTGCGGGGTCTTAGATTCTGCACCGAAGCACAAATAACAAAGGGACGAACGCGAATAACAAAGATGCAACCATTATCCCATCGTTCAAGCTTTTACTTAGATATCCTTCACATATCCTAACAAAACGGCTTGTACTACTATTTTAGCTAGGACGCAACAAAAATTTCACAAAAGTAAACAAAGATTTACTTTTATTTAACAATTCAGTGATGTTTTTTTAGCAAATAATTAAATTCTGCACCATATATAAAAATCATGTTAATAATATAAAAGAACATTAGGGTTATTATTATACCACCAAGTGAACCATATATTATGCTTAATTGGTTATAACTTCTTATCCAAGTAGATAATAAATATCCACTTATCACCCATAAAATTACTGTTAATAAAGCTCCAGGAAATACCTCTGTAAAATTTAATGTTATATTAGGGACGATATAATATAATGATGATGAGGTAATAAATAATGAACAAAAAATTATAACATATCGTAAAATAGTTAGAGCTAGCATATGTTCTTCCATTATTTGTAAAATCATCGGCAGTTTTGTCAATATTATTGGCACTATAATTAGAATGAACATAGCAAAAGTAACGAATATGCTGATTACTAAGAACTGTACTATGCTAAGTAATCTTCGTCTTATGTATGGAGGGGGTGATTTTATTTCATATACCCTATTTAAGATTGTTCTTAAACATTCAACAAAAGATGATGCGGTCCATATACTTCCTACTATCGCTACGGTCATTAGACTTTGAGGTGGAGTTTTACTAAGTTCATTTATCCTAGTTTTTATTGAGTCAGTAGCCAGTTCTGGCATACTCTCAAGAAAGATAGTTATAAAGTTCTGCCCGAGTTCTGAGGCACCAATAAAACTTGTTAATGCTAATAAAAAAACTAAAAAAGGAAAAAATGCCATGAGTATCATAAATGACATATACCCTGAATGTTCAACACCATCATGTTCAATTGTTTTTAAAATTGCCTGATATAGGCATCTTATAATTCTTTTCATCAACTGACTTTATTTTGCTTTATATAGTTAAAATAATAACACTCACCTTAATGTTACCCCTGCTCGCCTTAGTGTCATCCCCACAACTGTTGAAAGTTAGAAGAGGAAGCGGGTTTAAACCGGATAGTTTAAAAATCGTATGTGGTCAACGTCTATTAGCGAGAAAGACCTTAGGTCGACGAAGCAATCCATAAAAGTAACCAAAGATGGATTGCCACGACCTACTTGCGTGGTCTCGCAATGACAGAAAACCTATCTAAAACCTGCTTTACCTTCTAACTTTCAACAGTTGTGGTGTCACCCCTGCGTAGGTAGAGGGGTCTAGATTCCGCACCGAAGCGGGAATGACAACTTATTACTCCCCTCACCTATTATGATCATTATTTATGACTGTTAGCAAATAGTTTTTTAAAGCAAGAGCATTTTTATTATATTTTCTAATAAACTCCGGTAGTTTGGAACGTATCATATCAATATTTTGTTGAACCTTTTCTATTGCTTTAAATATGGTCAGCGGACAATCAACGCGATTAACAGTTAACATATCACGTAAAAATTGATCATCATAAATATCTGCTGTAGGACCAACTAAGCAAGGCACTCCTAAACTTAGACTCTCTAAAACTATCATAGGTGAACATTCTGAATTAGTAATGTATAAAGTTAAATTAGTATTGGCAATAAGTTTTATTAGTTCTTGATGTGGTAATTGCTCTGGAAAAACTTTAAGCTCTACATCCTGCATCATCCAACAAGCATGTTTATTGTCATTAAAATGGCAATTAGTGTAACAAGAAACCTTATCTTTCAACATACTTATTGCGGCAAATTGAGGATAGAGATTTTTTATCCATATGCTAGAAGCACTCCATATACCAATTGTAAATTTACTATTCTCTATAGCTATCACCTTTTTTTCAGGCATTGATGGTATGAAGTTTTGTAATAAATAAGATTGAATACCATTAGCTATCAAAAATTGTTCTAGACCTTTCTTCAGGGTGATAATAGCCTTAATCTTATTTTGTTTATATAAATTTAACCATTTATAAAAATCTTGGCAATGATGAGAATCTACCCATTGGGCAGGAGAACCATGCCATAAAAAGTAAATATCTAAATAATTATCAGCCTTAAGCTGATGCAACTTTTCTACTAATTGAGCATGAACATCAAGCCCACCCGATATAACTAATTTTTTAATGCCTGTTTTGATAATTAACTGAGCTATTTTAGTGATAATTTTGTTGGGTAAATATGCATTAATATAATTTAGCAAAATATTTGCTTTGCCTATAGGAAAAGGAATTATTTGGTCAAATAATTCTTTAGTGGAGTTAGCGACTCCAGGAAAAGTACTAGAATATATTACGTAGATATCGTCAATAGACCTCTTGTAAAACTCTACTTCTGCTGGTAATTTGGACAATGATGCGGTACTCGAATCCTCACATACACTAGAGTACGCTTCGGTTCTGCGTTCCGTGTCTCCTACAAATTCCTCAGCATAAGCGAGTTTTGTAAGAGGTCTAATATCCTTTTGCTGTCCTTGGTATTTGATTATAAAATTTTTAAAATTATCATAATCATTTTCTGAAGAACAAGAATAAAG
This sequence comes from Candidatus Tisiphia endosymbiont of Mystacides longicornis, assembly GCF_964031095.1. Classification (NCBI taxonomy): domain Bacteria; kingdom Pseudomonadati; phylum Pseudomonadota; class Alphaproteobacteria; order Rickettsiales; family Rickettsiaceae; genus Candidatus Tisiphia; species Candidatus Tisiphia endosymbiont of Mystacides longicornis. The sequence goes on along the minus strand of NZ_OZ035004.1, from coordinate 933,598 downwards.
CATTGTAATTATTCGTCTAGCAAGCAATCTAACCCAATAATATCTTAGAAGAGGTTGTGCTATCTTTTTTAACAAACGAATAGAACGGATTTTATCAATTATCGATGGAGCTTCGCCCTTATTAACAAGGTTGATATCTCTTAAAATTTGTTGCTTTATTTGTAAATTTTGTTTTTTGTTATGATTTTTTACTGAAATATCTATAAACGAAAGCCATAAATTTTGCAAATGGGCTTTATCGGCAAAGATTTTTTGATAAGCAAGAAAATTTTGCTGTTTAATTTTTGCTAGTAAATCTCGGTCAACATCTAATTTTTTTATTGCCTCCGTAAGATACGAATGATTTCTATTGATTATAAACTGATGTTGTATATCAGGTAGCACCTCCCGGACAATCCCCACGTCAGTAGTAATAATTGCACAACCAAATGCCATCGCTTCAATAAGCGTCAACGGTGTTCCTTCTTGCACTGAGGCTATTAGCAAAATGTCTGTTTCTTTTAGAGTATCCCAAACTTCTTGTTTTGAGTGTAGTCGCTTATTTTTATCTATTATACATTTTTTGATATGAATTTTCTCATGCTCAAGCTGTTCTAGGGCTGGCATAATTACTGTTTTTAGACCTTTGTAATCGTCAATAGTACTATACCAACTTTCCCAAGCACTATTACCAATCCATGTGATAACTAGCTGACTAGAGGCTAAACCAATTTTAGGATCAAGGGGAATTTGTGAATCTGGAATTAATACATTATCATAAATTACTTGCCACGGTTTTGGATATTCTGGGATATTTGCATAAATATCATACAATCTTTTAGAGCTAGTGTAGTAGTTGTCAATAAATCGGAAAGTTGGTAGATTTTTTAGTATGTCAGATTCATTTTCAATAAATAAATGATCAGGTATGCTAATGGTAATGGCAATATTTAATAATTTTTCAATATTACTATTAGTGTTAATACCATTATCTGCTATAATTTGCAGTAAGTGCGTTAAATACCCGCGATGAAAAAAATGTATTAATTTAATAGAATTATATTGGTTTAAATTAATTAAAAACTCCTCCGATGTTTTATAATCACAACTATAAATTATATGACAATCATATTGATCATTTAACAAAGATTGAACAAACGAAGCAACGTTATCAAAAGCCCACCCCCTAATATCCGCTACTAAAATCAGGGTTTCTTTGGAATTCATAAATTTACGCTAAATAACTCTAATAATCCAGTTGCTAACTCATATGTTGCTTTATAATTTAACATCTGCTGAGCCAATTCTGGGCTGCCAACAGAAGTATTTATACTACCAACTTGAGGTGGTAGATATTTTATTCCTTTGATAACAGCGATTTTATCAATTAATTGAATAAGTTCATTTATAGAATAGGCACGTCCTGTGCAAACATTTAGTACTGGTGCCGATGATGCCACCATAGATAAGGCTCTAACACACATATTTGTTACATCTGAAACATGTATAAAGTCCCGACTTTGATTTCCATCACCAAAAATCACCAACTCTTTACCATCTTTCACTTGTTCTCTAAATATTGATATTACACCAGAATAATCAGAATTTTTAGGTTGTCCTGTACCATAAACATTAAAAAAGCGTAAACCACAACTTTTAAGAGATTTAACCTCGCCAAAAGCCTTAGCTTGTAGCTCGCAGGCATATTTATCCGCCGCATAAGGAGAAAGTGGACTCACTTTGCCATTTTCTTGTAGAGGAAAATCACTGATCTTGCCGTAAACAGCAGCAGATGACGCATATACCACAGGAATATTTTGTTTACTTGCCTGAAGGAAGATATTAATGGTTCCTGTTAAATTTACTTGATGGCTATAGTGCCAATTATTAATTGATTCCTGCACACTTGCCACTGCTGCAAGATGAAAACAACCCTCGATATTTCTAAATACTTTCTTCACAATATCTTGATCTAAAATATTTCCTTGAATAAACTCAATATTTTTATCAAGTGAACTATTAAAGGTACCAGTTGAAAGATCATCCAATATGACAACTTGGTGTCCTTCTTTGGTTAATAATTTAACAAGGTGCGAACCAATGAAACCAGCTCCACCAGTGACTAAATATCTTGACATATACTATATAATAAGTTTAATTCAATTATACTAAAATGATTTGAAGAGTTTGCTCCGCAAGACTGTAGGTAATTCGCGTACTCACCCTTTGGTTATTGTCCCCATTTCCCAAATCATTTGAGTATGATTTTATGTTATAGAGTTATTATAAAGAAAAATAAATGAAAAAAATCATTATTTTTACAAATACAGATTGGCACTTTTATAACCATCTTCTGCCAATTGCTTTGACTGCTAAAATTAAAGGATATGAAGTTAAAGTACTAACAGATATTAGTGAATTTAAAGATAAAATAGAACAGCATAATTTACCAGTAATTCCAATTTCAATAAAGCGTGGAAGTATTAACCTTTTTACTGATTTACTATTATTAATCAAGCTAATCAGAATATTAAATAAGGAAAAACCTGATATATTACATAATTTCACTATAAAACCAATTTTTTATGGAAGTATCAGTGCTTTTCTGTGCAATACACCACAAATCATTAACACTTTTGTTGGTATGGGTTTATTGTTTATCAGCAATAAATTTTTACTAAAATGCCTTAGGAAGATCATAGTTAAAATATTATCCCTAATAAGCTATTATAAAAGTATGTTATTTGTTGTACAAAATGATGATGATTTAGCTTTAGTGGTGAAATTAGGTATAGCAAACTCTATTAGCATTACAGCAAATTCACAAACGTCATTGCGAGGAGCCGCTTTGCGGCGACGCGGCAATCCCAAAATGGTCAGGAATGGATTGCTTCGTCGGCTCATGCCTTCTCGCAATGACCCCAGTTTGCTATGGATAGGTACTAATCAGGTTAGCCATATTGCTCCACCAAATTTAGTCATTAAACAATGTAGTGTCGGTATAGAAACCAAGAAATTCCCTCTCCTACCAGAACCGTTAGGTAATAAAATAGTAGTTGCCTTAGTAGCTAGAATGCTTATTGACAAAGGTGTATATGAATTTATATATGCCGCAAAAATATTAAAACAGAAAAATATCGATGCTGAATTCTGGTTAGTTGGTCAGCCTGAACAAAATAATAAACAATCAATAGCACAATCCATATTGGAAGACTACCAAAATCTAGGATATATCAAATATCTTGGATATCAGAAAGATATAGAAGAAATATGGAAAAAAGCCCACATCGCCGTATTACCCTCCTATCGTGAAGGACTAAGCCGCTCCCTTTTAGAGGCTGGGGCATATGGTAGAGCGATTATTACTACTAACGCTCCAGGTGGCAGAGAATTAATACAAGACAAAATAAATGGGTTATTAGTCAAACCTCAAAATATAGAAGATTTAGCAATAGCTATGGAGCTGCTAATCACTAGACCTTCGTTACGAAAACATCTTGGTGTGCAAATTCGACAAGATATTTTAGAAAAATATGATAACCAATTAATCTCTGAGAAGATGGTTAATTTTTATGGCTAACCCTTAGGCTTTATAGCAAAATTACGTTATTGCAAGCGAATGAATGTGAACGTGACAATAACCTATATTTTAACTAAAAAGATTATAATTATGGCAAAACAACAAGATACTCGATCATTTAGAATTCCTGAATCATTAATGTACGCTGAAATACAAAATTCTAAGATGATACTTAAAACTGTAAAAATTTTGAATATTACAAATCCCAATGTTCTAGAGATACTTGATATATTTGAACAAAATAATATAGCTGTATATACTCGATAATCAAGTTTTTTGCAGATTTGAATAAAATATAGGATCATGGTTGTCATCCCTGCGAAAGCAGGTATCTAAAAATGCCATGAGGTATTATAGATTCCGCACCGAAGCAGGAATGACAAATTTTGCGTTTAAAGATAGATGTCGTGACTCGGATATATTCAAATTTTCTTCAAGCAACCTACTATTTATAAGCTCTGCAAAAAACTTGTTTTCTACTTTATTTTCTTAAACTGACGCCTATGCCCTCACAATGAACATCTGTGAATTTGCTGTAACACTAATTGGGTTAGCTATATTTAATCTCCCTTTTAAAACTTTGATATAAAACTGGAATAACAAATATAGTAAATAGAGTACCAATAGTCATACCACCCACTATTACTAAACCAATAGACTTTTGAGCTTCGGCTCCTGCTCCTGAGGCGATAACTAATGATACTGCCCCAAAAATGGTTGCTAAAGTAGTCATTAGAATTGGTCTAAGCCTTAAGCTAGAAGCTTTAGTTACAGCTTCTCTAATATTTAATCCTTGGCTTCTTAAGTTATTAGTAAATTCTACGATCATAATAGAATTTTTTGTGATCAAACCAATTAAAGTGAGCAAGCCAATACCACTATACATATTAAACGTATTACCAAATATCCAGAGTGCTAATACGCCACCAGTAAATGAAAATGGTACAGCAATAAGGATTAATATCGGATCAGTAAAACTTTCAAATTGTGCTGAAAGCACTAAGTAAATAAACAATAAAGCAAATAAGAACGTAGTAGTCATAGTACCTTCTGATTCAGCCTTTTGCTTAATTTCGCCAATATATTCTAGAATAGTGGTATTATTATCCAATAATTCATTAGCTATGTTATTCACTTGCTTTATTGCATCGGTAATTTTTTGGTTTGGGGCTAAATCTGCCGAGATGGTTACTGATCTAGCATTATTATAATGATTATAAAATTTGATAGATACTTTCTCAACTATATTAGCCACGACATTTAATGGTAATAAATTATTAGTTGGTTTATTGGTTGGTATCAGTATCTTACTAAAGTGATCGATATTACTACGATGTTTTAAATTATACTGCATAGTTATATCATACAATTCATTGCCCATTCTAAAATCACCAAGCTGCTTTCCTGCTAGCAAATATTGCAATGTTAACCCTATATTTTCTAAACTCACACCATAAAGGTAAGCTTTATCTCGGTTAACAATTACGTCAATGATCGGAGAGAAATCTACATTACTATAAACATTCATATTCATAAAAGCTGGTTTTTTCTTCATAGCCTCCACGAATTTCTCTGATATTTGAACTAATTGCTCATATTCAAGCGAGGATTGCAAAGTAAATTCCACAGCATGTCCAGCATTACCACTAATTAATGAACGGTGTGGTCTTGCAAAAGCCGATATTCCAGTTATTTGTTGAAATTGCTTATTAAGTAAGTTTATTATAGTTGTTTGTGACATTGACCTTACCTTCCAGTCTTTAAGAGGCACAAAACCATGACTACCTTCTGGATACGTCATCATCAAATAACCTAATATATCTTTGTAAGAACTAAGTATTTTCTCAACTTCTATTACTGCTTTTTCTGATTGTTCACTATTAGAGCCTTGAGGACTAGAGAAGGAAATCTGCACTAAACCATCATCTTCCTGAGGGATAAACACCTTTGGGACAAAGATAAAACTAACGACCAGCGCCACTAAAGATAGGGCAATAATAAGTGAGAATTGCTTTTTATGATCAAAAGCAAGATTTAAATAGACCAAATACTTGCTTTGGACTAATTTAATAAACTGGTCAAATTTAATTAAAAACCCTAAGGAAGGTTGATCATTTTTGCCAATCATGCGACTTGCCATCATTGGCGTCAAAGTTAAAGCAACAAAACCAGAAACTAACACACAGAATGCTAAGGTCCAAGCAAATTCAATGAATAACTTGCCCATAAATCCATCAATAAAACCTATTGGTAAGAATACTGAGGCAAGTGTTATAGTCATTGCTATAATAGCAAAACCAATTTCCTTAGATGCCAGAGTGGCAGATTCCATAGCAGAATGCCCCATCTCATTGTATCTAAAAATATTTTCCAACATTACTATTGCATCATCTACCACCAAACCAATAGCCAATATCATTGCTAAAAGGGTAAATATGTTAATAGAAAACCCTAAATAATACATGAAAATAAATGTACCAATCAACGATACAGGAATAGTTACAAGTGGTATCAAAGTGATTTTTGCTGATGCCAGGAATAAATATACTACTATTATAACTAAAATTAATGCTTCAAAGATCGTGAAGAATACTGATTTGACTGAGGCATTAACTGGAATTGACGCATCATAAGCTATATCAATTGTTATATTTTTAGGTAGATTATTTTTAATTTTATCTAGTGACGACCTAACTTCTTTAGATAAATCAAGAAAGTTTGCCTTTGATTGTTTTTTTACTGTAAGTGCTACCGAGCTTTTGCCGTTATATCTAAAAGTTACATCATCTTCTAGAGAAGCTAAATATATTTTAGCAATATCTTGTAACCTTAATATACTAGTATCGTTCACTTTTAATATAATTTGTTCAAACTGTTCCGGTTTACTTAAAGAACCATCTAATCTTATATCAAAATCACGACTGGCGGTTTTAATAGTTCCCGCCGGATAAGAAATAGTTTGTTTTTTTATAGCATTTTCAATTTCCAACACCGACATTTTATGCTGATATAATTTTACCGGATCTGGCTCTATCCGCATAGAATAATCTTTACCATGTACTTTAACTTCACCTATTGTTTCAAGCTTATCTAAAACGCTTTTCACACTCTCTTGAACAATTTTAGTTAATTGTAAATCACTATATACATCACTACTAACAGTTAAGATCAAATCAACAAACTTATTTCCATCTTGCTTACTAACACGAGGTGCTTGCATATCTTTTGGCAATATACGACTTATCGCAGCAATTTTAGACCGAACATCGTTTAAGGATACTTCGATATTAGCCGATGATAAAAATGTTAAAAAGATATAGCTACTACCTGTCGCACTTTGGGAAGTGATAGAATCAAGATTTTTTATAGTTTTTAGAACTTTTTCAATACGAGTGGTAATTTCTTTTTCCATATAAAGAGCATCCGCCCCAGGATAATCTGCATGTACTGTTATTACAGGAAAAGAGATATCGGGAATCCCCCTAATTTGCAGTTTAGTAAAAAATACAGCTCCTAAAATAACAATTACTAGGCTCAGAACTGTTGCAAATACTGGACGCTTGATGCATATTTCACTTAAATACATATAAACAAATCTTATTCAATACCAATTGTTAATTTTTTCTCAAGAATTTTGGCTAAGTTACTAATAATTATTACCATAACATAATAACAAAGCCCTGCTATTAACAAAGGCGTAAAATAAGTATAATGTTCCTGTGATACTAGCTGAGCTCTCCGCATTAAATCCATTCCACCGATCATTGATATAATCGATGATTCTTTGATGAGGTTAATAAGCTCATTAACCAGTGAAGGTAAAATATTTCTTATAGCTTGCGGTAAGATGATATCTTTGATCATTAATCTTTCAGGTATGCCTAACGCCTTAGCCGCTTCAATCTGCCCCTTGTCAACAGCATTCATTCCAGCTCTAATTATTTCCGAAACATACGCCCCTGAATTTAATGAGAAAGCTATGGTACCTGCAGCGAATACTCCAAGCTTAATACCAATTACCCCAGGCAAACCAAAATAAATTATGCTAAGTTGGATAAGTAGTGGTGTACCACGAAAAATTGATGTATAAAAATTAGCAAATAACCTTAAGGCATGACTTTTGCTTACCTTACAAATTGCTAGTAAAGTACCGATAATCAATCCAAATAACACTGAAACTAAGCTATATTTCAGTGTTACTACCATCCCTTCTATAATATATAATATAGAAGAGAAATCAAGTAATTGCTCAAACATCTAATATTTCCAACTGTCGGTACAACTAATCCATTCCTTAGTATTACCTATCCGTTCATCTGCTAATTTATAGTCAATTGATGAGAAGTTGGTGACGTCGTCACTCGTCGCTCGTCTATTACTTATAGACGTCGCTCCATCGCTCCTGCTACCCAATTCTCTTGAATTGACTATAGCTAATATTTTCTCATCTAAAGACACTAATAATCGTTTAGCTACCACAAGATCACTCCAATTTATTTATTATTATTATTTAATTGTACCACATTTGTAACTCGATAATCAAATTTTTTGCAGAGTTTTGTCAATTTGTTTTATTTATCATTATAAATTCATTTGCTATAATGTAAACTTTATAATAATTTAAAATTAGTGAAAAATTTTAAATTAAGCTATAGAGATTACGATGAGTAAAAGATTAAACGAAAAAAATACAATTCTTTGTATTTCAGGTGGTGGAGTAAAAGGAATAGCTGCATTAGTTATCCTTGCAAAAATAGAAGAGATTACAGGGCTACCTATATCTAAATTATTTAACATTATTTCTGGTACTAGCGTTGGTGGGTTAATTGCTGCGTTGTTAACGCTCCCTAAAGAACAAGGGTCGAAAGAGCCTCGTTATTCAGCCAAAGAAGCGTTAGAATTATTTGAGAATAGTGCTGCTGAAATCTTCCCTAAAAGTTGCTTTAACTGTGGAATAATAAAACACAAATATAGCCCCGAACCTTTGGAAGAAATGTTGGAAAAACATTTAGGGGACAATAGATTAATCGATACTCTCTGTCGTCTTATTATACCAGTTGCTGATTTGAACGAGGGAAGAGATAGTATCAAGGTCTTTGATAGCAAGGATAAGCATAGCACACATGTTAGAACAAAGTATGTACTTCTTGCAACTACTGCAGCACCGACCTATTTTCCAGTAGTTGCTAATAGTGAAGCTGTACGCGATTATGACTACGCTGCTGGCACGCCTTATGCTTTGGCTGATGGTGGTCTTGGGGCTAATCGCCCAGCTGCTATAGTGCTACAGATACTTAAAGAAGGTCATACTTATCATGAACAAGCAGATATTTTACAGCGTACCACAATTTGTTCTATCAATTTTGTTGTAGATGACAAGGTAAAAGCTCAGATACCGTCAGCTAATTTTGATGGAGTATTAGGGTGGTTGCTTAATGGCTTAGTTGATATGATTATGAAAAATGATGAAGAAGGTGATGCAACTGAGGTTAGGTTAGATTTAACAGGTGAAGGGCAAAATACAGAAATAATGCTGCCTATTACCAAAGAATGTAAAAATTTAGATGATGCTAGTGAAAGTAATATAACAAAATTAAAGCTAATCGCTGAACAATATTTAGCAAATAATTCTAAATTGATGCAAGATCTATGTGACAGATTAGTGGCTAATTACAAAGCTAATCTTGAAGAGGATGAAGGTTTAAATGCAGATTCAAACGCAATGGTAGATGATAAAATTAATGACGAAGGATATGGAAGTGGTGCTATAGTCAATTCAGGGGAATTTGGGGCTAGGAACGATGGAGCGACGAGTGCCAACGTCAGCAACTTTTCATCAATTGACTATATCTCATTTCCCTATGCTCAAGAAATGATGGAACTTGAAGGGGTAGAGACCGACTATATCTCCCAACATTAATCTGATAGTTATGCATTAAGCTATTTTATAGTCAATTCAGGAGAATTTGGGGCTAGTACTACAGTTGTAGTTTAGATGTGAGCATTCACGATTTTTTTGCTATTTTTTTGTGATGAATAAAAAAAACTGATCACCAAGCGTCATTGCGAGGAGACCGTAAGGTCAACGAAGCAATCCATTTCTAATCACTTTCCTTGATTGCTTCGTCGGTCTGGCAACCTCCTCGCAATGACATCTTATACTTTAACCTTTTTTCCGTGAACACTCACATTCAATCTACAACTGTAGTACTAGGAACGATGGAGCAACGCCTATAAGTAATAGGCGAGCGACAAGTGACAACGCCCCAACTTCTCATCAATTGACTATAGCATAAATATAATAATCTCTATGTATTCCTTGCACAATCTCATATTTTTTGAGCAATCCCTCTTTAACAAAATTACATCGTTCCAAAACCTTAATTGAGCGAGTATTGTCAGTTATAACAGTTGCTTGGGTGCGAACAATTCCAGCATATTCGATAAACCTTAAAATAGCTTTGATAGATTTCAGCATAATTCCTTTACCCCAAAATTCCGGATCAAGATCGTAACTTATTTCTGCTTTGAGATGCATTGCAGAAACACTATTAAACCCAACAGTCCCTATAAGTTTATTAGTATCTTTGAGGGAAATAGCCCAGTAAAATCCCCGATGATTATGAAATAAGCTGAACCAATATCTTATCTCATCAGTAGCTTGAGCCGTGTCCGATGGACAATTTTGTTCGGTCAGGAATGGTAGCATTTCTGGCTTATTCATATAGGTAAAATAGTTTTCGGAATCATCACTAGTTAATTCCCTAAGCACTATATTACCTAGGTCTAATACAGGAAATTGATGATATATAGAGTGGTTCAGCATATGTTAAAAAATAATTTATTTTTTATAATTAGTGGGGTCAGTTACGTTATTCTCTTCAAAGGCTTTAAGTCTAGTTAAGCATGAAAGACATGTGCCACAAGATAGCCCATCATCTGATGGATCATAACAAGAAATCGTTTTGGAATAATCTACCCCTAATTCTAGACCGGCCTTGATAATTTCTCCCTTTGACATATTTATTAAGGGAGCATGAATGGTAATTTGTTTACCTGAAACTCCTACAGCAGTTGCCAGATTTGCCAGATTATTAAAAGCTGCTAAATATTCCAGACGGCAATCTGGATAATTAGCGGAATCAGTTGCATGCATCCCTATAAAAATATCAAAAGCTCCTATTATTTCACTAAATCCTAAAGCATAACTTAAAAATATGGTGTTACGTGCTGGTACATAAGTAACTGGTATACTCTTCTGCTTTGAAGAATTGGTTTCGCAAAACTTCGGGGTATTCGCGTACTCACGTACTAAGTGTACGCTCCGCTCGCTCACCCCTTGTTTTACGTTCCAATTCTCCAAATCATTTGAGTATATAATCTGCTGCTTTGAGTATAGATCATTCTGTAATTCACTATGATCTTTATATTTTGGTACGTCTATGGCATTGTCAGTAAGAGCTGATCCGCCAAAGTTACGTAAATCAATATTTACAATTTTATGCTGTTTGATGTTATAGTTGTTAACTAATTGCTTAACCTTCTCCAGTTCAACATTATTGCGTTGAGAATAGTTGAAACTTATGGCATAAATTTCGTAATTCATTTTTTCCATCATGGCTAGTACGGTAGCTGAATCTGCACCACCACTAACTAAAGCTACTGCCTTTTTCATAATAATCTGCATCCGTTTATCATTAATATATATAGCTAATCCGATTAGCACTACTCTGCCTATTAGCGAGCCGTAGTATCACTCGACTAAGCACTTGCAAGTTATCATTCCCACTTCCCTTTGCCCTTCCCGCTTCCCATTGTCATTCCCGCGTAGGCAGGAATCTGGATACCTGCCTACGCAGGTATGACAAAACAGCATTGCTTCATCGCTACTAAGTGGCTTCTCGTAATGACCTATTGGACTTCTATATCTTTGAGTATATAGCAAAATTTTTTTCCACTAAGCTAATTATAGATAATTTTTTAAATATTTTCCAGTATGGCTCTCACTGCAAGCCGCAATATCCTTCGGAGTTCCAGTAACTACTATGCTACCACCTTTATCCCCTCCCTCAGGACCAACATCTATAACGTAATCCGCTGTTTTTACAACATCTAGGTTATGCTCAATAACTACCACCGTATTACCCATGTCAACTAATTTATGTAATACTTTAAGCAATTTATTAATATCATCTATGTGTAAACCTGTTGTTGGTTCATCAAGTATGTATAAAGTTTTACCAGTTGAGCGTTTTGATAATTCCTTAGCTAATTTTATCCTTTGTGCTTCACCCCCAGACAAAGTAGTAGCCGATTGACCAATTTTTATATAACCAAGTCCTACCTCATTTAAAGTAACCAGTTTTTCGTAAATTAATGGTACTTTCTCAAAAAAGCTCATAGCATCTTCAACTGTCATCCTAAGAACATCAGATATAGACTTATCCTTATATTTAATTTCAAGAGTCTCTCTGTTATATCTATCGCCATTACACACATCACATTTTACATAAATATCAGGTAAAAAATGCATTTCTATTTTAATCAGACCATCACCTTGACATGATTCGCATCTTCCACCTTTAACATTGAATGAAAACCTACCAACTTTATAACCCCGAGTTTTTGCAGTTGGTAATTCAGCAAACCAGTCTCTAATATGGGTAAATGCCCCTGTATAAGTTGCTGGGTTTGATCTTGGTGTACGACCTATTGGCGACTGATTGATATCAATAACCTTATCAATATATTCAAGACCAGTAATTGATTTATATTCTCCCGGAAAGACTTTTGAAGATGGTTCTAAAAACTTTAAAGCGGCTTTATATAAAGTATGAATTATTAAGCTTGACTTTCCTCCACCGGATACACCGGTTATTGCTGTAAAACTACCCAAAGGGATCGTAATATTAACATTTTGTAAATTATTAGACACAGCTCCAGTTAAGGCTATTACCTTACCGGAAGAGGGTATTCGAGTATTTGCTGGTACTTCAATAAATTGTTTACCACTTAAATAGCTGCCAGTTATGCTATTTGCACATTGTTTAATTTCCTCAATTGTTCCTCGGGCTACTATATGTCCACCATGAATACCGGCACCTGGTCCAACATCAATAATGTGATCCGATTCATACATTGTTTCTTCATCATGCTCAACAACCAGCACTGTATTACCAAGGTCTCGAAGATTTTTGAGAGTTTCTATTAAGCGAGCATTATCACGCTGATGTAAACCAATTGACGGCTCGTCAAGTACATATAACACCCCACTAAGTCCTGAACCAATTTGTGACGCTAAACGAATACGCTGGCTTTCTCCACCAGATAAAGTACCTGACCCTCTAGACAAAGCAAGATATTCAAGACCAACATTCATAAGAAATTGTAACCTTTCCTTGATTTCCTTTAATATACGCTCGGCAATAGCTACTTGTCTTTTATTAAGCTGTTGGTCTAATTGATTAAACCATTTTTGTAGTTGTAAAATACTCAAGGCAGATACTTGTCCTATATGCATATCAGCAATTTTAATACAAAGAGACTCTGTCTTTAATCTATAACCTTCACAAGCTGTACATTTGTGTTCTGCTTTGTATTTTAATAATTCTTCTTTTACTAAAGAGGAATCAGTCTTACGCTCTTTTTCTTGTAAGCTAGGTATTATTCCGGCAAAAGGCTGCTGAATAATCTGAGATTTAGAACCATCATGATATTGAAAATCTATAACTTCATCACCAGACCCATGGAGCAATATTTGCTGTATCGTATTTGATAATTCTGTAAAGGGCGTGTCTAATGAAAATTTGTAATGAGTTGCTAAGGCTTTTAATGTTTCTAAAAAGAACTTTGAGGATATTTTACCCCAGGGGGCTATAGCTCCATCCTTAATACTAACTCTGCTATCGGGAATAATTAAGTCTTTATCAAGAAATAATTCTTTGCCAAGACCTTCACATTTAGGACAAGCACCAAATGGGCTATTAAAGGAAAAAATTCTTGGTTCTATCTCAGTAATCTGGAAACCAGAAACTGGACAAGAATATTTTTCTGAAAAAATGATTCTCGAGCCTTTAGTAAGGGTGGTATCTACTCCGTTTGGTAAATCAACAATCTCGACATATACTATACCATCTGCCAATTTAAGAGCTATTTCCAAACTATCTGCAAGTCTATTGCCTAAATCACCTTCTAGAGAAATCCTATCAACAATTACTTCAATATTATGTTTTTTATTTTTGTCAAATTTTGGCAGATTATCAATCTCATAAATTTCATTGTTAATTACCAATCTGCCAAAACCCTGTTTTCTAAGATCAAGAATTTCACGTCTAAACTCACCCTTCTGTCCTCGGACAATCGGAGCTAAAATGTATAATTTACTTGCTTTAGGAAAGGCAAGAATGGCATCTATCATCTCTGATATAGTCTGATTCTTGATAGGTAGACCTGTTGCTGGAGAATATGGGACTCCTACTCTTGCATATAGTAATCTCAAATAATCATAAATCTCAGTTATCGTACCCACTGTAGAGCGTGGATTTTTAGATGTAGTTTTTTGATCAATAGCTATTGCCGGCGACAAACCAGAGACTGACTCAACATCAGGCTTATCCTGAAGATGTAAGAATTGTCTAGCATAAGAAGACAGGCTTTCAACATATCTACGTTGCCCTTCAGCATAAATAGTATCAAAGGCTAATGAAGACTTACCAGAACCACTAAGCCCAGTAATTACCACAAACTTATTTCTAGGAATATCAACATTTATATTTTTTAAATTATGCTCCTTAGCACCACGAACTTTAATATATTCTTGCATAATAATTTGTTATAAATTTTTAAGGAACTTTCAAAAAACTTGTAGCATTATAGGTCGTTTTGGATTACTATTGCAATAATAAATTTTTAAATAAATTAGGTAATGATTTGTGGCTGGTAGTTTAAATAAAGCAATATTAATAGGTAATTTAGGACGTGATCCAGAAATTAGGCATACGGCTGACGGTAAAGAGATAGCAAGTTTTAGTGTTGCTACTTCTGAGACATGGAAAGATCGTACTACTGGAGAGAAGAAAGAAAAAACCGAATGGCATAGAGTAGTAGTATTTAGTGAAGGTTTGGTATCTGTTGTAAAGAATTATGCCAAAAAAGGAACTAGAGTTTACTTAGAAGGTATTTTACAAACTAGAAAATGGGTAGATAACCTTGGGCATGAAAAATATACGACAGAAATAGTGCTGCAGAATTTTAACTCACAATTTATATTGTTAGATTCTAAAGGTGTTGGCATTCAAACATCAGATACTGTTGTACCCAAAAATACGGTTACTAACTTTGACCATAGCGATCTAGATGATGAAATACCTTTCTAGAGTTGCGATAGTTTCTTTATCTCTGGCTCTTTCTTCTTGTGTTTCGTCTATAGAAACAAGGGTTGAGGAAGCAGAAAAACTAGCATCAATAAACAGGTTTGAGAAAAAACTTGTTAAGGCTGGGGATTTTGTCATTACAACTTACCAACATATCTCGGATAAAGATAGCCCTTATGTATTTTATATTGAGGGTGATGGAAGTATTGGACGTTATGCCGTCGCTAGCAACCCAACTCCTTCCAAGATTATGTTGTTTAAGCTTGCTACTCTTGATACTAGACCTAATGTAGTTTATATAGCTCGTCCATGCCAATATACACCAGTAGAGCTTAATCCTAATTGTAATCAAGTCTATTGGACAGACAAAAGAATGGCTGAAGAGGTTATAGAATCAACAAACATAGTATAAATAATGATAAGCCAGCTAGTTTAGTTGGTTTCTCTGGTGGGGGAGGTGTTGCTATCTTGGTGGCAGCAAGAAATAAACATATTAAGGATATAATAACTGTAGCCGGTAATCTTGATATTAAAAATTTTAGTGAACATCATAGAGTATATGCATTAAAGAAATCATTAAATCCCATAGATTATGCCATAAAAATCAATAATATCCCACAATTACATATTTCAGGAAGCAAGGATAAAATAGTACCTAGCAGTATTATGCATGACTATATAAAAGCTAGTTCTTCAAATTGTATACAGCAAAAGATTTTTCCTAATATTACTCATACCAAAGGTTGGGATAAGGTGTGGCAGAATGTGCTGAAAATTAATCTTACCTGCAAATATAATAGACCTCTTGCATAGCTTATAAACGCAAAATTTGTCATTCCCGCGTAGGTACATAGGCCACAACTGTTGAAAGTTAGAAGGTAAAGCGGGTTTTAGATAGGTTTTCTGTCATTGCGAGACCACGCAAGTAGGTCGTGGCAATCCATCTTTGGTTACTTTTATGGATTGCTTCGTCGACCTAAGGTCTTTCTCGCTAATAGACGTTGACCACATACGATTTTTAAACTATCCGGTCTAAAACCGCTTCCTCTTCTAACTTTCAACAGTTGTGGTACATAGGCGTCAGCTTAAGAAAATAAGTCGTCATTACGAGCCACCGTAGGTGGCGTGGCAATCCATCTTTGGTTACTTTTGTGGATTGCTTCGTCGACCTAAGGTCTCCTCGCAATCTGATATATCCCCACGAAATTGTTGCAAAATAGCAAGAATTGATAGAATATCATCATTATTTAATGATGATGGAGATAGTAGGTTATGGATGTAAAAACAGTATTAAATGATTTCGCATTGTACTCTTGGGAAATTTATTATTGAATTTAATTATTTGCATGCCATAAAACCATTGGTAGAACCCCTTGCATCTATTATAAAGACGGAGCTTTGTCATGCTTAATTTCGTGGGGATATATCAGCTCGCAATGACGGTTTTTCAATTATTGTTTTCTTAAACTAACGCTTATGTGAGTAGGCGGGAATCTAGACCCCGCACCAAAGCAGGGGTGACACTAAGTTGTAATTTGTCATTCCAGCCCATTTTGCAAAAAAAACTTGATTTCAAGTATTAGTGTAGTTGATTTTTATGATATATTATTATATAGGAAGGATGGAATTTAATAAAAAGCCTATTGCCTAATGTGGATATATTTTATATATCTATATACTTAGATCGCTTGGGTATAGAAACAGAATAAATATGTTGAGTAAAATGCATAAATATAGAACGCATAATTGTAATGAATTGCGATTGAGTGATGTCGGAAAAAGAGTAAAATTATCTGGCTGGGTACATAGAAGAAGGGATCATGGTAATTTGGTATTTATTGATCTTAGGGATCATTTTGGTATCAGCCAATTAGTATTTACTGATCAAGACCCAAGTTTAATGGATGCTGCTAGTCGGTTAAGGTATGAATCGGTTATAACTATTGTTGGTGAAGTAGTAGCAAGGCTTGATGACACAATAAATGATTCATTAACGACCGGTAAAATTGAAATATTGGTAAGTGAGTTTATAATTGAGTCTAATGCCGAAGCTTTACCATTATTGGTGAATTCTGAACAAATTTCTCCCGAAGAAACTAGGCTAAAATATCGTTTCCTAGATCTTAGGCGTGAAAAGTTGCATAATAACATTATGCTAAGATCGCAAATTATTGCTCATCTACGTCAGATTATGACGCAGGGTGGTTTTACTGAATTTCAAACACCAATCTTAACTGCCAGTTCACCAGAAGGGGCTAGGGACTTCTTAGTACCCAGCCGATTACACCCTGGGAAATTTTATGCTTTACCGCAAGCTCCTCAGCAATTCAAACAATTGCTTATGGTATCAGGATTTGATCGTTATTTTCAGATAGCTCCTTGTTTTAGAGATGAGGATGCAAGAGCTGATAGATCGCCAGGTGAATTTTATCAATTGGATATAGAAATGTCTTTTGTTACGCAGGAAGATATATTTAATACTATTGAACCGGTGATGTATGAAATATTTAGCAAATTTTCTGATAAGACAGTATCAAATACCCCTTTTGTCCAGATTCCATATGAAGAAGCAATGTTAAAATATGGTACTGATAAGCCAGACCTTAGAAATCCGCTAATCATTGCCGATGTTACCGAATTATTTAGAGAGTCTAATTTTACTATCTTTAAAGAAAATATAAAAAATGGCTATGTTGTAAGAGCGGTACCAGCTCCTAAAACTTCTACTTTACCGAGAAGCTTCTTTGACAAAATGGCAGAATTTGCAATTTCCGAGGGGGCAAGTGGGCTTGGTTACATCCAGTTTCTAGAAGATGGACAAGTTAAAGGACCTATTGTTAAATTTTTAACAGAGGAGCAACTATTAAATTTAAAGTCTTTAGCAAATCTACAAAATGGTGACACTGTCTTCTTTACCTGTGATAAAGTTGATAAAGCCTCTAAACTTGCTGGTAAGATTCGAACTAAATTAGGCGATGATTTAGCTTTACTTAAAAAAGATTGTTTTGAGTTTTGTTGGATAATAGATTTTCCATTTTATGAATTAAATGACCAAACTAAAAAAATAGATTTTAGCCATAATCCATTTTCTATGCCCCAAGGTGGTATGGAGATATTAGAGTCAGCTAAAACAGTAGATGATCTACTTGCCATTAAAGCATATCAATATGATATTGTTTGTAATGGTATTGAATTATCTAGTGGAGCAATTAGAAATCATAAACCGGAAATAATGTATAAAGCTTTTGAGATTGCTGGATACCCTCCAGAAATTGTTGATAAAAGATTTGGCGGAATGATCAGAGCGTTTAAATTTGGTGCTCCGCCACATGGTGGAATAGCCCCTGGCATAGATAGAATCGTTATGTTATTAACCGATTCAACCAATATTAGAGAGGTGATAGCTTTCCCACTAAATCAACAGGCGGAAGATTTATTGATGAATGCTCCTGATTATATTGATGAAAAAGCTTTAAAGGAGCTTAATATTAACTTATCACCTTCAGTCAGAAATAAATTACTAGCTGAAGGAGCTTAAATAAGATGAGAAGTGAAAGAAAAAACAAAAAATAAAATTATAGGAGCATTCCTAGGAACAATAGTTGAATATTACGACTATAGTTTATACGGTTTTTCTGCTGGAATTATTGCTGTTAAATTTTTTCCAAATACTGATTATATAACTAGTCTAATAAATACTTTTGCTGTTTATGCGATGGCATATCTCTCAAAACCTATTGGTTCGCTAATTTTTGGACGTATAGGGGATATTTATGGGCGTAAGACGGCGTTAACTATTACTATAATAGGAATTGTGATACCTACTATGATTATAGGATGTTTGCCAGACTACTCGTCTATTGGGGTTTGGAGTACGGTAATTCTGGTTTTGTGTCGTATTATACAAGGTATTTTTGTAGCTGGAGAATATGACGGAGCAGCTATTTACGTTATCGAACATTTAGGAGAGAAATATCGATATACCGCTTCGGCGATAACTCGTTGTACTGGAGTTTTAGGCTTATTACTAGGAATTGGGGCAAGCAATTTTTTTAGTTCCCATATTTTTCCAGATTGGGGTTGGCGTATTCCTTTCTTAATTAGTTTACCTTTAGCTTTAGTTACTCTATATTTCCGTCGTAAATTAGATGAAACACCGGAATTTAAGAAAAATCAAGCAAATGGAATAAGGGTTCAAAGCCTAGCTACTTTAGTTAACAAACAGTGGCGGATTATTTTGATGGTAGTATTTCTTGCTGGTGGATTTGGTGTGACTTATCAACTATCCATTATGTTTATGAAACAATATTTGCCTATGATTCTACCACAAACTAGTTTCATTATGAGTGTTTTTTCAGTTCTGATAACTGTGTGTTTTGCAATTGCTATGCCTATTTCTGGCTTATTTGCTGATCGATTTAATCAAATGATAGTGTTTAAGATCAGTCTATTTGGTACACTTGTAGCTAGTTTATTATTTATTATTTCGGTTAATTATCAAATGGTTAATTTGGCTTTAGGTTCTTGTTTAATGCTTGCATGTTTTGTTGCCCCTTTCAATGCTCTTGCCCATGGTACTATGATAAAAGCTTTTGCTGTTAATGATCGCTACCGGGCAATAAGTCTTGGTCATACTATGGGGGCAATGTTGATGTCTGGCAGTGCAAATTATGTATGTCTAGTATTAATGAGATATCTAAACTTTAAATTATTCCCCATGATATATCTTATTTTCTTTGTGATATTAGCCTATTTGATGGTAAAGCGTTTTGAGAAAGATTATAAAAGAAAAATCAAATTACAGCCTGATATTAGCATACAGCTATAAACTCAGTTATATTATTCTATTTCATCACAAAATACTGTACTATCAGTGTTTATATTACGGAGTATAGCTGTTTTATTTTTTGTATGCCATTCATATTGATTTGCCCCATATAGTACTCCACTAGCTGATACCCTACCAGTAAAAATTAAAATTTGATTTTCTTCTGCAATTGGAATAATCGCTAAAGTATTAGCTCCCTTATTCAAATACCGTATATTTATTTTCCTTCCATCTATACAGCTATAATTTACATTCTCAACTTGTAAATTCCCATTCCCAGGAATAATTAAATTTTCTTGATCTTTATAACTTTTGCAAGAAACAAGAATTATAAATATAATTACTAAAAAAATAGTAATTATTATCAGATTATTTTGAAATAGTTCTAAACTAGTTTTATTTATTTTCATAATTTTACCTTGTTTTTCTGTTATACTCGATAATCAAGTTTTTTGCAGAGCTTATAACTGAGGCTAAATACTAATCGGATTTATAACGTCACCAACTTCTCATCAACTGACTATATAATAACATAATTTTATAACACCACTAATAGCTAAAACCCTTATAAAATTTATTTTAGTAAAGCCGGCAATTAAAGGAATGAATTTTCCCCATAATGGTATGAATATAAGCCATAATATCAATATGTTATATTTAAAAAAAAACTGAGATAATAATTGCTGGTTAGTATGAATCTGGGTATTTTTAGAAAAATAAAAAATTCTCCATAACATTATACCAAAAAAATAATTTATACTAGTAGCAACTAATGAAGCAATAGTTGCTACCACCACTATTATTAAATTATTATAAACACCAAACATTTTCATAGAATGAACAATTAGTTCACTATCTAAACTTATAACTAAATTACCTACTAAACTATCGGTAAATAATAACGAATAGGCTTCAAACTGCTCCATAATTCAAACTAGTCTCAGCAATTATAAATTCAAAAATGACAGAGCCTAACAATTCGAGGGTCAGTCATTTTACTCTCTCGATTTGCTCTGCCTTATGTTTAAGTAGCATAGTTTTTGCTATAGCTTTCATTGCTTCGGTTTTACCTTCGACTCTACCTTTGGCTTCAGTCGCTACTAAAGTAATGCCTTGCTAATAAGTGCCAGTTTACTGTACTTTCAGTAATTCATTGATTTTAGTAATAGATAGTCCAGTAATTCTCGCTATTTCTTCAATAGAGCTACCATTATTTATCATCATTTTTATTAATTTAGCTTCTCCGATTCTAATACCATCCTGTACTCCGATTTTAATACCATCTTGCACTCCGATTTGAATCCCTTCTTCTTTCCATACTTGAGCTATACTAGGCATAAGTTCTTCTCCTTTTTCTTTAGTTAAACTATTTTTTAATATTTTTTCTAACTCTATTTTATCACTTTGCTCAATAAAGGTCAAAGTATAGCTCAATAGATTTCTTATGTGGTCATGACCTATTGTTATTTTACTCAATTTAGGCAAGAGATGAGAAATTTCCTGCCATCTTTTCAGTAATTGACGTTCGTGGATGTGTTTGAGGAAAAATAACAAAATCCCAGACCATACTTTTTTCTTTAGCTCCTCATCGGGGATATCATGTACGTTAATAAGCTGACAATCATTTGTCCAAAAGCCTCTGGCTAAATCTGGATGGCTAAATAAATTCCATATATTGAGCGATGCGTTATATTTCTTCTTGCCATTATAAAGTATTAGGGGATAAATTAATGGAAGACGTTTAGCTTTAGGATTAGTAGTTAAATATCGATCACAAATATTAATCATATATTTAAATAACCTAAACGCCATCATTTTATCAACAGTACTTTGATGTTCCAATAGCAAAAAAATATAGCCATCCTGATCATTAAACTTAACAGAAAATAATACATCTGAAATAGTTTCAGAAAGGTCTGGTTCAATAAAACTATCTTTTTCTAATTTTAAAGATGTATTATCGATTAAAGCCAACACATCCTTCGGCAAATGAGTTGCCAAAAATTCTTTAGCAACTATTGGATTCTCCATAGATTTGCGAAAAATTTCGTCATGCTTTGGTTTGTCTGGAGTCATAATACCATTTCCCTATTAATTACTTTAGTTATTTCCTACAACCTCCTAGTTTATAAAGGTTTGACAAAATACTATTTAATACTATAATTTAACACCTTAAAATACAACGTTATTATAATTTAAATTTTTTATGAATACAGCTCTATCCTTGAAAAAACCATTTTTATTATGGTCTCTTGCCAGCATGTTTTTTGCCTTTCAATTTATATTAAGACTTTCGACTGGAATTCTTAGAGAAGAAATTATGCAAAAATTTGCCATTGATACCATAGCATTTGGTACAGTTGCTGGATATTATTATTTAGGTTATGCAGGGATGCAAATACCAATTGGCATAATGCTCGATAAATTTAACTTTAGAATTGTTACATTCATATCTATCTTGGTTACTTCTCTTGGTACTTTAACTTTTGTTGCCAGCGAAAATTTCAATTATTTACTCATTGGTAGATTTATGATTGGAGCTGGTTCTGCTGTTGGGTTTTTATCAGTAGCTAAAATTACTAGAAGCTGTTTTCCAGCTAAATACCACTCCGTAATGCTAGGGCTTTCTTTTACTTTTGGCTTAATTGGAGCAGTATTTGCTATTACTCCAATGAAACTATTATTCACCCATTTTGGTTATGACGTAACTTTTAATAGTTTAGCTGCCATCGGATTTATTATTGGACTAATGATTTTATTGATAAAAAATGATGATGTAAGTAGCAATTCTACTACTACTCTAGATTCCGAATTATCGATATTGAAACTCTTATTAAACCCTACTATTCTGTTAATCGGGATTTTTGGTGGTTTAATGGTAGGAGCATTGGAAGGTTTTGCTGATGTATGGGCTATTCCATTTTTCAAACAAATTTATCAAATGAATGATATGGATAGTAACTTAGCTACCTCATTTGTTTATATAGGGATGTGTCTTGGCGGTCCAATACTTGCTCTTATTGCTAATTTAGTAAAATCATCTGATGCTATAATAACTATCACTGGATTACTGACAATAGTAATTTTTATCATTCTATTATATTGTCCTTCATTAAATTTCTTTACTAGTAGTTCTTTAATGTTTTTATTAGGAATTTTTTGTTGTTATCAGGTTCTAATCTTTACCATTGTCAGTAACCTTGTTACGGAGAAATCTATTGGACTTGCCGTTGCGATAGTCAACTGTATCAACATGTCTTTTGGGCATTTCTTTCACAAAATTATGAGTTATTTAATCTCTTATAATTGGGACGGCTTACTGAGTGAATCTGGCACTCCTATTTATAGTCACTATGATTTTATTGTGGCAATTTCTATAGTTCCCATTTGTTGTCTTATCGGAATTATCGGCTTTTGCTGTTTGTCTAAAAAGTCAAATAAAATATCAATCAAGGGATTTGTGGAAGAACCTGTTTCAGCCTAACAAACGTCATTGCGAAGAGGCACAAGCCGACGAAGTTGATCCAGGAAATTAGTACAAATAATTTAACCTCTTAAAACTTGTTTTACAATTTCAGGTTCCTTTTGAATAATCTTAAGAAGTACCTTTGCTGCCCCAGTTGGTGATCTACGCCCTTGTTCCCAATTACGTAGTGTTGCAATGCTAATTCCAAATGCTGCAGCAAATTGTTTCTGAGTTAGTTTGAGGTGATCTCTTGCCTCATATACATCAATATTTGGTAATGAAATATTGTGTTTTTTTGCTTTTAGCCGACCTTTAGAATATAGGATCGCTTCTTGCATTCCAGCTAGAATACTTTTTTCAGTTCGATTAAATTCTTTTGTACTCATATTTTTTTCCTAATTATATAATTTTATTAAAGTCTTACTCAGGTTTTTTAATTCGTTACAAGTATCCTGACTAATATTCTCCATTTTGCTTTTTATAAAACCAGTTATTAAAAAGACCGGCATATTTTCATTATGATAAAAATAAATTATTCTCATTCCTCCAATTTTACCTTTATTGTTAGTTAGAGCAAATCTTAATTTTCTAATACCACCAGTACCTCTTATTATATTTCCCTGATTAGGATTCGCTGCTATATAGTTAATAATTTCCATACATTCTTTTTCACTCAAGTAATCCTTAGCAAATTTTTGAAATTCTGGAAGTTCAACAATTGAAATAAGTTTTGTATCCATAAAATACACGATATGCCATTGGCATACTTATGTCAAGAGCTAAGTAAGGGAACTGTAAATATTTCTGCAAAGATTTCGCACAAGGCTGTATTTTAATATCTATGTGGGTATAGCCTCATCGGCGTAATCTGTACGAACACGCATAAGCGTCAGCAATTAAGAAAACAATAATTGAGAAACCGTCATTGCGAGGAGACCGTAAGGTCACGAAGCAATCAAGAAAAGTGATTAGAAATCGATTGCCACGCCACCTACGGTGGCTCGCTAATAGACGACTTTTCTACTTTATTTTCTTGCTGACGCCTATAAGTAATAGGCGAGCATTAGAGTGACGACGTCACCAACTTCTCATCAATTGACTATAAATCGTAGGTAGCTTCCTAGAATGGCACAACTGTCGAACATTGGTATTTCTTTTTTATTATTTAAATTCTATTTCCTTAGCATGTCTGATATGAACTACATAAATAGTATCATCATATATTCGATATCGTAGTATGTAACCTGATAAGCCAAATCGAATATATAAATCCCTATAATCTATTAGATTAGTCACAGGTTTACCTATTAAAGGAAATTCTATAAGTTCGATAACTGCTTTCTTTATTACTTCTGCCACTCTCTTTGCAGCATTAGGATTATTTTTATCAATGAATTTTCTTAGCCGTACCAAATCTGTAATTGCCGATTCCAACCATACTAATCTTTCCATTAAGGTCTTTCCTCTTCTTTATCACTTCCCCATCTATCAAGCCACTCAGTTATTTTGTCATTTCCTAAAAATTTACCTTCTTGCATTTCTTGCCAACGCTTTATAGTCTCTTGTTTTAATTGTTCCTCATGTTCCTCTAATTTAAGATAATTAGTAATTGCCTCCTTCATCAGCCAGTGTGTTGAACGTTGCTTAATTTTACCAAGTACTTGCAACCTCTTCTTAATTTGCGGGGCAATTTTAACGCTTACTACAATATTCTCATCAGCTCTTTTCATACGAATTCTCCTTTATAGTATTAAGTATTTATAGGTAATACTATACATTACTTGTTTTGTGTTTGCAATCCATGTTATAGTCAATCGATGAGAGACAACGTTACCAACTTCTCATTATTTATAAAATTATTACTAATAAAGCTTAGTGCAGATTATAATTGTTGTATACTATACTCAAATGATTTGGAGAATTGGAACGTAAAACAAGGGGTGAGCGAGCGGAGCGTACATGAAGTACGTGAGCACGCGAATACCCCGAAGTTTTACGGAGCCAATTCTTCAAATCATTTGAGTATACATAAATATAACAATTTGACCTAATAACAAAATGACTAATAAAAATACTTTATTAATAATTGATGGCTACGGATTTATCTTTAGAGCCTACCATGTTCAGCCACCATTAACTTCTCCGAGTGGCTTAGCTGTTGGAGCACTTTATGGTTTTACTTCAATGTTGTTAAAGCTATTGAATGATTTTAAGCCAGAACATGCTATTGTAGTTTTTGATTCTGGTGGTAAGAATTTTCGTCATCAAATTTATCAGCAATATAAAGCAAATAGACCCCCTATACCAGAGGATTTAAAGAGTCAATTACCACTTATTCGCCTTGCAGCAAATAGCCTAAATTTTCCAATGATTGAGAAAGCTGGTTATGAAGCAGATGATATAATTGCCACTTTAGCCCATAAAGCTTCTGCATTACAACAAAATACTATCATTATTTCTTCTGATAAAGATTTAATGCAATTAATTAATTCGCATACTAAAATGTATGACCCAATAAAAGCAAAATATATTTCCGAAGATGACGTGATAGAGAAATTTGGTGTAGAACCAAGTAAAATCAGGGAAGTAATGGCGTTGATCGGCGATAAGTCTGATAATATACCAGGCGTGCCAAGCATTGGTCCTAAAACTGCAGCAACACTTATTAAACAATTTGGTTCATTAGCAGAGCTATTAAATTCACTCGATCAAATCACTAACGATCGCCAGAGAGCAATCATCAGCTCCTCAAAAGATTTAGCCTTAATTTCCTGGCAATTATTTAGTCTAGATTATAATGTTGATATCGATTTAGATTTTAGTTTATTGCAGTATACCCAACCTGATAGCAAACAAATATCTGATTTTCTGGTAGAATATGGTTTTAAATCTCTAAATAAAAGAGTGGAGAACTTATTCCAAATACAAATTACCAACGAATCTTTACCTACTAAGCAAATTATAATTCAAGAAGTTGCTTCTCAACAACAGCTTGATGCTATGCTAACTAAGGCAGAAGAATATGGGATTGTCAATATTCATTTATCCGATTACCCTGGGCAAACTCCTTCTATAATTTTATCAATTGATGGTAAATGCTACAATATTAAGTTTATTGCTAAAATTTCTGGCAATATGTCTGATTTACTTGCTTACGATTTTCGTCAAAATTACCTGGAACAATGGTTTATGGCTGATATTCTTCAATTGCTAAAGAATAAATCTATTAAGAAAATCACCTATAAGGTTAAATCATTATTAAAATTCTTTATCGATAATGAAGTATATTCATGTGAAGATCTTGAACTAATGCAATATCTAATTTCTGCTGGCAAGCCTCAGAAGAATCCATTTGATGGAATACAGCAGGATAGTTTAGACAATTTAGCGAGAGTAGTTACTGGCTTTAGTGATAATTACCAAAAACTGTTGCTAGAACTAAAAGATAACCATGCCTTAACACTATATCGAGATATTGATTTACCTTTATGTTATATAATAGATAAAATGGAAAAAATTGGGGTTAAGGTCAATTCACCATATCTTAAACAATTATCGGATGAATTTGGCAGTGAAATTACTCAATTAGAACATAATATTTTTGCTATTACCGGAACAAAGTTTAACATCGCTTCACCAAAGCAACTGGGGGAAATTTTATTTGAAAAAATGCAATTACCCTTTGGCAAATTGTCATCAAAAGCAAAATCTTATTCTACTAGTGCAGAAATTCTTGAAAAAATTAGCGAAAGTGGCTTTGCTATTGCTGATTTATTGCTAAAATGGCGTCACTTTACTAAATTAAAAAATACCTATACGGATAGTTTACCTATGCAAGTAAATCCGATAACTCATAGGGTGCATACAACATTTTTACAAACTTCAACTAGTACTGGTAGGCTTAGTTCTCAAGAACCCAATTTACAAAATGTACCAATTCGCTCGAAAGAAGGTAATAAAATCAGAGCAGCTTTTATTGCAGAAGATAAGCATAAATTAATTTCAGCAGACTATTCACAGATTGAACTGCGAATATTAAGTAGCATGGCAGATATACCTTCTTTAAAACAAGCTTTTGTTAATGGTGAGGATATTCATAGTAAAACCGCTTGTAATATATTTAAAATTACTAAAGAGCAGTTAACTTCCGAACATCGGCATAAAGCAAAAGCTATAAATTTTGGCATTATCTATGGTATTAGTGCTTTTGGACTAGCAAAGCAGTTACATATTAGCTCTACACAAGCAGCTGAATATATAAAGAAATATTTTGAAGAATATCCAGAAATTCAAAAATATATGGAATATACAAAAAACTACGCCAGAGAGCATGGTTATGTCCTGAATCTCTTCGGGCGAAAGTGCTTTATTCCCTTAATTTATGATAAAAAACATTCTTTACAGCAATTTGCCGAAAGGGCAGCAATCAACGCTCCAATCCAAGGGACTAGTGCCGACATAATCAAAATAGCGATGATTGATCTTGACCGTAAAATTCAACAACTAAAATTGAAAACCAAGCTAATCTTACAAATCCACGATGAATTACTTTTTGAATCGCCCATTGATGAAGTAGAATTAGCGACACAACTAATTAAAACTACTATGGAAAATTCATCTAAATTAATGGTTCCGCTCATTGTCGAAACCAAGGTAGGAGATAATTGGATAAATATGCATACTATAGTCAATTAATTCTGTCTATTAGCTAGGAGGCATAAGCCTACGAAGCAATCCATATAGTCTTGATGTATCTATACTAATTCTCAGATTTAAGAGATGGGTTGACAAAGGCATATGGAAAGCTTTAATGGATCATGTTAAAGTAGATGTAGATAGGTTATTATACCACCAAAATCTAATCGTAAAGTACAACGTGAATATGATAAACATATTTATAAAGAACGCCATTTAATTGAATGTTTCTTTGGGAAAATCAAACATTTTAGGCGTATATTTTTTTCTAGGTTTGATAAAGCCCCAGCCACCTTTTTAGCCTTTCTAAATTTTGTTGGAGCTTTAATATGGTTACGTTAAAAATTTTGTCAACAGAACCTAGTAAAATAATTTCTTATTAATCCTTTCCAAACAAATCTTTTCCTTCACTACTTTTAATTTAAGCAGACATGTGAAGTAATATTTTAATATGAGAAACATCAATATTTTTTTTGGCATTCCAAATATCATACTGTTGTTGAAGATTAAGCCAGTATTCAGGGCTTGTGTTTGGAAATGCGGCAGATAAACGAATAGCCATAGAAGAACTGATACTAGATTTTTCGTTGATCAGGAATGATAAAGTTTTACGGGTAACTCCAAGCGATATAGATGCTTCAGTGACAGTTAAATTTAAAGGTTCTAAATACAACTCTTTTAATATACTACCTGGGTGTGGAGGATTGAACATATATACCTTGCTTTAATGATAATCTAAATATCAACGTCATAGGCATCTCCATTACTAAAATGAAATATCAGACGCCAATTACCATTAATTTTAACTGACCAGAAGTCTTTCATATTGCCTTGCAGCTTGTGCAGTCCGAGTCCTGGTAAATTCATGTTTTCTACCTTAGTTGCAGCATTTAAGTTAGCCAATAACAATCTGAGTTTTTTTATATGATCACTTTGTATTTTTGTAGTATCACCATAATTAAAGAAATTGCTTAGACCTTTATGGCTGAAAGTTTTGATCATATCATAAATAATATTGCCTTATCATAATTGTAACATATAACGTTATAGTTATCAAGATAATTATCGTCTGGTTAATCTCTCACTCAATAATCAAGTTTTTTGCAGAGCTTATAAATAGTAGGTTGTTTGAAGGAAATTTGAATATATCCGAATCACGACATCTATCTTTAAACGCAAAATTTGTCATTCCCGCGTAGGCAGGTATCTAAAAATGCTCTGAGGTATTATAGATTCCCGCCTACGCGGGAATGACAATTTACTTCTACTATTTATAAGCTCTGCAAAAAACTTGATTATCGAGTCTCATCTCCCAAATCTACATATTCTAGTTCACTTTCTACCCATTTATTCATATCAATACCAACTTTATGATTTCCTTAATTGATATTATTAAACTATTTTTCCACCTCTTGCAACTTATGGGTAAAGATATGCATCTTAATAAGCTGCGGTACTCGACTTCGTTTTTCCTAAAAATTCCTCAATTATCTTTAGGTTATGCAAGAGGTCTAATAAACTGTCTTATTTTTTCCTCATTCTTCTTGTGTATAGCTTTTTTTCTTAAAAAATGATAAAATTGCTTCTCATGCTTGGTTTTTTATGTAATACTTCATATTGGTAGCTCTTTGGTTTCGACAGCTAAAAACTACCATTCCTTCTTACTGTTGCAACTTATTTATTCTCCTCTGATAACTTAACATAAAATTTTGTCAACAGAACCTAGCTCTCTTTTATCATTTTGGCGTTATTTAGTACGATAAATGATCCCATACATCCTGAGTCCATAAAACCATTTGACCAATTATCCCTACATTCTCTTCTTTGACTTCTGGCATTGGCGGTATTATTGCAAGGTCTTGACGAGTTTGAAACAATAATTGCTCGATAGAATGCCCCGCTTCATTAGAAACTAGTAGATTATGATTTTTCCATAGCTCTGCTATCAAGCACGCCAGTTCAGAATGAATAGTTGGGACATCCTGTTTGGAACTAAAACCTACTCCTTCGACTTCAATATGATAACCTTTTTTATCTAATCCATATTTTTGTAATATTTTATCAACTTCTCTTTGAGTAGCAATTGTTTGGCGTTGAATGTAAGGGTTATTGCTGATAAATAAAATAACATAATCTTTTTGCTCACCAAGCCCCCCACTCAAAATCTTATCAACAAGAGTAACTGCAGGCATCATAAGCAGTAGTAGCGGTATTAGGTCTTGAGTTATTGTTGCCCAGTTCGGTATTTATTACTTCAGCTGAGCTTCTCTGCTCCTTATTAAGGAAGTTATTTAATAAATCCTCACTCATCAGGCTTTCTGTGAGCTTTGTTTCATCTGTAGTTGCATAATTAGGATAGACTCTTCCAGGAAAGAAACCTGCAGGACATTCTTCTTTTGTGGTATATTGAATGAAGGGTTGTGTTAGTTCTAAAACAATATTATAACTTTTAGCAAGTGACCCCATATATTCCTTCCCTTCCTCTGTACGAGCTGAATCTTCTCCAACTAATAAAGAAGCATCTAATTTATTGATATCCCCCTTATCTTGCCATATTTTTAGTAATTTATCGTATGTCTCTGGGTTAATACCATCAATATTAGCCCATAATGGTCTTGCTCCGGCTAATACTAATACTGATCCATTAATTTTAATTTGTTCTATTATTTTATTATAGTAAATTATCCGTGCCAATAAGCCAATTCTAGAGGCTCCAGCAATCCAGCTTTCAGCATATTCCTGATGTTGGGGTGGTATTTCATCAATAAGCCCCAATTGTTTGGCAGCATCAATATATTGAGAGGCATATTTAATCATCCAATTTTCATTGGTTAGTTCATTACGTTCCTGACCAACTTTACGATTAAATGCATTCTGAGCAACATATAGTAACCAATCTTCAACATCTCGTACACTCAATTCATTAGTAGCTTTAAATAAATTTTTACGCAATAATTTAGCATCGAATTGATCAGGAGCATCTTGAGTAGCTCGAGATTTAATTAAACTTCTAGAAATTGAAGCAAATATTTTTTCTGAATTACCAGTTTTATCAAAACATGCTAGATCACGCCATAATTTTTCTGGTTGTAAATATCCGGCTAGATGAAGAATCTTTAACAAACTGTCTTGCTGAGTTGGGGAAGTGAAACCTAATCCCTTAGCAGCTATCTCAAATTTAGAAAGTTCTGACGAGCGTTTATAACCTTCATATGTTACCCCAGTAAACATCCCTGTTACTATAATAGGTAGCATCATTTTTTGTAAGAGTTTAGCTTTAGACATATTGTAAATCCTGTAGTTTAATTATTGTGTTATCCATACTAATACTATATGTCACCACTACTCATCTTGTCATACCTACTCTCTTGTCATACCTGCGTAAGCAGGTATCTAGATTCCCGCCTACGCGGCAATGACAAAAAGTCAGGTGTCATGTATGGACGGTTATTACTACAATCCCAGATTTTTTGGATTTTGGTATTTAATCCAAATATCAATTAACAATTTAGTAATAATAATCGCAGAAAACATCGATGATATTATACCAATAGTTAGTGTTACCGCGAAGCCTTTTATAGCACCAACACCAAACATAAAAAGTAAAAATGCCGCTATCAAAGTTGTCACGTTTGAGTCAAGAATTGTCGCAAAAGCTGATTCAAACCCTGTCCTTATAGCATACAGGTTAGATGCACCCTTTTTAAGCTCTTCCCTTATTCTCTCATAAATGAGTACATTGGCATCAACCGCCATGCCAATCGTTAATATTATACCAGCAATTCCCGGTAGAGTTAATGTCGCTTGGAAAAGTGACAATAAAGCTAGAATATAGAGTAGGGCTAGACTTAATGCTATATTGGCAAAAATTCCAAGAATTCCGTACGACCAAATCATAAATATCACCACACTGGCAAAACCAATCATCCCTGCTTTCTTACCTGCCTCTATTGAGTCTGCCCCAAGATTTGGCCCTATGGTTCGTTCCTCTATTATCTTTAAAGGAGCTGGTAACGAACCAGCTCTAAGTAATAAGGCTAATTCATTGGCTGATTCAACAGTAAAATTACCTGAAATTATACCGCTTCCTCCAAGAATTGGTTCATTAATTACTGGAGCACTTAATAATTTATTATCAAGCACGATCGCAAGCCTTTTACCAGAATTATTTTTGGTTATTTCCGCAAATAATTTGCTACCAAGATTATTAAAGGAAAAAGCAACGGCTGGTTGAGTATTTTGGTTAAAAGAAGCTTGAGCAGTTATTAGCTGCTCACCACTAACAATAACTTTTTTCTTAACAACTACATAATATTCTTTTTTATCTGAATTTTCTCCTTTAACTAAGATTGAGCCAGAGGGTAAACGCCCATTTATTGCTTCTT
This sequence comes from Candidatus Tisiphia endosymbiont of Mystacides longicornis, assembly GCF_964031095.1. Taxonomy (NCBI): domain Bacteria; kingdom Pseudomonadati; phylum Pseudomonadota; class Alphaproteobacteria; order Rickettsiales; family Rickettsiaceae; genus Candidatus Tisiphia; species Candidatus Tisiphia endosymbiont of Mystacides longicornis. The sequence goes on along the minus strand of NZ_OZ035004.1, from coordinate 901,293 downwards.
GTATGTTGGCATTTTCGTCAACTAAATGGAAGGTTAATTTTGCAGTTTTACCAAGAATATTTTTCAGTTGTTGTGGGTTTTCCTCACCTGGTACCTGGAGCAATATATGTTTATCGCCTTGCCTCTGTATGTTAGGCTCTTTGGTACCTGTACTATCCACTCTCATTCTAATTATTTCGATTGATTGAGCAATTACTTTTTGCCTTAATTCGGCAAGTTTAGAGTCACCATAGCTAAGCTTAATATTAGAATTATCTTGTTCTACAGTAATTTCTCGGTCAATTTTACCTAAAATCTTTTTTATTGTTTTGTAATCTTCTGGGTTTCTTAATTCAAACTGTACCATGTGATTTTTAGCAATAAGATTTTTATAGCCTACCTTATCTTCCCGTAAATATTTTCGTAAATGGTCAGTCAAACCTTCCATTACATCATTTAAATAGGCGTCAAAATCGACATCTAGCAATAGATGAGCACCACCTCTTAAATCAAGACCAAGATTTACCCTATAATTGGGTAATATTTTTGAATCTATAGTTGTAAAATTAGGTAAAGCACAAATAAATGCTCCTATTGTACATAAAATAGACAAGAATATTTTCCATTTAGCAATATTATGCACAGCTATTTTCCTTTGTCTTTTTTACTTTTATTAACAGCTATAGCTTCTTTTTTATGACGACTTGTAATATCGAGTATTGCAGATTTTAAAACTTTGATTCGTATATTTTCAGATATTTCAAGGTCTATTGTGTTGTCAGTATCGTTAATCTTGCTGACTATACCAAAGATTCCGCTATTAGTTACTACCTCTTCGCCCTTTTTTACGCTACTCACCACACTTTCTTTCTCCTTACGACGTTTTTCTTGCGGTCTAATTAGGAAAAAATAAAATACAATGAAAATTAATACCATCGGCACCATGCTTGTTAATACTGACTGCATAGATGATTCAGGTGCTGCTGGAACTACTTCTACAGTTTCTTTGATTGATATTGTATCGTCATCTGCATAGGCATTTTCTATAAACATAATATATCTCCTGATGTTTATCTTTTACTGTAGTAAAAGTAGTTGTGTTAACTAGCAAACTACGTCATTGCGAGGAGTGTGTAAACACGACGAAGCAATCCATATGATAAGCTTCATGGATTGCCACGCTCACGTACGTTCGCTCGCAATGACAGAAGCGCCTTACCCAAACCTCATTGCGAAGAGCCGCTTTACGGCAACGAAGCAATCCAGGGAAACGATAAATTTGGATTGCTTCGGGCTTTACCCCTCCTCGCAATGACGGTAATGTTAGCTATATAATGACATACTTACTCAAAACAAGCTAGTAAAGATTCGTATCTAGCTATATCTAATTTTATAATATCATTCTTTGTCTCACCCTTTTCTTCGCTTATTTCTTTTTTTAACAATACTATCTTTTCAGCTATTTCATGGGTTTGTAAGTTGTTGGTATCAACAGCAAATTCAGTTACTATATTAACGTTGGTCTTAGTAACTTCAGCTAATCCCGAATAAACAAAATACTTTAATACAGAATTACCTACTGTTATTTTTGTTAAACCAGCTTTTAAACTAGAAATCAGTAACTCATGACCAGGTAAAACACCAAATTCTCCTAATTCTCCATGCATTGTTACTTCTTGAGCTTCCTGGTCAAATACAATACTTGTAGGTGTTACAATTTTAACCCTAATTATTTTGTTCATTTATGCAATCCATTTATGCAATTTTCTCTTTAAGCATTTCAGCTTTCTCTACTGCTTCATCAATACTACCTATCATATAAAAAGCTGCTTCTGGTAAATGATCATATTTGCCAGAAACCAAACCTTGAAACCCTTCAATAGTATCAGCTAAACTGACAAACTTTCCAGACATACCTGTAAATACTTCGGCAACATGGAAAGGTTGCGATAAAAATCGTTGTATTTTCCTGGCTCTGGTAACAGTTAATTTATCTGCTTCCGACAACTCATCCATTCCTAAAATGGCAATTATATCTTGCAGCGACTTATAGGTCTGTAAAACTTTTTGTACCTCTCGAGCCACTGAGTAATGTTTTTCTCCAACAATTGCTGGACTTAGCAATTGTGAACCGCTATCGAGTGGATCTACTGCCGGATAAATACCAAGCTCAGCAATTTGTCGACTAAGTACAGTCGTTGCATCCAAATGAGTAAAAGAGGCAGCAGGAGCAGGATCAGTTAGATCATCGGCTGGCACATAAATAGCCTGTACCGAAGTAATTGATCCAAACTTTGTTGAAGTAATACGTTCTTGCAACTCACCCATATCAGTTGCTAATGTTGGTTGATAGCCCACTGCCGAAGGTATTCTACCTAAAAGGGCTGATACCTCAGAACCAGCCTGAGTGAATCGGAAAATATTATCGACAAAAAACAAGACATCCTGTCCGCCATCTAAATCCCTGAAACTTTCGGCTATAGTGAGTCCAGTTAAAGCAACTCTAGCCCTTGCACCGGGCGGTTCGTTCATTTGCCCATAAACCAGAGCTACTTTAGATTTTTCTGGATTTTCTAGATCAATTACATTGGAATCAATCATTTCATGATACAAATCATTGCCTTCTCTAGTCCTTTCTCCAACTCCAGCAAAAACCGTATATCCTCCATGAGCTTTGGCGATATTATTAATAAGCTCCATAATTAATACTGTTTTTCCTACCCCAGCACCACCAAATAACCCAATCTTTCCTCCTTTTGAATAAGGAGCTAACAGATCAATGACTTTAATTCCTGTAACCAAAATGTTTTTTTCCGTTGATTGATCAACAAAACTGGGAGCTGAGTGGTAAATTGAAGCAGATTTAGTTGAAGTAATGTTACCTCTTCCATCAATCGGCATACCAATTACGTTCATTATACGCCCAAGTGTTGCCGTGCCAACAGGTACCTTAATGGTATCTCCTGTATCTACCACCTCTTGACCTCTTACTAACCCCTCTGTTGGATTCATAGATATGCATCTAACAATATCATCTCCGATATGTTGCGATACTTCTAATATCACCTTTTCTCCATTATTATAGCATTCAAGTGCATTAAGAATTTTCGGCAATTTACCATCATTAATAAACTGTACATCAACCACAGCTGAGATAATTTGCACAATCTTACCAATAGTCTTGCCAATAATTTTTGTCATATTTTACCTTACATTATATTTGTCTATCTATAGTAAATTAGACCCTAATTGTCATTACGAGAAGCTACTTTAGTAACAACAAAGCAATCCATTTCTAATTACCTTTATGGATTGCCACGCTCACATACGTTCGCTCGCAATGACGGAACTGATTTACCAAACGTCATTGCGAGGAGGCGTGAGCCGACGAAGCAATCCATTCGCTCACAATGAGCATCCAGCAACCTAATTAATTTATATAGCTTCTGCTCCTGCAATAATTTCAATTAAATCCCGAGTAATTATATCTTGTCTAGACCTATTCAGCGTTAATGTTAACTTATTAATAAGCTCATCAGCATTTTTTGTGGCATTATCCATCGCTGTCATTCTAGCTCCTTCTTCACTAACTCTACTTTGTAGTAGAGCATAATTAATTTGTGCGGTTACATAAAGATTAATCATATTCAAAACAAGCCCCTCGCCTTCATATTCATAGCTTAAATACTGCTCACTTGAGTATTGCTCACTTGAAGATAGCTGCTGTTCAATTGGTAATATTTGCTGTTTAGTGGCAATCTGGGTTATAGCATTTTTACATTTATTAAAATATATCTGACAACTGCTAATTTTACCACTATCCACCATCTCCGTTATTTTATCTTTAATCTGAAATGCCAAATTATTATTATGATATTTGGGAAAATCATAATAATTGTCAATATAATGGGAATATTGCCATTTGAATAGATCGTAGCCTTTTTTACCAATAATAATAAGCCTTACTTGTTTACCAGCATTTTCCAAATTTGCAATATCAAATTTCACCTGTTTGAACACTGCAAAATTGAAAGAACCACATAAACCGCGTTCCGAGGTAACTACTACCAATAAATGAGGCTTATTTATATTCACATCACTTGAAAAGAATTTTTTTTCTTCTTCAGTCATATTTTGCAAATTATTCCTAGATGCTACATTAGACATTGTATTCCGCAAAATCTCAATATAATCTTCTGAGTCCTTAATTTGGCTTTTGGCTTTGGTAAATTTGGTAGCCGAGACTATTTGCATAGCCTTAGTAATTTTTTGCGTTGATTTAACACTTTTAATACGAGATCTTAATTGTTTTAAACCTGACATAGCTACCCAACTTTATTGTCAGTAAGAAAGTTCTGTACAAATTTTTCTAAGAAAAATTTTAACTTTTCTTCCGTTTCTTTAATGATTTGCCCCTGATTTTTAATGGATAATAAAATATCGTTTTCTTTAAGCTTTATTTCTTGGAGTAATTTAAGCTCAAATTCTTTTACTAACTCAACAGGAATATTATCGAGATAATTTTTCACCCCAGCATAAAGACTTACTACCTGTTCTTCAACAGAGAAGGGAGCATATTGATCCTGCTTCAATATCTCACTTAACCTTGTACCATGTGAGATAAGCTGCTTAGTTGAGCTGTCTAAATCTGAACTAAACTGAGCAAAAGCGGCTAATTCCCTAAATTGGGCTAATTCAAGTTTGACACTTCCTGCTACTTGTTTCATAGATTTTACTTGAGCGGCTGATCCTACCCTACTCACTGATATACCAATATTTACCGCCGGTCTGATACCTTTATAAAATAGTTCATTCTCTAAAAAAATCTGTCCATCAGTAATTGATATAACATTGGTTGGAATATATGCAGAAACATCACCTGCCTGGGTCTCAATAATCGGCAAAGCCGTAAGAGAACCCCCACCATCTTTATCCGACATATTTGCTGCTCGTTCCAGTAACCTAGAATGTAGGTAAAATATATCTCCCGGATATGCTTCACGCCCTGGTGGTCTTCTGAGCAATAGAGAGATTTGTCTATAGGCAACAGCATGTTTACTCAAATCATCGTAAATAACTAATGCATGCATGCCATTATCACGAAAATACTCACCAATACTACAGCCAGTGTAAGGTGCCACATATTGCAACGCAACAGGATCAGAGGCGGTGGCTGCAACAACTACTGTATATTCCATAGCCCCTGAATCTTCCAATTTTTTTACTACCTGTGCGACAGTCGACCTTTTTTGACCAATAGCTACGTAAATACAATAAATCTTATTTTTTTCATCGCCATCAAGATGAGCTTGTCTTTGGTTAATAATCGTATCGATGGCAATAGCCGTTTTTCCTACTTGCCTGTCACCAATAATTAACTCCCGCTGACCTCTACCAATAGGAATTAGGGAATCAATCACTTTGATACCCGTTTGCACCGGGTCTTTAACACTTTGTCTAGAAATGATCCCCGGAGCCTTTTCTTCTATATTCCTGTAGCTATCAGTTATAATTTCACCTTTACCGTCAATAGGACTTGCCATACCATCAACGACCCTACCAAGCAATGCTTTACCGACTGGTACTTGTATAATCTTACCAGTTCTTTTGACCGAATCTCCTTGCTTTACTTCGCGATCGTCACCAATCAATATGATATTTACCGAGTCTGTTTCAAGATTAAGAGCAAGACCTTTCACCCCCGAGGCAAACTCAACTACCTCACCAGCTCCTACATTATCGATACCGTATACTCTAGCTATACCATCTCCAACTGTTATAACTTGCCCTACTTCTTGTAAATCGCTAAATTGTTCAATATTAGCAATTTCTTTTTTTAGTACTTCAGCAAGTTCAACAGCCTTTAATTTTTGGGAAGAACCCATAATTATTTACCTCGTAAATCTTATTTAATAATTTTTAATCCAAACGTCATTGCGAAACCATATAGTGGTCGTGGCAATCCATTTCTAATCACTTTCCTAGATTGCTTCGTCGCCACTAAAGTGGCTTCTCGCAATGACGAAAAGATTTTACCAAACGTCATTGCGAGACCATATAGTGGTCGTGGCAATCCATTTCTAACTATCTATATAACCTAAATCTTTGTAGTTTTTAAGGTTTTTATTATCTTTTTTAACATTCCATCAATAGAGTAATCCCTAACTACGCTATCATATTGTATAATAATACCACCAATAATTGACTGATTCTGACTAAATTTTATCGCAACTTTCTGCTGAAAATCAGTTTCTAAATGTTTTGTTAACCATTGTTTTTCTTCACTATGCAAAATTTTAGCAGAAGTGATTGTTACCATCTTAATATTTCTACTTTTATTAAGTAATTGTTGGTACAATACAACTATATTGGATAAAATAGGCATACGTGAATGTTTTAGTAATATTAATAATAACTGCTTAACTGTAGATTCAACATTAAAGTTTTTTGCAATTAATTCAATTATTTTACATTTATCAATATTTTTCACTATAGGAGAAAATATCGCCTCCTTGATTTGTGCATTATCATTGATAAGCTGATCAATAATCTTAATCTGCTCAAATATTTTATCTTCCAAAGCATTAGCTAGTGCATTATTAAATAACGCAGAAGTATAATTTTGTACTAATTTATTATTGATCATTATACTGTTACATCCATAAAACTCTAATAAGCCAAGCAATAATAAACCACATAAAGCCATGAAAACAAACCATGTAAGACTGCCCATAACACAGAGTGGTTGATGTTAAATGAAATAGCCATAGCCAATGCCGAGCCAAATGATACACCATGCCGCATAACGATATTTATTCGCCGCTTTCGTGGAAAAGTTTCATAATCCTCAGCATTCATCTTACTCATTGCCTGTACCTCATATTTAAATTTAATTGCAAGTTGTTATTCTTGCTCTCTTGTCATCCGCCTCTCTTGTCACCCCTGCGTAAGCAGGGGGCTAGATTCCCGCCTACGCGGGAATGACACAAAACCTTCGCGGGAGTAACAAATAGTACTTATAACACAATCTATCCTTACCACTAAGTATATTTAGAAAAAAATAAATCAAATATGAATGGCTCTACCATAGGCCTGCAATACTGACTCACTCATCATTTCCGATAAAGTTGGGTGAGGGAAAATGGTATTGATTAAATCAAGCTCTGTACCTTCCATAGTTCTAGCAATTACATAACCTTGAATTAGCTCGGTAACCTCTTCGCCTATCAAGTGCGCCCCTAGCAATTCCCCAGTTTTTGTATCAAATATTGTTTTAATCATCCCTTCAGTACACCCATCAACCAGGGCTTTCCCATTAGCGATAGATGGGAATTTGCCAATTTTCACTTGGTAACCAGCTTTTTTCGCTTGTTCTTCAGTAAGCCCTACACTAGCAATCTGCGGTGAGGAATAAGTACAACCTGGAATATTACGATTTTCTAGAGGATGAGCTTTAAGACCGGCAATAGTTTCTACAGCAATAATACCTTCATGAATTGCCTTGTGTGCAAGCCACGGGGGAGATGTGACATCACCTATTGCATAAATTCCTTGTTCATCAGTTTGCATAAACTGATTGGTAACAATATGACCTCTATCTATTTTTATATTAGTTTTTTCTAAATTAAGATTTTCCGTATTGCCAACTATACCAACTGCCATAAGCAAAGTTTCAGCTTGTATTTTGTGGTTCTTACCTTCTATCTCAACTTCAATCATAACATGATCTTGTGTTTGGCTATGATTTAACAACTTACTATTAGTATGAATTTTTATACCCTTTTTCTCAAAAATTTTTCGTGCCATTAAAGAAATTTCTTCATCTTCAGCTTGTAAAATCCTATTTTGTACTTCAATTATGGTGACGTTTGTTCCTAAAGAGTTATAAAATGAAGCAAATTCTATACCAATCGCTCCTGATCCAACTATAATCATAGATTTTGGTAATTTATCCAAAATCATAGCCTCCTTAGAAGTAATAATTTGCTTACCATCTGGTTTAAATCCATCTAAAATCCTAGCTCTTGCACCTGTAGCAATTATTATATCTTGTGCTTTAATTGAAATTTTTTGACCGTTACTATCAATATTTACCACTTTGCCATCTCCAAGTACAGCAGTGCCATCAATTACCGTAACCTTATTTTTCTTTAGTAAGGACTTAATGCCAGATGTTAACTGCGTCGATATATCTCTAGAACGCTGTACTATTTTTTTTAAGTCAAAGCTTGGTTCATTGACTATAATACCATAATCTTGAGCATGCTTAATTTTCTGAAATAATTCAGCTGATTTAAGTAGTGCTTTTGTTGGTATACATCCCCAATTTAAACAAACCCCTCCTAAATGCTCTCTCTCAATCAACACAACTTTTTTATTTAGTTGTGCCGCCCTAATTGCCGCAACATAACCACCAGGCCCACCGCCAATAATTGCTATATCATAATTTTCCATTAATATTTCCACTTATTCATTCATTGCTATTTTTAATGCTTTATTTACTCCAACCAGATTATAGTGAATTAACTTGAATTAGCAACGTTATAAATCCTATTAGTATTTAGCTTCAGCGTCATTGCGAGAAGCCACTTTAGTGGCGACGAAGCAATCCAAAAAACTATTAAAATGGATTGCTTCGGAGGCTTATGCCTCCTCGCAATGACAGTATGATGGGTGCTTATTCGGCACTAATTCAGGTTAATTGACTATAACTTATAACCAGTGGCTAATTGCAGTTAATCTAAGAAAACCTTTTGAAGAGATTTTTTTGCTAATTTTCCTTCAGTAAGAAAGTCCTTATTTAAATGAGTAACTTTATTATTTAATAACCTTAATTGTAAGTAATCACTAATTGCCTGGGTAAATTCACCAATTTTGTTCCGAAAAAAATGATCGGCTCCATGGATGAGCTTATAGTCGACAGTTATATGTTTCTGCTTAGACAGCTTTCCTACCAGTTCAAGTACTGATTCTTCTGACACAATACTATCATTGTCCCCTTGTATTACAAAACCGGAAATAGGGCATTGAGACAAGAAGGAAAAATCATATTTATTTACTGGTGGGGATACCATAATAAAATTATTAATCTCTGGTCTTCTCATGATAAGTTGCATGGCTATCCAGGCTCCAAAAGAAAAGCCTGCTATTAAATTTATACTACCTGTAGGATTGTTAAGCTGCAACCAATCAAGTGCCGTCGCCGCATCAGTCATTTCCCCAATACCATTATCAAACTCTCCTTGAGAGCGTCCAACTCCTCGGAAATTAATTCTGAGTACTGTGAATCCATTCGATACTAGTGTTCTATATACATTATAAACCACTTTGTTATTCATAGTGCCACCGTGAAGTGGATGTGGATGTAATACCAAAGCAAGTGGAGCCTTAGAATCGCTAGATTTAGTATACAGCCCTTCAATCCGACCAGCAGGACCATTAAAAAAAACTTCAGCCATAATTATACACTATCATATATTAATTTATATCGATCGCTAAGCTATATGAATAATTTAAATTTTGTTACATAGCCTAAGAACAATAAGTGAGAATTATAGCACGCTACTTGATATATTTCAAGATAACTAATGTATTCTATTATTTTGGTTTCCTTAAAAAAGCTGGAATATCATGGATATCAACGTCTACATCGCTCTTTTGAGAAATTGGAGGAATATGGTTTTTGATTTGCTCTTGATTTTGATTAGTATTGGATTTTAGTGAATTCCACATTCTACTGAGTAAAGATGCTTTGGCATCATTGCTACTTATAGTTGGCTGATTTGGTATATTAATTGATGTCGCCTGAACGTTTAAGTTTAAAGGCTGTACTCCAGAATCTACTAAACTAGCTTTTTCACCAGTATATTGGGCAAAATCTGGAATTTCTTCTAAAACTGTTGTCTCTATTAAATCATGGTTATTAGCTACTTGTTCACAACTTGTAGGACTACTAGTTACTGATTCAATAGGTTGGGGTTTGTTGCTTATAACTTGATCAGCATCAATACCAGTAGCAACTACCGATACCCGAATAACGCCATTTAATTCTTGATTAAACGTCGAACCAAAAATAATATTAGCATCGCTATCCCCTACTTCTTCTCTAATTCTATTAGCCGCACTATCAACCTCAAATAAGGTCATATCCGCACCACCAGTAATGTTAATTAACACCCCTCTAGCACCACGCATTGAGTTATGATCTAATAGTGGATTAGAGATAGCCGCTTCAGCTGCCTTAACCGCCCTATCCTCACCAGATGCTTCTCCCGTACCCATCATAGCTTTACCCATTTCGCTCATCACTGTTCTAATGTCAGCAAAGTCTAGGTTAATCAGACCTGGCATGATCATCAAATCAGTAACCCCTCTGACTCCGGCATGTAATACATCATCTGCCATTTTAAAGGCATCGGCAAAGGTAGTATTTTCATTTGCTATACGAAATAAATTTTGATTCGGTATTACTATCAAAGTATCAACAAATCTTTGTAGTTCTAGTAAACCTTGTTCAGCAGTTTTAATTCTATGCTTTCCTTCAAAATGAAAAGGTTTAGTAACTACCCCCACAGTAAGAATTCCTAGCTCCTTAGCAATCTTTGCCACAACCGGAGAAGCACCTGTACCAGTACCTCCACCCATACCGGCAGTGATAAACACCATATTGCTACCTTCTAAATGCCCCTTAATCTCGTCAGCTGATTCTTCAGCTGCTAAAGCCCCGATTTCTGGAGACGCACCAGCTCCAAGACCTTTAGTAATCGCAACACCTAACTGTATTTTGTTGTCGCATAAGGAATGTTCGAGTGATTGGGCATCAGTATTGGCAACAACAAAGTTTGCTCCTTGCAATTTGGCAAGTAGCATATTATTTATTGCATTACCACCAGCTCCTCCAACACCAAATACTGTGATAATTGGTTTAAGAATTACATTTTCTGGTGCTTTGAGATGTAAAGCCATAATAATATTTTACCTGTTAAATATAAATTGTTTTTAGTATAATAAAGAATCTGAAAATTTCTACCATAAAATATATTTCATAAAGAGCATCAGTCTAATTATACCATATTTTTTGCTACCACTAAGCGATCAAACTCCTCACCTGATAAAAAATTTAATTTTATAGCAGCTTCTCTTAAAGTTATACCTTCTTGATAGGCTTTTTTTGCAACTTTTGCCGCATTATCATAACCTATATGCGGATTTAAGGCTGTCACTAACATCAGCGATTGCTCTCTCAGCTTATTAATACGTTCTATATTCGGCTCTAAACCTTCAATACAATGCGTAACAAAACTATTGATGCTAGCAGAAATCAACTCTATTGACTGCAAAATATTATATATTATAACCGGCTTAAAGGTATTTAATTCAAGATGACCGTTTGATCCGGCTATAGCTACTGCAAGATTATTGCCCATAACCTGCACGCAAACCATAGTCAATGCTTCAATTTGTGTTGGATTAACCTTACCTGGCATAATTGAAGAACCAGGCTCATTTTCCGGTAAATGTAATTCACCAAAACCACATCTTGGTCCCGATCCTAATAGCCTAATGTCATTAGCCATTTTCATTAAACTTCCTGCTATGGTATTTAGAGTACCAGAAAATTCTACTAATGCATCATGAGTAGCTAATGCTTCAAATTTATTAGCAGCACTTTTGAAAGGATAGTTGGTATATGCAGCAACTTGATCAGAGAATCTTACAGCAAATTCTTTACGACAATTAATACCAGTCCCCACTGCAGTTCCACCTTGGGCTAAAAAATATACTCTTTTTAGTGACTCCTCAACTCGTTCTATGGCATAGGCTATTTGCGTTACATAACCAGAAAATTCTTGCCCAAGCGTTATTGGCGTAGCGTCCTGCAAATGAGTGCGTCCTATCTTAACTATATTATTCCAAGCTGTAGCTTTGGTATTTAACGCCGAATGTAGGCTGGTTAATGCTGGAATTAATTGTTGTTTACTAGCGAGTATGGTTGCGATATGCATAGCAGTTGGAAACGAGTCGTTGGATGATTGTGCCATATTTACATGATCATTTGGATGAATTGGCGATTTACCACCCTTCTTGCCTACTAATTGTTCATTACCAATAGAGGCTATTACCTCATTGATATTCATATTAGTCTGAGTACCAGAGCCAGTCTGCCATACTACTAAAGGAAATTGATCATCAAATTCCCCTTTTAATATTCTAGAGGTAGCTTGATCTATTGCTTCTGATATCTCAGGCTTAAGATCGCCTAATTCTTTATTGACCTTTGCTGCACATTTTTTTAAAATTGCTAGTGCCTTAATCAACTGAATAGGCATTTTTTGCTCGCCTATCTTAAAATTCTCAAGAGACCTTTGAGTTCCCGCCCCCCAGTAAAATTGATCGTCTACTTTGATTTCTCCAAATGAATCGGTTTCAATTCTATAATTTTTCATATAAATTTTTCTTTTTCGCTTTTATTATATTTATAACTAATCCGACTGTCATTGCGAGGAGGTCGCCAGACCGACGAAGCAACCCATTTCTATTCACTTTTTCTTGGATTGCCGCGTCGCCGCTTTTAGCGGCTCCTCGCAATGACAAGTTATAGAAGTATACGTCATTGCGAGACCACATAGTGGTCGCGGCAATCCACACATTATTGGATTGCTTCATCGGTTTACGCCTCCTCGCAATGACGGCTTGAGAACGTAAGGTCTTCTCGCAATGACAAGTCGGGTTAGTCAATTCACTCATCATCAACAGGGTTACCTGAATCATCAGTATTCAAAGATTGTTCATCAAACATGAAGAAAAAGGCTTTAATACTATTATTAGGGGTTTCTATGAATATAGCCCCATCTTGATAAATGCCATTATCTTTACTGTGTGGGTTATAGTTCCCCTGATTCAGATGTATATCATGTATACCTCTAGGAGGAAGTTGAGAATGTTGTTGTTTTAGCTGTAATCCATAAGGTACTACTTCCCTTGTTTCAGTATCATCATAAGACTCACCTAAAATACATATCTTTGTACCACGGATAATATGCATGTCTAGCAAAGATGAAATTTCTTGCCATGATTTTGCTAAACTATTCTTTAAATAATCTACTGGCAAAATTCCACTGCGAAAATAATCAAGTCTATAGGCTTGATTTAACTTATCTAAGCGAAATAATCCCTCATTTCCTAGTTTAGCTAAATTAGTTAACAATTCATTATTATTCAACTGATCGACATAGTATAGTTTAACATTAGCTCTAGAATCAGACTGAATATCTATATTTACTTGATAGTCTAGTTGGTTAGCTTGCACTATAAAATTATGGTGAGTCATTGTGTGTTTTGTACTATCTTCTAAATCCTCTAACACAGTACCTTTTACACATGTATAGTTTTTTAGCATAATAATACCTCATAAGCTTTAATTTATATTATATTAACTTGTTGGTGAGTCAATCTTTTTATAACTATAGTCAATCAGGGTAGCTATATCACTCATCTCCTATTCTAAGAGCAGCTATAAAAGCCGATTGCGGAATTTCAACATTACCAATATTACGCATACGTTTTTTGCCAGCTTTTTGCTTTTCCAATAATTTACGTTTACGAGTTATATCTCCACCATAGCATTTAGATAAAACATCTTTACGCATTGCTTTAACGGTTTCTCTAGCGATTATTCTGCTACCAATAGCAGCTTGAATAGCGATCTGAAATAATTGCCTTGGGATTAAATCGCTAAGGCGTTTACACAATTCTCGACCACGATATTCTGATCGTGATCGATGTACTATAGTAGATAGAGCATCAACTGGCTCGCTATTAACCAAAATAGATAATTTTACCAAATCACTTTCCTCATAACCATCCATTTCCCAATCAAAGCTAGCATAGCCTTTTGTGTAACTTTTTAACTTATCGTAAAAATCAAATACTATCTCATTTAACGGTAATCGGTAAATTACCATAGCCCTACCACCGACATAAGTTAATTCAATTTGTACTCCTCTTTTATCAGTACACAAAGATAAAACATTACCTAAAAACTCATCTGGCACTAATATTGTTGCCTTAACCCAAGGCTCTAACATTGATTCTATATTTTGAGTAACAGGTAAGTCAGCCGGATTATGTATTTCTAATTGATGTCCATCACGCATATTAATCTTATAAACCACACTAGGAGCAGTAGTTATCATATCAAGATCAAATTCACGCTCCAGTCTTTCTTGCACTATTTCAAGATGTAGTAACCCCAAGAAACCGCAGCGAAATCCTAATCCTAAGGCAGTTGAACTTTCTGCTTCAAATTCAAAGCTAGCATCGTTAAGCCTTAATTTAGCTAAAGAATCTTTTAGATGCTCAAATTGTGAAGCGTCTGAAGGATATAATCCACAAAATACTACCGGTAAATGTGGCTTAAAACCAGGCAAAGGCTCCTTACAAGGTCTTTTTTCATCAGTTATTGTGTCACCAACTTTACAGTCAACAACTTGCTTGATTGAAGCAGTAAAAAACCCTATTTCTCCTGAATATAAAATATCTGATATATGTTTCTTAGGAGTAAAATACCCAACATTCTCAACATTATAACTACAATTGCTAGCCATCATTCTAATACGCATATTTTTGCGTAAAGTTCCATCGATAACTCTAACCAAAATTACTACTCCTAGGTAAGAATCGTACCAACTATCAACCAATAATGCCTTTAAAATATCTGTTTGATTAGTTGCAGGACAGGGTAGTCTATTAACAATTGCTTCAAGTACTTCTTCTATTCCTATACCACTCTTTGCCGAAATCAATAATGCATCGCTTGCATCTATACCAATTACGTCCTCTATTTGTTGTTTGACTTTATCAGGATCAGCGGCTGGTAGATCAATTTTATTGAGTACAGGAACAATTTCATGCTTATTATCAATCGCTTGATAAACATTTGCGAGAGTTTGTGCCTCAACACCCTGGCTACTATCTACCACTAATAACGAGCCTTCACAAGCAGCGAGTGACCTACTAACCTCATAAGAAAAATCCACATGACCAGGAGTATCCATTAGGTTTAGATAATAGGTATTACCATCTTTGGCTTTATAAACTAATCTAACAGTCTGTGCTTTGATAGTAATTCCCCGTTCTTTTTCTATGTCCATTGAGTCAAGTACCTGCTGACTCATTTCTCGAGCTACCAATCCTCCACAATATTCAATTAACCTGTCTGCTAAAGTAGACTTACCATGATCAATATGAGCGATGATTGAAAAATTTCTGATAAACTTTTGATTATTCATTGTATATGCGATATAATGTTAAAATTAGAAAAATGCTAACCCGACTGGTCATTGCAAAAAGTAGCAAAGCTCGAACGAAACGATCCAATTTAATAAATAGTGGATTGCCACGACCTAACTTACGTGATCTCGCAATGACGCATAGGCATCAGTTTAAGAAAATAAAGTAAAAAAGTCGTCTATTAGCGAGCCACCGTAGGTGGCGTGGCAATCCATTTTTAATCACTTTTTTGGATTGCTTCGTTGACCTTACGGTCTCCTCGCAATGACAGTTTCTCAATTATTGGCTTCTTAAACTAACACTTATGCACAATGACGTCGGTTTATCTTATCTTTATATAGTAAAATTCCATTTTATAGTAGGAAATAATAGTGCGTGCTGAAATTGAACATTATGTAAAAAAAATCGAACAGTCTTTAGAGCTGCTCAGGAGGTCACTTTGATTTTGATAACGCAACCAAAAGGCTTGTAGAGCTGGAAAATATATCAGAAGATCCAACTTTGTGGGATAATCAGGAAAAGGCTCAAAATATTCTGAAAGAAAAAAGACTTCTAGAGACTAAACTTAATTCGTTTAAACAACTTCAATCTAATCTTACGGAATGTTTAGAACTTGAGGAATTGGCGTTTGTCGAAAATGACCAACAAGTTCTAGAACAAGTTCAAGAAGATTTAAGAAAACTATCTATTATTGCCGGAAAATTTGAGACTGAATGCTTATTTTCTGGGGAATTTGACAGTAATAATTGTTTTCTTGAAATCAATGCTGGAGCTGGCGGTACGGAGAGTCATGATTGGGCATCAATTATGATGCGTATGTATTTGCGTTTCGCGGAAAGGCAGGGTTTTAAAAGCGAAGTTATTCATCTTATTAACGGTGAAGAAGCAGGAATAAAATCATGTACTATTAAAATTAATGGCTACCAAGCATATGGTTGGTTTCGAACAGAATCAGGAGTGCACCGTTTAGTACGGATATCGCCTTTTAATGCAGCGGGCAAAAGGATGACTAGCTTTGCTAGTAGTTGGGTATATCCAGAAATTGATGATAGTATTGCAATTGTAATAGATGAAAAAGACCTTAGAATTGATACTTACCGTTCTTCCGGAGCTGGGGGACAACACGTAAACACTACTGATTCTGCCGTAAGGATTACCCACTTACCTACTAATATCGTAACACAGTGCCAAAATGATAGATCACAGCATAAGAACAAAGCACAGGCTATGAAAATGCTTAAAGCAAGGCTTTATGAACTAGAGTTAAAAAAACGTACTGAGGATATTCAAGAACAGAATGCATCAAAAACTGAGAATGGCTGGGGACATCAAATAAGATCTTATGTATTGCAACCTTATCAAATGGTTAAGGATTTACGTACCAATCATGAGACTTCTGATACTAAAGGTGTACTTGACGGAGATTTAGAAAAATTTGTTTCAGCTAGCCTATCAATTAGTGTTGGTAATATATATAGTTAATTCAGGAGAATTTGGTGCTAGGAACGATGGAGCGACGCCTATAAGTAATAGGCGAGCATTGAGCGACGACGTCACCAACTTCTCATCAATTGACTATAGTTAATTTAGGATAGATTGGCTATATATAATTAAGAAACGTGCTAAAATGTCTATATTTCAAAGAGAAATATAAAATCTATGGATATTTTCTTATCCTTTGTTGACAATTATCAAAAAAAGGAGTACCATGTTTTTTGGGTTTAATAATTAACTCTTTAATAGCATGAAAGCCTTATTTCTGCCTGTCAGTTATTGGGTTTAATTTCTACGGGAGAGTTCGAATTAAGTTCAGATAAGTAACTCTATACTAAAAGGTTTTTATGACTACTAAAGTAGGTAAGGTCAAATGGTTTAATACAACCAAAGGTTTTGGTTTTATTCAACCAGACGATGGTGGGAGCGACGTTTTTGTTCACATCTCAGCTGTAGAGCGTGCCGGGATCCGTAATCTTAATGGAGGTCAAAGTGTAGGCTTTGATCTAGAAGACAATAAGGGAAAAATTTCTGCTGTTAATCTGCAAATAAAATAATATTTATTTAAAACTACAAGCAACTACTCAAAATTTATGAGTGGTTATTAAACTAGTGAATTTTGGGTAGTATCATCTTTTTATACACTCTGTGCATTATCTTTTATAATTCAGTGTTCACTGTAAGTAAAGCTGTAATTTTATTGGACTATTTTAAGTATACTCGAATGATTTGGGGAAATGGATTTTCAAAGCAAAAGAGTATCTATGATAGGATTGTATTTATAATTACAACCGCTTTTACTATACAACAATTAATAACCCGCTTTATAACATAAGAACTTAATCATAAATTTATTTTTTAAGGTATAGAATATATGTTTGCTCAAATGCTTTGAAGATTTGGAGTTTAATTGCATTTAACCTTTCAATTCCTTAAAGCATTTGAGTATTTTTAATTTACGATAAATAACATTGGATTTAATAATGAAAAATTTTAATTTACCAAACGAAGTGATTATATCACTTGAACAGATGAACATCACCTCTCCTACAGAAATTCAAAGAGAGGCTATACCGATTGCGATGCAAGGTAGTGATATTCTTGCTTCTAGTCAAACTGGTTCAGGTAAAACCCTTGCCTATTTACTACCAATCGTCAATTCTTTTATACAGACAAAATCAATGGCTTTGGTACTTGTACCAACTCGGGAATTAGCTAGCCAAGTACGCACTACTTTAACCAATGTAACTACTCAAATTAAGCTTCCTAGTGCGGTTTTAATAGGTGGTGAACCAATGCATAAACAATTTACGCAGCTAAAGGCAAATCCTAAAGTGGTGATTGGAACCCCTGGTCGTATTATAGATCATTTACTACGTGGTACCTTAAAATTAAACACAGTACAATTAGTGGTACTTGATGAGATGGATAGGATGCTTGATATGGGCATGAAAGAACAGTTGGAAGAAATAAATAAATATATACCTGAAAAAAGACAGGTTTTAATGTTTTCAGCTACTATGCCAAAACATATTATTGCACTATCGCAAAAATATGTGATTAACCCTAAACGCATTACTATTGGCTCAACTACTCAGGCTGCTTCTCAAATAAAACAAGAAACTTTGCGAGTTTCTGATAAAGAGAAATTCCCTGAGCTTATAAAGCAATTAAAACAACGTGATGGTTCTATAATTATTTTTGTGAAAACTAAGCGTGGTGCCGATCAGTTGGCAAAAATGTTAAAATTTGAAGATCACAAAGCTGAAGCTATCCATGGTGATTTAACACAAGGTAGAAGGGATCACGTAATTGCATCGTTTCGCTCTTCTCGTCACAGAATTATGGTGGCAACAGATGTTGCGGCTCGTGGCTTAGACATACCACATACACAGCATGTTATCAATTATGATTTGCCAATGTCTCCAGAAGATTATTTACATAGAATAGGTAGAACTGGTAGAGCAGGACTTTCAGGTTGTGCATTATCCTTCATTTCGCCAGAAGATAATATTAGGTGGAAAGCTATTGATCGCCTAATGAACCAAGGTGAGAGTACTTCAAGAGAAGAAATGACCGGAAATAAGAATCGTAGAAGACCATTTAATGGTAATAATAGCAACAATAACAATAATGGTAGAAAAAGTTATTTTCCTCGTAATAATAACGATAAAAAGCCTTATTCTGGTCGCTCTAGAAATAGCCAAGCGTCCTAATTTAGTAAAAGCAGTTATGTTATACCCGATTAGTATTTAGCATCAGCGTCATGGCTCAGAGCCACTTTAGTGGGCGACGAAGCAATCCTGTTTGTGTCATACCTGCGTAGGCAGGTATCCAGATTCCCGCCTACGCGGGAATGACAACTTACAATTGCTTCGAAGGTTTACGCCTCCTCGCTAATAGACAGCACGATGGGTGCTTGTTCGGCACTAATTCAGGTTAATTGACTATAACAAACTTACTATAGCTAAATAACTATAAAAGGAAAAATCAAAAAATTCATTAGACCTTATATCTTGAAAATGTGATATAAGGTCTATTATTTAAGGATAAAAATACAGTGAAAGTAATTAAGATCGCACCTTCATTGCTATCAGCCGATTTTGCTAATTTACAAAAAGAAATCAATTCTTTGGAAGAAGCGGGGGCTGATATGATCCATATAGACGTTATGGATGGTCATTTTGTACCTAACTTAACATTTGGACCTCCTATAATAAAAGCCTTAAAATCTCATACTACCTTGCCGTTTGATATACATTTAATGATTAATAACCCAGAATATTCGATTAAAGAATATGCTAGTAGTGGGGCAGATATTATCACTATCCATCCTGAAACAACTATTCATCTTGACCGAACTTTAGACATTATTCAAAATTTAGGAGTAAAAGTCGGAGTGGCACTGCTTCCTTCCACCAACCCAATTTCTATAGATTATATTATTGATAAAGTAGATTTGATTTTAGTAATGACTGTAAATCCCGGGTTTTCTGGTCAAAAATTTATAGAGAATCAGTTAGAGAAAATCAAAATTATTTCAGAAAAAATCAAAAATTCCAACAAAACTATATTACTTTCTGTAGATGGAGGAATAAATAATATTACCGGTAAAAATTGCATCAACGCAGGAGCTGATATTTTAGTATCAGGTAATTTTATTTTTCAATCAAAAAATTATCAAAAACAAATAGATTTACTAAGACATTAACTATCTCACCTTACGCATAACCCAGAATAATTTAAAAATTGCAAGACGTCTATTAGCAAGGAGCTACTTTATTAGCATTGAAGCAATCCAGAAAGCGACCAACATGGATTGCCACGACGACCACTATGTGGTCTGGCAATGACGCCACAACTATTGAAAGTTGGAAGAGGAAGCAGTTTTAGACCAGGTAGTTTAAAGTCATATGTGGTCAACGTCATTGCGAGGAAGACCGTAGGTCGACGAAGCAATCCATAAAAGTAACCAAAGATGGATTGCCACGACCACTACGTGGTCTCGCAATGACGCATAAGCGTCAGCAATTAAGAAAACAATAATTGAGAAACCGTCATTGCGAGAAAGACCGCAGGTCGACGAAGCAATCCATAAATTGTCATCCCTACTCAACTCAGTGTCATCCCTGCGAAGGCAGGGATCTATACTAGACTCCCGCCTAGGCGGGAATAACAACTTGCTCAACTTTATGTTGATTAACTATAAAGAACAATAATATAAACAAAAAAGGCTTCCTCTTGGAGAAGGAAGCCCTTTTTGTAGTAATAGATAAGTAAACTTAAATGATTAGTTTAGAAGTTTACACGAACTTTTAAAGTACCTTGATGAGCAACATAGTTCTTAGCTAAATTTGCGTCATAACCAGCTCCATACTCCATAACACCAGCTTTAGCAATAACGCCTAAACCAACATTAAATGATGTTTTTGCAGCTTTTTCAGACTTAGTAATAAAGGAATCAGTCATACCCTCTAATCTAACATCAACTTTCCCTGATTTATCACCACCTAACTTTTGTGAAACAAAAGCATGTAATTCAGGAGTCACTACAACACCATCAGTATCTATAGAGGTTGAAACTTTAGCACCAATTATAGCCTCAATGTTATTAATGCCTCTCTCACCAACAATCTTATTTTGATTTGTTGTACCAGTTTCCTTATAACTTTCATCGTTAAACCTTGTATAACGAACTCCAGCCATCGGAGTTAGTAATGCTGAGTCAGCTATTTTAGCGTTGTAACCAAATAACACCTCTCCGCCGTAAGACATAGTGCCATAATCAGCTTTAGCAGTTTCCTGACCACTAGAATGAGTCTTAGTAGAAACTATTCTAGGATCAGTACCTTTAATTTTACTTGAACCCAAAGAAGCCACAGCTTGTACAAAGAAATTTTGAGGAAGTGATTGTGCTGCATAAATAGAACCCATGAAAGTACCTATTTCAGTTTTTCCAGCGTAATCACCTTTGTACTTCATGTCACTCTTAACAAAGCTAACAGCAGCACCAATTGTTAGATCATCATTGACTAAAGTATCAAAACCAACGACTCCACCAAAAGATTTTACTCCATACCCAGCATCATCACCGCTCTTCTTTTGAGTAGCTTGACTATAATATGGCATAGCCCATGCACCCATTAAAGTATCATCAGAACCAGCAGAAACTGCAGCAGCATTAGCTTTAAGCATTCTGTTACGAAGAGCAGCACCAAACATTTCACCAACCTTTGCAACTTGACCAGTTACTTTAGAATTGTCATTTGATTCCATTTTTTCCATTGCAGCAAAACGTTTCTTCTGGCATTCTGATTGCTTTTCCTCGTCATCCTGATCCTCTTGGTCTGGATAAATAAAGCTTATGTCATTCATAAACTTTTTCGCCTTAACAAAGTTATCAATATTTGCTAAATATTTATCACTAGCACCAGCCTTTTTCATGTCCTCTGTAATACCAGCTTTTATATCAACCTTACGCTCAAACACTAATTTGTCACCTTCAGTTTTAATAATCCAATCTATATATGCCCGATCTTTTATTAATCCGTCTTTTACTAGATTGACTGCACCACCCTCTAGAACTAAGTTATTAGTACCATCTATAAGTACAAATTTCTTGTTACTAAACTTGTCTAAGTCAGCTTTGTCAGAAATTCTAACAACAATTCCCAAACCGCTATTAACAGTAACTTTGTCCTTAAGAACTATATTACCAAATGAACCTTCTTCAGTTAAGTCAGTATGAATACTAGTTTTTTCTCCCCAAGTTCCAGATTTTTCAAAGCTCAACTGATTAGATTCTAGATCAATATTTGCATTATTCTGTGAAATACCATGAAGTGCTACCTTGCTAGCAGCAATTTTAATATTTTCATTACCAAAGTTAATATTTTTCGCATGCAAATCAGAAGATTTCAAAGTTGCAGTATGTGTTTCATCACCAGTAAAGTTAATCGTCTCAAAGGCATTTTTAGCTGTACCAAAAGTCTTGCTACTAATTTCAGCATTACCTGCAAAGGCGATGGTATTTTTAGCTCCCACACTGGTCATATCAGCTTTCAGAATAACATTATCTCTGAATTCAACAGAAGCAACACCACCAGCGTCAGTTTCAGTATGACCAAGCTGTATTGCCCCGTCTACTGTTCCACCAGCTGCATAATATACATTATCATGAACAACAACATTATTAGCAAAGGTATCGCCATAGTTTGTGACTTTTGATTTTAAATTTACTAGTTTTAAGTTGTAATTCTTACTACCGAAACCATAAACAACACCATCAACTCCTTTACCCAAATCATAGTTAACAGTACCTTTCTCTTTAACTCCAGTAGTTACACCAATAAAGGCTTTTTGACTCTTAACATCTAAAATAGTATCTGCAGTAAATTCTAAATTAACAGGATGAGCATCACTCCCAATATTTTGACCTGAGATAATTTCATCTTGATTTATTGCACTTGCTAACCGAATTGTAGGTCTTTTTTCTGCAGTACTTTCAACCTCTATCCCACTAAGTTTCATATCATTAGGTAAAATTAAGGTTGAATCCTTGCTAAAAGCAATTTTTTTGAATTTAAAACCATTACCTTTTAATGTAACATTACCACCCTGTAACTCTAATGCCGCTAGTGCCTTAACACCAACAGGAGTACGAACACGACCAGCAGGAGCAGTAATAGTCTTTGTTTCGAATGTTGCTGCACCATTATTGGTAAATCTTAGTATTCCACTACCATCAGTTTTAACAGCAAAGTTTTTAACCTTATAGTCATTATCTACAACTAATACAGAACTATCCCCCAAGGCTATATTTGTGACGTAGGCTTTACCAGATGTAGTTGCTTCAACACTATCATTTACTTGAAGCGTGTTAAAAATCTTACTATATGTTCCTATATTTCCTTTCAAAGCACCAGTTTCAGCAAAAACTATCTTACCTTGATTATCCTTGTGAGTTGTTATAGAGCCAACAGTAATATCCATACCCCCTTTAAGAGTTAAAGTCTTATCTCCTTTAAAATTAATTTCCTCTAGCTTATCGTCACCGGTTGTTTTGGTATTAAGTAATGAGACATCTTCAGAAATTTCAATTTTCGCTTTATTCGCCTTCTTTAATTCTCCCAAAGCATAATCAACACCAGCAGTTTTTAAACCAATTGTTGAAGCTTTTTCATTAAATTCCATTCCAACAATATTAACCGATTTTCCATTTGCAGGCTGTAAATTAAGATTTTGTCCACTCAGTAATATTTTATCTAAAGGCATACTATCATCGATAGCAGGATCAGTCCCTATATTACCAATAATCGTTAAAGTTTTCTTATCTGCCATTTTAGTTGCATCAATATTACCACCAAATGTACCGATTTGCACGGACTCAATGGTTACGTTACCTGCTGAATTAAGAGCCAATGTTCCTTTCGCATTACCAAATACTATAGTATTAGCCTGAATATGAGTACCGCCTACCATTAATGTTTTATCCTGTGCAATATTAATCTCATTAACATTTATAATATTACCAGCAACTTCAGCGTTTTCGAAATTTAAGGTTTGAGCACGTTCAATATTACCAATTAATTTATAATCGTTAACAAACTCAAATATGCTACCACCACCACCAGCTGCTCCCTGTATTTTAGTGACAATATTAGCACCAGCTTTTGTGAATTTCAAAGTACCAGCCGCCGTATGATCAATCAAAGCCAAGTCAGTTACAGTACCATCGAATTCACTATTACCGCTAAAACTCAGTGTTCCGATTTTGTTTTTGAGTCTTTTATTAGCATCACCATAAAAATTCCCAGAAAGATTTTTGCCAGCTCCCACGGTAATTGTACTATTAGCCTTATTCTGGAAGTCTACTTTACCAAGATTAGCATCATCATCAAAAGTTACTGTTGATGCAGCAGTAAAATTCGTGATTCCATCATTACCAACATAAACTGCATCGGTAAAAGTACTTGCTCCACCGTTTAATTCAAGCTCCTTAGTATATACTTTACCTTGAATTGTTGCAGCCCGACCAGCAGTAGCGGTAACTTTGAATTTCTTGGCTCTATTATTTTCATCACGACCTATCACGGTTTTATTAACTGCACTAAGAGTACCATGTTCTAATGTAGTGTTAAAATGGATTACACCATAATCGTCAATAGCACCACCAAGTGAACCATTCACAACTTGAAAGCTAGCAGCACTACCATTACCCCCAGCCTTAGAGGTAAGTAATAATCTACCTGTACCATTATCACCAAAATTGATAACATCCTCACCTTGTTGTTGGAGCTGTAATACAATATTACCAACAGCCATAGACTCAGAATCAAATTGAAGAGTACTGCCATCATTAATATTGATTGTCTTAGCTGTGGCAACTGATGCTTTGTTAAATGTTGTAACATACCCAGTATTAGTAATATCCAATGTCGCATTTTGACCATTATTTATTACAAATTTAGCAAAAACGATATCGTTTGGACTAGTAAGATTAATATGCACAGTAGCTGCACCTGCCGCAAAATCAATTTTACCTAAGCGACTATAATCGTTCTTAAGAACATTAACACCAACATCAAGATGATTCTTAACAGTACCCCCAGTACCGGTTAAATTCAAAGTTGCACCATCGTCCATCGCTATTTCAAGAACATGATTAGCAGAACCACCATCTCTATTAGTTGCAATGATAGAACCAATATTTGCCCTTTGTCCAACCCTTAATGTACCAGGAGCATTACCAGGCGCAGCAGGATCAGACGTCATATTAACATCAATTACCTTAATGGTTACATTATCCATGTCAACGAAAAGTGTATGTGCAGCAGCATGATCATACTGGAGAGTTGAACCTGAGACAAATGGAACATCGGCGGCACCGCCCATCCGATGTAAACCTGCCCCGGTACTAAGAACAGCATCACCTGTTACCCGTCTATTAGCAACACCAAACGCTGAACTACTTGCCCCAACTATTACCGAAGCAACAGAAGCAGTAGTCAGCAAACTTCTTAAAAAATTGCTTTTTTTTCTTTCTTTATTCATAAATTTTTCCTAATTTAAGTTAATTTTTTAAATCGGTTTTTATGTCATTCCCGCGTAGACGGGAATCCAAGACCCCCTACCTTCGCAGGGATGACACAAAACCTTATGCCATTCTTGTGTTCTAATCACACCCTTCCTACCCGAGTCTTTGGTCATTTTTCCTCATCTTATGTCATTGCCGCTTCGATGTGGAATCTAAGGTTTTTTAGCTCCATACCGTTGCCAGGAATGACATCATTTTTGTGGAAATGACGCATTTTTCGTGTAGATGACAGCCTTTTACAGGAATGACATACCTATTCTATATAAAACCTTTTAGAATATCTAGCACGCAGAATACTATATATGCAAAACTAATTAATTACAAGCTACTTAGACTATTTTTTTTGATAAATCCTTATCTATTGTGTTATATTTGAAACAGTACTAATTTAGATAGGTTGTAAAAGCAATCAAAAATGGATTGCTTAGTCGGCTTACGCCTCCTCGTAATGACGTATAAACCTCTCGTCACTGCGAGAAAACATAAGCTTACCACTCGTCATTGCGAGCAAACGTATGTGAGCGTGGCAATCCATCAGACTTGTCATATGAATATACCTACAGCTCCTAGGAATAATATCAATATTACAAGGTATTTTAAATTATTAGTTGACTTATTAGAGATTTGGTATTGTAATAGGTTATAATTTTGTGTATCATAATAAATGTTTTTAATCATTATTAATTGGAGAATTTTAATGCAAGTGTTCGTTGGAAAAGCTGCTCCGGATTTTACAGCTAAAGCTATTATGCCTGATAATAGTATAGAATCTGAATTTAATCTTAGAAATTATGCTAAAAATCATAAAGTGGTATTATTTTTTTACCCGCTTGATTTTACTTTTGTTTGTCCATCAGAAATTATAGCTTTTAATAATAGGTTAGGAGAATTTACTGAGAGAAATACAAAATTAGTAGCAATAAGTGTTGACTCGCATTTTTCTCATTTAGCTTGGAAAAATACCCCTTACAATAAAGGTGGGGTTGGTAATATCCAGATTCCTATGGTGTCAGATATTAAAAAGAGTGCGTCACATAGTTATAATGTACTACATGATGAAGGAATATCGCTGCGTGGTACTTTTGTTATTGATGAAGCATTTATAGTACGGCATTTGCTAGTTAACGATTTGCCAATTGGTAGAAATATTGATGAAGTAATAAGAGTGATCGATGCTATAGACTATAACACCAAACATGGCGAAGTATGTCCAGCTGGCTGGCATAAAGGTGATGAAGGTATTACTCCCTCACATAAAGGAGTGTCACATTACTTAGCTTCTAATGCAGAAAAGTTATAGCTGTAGTCAATTGCTGAACTAGTGCCGAATAGGCACCCATCGTGCTGTAATTGTGCATAAGTGTCAGTTGACGCCTATGTGTCATTGCGAGAAGGCGTAAGCCTTCGAAGCAATCCACTCTTTTATGGATTGCCACGCCACCTACGGTGGCTCGCAATGACGCATAGGTGTCAGTTATTGAGAAACCGTCATTGCGAGGAGACCGTAAGGTCGACGAAGCAATCCATTTTAATCGCTTTTTTGGATTGCTTCGTTGCCACTAAAGTGGCTCCTCGCAATGACGCTTATGTGCAATGACGCTGATGCTAAATACTAACCGGATTTATAACGTTGCCAATTAAAGTTAATTCACTAATATATAGTCAATTGATGCTGAAGGAGCTATTTTTGGATACTAAACCAGTATCTTACACAAAAGAAACTATTGACATCCTAAGATTGATTAGGAGTGAAAATGTTGGCTCAAGAACTTTTTGGAGCTTAATAAAGCTATTTGGTAATAGCAGTGCTGCAATTGACAAAATACAAGAATTTTCTCTGAGGGGTGGGCGTTCTAAGCCCGTAAGGGTATTTTCTCAGAGCGATGCAAGTAAAGAACTTGAATTGTTGCAAAAGCATAATGCTCAGATTATTACCTATAAATCTCCAGGATATTCAAGGTTATTGTTAGAGATTTTTGATTGCCCGCCAATATTAAGTTATAAGGGCAATATTGGGTTATTAGCACACGAAAGATGTTTAGCAATTGTTGGAGCAAGAAATGCTTCAGTAAATGGTCGTGCCTTTGCTGCTAAAATTGCTAAGGAATTGACTGATGCAAATTATATAGTGGTTTCTGGACTTGCCAGAGGTGTTGATACAGCAGTGCATCAAGTAAATACCTCTAAAACAATAGGAGTTATAGCTGGAGGAATTGATTATGTTTACCCCCCAGAGAATGTTAGATTATTTGAGCAAATCCAACAAAATGGCTTGATAATTGCTGAATTACCAGTAGGTTCAAAACCACTTGGGCAACATTTTCCACAGCGTAATCGATTAATTTCTGGTATATCTCTTGGAACAGTAGTGATTGAAGCAAGTCTAAAATCTGGATCGTTAATAACAGCCCGGTTTGCTTTAGAACAGAATAGAGAAGTATTTGCTGTACCAGGATTTCCGCTGGATCCTAGGTGTCAAGGTACTAATAAACTTATCAAGGAAGGAGCTCATATGGTGGAATCTACTGAGGACATAGAGACTAATTTACCACCTTTTAGCAAAATTATCAGTAAATCTAAGGATGTAGCAAATGATTCAATCGAAAATAATCAGTTTAGAACGTTAGATATCAAATATGATAATGTAATTACCAATGATATGCGTATGAGGGTTAAGGAGCTTTTATCTTCAACTCCTATAGATTTTGATTGTTTACATCAAACACAGCTACCTTTGCCGGCTATATATATGATAATATTAGAGCTAGAATTGGCTGGAAAAATAACCAGATATCCTGGCAACAAGATATCTTTAATTTATAAATAAATATGAAATTAGTAATAGTAGAATCGCCGGCAAAGGCGAAAACGATAAATAAGTATCTGGATAGTGATTTTAAGGTTATTGCTTCGTTTGGACATATTAGAGATTTACCATCTAAAAATGGTTCAGTTCTGCCAAATGAAGATTTTTCTATGAAATATGTTATATCAGATAAAGCAGAAAAATATGTTGAAGCAATAACTAAGGATGCTGCCAAAGCTGAAATGGTTTATCTAGCAACAGATCGAGACCGAGAGGGAGAAGCAATTGCCTGGCATGTTGCAGAAATAATAAAAGAAAAAAACTTGATTAAATCTAATGATTTCTTTAAGAGAGTAGCATTTGATGAGATTACCAAAAAAGCTATTTTACATGCAATGGACAACCCAAGAAATATTGATATTGATTTGGTTAATGCTCAACAAGCAAGGAGAGCATTGGATTATTTGGTAGGATTTACTTTATCACCGATATTATGGCGTAAATTACCGGGATGTAGATCAGCAGGTAGAGTTCAGTCTGTAGCACTCCGACTTATTTGTGAGCGAGAAGATGAAATTGAACGTTTTAAATCGCAAGAATATTGGGATATTACCCTTAATGTTCTGAATAGTAATAACGAGCCGTTTTTAGCGAGATTAACTCATGTCAATGGTAATAAATTAGAGAAATTCTCAATTATTAATCAATCGGCAGCTAATGATCTAGTCAAAGAAATAAAATCAAAGAATTTTCATATTGCATCTTTAGAAAAAAAGCAGCAAAAACGTCAGCCTCAACCGCCTTTCATTACTTCTTCGTTACAGCAAGAAGCAGCTCGAAAATTAGGGTTTACTGCTAAAAAAACTATGCAAATTGCCCAAAAACTTTACGAAGGCATGGATATAGGTAATGAAACGATAGGTTTGATCACCTATATGAGAACTGATGGTACTACCCTTGCTAGTGAGGCTGTTGAACAAATACGTCAGTTGATACATAAGAATTTTGGTGATAAATATCTACCAGCTAGCCAGCGAGTTTATAAATCTAGAGCCAAGAATGCTCAAGAAGCTCATGAAGCTATTAGACCAACTGATGTTACTCTATTACCAGAAAAATTAAAGGATACACTAGATAAAGATTATTATAGGCTTTATGACTTGATTTGGAAAAGGACGATAGCCTGCCAAATGGAAAATGTTATTATTGATTTGGTGGTCGCTCAGCTTGATACAGCAAATAAAGAATTCACCGCCAGGGCAACTGGTTCAATTATTGCCTTTGATGGTTTTTACAAAATTTATCGTGAGGGTCTAGATGATGAAACGGAAGAAGAAAATAGGCTTCTACCATTACTACAAGAAGGAGAAAAATTAACTACAACTTCAGTGAATCCAGCACAGCATTTCACCGAACCACCACCAAGATATTCTGAAGCCAGTCTCGTCAAGAAGCTTGAAGAACTTGGAATTGGTCGTCCTTCTACTTATGCTTCTATTATATCAGTATTGCAAGATAGGAACTATGTGGTTGTTGAAAAAAAACGTTTCTTTCCAGAGGAATTAGGGCGTTTAGTGACAACATTTCTGACAGGGTTTTTCAAAAAATATGTTGAATATGATTTTACAGCTGATCTGGAGAATGATTTAGATGAAGTGGCAGAAGGTAAAATAGAATGGAAAAATTTACTAAAAAAATTCTGGGATGGGTTTAATAATAACGTAGAAATAGTTAGTGATAAGAAAATATCTGATATAATCCTTTATGTTGAACAAGCATTAGATTATCACCTATTTGGAGAAAAATCAGAAAGTAACAATTCGAAAAATTGCCCATCCTGTTCTACAGGGCAATTAGGGTTAAAGCTTGGTAAGTTTGGAGCATTTTTAGCTTGCAGTAACTATCCTGAATGTACTTTCAAAAAACAAATTACTTCGAAGAATAGTGATATTGTTGATATGGCTGAAGAGAACAAATTATTAGGAGTAGATAAAGAGGGTCATGATGTTTTATTAAAGAAAGGTCCATATGGTTTTTATGTACAGACTAGCAAACCAGTTGCCAAGGGGGAAAAACCAAAGCGTGTGTCATTGCCACCGTCAGTAGCACAAAATGACGTGACTCTTAGTTTGGCTCTAAGGCTTCTTGAGTTACCGGTTAAGTTATGCCTGCACCCTGAATCTCATCAAGAGATTATACTGGGTATAGGTAGATATGGTCCGTATCTTAAATATCTTGATCGGTTTATTTCAATACCTAAAAGATACGATCCTTTTACCATCACATTAGAAACTGCTGTGGAAATAATTGAGGCTAGTAATAATAGGCTGAAGAATAAACCGGAGAAAGATACTGATAAGCCAGGAGTAGTGGTAACAACAATTCCTAAAAAGAATATTAGGACAAGGACTGGTGCTGCAAAAAAAGTAACAAAAAAGAAAAAAGCAAAATAAGCAGTTAGAAAATTATGAGAAAAGTTATCACAAGATTTGCTCCCTCACCAACTGGTATGTTGCATATAGGTAATACTAGGACAGCTCTGATAAATTGGTTATATGCTAGAAAGCATAATGGCATATTTATTTTAAGGTTTGATGATACTGATCTTGAACGTAGCAAACAACAATATAAACATGCCATTGAAGAGGATTTTAAATTTTTAGGACTTAACTGGGATCAAACTTTTTGCCAATCTGATAGATTTGATAAGTATGAAGCAATAAAAGCATTATTATTACAAAAAAATAAATTATATCCTTGTTTTGAGACCCAGGAAGAGCTGGAATTAAAGCGTAAGTTACAACTATCTAGAGGGCTTCCTCCGATATATGATCGTGCGGCTTTGAACCTTACTGAACAACAAATAAATGACTATATTAGTCAAGGAAGAAAACCGCATTATCGATTCTTGGTATCGCATACTCCAATTATTTGGCAAGATATGATTAAGGGTGAAGTTAAATATGAAGGCAAGAATATTGGTGATCCGATAGTTATCAGAGAAGATAACAGTATGACTTATATGCTTTGTTCGGTTGTTGATGATATTGATTATGGCATTACCGATATTGTTCGGGGCGAGGATCACGTAACTAACACTGCCATTCATGTGCAAATGTTTGAAACTCTAGGGGCAAAGGTACCAAATTTTGCTCATCTTAGTCTAGTTATCAGTCGGGATGAAAAAATATCTAAAAGAACAGGGGGATTTGAGATTGCTGCTCTAAGGGATAAAATTGGATTAGAACCAATGGCAATTAATAGTTTCTTTAGTTTGCTTGGCTCATCATCGCCTATTATACCATTTAAAAATTTAGCTGGGCTAATAAAAGAGTTTGACATTAATAATTTTTCTAAAAGTCCAACAACTTATTTACCAGAAGAGCTAGAGCGTTTAAATCATAAATTACTAATTAGCTTGAGTTTTGATGAAGTAAAAGATCGCTTAAAAGAGATTAAAGCTGAACAAATAAATGAGCAATTTTGGTTGGCAGTTAGAGGTAATTTACAAAAATTATATGAAATAAAAGATTGGTGGAATATTTGTTATTCCCCCTCTAAAGTTGAAGGATTAGATAAAGAGTTTTTAAAACAAGCAGCTACCTTATTAATAGACGAACCAATAACCATCGATAGTTGGAGCATATGGACTAAACGAATTATGGAAATAACTGGTAAAAAAGGTAAAGAAGTATTCCTACCTTTAAGACTTGCTATAACAGGAATGACATCTGGACCAGAAATGTCAGTAATATTACCTCTGCTCAGCAAAGATGAAATTATAAAAAGATTAACAAGTTGATTTATGCAAATATAGTCAATTCAGAAGAATTTGGGGCTAGGAGCGATGGAGTGCATAAGCGTCAGTTTAAAAAATAATAATTGAAAAACCGTCATTGCGAGGAAACCTTAAGGTTGACGAAGCAATCCAGAAAAGTGATTAAAAATGGATTGCCACGCCACTTACGGTGGCTCGCTAATAAACGACTTTTCTACTTTATTTTCTTAAATTAACGCCTATAAGTAATAGGCGAGCATTGAGCAACAACGTCTCCAACTTCTCATCAATTGACTATAGCTCTTCTAATTTTCAACAATTGTGCCTAAGATACCTGAGCTATTTGGTATTCTAGAGCCACTTCTTTACCACAAAAAGCCATAGCAATTTTGATAATTTTCTGAACATGAGAGTGTTCTTTTATTTTAGTCTCATATTTTTTTCTCATGATTTGATCTAGCCCATCTTTTGCGATAGATTCTAGAGTATCAGGAGATTTGCATATTTTATATTCAATAATAATAGCATTATTCTGCTTCCCAGCCTTAGGTAGCAATATAATATCAGCTCTACCACTGCCTGTTTCTCTCTCACTATCTATGACATAGCCAGGAGATAAAGTGTTAATTAAACCTAGCATAAAGCCGCTATAAAATAACTCGGCTTTTTTCTCGCCAGTTTGATGAAAACTAGTAGCATTTAGTAATAACTCTTGTAATTTCTCTTTAAATTCTTCTATTTTACCTGCCGGCAGCAAACTAGCAAAAGAATAATATAAAGAACTATCCATTTGTAACTTGCTACTCACCCATTGTAATAGCCTGGTTTCATATATATACTCTACTTCCTTATTAGGCACTGATAATTCGTAGATATCTTTTGCAGGTTCAACAGCTGTTGGGTTTAAATAACCACTAAATAATAACAAACTAAATAACCCACTTCGTGTATTAATATCGCTGAAACTGATTTGTTTGGTAATAGGTGCGATGATACTTTTACCGCTAGCTAATTGTTGGATATCAATTTGTATTTCATCTGATAACAATGCTTTATCAACAAGCCCAGTGCCACCGCTATCAAGCCAATAATGATCAAGCTTACCTCTAGTATCTAGGCATAACATAATTGACCATGGATTATAGATGATTTCTCCGCCAAAACTATAGCCATTATACCAAGCTTTAATTTGTTCAGGACTTGTGTCAAGTGGTACTTTGGTTAATAACTCATCAACCTCTGCTTGAGTGAAACCATAAAACTTAGCAAATTTTTCATCTAGCAGAGTATATTCACGAACATTATTCAAATCCGAAAATAAATTAGCCTTAGCAACCCTTAATATGCCGGTTATTACCCCTTTTTCTAAATAAGGATTAGTTTTTAAACTACTGCCAAACATCCCGCGAAACATTTCAAGTACCTGTTCAAACTCTTCTGGTTTGTTACCAAACTTAATGTATGAACTATTGATCGGCGTATCGTATTCATCGATCAATATATAAACTTTTTGACCAAAATGTTTGTACAATACTTCACTCAAAACCCGTAAACTATCTTTTAAGTCATTTCTCTCAAGTTTCCCATCAAAATATCTCCTTAGTTTTTCTTTTTGGGCATTATTTAATAGTCCTGTATCTTCTGTTACATGATGATTTAAGTAATGATGACTTGCAAATAATTCTATAATTTGATCCTTTATACCTAGTTCTATTTCCTGATAACTACTACCTTTAACATCTTTAAGATTGAGCAAAATCACCGGAAATTGACCTTGACGTTTCATGCTACTTGCATCACTCACAATTTTCAAAGGTTTTAGCTCTTTAGTTTCGTCAAATCCTAAATCTACTGTACCACCGGTAAATAGCTTGTTATTTACTCTATCCTCTTCAGGTAAAGGCTTACCTCTCTCATCCACCTCTATCTCAAAAAATTTCTGTAGCATGTTCATATTCAAACTTTTACCCCACCGCCTTGGTCTGGTGATTAGGATGACATCTCCACTATCTGCCAATAACTCTTTAATCATTAAGCTTTTATCAACAAATACGTTGCTATTAAGCAATAATTTCTTAAAATCATCAGTACCAACTAACATGGTTGGTTGATCATCAACATTATTTTTTCCTTCTATCATTGTTTCCACGTATTCCTTCCAACTATAATATCCATTATACTACTTTTTTATTCTCCACTAATAGCTAATTAGCAAAATTTTTATAATTTTTTGTTTTTTTATAGTGAATTATAGTAAATCAAATTGAATTAGGTGATAAGATGTGGTATAAATAAAGGAAAAAATGTCAACAAGTCCATATAGTCAAGATTTAAGAGAAAAAGTAATAAATTATATAGAAAAAGGTAATAGTCAAGAATCTGCTGCTAGAATATTTGCTATACATAAAAATACAATTAGCCGTTGGAACGTAAGGAGAAGAAAAGAAGGAACAGTGCTGGCAAGAGCTAGACTAGGATTTAAAAGTAAGATTGATAAAAAAGCATTGGAATATTTCGTAACAAATAACCCTAATAGTAAGCTACAAGAAATTGGTAAGAATTTTGGAATTACAGGTTCTCAAGTAGCTAATATATTAAAAAAGTTAGGATTTAGTTATAAAAAAAAACCTTTAGCTATTTGGAAGCAAGTGCAGAGAAACGATCTGATTATTTAGAAAAGATCAGTAAATATGATAAAGATAAAATAGTATATCTTGATGAAAGTGGGATAGATATGACAATTTGCCAAGATAGAGGTTGGGGTAAGATAGGAGAATTATTGATTGGCAAGAAGAGTGGGAAGCATTATCAAAGGACTAATATAATAGCTGGTTTAGTAAATAACAAACCAATAGCCCCTTTTGTTTTTAATAAAACTTGTAATACAGAACTATTTAATAATTGGGTTGAAAAATTTTTGATTAAAGAGTTAACAGCAGGACAGGTTGTAGTGATGGATAACGTTAGTTTTCATAAATCTCAAAAGACAAAAGAGCTAATAGAATCAGTTGGTTGTGAAGTTATTTTTTTACCCCCATATTCTCCAGACTTAAATCCAATAGAAAAATTTTGGGCTAATATGAAGCGATGGATTCGAAACAAAATAGCGGAAATTGGTACATTATCTAAAGCTATTTCTGCATTCTTTGTCACCTAATTCAATTTGATTTACTATAACCTGAATTAACACCCAGTACGATATAATTATGCAGCCTTAGAAAATGTTATAATTTCAGTGCCGTTGGTAGTTGTTATGTGCAACTCCGCTTTATCCACCTGGCTCGGTATAAAAATCTTTCCGCCCAAATGAAATTTATAGTCAATTCAGGAGAATTTGGGGCTAGGAGCGATGGAGCGACGCCTATAAGTAATAGGCGAGCGACGAGTGACGACGTCACCAACTTCCCATCAATTGACTATATATTCAAATTTCTTTTGAACAACCTACTATTTATAAGCTCTATAAAAAACTTGATTATGGAGTATTACTATTTCATCTATTTTTACCCTGCATTCGTGCCTTGAGATGCTACTATTGACCCAATAAGCTCAACTATTTTTTGTCTAATTTGCGGATTTTGAATTTTGCTAAATACTCTAACAAGATAGGATACTTCCTCTTCTGCATCGTATTTTAAAGGGGCTAAATATTCTGCTCTATCTTCCGCAATAATATCATTCAAAAACTTATGATTGTCTTGTATCTCAAATAAGTAACCATCTGATGCATCAGTAATTTCAGTTGTATCAAGAAAATACTCAATAGATACATTTAATAATTTTGCAAAAAAATACAATATACTACTAGCTATTGGGGTAGTAGCATCTTCATATCTTTGTATCTGCTTTACACTAAGATTAATAGCTGTACTTAATTCTTGTTGGCTTATACCCATCATTATACGACGCTGTTTTAAACGCATACCTATAATCAGGTTTATTCTTTCTTTTGATTTATTAGATTTATTCATTGTTATAATAATTTAATTTTCACTATTTATTTCAACTAATAATAATCTAGTGTCTTAGCTTAATCAAGTAATTTTTCATCTATATTAATAAATTTGAATAATTGGCAAAAATAGTTGCAATAGCATTACAATACAACTCTTTTAGTTGTGTAATTTAAGCAAGGAAAAAAGGGAGAAAGGAAATATCAAGTATAGCTAATCCAAATAGCATTACGCCAAATTCACAAAAGTCATTGTAATTCCCGCTTAAGTGGGAATCTGGATACCTGCTTACGCAGGGGTGACATAAAAAAGTAAATTGTCATTCCCGAGTAGGCGGGAATCTAGTATATATCCCTACCTACGCAGGGATGACACAAAACAGGATTACTTTGTCGGATTACGCATCTTCGCAATGACGCAAGTTTGTTATGGATAACTAATCAGATTAGCTATATACTGATTAGACCTGTTGCATAACCTAATCTAATTGGTAATTTTGTTGTCAAAACTCGTCTCCGTTCCTCACGTACATCTTAGTACGCTGCGGTACTCGACTTCGTTTTTCCTAAAAATTCCTCAATTATCTTTAGGTTAGGCAAGAGGTCTATTAAATTAAGTAGGGTTATTATGTTTAATAGATACAAATTTGCAGAATTTATTGTAACTTTTTTCTATATAGGTAAAATAAAATATTGTCCTGGTACATTTGGCTCTCTGGCTGCTT
This sequence comes from Candidatus Tisiphia endosymbiont of Mystacides longicornis, assembly GCF_964031095.1. Classification (NCBI taxonomy): domain Bacteria; kingdom Pseudomonadati; phylum Pseudomonadota; class Alphaproteobacteria; order Rickettsiales; family Rickettsiaceae; genus Candidatus Tisiphia; species Candidatus Tisiphia endosymbiont of Mystacides longicornis. Next base: position 864,672 of record NZ_OZ035004.1, on the reverse strand, counting down.
TCCCTTTGTGCTACTGGATATTATATCTTTCCATGCAAGTAGAACTTATTAGTATCTTTATTATCGCTTTTTTGATTTGCCTGTTACTATTTATATTAGGCACATATTTTTCCTCAATATACATACACTATAGTAAGCGAGAGGATCCAAGAGAAGTGGTGATTGATGAGGTAGTGGGTCAAATGCTAACATTAATATTAAGCTTTCCTTCCGTTTTTTTTATGAATTATTCAGGACTTACAAAATATTTAAGTTCACCTGTACTAAATTTTATCTTTTTATTGGCTTTACCTTTTGCTCTGTTCAGGTTCTTTGATATTATCAAACCATGGCCAATAAATTGGCTTGATGCCAATATTAAAGGTGGTATTGGCGTTATGGTAGATGATATTGCTGCAGCAGTTTTTGCTTCAGTTATGCATTATGCTATCACTTTTAGTCTAATAGATTGGTTTGGTTAAAGCATAAGAGTATACTCCACTGAATCGATTAATGGAGTGACCAATAACTTATAGCCATACTCTGTAATTAAGTAGTAAGTGTAATATTCGTGAACATTTTCTATAGTTATACTGGAATGATCTGAAGAGTTGGCTCCTGTTCCAAGCAAAATATCTGTTTTATTCTGATCAAATTTGAGATTTGTGGCTATTACTACAATTTTCATACCAATAAATTTATCATGTTGTATCTCCAGCTCAACTTTAATAATAGCATTTTTGGATAGATTATTAGATGCTACAACAATTAAACAGATGATAATCTGGGCTATATGGTCATTGATATCTATGCTATATAACCTTGTAAATATTAGTTCAATATTATGATTTTTTGATTTTAAAAAATCAGTAGCTAATCTATTAATTTCTGCAATAGAAATTTTGTTACCCTCAGAAGGCAGAGAATATAAATAACGATAAAACTGTAAATAGCTTATAAGTCTATCGGTACTATCCTGAATCAGTTTAATAGCCTTTTTTTTATAAGCTATAGTTTTTATTAAGCCAATACTATTATCTATAGCACCTATTGTTCCTGCAAAATCGTGACATATTTTTTCATTTAAAGCTTGGCTCAGCCTTATTAAACTTGGGCTTATTGAATTTAACATAAACTGTATTTTTAATAAACTCGTTTAGCTGGCGGAATTGCCGCTACTTCGTCTGTTAAGGTTGTAAGAGTTACCGGTTTATAATCTAGTTTGACATTACCTTGTTCGTCAATCCAAGCCAGTGTATGTTTCATCCACTCCTCGTCGTTACGTTCTAAATAATCTTCTCTAGAATGTGCTCCTCTGCTTTCCTTTCTATTGGCAGCAGAATGCATAGTAATTACTGCTTGGTCTAATAAATTAGCTAATTCTAATGCTTCAACTAAATCACTATTCCATATTAATGATTTATCATTGATCTGAATATCAGCATATTCCTTTCGTGCCTGATCAATCAGCTCTATCCCTTGATCTAGAACTTCTTGAGTTCTGAATACTGCTGCGTGATTTTGCATAATTTTTTGCATTTTGAGTCTTAGATCAGCTACTGGTATTTCTCCTTTAGCATGACGTATACCGTCAAATCTGCTAATTATTTTATCCAATATTGATTGAGGTAGAACCTTATGTGGTTGACCCACTTTAACAATTTCAGCAGCTTTTTTTGCTGCCGCCCTACCAAATACCACTAAATCAAGCAAAGAGTTCGATCCTAATCGATTAGCTCCATGTACTGAAACGCAGGCAGCCTCACCAATCGACATTAATCCAGGAATAATTTTATGATGATTATCCTGATCTTTATCAATAACTTGCCCATGGTAATTTGTTGGTATTCCCCCCATATTATAATGTACTGTTGGTAATACCGGTATTGGCTGGGTGTTAACATTAACCCCAGCAAAAATCTTTGCTGTTTCGGAAATACCCGGTAAACGTTCGTGAAGAATTTCCGGCGACAAATGATCTAAATGTAGGAATACATGATCTTTATGCTCACCTACGCCTCTATTTTCTCTGATTTCCATGGTAATAGCTCTTGAAACCACATCTCTTGAAGCAAGGTCTTTAGCGGCTGGAGCATATCGTTCCATAAATCTTTCACCATTGGCATTTACTAAATAACCACCTTCTCCCCTAGCACCTTCTGTAATTAAGCAGCCAGACCCATATATACCAGTTGGATGGAATTGAACGAATTCCATATCCTGCAAGGCAATGGAGCTTCTTGCCACCATTCCCCCTCCATCACCGGTACAAGTATGAGCACTTGTGGCAGAAAAATAAGCTCTACCATATCCGCCAGTAGCTAATACTACTAAGTGAGAATGAAAACAATGTATTGTCCCGTCATCAAGATTCCAAGCAACTACCCCTACACATTCTCCATTATTCATTAACAAATCAATGGCAAAATATTCAATAAAAAATTGAGCTTTATTTTTTAAAGCCTGTTGGTATAAAGTATGTAATATGGCATGACCCGTACGATCTGCTGCAGCACAAGTTCTTTGGGCAGCTTGCCCCTTGCCATAATTTGTCGTCATACCACCAAAAGGACGCTGATAAATTTTACCTTCTTCTGTTCGTGAAAAAGGTACCCCATAATGTTCAAGCTCTAGTACCGCGGCAGCTGCATGTTTACACATATACTCAATCGCGTCTTGATCACCTAACCAATCCGAACCCTTTACGGTATCATACATATGCCAACGCCAATCATCTTGCCCCATATTACCAAGAGAGGCACTGATACCACCTTGTGCCGCTACAGTATGGCTTCTAGTGGGAAAAACCTTGCTAATACAAGCAGTACTCAACCCCTCTTTTGCCATACCAAAAGTTGCCCTAAGACCAGCTCCTCCAGCTCCAACTACCACTACATCAAATTGATGGTGGACAATATTATAAGATTTAGTAGACATTCATAAATTCCTTTTATTCCAAATAATACTCAAATAATTCTAACCTATAGCTAATCCGGCTAATATTATTCAGTCTATTAGCAAGGAGTAGCGAAACACGATTAAGCAATTACTTTCATGGATTGCCGCGTCGCCACTAAAGTGGCTCCTCGCAATGACGATTTATAAACCCAAGCGTCATTGCGAGGAGACGAAAGCCGACGAAGCAATCCATTTAGCTATAGTATAGCATAAAATAATGCTACCACTAAGAATGCAATCGTTATAATACAAAATATTTGCAAAAATATAATTAACCCAATACGAAGCTTGATACAACTAATATAATCCTCAATTACCACTCGCATACCAAGCATGGCATGATAGAAGGTGGTAATAATCAATATGCCCAAAGGCACAATATTGTAAGGTTTCTGTAAAGTACCAACAAAATGAGTTAAGTCCTTGCCAATATTACATTTAATAAAAACTATTAGCCAAATAGAGCAAATTGCCAAAATAATAGCAGTGATTCTTTGATGTAACCAGTGACTAGAGCCACTTTTTGCCGAACCAACTCCTTTAGCTTTTGCTAAATCTGTCCTTAAATTAGTATTCATATAGAGACCATAAATTAAATTGACTATAACAACCAAAAAGCTAACGTCATAACTATTGAGGCTATTACAACAAACCAGCCTGTGAAGTTAATAGCTCTTATTGAAAAGCAACGCCCACTATCCCAAATTAAGTGACGCACCCCATTACATAAATGGTAAAACCAGGCAAAACTTATAAATATTAGAGGGATTTTAAATAAACTACATTTAAAGAACTGTAAATATTCAGGATTAAATTTGCTAAAAGACAATAAAATAAAACACCATATCAATACTGATAGTGCAAAAAATAATCCTATCCCCGTCATACGATGCAAAATAGACAAAACAGAGCTTATCTGTTTTTTATATATCGTTAAATGAGGAGAAGTTGGTCTGCTATTATAAATTTCCTGCTTTGTTTTTGTCATATATTTTGTCATAAATTACATTTTATATTAGAGAGACCTAAAATGGAATATAACATAATAGGAATAGATGATAAATACTCTTATAATTTATTTTTATGAGTTTGTTCAAATAATATTTGCTTTTCGGTATTAATCACCTGTTCTATCTTTTCAGTAAGGTCTCTAACATCAGATTGTTCTATTTCCTCTACCGAGATAACATCAATTATCTTTACTTGAATTATCCCTGGTTTCTTAACCCAAAAGCCCCTTGGCCAATATACCCCTGCATTGTGTGCCATCATCACTATCGGTACTTTTGCCAATGAAGCTAATTTTACTGCACTAGGTTTAAATTTAGCGTTTTGTTCTGGTTTAAATCTGGTAGATTCAGGAAAGATAACCAACCATAAACCACTTTTTATCTTTTCCTGTCCTTCTCTTAAAATTTGACCAACCGAGATATTAGCGTTACGGTCTACAGCAATTGGCTCAACCATTTTCAACCCCCAGCCGAATAACGGGATATTAAATAACTCTTTTTTTAATACCCAAGAATGTTCAGGTATAATTAATTGTACAAATATTTGTTCCCAGCATGATTGGTGATTAGACAATACTATGGAAGGAGATGAAGGTAATTTGTCTAGACCAACAACTTGGTATTTTAAACCACAAAAGATTTTAACCAGCCAAATAAATACATGAGAAAAAATAAACCCTATCCTGTATCGTATATAATAGTTGACATTGAAAAATGTTACGGGTATGTAACATATAAGGAAGAATGTAATGGTAAATATAGCAAGTAGTGCATAAAATGTTAATACTCTTAGACGCCAAAACATAGTTGGTTAACTCATTTGTTAATAATGAATAGATATATAACAGATATATAATAAATATATAGTATAAGATTACTTTTACATAGCTATAATTAGTAACTATTCGGAGAAATTCAATGAAAAAAACAGCTCTATCCGGATGTCAAGTGACTGGGGATCTACATTTAGGGAACTATCTCGGAGCAATTGTTAATTGGTCTAAGATTCAGGATGAGTATAATTGCTTGTTCTTTTTAGCCGATTTACATGCTATTACTATAGATCGCTCACCCATAGAACTAAACTCTTCTATATTACAAACTGTTGCCATATATATAGCAACAGGGCTTGTGCCAGAGAAAACTACCATATTCGCACAAAGTATGGTGAAGGAACATACGGAACTTGCTTGGATATTAAATTGCGTTACCCCACTTGGTTGGCTTAAACGTATGACTCAGTTTAAAGACAAAGCAGGAAAAGACCAGGAAAATGCTGGCTTAGGATTATTGTCTTATCCAGTATTGATGGCAGCTGATATATTATTATATAATGCTGACATAGTACCTGTTGGTGATGATCAAAAACAGCATTTGGAACTTACCAGAGATATTGCGGCTATTATCAATAGGAAATTCAATCAGGATGTCCTAAAATTACCTGAACCATTAATTCAAGGCTCATCAAGAATAATGAGCTTAAAAGACGGTCGTAAAAAAATGAGTAAATCTGATCCATCTGATTTATCTCGTATTAATTTAAATGATAGCCCAGATCAAATTTACCAAAAAATTAAAAAAGCTAAAACAGATCATTTAGCGGAAATCAGTTATGATCCTCAAAATAGACCAGAAATTAGCAATTTAATTGACATTTATTGCAGTTTATCTGGTACTAATGTTGACAAAATAGTTGATCAGTACCAAAATGCCGGTTTTGCCAAATTTAAGGAGGAGCTAGCTGATATTATCATCACGACTCTAACTCCCATTCATGGTAAATATACAGAGTTAATGAAAAACCAAGATTATTTGATAACTACATTATATAACGGAGCGGATAAAGCTAGAATGACCGCTGCTAAAACTCTGATTGAACTCAAGAAATTAATGGGCTTTGTTGTGTAAAAAACCAATTATGATCTACTAATTTCTATATATAGTAAATTCAGGAGGATTTGGTGTTAGGAGCGATGGAGCGAGGCCTATTACTTATACTCGATAATCAAGTTTTTTGCAGAGCTATCTTTAAACGCAAAATTTGTCATTCCCGCGTAGGCGGGAATCTATAATACTTCAGGGCATTTTCAGATACCTACTTTCGTAAGGATAACAACCATTGCCCTATATTTTATTAAAAACACGTTAGCTATACATAAACTTAACGAGTCCTCTCATTCTTATTATGAGCTAGCTTCTTTGTAACAGATAGGACTCTAGGAGTCACTGGAGGTTTTGTAACTTTATATGCTGGAAGCCCCCTACTTCCGCAGTTTTTATTAAGAGAAAGTCGTGCAGACCTTAGTTTGTAAGGGTTGTAGATTTTTAGGCACAACATTATTTGCTTATTTTAGATATATTTCTACCGCATCTGAGCGTTTAAGATTGAAGGTTTTATAAATCTTCCTCGCATCATTTTTCATGTTGCCTGGTAGCCTATACAAATCTCCTGTTGTTGTATGCCTTAAAATTGAAGATTGTACTCCCATTAACAACTCAACTATATTAGTTATACTGATTTTTTGGGTAAGTGCTACTTTATATTCTATTTGTTTAAGCACAGCAAAACTCATATAGCACATACCAATATGTGCTTCAATTCTCTTACTTGTCCAATGAAAAATTGGTCGCATTTGCAAATTATGCTTATTGATTCTAAATTGTTCTTCAATTACCCATAATCTGCCATATTTGCCAATCGCTTCTTTGGCATTAATGCTTTTATCGTTGGTGATTATTCCATGTAAACCATCCCATTCACTATCTTGTTGGATTTTATCTTCATCAAGATAACTTTTATTATTCTCACTTGAAGTATATTTTTTAACTCCACTATTAGAAATAAGCTTTTTAGTACTTCCAGATTCTCCTATAGTTTTTTTGATTTTATCCAAAATATTTTGCCTTTCTTTTGCATCATTCCTCGCTCTCTTGGCTTTATAGCTAGTGATCAAACGTTTGCCCTCATGCTCAAATTCAGCAATCCATGCAAAATCATTGCCTAATACAGTAGGTACATAATTATCTTCCGCTAAAATCTTTTCCTTTAACTCGTTCTTTAGTGACTTTAACTTTGCTGCTACAATATAACGATAACCAGACTCATCAAGAGCCTGTAGATTAGCTTTACTAAACATTGCTCGGTCAGCTATAAAGCATACATCCTTAACTTTTAAAAAACTTTGCCAACTATTAATAGCTTGCAATAGGGTCTTAACTTCGGCGGTATTACCACTAAATAGCTCATAGCCAAGCGGTAATCCATCTTCATTAGTCGCAAGAGCCAGCACTAATTGAGTAGTATTAAAGCGATGGTCTTTACTATAACCAAACGCCCGGAGTTCATCGACTTCTGTTGATTCAAAATATAATGTTGTAACATCAAAAAACACTAAACTCACCTGCTTGTTGGGGATTAGAGCCAAGGTATTTTTAAAGCATAATTCTTTAATTTTAGGTATCTGCTCCTGCAATTTATCCATCATGCGATATATGGCGTCTAAATCATGGTTTTTGTCAAATTGTTCGCTTAAATATTGTGCTAGACCACGCTTGCTATCCGGCTTTACCATACGGGCTAATACCAAATCACGAAGCATCTCAGAATCACGTTTACGTTGCATTAGTTGGTTGAAATCCATTTGATCGTAAACATATCCGCCTACCTCATGCACCCCTTCTACAAGCCGAGCAGTCTCAACTATTTCGTCTAATTTAACTTGATTAACAGGGATAATATCCGATAGTTGCTTTTTGACTGGGCAACCTTTTTTGTTAGCTAAGCAATCATCAGCAAAGAAGCTACCATGACCGGAAGCTGCTGACCGTTCAGCTTTAATCTTTACAATTAAATCCTCTGCTAATGCAACTAATTTGGCTTCTTCTGCATCATCGAAGAATACCCCTAAATGTCGGACAATACGTTGTTTGACATTACCTTTGCTATCTCGGTATCCTTCAACCACTTGTATTGATTGCCTTGGACTATTTGGTGTTTTTTACGACGTATGTACATGTAGATAATTGTAGAATTAATATGTAATAATATATTTATATCATAACAAAAACCAAAGTCAGCAATAAATTACTCGCTAGGCACAACAGACCGCCTGAAAAAATCATTTCTCAGCTCTATGGCTCCTCCATATCCTCTCTTCCCATCTTTCAACATTTTTTTGCGGAAGTCGGGAGGCTGTATAATCACCAATCGTTGATAAAATTTATCGGCAAAGAAAAAATCAAGGTTTGTGATATTTCTCAATCATCCAATCTATAAATGTATTATCAACAGACTGCTTTTTTAGAGCATATTCGTATACTTCTTTGATTAGAGCCGTAAGATTAGCAAATGAAAAGTTTAAATTCTTCTCAACTAACATATTAATGGTTAAATTAGTGGATTTGCTAAAAATTTTCATCTGATCAACAGTTAGCACCTCAGTGCTTACTTCGCTATCAACAACAAGAGCTGCCAAATTAATATCTAAGGCTTTGGCAATTAATTGTAAATTAGTAGCACTAGGATTTTTTGAACTACCATATAAAATGCTATAAACAGTATTTCTGCTTAATCCAGTTTTTTTCTCTATCTCTATAGCATTGATATTTTTTTGAGTCATTAATGAGTTAAGTTTGGTTTGTAAGTTTACCATAAATAAAGCTTTTTTTATAAAATTAATGTTTCTAAATATTAAGGTATTTTTATAAAAAAGTAAACAACTAATAATTAATCCGATTAGTATTTATCTATAGTAAACTTTTGTTTATCTAGATAGATTAATTTTTGCTACTTCAATAATATTTGATTTTGCAACTTGAATAGATCAGAGGTTGCACTTCTTGCCAATTGTAGCATAGCATAAAATTGTTCTTCAGAAAAGGGGGTTTTTTCAGCTGTACTTTGAATTTCTATTATATTTCCATTGTCGGCAAAAACAAAATTGGCATCTACCTCAGCATTACTATCTTCTAGATAATCAAGATCAACTATTGGCTGCCCTTTATATATACCACATGAAATGGCTGCTACTTGGCTAATTAAAGGGTTAGTTTTAATAATCTTCCTAGCAATTAATGCTCTAATTGCTAAATGAAGTGCAATATAGCTACCAGTAATTGCTGCTGTTCTAGTTCCGCCATCAGCATTAATTACATCACAATCAAGGATGATTTGTTTTTCTCCCAAGGCTTTTAGATCAATTGCCGTACGCATCGATCTGCCAATTAGCCTTTGAATCTCCTGAGTCCTACCTGACTGCTTTCCTTGCGTTGATTCACGCTTCATACGCTGGTGAGTTGAACGTGGTAACATACCATATTCAGCACTTATCCAACCTTGATTTTGCCCTCGTAGAAATGGCGGAACATTTGTTTCATAGGTTGCACTACATATTACATGGGTATTGCCAAACTTAACAAGACACGAACCATCAGCACTAAGCAGAACTGAAGGTTCAATTGAAATGTTACGTAATTGATTATTTTTTCTATCAAAAGCTCTCATAGGTTATTACTTAGTTAAAATTGACTTGAAAATACAAAGATTTACACTATATGTTAAGAAAGTAGATTTTTGCAAGAAAAAAGGCTGTAAATATGGAAAAACAACAAGAGAACAATAATAATCAGGAAATTGGTGCTGACACTGATGAGAAACTAATAAATGAAGTAGAAAACCAGCTTTCCGATGATACCATAATGTTACAAGATAGTTTGCAAGAGATTGCTAGTTTAAAAAACCAAATTGAGATTTTGCAGGATAAGTTGCTAAGGACAATAGCCGAATCTGATAATACTAGGAAACGCCTAGAAAAATCAATTGAAGAGGCAAGAGATTATGCAATTTTTTCTTTTGCTAAAGATTTGCTCAGTGTTAATGATAATCTTTCTAGAGCTTTGGAGCATAAGCCACAAAATATGGAAGGGGATATAGCTAATATTATTACTGGAGTAGAGATGACTAAGGGGGAGCTGACTAGTATACTACAAAAACACGGTTTAGAATCAATAGAACCATTATTAGGGGAAAAGTTTGATTACAATATACATCATGCAATTTCACAGATAGTATCAGAGGAATATGATCAGGATAGTGTCATAGCGGTTATGCAATCAGGATATAAGATAAAAGATAGGTTACTTAGACCTGCTATAGTACAAGTATCGAAAAATGGGTGATTTGCTTTGTTGCTACTATACTCACTTTACGCATTCATTGGATTGCTTCGGCGCCACTAAAGTGGTTCCTCGCTAATAGTGTCAGGTTGTTTTTCCTGTGACTTTTAATGCCATACGTAAAGTAAGGTACCGAATCAGGAAATAAAAAAATAAAATATCGCAAAAATAATGAAAACAGCTATTAGTGGAGCATAAAAATCTGCTATATTTATAGATATAACCATTTGTAAAAAATAAATATAGAGTTAGATTTATGTCAAATATTAGTCCTAGGGTTGATATTGCCTTTAAAAAAATCTTCGGAGTTGAAGAGAATAAGGATTTGCTTATTTCGCTGATCAATTCGATTGTATCTAGAGAAGACCAAGTAACAGAAGTACAACTTCTCAATCCATATAATCCAAAAAATTTCAAGAGCGATAAATTGTCAATTTTAGATATTAAAGCTCAAGGAAAAGATGGCAAAAGATTTAATATCGAAATGCAAATTACTGATGCGGATGATTATGACAAAAGAGCTCTATATTATTGGGCAAAGTTATATACTGAGCAATTAAAGAATGCAGAGGATTATGCTACTTTATCGAAAGCCATTGGTATTCACATATTAAACTTTACCTCTATTTTACATGAAAATAAATATCATAATGTGTTTCATATAGTAGAAAAAGATAGTGGTTTGTTATATTTTAAAGATTTAGAATTGCATACTATTGAGCTAAATAAGTTTACTAATAATCCGAAGGAACAGCTGACGGACATAGTAAAGAAGGTAAAAACCTCTCTTGATAGATGGAGTACTTTTTTAACTAGACATGATTTGCTGAACAAAGATAATTTACCTAAAGAGTTAAATGATGCTAGCCTAAAAAAAGCCCTGACAGTTCTGGATGTGATGAATTTCACTAAAGAAGAACGTGATTCATATGAAGAACACCTGAAATGGCTATGTATTGAAGCTAACACTCTCAAGAAAGCACGAAGGGAAGGCAAAGAAGAAGGTAGAGTAGAAGGTAAAGCTGAATTAATAAAAATGATGATAGAAAATGGCAGTTCTATTGAGGAAGTAGCGAAAATAACCAAACTATCTGTCGCTAAGATCACTGAACTACTGCAAACCCTAAATGGCGGACTATCAGATAAGTTATGATTACTAATTAAATAAATATGAGTTAGCCTTCAAAAAAATCTTTGATGTAGACAATCTCCTAGGAGTGATGGAGCAAAGCCTATATGTAATATGCGAGCAACGAGTAACAACGTCACTAATTTCTCATCAATTGACTATGATATAAGGAAAAGCTATAATTTGCAGTAATTGATAAAAGAAAAGGAACCATCTTGGATAAAACTATTTTTTGGGTTATTGTTGTTGGCACTATTATAGTAACTTTGACTCTGATCTCTAATATATTGATGCCATTTTTTATAGCTGGAATAATATCATATATATTACAGCCTATAATTGATAATCTGTCGTTACGATATAAATTATCTAGAACTATAGTGGTTTCAGTAATTTCCTTTCTATTTTTTAGCATTTTTGCTATAGTAATGGTAGTGTTGCTGCCTATCATATATCAACAAACAACTTTGCTAATTAGTAAAATTCCAGCTTATAAAGATTATTTACAAACTGAATTAATACCTGTTATTACGGCAAAATTTTATTCAATAGCTCCAGATATTGCTGATAATATAAAAAATTCTATTAGTAACTTTGTTAATGGTATATTTTTGTTGATCACAGGGCTTGCTAATAATATTTGGCATGTTACTATGGTAACAATCAATTTATTTGTATTGATTTTATTAATACCACTTATATTATTTTATTTTTTACGAGATTGGTTAACAATGTCAGAAAATATAAACCTTTTACTACCTTTGAAAGGTAAAAAGAAAATTCTAAAAATATTATCAGCCATTAATACTTCCCTGTCTGCTTATATAAGGGGACAGCTAAATGTTTGTTTATTATTATCAATATATTACGGAGCTTCTTTGTCGATTCTTGGTGTAGATTTAGGATTATTGTTAGGGGTTTTGTCTGGTTTTTCAATAATTATACCATTTGTTGGCATCTTAATATCCTTTTCGCTTACCATGATTGTTAGTTATTTTGCTTTTGGTATGGTCAGTACATTATTTTATATAATCATTATTTATTTGGTTGGCACAATAGTTGAAGGATATATTTTATCACCGAAAATTATAGGTGATAAGATCGGTCTACATCCCCTTTGGATAATATTTGCAGTTCTTGCATTAGGTAATATATTTGGTTTCTTGGGTATATTATTTGCTATACCAATTGCCAGTATAATAAAAGTTTTGTTTTTAGCTGCTATCGATTTTTATAAATCTAGTAAGTTTTATAAGAGTTAAAGATTATCTATTAATTATGCGAGATTCCCAGCAATATATATTACCATTATTTGGTAATGATCGATATATTCTAGATAATTTTATTAATTCACCTTCTAATCAAATCGCATACAATTCAATAAAAAATTGGTCGAGAATTTGGGGCAGTAAACCCTATGAGTTTACAATTTTGCTTTATGGACCTCCTTCCTCTGGTAAAACATATCTTAGTAAAATATGGCAAAATTTGTCGAATGCATTTTTTATAAAAAAAGATTCAGATATACTTAGTGCAGAGCATGTTATGAAGTATAATGCTTTTATTATGGAAGATATAGAATTTTGGCAGGAAAGAAATATCCTCCATTGTTTTAATTTAATAAGTGAGTGTCGTAAATATTTGTTGATGACTACAGGAAGTTTAGCTAATAATTTTGCATTACAGGATTTATCATCAAGAATCAATTCTGTTCTAAGGTTAGAAATAAATCAGCCAGATGATGAATTGATGAGCAAATTAATCTTTAAATATTTTTCCGATCAGTCGGTTAAGGTATCTGACTGTGTAATTGAATATTTATTAATTAATTTACCACGACAATTTGATCAAATAATCAAATTATTGGATGTAATAATGCACTATGCATTAGTTCGTAAGCAAGCTGTTACCATCTCTCTCATCAAACATGTACTTAAATAGGAAGTTGGGGTACTCAAATGATTTAAAGAATTGTTTTTTTGAAAATATCAGGGACTCGCATACCATAGCACTATACAATTTTGTGAAAATACTAAAGGTTGTTTGTTGATTATATGAATATGTAAATTTATTAGCTAGGCTAGCTTGTTTGTGTTATGATTTACTTAATAAAGTTTATAATATATTCTTAATATGACAGTAGAATTTTTTGATAATATATCAACCAAAGAAACTAATATTGTTAAAGATAACAATAAGCCACCAAGAATGAGGGTAGGTACCGATGAATTCTATGACCTGCTAGTTAATAGTGATGTCTTTGTTGATAAAAGCTTAATGATCAAAGAATTATTGGAAGATAGTGGTAAGGTTATATTGATCACCAGACCAAGGCGGTGGGGTAAGAGCTTGAATATGAACATGCTCCATAAATTCTTTGAAATAGAGGTGGATGAGAGAGGTAAGCCTTTACCTGAAGAGGATAGAGTAAATAGTAAGCTATTTATCGGGGGTGAAGTAGATTTAGGACTAGTAACAGGTAGAAAGAAGTTACTTAAGAAGTTGAAAATAGCTCAGTACTCAGATGTAATATCTGAGCATCAAGGTCAATTTCCAGTCATCTCTATAAATTTTAAAGATGTTAAAGGCAGTAACTACCAGGAAATTGAGAATGGAATAAAAAATCAAGTAACTAATTTGTTTACAAACCATCGATATTTAAAGCGTTATATAACAACAGATGAAAAATTACTAGATGAGGCACAAAAGGAAAAGTTAAATCGATATTTTACAGGAAAGCTTGATAAGGAAGACTTAAAAGATAGTTTACGGGTTTTGAGTGAAGTATTGTACAAACATTTTGGTCAAAAAGTTTACATATTAATTGATGAATATGACACACCGATCAATAGTTCATACATTGAATTTGGTGATAAATTAAAAGAATTTGATGATGTACTAAAAATATTCCGTGGGATGTTTGGCAGTAGTTTAAAAACTAATCCTTATTTAGAAAAAGGCGTAATAACTGGCATATTACGGGTTGCTAAAGCTAATTTATTTTCGGATTTGAATAATGTTAGTGAGTATAGCTTGCTTGATGAAAAATATTCTAAGTTCTATGGTTTTACTCAAGCAGAAGTTGATGAGTTATTAACCAAAGTACCAACAGCAACTAATCCTGAAAAAATTAAAGCTTGGTATAATGGCTATAGTTTTGGTGGGGAGATCATTTATAATCCATGGTCGATTATGCAATGTTTGGCTCATAAAGGCAAGCTTGATCATTATTGGCTTGATAGTGGGGGGACGGCTCTTGTTGATAAAGCATTATTGTCAGATGGAATGCAACAAGATATTCAGCTACTCGCTAGTGGCAAAAATATTATCTCCCCTATTACCAGACAAATTAGTTTCAGTGATATTAACACACGGTCAGGGCTATTTAGTCTATTACTATTTAGTGGTTATTTAAACCCAATGGTAATCGAGTCAGAAGAGGATATTTATCAATTATCTGCTCCTAATAAAGAGGTAAAACACATATATAATGCAAGATTATTGCAGTGGGTGAGCAACAAGTTACAAATGGATAGTTCTTTATATTATTCATTTGCTAGTTTGCTGCCGGCAGGTAAAATAGAAGAATTTAAAGAAAGGCTGCAAGAATTATTACTAAACGCTACTAGTTTTCATCAAACTGGCGAGAAAAAAGCCGAGCTATTTTATAGTGGCTTTATGCTAGGTTTAATTAACACGTTATCTCTTGGCTATATAATAGACAGTGAAAGAGAAACCGGTAGCGGTAGGGCGGATATTGTGCTACTACCCAAGATAGGTAAAGGTGACAATGCTATTATTATTGAATATAAAATATGTAAATCTCCTGATATTTTAGAATCTGTTGCCAAAGAAGGGTTAGATCAAATCGTGAGAAAAAAATATGAGGCTAAAATAAAAGAACACTCTCATGTTCAGAAAATTATCAAAATTGCTATGGCTTTTTGCGGCAAGGAAGTGGCACTAGAATATCAGATAGATACGATTGCTTAAAGCTTAGTTTAATGTCTTATAGACCAATCACCCAACGCAAAAACCTTTACTTATCGCTGTATTATTGCATAGTATAGTCAATTGAGGAGAAGTTGGTGACGTCGTCGCTCAATACTCGCCTATTACTTATCACACTACTGGACAAAAATGCTAAGTTGATTGTAAATCATATAATTTAAGCAATTTTATAATAACTATCCCAAATGATAAGCCACCGCTTTCAGCGTTGGAATCATAGTGTTTGACATATACTAAAGATATCCCTAAATGATTTTGCTCTCTCTAAAATATTCTATTTGCTAGCCTTTTCAACCCTTGATACATTTTTGTCCAGTAGTGTGATTACTTATAGGCGTCGCTCCATCGTTCCTGCTACCCAATTCCCCTGAATTGACTATACTATAATGTAAAATTTTTAGTTATATCATCATATCTCTTCAATCTAGATAATATAGGTTCTAAATCAGACAGCTTAATCATACAAGGTCCATCACTTGGAGCATTATCTGGCTCTTGATGAACTTCCATAAAAACACCAGCGACTCCAACGCTAACAGCTGCTCTTGCCAGTATTTCAACATATTTCCTCTCGCCACTACTACTATTGCCTATACCACCTGGCTGCTGAACCGAATGGGTTGCATCGAAAATTACTGGAGCCCCAGTTTCTGCCATAATTGGCAAACTACGCATATCTGATACTAATGTGTTGTAACCAAAACATACTCCCCGCTCGGTAAGCATGATATTCTTAGCCCCAAAGCTTTCCAGCTTAGCATGGACATTCTTCATATCCCAAGGAGCAAGAAATTGTCCTTTTTTCACATTAACCACCTTATTGGTCAGTGCGGCAGCCCGCAATAAATCTGTTTGTCTACATAAAAAAGCGGGAATTTGGATTATATCAACAATTTCAGCAACCCTAGCACATTGACCCTCTGTATGAACATCGGTAAGAATGTGACAATTAAAGGTTGATTTTACCTTATACAAAATTTCTAGCCCTTTGTCAAGTCCACTACCACGAAGACCATTAATTGAAGTTCTATTTGCTTTGTCAAATGATGATTTGTAAATAAATGGTATGTTAAGTTTAGCCGTAAGAGTCACAAGCTTGTCTGCCATAAATAGTGCATGATCTAGAGTTTCTATTTGGCATGGGCCAGCAATCAAAATAAATGGTAGAGCATTGCCAATTTTGATATTATGTAAGTCAATTATTTTTTGCATAAGTACATTGGCTCCTTAAATTCTATTTCGCAATAGGCAAGCTAGATTCTTGTTGCTTATCATCAACTTGCTCTATTTTCTTAATTATTCCCGAATTCTTCTTAGAAGACAGATTAGCCAGAATAACAGCGTTAATCATAAATAACGTGGCAAGTACTACCGTAGTTCTAGTCAAGAAATTAACCACCGTCCGACCTGCAACAACACCCATAGTCCCATTACCACCACCAATACCACTTAATCCATCACTACCAGTCTTTTGCATCAAAATTACAATAATTAGCAATATTGCTATCACAATATGAACAAAAAGTAATATATTTATCATTTTTTAAAAACCCTATAATTTAACATTTGAACTAGCATTTGATAATCAAGTGAGGATTTGCCAACCATAACCCCATCAATATTCTGTATACTTAATATCTTTTCTATATTATCTAAATTTACAGATCCACCATATACTAAGCTGATATTATTTGCAACTTGCCTTTGCTTGAGATAATAATTAAGAGCATCAAATATTTCTGTTAATTGTTCTTGTCCAGGAGTAATTCCTGTTCCTATAGCCCAAATTGGTTCATATGCTACTATTAAATTTTGTTCACCTACTATATTTGGTAAAGATTCCTCTAACTGCTTTAATAAAAAATCTTTATAATTATTGTTTTGTCGTATAGCTAAATCCTCTCCAATACAAATAATAGGGGTGACTTGAGACTCCAAACAATTTTCTGCTTTTTGTCTTATTAATGCATTAGATTCTTGTAAGAAATTTCTTCGTTCACTATGACCAACAATAGAATAATTAATTTTACTCAGTTTTAATAGTAAGCTAGAATATTCTCCAGTGTAACTCCCCTGCCCTACAAATCGACTGACATTTTGTCCACAAAACTCTAAAAATTTGAATTTGTCAGATAGATAAGCAAGATAAGGAACAGGAGGAGCTATAATAAGCTGATTATTATACTGTTGTTCTGTAAGCTTAGTACAAAATTTAAATGCCTCATCTAAGCTCATATGCATTTTCCAATTAACAATAATAAGTTTTTTCATAAAAATTACTTGCAGATATTAGTGGACGAACTATTTTAGTGTATTATAAACACTTAAAGAAGAAAAATTTTATATTTATGTTAAATAATATTAGAAACGCTGCTGATAGTTTTGTAATGCGTATTCTACTTGGCGTAATTGCCTTCGCCTTTGTTGGATGGGGAATTAAAGATGTATTACATACTAGCAATAATTTTGATTTGATTACCTTTTCTGATGCAAATAATATTAGCCAAGAAGATTTTCTAAAAGAAAAAGCCGAACAAATTCGGGCTATTCAAAGACAAAGTGGCACAAATCTTAGTGAAGAAGATATAAAACAGTTAAATATTGATAATTTTATTATTAAAAAACTTATCAATAACCGTATTATCAACTATTTAGTTAGCTATTATAATTTAGATTTAACTGATGATACTGTGATCGAGTTAATTAAGGAAAATCCTAATTTTAAGAATGAACAAGGTCTATTTGACATAGAGCGATTTAAAGGTTTTTTAAAAAATTCTTACATTAATGAAGAAGATTATTTGTCTGACATTAAAGAACATACTTTAAAGAATCTTCTAATTAGTATTTTTATAGAATCATTTCCTACACCAAAGATAATGGTCAAAAATATTGTAGATTACATAGCTGAAACAAGAGATGTAGAACTTGTACAAATTGATCTACGACGTCAATCTAAAGACTTAGTAATAACTCCTCCAACCATATCGCAGTTAGAAGATTTATACCAAAACAACCTAACATTGTTTGAAGTACCGGAAAAACGTAATTTGTCTTATGTAAAAATATCAAGTGAAATGTTATGCCAAAAAATTCATAATAATGATAAGGAGTTATTAAATTTTTATCAGGACAACAAAGAAGAATTTGCTAATAAAAAGTTTAGCGAGGTCAAAAAACAAGTTAATGAATTACTGCAACAACAAAAAGCAGAAGAATTGAAACTATTAATGATTAAAAATCTAGAAGATGACGTTGCATCTGGCTCAAGTTTAACAGAAATTGCTGGGAAATATGAATTACCCATACAAAATTTAGAGTCTATAAGTTATCGGGATTTAGCGGTTAATAAAATTGATATTGCCCAAAATGCAGACAGTATTTTCGATCTTGCAGAAGGGGAATTATCATATCCAATAGAATTAACTGAAAAAGGAGCTTTTATATTGGTTGAGATTAAGTCTATTCAACCAAGCAAAGTGCAAGAATTCTCGGTAGTTAAAGAGCAAGTGCAAAAACTATGGGATGACCAATATTTAAAAGGTCTAAATTTAAAAACCATAGAAACTATTGCTAAAGAGTACACCCCAACTAAGAATAAAGAATTTTTGAAAATTATTACTAGCCAATCTACAGCTTTTTCTAGGTCGGAAATTCATAATAATCATCAGCTACCAGCAGAATTATTATCAGCAATTTTCCGGACTAATATTGGCTCCAATACTCCAGTTTTTCAGTCAAAAGATAAGGCGTATTTTGCTTATATAAAATCAAGGAAAATTGATAAGAAAAAAAACCAGGAAATTCAGAAAAAAAATGAGAAGGATATTGCAAGAACCATACAAAACAATGTTATTGATGAGATGATTAGCTATGCTATCAAGAAAAACAAAATGAAACAAATGGGGTCGTGAACTATGCAATAATGAAGATAGATATTTTTGCTTAGGTAAAAAACATATTTTAACTGTTCTATTTACCACTAGAAGGCTGCCTGCAATAACTAATTAATTAGTTATCGTAGGCAGCCTCCTAGCCCCAATTTTTGCTGAATTTACTATATATATGAAAATAATTGATTGCCTAACCATTGCTGTCCTCTAATTGACAGTAGGGGATAAACTTGTTGTTTAATTTTTTGATAATATTGTTTTATATAACGTATTTCATCTTCATTTAGCATTTTATAATCTATTAACTCCTTTGCATAAGGAACCATGGTAAGAGTATCAAACTCTAAATAATTTACATCCTGTAAGCTATTTCTGATATACATCAAATTTTCTATTCTAATACCAAATTCGTTGATTTTATAGTAACCAGGCTCATTAGACACAATCATACCTGGTTGTAAAATCACGTTACTACGTAAATTAATATTTTGTGGTCCTTCATGGACATTTAAAAAGCTACCAACCCCATGACCTGTACCATGCGGATAATCTTGCCCATCCCTCCACAAAAATTGTCGAGCTAATACATCTAAATGGCTTCCTGTAGTAATATTGACCGGAAACTTAATCATCGATAGAGCAATATGTCCCTTAAGAACTTGAGTATAACGTAATTTTTGCTCCTCGGTAGGGTCACCTATAGCAAAGGTTCTGGTTACATCAGTAGTACAGCCTTTATATTGTCCACCAGAATCAATTAATAATATACCTTTACCTAAGATTTTTTTTGCTTGATGGCTTGTTGCTCGGTAATGAATTATCGCACCATTTTCCTTAAAACCACATATAGTTGGGAAACTATTCGTAACATATTGATCTTGCTTAGATCTAAATTCGGTTAATATTTCTCCTAAATCATACTCAGTTTGATCTTGTAAATTTGGTAGCTCAAACAAATATGCCAAGAATTCACATAGTGCCACCGCGTCATTAATATGAAAATTAACTGCGTGTTTAATCTCAATATCATTCTTAATTGCTTTCGATAGTTGACAAGGGTCGTTAATTTTTTCTACTAGTTTATTATTGAGCAAATCCATAATGTAACTTGAGGCAAAATTTTCATCAACGAGAACCTTATTAGCCTGACCCAATATACCGGCAAATCTTTCTTCCGATAAAATAGTTATGTCAGGGCGAGCAATCATAATTTCTTGATTAGCTCTATTCGGGTTAGTAAATAAATATAGTTGGTCTTGAGTGATTAGAACTATAGCGAGCATCAATGGTGAATATGGAGTGTCACTTGCTCTGAGATTTAATAGCCAGCATATTGAATCTGTTGAAGTAACAATCATCGCATCGGCGGAATATTTAGTTAGTAGATTGCGGCATATGGCAATTTTATTACTATATGATTGACCAGAAAATTTATCATCATGAATATATATTTTTGATGATGGCTGATCAGGTTTATCATACCAAATTTGGTCTATCAAATTATCAGATATCTTCTGTAAACGGGATCTTATTTTAGCAAATGTTTGTAACTTAACATTAGTAAAGAGTTTCGAATCATATCCCAATATACCATCATTACCTAAATAGTCATCCCAAGGAAAATGTGCTAAATCTTTAATATCAAAAATCTTAAAAATTTCTTGATCTAGTTCATGTTTACTTTGTTCTAGATAACGACCATCTGTAAAAAATACCGCCTTACCTTTGCAGATCACCGCAATACCATTTGATCCGCTAAAGTTAGTTATATATTGCAGTCGCTTAGCACTTTGATGAACATACTCATTAAGATATTGATCGTTACATGGTACTATATAGCCATCTATTTTATACTTAGCAAATAGTCCTCTAATATTACGGTTACGTTCTTGCATCAAACAACCTACTATTTACCCAAAAGAATTATCTGCTTCTTTCACTATGCGGTTTCTTAGTTACAGAGCTAACATGGCGGGGTGCAGCTTTTTCATCAGCCGGAACCTTAGATATATCATTTTTGATAGATTTGCCGATAAGTTGAGCAGCTTTTAGAACTTCAGGACTTAGGTTTTTTATGTTATCTAAAGGTTTTTCTATCTGCTGTTCTCTTGCGAGATTCGGAGTTCTACCAATCATCCCATCAACAGACACTTTAAAAAAATCGGCAAGAAGTACCAATGTAACACTAGATAGCATTTTTTGAGTATCATCTTCTTTTAAAAAAGGACGTAATGCATCTTCACTAAGACCAAGTTTTTTCCCTAACTCAGACTGAGTTAAATCGTTTTTGCTTAGCTCCTTATTGATAAAACTCCTTAAATTAGCACTTAATTCTTCAGGAGATAGTTTAGCATATTGTTGTTTTTCTCCAGAGTCAAATTCCTCTCTACCCAACAATTCATTGACAGAGCATTTAAAATAATCAGCTAGTTTGAGTATGTTTTTTATCTCAGGACGCCGATTATCTAGCATCTTCCTCATAGTAGTTTCAGGAACATCTGAAGCCTCAGCTAGTTGACCTACCTTTAGCCCTTCCTCCTTCATTTTTTTATTAAGGAAATCCTTTATATTTTCAAACCAACCCATTAAACATAATCTTTTATAAATTTATCCGTGAAAAACGGTTTTTTTCTTGACAGAAAAAAAACCTTATAGTAAAGTTGTTTGTCTTACCAAATAAATTTAATAAATTCTTTTAGTAAGATAAACTTTAGGAATCGTAACCATTTTATATATAAATTCAACCACTTGTCAATATGTATAAGTTGAATATAAGAAAAATGTTACTAACCCTAAAAAACCCAATCATAAAAGGAAATGCTTTATGAATATATACAATATTTATCTGATAATCAAATATATTATTGCTTATTTAGCAACTTTTTTATTAAAAATGCAACCTAATTTATTATTTTACTCAACAATTAATAGGAATATTTTTCCTATTATCATAATCAGGGGGTTTTGTGCAAAATGATCTTGACGAAAAAACATTCGATGCAAAATATGACAAAGATCTAAAACAACTATATAGTAAGATTATAGCTATATCAGGTTACATAATTGCTATGAGATCAGATTGTCTAAAAGAAGCCAGAAAGACTGAGGCTACTCTAAAGATTCTAGTCAGACGTACGTATGACATTAGAGGTGGACTTTGGATATGTTTGATTACTATATGGTTTTTAGTTGTACTTTTTTTGCAAAAAAACTTTTAGCTAATATAGTCAATTTAGGGGAATTGGGTAGCAGGAGCGATGAGGATGCCTATATAGTCAATTGATGAGAAGTTGGTGACGTCATCGCTCAATGCTCGCCTATTACTTATCACACTACTGGACAAAAATGCTAAATTGATTGCAAATCATATAATTTAAGCAGCTTTATAATAACTGAATCAAGAGAATATTTAAAACAACTATAAGATTGTTTAATTAATTTTATTCCTAATTGAAGTACGGAATAAGCCCTGCACCCTAATGCTTTCTTCATTTTGACTGGTTGTTTTAGTTCTTCAATTGACCCTATTTTTATAATTATCGCATAAGCTATAAATATGCATTTAATAAAACTTTCAAATCTCACTTTGTCCTTTATATGGCTATCCTCCATTCGAAACCCATTACTCTTGCATCCTTTAAATGCCGTCTCTATCTTCCATTATTAAAACATCTATAAGTTTTAATTTGACAAATTTAGAACAATCCCCGACACTTAACAAATCAGTATTGCTAAACTTGGTTGATTGGGTAAGAAAATATCATGCAAGGCATTCCTATATTGGAACCAATGAAATGGGAGAGAATCCCCAAAGAGAATCGTCATCGCCTAATAACTCTATTAGCAACATTATCATTGAAAAAATTGCCAAAATCGATAATAAATATGGAGAAGGCAAATGATAGACAAGGAGAAACAATCAACTCAGAGAATATTATCAAGTGGCAAGATTCAAGCCTATCACCACGATCGTCTGGCGATAGTGTATATAAGGCAGTCGACGCTGCAACAAGTAGAACGGCATAGTGAATCTACTAAATTGCAGTATAATTTAGTAGAGAGAGCTTATGCTCTAGGCTGGAGTGCTGATAAAGTACTTATAATAGATGATGATTTGGGGCGGTCTGGTGCAACTGCTGAAGGTCGTCCTGGATTTCAGCGTTTAGTTGCTGAAGTTGGATTAGACCATGTTGGTATAGTACTAGGAATAGAAGTATCGAGGTTAGCACGATCATGCAAAGATTGGTACCAATTACTAGAAGTATGTGCACTTTTTAGAACCATTATTGCTGATACTGATGGTATTTATGATCCGGTATCCTATAATGATCGACTATTATTAGGTCTTAAAGGTACAATGTCTGAAGCAGAGTTACATATAATTAAGCAACGCATGCTACAAGGGAAGAAAGCAAAAGCACGTCGAGGTGAGTTAGGCATGCAAGTTGCTATGGGATATGTTAGACGACCATCTGGCGAAATTGTTAAAGATCCAGATGAGCAAGCACAGGCAACTATTCAGATGGTATTTGAGTTATTTGAAAAATTTTCTACAATTAATGCAGTATTAAAATACTTAGTCAGTCATAAAATAAAAATGCCTTATAGAGAGCGTAGCGGTTTGCAAAAAGGTGAACTAACCTGGCATCGTCCTAATAGGAATACTTTAGGAAATCTATTACATAATCCCATATATGCAGGTGCTTATGTATATGGACGCAGACCAACAGAGGCACATAGAAAAAAACCTGGCAGACGATCTACGGGGCGTATTGTTGCTAAAATGTCAGATTGGCAAGTATTGTTAAAAGACAAAGTTCCTGCTTATATTAGTTGGCAACAATATGAACGTAATGGCAGACAATTATTATCTAACTCCATACAAGGAATTGGTGTAGCAAGGCATGGTAATGCACTATTAGCCGGACTTGTTGTTTGTGGTCGCTGTGGTTTACGAATGGCAACTTGCTATACAAATAATGGTAATAAATTGCGTTATAGTTGTAGCAGAATGTCTGTAGATTATGGTGAAGATGTTTGCCAATCATTGGTTGGCAATGTTTTGGATGAACTAATTGCTAAGCAGGCATTAGAAGTGTTAAAGCCAGAAGCTTTGGAAGTTAGTTTACGAGTGGCAACAGACCTTGAAACCGAACATAATAATTTACAAAAATATTGGCAAAAACAATTAGAGAGAGGACGATATGAAGTTGAGAGGGCATATCGGCAATATAATTCTTCAGAACCTGAGAATCGTCTTGTCACAAGAACTCTTGAGAAAAAGTGGGAAGAATCATTATCTGCAGAAGAAAAGTTAAAACAGGAATATGCCAAATTCTTAGCTGAACAATCAAAAATTCTGTCTGATGTTGAGCGTCAAACTATATATAAATTAGCTTCTGATATTCCTGCTTTATGGTCATCGTCAACTACTACGGTAGAAGAACGCAAAGAAATTTTACGTTTACTAATAGAATGTGTTGTTGTAAAAATAGAAGGTGTAACAGAGAAAGTCTTGGTAGAAATACATTGGGCTGGTGGATATAAAACTAATACTAATCTTGTTCGTCCTGTGGCAAAATTGGAGCAACTTAGTTATTATGGTAAACTGCTTGAACTAGTAGCCAGTCTCAAAAGCCAAGATATGACATTACAGCAAATTGCTGATATTTTAAATCAACAAGAAGGGTGGCGTCCAGCAAAGCTGTTAAATATTTTTAATGAGAACACGGTTAGTAGCCTACTTATACGTAGTGGTGTAACAGCTACTAACAAAAGAACATTATCAGGAGAAATTAATCGTAGGCAAAATGAATTTACTTTTCGTGAATTATCGCAAAAAATCAATATACCAGAACCAACTTTATATAGATGGATGCAAAGAGAGCAATTAAAAGTCAGGAAAGTTTACAACTCATCACAACGTTGGATTTGGCTAATTACAGCCGATGAGCAAGAGATTAAAAGGTTGATCTCATTAAGAGAACAACCGAAACAGTGGATTTACCATTCCAGGGTAAAAAAGGTAGAATAATAAACAAATAACTATTACAGAGGCATTATGACTGGCAAACTTCGATATCCCATCTTCGTCGATATATTTTAGCCCCGTTGCTCATATTTCTCTATATACTACCGATAAATATTCTCCGCTCTCTAATTTGATATGAGCTAATTTTATTGATATGGAATAAAACTGTGTTTCTAGTACTACAGTTGTAGTTTAGATGTGAGCATTCACGATTTTTTTGTGATGAATAAAAAAACCTGATCACCAAGAATCATTGCGAGGAGACCGTCAGGTCAACGAAGCAATCCATTTCTAATCACTTTCCTGGATTGCTTCGTCGGTCTGGCAACCACAACTGTTGAAAGTTAGAAGAGGAAGCGGTTTTAGACCGGATAGTTTAAAAGTCGTATGTGGTCAACGTCATTGCGAGAAAGACCGTAGGTCGACGAAGCAATCCATTTCTAATCACTTTCCTGGATTGCTTCGTCGGTCTGGCAACCACAACTGTTGAAAGTTAGAAGAGGAAGCGGGTTTTAGATAGGTTTTCTGTCATTGCGAGACCACGTAGTGGTCGTGGCAATCTATCTTTGGTTACTTTTATGGATTGCTTCGTCGACCTACGGTCTTTCTCGCAATGACGTTGACCACATACGATTTTTAAACTATCCGGTCTAAAACCCCTTCCTCTTCTAACTTTCAACAGTTGTGGTCTGGCAACCTCCTCGCAATGACATCTTATACTTTAACCTTTTTTCCGTGAACACTCACATTCAATCTACAACTGTAGTATTAGTCGCTACTAAAGTGGCTCTGAACTATGACGTTAAGGCTAAATACTAATCGGATTTATAACGTTGCCAATTCAAGTTAATTCACTATAGTCAATTGATGGGAAGTTGGTGACGTCGTCGCTCAATGCTCGCCTATTACTTATAGGCGTCGCTCCATCGTTCCTGCTACCCAATTCCCCTGAATTGACTATATGTCATCAGCTAATAATGTTACATCATTATTATGCACATTGTCGCATAAAGAATTATCAATAGTAATATCACTCAAGTAATCCTTTATTACTTCAAGTAAGGAGCCTGCATTTTTAGTGAATTCTTTTAAATTACTACTTATCTTAGGTGACAAATGCACTTGTTTATTGGCTAATAGATCGTGCATAGTGCCTATCTCATTATTCCGCAGTACATACCATAAATCTGTGTTTGTTATTTTGGCACCATTATCTAACAGTGTTTTTCTACAATTATGATGGTTGTCTGCAGAGGCCATATTTAATGGTGTCATACCATTATTATTAGTTACATTTGGGTTTGCCTCCCATCCTAATAACATTTCAGCTATACCAGAATAATTATTTTTTATAGCATAGTGTAATGCAGTATTGCCATTTTCATCCTGATTATTTACATTAGCTTTAGTAAGTAAATGATTTGTTAAATCTATATTACCTGTTTTTACAGCGTGAAATAAGCCCTGCTTTTTAAATAACGCTGATACACCACCGTAATATCCTTTATAAAAAAATTGTTTCAATAATTGCATATTTACCTCTTAATTATTAATGATTGCTTTTTTATTCTACCAAAACAACCGTTTAATACGGTTATTTATTGGTGTTATACAATAGTTTTTCACCTTATGCAAGCACTTATTTTAATAATTCTATATTTTTTTGGTTTTTAGCGTATTCTTTATTATTTAAAATCTCTCTTGCTTTAGCGAGTCTTATAAATCGTCCAAAAGCAAGAATCATAGAGTCAACAAAACCATCAAAACCAAATACCCAATATCGTCTTATAAAGAATGATTTTAGAAAATAAAAAATAATTTCTGTAGCAATTCTTATTTTTGATGGATTCCTACCTAGTTTGACGAAATCTTCTGCCTGCTCGGAAGAATAAAAATTTGCCTTAGCTACCATTTGCTCAATTGACATGCCAGACCTATGATAAATTATACCATTTAACTCATAGATTTTGTCTTGTGGGTTAATATCTGGGTTAAATAACACCGAATCATGAGTAGTAGTACTCATATTATTAGAAAAACTACTATATTTACGGTTATATAATCTGATGAATTTATGATAAGGAGCAAAGCGACGAACTTTATGATCGTTACGGTGCAATATAACATTTTTAGTACGATAAGCTAAATAATTATCTTGAATATTTGAAGCAAATATAAATTCTATTTCATCCTGTAATTCTTTTGACAACTCTTCATCAGCATCAATATTTAATATCCAATCATTCTGACATAAACTCTCACCAAAAGCTTTTTGTTTAACATAACCACCCCATTCGTTAAAAATTACTTTGGTTCCTAAATCTCTAGCAATTTGTACTGTATTATCAGTGCTACCACTATCAACAACAATAATCTCATCGACAATGCCCTTAACACTGTTGATAGCTCTTGTCACTCTAGCGGCTTCATTTTTTGTGATAATAAAAGCTGAAATCTTTAGCATATGACCCCTTATACTCGATAATCAAGTTTTTTGCAGAGCTTATAACTATAGTCAATTCTTCTGAATTGACTATAACAATCTACTTAACTGTAAAGGTAAAGACTAGTTCATGTTTTTAATTTTTTGAGATAATTTACTGATTTTACGTGAGGCGGTATTTAACTTGATAATATTCTTTGTTACGCCTTTCATTATTTCAGATTGTGCAACAATCAACGCTAATCTGGCCGATTCTTTTGAACCGCTAGCAACTTCTTGCAAAACTTTTTTTAAATAGGTTTTAATTCTACTCGCTCTATTCTTATTTATTAAAGTTTTTTTAATTGTTTGTCTTATTGCCTTTTTTGCTGATGAATGATTAGCCATATTTATTATTTTCCTACAGATTCATTAATTTTGTTCTTCATGATTATGACTTTCTGCTTGTGGAGTCATACAACCTTTACTATTTACATCTCTATCAACGAACTCAATATAAGCCAGTGGAGCCATATCGCCATAGCGAGAACCAGCCTTTATTATCCTAGTATATCCACCTGGACGTTCACTATATCTTTTACCTAAAACGCTAATAAGTTTTTCAGTTGCCACTTTATCTTTGATTTTAGCAAGCACCATTCTTCTAGTGGCTAAATCAGACTTCTTAGCCTTAGTTACTAGCACCTCAATATAAGGTCTAAGCTCTTTAGCTTTAGGTAAAGTTGTTTTTATTTGCTCATTCATCACAAGTGCCACAGCCATATTAGCAAACATCGCCTGCCTATGACTACTTGTTCTGTTGAGTTTTCTACCCTTAATTTTATGTCGCATATTGTTACCTTAAATTAATATGGATCTTCGTAACGCTTAGATAAATCCTGAATATTTTCAGGAGGCCAGCCTGCTACGTCCATACCAAATTTCAAGCCAAAAGTGGCTAATATATCTTTGATCTCATTAAGAGATTTTCTACCAAAATTTTGAGTTCTCAGCATTTCTCCTTCCGTTTTGATAACAAGATCTCCTATATAAATTATATTATCATTTTTCAAACAATTTTGAGATCTGACAGATAATTCTAATTCCTCAACTTTTTTCAACAAGGCTGGATTAAATGATAATTCTTCTAATTTATCCTGCTTATCTTCCATTTGTTCTTCAAATGTAATAAATAATTGCAACTGATCCTGCAAAATTCTAGAAGCAATGGCTATAGACATTTCAGGAGAAATACTACCATTAGTTTCAACGATCATAGTTAGCTTGTCATAATCTGTAACCTGACCAACACGTGTATTATCAACTTTATAAGTAACCTTCCTTACAGGACTAAATAACGCATCTATTGGGATTACCCCAATAGCAGCTTCTGAATCAACATTACTCACAGCAGGAACATAACCTTTTCCTGTCTCACACACTAGTTCCATTTCAAGCTGGGCTCCTTTTGCCAAGGTACAAATCATATGATTAGGAGTTAATATCTCCACATCATGACCTGCCCCAATCATACCGGCAGTCACCACACAAGGTCCAGTAGCACTTAATCTTACAACCTTCTTTTCGGAAGAATGCATCTTAATGACTAAGGACTTAAGATTTAAAACTACATCAACTAAATCTTCTTTAACACCAGGTATAGCAGAAAATTCATGCACCACCCCTGGTATTTTTATCGAAGTTATTGCAGCACCCTGAAGAGAAGAAAGCAAAATTCTCCTCATAGCATTACCTATTGTTAGCCCAAACCCTCTCTCTAAAGGCTCAACTACAACCTTTACTATATTAGCATTCTTATCAGGACTGTCATACACGATCTTCGGCTTGATCAGTGAGTTCCAGTTTTTATTTAATAATAACATTATTTACTACCTATCTATACTCTTCTTCTCTTTGGCGATCTAACACCGTTATGAGCAACGGCGGAAACATCCAAAATTGAGGTAACTATAAAATTTTGACTAAACACTGCCCGCATAGCCGATTCTCTTTGCGCCCCTGCCCCTTGCACTCTAATTGAAACAGTTTTAAGACCATGCTCTTTTGCTGCTTCTGAGGCTTTATCAACAGTTATTTGAGCAGCATAAGGAGTAGCTTTTCTAGCCCCTTTAAAACCATGTGTACCGGCTGTTGAGAACGCTATAGCATTACCTTGCACATCTGTAAAAGTCACAATAGTATTATTAAAAGTTGTTTTTATATGAACAACACCAAGAGTGATATTTTTTCTTTTTTTCTTGATCTTAGTATTAGCCTGACTCATTATTATACCATATTACTTTGTAACTTTTTTCTTACCGGCAATTGCAATAGCTTTGCCTTTTCTTGTTCTAGCATTAGAATGAGTATTTTGTCCTCGCACAGGCAGTTTTCTTATATGCCTGAGACCTTGGTAACTTCTAATATCTTTTTTCTTCTTGATGTTAAGAGTTACTTCTCTTCTTAAATCACCTTCTACTTTATATTCTTTTTCAATAACACTACGTAAAACAATAAGTTCTTGATCAGTTAAGTCTTTAACCCTTTTACTCTCAGATATCCCAGTCTTCTGACAAATTTTTCCTGCAGCAGAAGAGCCGAGTCCATAAATATATGTTAAACTCACTACTAATCTTTTGTTTGCTGGAATGTTAACACTCGCTATTCTTGCCACAAATAATCTCCAAATTTTGATAACAACCAAAAGGGAATAATATAAAAATATCCCTTAAAGTCAAATAATTTCTAACATTTTATCTAAAACATCTTCTACTTCTTGCTTATCCTTACTTGCATCAACAACATAGAATTCACTATTATCTCTATAATAGCTAAGTAACGGATAAGTTTCTATCTTATATTCTTCTATTCTATGTTTAATAGTCTGTTCATCATCATCTTGTCGATGAATGAACTTATCCGATCCACAAACATCACAAACATTATCAATCTTAGGCTTAATAAAGTAACTATTATAAATTTGTTTACAATTTGCACAACTAAATCTACCCAAAATCCTCTTAATAATTACTTGATCGTCTATCTCAAAAAACACCACTTTAATCTTTTGACTAGCAAATTCTCTAAGAAAGCTAGCTTGCTCTAGATTACGAGGATAACCATCTAGAACATAACCATTTTTATATATATCCTGAGTTAAAAACTTTTTAACTACATTATTTACCAATTGATGAGGGACAAGTTTTCCTTGTGCCATATACTGTTGAATTAACAACCCCTCTTCATTATTGACCTTTACCATTTGTCTAAATATATCGCCTGTAGACACATGAGGTAAATTTAACTTTCCTGCCAATAACTGCCCTTGAGTTCCCTTCCCTGAGCCAGGAGATCCTATAAGCACTATAATCACTTTAAACCCATCTTTAGATATATAACATAATATATACTTACCACTAAGTATAAAAGTACATTATTTTAAGAATTAGCTACAAAAACTCTAAAATATTCACAAAGCAATTTAAAAATCGCAAAAAACAGTCTACAAACCCAAAGAGTCTATTACTCAATAATCAAATTTTTTGCAAAGCTTATAAATAGTAGGTTGTTCGAAGGAAATTTGAAAATTTGAATATATCCGAGTCACAACATCTATCTTTAAACGCAAAATTTATCATTCCAGGCTACTATTGTCATTCCCGCTTCAGTGCGAAATCTAGATACCTGCTTACGCAGATATGACACTAAATCAAGTTTTAGTTTTTTAATTTCATTTTTTTTATTAACCCCTCATATCTATTGCTAAATAAATGAGTTTGAATTTGGGCAAATGTATCTAAAACAACATTAACAACAATTAAAAAACTTGTTCCCCCTAAAGCAAAAGATACAGAATATTTATTCATTAACATTTCAGGAACTATACATATAAAACTTAGATATATACCACCTATGACAGTTAATCTAGTTAGCAAATAATCAAAATATTCCGAAGTATTTTTACCAGGTCTTTTTCCAGGAATATATGCCCCATATTTCCTCAAATTATTTGCTGTTTCTTCTGAATTAAAAACTATTGCTGTATAAAAAAAGCTAAAAAACATTATCAACGCAACATACAACAAAATATATAGAGGTTTTCCATGCCCTAAATGGAAAGTTACTAAATTCATAATTTCCGAATTATTGCTAGAAAAATTAGCTATTGTTACCGGAAACAATAAAATTGCACTAGCAAATATTGGTGGTATTACCCCAGCAGTGTTAAGCTTAAGAGGCATATGAGTTGAATCACCACCATAAATCTTATTACCAACCTGTCTTTTTGGATATTGTACCAAAACTTTCCTTTGAGCCTTCTCAAAGAAAATTATCATGGCTATAATCAAAATAACTCCTAAACAAATAGCCATCACCACGATAGGAGACAATCCTCCACTTCTTGACAACTCAAACATACTTATAATAGCACTTGGTACTCCAGATACTATACCTATAAATATAATCAATGAGGATCCATTACCAATACCTCTACCAGTAATCTGTTCACCAAGCCACATTAAGAACATGGTACCTACAACTAAGGTAATAACAGTAGTAACCTTGAAAAAAAGCCCAGGTATAATCACTACAGGTCCAACATTAGTTACAACATGTTCCAAACTTATTGCCACACCATACGCCTGAAAAGAAGCTAATAAAACAGTTAAATATCTAGATAACTGATTGATTTTTCTTTTACCAGCCTCGCCTTCTTTTTTTAAATTCTCTAACGGCTTGTAGGCTATTGACATCAATTGAATAATAATTGATGCAGTTATATATGGCATAATTGCTAAAGCAAAAATAGACATCCTACCTAGAGAACCACCAGATAGCATGTTAAACATACCAAGTAAACCAGATTGGTTTTGTTCAGCCACACTGCTCAACGCAACCGAATCAATACCCGCTATAGGAATAAATGAACCAAATCTACATATTATAAGAGCTAGAATAGTAAAAATAACTCTATTAGCTAAGTCTTTATTAGATTTTTGTGTGGATTTTAAGCTCATAAATTACAATATTTGACCACCAACTTGCTCAATTATCTTTTTAGCAGATGCCGAATAAGCATCTAATTGAAACGATAAGGGACTATTAAATTCACCGCTGCTAACAGATAATAATTTAACCAACAACTTACTATTCTTAATTAACCCTACTTCAACTAACTTATCTTTTGTGATAACTTCCGTTGAATTCAAACAACTTTCTGATATTAAAAATTCTATATCGGCAATATTCACTACATTATATTTCTTAGAACTAGGACAATTAAACCCTCTCTTTGGTAATCTTTTAATCATTGGCATCTGCCCGCCTTCAAAACCCTTGATAGCTACACCAGATCTAGATTTTTGACCCTTAACACCTCTACCGCATGTTTTGCCTTTACCGCACCCAATACCGCGTCCTACCCTTTTTTTATCTCTCTTGGCACCAAAATTGTTAGATAACTCATTTAACTTCATTTTATAAACTCTAATTTATATTTTCTACTTTTAATAAATGTTGTACCTTTCTGATCATCCCTCTAATAGAGCTTGTATCTTTTAAAATAACAGATTTATGCATTTTATTTAAACCCAAGCCTATCAAGGTTTCTTCTTGATCATATTTACGACCTATAGTACTACCAATTTGGGTAACTTTAACTTTTGCATCATTCATTTTTTCTTTATCACTATTCATAGATTTCTACAACCCAATTATTACTTATAACATTACTTTAACAAGAAACTATAGCTATAGTCAATTGATGAAAAGTTGGTGACGTCATCACTCACCGCTCGCCTATTACTTATAGGCATCGCTCCTAGCACCAACTCCTTCTGAATTAACTATAATGCTTCCTGTCACTAAAATAACTCACTCTAAGTGACTGCTCAATAATAGCCCAGTTTGATTCGCCTCATCCCAGATTTCACTGGTCTTCCACAATTGCGATATCTTTTTATCAGCCCCCTAAAGAATATAGCTCAAATTATTCTGATATTACTTCTTGTTGCCCTTTTATAGACTGAGTCGATATCTCATTTAAGTTCTTCCCTCTCCTTTCAGCAATATTCTTTGGAGAAGAAAGTTGAGATAACGCATCAAAAGTCGCAGCAATCATTGCATATACATTACTAGACCCTAAAGATTTAGCAACAATATCATGAACCCCTAAAGAATCAAAAATAGCCCTCATAGCACCACCAGCAATAACACCAGTACCCGCCTTAGCTCTTCTTAAAATGACCTTTGCTGCTCCACTTTTACCAATAACATCATGGTGAATGGTTCTACTCTGATAAAGAGGAACCCTAATCATATCTTTCCTTGCTTCTTGGGTAGCCTTAGCTCTAGCCTCTGTTACCTCTTTCGCCTTACCATGACCATAACCAACCTTACCAGATTTGTCACCAGCTACAATACAAGCAGAAAAAGAGAATTTTCTTCCACCTTTTACTACTTTAGTAACTCTGTTTACATCCACCAAAGTTTCGGTTAATGCTTCACCCATATTTTTTTTAGCTTTAGCCATTTCTTAAACCTAAAATTAGAAATTTATTTTCTTTCTTGCTGCATCAGCCAATGCCTTAACAACACCGTGATATTTATAACCACCCTTATCAAATACAACCTCTTGCACTCCTTTAAGCGATGCTCTTTCTCCTATCAACTCACCTACTTTTGTAGCTGTACCAACATTACAGCTAGATTTTTTTAACTGTCTAATTTCTTTATCCAAGGTTGAAGCAGAAGCAATAGTAATTGACTGTTTGTCATCTATAACTTGTGCATATATATGCTTTCCAGATTTAAAAATAGACAATCTGATTCTGTTTGATACCCTTGATATCTTAGACCGTACTCTAGCCTTTCTTGTCTCAAATCTTAACTTTGAACTACGCATACTTAACTTTTAACCCTTAAATTTTAGTTTTTCTTACCTTCTTTTCTTTGAACATACTGCCCCTTACGTTTAATACCTTTACCCTTATATGGCTCAGGCGGTCTCTGCTTTATAATAATTGATATAAACTGACCCAGTTTTTCTTTATCAACACTTTGCAATATAATCTGATTCTGTTTAGGAGCGGTAACTTTTATATTCTGAGGTATCTCGATTTTAGTATTATGACTTTTAGCGAGCATTAAGTTTAAATATTTATCTTTCACCAAAGCCTTATAACCAACACCATTTATTTCAAGCTCCTCTGTAAAACCTTCACTAACACCTTTCATCATACCATTTATTATACTTCGTGCCGTACCCCACATCGACCTAGCACTTTTAGTCTCTGCTAATGGTTTAACAACAAGCTGATTATCTTGCAATGAAATTGCTATATTACCGGCAAAAGTCTTTGATAATTCTCCCTTAGGACCGACAACATTGACTTTCAACCCATCAAGCTCAACTTTTACCCCTTCAGGTACAGGGACTGGCAATTTTCCAACACGTGACATTTTTATACCTTAAAACACTTTACAAATTACTTCACCGCCAATCTTTTGGCTATGTGCTTCTCTATCAGATAACACGCCTCTAGAAGTAGAAAGAATATAAATACCCATATTGTTATAATATCCTTTTAATTTATCAATGGAAGAATAAATCCTCTTACCTGGTTTTGAAACTCTATTTATTTCACGTATAGCAGGTTTTCCATTAACAGAATATTTTAAATCCACCTCAATGTGACTTATATTATCATTCTTAACAACTACATACTCTTTGATATAACCTTCCTTTTTTAAAACATCCAAAATGGCACATTTTATTTTTGAAGAAGGTAGAGATATACTCATCAATTTACTTTTTTGACCATTTCTAATTCTAGTCAACATATCTGCTATATTATCTGTCATTGACATACGATAAACCTACTTTTTACCAACTTGCTTTAACTAAACCAGGAACCAATCCCTTACTACCAAGCTCTCTCAGCTTATTTCGTGATAAACCAAATTTACTGTACACTCCTCTTGGACGCCCAGTAAGTTCACACCTATTTCTAACTCTATTCATAGCTGAATTCCTAGGTAACTTAGCCAGAACCATCACTAGCGAAAATCTCTCTTCTAAAGATAAGTTTTTGTCGTAAATCTTGTCTCTTAACTTAGCACGCTTATTATACAAACTTTGTGCCATCTTTCTTCTTCTATTATTCTTTTTTATAGAACTTACTTTAGCCATCTTCTTTCTTCAAAAATTAATTATAAAAAGGCAAATTAAAGCCTGAAAGTAATGATTTACCCTCTTCATTATTTGTAGCACTTGTAACAATCGTAATATCCATACCACGAATTACATCTATCTTATCGTAATTAATCTCTGGAAAAACAATTTGCTCTTTTATCCCAAAAGTAAAATTACCTCTACCATCAAAACTTTTACTTGAAAAGCCTCTAAACTCTTTTATACGTGGTAGAGCAACAAGTACTAGCCTTTCAAGAAAATCATACATTCTATCTTTACGCAAAGTAACTTTGCAACCAACTTTCATACCTTCACGAAGTTTAAAAGTAGCAATAGACTTCTTTGCCTCAGTTACCAAAGGCTTTTGCCCTGAAATTAAAGTTAGATCATTAACAGCATGATTAATTATTTTAGAATCAGCAACCGTTTCACCAACTCCCATATTAACAACAATTTTTATAACCTTAGGTATCTGATGTTTATTATCATAAGCAAACTTTTTTTGTAAGCTTGGGACAATCTCTTTACCGTATAAATCTTTAAACCTGAACAACATTACTTACCTTCCTTACTGATAATTTCACCAGACTTCTTAGCTACTCTTACTTTAGAACCATCATCTAGAAATTTAAAAGCAATTTTTGTACCAGTACCTGTCTTAGGGTCTACATGAGCAACATTGGATATATGTATTGATAATTCCTTTGAAACTATGCCACCTTCACTTGCTTTACTTGGCTTAACATGCTTGCGTGCAATATTTACCCCTGAAACAATGGCTCTATTCTGTTCTGGGAAAACTTTTAACACTTTACCCTTTTTTCCCTTATTTTTTCCGGTGATAACAATAACTTCATCACCTTTCTTGATTTTTAACTTAACCATTACAATACCTCTTCTGCCAGCGACATAATCTTAACGAATTTTTTTGCCCTTAATTCTCTAGTTACAGGACCAAAAACCCTCGTACCTATCGGCTCTCCCTGTTTATTCAAAAGTACTACTGCATTGGAATCAAATTTAATTGTACTACCATCTGCTCTTCTAACACCCTTCTTTGATCTAACAAGCAACGCCATATATATCTCACCTTTCTTTACTTTGCCATTTGGTGACGCTTCTTTTACAGAGACCACAAAGAAATCTGCAAGGTATGCTATCATGCGGTGTGAACCACCAAGCACTTTAATACACATAACTTTTTTAGCACCAGAATTATCAGCAACATCTAAGATGCTCTGCATCTGAATCATAACTTACTCCCACTTGAGAATTTAATAATGCCACAAGATAAACAATCTAAACAACAAAGTCAAAGGATAAAAACTACCTTTCTTTTAGATTTTCTAGAATATTTTTCTAATAAGCATATTTATAAACATTACCATAAGCAAAGAACCGTAACGTACGGAAATACATACGAAAACAGATTTACCAACAAAATAATAACTAACCCTAAGAGGCTGCCCGCGATAACTAATTAATTATCGCAGGCAACCTCCTAGCATTAAAGAGGTATATTTATACCCCTAATACCACCCAAGACTTAGTCTTAGATATAGGGCGACTTTCAACTATACTAACCTTATCACCATCCTTATACGTATTTTCTGGATCATGAGCAGCGTATTTCTTAGAAACTTTTACAATTTTTTTATACATAGGATGCTTAAACCTACGCTCCACTTTAACCGTAATAGTTTTATCTGTTTTTGAACTTACAACAACGCCCTGCAACACTCTTTTCGGCATTTCTCTATTCTCCAGTTTTTGATCTTGTGGTTAATTCTGTATTAATACGAGCTATTGTTTTTTTTACAAAAGAAAACCTACTAGTATTTTCTAATTCACCTAAAGTTTTTTGAAACCTTAGATTAAAAAGCTCTTTTTTAAACAAAATTCTTTTTTCGTGGAGTTCCTCCATGGTTTGTCCAACCAACTCCTTTGGTGATAACCCCAATTTACTCATAACGCCTCACTATCCTTGTTCTTACAGGCAATTTGGCACTAGCAAGCTCAAGTGCCCTGGTAGCTACATCATCTGTAACCCCTTCAATTTCAAACATAATTCTGCCAGGTGATACCCTTACTGCAAAAAATTCAGTAGAGCCTTTTCCTTTACCCATTCTAACTTCCGCCGGCTTCTTTGACACAGGCAAATCAGGAAAAATCTTAATCCATAACCTACCCTGCCTTTTCATACAACGAACAGCTGCCTTTCTTGCAGCCTCTATTTGCCTTGCAGTAACCCTTAAGCCATCCAATGACTTCAAGCCAAAAGAACCAAAAGCTAGCATAGTACCAGATTTTGCCTTTGAGGAAACTCTTCCTTTATGTGCTTTTCTAAATTTTTGTTTTTTTGGAGCTAACATTATCTTACTTCAAAATTAATTATGTTTCTTTCTATTTTCCACATGATCACCCCTATAGACCCAAATCTTTATACCTATAACTCCATAAGTTGTCATAGCTTCAGCAGTCGCATAGTCAATATCAGCTCTCAAAGTATGCAAAGGCACTCTACCTTCTCTATACCACTCTGTTCTCGCTATTTCAGCTCCAGCCAAACGTCCAGAACAAGCCACTTTTATACCTAACCCTCCTTGCTTAAAGCAAGCTTGGATAGCAGTTTTCATAGCTTTTCTAAAAGACACTCTTTTTTCAAGCTGTACAGCAATCGTTTGAGCAATAATAGTAGCGTCTATATTAGGTTTCTTTACTTCATGTATGTTAATATATATTTCTTCTAAACAGGTAATTTTTTGGACATGTTTTTTTAATTTATCAATGTCGTTACCACTTTTACCTATAATAACACCAGGCTTTTTAGCAAAAATATTAATTATAACACTTTTATTAGAAGGTCTTTCTATTAACACTCTACTAACTTGTGCTTGCATATAGTTTTTATTAATCAGATTTCTAACCTCTAAATCTTGAATAAAAAGAACTTTATACTGCTTTTCAGCATATAACACCGAGTCCCAACCTTTAATTAATGTTGGACCAACTCTAAAGCCATGCGGATTAACTTTTTGCCCCATATTTTACTTCCCCTCAACTTCAGTAACTGTAATATATAAATTACTAAAAAATTTATTAATCCTTGTTGCTCTTCCTTTAGCTCTTGGCATAATTCTTTTCATTACCAATGCCTTACCTACCGTTGCAGAAGTAACAAACAACGCATCAATATCTAAACCAAAGTTATTCTCAGCATTAGCAACAGCAGACTGTAAACATTTTTTTACATCTTTAGCAATTCTTTTCGGGGAAAAGGTAAGCTGAACCATAGCTTCCGATACTTTCATATTCCTAATAGAAGTTGCAACCAAATTCAATTTTCTTGGACTCACTCTAAGAGACTTAGCAATTGCTGTAGTCGAACCTTTATTCACCTTTACCATATTTATTTTCTCTTAACTTTTTTATCTGCCCCATGACCATGGAAAGTTCTAGTTGGAGAAAATTCACCTAATTTTTTACCAACCATTTCTTCACTAACAGTGACAGGTATAAATTTATTTCCATTATGCACAGCAAATGTTACTCCAACAAAAAATGGTAAAATTGTTGACCTCCTAGACCAAGTCTGAATCATTTCTGATTTACCGGACTCAATCAATTTTTGTACTTTTTTTATCAGATAACCATCTACAAAAGGTCCCTTCCAAACTGAACGTGCCATAATTACTACCTAATTATTTTCTTCTCTTAATAATAAACTTTGATGTAGACTTATTCTTACGGGTTTTCTTACCCTTAGTTGGGAAGCCCCATGGAGTCACCGGATGACGACCACCAGAAGTTTTTCCCTCTCCACCACCATGTGGGTGATCAACTGGGTTCATTGCAACACCACGAACATGCGGTCTCCAACCTAACCATCTATTTCTTCCAGCCTTACCCAAATTTGTATTTTTTTGATCGGGATTTGAGACAACACCCACCGTAGCTTTACAATCTAACGGCACCAACCTAAATTCTCCAGACCGAAGTTTGATCTGAGCATAACCCGAATCCTTACCTACTAAATTAACCGAAGTCCCCGCCGATCTTGCAATCTGACCACCTTTGCCAATTTTCATTTCCACATTATGCAAAGTAGTCCCAATAGGGATAGATTTCAAAGATAAACAATTTCCAACTTTTATGTCAGCATTATCGCTTGACACTATTCTATCGCCTACAACAAGCTTTTGTGGTGCTATAATATAAGAATACTCACCATCATCAAATTTAATCAAAGCAATGAAAGAAGTTCTATTAGGATCATACTCTATTCTTTCAACTGTAGCGAATATATCTTGCTTATTTCTTTTAAAATCAATTATACGATAAAGCCTTTTATGCCCCCCTCCTCTATGCCAAGAAGTGGTTCTACCAAGATTATTTCTACCACCAGTCTTACATAAACCTTTAGTCAAAGGTTTATGAGGTTTACCTTTCCAAAGATCAGATTTATCAACCTGTATTAATTCTCTAAGAGATGGAGTAACTGGATTAAACTTTTTTAAAGCCATTTTATTTAATACCCCCAGTAAAATCAATAGTATAATCTTTTTCTAGTGTCACGATAGCTTTCTTTTTATCTGATTGTCTACCGTTAACACCTTTGAATCTCTTTTTCTTACCTTTTACATTCATGATGTTAACTTTTTTAACCTTAACCTCAAAAATTTTCTCAATAGCTGTCTTGATAGAAGCCTTTTCAGCACTATCAGCAACATGAAAAGTAAACTTATTTTGTTCAGATAAAATATTGCTCTTCTCAGTGATCACAGGATTCCTAATAAGATCATAATGTTTATAAGATTTCACTTCAACCTCTTTTCTAAAGCATCTACAGCTTCTCTTGATAACAAAACATAATCATGGCGTATTATATCATAAACATTTGTACCAATTTGTGGTACCGAAATAGTATTAGGAATATTTTGTACTGCCAAAGAAAAATTAGTATCAACTTCATTACCACTAACAATAAAATAACTCTTACCATGAAAATTATTTAATAATTTTGCAAGATTAGAAGTTTTTGATTCATCTAATTTTAAAGAATCTAATATTAACAATTTCCCTTCTGTCAATTTTTCTGACAATGCATGTTTTAAACCAAGTTTTCTAACTTTCTTTGGTAATTTTGTAGCATGACTCCTTACTACTGGACCGTGAGAAACCCCACCGCCCCTCATTTGTACAGATCTTAAAGACCCCTGCCTTGCATTACCGGTACCTTTTTGCTTAAAAGGTTTCTTTGTAGTACCAGATACTTGCGATACTGTCTTCGTTTGATGTGTACCAGCCATAGCTTTCGCTCTTTGCCAATCAACAACAAGCTTGATAATATCTTGTCTAACAAAGTCTATGGCAAATACTTCATGATCTAAATCAACCTCACCAACAACTTCATTTTCAAGATTTAATAATTTAGCTTTCATATAGTTTATCCTGCAGCTGTAATGGTTTTCTTAATAGCATCCTTAATGTAGACATAAGATCCTTTCGAGCCTGGGACATTACCACTAACTATGATTATACCTTTTTCTATATTAGTATCAACTATCTTCAAGTTCTGAATAGTAACTCTTGTACTCCCCATGTGTCCGGCCATTTTCTTATTCTTAAATACCTTACCAGGGTCTTGTCTACCACCAGTAGAACCATGTGAACGATGAGACACAGATACACCATGTGAAGCTTCAAGCCCTCTAAAATTGTGCCTCTTCATACTACCAGCAAAACCTTTACCAATAGTAGTACCTACAACATCTACAAACTGCCCAACAACAAAATGATCAACTCGCAATGTAGAACCTATATCAATGAAAAAAGAAGCAGAAATTCTGAATTCCTTCAATTTTTGTTTTGGTGCAACGTTAGCATTAGCAAATACTTGCCTCATTGGCTTTGTTACTTTAGATAATTTCTTATCCTTTACCCCAACAACCAAGGCGTTATAACCATCCCTTTCTTGGGTCTTTTGTCCCACTACTTGACAATCTTCAACTTGCAGAAAAGTA
Organism: Candidatus Tisiphia endosymbiont of Mystacides longicornis; assembly: GCF_964031095.1. Taxonomy (NCBI): domain Bacteria; kingdom Pseudomonadati; phylum Pseudomonadota; class Alphaproteobacteria; order Rickettsiales; family Rickettsiaceae; genus Candidatus Tisiphia; species Candidatus Tisiphia endosymbiont of Mystacides longicornis. Next base: position 822,848 of record NZ_OZ035004.1, on the reverse strand, counting down.
ACGGTAGTTCTCTCTCCCTTTTCATTAAAAATTGAACTCATGCCAATTTTTTTAGCGATTAAACCGGTTCTCATCACTCAATACTCTCTAACTTAATCTCAACATCAACACCAGCAGGCAAATCAACTTTCTTTAAAGCATCAACAGTCTGAGGGGTTGGATAACTTATTATTAAAAGCCTTTTCTGAATTCTAATCTCAAATTGCTCCCTTGATTTTTTATTGACATGTGGAGACCTATTAACGGTAAATCTTTCAATTGTCCTTGGAAGCGGAATTGGACCAATTATATCTGCACCAGTTCTTTTAACAGCCCCTACTATCTCTCTAGTACCTTGCTCAAGCGAACGGTGATCAAATGACTTTAGACGAATTTTAATTTTTTGATTATTTTTCATTAACTAAACCTTTTTATAAACAGCCCGACCATCCAAAATACGCTTCTTTAACAGACTTGCTCAAATTTTTTGTAAACATAACTTGAGGCAAGTTCAATTAAACGTATTTTGCCTAGCCATTAAAAAAAAGTAATCATCTTAAATTATTTTAAGATGATTACTCCTCTGTTATTTTATAATCTTTGATACTACACCAGCTCCTACTGTCTTACCACCTTCACGTATAGCAAAACGGACACCTTCTTCCATAGCTATTGGAGAAATCAGGGTAATATTTAGATTCGCATTATCACCTGGCATAACCATCGTTTTACCATCTTTTAAAGCAATCTCCCCAGTCACGTCAGTAGTTCTAAAATAAAACTGTGGACGATACTTATCGGTAAACGCTGTATGACGACCACCTTCTTTAGTGGTAAGCACATAAACCTCAGCTTCAAATTCAGTATGCGGAGTTATACTACCAGGCTTAGCTAATACTTGTCCTCTACACACATCTTCTCTTTTAGTTCCACGTAGCAATATACCAACATTATCACCAGCTTCACCTTGATCCAATAGTTTCTTAAACATTTCCACACCAGTACAAGTAGTTTTTTGAGTATCTCTTATACCAACAATTTCTACCTCTTCACCAACTTTTACTACACCTTTCTCAATTTTACCAGTAACAACTGTACCTCTTCCAGAAATAGAAAAGACATCTTCTATTGGCATTAAGAATGGTTTATCTGTATCTCTCTTTGGTTGTGGTATATATTCATCAATAGCATTCATCAATTCTTTAATTGCAGCTTCTCCTTCAGGCTTTCCTTCTAAAGCCTGCAAAGCTGAACCCCTGATAACTGGTATATCATCTCCAGGAAAACCATACATTGACAGAAGCTCTCTGACTTCCATTTCTACTAAATCAACTAATTCTGGATCATCAACCATATCAACTTTATTCAAGAAGACAACCATTGTAGGCACACCTACTTGCTTAGCAAGCAATATATGCTCCCTTGTTTGAGGCATTGGACCATCACAAGCAGATACTACCAATATTCCAGCATCCATTTGGGCTGCACCACTAATCATATTCTTTATAAAGTCTGCGTGTCCAGGACAGTCAATATGAGCATAATGCCTTTTTTTAGTTTTATACTCAACGTGAGCAGTAGCAATAGTTATACCCCTTTCTTTTTCTTCCGGAGCAGCATCAATTTCATCATAGTTAGTAGCCTTAGCACCACCTTCTTTTGACAATACTAAAGTTATTGCAGCTGTTAAAGAAGTTTTCCCATGATCTACGTGTCCTATAGTACCTACATTACAATGGGGCAGATCCCTCTCAAATTTTACCTTTGCCATAATTCATTCTCCACAATTTAAGATTTATACAAATTTAACAATAAAAACAACAAATTTATCCAATTTCCAATTAACACCAATATTTTGGAGCGGGTGATGGGAATCGAACCCACGTGGCCAGCTTGGAAGGCTGGAGCTCTACCATTGAGCTACACCCGCGTATTTCACCTAACCAATCTGTGGTGGAGGAAGAAGGATTCGAACCTTCGTACGCTCACGCGGGCGGATTTACAGTCCGCTGCCATTGACCACTCGACCATTCCTCCAAAGAATTTACGCAAGCATTAAATAGCCTAATTAAAAGTAAAGCACAACATAAATTTACTGTAAGTGCCAACAAATCTTCTTTGCCATTTTCTTGAGCCTTTTAGATAAGCTAATATTAAACTTATATATTTGATGCAAATCAATAAATAATAAAAGTATAGATAAAAACCTATACAAATAGTTTCTATTAAAATTTACAACAACTTAGAACGTTTATCTAGTTGTAACTTTCTATAATAAATAGTAGTTTGTGTCAAGAATAAATTACTATAGGTTCTAATAAGATGATAAATAAATCTAATATTTCCAAAGATTTCTACTACCTATATGGGAAACATCCAGTACTTGCAGCTTTAAGTAACCCCAAGCGTTATATTCAAAGAGTTTTCTGTACAGAAGATATTTTTAATTTGAACAAAAATTTAATATCTAACCATCAATATGAGATTACCAATACAGATTCCCTAACCCGTCTTCTTGGTGCAAATCATAATCATCAAGGAATAGCCGCTAACGTTAAAAGCATTTTCTCTAATCATATTGAAGATATTGACATAACTACTGCCAATTGTAAAGTAGCTATTTTAGATCAAGTAACCGATCCACAAAATATTGGCGCTATTATTCGTAGTGCGGCTTCTTTTGGTATCACAGCCATAATATTACCCGCCGATAATGCCCCAGATGAAAATGCCACTATAGCAAAAACAGCTTCTGGAGCTTTGGAACTAGTACAAATGGTTAAGGTAACTAATTTAAGGCGGTCAATAGAATATCTAAAGAAACATGGGTTTTGGATTATTGGTCTGGATGGCAAAGCAACCCAATCCTTAGATAATAAAATATTTTCAGATAAAATGGCAATAATACTTGGGTCTGAAGATAAAGGAATAAGGCGGCTAGTTAAAGAACAATGCGATTATCTGGTTAAAATCCCAATTTCCAGTAAGGTAGAAAGCCTAAATGTTTCAAATGCTGCGGCAATATTGTTTTACTTGACTTCATTAATAAGATAGTACCCTACATTTTTTCTACTATTTTTTATGATGAATAAAAAATCTTGTCACCAAGCGTCATTGCGAGGAGATCGTAAGGTCGACGAAGCAATCCAAAGAATAACCAGGAATGGATTGCTTCTTGGCTTAAGCCTTTTCGCCATGACGCTAGGAAACTGCCTGCGATATAGTTAATTCAGGAAAATTTGGTGCTAGGAACGATGGAGCTACGCCTATAAGTAATAGACGAGCATTGAGCGACGACGTCACCAACTTCTCATCAATTGACTATAACTGATTAATTACTTATCTCTATACTGCATAACTAATATCTTAATCTTCTACAGCTTCAACCGATGCCACCTCAGGAATAAAGTGCTTAAGCATTGACTCAATACCATTTTTTAAAGTAATACTCGAACTAGGACAGCCATGGCAAGCTCCGCGAAGCTCTAATTTTACCACCCCATTTTCAAATCCTCGATATATTATATCACCTCCATCCATGGCAACCGAAGGACGTACACGTGTTTCAATAATTTCTATAATCTGCTGTTCGATTTCAGACATCTCGTCCAAATTATTTACACTAGATTTGTCAATAGATATATTATTTTGCACATCAAACACAGTAAAACCAGAAGTAAAATGATCCATCATAATCATCAAAATTTCAGGTTTTAAAACCAGCCAATCACTTTCTTCTTCCTTAGTAATAGTAATAAAGTCACTACCAAGAAACACCGATTTTATGTTATTTACACCGAATAATTGAACTACCAAACTGCTTTTACCTTTTGCCTCATCAAGATTACTAAAATGAAAAGGTTGATTAGGGCTAATGGGTATATTAGGAAAAAATTTTATCGCATTAGGATTAGGAGTAATTTCAGTTTGAATAAACATATACATCTTCCTTGATAAAAAATAAATGGTACCCGCGGCCAGACTTGAACTGGCAAGGGCTTGCACCCCACGGATTTTAAGTCCGTTATGTCTACCATTCCATCACGCGGGCAAGGTAAGTTAGTTCAATCCTAATTGCTTACACAACTAATACATATTGGAGTAACTTGCTATTCCAAATTCATGTAGATTATGCTAGGATTGCACAGACTAATAAAAAAAACATTAAAAAGCAAGTGTTTTTATAAATTACCAGAATTATAAATTCAAAATGTAAAATGCAGTATAGTCAATTCAGGGGAATTGGGTAGCAGGAACGATGGAGCGACGCCTATAAGTAATAGGCGAGCGATGAGAAACGACGCCCACAACTTCTCATCAATTGACTATAATATTAACTTAACAGATGTTAATTTAGATCAATAAGCATCTAATAACATATTAGACAAGTACAGAATGTTAAAATTAATGTACGAACCTATGTGTTAAGTACTATATGATATTGACATAATAGAAGTTTAAGGATATATTGTGGTCTTTCTTAAAGATTTCACTTTTTAGACACTTATAAAAATAAGCACAATAATGTCATCCAAACTCCAGCACAAGGCATGATATAAGGCACCCGTAGCTCAATTGGATAGAGTATATGACTACGGATCATAAGGTTGGGGGTTCGACTCCCTCCGGGTGCGCCAGACTTCTCAAGGCTTACAGGATTTTTCAATTTCTCAAAAGCATTTTTATTTTGGTTTTATTTTGGTTTCCCACCAAAACTCCCCATACTTAACCTACAAAACAGTCTGTTTTTGACCGTTTTTCACGGGGAGGGAATATGACAGAATCGTTAATTTTTTCCGGCGGTTTAGCTGAAAATTCCGATACTATCTTTTATAATATAGTCGGTAATTTCGTCCCACCTGAATGGCGAAACCTTACTAATAATTGTGGTAAGCAATTAAGTAAAACTTCTCGTCAACTTCTATCTTTAATAGTTTCTCGCCTACAGATTTATCAAAAAGATAAACTATCAGAAGAATTACAAGAAGGCTATCATTTTTTCGAAAAAGAGTTAGGTTCTGTTGACAAAATTTTTAACGTAACCATATTAAAGCTCCAACAAAATTTAGAAAGGCTAAAAAGGTGGCTGGGGCTTTATCAAACCTAGAAAATATACGCCTAAAATGTTTGATTTTAGGGGAGTAGACTTAATAGTCACCTATTACGCCCCTCGTTAGAACCACATCGCGCCCTATTAAGGCAATGGACTCAAGATATTACCATAAATAAGAATAGCCTGATTGACTAATAATTTTTTGCTCAGCTAGGGCGTGTCATCAATTAAGTAATATTACAGAAGAAGCCAAATAAATTGCTCCCAGAAAATTCTGAGCTAGTTTATCATAACGCGTAGCAATGCCTCGAGATTGTTTAAGTTTTGCAAAAAAATTTTCAATTAAATGACGATACTTATAAAGCTCTATATCATATTCTATAGGAAATTTACGATTCTTCTTGGATGGAATTACAGGAGTGCAATTCTTATCTTATTCCTCATTCTTGCTTCAGCATCATAAGCCTTATCTGCAATTACGGTATCCGCTTTTGTCAAAGTTTCCATTAAAGCATCAGAACCTTGTAAATCATGCGACTGACCAGGGGTTAAATGAAAAGCTGTCGGATTTCCTAAAGCATCAACAGTTGCATGAATTTTAGTTGATAAACCGCCTTTACTACGACCTATTGCTTGGTCATCTACTATGTTTTTTTAGCTCCGGCACTATGTTGATGTACTCTAACAATCGTTGAATCAATCATACTATATTCATTATCTGCATCTTGTGCAAGTAGTTCAAAAACCTTCTTCCATACCTCTTTTTGGCTCCAACGTGTATGTCTTGTATGAATTACTCTAAAATCTCCAAATCTTTCTGGTAAGTCTCTCCACGGTATACCAGCACGATATCTATATAATACAGCTTCTACGAATAATCTATTATCTTTGGCACTTGCCTCCTACGTCTCCTTCTTTTCCAGGTAAAATATCCTTTATCCTTTCCCATTGATCATCTCTTAAAGCATATCTGCGCATTGGTCACCTTCTTATTTTTTACCAATATCTAATTGGTCTCATCCTAATATTTATGTCAACTTAATTGATGACACGCCCTAGATACCGCATCAAAGCAGGTATGACACTAAGTTGAGCAAGCATAACACCAAGTTAAGCAGGAATGATATTAAATCGAACGGGTGTAAGGCAAACAGAAGCTTCGTTGACATTCATAAATTCTACACGGGTTTACGAGGTTTTCGAAATTTATCCAAAACTATTATATTATCTACTGAATTAGATTTACTTCTAGAATCAACAGTTCTCTTAATTATTTCTCTTTTTTTTGCGTCTGATAATTGATTAGATTTGATTATTTCTGGCTTAAATTTTAGGCTATAACCACTATTAGGATCAATAAAACTGATCAGAGAATCAAATGGTACATTAATCGTTTCTTTGATGCCATCAAAACTAACTGTTACGGAAAAGCCATTATCCCCTACAGTTAAATCCTCAAATTGATATTGCATTACTATAGTTATTTCTTCTGGATAACGTTCTTTTATCCTAGAAGATAATACTACGGCAGGATTGTCAGTTCTATAAGAGATATACAAGAGTTGATTCATCTGCAACTTATCTGTACGAATTCTTGCAAGAATCTTTTTTACAAACTCAAACATGCATTCGTTAAGAAATTGTTGATATGAGATATTCATAGTTATAAAATAAATAAAATAAAACTAATAGTAAAATCTATTGAATTAGATTTTCAATATTTTTGAACATCCTAAAACTAAGTTCAGGATGGTTTGCCAATACTCAATCTAATCTAATTAAATTACTAAGCGGGGCTTTTTCTGTTGCCCGGTTAAGCCCCCAACCGCGTAGGATTAAGCAGCTAGTGCTTGATTTCCTACGAAACGTTCATTATCATTTGCGTTTCTTTTTTTTAACCCAATGACACAAGGTCCGGCGGAATTATACCGAGTAAAAATAATTTTTTTATTAAGCACGTCGATCCTATTTCGCCCCCATAAAGCATTGTTCACAAATATACCACAACTTTCTGGTGGAAGCGCCGGGTACCGCCCCCGGGTCCGCAACCTCTATTCTAAATCACGTTTATTACCATATCTGCAAAAGCAGCAATTCTATGATACATCAATTATAACGGAGTGTAAAGGCTAATTTCAACCAGGGCTATCTGATATAGTCAATTCACGAAAATTTGGGGCTAGGAGCGATGGAGTATATAGGCGTTAGTTTAAGAAAATAATAATTGAAAAACCATTATTGTGAAGAGACCTTAGGTCAACGAAGCAATTCAAAAAAGTGATTAAAAATGGATTGCCACGCTACCTAAGGTGGCTCACAATGACTATTTTTCTACTTTCATTTTCTTGCTGACGCTTATGCGATGGAGCAACTCCTATAAAGTAATAGGCGGGCATTGAGCAACAACGCCTCCAACTTCTCATCAATTGACTATAGATGTCAAGGTTACATTTCATTCACTACCCTTATAATTTGGCAGGATTTTTGCTGTAGCATAGATTTTTAATATATTGTATTTTTCAACTCTTTGGTATACAGTTTATCTGTAAAGATTAATTTTTATTTATCTTTGAAATCATAAAATATCACTATAAGGTTAGCAATTATATCCAGGATAAAAACTGGATTAAATTACTAAAAACTATTTAGAATAATTAAACATTTTTTAATTTATGAGGTAAATAATTATGGCTACACTTGAAAAAATTATCCAAGATTTGAAAAACGGAGAGCAAATTAGTGAAATAAATTTGTTTTACAGAGTTATAGGTGATAAGGGAGCCGAGGAACTAGCAGAAGCCTTACAGAACAATACCACTGTGAAAAAAATAGATTTGATGTCAACCGGCATAGGTAATAAAGGAGTATATGCATTAGCAAAAGTCTTACCGAAGAGTGCTGTAAGAGAAATAGATTTGTCTCACAACAATATAGGTAATGATGGAGTTGAGGCACTAGCAAAAGCCTTAAAGAACAATAGTGCTGTGACAGAAGTATATTTGTCTCACAACCAGATAGGCTATGAGGGGGCGAATGAACTAATAAAAGTCTTACAGAACAGTCATGATGTAACGGAAGTATTTTGGCATGAATACTCATACCATGAAGAAAAGTTAAAAGTATCTCAAGCCTTAAAGAACGATAAGACTGCAGTGATAATAGATTTGGCTAGAAACCAGATATCTAGAAGTGAAATGGGAAAGAAATGGCTAAATAAAGCCTTAGAGCAAATTAACACTGTGCCGGAAATACATTTGATACACAGCTATATAGGTGATGAGGAAATAAAGACACTAGTGGAATCCTTAAATAACAATAGCACTGTGAAAGAACTAAAATTGGGCTGCAATCAGATAGGCAATAAGGGAGCGAAAGCACTAGCAGACTTCTTAAGAAATAACAAAACTGTGGTAAAAATAGACTTGCTTTGCAACCAGATAGGTGATAAGGGAGCCAAGAAACTAGCAGAAGCCTTACAGATCAATAACACTTTGCAAGAACTAAAATTGGAGCACAATCAGATAAGCAATAAATTATTACAGGATATAAATGAACTATTAAAGAAACACGAATTACAAGCCATAGAAGAATTACAAGCAGAAAAATATAATTTAGAATTAAAGGTTGCCAATGATCATACTGAGGTACCGTTTCTTGGTGATGAAGATTATTCAGCAACATTAAACATGTAAGAATTTTTTAAGTAAAATTTCCATATATTACAAAAACCTGAAGAAATATTATGGTAATTTTTATTCTTCAGGTTTTTGTATTTGTTATATAGTCAATTGATGAAAAGTTGGTGACGTCGTCACTCATCGCTTGCCTATTACTTATAGGCGTCTCTCCTGCTACCCAATTCTCCTGAATTGACTATATTTGCCTTTATAATAGGTAATTTACTTTGTAAATAGTTGACTTCGTAATAATATACCATTGCTAAAATAAATTCCCTATAGGTTGCTAATGAAAAATCATAGAAAATGATAACGAAGCCATGCGGTTTTCAAGGAGAAATTTAGTCATTTTTTATAGATGCGACAAAACCAGGAAAAATTATTGATTCATAATTACTTTGTAGTATATTTTTTCCTTTAATAAGGAATAATTAATAGCTATATGAGAATTTTTATTACTATTTTTACATTAATATTTTGTTTTTCAACTTATACTATTGCTGATAGTTCAAGTAGTGCAGTGCTAGTTACTGGATCAACTGGTGCATTTGGAGAGGCAATTTGCTTATCTCTGGCATCAGAAGGATATAATTTATTAATCACTGGCAGAAATGAGAAAAAATTAAAATCTCTCAAAAATAAGTTACAAACAAAATATCCAAGTACAAAAGTTGAAACACTAAAAATAGATTTTTCTGATTTTAAAACTATTAAAGCTGCAGCAAATAAAACAGACGGAGTATCACTCAAAGCAGTTGTGCTGATTGGTCCAAGACCATCATTACGTAAAAATGGTTTTCCAAGTACACAAGAATGGTCTGAAGAATTTCAAAAAACTTTTATTGCTCCACTTGAAGTAGTGCGTATATTTGGAGAGAAGATCGAAAATAATGGTAGTATTGTTATAATATCAGGTAGTAGTTCTAAAAATTATTTGCCTAATTATCAGAATACTAATGTATTACGGCTTGCTTGGATAGGTGAAGTAAAAAACCTTGTACAATTCTTTGCTGTTCGTAAAATTCGTGTTAATGCAGTCTCTCCAGGTATAATTTTAACTGAGTATCACAAAAAGAGAATTGAGGAAAAAGCTAAGTTGAATAATACCACTTTTCAAGCACAGCTATCTTTGGACACAGCGGCTATACCTCTTAGATCATATGGGCATACCGACGATGTAGCCAATTTAATATCTTTTTTAATTTCAGATAAGTCTGTACACCTAAATGGCTCAAATATTCTACTTGATGGGGGTGAATCTACTGCTTATTAGGGATAGTAAATATTTTTAGTGATAATATTTCCTGGTTCTTTTGCGATTCTAGGAGGCTACCTAGGATAACTAATTAATTATATTTTGAGCTATAGTCAATTGATGAGAAGTTGAGGACGTTGTCACTCATAAGTGGCAGTTTAAGAAGGTAATAATTGAAAAATCGTCATTACTAGGAGACCGTAAGGTCACGAAGCAATCCATAGGTTATCATTCCCGCGTAGGCGGGAATCTAGACCCCTGCTTACGCAGGGGTGACATCTCTTTCGCAAGGGATGACACTAAGTTGAGCAAGGATAACAAGAAAGCACAGAAATAACAATTTATGGATTGCCACGCCACCTAAGGTGCATACCCTACAATTTTTTATTTATTTCCTTATGATGAGTAAAAAAGCTGATTGCTAAGCGTCATTGCGAGGAGCTACTTTAGTAGCGACGAAGCAATCTAATGAATGTGGATTGCCACGACCACTTAGTGGTCTCGCTAATAGCGTTTTATACTTTTCTGGAATTTTTAAATTGTCATGGGGTTTATGCGTAATGACGCTGATTGATGGGCTGATTATTCAACGTCAAAATCAAAATACTGATCTTTATAAGGCTCGTCTTGTAAAGTATAATGCCACCATTCAGGAGAATATTCCTCAAAATTATGCTTTTTCATTTTTGCCCGTAAATAATTACGATTTTGTAAGTAACGTGGATCAATTAGGTCACTATCATGACAAGATACTGAATCCATAAGGTCTACAGAACTATACATGTCAACCGTATTATCATCAAAATAAGGTATAGAGCGACCATCATTTGTGATTCTTTTTCTCATTTTAGGCTTGGTATGTAATTGTTTCCCAAGCTCAATAATAGTTAAATCTACCGTACTTCCACGACTATGAGGTGATTGCTTAGCAACATAACCTAACAGAAAAATTTCAGTTTTATTGATATACGGATAATAATACTCTTTCATTTTTTGATCAACATGATCCTCTCCCCAACTAACGAAATGTTGCACAGCTTTTTTGGGTCTATAAGCATCATAAATTACCAAAGAGTAATTATCATTTTTTATATCTTGCTGAACATTCTTTAGGGCAATTGCTGCTTCCTTAGTTAGCACAGCTCTAGGAGCTTTATAGCCCCTGATCTGTTCTCCTATAAAATTATTATTACTATAATACATCATATGTTGTATTATAGTCGGGTCTATTTGATCCAGATACTCAAAGCCTTCAGGCAAATTAGTTGTTTTGTTTAACATCGGTATATTTCTCAATTAACGGCTTTGTAAATATTTCTCTTTAATGGACGATTTTTTTTTGCTGTTTTTGTCCTAGGAGTCTACCTGCAATAACTAATTAATTATATTTTGAGCTATAGTCAATTGATGAGAAGTTGGTGACGTTGTCCATAGCAGTTATCTTTTTTATAAAAACATCATTGCGAGGGGGTGTAAGTCTCCGAAGCAATCTAAAAAGTGACCCAAAATGGATTGCCACGACCACTATGTGGTCTCGCAATGACAGATAACGTCATTGCGAGGGACGTAAGAGCCTCCGAAGTAATCTTTTAATAACTTTTTTGGATTGCTTCAAGATAATTACTATTTTAAAGCTTTTAAACCTTCTTCAAGACCTTTCGTGGAAAATGGCAAATTTACCTGTTGACCGGCTGAATTCATAAAACCTACAATAGGATTACCATCGCTTGATAAAATGGTTTTAAGATCAGTGTCTGATATATCAGCAACAGCCTGGCAAGAATCTTTTGTGCAATTAACGTACTTACCTGGAGCAACTAATTTTTTGGAACTGATAATAGACGTACCTGGAGCAACAGAAACGTCAGGAGGAATTATTTGTATCATTTTTAAATTTCTTTCCTTACCGCTACCAAAATAGCCTATTTGATATATAGCCAACACCTGTTGTTTATCATCTTTAGTAGAATTAAGAGCCTGATTTAAAAAACAAATCCGTTTTTTATCAGCACTTGTGGTGCATTTAACTACCCAATCTGAAAAGGCTTGCCCTTCTTTAACCGCAGCTTCAACTCTGATAGGATTACCAAAAAATAACCCTAAACCTATTACAGCAAGACCGGCTGTAACAAATAATGATTTTTTAACACATTTTGTCATAAATTTTACTAATTTATTATTGGTATTTAAGAGCAAAATATATCTGAATTTAATATGTTTGTCAATCATCCGTGATAAAAAATGTCGATAAGGGGGTATATTTCATGCTTTCAAATTCTATAGTCAATTGATGAGAAGTTGGCGACGTCGTCGCTCAATGTTCACCTATCACTTATAGGCGTTGTTCCACATAAGCGTCAGTTTAAAAAAACAACAATTGAGAAACTGTCATTGCAAGGAGACCGTAAGGTCGACGAAGCAATCCATAGGTTGTAATTCCCGCGTAGGCGGGAATCTAGACCCCTGCTTACGCATTTTCTTAAACTGACGTTTATGCGTCACTCCATCGCTCCTAGCATCAACTTCTTCTAAATTGACTATATAACTCATGACTTCCAAAATTCTTCATGGCTAATACATTCTTCTAGTGGTTCGTTACTAGATTCAAGTATTGATTCCACTAATTTAGGTACAGAATAAATAGCCAGAGTTTCTTGTAATCCTTCGTAGTCTTCTTCTGATATGATGACTGCATTGTTATGTTTTCCTTTTATGTAGATTGGTTCATGTGTTTCGTTTGTCTCTTTGATCAGGGTAAATAGTTTTGCTCGTGCTTGAGTACTAGTGTAAATAGCCATAATATATTCTCATTAATTTATACTAAAAAAGTACACTATATTACGTATATTAAGTCAAACTGACAATATTATGTATTAAAGCATAACTTGTATTGTAGAAAGATTTTTAATATGCTACAAAGACAAAGTAAAATTACGTATTTATAACACTATGTCCATTAGGTTGATATTAGCCCTATATTTGTTTTGCCTTTTTCCTTTATATTCATATGCTAATATGGATGCGGAAATTGCTGAATCACATAAATGTTCAAAGATGTTTCCTTACTTCGAAAAAATATACCAAATTCCTCCTGATATCCTACACTCAATAGCTTTAAAAGAATCTGGTAAAAAACATACTGTACATAAAATCATGGTGGTTTGGCCTTGGACTGTCAATGTTGAGGGGAAAGGGTATCATTTTAATACTAAAAAAGACGCGATAGCTTTTGTAAAAAATCAAATTATTCAAGGCAAAGAAAAGATGGATGTAGGATGTATGCAAATTAACCTAAGACACCATCCAGATGCTTTTAACTCCTTAAATCAAGCTTTTGATCCTGAGCAAAACGTTGCTTATGGTGCTAAATTTCTCAAAGCTAAATATGATCAGTTAGGTAGTTGGCACAAAGCCATCGCCTATTACCATTCAGCTACTCATGATCTTGGCTATAAATATAAACAAGATGTTATCAAGATTGCTAACAATATGGACTTGTATAAAAATTCTGTTAATATGTATAGTGGGAATTACCCTAATAATATAGCTACAACGACCTCAACAAATAAACGAAGATCTTCATTTGTAAGTAATATTAGAAAATATAAGAGTGGTATTATGGTAGCACTACCACGAGCTGGCTAGATTTAGGTAACAATTATATTTGATCGTGATAAGTTAAAATTTAACCGTGAAAAAGTTATTCATAATATCGCTAAATGTTGGTTTTTTCAACATGCAGCAGAAGATATTATTGAACGTTTGAGTATTATTGATAAAAAATTTCCCCATATTCTAGATTTAGGGGGGCGTACTGGTCAATTAACAAAACTATTAGTGCAGAACTATAACTATGCTATAATTGTAGTGACTAATGCATCTAATACTATGTTACAATCCTTTGAGCATAATCCAAAATTGCTGCTTGATGAAGAAAATTTACCTCTTGAAACAGCTAGTTTTGATCTAGTAACTTTTTCCCTAGGTTTACATTGGATCAATGATGTACAAAATTTTCTGTCACAAATAAAACGTATTTTAAAACCAGATGGTCTATTTATTGCTAATTTTATCGGTGGTAACAGCCTAAAGGAACTACGAATGAAATTTATCGAAGCTGAAATAGCAACAAATCGCCCTCACTTCCAACATGTTTCCCCTTTTATACATTTTGATCACGTCACACCTTTGTTACAACAGGCAGGATTTACAGACATTATCGTTGATTATGAAAATATTCAGTTAAGCTATAATAGTCCTTTAGATTTCATTAGAAAGCTAAAGAATATTGGAGAATCTGGGGCATTACGGCAAAACCCTCATAACCTAATATCAAAGCAAATGCTTTCTATTCTAAGTAATACTAAGTCGACTTTCACCGAACAAATTAATATAATTAGTTTCATTGCCTCTCCGACTAAGAATAGCATAAAAACTTGTTACCTCCTAAATTGACATTTATAGCTCAGTACACGACAAGAAGATTAAGGAGAGGATAACGTCTAACCAATTGTCGATTTTTAGAGCAGTAACAGTTTGAAGATCGTAAGTCATTTTAGATTTTCTATTTGAGATTTACTTAACTTAGTGTATTTAATAATTTTTTCCATCGACTCATTGTTTAATAGCATTTCTTTTGCCATAGATATTCTTTCTTCCGCTCTACCTTCTTCTCTACCTTCCTCTTTACCTTCCGCTCTACCTTTATCCTCAAATTTCTTGATAGTATTAGCTTCGATACGCAGCCATTTGAGATGGCCTTCATAAGCCTCTCTTTCTTCATCAGTAAAGTTCATAACATTTAGCACTGTTAGAGCTTTTTTTAAGGCAATGTTGTCCAGTTCTTTAGGCAAATTATCTTTGTTAAGTAGGTCATGTCTTGTTAAAAAAGCTAACCACATATCTAGAGAGTCTTTTACTTTTTTCAGTATATCCGCTAATTCCTCATGAGAATTATCAGTAAACTTATTAAGCTCAATAGTATGTAATTCGAGGTCCTTGAAATATAACAAGCCACTATCTTTTTCGACTATATGGAAAACATTGTGATATTTATCTACTTTAGGAATAGAAGTAAAATTAAGTATATGAATACCAATGGCTTTGCTTAAGGTCGAATAGTCCTGAGCTACCTTTAATTGCTCAGTATATAATTTAGCCCAGTAATATAAAGCTCGCTTATCATAATCAGCTTCGTCGCTAATTTGAATCTCAATATTGAACCTTTTGCCATCAACAGATTTGGCTTTAACGTCTAATATTGACAGTTTATCATTCTTAAAATTTTTAGGGTTATATGGATTAAGCAAAGTTACCTCTGCCACTTGATCCTCTTGTCCAACGATAGAATTAATCAAGGATATCAGCAAATCCTTATTCTCTTCTACACCAAAGATCTTTTTGAAAGCTAAATCCACGCGAGGAGTTATTTTATCCATATATATGCTGCTATTAGTAGTTATTAGTACCTAAGAAACAGTATAGCACAAAAACTATAAAGCACTAAGTAATATAATGTGAAAAATAGACAATTGGTTAGGCGTTATCCACTCTTTTTTCCTCTCCTTAATCTTTTTGTCGGGTACTGAGCATTTATAGTCAATTCAGGGGAATTTGAGGCTAGGAACGATGGAGCGACGCCTATAAGTAATAGGCGAGCTACGAGTGACGACGTCCCCAACTTCTCATCAATTGACTATAGCTAACTAGGATAAATATTATTGCTAATAAAGCACATATATCGCCATATTGGGAGTATAAAGTTTCATATTTCAGCTTATTTGGTAATAAACTATCTATATAACCTACTTCATTGAGAGTTCGTTGTTGAATAATTCTACCTACCGGGTCTATTACAGCCGATATACCATTATTAGCTGTTCTAAGCATAGGAAGACCGTTTTCTATACTACGCATACGACTAATTTGTAAATGTTGGTATGGACCAGAAGAGTTTCCATACCATGTATCATTAGTGACGTTAATAATCACATCTGAAAGTTTATTACTCGTTTGAACGAGATTTGGAAAGATTGCTTCATAACAAATAAGAGGTTTTATGGTTATAGCAGGTTGGTCAATACTAACCAATTGTTTGCTTCCTTCAGTATAATCTAATAACCCAGGGGTTAATTTCTTCAATGGTAATATCCATTTAAGAGGCATATACTCACCAAATGGCACTAAATGAGATTTATGATATTCAAATAATTTGTCCCCTTCTTTTGTTAAAGCGTATAAACTTGTATAAATTTCAAAATCATCTCCCTGTTTACCATTATTTGTTATACCACCAGTAATTAAAATGGTCTTTTTATTTTCTAGCATCTTTAATATTTTCTTTTTGATTGGTTTATAGTCATATGGTACTACCATAGCAGCTTCCGACCATATAATTAGGTCTACGTCACCTGGTTTTTCAGACAATGCAATATGAAGATTTAAATTTTTCCAAAATTCTTCAACGTCCCATTTAGCAATTTGTGGAATAGTTGGCTGAACTAATCGAACTTTTATATTTGAGAAATCGCTAGGATTGTTATGTAGCCTTAATAAACCGTAGGAAGTTATTAGAGAAAATATTATTAATGAATTCACTAATAATATTTTTAATAGATTATATTGTTTAGTAAATAGGTGATAAAAACTAGTTGATATATATATTACAATAAAACTTAAACCATATATTCCTATAATACTAGAAGACTGGATGAGAGTATCGGAAAATGAAAAAGCGTATCCAAGTAAATTCCACGGCAATCCGGTAAATATCCATGATCTTACCCATTCAAAAAATACCCAATAAAGGCAAAATATAAACTGATATAAATTATTATTCTTCGCTAAAAACCCTAAACCGCAGGTTATAGCGATGAAACAAGCAAGAATAACTGGTAAACCAAATAACGCCAATGGTATCGCCCACCAAAATTCATCAATATAAACAGTGACCCCTATACTAATCCAGTACATATTGACTAAAAAATGCCCAAAACCAAATATAAAGCCTAATATAGAGGCTTCTTGCCAACTATTAGCAATTTGTACTTGATAACATAGTAGTGCCAAGAAAAATAACCCAGGTACGAAGAAAGTTGGAGCAAAAACTAAACCGCTAACCATACCTGAAATAAGTAGAAATATTTTGGATAAAAACATTAGTGCTATCTATTATTAGTGTTATACTTTGGTTATATTTTAAAAGTTATTTACAAAAATATACATAATGCTATTGTTTGAGCAAGGTCTAATTATAAAGTATGGAGAATATATGCAAATTGTGGGTTTACTTGATGGTAAAAAAGGACTAATTACAGGCGTCGCTAATAATTTGTCAATATCTTGGGCTATTGCTCAAATGACCAAAGAACATGGTGCAGACTTAGCCCTTACCTATCAAGGAGAAATGCTTGAAAAACGCGTTAAGCCCCTTGCTGAGGAAATTGGTTGTAATTTTGTTGCTCCATGTGACGTAACCGATGAACAGTCACTTGATAATTTATTTAAACTTATTGAACAAAAATGGGGAAAGCTTGATTTTTTAGTTCATTCTATAGCTTTTTCTGATCGAAATGAATTAAAAGGTAGATATATAGATACCACATTACCTAATTTTCTTAATAGTATGAATATATCATGTTATTCTCTAACTGCTATGGCAAAGCGTGCAGAACCTTTGATGAAAGATGGAGGGAGTATCCTGACTCTAACTTATTATGGCTCCCAAAAGGTGGTTCGTAATTATAATGTGATGGGACTTGCTAAAGCTGCATTAGAATGCAGTGTAAGATATCTTGCAACTGATATGGGGTCAAATAACATCCGAGTGAATGCCATATCAGCTGGACCTATTAAAACTCTAGCATCTAGCGGTATTAGTGATTTTAAAACTATGCTCGCTTCCCATGAGGCTACTTCACCGTTACGCAGAAATATTTCGCCTAGTGATGTTGCAGGGTCTGCTTTATACCTGCTAAGTAGCTTATCATCGGGAGTTACCGGTGAGATACATTATGTAGATTGTGGGTTTAACACTATAATAGGAACTGTATTAGCCGAGTAACTCATTGCTTCGTCATTGCGAGGAGGTCGCCAGACCACAACTGTTGAAAGTTAGAAGGTAAAGAGGGTTTTAGATAGGTTTTCTGTCATTGCGAGACCACGTAGTGGTCGTGGCAATCCATCTTTGGTTACTTTTATGGATTGCTTCGTCGACCTGCGGTATTTCTCGCAATGACGTTGACCACATACGACTTTTAAACTATTCGGTCTAAAACCTCTTCCTCTTCTAACTTTCAACAGTTGTGGTCGCCAGACCGACGAAGCAATCCACAAAAGTAACCAAAATGGATTACTTCGACCATTAAATGGTCTCGCAATGACAGCATGATGGGTGCTTATTCGGCACTAATTCAGGTAAATTGACTATAAACAAAAGAGTTGTAATTTCCACGTTATAAATTGTCATCCCTGCTTAACTTAGTGTCACCCCTGCGAAAGCAGGGGTCTAGATTCCCGCCTACGCGGGAATAACAAATTTTGCGTTTAAAAATAGATGTTGTGACTCGGATATATTCAAATTTCCTTCGAACAACCTACTATTTATAAGCTCTGCAAAAAACTTGATTAGACCTCTTGCATAACCCAAAGATAATTGAGGAATTTTTAAGAAAAACGAAGTCGAGTACCGCAGCGTACTGAGATGTACGTGAGGAACGGAGACGAGTTTTGACAACAAAATTACCAATTAGATTAGGTTATGCAAGAGGTCTATTATCGAGTTAAACACTCTAACTTGATAATATGGGCTGCCACATTTGAAGAACTATTAGAGTCAATTGATGAAAAGTTGGTGACGTCGTCGCTCAATGCTCGTCTATTACTTATAGGCATCGCTCCATCGTTCCTGCTACCCAATTCCCCTGAATTGACTATAGAACCTTGAAAGCCTAACTCCCTTAAGATTTTTTGGCTTTCTCTTAGTTGTTCATCTGTTTTTTTTTCATCAACTAATAATGATGTAAGCCTTGCTGCTATATTTGATTTAGTACAGTTAAATTGAATTAATTCTGGTAAAATTTCCTTATTAGCAACAATATTAATCAAAGAAATGTAAGGTATTTTTATTAATAATTTTATTAGAAAAAAACTTACGATATTTAATTTATATGCAACAACCATTGGCGTATTACAAGCAGCAATTTCTAAAGTATTAGTACCAGATTTTGCTAAAGCAAGGTCAGAGGCAGCAAAAATCTTAAGCCGATCACTTGAGAACTGGTAATTGAATGCTGCATCTGATAAAAACGCTTTAATTAAAGACTGATGACTAGGATCGGCCAGGACAAATATCACTTGAATATTAGGGAACTGCTTTGCTAATAAATTAATTGCTTCTATAAAGATAGGGGCATGCCTTATTATCTCACCTTTACGACTACCGCAAGTAACACATAATAATTTTGAATGAATAGGTATTTGTAATTTCTGCTTTAACTGTTGTTTATCTTTATCATCATAAAAATACTGTTCTAATATTGGATGACCAATATACCGACAATCTAGCCCAACTTTTTGGAAATATGGCGGCTCAAATGGCAGCAAAGCTAACAAACAATCGTAAATTTTAGCGTATTTCATAGCTCGAGAAGGTTTGTATGCCCAGACTGATGGGGCAACAATATGCATGATCTTTAAGTTAGGTCTAATTTCTCGAACCTTCTTTGCCACCCTATAAGTAAAGCCTGGTGAGTCTATGGTAATTAATAAATCTGGATTATGTTGAATAATATCGTCAATAGTTTGTTGAATTAACTTAGTGAGCCTAAAAATATGTGGTATAATTTCGACGAAGCCCATAAGATTTATTTGACTAATCGGGAAAAGGCTATGGTGCAATCCCGCTTGTTGCATCTTATCGCCGCCAATACCAACGAACTCTAATTGCATTTCCTCCAATTTATAGAGATTTTTTAGGCTTTGCATCAAACGACTCCCTATAAAATCTCCTGATATTTCGCCAGCAATTAGATAAATCTTAACCATTTGACTTCTTACTACATAGACTTAAGTTCTTTTCAATCACTGCCGAACGGATACCAACACAATCAAGAATCGAATGAAATACATAGTCATGACTAATCTCAGTATCTAAATGACTGGCTATAGAATTCACTAAGTCAGGATGTTTTTTTTTAAATTCATCTGATACCCAAACTAAGAAAGGCACAGTAGTTTGTTCTGGAATCATCGGACCACCGTGACCATAATAACCATGCTCGCCTAAAGATTCAGCGTGATCAGAAACATACATTAAAATAGCGTTGCTATTTTTTAATAAATCTATCACGCTATATAAAAAAAAATCAGTATATAAAATAGTATTATCGTAATCATTAACTAACTGTATAGGATCACAAGTGCTTTGATCTACCATAGTAGTAGAATTACATTTAGGAGTAAATTTTTCGAATTCTTTAGGATATCTAGCAGAATATTTCCAATGACTACCACTTGTATGAACAATTAAGACATCTTTAGTAGCAGAAGAATCTACAATATTTTTAATATAAGGTAACATTTTCTCATCATGATCCAGCCTTGTTAATAGAACCGAACCACCAGGGAGCATACTAAACTTAGCCTGATCATAAATTGTATATGGGTCTTTACTTTTAAAATATTGCACCAAACTTTGAGTACCAATCCAATTAGTATTAAAGTCAAGCATGGTAAAAATTGATAAAAAACTTGTATCTCCTGTAATTTTGTCTATATCCTTAGCAGGATGGCGGGACATAAGAGATGGAACTGAGATACATGTATGATTAGATGAGGATTGTGCTTTAAATGAAAAAAGATTTTCAACAGTGCTTAAATATGGTGTAGTGTCCCTGGAATAACCATTAATACCAAAATGATCAAATCGTGCCGATTCTCCTATAACAACTACAGCTACAATATTTTGATCAGATTGATCGATAAAAGAAAATTTTTCTCTTATATTCTCACGCATGCTGCTTTTGTTGTTACTATTGGATAAGTATAAATATGTATTATGTAGATATTGAATAGGAAAATAACTATTTAGCAACTTGAATTTCGGAGCAATAATATTATTAACAGAAATTAAAAGACAAATTGCTGATAGTAATTTTGTGACAAATAGTTTACTATCTAAAATAGAGAAGTGTTTCATTGTATAAATACAGCTAAACAAACTAAAAATTAACCATACAATCAGCCTGATGCTGATTATTTCGTATAGTTCATTCAAGTCAGTGGAGAAAAAACTACCCATCATTTCTTTTGTAGGAGAAATTTTAAAGAAATATAGGTAATAACTAGCAATTGCCCCTGTTATAAATAAAAATATCGCTCCAATTATAAAAACAAGCCGATGGATAGTTAAACCAAAAAAAATGATAAAGCAAGTAAAGTAAATATATAAAAAGTCTTTACTCAACTCCAATATCGCTTTCAAAAAAGTTATCTTGTAGTAGCTGAATTTGTAACAAGAAACTACTGAATTAAAAAATATGAAATAAATAAGGGCAAAAACTAAAGATAGTTTTATTAATTTACTATCTAGGTGTTTTTGAATTAGTTCTGACATAATAAACACGTACTTTGTATAAATTGTAATTTAGGTATCATGATAATAGCAGTATTGCAAGAATTTTTTCAGCTTCTACAAGCTAATAGACCAATTATTGCCATAGATTATGGAATACGGAAAACAGGCATCGCTATTTCAAATCAAGAACAGACTATTGCTATGCCACTAAAAACTATTTATGAAACGATAGAAGAAAAAAAGATTAAGTCAATATTAGATTTAGTCGCAACTTATTCTATTTGTGGTATAGTCATAGGTTTGCCTATTAGTATGAATGGTAACTCTAGTGAGCAAACTATAATTGTATTAAAATTCAGTGCAACATTAAGTTCTGCAACAAATCTTCCTATATATCTACAAGATGAAAGGCTTACTTCCCTTGCTGCCAATAACTTATTAAAATCGTTAGGAGTTAAAAGACGAGAACGTAACCAAAAAGATGACTCAATTGCAGCAAGTATGATTTTAGAGACTACTTTAGATTCTATTAAGAAACTTCAATAGACCTCTTGCATAACCTAATCTAATTGGTAATTTTGTTGTCAAAACTCGTCTCCGTTCCTCACGTACATCTTAGTACGCTGCGGTACTCGACTTCGTTTTTCCTAAAAATTCCTCAATTATCTTTAGGTTATGCAAGAGCTCTAATAGTATATTGATGAGAAGTTGGTACTAATGGAGTACATATACGTCATTGCGAGACCACGCAAGTAGGTTGTGGCAATCCATTTTAATCGTTTTTTGGATTGCTTCGTCGCTACTAAAGTAGCTCCTCGCAATGACGCTGATGCTAAAATACTAATCGGATTTATACCGTTGCCAATTCAAGTTAATTCACTATAATAGGCGAGCATTGAGTGACGACGTCACCAACTTCTCATCAATTGACTATACATGGTCTTGCAATGACAAAAATCTACCTAAAACTATTTATCTAGTTCAAATAGTTGATGCAAGCAACGTATAGTTTTTTCAGTGTCAAGGTCTTTTATTAGCAGAGAAATTTTAATTTCTGAAATTTGTATCATTTTCACTGATATATTTTGTTTTTCCAGTTCAGTTAATACCATATCAAGAAAATTATGGTCATTTTTAATGCCGTGACCAATAATCGATACTATAGAAATTTGGCTATCGATAATAAAATTATTTATCTGATTAGCATTCTTTAGATCATCTAGCAAATGCTGTAATTTATTTTTATCGGATAATTGGATAATAAAGCTATATTGTCGATATTCCTCGATATTTTCCATTAATTCTAGGTGAATATTATGGTTAGTGATCAGGTTGCATATCTTAGAAAAATTTAATTGAGTGGAATTTACTACTAATTTTAATAAATTTTTGTTGGAAGTAATGCCGGTAATTTTTTTATTTTCCATAATTTTTTCTCTAGATGTTATTAGTGTACCACTATCTTCATGGTATAATGGTAGTGAGAACGACGATAAAACGCGTATGGGTACGTTATATCTAATAGCCGCTTCTAAGGAGCGTGGATGCAACACTTTCGCTCCACAAGATGCAAATTCCAGCATTTCCTCAAAACTAATCTGTGATAATTTCTTTGCTCCAGGAACAATTCGTGGATCAGCAGTAAAAACCCCTTCTACATCAGTGTATATATCACATCTATCAGCTTGCATAGCAGCTGCAATTAACGAGGCAGTAGTATCGGATCCTCCTCGACCAAGCGTTGCTAACCTATTATTATTACTGATACCCTGAAATCCAGCAACTACCGGGATGATGTCTTGTTTAATACATTCTGTTAATAAACTAGTAGAGATTTGCTCAACCAAAGCTTTGCTATAATTATCATTGGTTAAGATTGGTAATTGCCATGCTAGCACAGACCTTGCATCTATGCCTTGTTGTTGTAGCTCAAGGGCAAGTAAGGAGGCTGTTACCATCTCTCCACTACAAAGGGCAGCATCATATTCTGCCAGTTGTGAACTAGTCTTAAGACTAGAAACCTCATTGCATAAAGTAACTAGTTGATTGGTAACACCAGCCATAGCTGAAACTACAATTATTACTTGATTACCATGCTGCTTTTCAAGCTTAATAATGGGAATAATTTCTTTTATTCTTGCAATGTTAGCAACAGAAGTTCCGCCAAATTTTTGAACTATTATGGACATAAATTGAAGAGATGTTGTTAAAAGGTCATTGCAAAAAGGCGTGAATCAAAGAAGTAATCTAACAAATATGGATTGCCACGACCACTATGTGGTCTCGCAATGACGTTTGGCAAAATATTTTCGTCATTGCGAGAAGCCACTTTAGTGGCGACGAAGCAATCCAGATTTATTCTAATGTTTGGATTGTCACGACCACTATGCGATCTCGCAATGACGTGACGTTGAAAGATAAAAACAGTCATTGCAAGAAGGTGTAGCCAACGAATCAATCGACAAGTTAGTATAGACTTAGATTGCCGCATCACTGCAAAGCGACTCCTCGCTAATAGACGCTTGGCGAACAGATTCTTATTCATCATTTTCAAATCCCATTCTTTAAATCATTTGAGCAGACAGGTCTATTTAATAACCTTTGGGATAGCAACTGTACGAGTATGCCATAAAGTATATATACCCTTAGCTATATTCTCGCTAGCAGAATAATACTTAGCTCGTGTATTATTAGGTAAATGAAGATGCATATTCTCATCAATAATTGATACTCTTCCTTCATTAAACTCGTTTTTTATGTGTCTTTTATGGGTTTCATTCATTGTAGAGTTATAATACACTGTAACAGTTTTAGCAGGTAACATATCTACGGTTTCTGAGACCATAGAAGTAGATTCACCTGGTACTATAATCAAGCTATGCTTGTTGTATAAAACAGCTCCAAGAATAGCCTTATACATACTTGGTTGCCCTTTCTTGAAGTCAAATAATTTAAATGGCACACGATTTTTTTGTAGAATTTCTTGGAAACTTGACGTTACCACATCCATTATACTATCTTTTTCATGTACACTAAGTTCTTTATTATGTTGACAATCATATTTTCCTGTACGTGGTCCATTAGATACTAATACAAAATAATTGTTTTTTAGTACAAGATTACTAACATATTCAGCTAACTTCTTTGCTTCTTTACCTGTATAGCAATGATATGTACCATTTTCTGGTACATCCCCTGCTAAAATCACTGCTAAAAATTTATCAGAGGGCTTATCGAAGGAAGAGAACATAGATTTAAATGCAGCATATTCTGATTCAATATCAGATAGTTGCATATTGTGTGCTACCCCATTAGTAGTAAGGAGTATAGTGTTCACACCAGTAAGCTTAGTATTTTGCTTATCTAATGCATGGCTAGGTAAGGCTATTATGTCTGCACCAAAGAAATCATCACGTTTTTCTTGGACAAGTTGCTTGTGTGATAAAGTACCATTATCTAATAGTTGGTGAGAAAGATGTACTGCGATAATCTTCTTTGCCAGTTCAGGATATGACTTTAATTTAGTTATTAATTCTATGCCGTAATAACCAACTGAAACTATAATAGTAAGATTTTTGTTATTGCTAATTTGATCCTTAACGGTTTCTAATTGCGATTTATCGTACTCCTCAACATTTAGTGTAATAGACCTACTTTTAAAGTACTTCTCACTTTCTCTTGCTACTCCTAGTAATTGACTACGATCCCCAACAAAAGCTTTATCGCTTATGATATACAAATTAGCTTTCTTTGTTTCAGCTGCGTGGGTGTGGAGCATAAAAGATGATATTATTAAACCTATAAAAAAAATGTAGCAAGAATATGTTCTAATAATCATAATATCTCAAATATTAACCTTAGATTTGCTTATAAGAAAGAAAAAATGTCATTCATGCTTCAGTACGGGATATAGATTCCACACTGAAGCATATAAGCTTCATTGCAAGGAGACCAGACCTTAGGTCGACGAAGCAATCCAGATTTATCTAATGTTTGGATTGCCACGACCACTATGTGATCTCGCAATGACGTGACGTTGAGAGATAAAAACAGTCATTGCGAGGAGGCGTAGCTAACGAAGCAATCCAAGAACATTAAGCTCGCTTAACCTTCCATCATTTGTTTACGAGCAACTTTTCTCTTCCTTCTTTCTGTTTCTTGATCCTTACGGACACGTTTTACTGAAGGAGGTTCATAGAAACGAGACATTTTCATTGAACGAAAAACAAGCTCTCTTTGCATTTTTCTTTTCAAATTTTTAATTGCTTGCTCACCATTCCCAGCATGAACATTTACTAGTATCACTTTTAATTACCCCCTTTTCGTGCAAATTAGATTGTTGAATGATATGAACATTATCTATATACTAAATGTATATGTCAAGATATATGTCAATATTAAAAGATGCATTTATGACTATTGAAGAGAAATATCATAGTTTAAAAGTACAATTTGTACAGACTTTAGCAAAACTGCTAGTTTTTAACGAGTGGAATGATAAATTATTAGCAGATACGGAAACAGAATGTGGTTTTGTTAAAGGATATTGCCATATAATTTTTCCTGAGGGGATAAGGGAAATAGTTGATTTTTTTGAAAGCTGGCAAGACCAGAAAATGCTGGAGTTATTATCTCAGCAGGAAACTCCGATTAAAATAAGGGATAGAATTGATTTAGCCTTAAAAATCAGAATAAAAGATGGTATAGCTAAACTTGTACATTTGAGGAATCGTAGTTATTTTGCCGTACCATCAAACAGCATATTCGCAACAAAAACAGCCTTTCGTACTTGTGACTTAATTTGGCGTTATGCAGGCGATAAGTCTATAGATTATAATTATTATACTAAGAGAGGTCTGTTACTCAGTGTTTATATAACTTCAATACTCTATTACATTCAAGATGAGTCAGAAGATAATATAGATACTGATAAATATATTACTAAATCTTTATCCAATATCATAACTATATCCTCTAAATGTAAGAATATGTTAAAGCTACCAAACCCTGTCGATATACCAATTATTCGACTATTTTTATAATATACTTTCTGTAATCGAGACTATAATGACTAAAAAACACTACCCAGATATTCAATCTAATGTTGATTTTCCAACAATTGAGAGAAAGATTTTAGCTTATTGGCAAAAGCATAATATTTTTCAAAAAACTATAGATGCTAGACCATCAGTAAAAAATGATAAGAATAACGAATTTATATTTTATGATGGACCCCCTTTTGCCAATGGACTCCCACATTATGGACATTTGCTAACTGGGTTCATCAAGGATGTTTATGCACGTTATCAAACCAGTAGAGGCAAAAGAGTTGAGCGACGCTTTGGTTGGGATTGTCATGGACTACCTGCCGAGATGCAAGCAGAAAAGGAGTTGGGTATTTCTGGTAGAACTGCCATTATCAATTTTGGTATTGATAAATTTAACGAGCATTGTCAATCATCGGTGATGAAATATGCTGATCAGTGGCAGAAATATGTTAATAGGCAAGCAAGATGGGTGGATTTTGACAATTCCTATAAAACTATGGATAAAGCCTTTATGGAATCTGTTTTATGGGCTTTTAAAGAATTATACAATAAAGGGCTTCTTTATGAATCAATGAGGGTAATGCCTTATTCTTGGGCATGTGAAACGCCTTTATCCAATTTTGAAACTAGGCTAGACAACTCATATAGAGAGAGAACTGATAAGGCGGTTACGGTAAGTTTTGTACTTAATGAGAAATTGCCAGGTTCTGTGCAGTATAATGAGTATAGAATGCTGGCATGGACTACGACGCCATGGACTTTGCCGGCTAATTTGGCATTAGCCATTGGAGCAAATATTGAATATGCTTTAGTGCCAAATGGTCAGGTTTGTTATATTTTGGCAAAATTTGCTTTAGAAAAATATCACAAAGAATTAGGGCTTAGTGCTGACACAAATTATGATATAATTGAAGGTAAGTGCTTATTAAACATGAATCTTACTTACCAACCATTATTCGATTATTTTTCCAATCATCCAGGTAGTTTCAAAGTACTTTCTGGAGATTTTGTCGTCGAAGGAGACGGTACCGGTATCGTACATATGGCTCCCGGTTTTGGTGAGGAAGATCAAATTCTTTGTCAATCGCAAGGAATAGAACTCGTTTGTCCTGTAGATAATGCTGGGAAATTTACCAAAGAAATTTATGATTTTGTCGGTTTGCAAATATTTGATGCTAATGATCAAATTATTATTAAGCTAAAAAATCAGGGAAATTGGTTTAAAACTGAGCAATATATTCATAATTATCCGCATTGCTGGCGTACTGATACCCCTCTTATATACAAAGCAGTTCCTTCTTGGTATGTGAAAGTTACCGAATTTAAAGACAGAATGGTTGAATTAAATCAGCAAATTAACTGGATACCCTTGCATATTAGGGATAATCTATTTGGAAAATGGTTAGAAAATGCTAGAGATTGGTCAATTAGCCGTAATAGATTTTGGGGGACGCCTCTCCCAGTCTGGAAGTCGGATGATCCGGCTTATCCTAGAATTGATGTGTATGGTTCAATAGAAGAGCTAGAGAAAGATTTTGGGGTAACAATCGTTGATTTGCATCGACCTTTTATTGATCAGCTAACTAGAAAAAATCCAGACGATCCAACCGGTAAGTCAATGATGCGTCGAATAGAAGATGTATTTGATTGTTGGTTTGAAAGCGGCTCTATGCCTTATGGACAAGTACATTATCCATTTGAAAATAAAGATTGGTTTGAAAAGCATTTTCCTGCTGATTTTATAGTGGAATATTCAGCACAAACACGTGGTTGGTTCTATACTTTAATGGTATTGTCAACTGCCTTATTTGACCAACCACCTTTTTTAAATTGTATTTGCCATGGAGTTATATTAGATAGTACCGGACAAAAATTATCAAAGCGTCTTAATAATTATGCTGATCCATTAGAATTATTTGATAAATATGGTTCTGATGCTCTAAGAGTCACTATGCTTTCTACAAACATAGTTAAAGGTCAGGAATTATTGATCGATAAAGACGGAAAAATGGTTTTTGAGAGCTTACGTTTATTTATTAAGCCTATTTGGAATGCCTACCATTTCTTTACTATGTATGCTAATGCTGACCAAATCAAAGCTGAACTAGACTTTAATTCTCAAAATGTGCTAGATCGTTATATTTTATCAAAACTAAAAATATCAGTACAAAAAATTCAGCATGGGTTAGATAATTTTGACAGTCAAATAGCCTATAGTAACATTGCCGATTTTTTTGAAGTATTAAATAATTGGTATATTAGAAGAAGTAGAAATCGTTTTTGGAAAAGTGAGAAAGATCAAGATAAGAAAAATGCTTATAATACCTTATATAGTTGTATTAAAATAATGTCGTCCGCTCAATCTAGTTTATTGCCATTAATTTCTGAGGAGATTTATTTGGGACTCACCGGGATAGAACCGAAAGGTGAGAGTAGACTTCCTGCAAAAGAGTTTTGTGGGAAGTCTAGTGTTCATTTGACAGATTTTCCTACACTAGATAAGATAGAAGTGGATGATGATTTGGTTAGCACCATGGATCAAATATTAGATATTTGTAGTAATGCTTTATTCATTAGAAGTAGCGAGAATATTCGGACTAGACAACCATTGAGCAGCTTAACAATCATTAGCAGCAATAATGAGCTATTAATAAAATTTGAAGAATTGATTAAAGATGAAATCAATGTTAAAAAGGTAATTTATAAAGATGATGTAGAAAATTATGCCGATCATAAATTATCGATTAACTTTCCTAATTTAGGTAAGCGTCTACCTCATAAGGTCAAAGATATCATAGTAGCTTCTAAAAAGAATCAGTGGCAACTTACTCCTGAGCATCTAATAATAGCCGGAGAGAAGCTGAATAATGATGAATTCTCTCTAGCCTTACAACCTAAAAATGCTAAAGGTACAAAATCTTTAGCTAATAATCAGGGGCTAATATTGCTAGATTTGGAAATAACACAGGAATTATACGAAGAAGGTATAGCGAGAGATTTAATACGCTTTATTCAACAAGCGAGAAAAGATGCTAATTTTGCTATAAATGACAGAATTTTCCTAGAGATTATTGGTAAGCCAGATTTTATGCTAATAGTCCAGCAACATAGTAAATTCATTCTCGAACAAACCTTAAGTGAATTTGCTAGCAATTTTACGCCAGACTATATGACCGATATTGAATTAGATTCAAATACGATAAGCATAAGAGTGTCAAGAGTTTCTAAGCACATAAGCTAACTTTAAACGGAGAATCTGTCATTCCTGCTTCGGTGCGGAATCTATTATACCTCATGGCATTTTTAGTTCCCTGCCTTCTTAGGGATGACAACCATTGTCCTATATTTTATTCAAATCTGCAAAAAACTTGATTATCGAGTAAAAGTTGATTAGAAATGGATTGCTTCGTCGACCTTACGGTCTCCTCGCAATGACATTTGGGGTGCATATACGTCATTGCGAGACCATGTAATGGTCGAAGCAATCCACTCTTTAACCAGTTAAGCTAAATCATTGTCATCCAAATTAGAACCAGTTATAGGTACAATATCCAAAGTATTATCCAAAATTTGCAATATCTGCTCGGTTATATTAGATACAGCTTTTTCTTCTGGTAATTCTTTATCGCATATCTCAATAGTAGATTCTTGTTTTCTCGGAATATCTGTTATGATAATCTTTTCCATAGATTCTTGGTAAATAGGATGTTCTACGAATTGCTTAAAACCAAGGAAAGTAAATAACACTTCTTCTTCAATTGAAGATTTGTCTGTTTCTGGTATTTCGCTAAAAAAAGCATTAAAATCTTCTTTCTGTACATTATTCAGACACCCTTTAGTTGCTGCTATCCAAGTTTTGAAAGACTCATTAATATCAGAATTACCATAATTACTGTTTAGTACTACTTGGAGTTTAGTTTTCAGTGCATCAAAGGCTGTTATAAACTTGTCTGTATCAGGTTTGCTGTGTTGTTGTAGATATATATACGCTGCGTGTTTTGTCTCCTCCCTGTTGTTGCTGGAACCAGAAAGATTTTTGCTCTGTATTTGATACTGTTCGATCAGCTGATAAGCAGCACAAAAATACTGAGCCAACTCCAATACGCTAGATTTTTTGATTTCCTCTACTGACTTTTTCTCAAACTTTGCTCGGATATCTTCTAAAGGGGCTAAAAATTCCTCGCATTTTTGTGTTTCTGCTTCTGTGTTGATAATTTTTTCCAAAATTGCTTGGTAATCAGGAGACTTTAATAATTGCTCATAACGAAGAACAGCAGTAAACAGCTTGTCTCCAATTGAAGAATTAACATCTGATATTTTTTCAAAGGAAGATAAAAGTGTTTCTGACTGTAAGGAATTCAGACTACTTTTTATATCTTCTGCCCAATAAGTAAATGGGACGCTAGGAGCAGTTTCATATGATGTTAACAATTTTAAAGTCTTAATTTTGAGTTCACCAAAAGCTGTTATGAACTTGTCTATGTTAGATTCAGTGTGTTCGTCTAGATAGCTATAAGCTTTCTGTTGTTCTTCCTCACTGCTTTGGGGATCAGAAAATTTCTCGCTCTGTTTTTGATGTTTTATGATAAGCAAATAATCATTACAAAAATACTTAGCCAACTCTAATATGCTAGATTCTTTGATTTCCTCTACTGACTTTTCCTCAAATTCTGCTCGGACATTTTCTAAATATGCTAAAAATTCTTCATGTTTTTTTCTTTCTGCTTCTGTTGTTTCATCACTTATTAAAGAAGCATTATCTTGATTCTTAGACATGGGTTACTCTCCATTTTAAAATTTATAATATGATTATTGATTTATTAATTATCGCAAACAACCTCCTAATAAGTAAAGTTTAGTTACCAATTTCGCTACTGTCAATTGGATTTTTTTGTTAATAGAATACTTGACTAAATTAGTAGGATATTATAAGATATATGTTATAATGGTGGAGTCGTTTGTATGCAATTAACTACAAAAGGGCGATATGCGGTGATGGCAATCTTAGAAATTGCATCACAAATGTCGGATACGCCTGTTACCTTGGCTGAAATTTCAGCAAAACAACATATACCGGTTAATTATTTGGAGCAAATTTTTGCAAAACTGAAGAAAGCTAACATAGTTAGATCAGCTAAAGGTCGAAAAGGTGGTTATATCATTAATGAAAAATTAGATAAAATCAGGATTACTAATATTATTGATGCGGTAGATGAGAATATCGAAATGACCAGATGTTTAGGGAAATCTGGAAATAGTTGTGTACCTAATAAAGTGCAATGTAACGCCCATCATTTATGGTTGGGTTTAAGTCGGCATATAAGGGATTATTTTGATACTATTTCGATAGCTGATATGCTTTAGGTATACTTGACTTCCTATATTAACTAATATAAAAATTATTTTTTTACAACTTTTGTATTAGTGGGCTGAAAATTTATGTTATATTTAGATCATAATGCTACTACTAACATTCATCCTAAGGTTAAAGAGCTGATGGAGAATTTGATGATAGAGACCTATTATAATCCGTCTTCTATTCATACAAAGGGGCGTTATGCTCGAAGTTTAGTAGAAATAGCTAGGCAGCAGGTTGCGAAATCTGTTGGAGCTGATATAAATTCTAGGGAATATCAGGTAATTTTTACTTCCTCTGGTACAGAGAGTAATAATTTGCTGATGAATAATTATTATGATGGAGAAATTTTTGTTTCTAGTATAGAGCATTTATCGATCTTTGATCACACTAAATATCGGGATAATATTAAAATTATCCGCGTTGATAGTGATGGCATTGTTGATATTGAACATTTAGAGCAATTATTATCAACTAGTCAAGCTAGTAAAAAGCTAGTCTCTGTGATGTTGGCTAATAATGAAAGTGGTGTTGTACAAAACATACAGCAGCTAGTTAAAATTGCCCAAAAATATGGAGCGGTATTTCATAGTGATTGCGTGCAAGCAGTTGGCAAAATACCGGTCAATATTAAAGAACTAGCTGTTGATTTTGCTACTATATCAGCTCACAAATTAGGAGGAATGCAGGGTAGTAGTGCGTTGATTGTTAAGGCAGGAAATACGCTTAAAGCGATGATGATTGGCGGAGGGCAAGAGAGGAATATTCGCTCAGGTACAGAAAATGTGCTGGCAATTGCCTCGTTCGGGCTTGCATCATCAATAGTTACTAATGAGCTAGCAGATAGATATAATAAAATGAAGAAATTACAAACATATTTGGAGCAGAATTTACTTAACTATAAAAATGTTAAAATAGTGTCAAAGAATGTTGAAAGACTACCTAATACTACCTTGATGATTGTGCCAGAAACTGATGCACAAACTAAGTTGATAGCTTTTGATTTAAGGGGTATAGCGGTGAGTTCCGGCTCTGCCTGTTCATCAGGAAAAGTTGGCAAGTCACATGTGTTATCTTCTATGGGGGTTAGTGAGGAAGATGCTAGGTCTTCGATTAGAATCAGTTTCGATTATCAACAAACTATTGAAGATGTTGTGACATTTATTAAAGCGTTTGAAGAAGTATACTCAAATGGATAAATTAGAAAAATTAAGACAACAAGTAAAATTAACTGGTAAATCGCTACCAATTTATATGGATTATCAATCAACAACCCCTATGGATCCAAGGGTTCTAGAATGTATGTTGCCGTATTTTACTACTAAATTTGGTAATCCGCACTCTAGGAGTCATTCCTTTGGTTGGGAAGCTGAAGAAGCTGTAGAAATGTCAAGAGAGAAAGTGGCAAGGCTTATTGGTGCTGATTCTAAAGAAATTGTTTTTACTTCTGGTGCTACTGAATCTAACAATTTAGCGATAAAAGGTATTGCTAAATTCTATGGTAGTAAGAAAAATCACATAATAACAGTGATAAGTGAACATAAATGCGTTTTAGATGCTTGTCGGCATTTAGAAAATGAAGGATTTAAGGTAACATATTTGCCAATTCAGGCAAATGGCTTGATTGATTTACAGCAATTAAGAAATGCCATAACCGACCAAACTATGCTGGTATCGGTGATGGCGGTAAATAATGAAATCGGTGTTATTCAGCCAATTAAAGAAATTGGCAAAATTTGTCGGGAATTAGGCGTATTCTTTCACTCAGATATTGCCCAAGGATATGGTAAAATCCCCATAGATGTTAATGATTGTAACATTGATTTGGCAAGTATTTCTGGGCATAAAATTTATGGTCCCAAAGGTATTGGAGCTTTATATGTAAGAAAAAAACCTAGGGTACGATTAGTGCCAATTTTAAATGGTGGTGGACAGGAAAGAGGTATGCGTTCTGGAACTCTCCCAACTCCTTTAATTGTTGGACTCGGGGCAGCAGCTGAATTAGCTCTATCGGAAATGTCGCAAGATTCTAAACTAGTAGAAGAGCTTTTTGATAGATTTTATAATAATATTACTAAACAAATTGCTGATGTCTATTTAAACGGTGATATGCATAAGAGATATAAGGGAAATTTAAATTTAAGTTTTGCTTATGTCGAAGGGGAGTCAATGATATTGGCTATTAAGGATTTAGCCGTTTCATCTGGTTCAGCTTGTACCTCATCTTCACTGGAGCCATCATATGTGTTAAGAGCTATGGGGGTTGACGAAGAAATGGCACATACATCGATTAGGTTTGGTATTGGTAGATTTACCACTAAAGAAGAAATAGATTATGCTGTAGAGTTAATAAAGTCAAAAATTAACAAGTTAAGAGAACTGAGTCCTCTTTGGGAGATGGTTCAAGAAGGTGTTAATTTAAAGCAAATTAAGTGGGCAATACACTAGACTCCCTGCATAAGGCAATCTAGGAGGCTGTCTGCAATCTGCTGGTAATTTGTACGTCGATGCGGTACTCGAATCCTCACGTACGCTAGAGTACGCTGCGGTTCTGCGTTCCGCGTCTCCTTCAAACTCCTCAGCATAAGCGAGTTTTGAAAGAGGTCTAATAACTAAAGTAATGATTTTTTGGATTGCCACGACCACTACGTGTTCTCGCTAATAGATTTGGGTAAGGTGAATATATAAGTAAATTTTATTATGACTCTAGACAAGCCAAAACATGATGAAATCTTTCGCAAATCTATGGAGAATCCCATAGTTGCTAAAGAATTTTTGGCAACTCATTTGCCGAAGGATGTGTTGGCTTTAATCGATAGTACATCTTTAAAATTAGAAAAAGATAGTTTTATTGAGCCAGACCTTTCTGAAACTATTTCAGATGTATTATTTTCTGTTAAGTTTAATGATCAGGATGGCTATATTTTTTTGCTATTGGAACATCAAAGTACTGTTGATAAAATGATGGCATTTAGGTTATTTAAATATATGATTAATATTTGTGATCTATATTTAACTACTAATCCTAAAGCTAAAAGCCTTCCAGTAATTTATCCCCTAATAATTTATAATGGCAAGAAGAAATATAACGCATCGCTCAATATATGGAATTTATTTAGCCATCCAGATTTAGCCAGAGGCTTTTGGACAAATGATTGTCAGCTTATTAACGTACATGACATTCCCGATGAAGAACTCAAGAAAAAAATATGGTCTGGAATTTTGTTATTTTTCCTTAAGCACATCCACGAACGTCAATTACTGAAAAGATGGCAAGAAATCTCTCATCTCTTGCCTAAATTGAGTAAAATAACAATAGGTCATGACCATATAAGAAATCTATTGAGCTATACTTTGACCTTTATTGAGCAAAATGATAAAATAGAGTTAGAAAAAATATTAAAAAATAGTTTAACTAAAGAAAAAGGAGAAGAACTTATGCCTAGTATAGCTCAAGTATGGAAAGAAGAAGGGATTCAAATCGGACTCCAAGATGGTATCAAAATCGGAGAGGCCAGAGGTAAAGCTAGAGGAGAAGCCATAGGAGAAGCTAGAGGAGAAGCTAGAGGAGAAGCTAGAGGTAGAGCCGAGGGTGAAGCTAAATTAATAAAAATGATGATAAACAATGGTAGCTCTATTGAAGAAGTAGCGAGAATTACTGGACTATCTATTACTAAAATCAATGAATTACTGAAAGTACAGTAAATAACGAATTATTAAATTAGCTATAGTCAATTCAGGAGGATTTGGTGCTAGGAGCGATGGAGCGACGCCTATAAGTAATAGGCGAGCGACGAGTGACGACGTCACCAACTTCTCATCAATTGACTATAAAAGCCTTCCATTAATTTATCCCTTAATACTTTATAATGGCAAGAAGAAATATAACGCACCTCTTAATATATGGAATTTATTTAGCCATCCAGATTTAGCCAGAGGCTTTTGGACAAATGATTGTCAGCTTATTATAGTTAAACCCATAAAATTAGGTGACAAAGAACATAGTAATAATTTCAAATAATTTGCTGGTTTCTGTTACCTTATTTTTAATCCATCGTTTCATATTAGCCCAAAACTTCTCTATGGGATTTAAGTCTGGTGAATATGGCGGTAAAAAAATAAGCTTGCAACCAACTGATTCTATTAATTCCTTTGTTTTCTTTGATTTATGGAAACTAGCATTATCCATCACTACAACTTGTCCTGCTTTTAACTCTTTAATTAAAAACTTCTCAACCCAATTATTAAATAACTCTGTATTGCACGTTCCATTAAAAACAAAAGGAGCTATTGATTGATTGTTTACCAAGCCAGCTATGATATTAGTTCTTTGATAGTGTTTCCCACTCTTCTTTCCAATCAGTAATTCTCCTGTTTTACTCCAGCCTCTATCTTGGCAAATACCTGTATCTATACCGCTTTCATCAATATGCACTATTTGCCCTTTATCA
The DNA here is from genome assembly GCF_964031095.1 of Candidatus Tisiphia endosymbiont of Mystacides longicornis. NCBI lineage: Bacteria > Pseudomonadati > Pseudomonadota > Alphaproteobacteria > Rickettsiales > Rickettsiaceae > Candidatus Tisiphia > Candidatus Tisiphia endosymbiont of Mystacides longicornis. Next base: position 786,454 of record NZ_OZ035004.1, on the reverse strand, counting down.
TATTTATTGATCTCTTCTAAATATTCAGCTCGTCTGTCTACACTTGACTCCATGTAGGTAAAGGTTTTTTTTTATAACTAAAACCTAGCTGTTTTAATATCCTTCCAGTTTGAGACCTCGCAATTCCAAACTCTTTACCAATATCTTGTAATCTCATATTTGGATTATTTCTTACAAAATTTGCTAACTTTTGCTTATCAACTTTACTTTTAAAACCTACTCTAGCTTTTGCTAATATCGTTCCTTCCTTTCTCTTCCTTACGTTCCAGCGACTAATTGTATTTTTATGTATATCGAATATCTTGGCAGCCGCTCTTTGACTATTACCTTTTTCTATATAACTTATTACTTTTTTTCTTAAATCTTTACTATATGGGCTTGTTGACATTTTTTCTCTTATTTATACCATATAATGTCATCTAATTCAACGGGTTTAACTATAACGTACATGACATCCCCGATGAAGAACTCAAGAAAAAAATATGGTCTGGGATTTTGTTATTTTTCCTTAAGCACATCCACGAACGTCAATTACTGAAAAGATGGCAAGAAATCTCTTATCTCTTGCCTAAATTGAGTAAAATAACAATAGGTCATGACCACATAAGAAATCTATTGAGCTATACTTTGACCTTTATTGAGCAAAATGATAAAATAGAGTTAGAAAAAATATTAAAAAATAGTTTAACTAAAGAAAAAGGAGAAGAACTTATGCCTAGTATAGCTCAAGTATGGAAAGAAGAAGGGATTCAAATCGGACTACAAGATGGTATCAAAATCGGAGAGGCCAGAGGTAAAGCTAGAGGAGAAACCATAGGAGAAGCTAGAGGAGAAGCTAGAGGTAGAGCCGAGGGTGAAGCTAAATTAATAAAAATGATGATAAACAATGGTAGCTCTATTGAAGAAGTAGCAAGAATTACTGGACTATCTATTACTAAAATCAATGAATTACTGAAAGTACAGTAAATAACGAATTATTAAATTAGCTATAGTCAATTCAGGAGAATTTGGGGCTAGGAACGATGGAGCGACGCCTATAAGTAATAGGCGAGCGACGAGTGACGACGTCCCCAACTTCTCATCAATTGACTATAAAAGCCTTCCATTAATTTATCCCTTAATACTTTATAATGGCAAGAAGAAATATAACGCATCGCTCAATATATGGAATTTATTTAGCCATCCAGATTTAGCCAGAGGCTTTTGGACAAATGATTGTCAGCTTATTAACGTACATGATATTCCTGATAAAGAACTTAAGGAAAAAGTATGGTCTGGGATTTTGTTATTTTTCCTCAAACACATCCACGAACGTCAATTACTGAAAAGATGGCAAGAAATTTCTTATCTCTTGCCTAAATTGAGTAAAATAACAATAGGTCATGACCATATAAGAAATCTATTGAGCTATACTTTGACCTTTATTGAGCAAAGTGATAAAATAGAGTTAGAAAAAATATTAAAAAATAGTTTAACTAAAGAAAAAGGAGAAGAACTTATGCCTAGTATAGCTCAAGTATGGAAAGAAGAAGGTATAGAGATAGGGCTACAGGATGGTATTAAAATCGGAGAAGCCAAAGGTAGAGCCGAGGGTAGAGCCGAGGGTGAAGCTAAATTAATAAAAATGATGATAAACAATGGTAACTCTATTGAGGAAGTAGCAAGAATGACTAGATTATCTATTACAAGAATCAATGAACTATTGAAAGTACAGTAAACTGGTGCTTATTAGCAAGGCGTTACTTTAGTAATAACACCTATGTATAGCATAATACCTTAAAATTTTTGTTATTTTCATAATAATAAAAAAATTGTAGGGTATAAAAAAATAAGCAATATTGCAAAAATAATGCAAATAACTATTAGTGGGTCAAAAAAATCTGTTATATTTATAGATATATACTCAAATGATTTGGAGAATTGAATTTGAAAATAATGGGCTAGGAGGCAGGCTCCTAGACTATGGCAGCGTATGTTAGTATGCGAGTCCCTGATATTTTCAAAAAAACAATCTTTCAAAGCAGGAGAGTATAGACGTATTAAGGTAGAATAATTATTAATATAGGAATAACATGGGTTATAGTTTAAAAGTACTGGATCATTACGAAAATCCGCGTAACGTTGGATCATTAGACAAAAATGATGCATATGTTGGGACAGGTCTTGTGGGAGCCCCTGCCTGTGGTGATGTAATGAAGCTACAAATTAAAGTTAGTGCAGAGGGAATTATTACAGATGCAAAATTTAAAACATTTGGTTGTGGTTCTGCTATTGCTTCAAGTTCTTTAGTAACGGAATGGGTTAAGGGTAAATCTCTTGACGAGGCTGGTAGTATAAAAAATACAGAGATAGCCAAGGAATTATCTTTGCCACCAGTAAAACTCCATTGTTCTTTATTGGCAGAAGATGCCATAAAAGCAGCAATACTTGATTATAAAACTAAAAACTCATAGTAATTATTATGAAAAATGTTATGTCATTGACTGAGGCAGCAGCTCAACAAATAAAGAGATTGATAGACAGGCGTGATAAACCATCTTTTGGTATTAGGATTGGTGTGAAATCTGGTGGTTGTTCCGGTCTATCTTATTATGTAGAATATGCTGATATCAAAAATAAGTTTGATGAGGTGGTAGAAGATAAAGGTGTACGAATATTAATTGACCCAAAAGCTCTAATGTATCTTTTAGCAAGTGAAATGGATTATGTAGAAGGTAAGTTTAAATCTGGCTTTACTTTTAACAATCCGAATGAAAAAGGTAGTTGTGGATGTGGGAAGTCGTTTAATGTTTAATATGCAATTACTAGATTTTGTTAATAAAAAAAACTATATAGATGGAAATTGGCTAGATTGCCAAGAACAGTTATCAGTTTATAATCCTGCCAATGATAAAGTGGTTGGGTCGATACCAAATTTGCCTAATGATTTAATTATTAGTGCTATTGACAGTTCTGTTAGAGCTTTTAAAATTTGGTCACAAACTTCTTTTGAACAAAGAATAACTATATTAAGAAAATGGCATTCTTTAATATTAGAGAATATTGATCAACTAGCCTATATAATTACCTTAGAACAGGGGAAAATATTAGAAGGTGCAAAGCTTGAGGTATTATATGGTGCGTCTTTTATTGATTGGTTTGCTAGTAACATTCATAACATTCAAGGTAAAATAAAGCCTGGAAAATCAATAACTCACAAGATTATCACCGAATTTGAGCCAATTGGTACGGTTTGTTCAATTACTCCATGGAATTTTCCAAATGCCATGGTAACAAGAAAGGTTGCTCCAGCATTAGCTGCTGGTTGTAGCGTTATACTTAAACCATCGGAATTCACACCTTTTTCTGCATTGGTTTTGGCTAAATTGGCAAATGATGCTGGGATACCAGCTGGAGTACTAAATATTATCACCGGTGATGCCAATAATATTGGACAAATATTTTGTAATGATTTTAGAATTCGTAAATTATCATTTACTGGTTCTACGAGGGTAGGAAAGATGTTATATCAGAATTCTAGTGCTACTATTAAGCGTTTATCTCTAGAACTTGGCGGTAATGCTCCATTTATTATATTAAGTGGTGTTGATTTAGATAAGACTGCCAGTGAGCTTATATTAGGAAAGATAAGGAATAGTGGACAATCTTGCACTTCGCCCAACAGAATATTAATTGAAGAAGCAATTTATGATGAATTTTTACAAATTCTTACTACAAAATTTGCTAATCTGAAAATAGGGGATGGTTTTGATTCTGAATCAGTTATAGGACCGTTGATTAATAAAGCAGCTATAGATAAGATTTTAAAATTGATTGAAGATGCTAAAAATAAAGGTGGAGAAATCTTATGTGGAGGTAAAGCTCATGGTAATTTTTTTGAGCCAACAATTATTAGTAATTGTCAGGATAATATGGAGATTTTTAGCACAGAAATATTTGGTCCCGTTCTTGCATGTTATAAATTTGGCAGTATACAAGAAGTTATAAATAGAGCTAATAATACGGAATATGGTTTGCAAGCTTATATATATTGCAATAATATAGCCATAGCTCAAATAATGGCAACAAAACTTGATTTTGGTATGGTATCAATTAATGATTCGCTGCCTGCTAATTGCAAGGCAGCATTTGCTGGGCGAAAAAATTCAGGGTTTGGAGTGGAAGGTTCAGATGAGGGAATATTTGAGTATTTAAATAGTAAATTTGTAAACTTGCATAATTATGCAGATTCAAGTCAATTAACTTTATTATGAGAAAGATTACCCTTGGTTTAATAGCTGAGTATGTAGCTATTATTATTTACAAAATTAAATTTTATCAAATTCTATATCATCGTAAAAGATATTATGTTGGCGAAATTGATATTATTGCTCTGCGTGGTAAACAACTTGTTTTTATAGAAGTAAAAGCAAGATGTTCTGACGTTGATGATAGAATATTATCAACTCATCAACAGATGAGAATAAAAAGAGCTACCAGTATGTTTTTAAGCTCTAACCCTAAATACCAAAATTATCAGGTTAGATTTGATCTAATAATTATTAAACCTTACAGTATACCCATTATTATTGAGAATGCTTGGTAATTGAGATAAATATATAGCTAACCCGGTTAGTATGATGCCTAATTAACAGACGTCATTGCGAGAAAGTATAAGCCAACGAGGCAATCAAGTTTTTTGTCATTCCCGCGTAGGCGGGAATCTAAACCCCTCTACCTACGCAGGGGTGACACTGAGTTGTAAATTGTCATCTCTGCGAAAGTAGGCATCTAGGATGCAGCCTCCTAGGCTATACTTAAATTGTAGAAATTATGCAAAAACTATTTGATAATAAAATTATCTCTCAGATGAATTCTTGCAGTTTGTGCTGTGACTCTAGACTAGCTAAAGCTGGCGATATATTCTTTGCGATTAAAGGAGCAAGCTCTGATGGTAATAAATTTATCGATGATGTAATAAATAAAGGGGTGAAATTCATTATTACAGATGATGCTGAGAGCTTAAACAACCCCAATATTACCACCAATGATGTACATATAAATCTTGTGAGTGATGCACGGTTGGCACTGAGTCAAGCTGCTAATATTCTCTACCCATTATTACCATCATATATGATAGCTGCTACTGGTACTAACGGTAAAACCTCGGTAGTATCATATTGTAGGCAACTATATACATTATTAGGAGTACCAAGTTGTTCTATTGGGACTATTGGCGTAGAATGTGCCAGTGGTTTGGATTTAAGTGTTCAAGACATTTTAGACAAATCCCCGGCTCTCACTACTCTTGACCCTATAACTTTTAGACATATTTTACATAAGCTAGCTGAGAATAACACAAAATATGTAGCTTTTGAGGCTTCTAGCCATGGTTTAGATCAACAAAGATTATGTGGTGTAAAAGTAAATGCTGCTTGCTTTACTAGTTTTAGTCAAGATCACCTTGATTATCACCAAAATATGGCTAATTATCTTTTAGCCAAACTAAAATTATTTACAGATAATTTATTGCCAACAGGAACGGCTGTGTTAAACTCAGAAATAGCACAATTAGATTATATTAAACATTATTTACAACAACGTAATATAAAGTTTTTAACAGTGGGTATGAATGGCGATCTGAAAATTATCGACAGTACAATTCCTGGACATAAGGTTCCTGGACATAAGGTTTGTGACTATAAAGGGCAAAAATATAATTTTACTACTGATATAGTTGGTAGTTTTCAAGCTAGTAACTTACTGATTGCCGTTATGATGGTGCATTTGACTGGCTTTCCTTTGGAACAAGTTATATCGAAGTTATCGCAAGTTAAAGCAGTTAAAGGGCGTTTAGAGAGAGTAGGTAATAGTAATGTGTTTATCGACTATGCTCATACCCCAGATGCTTTGGAAAAAAGTTTACTGGAGTTAAGAAAAATAAAATCAGATAAGGGGTTATTAAAAGTAATTTTTGGCTGTGGTGGTGATAGAGATAGCAGTAAAAGACCATTAATGGGGCAAGTTGCGGCGAAAATTGCTGATGAGATTATTATTACTGATGACAATCCAAGAAATGAAGATCCAAAATTAATACGGCAGCAAATTATACCAGCTATTATAGCGATCACTAATAGTTTTATAGAAATAAAAAATAGAAAAATAGCAATTACTGAGACGATACATAATTTACAAAAAGATGATATTTTGCTAATTGCCGGCAAAGGTCACGAAAATTATCAGATAATCGGTAATAAAAAACTACCCTTTAACGACTTCGATATAGCCAATAAAGCTCTAGGAGGCTGCATACAATAACGAAAGTAATTCTATATTTGGCTCTTTTTGACTGCGAATAAACATGATTTTTTTGAAATAGGTACACTATTCCTACAAAAATCATATATATTCTCGCCGAAAAATAGCTCAAAATATAATTAATTAGTTATTGTAGGCAGCCTCCTAGAAAATAAACTTATTGACAATTAAAGCAAAATTGGGGTAAGAATTGTCTTGAATGTGAGCGTTCATGGAAAAAGTTAAAGTATAAGCGTCATTGCGAGGAGGTATTTTGCTACACACCGTCATTGCGAGGAGTGGCTAGCGACGAAGCAATCCATAAAAGTAACAAAAAATGGATTGCTTCAACCATTACATGGTCTCGCAATGACATGACGTCTTGTACTTTAACTTTTTTCTGTAAACTCTCACTTTTGAACTTTACGTAAGATATAATATAATGATTTGGTCAGCAAGAGACTTGAATAATGCATTGAATATAGAGGTACATCCTGATATTCATGGTGGACAAGTTCAATTCAATTCTAATTCCGTTACAGATGGTGATTTGTTCATTGCTCTTAAAGGAGCTAATGATGGACATAATTATGCGTTACATGCTCTAGAACGTGGGGCAAATGCGGTAATTATTAGTCAGGAAATAGCAGGGCTGCCTGATGAAAAAGTAATTATGGTTCCTGATACCTTAACTGCTTTGCATCAGATGGCAGAGTATAAACGGCAGAAATCCCAGGCAAAGTTTATTGGGGTTACTGGCAGTAGTGGTAAAACTGGAACTAAGGAAGCAATCAAAACTGTACTAAGTCACTTTGGCTCTACTTTTGCTAGTCGAGGAAATTTCAATAACCATCTTGGTGTACCTATAAATCTTGCTTCTCTACCGGATGATATAGAATATGCTGTTTTTGAAATGGGTATGAATCATCCAGGAGAAATAAGAGCTCTAACAAAAATGGTTAGACCTGATATATCAGTCATTACTACAATATCAGAAGCTCATCTTGAATTTTTTCAGTCTCAACTGCATTTGGTTGATGCTAAATGTGAAATTTTTGAAGGAATGTCAAAAGATGGTATAGCTGTTATAGATTTAGATAGCCCATATTATAACCAAGTTTTACAAAATCTTAAGCAATTATCGATTAATAATATATATAGTTTTGGCACATCACCATATGCAGATTGTAGCTTAATATCATATGAATATCAACAAATTACCCAACAAGTTCGTTTACGTTATTCGATTCATAATACTAAAATAGATATCGAGATTCCCCTTGTACCAGAACATTATGCTAGAAATTATACTATCGCTCTTCAGATGTCAGCCATATTGAACTTAGATATTAATGTAGCAGCAAGACAATTAAACAAAATATTATTAATGGATGGTAGGGGTAAGCTAATCAATGCCAAATATCATGGTCAGGACTACCAAATTATCTGCGATTATTATAATGCTAATCCAGAATCAGTAAAAGCTGCTTTATTATATCTAAAACAGCTTAGTGGTAAGAAAAAAATTGCTATAATAGGTGATATGTTAGAATTGGGAGACAATTCGATAAAATTCCATAAAGATTTAATACCAGCAATTCTCGATTCTGGTGCTAACAGAGTTTTTTTAGTAGGCAATAATACCCAATATATCTATCAATCTTTGCCAGATGAAATAGAAAAAATACATTTTGATAATGTTGATCTGTTAATAGAAAACTTAAGTAAATTACTTAAGGGTAATGAATTAATCTTAATAAAAGGGTCAAATAGTACCCAACTTAGTAAAATCATCCAATCTTTTGAGTTACACTAGTGATATACAACCTCCTTGCCCCCTATATACATAAGTTGCATGTCGCAAATTTATTCCACTATATTACTTTTCGTATCGGACTTGCCATATTATTTAGTTTGACTATTTCTTTTTTGATAGGACCTAGGATAATTAGAGTTTTACGAGATTTACAAAAATATGGTCAACCAATTCGTAATGACGGGCCAGAAACCCACAAAGCAAAAGTAGGGACACCAACTATGGGTGGGATAATGATTATCCTCACCGTTTGTCTTTCTACTCTCTTATTTTCTGACCTTACTAATAAATATATATGGATAGTGTTATTTGTCTTTATTAGCTTTGGTATACTTGGTTTTATGGATGATTACGCTAAAGTAACAAAAAACCACCATAAAGGAGTTAGTGGTAAGAAGAAATTATTATTTCAGTTTACTATTTGTCTAATTGCTTGTTTATTGTTAAGGGATGCCAATAATCAAGGAAATAACCTGCTGACTATTCCATTTTTTAAGAATTTATTGATTGATTTGGGATTATTTTACATTCCTTTTAGTATGTTTGTTATAGTTGGGGCATCAAATGCGGTGAATCTAACTGATGGTCTTGATGGTCTTGCCATCGTGCCGATTGCTATTACTGCAGGTTCTTTTACCTTAATTATTTACTTGGTGGGTAATAGTTTCTATGCAAATTATCTGCAAATTATTTATGTAGCAAATATTTCTGAATTAACTATCTTTTGTGCTTCAATTGTTGGTGCTAGCCTAGGATTTTTATGGTTTAATGCTCAGCCAGCAGAAATCTTTATGGGAGATACTGGTAGCCTAAGCCTCGGTGGTGCTCTTGGTGTTGTTAGCGTTATTGCCAAACACGAATTTGTTCTAGCAATTATTGGTGGATTATTTGTTATTGAAACTTTATCAGTAATTATTCAAGTATATTATTTTAAAGCTACTCGTGGTAAAAGACTTTTCAAAATGGCTCCGTTGCATCACCATTTTGAGAAACATGGCTGGTCAGAGTCAAAAGTTGTGATACGTTTCTGGATTATAGCTATAATATTTGCTCTAATTGGTTTGTCTTCGCTAAAACTAAGATGAAAAACTGCTACGTATAGCTCTACTAGGCATAGATAAGTATTAAGCAGCATAAAAACGTCATTGCGAGAAGGCGTAAGCCTACGAAGCAATCCATATAGTCTTGATGTATCTATACTAATTCTCATGGATTGCTTCGTCGCTACTAAAGTAGCTCCTCGCAATGACGTTTTTACCCTATCATTCCCGCTTCGGTGCGGAATCTAAACCCCTGCTTACGCAGGGGTTACACAACAATAGATTGCTGCGTCACCGCTTTTAGCGGCTCCTCGCAATGACTCTTAGCAGTCAGCTTTTTTACTCATCATAAAAAAATAAAAAAGATAATTGCTATGAAGCAGGGGTCTCAGATTCCGCACCGAAGCGGGAATGATGGTATGGACGAGTGAAGCGAAATATGCTTTACTTGTACGGAGTCAGCTGAAAAATAGTTTTCAGCTGCTCCAAATTAAATAATAATTTAATTAATAGATCCATACCATGATAAATAATAGCATAAAAAATACTATAATAGGAATAGATTTAGCAAAAAATAGTATGCACTTGGTGCAAGTCGATCAAAATGGCAAAAAAATAGGTTACCAAAAAGTTACAAGAGATGAGTTAATAGCCTATTTAAGCAATCTCGATAAAAGTTCATTGGTAGCTATGGAGGCATGTGGAGGAGCTAATTATTGGTCACAGGAAATTGCTAAGCTTGGTTTGCAAGTCAAACTAATGAAAACAAAAGATGTAAAAGTTTATGCTACATCGAAACAGAAAAATGATTATAACGATGCGTTAGCAATATGCAAAGCGGCTCGTGATCCAGAATTAAAAACTGTGCTACTAAAAAGCAAGGAGGAACAAGATATAAAATTCTTGCATAAAATTAGAAGTAATACGATCAGAGATCGTGTGCAAAAAACTAATTCTACAATATCAAGTTTATGTGAATATGGCTATAATACAAAATTAAGTAAAAATAAATTTTGCAAATCATGTAGGCTGGAGGTAGAGTTAGCGTATAGTAAAGGTTATATAAATTCTGGGGTAAGGTCAATTTTACTTTTAGAATGTAAAGAAATTGAGGATTTATGTGACAAAGAAAAAACTTTAGAAAAGCTGATTATCAGCAATAATAAGCAAAGTGAGAAAGCTACTAGGTTGCAGACAATTTTTGGCATTGGAGCAATCAATGCTAGTTGTTTGAGTGTAGCCCCAATGGAAAGTTATCCAACCCCGAGGGATTTTGCTGCTTCGCTTGGTTTGGTACCAAAGCAACATAGCTCAGGAGATAAGATAGTTTTAGGAGGGATTACCAAACAAGGAGATAGATATGCCAGAACTATGTTGATTCAAGCCGCAAGGACAATAGCAATAAGAGCAAAAAGTGATAAGGAATCAAAAGATAAACTAGTGCAGTGGGCAGTGAAGAAATTTGCTGAAAATAAATCATATAATATTATATGTGTTGGTTTAGCAAATAAGTTAGCAAGGATTGCTTATGCAGTAGTCACCAATGGTAGCGAATATGTTGCAAATTAGTTTAGTTGGAAAAAAAGAAGAAACTATGTCAACTAAATAAAAATTGGTAATTGATAAATATTGTGAGTAAAGAATAGTAACAATAAAGAGAACGAAAGTTAAAGAGTTAATGAATAAGTATTCTGAATAAAATCCGTAATTATGTCGAGGCTCTAGAAGCCGTGGGAATGAGAGGTCACTCAAGGATATTTATAAGAATGCAGAAACCATTATGGCACTTGATGCCGAATATATGACCGCTTCCTTTGTGGCTCTATTTTTTTATTTTCTTTGTTGACAAATTCACTCGTCCATATATGACAATAGTTCGCAGAAATGACAAGAATGGGCAGATTTTTCAAATACTAATCAGGTTATTTTAACCCATCCCAACGTTTTATTAAACCAGCATCAATGTCAAAAATATCAAGCACTCGAGTAATTGAGTGATTTATTATATCATCCAAGGTTTCTGGTAAGTTATAAAAAGCAGGCACTGGAGGAGCGATTATCCCGCCATAACTCGTTACTTTCAACATATTCTCTAAATGCCCCCTATGTAAAGGAGTTTCTCTAATCATTAAGACTAATTTTCTTTGTTCTTTCAGTATAACACCTGCTGCTCTACTAATTAAATTATCCTCAATGCTGCAAGCAACTGAGGCGAGAGTTTTCATGCTACATGGAGCTATGATCATACCAAATGTCCTAAAAGAACCACAAGCAATCCTACAACCAATATCAGAAAGATTATAATAATAATCTGCTAGCTCTTGCACTTGTTGTATAGAGTAATCTGTTTCATGTAGTATAGTCAAATGGGCAGATTTTGAGATAATTAAATGACTTTCAATATTTAACTGCCGTAAAATCTCAAGTAACCTTATACCATATATGGCTCCAGAAGCTCCAGAGATTGCCACAAGCAATTTTTTTTTATTATTAGCAGTCATAGTTATATTTTTTCCTTTTAAAATATATTATATTGTATTAAAATAGTATTTGGTTTTATAAAGTTGACCTTATAGAAATCCTAGTTTTTAACTGATTATGGAGTTTAAAAATGAATATCAATAATCATATACAAAGCTTACAAAAAAAACATGACGATTTACAAAGACTAATAAACGCTGCATTTTTACATTTGCAGGATGATACTAAAATCAAACAGTTGAAGAAACAAAAATTAATGCTAAAAGATAAAATTTTGTTGTTATATAAGAACATCACCAGCAATTAAATTTATTGATTCTTTATAAAGCAGAAGGCTGTAATTAAAAAGATTTGTGTACAAACAATTTTTTAGTAAGGGTAATCTGTTTACTTTTTCGTTTCAATCAAAAGATTATTCGAGTATATTCAGAGTCACTGTTATAAAAGAATAATAAATATGGTACTATCTCTGAAAAGTAAAGGATTAACTGTTATTTTATCTTCCCCCTCGGCTGCTGGTAAATCCAGCTTAGCAAGAGCAGCTTTAAAAATAGACAGTAATCTTAGATTATCCATCTCTGCAACCACCAGAACACCTAGGACAGGTGAGATTGATGGAGTAAGTTACTATTTCAAGACCAAAGAGGAATTTAATAAACTAATTGAACAAGATGAATTCCTTGAATATGCAAATATTTATAATAATTATTATGGAACGCCTAAAAAAGTTGTAGAAGAGCTACTAAGTCAAGGGCTAGATGTTTTATTTGATATAGATTGGCAAGGTACAAAATCCATAAAAAAAATCTTATCAAATGTGATTACAATTTTTGTTCTGCCACCAACTCCTAGTGTTTTGCAGCAACGAATTCAAAATAGAGGGCAAGATAGTAAAGAAGCGATAGAGTTGCGTATGAAATTAGCAACCAAGGAAGTACAATATGCTAAATATTATGATTACGTGGTTATTAATGATGATTTTGAGATCACTCTTAAAACAATATATTCGATAATCATCGCTGAACGCGTAAAAAGAATAAGGCTTAATTTAGATAAGTTTTATAGTAATTGGCAACATGCGTTATTATAGAATATATGAATATACGTAATAAGAATCAATAAACTTTCTGCATAAGTTAATCTATAGCTAACCCAAAGCAAATTTATAGTCAATTCAGGAGGATTTGGGACTAGGAGCGACGAGTGACGACGTCACCAACTTCTCATCAATTGACTATACTATGGCTAAATATTAATGTGGTTAGCTATAGGTTATGTTAATAAAATTTAAATATAACTTGTTATATCAAATTCAGCTATGTAAAATGTAAAATTTACAGGAGTTATCGATTATAGTCAATTCAGGAGAATTTGGGCTTAGGACGCCTATAAGTAACAGATGAGCATTGAGTGGCAACGTTACCAACTTCTCATCAATTGACTATATCAGGGCTTCGGTATAATAAATAGACTGTTGCTGATTAAAGGACAAAAATTACTTATTTAAAGAATAATGTTCACAACAGCTTAATATATTTGTAATTTATTTTAATAAAATTACTTGCTCTTATGGAGATAAAATGAGAACATAGCGTGTAACAAAAAGAATAAATTACTAAAGAAAAATTTGTTAAGGAGAAAGACGTAATGAGGGTATTGTTAGTAGAAGATAATAGTGACATAGCTAGTTCTATTGAATTAACGTTAGCTTCAGAGGGAATTATTTGCGAAGTGGTCGAGTTTGGTACAGAAGGAATAGAGATAGCTAGAGTTTATAATTATGATTTGATTATCTTAGATCTTATGCTACCAGACATTAGTGGATTCGAAGTATTGCTAAGATTACGTTCTGCTAAAGTAAAAACGCCCATATTGATTTTATCAGGTATTACTACAGTTGATCAGAAAATCAAAGGGCTTACATGCGGGGCAGATGATTATATCACAAAACCATTTAACCGCGAAGAGTTAATTGCTCGTATTTATGCAATTGTTCGTCGTTCTAAAGGACATTCTGAGTCAGTGGTTAGGTTTGACAAGGTAAGTATTCATCTTGATACCAGAATTGTAGAAGTGGATGGAAAAAAGGTTCATTTAACAAATAAGGAATATGCCATTTTAGAATTATTAGTTTTACGTAGAGGAACAGTATTGAATAAGGAGATGTTCTTAGATCATCTGTATAGTAGTGTTGATGAACCAGAGATTAAGATTATAGATGTATTTGTTTGCAAATTACGTAAGAAATTAGCTGATGCTGCTGGTGGTACAAACTACATTGATACGGTATGGGGGCGTGGTTATATGTTAAAAGAATATGATGAACAAGATCCAATATTACATCATTTTTAAGGAGAAGTTATTAGACCTCTTACCTAATCTAATTGGTAATTTTGTTGTCAAAACTCGTCTCCGTTCCTCACGTACATCTTAGTACGCTGTGGTACTAGACTTCGTTTTTTCTAAGAATTCCTCAATTATCTTTAGGGTTATGCAAGAGGTCTATTGAGCCATCTAGAAACCAAGATAGAAGATTATGATACCTAGCACGATAGAACTAACCGGTAAGGTCTATATTAAATATGTTGATCATATAGTAAATTCATATGTTGGGGATGTTAAGCTTTTGTTAAATGACGATGCATTAAGCCTTAATAAAGGGGATTATGAGAATTTAAAGTCAAGCGGTTATATTAAAGCAAAAATTTTTGATGGACTTGTTTGGCAGAATATTAGTATAAGTGAGTTATGTTCAGAAAAAGAATACAAATTTACTAAAAGACAAAAAGCTATTGACTCAGCCTTATTATGCAAAACTATAATTGAAGAGCGTCGAGGAATTATGTTATATAGAACTTATAGAGGACACTTTACTACTCAAGAATGATTAGCTAATCCTTTCCCTGGATTTGCTTAGTTTGAGTAATTGGTAAATAGGAGGCTAACAAATGGAAACAGATAACAAAAAACCACAAGATTCTAGAAAATTAGCAGACCAAATTAAGGATGCATTGGCAGGTATCACTAATGATGATGAACTTGGATCCGATGAGGCAATGGAAATTTTCAATGAGTTAAGTGCAAACGACGCTTTTGAGCAAGAGATAGAACAAATATTAGCTTGTCTTAACGAACAAACAATGGATCTAACCAAATTACAGACACAGATTATCATATTAATACAAAAATATTTAGGTAAACTCAATAACAAGAAATTAAATCTTAAAGTTGATGAACAACTTATCAGTAAGAATGTTACGGAAGTAAGTAGTTACTTGATGCAACAACATTCACAATTGGTAAAAGAAGCTAACCGAGGCTTGATAAAATCAAAAGACAATCTACATGGTATAAGTCGTCAATCTAGATTGGAAGCAAGGCGTTTAGTTAAAAATTTTGCTTTATACCAAGTTTATAAATTTATGAATCCTAAAAGAATAGCTGGAGAAACAAAAAAAGAAAATTTTGCTTATAATATGATTAAAGGCGGGATGGATTTAGCTACAAAATATGAAGGTGGAGCAAAAAGTGATATTAAATCATATTCTCCAGAATTTCTTAAAAAATTAAACAAGGCTCATCAAAATTTTAAAAGTGGTGGGAAGACAATTTATTGATTAATAATATTTACTTACAAAAATTAAAACTACTAAATTATCGTAATTTTCAGGATTTAGAGATTAATACTGGTAATAACCCTATTATATTAATAGGAGCAAATGGTAGTGGTAAAACTAACATCCTAGAATCAATATCACTATTTTCTCCTGGTAAAGGTTTGAGATCAGCAAAATTAGATGATGTTTGTCAAAGAGGGGCAGAGCATTGTTCGGCTTATGGGCTACTACACAGTAAACTTGGACTAGTTGAAATTTCAACAAATTTAAAACGTCAATCTAATAGGCGACTTACAGAATTTAACGGTGCTAAAATACAAAATAATGAATTGAGCAAGTTCTCTGCTATGATTTGGCTTACTCCCCAAATGGATGGTATTTTCTCTTCTGGTGTTAGTGATAGACGTAAATTCTTTGACAGGATTGTCTATAATTTTAATCCATCGCATGCAGGGATAGTGACTAAATATGAATATTATATGCATGAACGCAGTAAAATCCTATTACAAGATCAAGTTGATACAAATTGGCTTGGAGTAATTGAAGAGAAAATGGCAGAATTATCAATTCAAATTGCTATTAATAGGTTGAAAATTTTAGAACATATTCAAAAAACCATTGATGATTTGGATAATGACTTCCCTAAAGCTATTTTATCAATTAATGGGGTTATAGAAGAAAAAATATCAAAAAATTATGATATAGATGTAGATTTTATAAAAAATGAATTAGTGGGCTGTCGTATTCGTGATAGAATGTCTAATCGTACTAATTTTGGAGTTCATAAAAGTGATTTTATAGTTATTCATAAAGAAAAAAATGCCCCAGCTAAACACTGCTCTACCGGTGAACAGAAGGCTATGCTCATTGCAATAATACTTGCCCAAGTTAATTATTCTATTAAAGAAAATATCGCTATGCCTATTTTACTGTTAGATGAGGTTTTTGTCCATCTTGACAAGAAAAGGCGAGAATATTTAATTGATCTTTTCCTAGAATTAGGATTACAACTATGGGTAACTGCTACTGACTTAAATGGCATAGAATCCTTAACCAAAAAAGCAGAGCTAATAAAACTATAGAACAAAAATAAACAACACGATAGGTGCTTATTCAGCACTAATTAAGGTTAATTGACTATATCATATTCTTGGCAGCTTTTATGCCAGAATTTTTAGCATCTTTTGAATCGGAAGTTTCGCTATGAAAAACTATTTTACTGCCATCAAAATTGGCAAGCATAAACTCCGTATGAATAACCTTATCACGTATACTTAAATCATTTGAGTATACGTATGTTGAATAAGCAGCTATAGGGGTTTTACAATCTGCATCTAGATATTCTAAAAATGCTCTTCCCGCCTTCATTAGTTCCCATGTTTCAAGATGGTTAATTTTATTACATATCTCCTGCATTTTGTTATCATTTTTTCTTATCTCTACCGCTATAACTCCCTGCCCTACAGATGGCAACATCTCTTTTATATCTATTAAGTGGCAATATTTTTCATCAAATAGCCCCAATCTTTTCAAACCACTATAAGCGAGAATGGTCGCATCAACATCACCTTGCATTAATTTTTTTATTCTTGAATCAACATTTCCTCTAAAAGTAACAATTTGTAAATCAGGTCTTTTTCTTTGTATTAGGATTTTTCTACGTACTGAGGATGTACCAACTATACTGGCAAAAGGCAATTCTTCTATTGATTTATAGTTCAAGCAGACAAATACGTCTCGTGCATCTTCTCTCTCAAGTACAGCACATATCATCAATTCTGACGGTAATTTACAAGGTACATCTTTAAATGAATGTACAGCTAAATCAATTTCTTCATTTATAAGAGCAGCTTCTATTTCTTTTAAGAATAAAGCCTTCCCACCTATATCATACAAATTTTTATCCTTAATCAAATCGCCAGAGGTAACTATTGGGACTATTTCATAATTTATCTGTGGATAATGAATTTTAATTTGGTCAATTACTAAACCTGTCTGAATCAAAGCCAGAGTACTTCTTCTTGTACCTATTTTTATTACCTTCTTCATCGATGATTTATTGTCAGTATATTATATTAACTACAACTTCATCATTCTTTAAAACTTGATTTGTTGATGAAAATTCCTCAACAAATTCTATTTTATGAGAAGATGTAACATTTTTAAGGTCTATCGTTAAGTCATTAGGAAGTTTTTCTCCTATAATTTCTAGTACCTTAATATTAGCTTTAACTGACAAATTCTTTTCTGCTTTAGCTTTTCTAACCAAATCTAGTATTTTAATAAGCCTATCAGGTTGAATTTGCTCTACCGGGAAAGAGAATTTTTTGATTTGAGACCAATTACCTCGACTATGGATAGATTTTGTACTATATAATATTTGCCAAATTTCTTCTGTTATATGCGGTAAGAAAGGAGCTAATAATTTGAGTAAAATTTTTATCGAATAATATAAAGTGATTATAGCACTATACTGCCCTCTATTGTCTGAGCCATCCATGTTATAAGCTCGGGTCTTAGTGATTTCAAGATAATTATCACAAAATACTGACCAAAAAAACTTTTCTATTGACTCCATAGCATCGGTATATTCATAATTATGCATATCTGATTCAACTTTATCTACTAACTCAACTAGTTTTACTATTAACCATTGGTCAAACTTGTGACAAATTTTGCTTTCTATATCAGGAATCTGGACATTTTTATCTAATGGATCTAATTTGTCAAAATGAATAGCCGCAAATTTGCAAGCATTCCATAATTTATTAACAAGTCTCTTCCCATTTTTCATTACCTCTTCAGAGTAAACAGTATCAGCTCCAAGCCTAGATTTAGAAGTCCAATAACGCATTACATCAGCCCCATATTGCTCAAGTAATTTTTGTGGTACAATAATATTCCCTTTAGATTTTGACATTTTGCTACGATCGAATGCCAGGCACCACCCACTAATCATAATGTTTTTCCAAGGTAGGGTATTTTCATGCAATTGGGCTTTAAGTACTGTGTAAAAAGCCCAGGTTCTAATAATTTCATGAGCTTGTGGACGCAAATCAGCTGGAAATAATTTGTGGTGACGCTCAGCATCTACGTTAAACTTTTCAGATATACCGTGACTACTTAATTGCGGTGAGATTGCACTAGTAGCCCAAGTATCCATAACATCATAATCTGGCTCTACCTCTTCTCGCGAATAGCCAATTGGCAAATCTTTGGTTGGGTCTACTGGCAGTTGTGTTATATCTGGAAATATAGCTTTGCCTACTTCTCCAACTCGTTTAGAATACCAAACAGGGAATGGCACGCCAAAATAGCGTTGACGACTTATACACCAATCCCATGATAAACCATTTATCCAGTTCTCAAGCCTAATTTTCATATTTTTGGGGTGCCAATTAATTTCATTCGCTCGTTGCATTAAAACATCTTTATGTTTTATCGTGTGAACAAACCATTGCGGTATGGTAAGTATCTCTAGTGGAGCTCCTGAACGTTCAGCACATTTTACTGTTTGAGTGATTTCTACTTGTTTAACTAATAAATTTTTCTCTTTTAAGATTTCTATAATTTTACTTCTAGCATCTTTTATTTTTAAGCCATTTATCTGATTATAAGAAGATGAATTTGATAATTCGTCTGATAAATCTATGATACCTTTTTTATCTATAATAATTTTTATAGGTAAATTATGAACTCTCCACCAAGTTATGTCGGTTACGTCACCAAAAGTACAACACATAACAAGCCCGGTTCCTTTATCTATTTGAACTAAATCATCTGCTAAAATAGGTACTTTAATATCAAATAGCGGTGTTATGGCAAATTGACCTTGCAAATGTTTGTATCTATCATCATTTGGGTTATAAAATACCGCAACGCAAGCTGGTAACAATTCTGGTCTAGTAGTAGCAATAATAATCCTCTCGCCCTTACTGGTCTGAAAAATTACATCATTCATCATTGAAGTTTTTTCTTGGTCTTCGATATCAGCTTGTGCTAAAGCCGTTTGATCAACTGGATCCCACAATATTGGTTGATTATTGCGGTAAACTTCTCCTTTATTTACTAAGTCTAAAAATGACATTTGTGACATTTTTCGTGATAATGGATTAATTGTCTGATATTCCAAAGTCCAATCAACCGATAAAGCCATTTGATTAAATAATGAACGAAATTTTTCTTCTTCAGAAATAACAACTTCTTTACATATTTCAACAAATTGCTCTCTTGCCATATTTGTTGCTTTTATCTGCTTTTGCTTTTCAACTAAACGTTCGGTAGGTAAACCATTATCATCAAAACCGATTGGATAAAAAATATTTTTACCTAGCATCCGTTTGAAACGAACCATGAAATCAGCCTGGGTATAACTATAAACATGTCCTATATGCAGTTGCCCTGAGACTGTTGGTGGTGGAGTATCTACTACAAAACTATTTTCCCTTGTTTCATTTTTATCCCAAAGATAAATTTTTTGTTCTTGCCAAAATTTTTGCCATTTTCTTTCGCTTTCACTAAAGCTATAATCTTTTGGAAATTCCGTCATAATAAGACTATTATAATTAAATTAAACCAAGATATATCATAATTAATAGTAATGCCAAATAAATTTTTCCTAAGTCTCAGTTTAATGAGGCTGCAAAATCCTACTGGATATCTGTTAGTATTCTTCTCAGCATGCTTTGGGGTACTTCTTACCAATATTACAATATATAATTTAGTAAAATTATTACTATTATTCTTTATCGGAAGTGTCGTTACCAGAGGAGCTGGTAGCGTTCTTAACGATATTTTTGACAAAGATTTTGATAAATATGTGTTACGAACAAAAAATAGACCTTTGGCTAATGGCTCATTGAAAGTAAGTGACGCGATGATTTTGTTAATTATATTATCAATTATTTCCTTAGCCATTTTATTATCATTAAATAAAACAGCCATTTACTTAGGGTTTTTCTCCTGCATCATGATCATTTTATATCCACTAATGAAGAGAATTACTTTTTTTCCACAAATATTTCTAGGGCTAACATTTAACGGAGTCTTGATTGGTAATAGTGCAGTAATCGATAAAATATCACTAGAAGCTGTTATTATGTATATTGCCTGCTGTTTTTGGACTATCGGTTATGACATTATTTATGGCTTTATGGACATAGAGTACGATAAAAAGATTAATCTCAAATCAATGCCATTATTTTTAGAAAAGAAAAACTATAAACTGCATCTATATGTTTATTATACCATTTTCATAATATTATTCATAATTGCTAAAATTATAGCAGCTCATCACCTTAACTATATAGCTATCCTTTGTGCTTATATGATGCTGATTTGGCAGGTAATAACATTAGAAATTTCAGACCCACAAAACTGTCTTACTAGATTTAAAAATAACAATTATGTCGGTTTGATTTTGCTCTTAGGTTCGTTAGACTTAGCTATGTGAGTGTTTACGGTTTTTTTTCTTATGATGAATAAAAAATCTGATCGCCAAGCGTCATTGTGCATAAGCATCAGTTTAAGAAAACAATATATTGAGAAACCGTCATTGCGAGGAGACCGTAAGGTCGACGAAGCAATGACGGTTGTGAGGTTAAATTGCTTCTAGGAGGTTGCCTGCGATAACTAATAGGAATCTTGTACTTTAACTTTTTTCTCTGAACGCTCACAATTAATCTTGCTGTCAAAATTACCGATGCTTATTTACCCAAAGATTTCTGGGACTGAGAATGGGCTTGTTGTTCAATATTTGCAGCTCTTGATGTAATTTGTTGCTTAATACCAAGGTCTACTACATGCTCATACTTCATACCGTTATTTAACAATGTGTGACCAAGATGATTTACTAATTCTACATCCTCTTTAGAAAATTTATTAACAATTGATTCTGTAATTTCATATAAGAACTTCCACGATAGCTCAACCTTTTCTTTTAGAGTTAGCTTCTTGATATTATCTGCTTTATTAAATGGTGCATTAAGCTCTTGTGCATTATTAGTATCCTTGATAAGCATACTAACAGACGCATTTTTGCTCTTCTTATAAACAAAGAATATAATAAATACTACAAGTAGACCTACTGCAATGATTATCAAATTAGTATTTTGCATAAGATCCTCCATCTAAAATTAAATCTTAGAAATTTAATCAACAACGTATGAAATTTCTAAATTATCTAACCTTGCTTAGCTTTAAACCTTTTAATTTTCTTGTTTATTACAAGAATTTTACCTTTTCTTTTTACAACCTGGCAATCTTTATCTCTTTTCTTTAGAGATTTTAACGAACTTACAACTTTCATATAAAATTTATCCTTTGATATTATTTAACAAAAACTTTAAAAGTGATAAA
Source organism: Candidatus Tisiphia endosymbiont of Mystacides longicornis (assembly GCF_964031095.1). NCBI lineage: Bacteria > Pseudomonadati > Pseudomonadota > Alphaproteobacteria > Rickettsiales > Rickettsiaceae > Candidatus Tisiphia > Candidatus Tisiphia endosymbiont of Mystacides longicornis. The sequence continues at coordinate 764,867 of NZ_OZ035004.1, read as the reverse complement.
TCAATTTTTAAAATTTTTCTAGCTTAAATTAGAACTCTTGCATAACCTAAAGATAATTGAGGAATTTTTAGGAAAAACGAAGTCGAGTACCGCAGCGTACTAAGATGTACGTGAGGAACGGAGACGAGTTTTGACAACAAAATTACCAATTAGATTAGGTTATGCAAGAACTCTATTAAAAACAGCAATAGTACTACCTTCCTCAATTTTGTCAACAAAATTTTTCATAGAAGCTGTTTATGCTTATGGTAAGAATCTTGACAAGTAATGATATTATTTTGATAATGGCTCCTTTTCTAATTATAAAAGGTAGATTGTGATAAAAAGAATAATTTTTGCTATTATAATAAATTATATTATTTGTTTATCTTCCTATGCTGAACAGGTTCTTCATACAGTATGGGGTGATTCTATAGTTAATGATCCGATAATAGAGGAATTAATACAAAGTAAAGCTATGCAAAGAATAAAAGAAATTGATCAATCTGGCCCACCCCCTTATTTGGAATTAATGCCATTTTTTAGTCGCTATGATCATAGTATAGGAGTATTTGTTTTATTACAAAAAGCAGGAGTGTCAAAAATTGAACAAATAGCCGGCTTGTTACATGATGTTTCTCATACTGTTTTTTCTCATTTAGGAGATAATTTATTTTATCAACCAAATAGCAGACATTCTTATCAAGATACTATCCATTTATGGTTTCTAAAGAAAATGGATATTGAAAAAATTATCAGTAAATATAACATTTCTATTAGTGAACTAGACCCTGATAATCCCAAATACATAGCATTAGAATCCCCCTTGCCTTCACTTTGTGCAGATCGAATACAATATAATATTCACACAGGCGTTATTCTTAACAAAATTTCAGAAATTGAAGCAAAGGAAATGGTCGAAAATTTACAATTTAAACATAATATATGGTTCTTTACAGATCCTGTGCTTGCTAAACAATTTGCTATGCTTTCTTTAGATTTTACTTGGGAATTTTGGGGTAGCGAATGGAATGCTGTAGTATATGACTGCTTCGTTAAGATATTAAAACGTGCTGTAGATATAAATCTTATTACTAAAGATGAATTACATTTTGGTATAGATAAGCAAGTTTTAACAAAGCTTCAAATGAGTAAAGATGTTAAGTTACGAAAATTATTTAAGGAATATTCTCATAAAGTTAAAACATTTTCAATAGTGGAATTTGGCAAAGGGCAAATAAACATTAAACCAAAATTTAGAGGTATAGACCCTACAGTATATTATGATGGAAAATATCAACTATTATCAAAGATAGATAAAATTTTTAATCATAAGTTTAATCTGGTTAAAGAGTGGTGCCAAAAAGGTTATGGAATTAGTTATAGTAATAAGGCTCCTAATAAGATAGTCCTACCTTATAAACGGGTAGGATAGGTTTATCAGCTAAATCCTATTCCGGTTAGTTATAGAATCTAACTTAACTTGTATAGGAAAATTATTATTGTATTATAGTTTTTTCTTATTAGATATTTATATGTTAACTCCTTCAAAATTGTTCATTATTTGGTTGTTTGGTTTAACTAGCGGATTTACCTTAATGATTACAGGCAATACCTTAAACTATTGGCTTGCTAAAGAAAATATTGATTTACAATCTATTGGAATGTTTGCTGTTATCGTAATACCTTATTCTATCAATTTTTTATGGGCTCCTATTTTTGATACTGTAAAGTTAGGTTGGTTAAGTAAACTACTTGGTCATAGATTATCTTGGATTTGTCTGATTCAAATTTTGTTGGCATTGGCTATTTTTCTTTTAAGTACCATGGATCCTCATCATAGTCTAATATTGTTTGCACTGGTAGGATTGATAATATCATTTTTAAGTTCAGCTAAAGATACTGTCTTAGGAGCATTTAGAACTGAAATTATTGCCAAAGAATCTCAAGGGGTAGCTTCTGGAATTTATATTTTTGGCTATCGTATCGGTATGCTAATATCAGGTTCCGGTGCTATTTATCTATCAAGCTACTTGGGATGGAATAATGTATATAAAATCTTTGCCATTTCTGTACTTGTTTGCTCTGCTATTTTAGTTGTGAGTATCTTACGATTAAAGCATGACTTAATTTCCCAAACTTATCAGGATTATAAGGTAAATAGTTCAAACTTTATACAAAATATCTTGAGACCTGTAGGATCTTTTTATTTAATCTTTTTAATAATAATCTTCCTTATTTTATATAGATTACCAGATAATTTTATTTGTATGATGATTAATCCTTTTCTGATACATATTGGTTATAACGAATTTGAAATAGCTAGTGCAGGGAAATTTTTCGGCATAATATCTGCAATAATTGGTGGGCTAATAGCTAGCTCAGTGATGAGAAAAAAGAATATCTTGGATAGCTTGCTGATATTTGGAGTAATTCATGCCATAGCACATACCTTATTTATTCTGCAAGAGATTTATGGTAAAAATCTACCCTTATTCTTTATTACGACAGGTTTTGAGAGTATAACTGGTGGAATGACTATGACAGCCTACATTGCTTTTATTGCTTCAATTTGTCAAGGTAAATTTCGTGCTACACAATATTCGTTTTTCACTTCTATGATGGGATTTTCACGATCGATTTTTCCAGCTCTTTCAGGATATATTGTTGTACAATTCGGATGGCAAAACTTTTTTACATTTATTATTATCACAACAATCCCCTCCCTCCTTCTGCTACTAAAAATCAGCTCATTACTAAAAGTAAAAATGAAGTGAATGACCTATAGTCAATTGATGAGAAGTTAGTGACGTTGTCCATAGCAATTACCTTTTTTATAAAAACGTCATTGCGAGGGGGCGTAAGCCTACGAAGCAATTCAGTGACCCAAAATGGATTGCCACGACCACTATGTGGTCTCGCAATGACAGATAACGTCATTGCGAAGGGGCATAAGCCACAACTGTTGAAAGTTAGAAGAGGAAGCGGTTTTAGACCGGATAATTTAAAAGTCGTATGTGGTCAACGTCATTGCGAGAAAGACCGTAGGTCGACGAAGCAATCCATAAAAGTAACCAAAAATGGATTGCCACGACCACTACGTGGTCTCGCAATGACAGAAAAGCTATCTAAAACCCGCTTTACCTTCTAACTTTCAACAATTGTGGGGCGTAAGCCTACGAAGCAATCTATTTTTATCGCTTTTTGGATTGCTTCAATGCCACTAAAGTGGCTCTGAGCCATAACGCTTAGGCTAAATACTAATTGGATTTATAACGTTACCAATTCAAGTTAATTCACTATATTCAATAATTAGTAACAAAATTATTGTTAATAAAAAATAATAATTTATTATGCGTTTTTCTACAAACAATGCAATATCTTATTATTGAATTGTTGTGCGATAATATTGTATGTTATTTTAAAATTTTATAAAGAAAATTAGTAACTAATTATGAATGAAATCCTATCAGTACCAAATGGTGAAAATAAAGTTCTATTACATTCCTGTTGTGCTCCATGTTCAGGAGAACTTATGGAGAAAATGTTGATGTCTGGTATTGACTTAACTATTTTTTTCTACAATCCCAATATTCATCCTAAAAAAGAGTATGAAATTCGTAAGAATGAAAATATTCGTTTTGCTGAAAAAATGGGTATCAATTTTATTGATGCAGATTACGACGTACAAAATTGGTTTGCGAGAAGCAAAGGTATGGAATGGGAGCCAGAAAGAGGCAAACGTTGTTCTATGTGCTTTGATATGCGTTTTGAACGTACAGCCCTTTATGCCTATGAGAATGATTTTAAAGTTATTACCAGTTCTCTTGGCATTTCCCGCTGGAAAGACATGAATCAAATTAATGAATCAGGCATTAAAGCTGCCTCTCATTACGATGGAATAACTTACTGGACTTATAATTGGCGAAAATCAGGCGGGAGTAGTAGAATGTACGAAATAGCTAAACGTGAGAATTTTTATAAGCAAGAATATTGTGGCTGTATCTACTCACTAAGGGACAGCAATAATTGGCGTAAGTCAAATAACCGGGCTGAAATTGAAATTGGAGAAGAATATTATAAGGAATAGGAGTTTTTTATATATGCACTGTAACAATTATCTTGATTATCGATAGTAGTAGGGGTAGTTTATAGCTAAGTCTATCTATTAGCGAGAAGTAGTTTTGCTGCGACGAAGCAAAGCCCCTCAGACGTCATTGCGAGAAAGACCGTAGGTCAACGAAGCAATCCATTCCTGATTACTTTTTTGGATTGCTTCGTCGCTACTAAAGTAGCTCCTCGCAATGACGAAGGAAGGGTACCCTAAAATATTGTCGGAAATAACTCTCTATTGATAGGGGGAGTAATTTTTTTAATTATTTATCTTAAAAAGTATTAGTGGTCAATTAGTTATAGTGTATATTATATTTATGAACAATTTTAGAGTTTTATTGGTAGTTTTTTGTCTGTTTTGTACTAATAATTGTGTCTTAGCTTCGCAAAAAACAATAAGAATTGGTTCTGGTTCGATTTTGAAAGGTTATTACTCTATCGGATTGGATTTGTGTAGAACCATGACTTTAGCTGATAAAACTGTAAATTGTGAAGTAGTACCTACCAATGGAGGTGTTGAAAATTTAAATTTGCTAAGAGAAGGTAAGATAGATTTAGCTTTGGTGCAATCCAATATAGCATTGGAAGCGTTTGAAGCTGTTGGGCATTATGCCAATACAGAGAAAATGCAAGAAATGCGTCAGGTGCTTAATTTATATGACGAGCTTTTTACTGTTTTAGTAAAAAGTCAGGATAAGGATAAAATAAAAGGCTTTTCAGATATTGAAGGGAAGAGAATATCAAATGGTTTGTCATTGTCTAGTAATACCATTACTTACGATGCTATCAGGAAGTTATATAATTTTACCAAAGAGCCAATAGATTGCGATGAAATGAGTTACGAAGAGTCAATAAAACAATTTTGTAATGGTAAAATTGATGTGATGATTATGACGGTAGGTCATCCTAATGCTTTAGTAGGATTTACGGCTAATAGTTGTGGGATTGATTTTATACCTATGGAAAATGATAAAATTGAACAATTACTAGCCACTAATAAAGCTTTTCATAAGGGATTGCTGGATAAAAGATTATATCCTGGAATCACTGCAGATTTGAATACAGTGGCAGTAACGGCAATTTTAGTTACTAACAGTAGTATGGATGCTAAATTATTGGATAAATTTATTGGTATGTTTCATAAAAATGTAAAACATTTTAAACATTCTAATTATATGTTATATAATATCGATATTAATCATTTTGCTGATACTAATAACTTTATTTTGCCAAAACATTCAGCAGTCAGAAATAGATAAATCTAAAACACGTCATTGCGAACGAACGTATGTGAGCGAAGTAATCCATTTTTAGTCACTTTCTGGATTGCTTCGTCGACCTTACGGTTTCCTCGCAATAACGTCGTAGGTAAATCTAAAAGCGTAAAATAAATAGATAAATAGATAAATATCGGAGTAGTTGTTAATTGTGTTTAAAAATATAATAATACCATTAGATTTGTCGGATAAACAATCGGTTAAGGCAATATTACCAAAGGCTTTAAGTTTTGCTACTATCTTTAATGCCAAATTACATTTTCTTTATATCATTTCGGATTTTGGTATGAAAATGGTCGAGGATTATTTGCCTAAAAACTGGGCAAAAGACCAAAAAGAAAAATATCGGGTACAGGTAACAGAGCTAATTAGGCAATATGTGCCTGAGGAGATCGAAGTTGAATTACATATTGGTCGAGGGGCGGTCTATGATGAAATAATACAATATGCTAATGAAGTGAAAGCTGATTTAATTATTATTTCAGCAGTACGACCACAGCTTAGAGATTATATGCTAGGTCCTAATGCGTCGAAAATTGTGCGGCATTCTGGGGTGTCTGTTTTAGTTGTCCGAGAATAGTTGGAATATGTATATACAACTTCTTGAAAAATTGATTAGTTTTCAATCAGTAACGCCTAATAGTAGCGGTTGTATTGAATATATTAGTAATTTATTAGAAAAAAATGGTTTTAAGACTGAAACCAAAATATTTGGTGAAGATAATTATAAAGTAACCAACCTTTATGCTGTTTATGGTACTGCCCGTCCTAATATTTGTTTTGCTGGACATGTTGATGTTGTGCCAGCAGGTGATAGAGCATTATGGCTTAATGATCCTTTTATAGCAAGTAAAGTGGGTGAGAAGATTTATGGTAGGGGAACTGTCGATATGAAGGGAGCGATAGCATGTTTTTTGGCTGCTAGCTTGCAGTTCATTGAATGTGTTAAAGTTCCTAATGGTTCAATTAGTTTTCTAATTACTAGTGATGAGGAAGGAAGTGGCAAATATGGCACTGTAGAAATGCTAAAATATTTGCATCGAGATCTAGTCAATTTAGGAGAATTTGGGGCTAAGAGCGATGGAGAGACGCCTATAAGTAATAGGCGAGCGACAAGTGATAACGTCCCCAACTTCTCATCAATTGACTATGATAATAATTTGATCGATCTTGCTATTGTAGGCGAACCAACAAATGAACAGCAAGTAGGGGATACCGTAAAAATTGGTCGACGTGGAAGTATTAACTTTAACTTAGCTCTATATGGTACAGCTGGGCATGTAGCATATCCATTACAAGCCAATAATCCGATTCATCCTTTAGTTCAAATACTTAATGAATTGATTAATTATCGATTAGATGAAGGGAGTAAATTTTTTCAACAGTCAAATTTAGAAATTACTTCTATTGATGTAGGCAATGATATAACTAATGTAATAGCAGGGAAAGTTACAGCAAAGTTTAATATTCGTTTTAATGACGCTCATTCGTCATCTAGCATAACAGATTTGATAGAGCAGATAGTTACCAAATATTGTGCTAAATACCAATTTAAATATGAATTAAGTAGTGTATCTTCAGCTAATTGTTTTATTCAAGAACCAACAGGGTTAATTGCTGATTTTGTTCAAGTAGTATCTAATACAACTCAAATATCTACAAAATTATCTACTAGTGGTGGCACTTCTGATGCGAGGTTTATCAAAAATTATTGTCCTGTTGTGGAATTTGGTTTATTATCTGATACAGCACATAAAATTAATGAATATACAAAAGTTAGAGATTTACAAAGCTTATATCATGTGTATTATAATGCTCTGACAAAATTTCTAGCTAAGACTAGTTGATAAATAGTCAAGATACACTATGCGGGTGTGACGGAATTGGCAGACGTACTAGATTTAGGTTCTAGCGCCGCAAGGCGTGGGGGTTCAAGTCCCTCCATCCGCACCACAAATAAATAAGCAAAAATTGCAGTGATTGGTTTAGCAATTCTTCAAGTTTTTGCATGATATTTTAATATTGCTAATGAGTTTTTAGTATGCAAGTCACAGAACTTAAAAATGAAGGTCTAGATTTTGAAGTGAAAGTTGTCCTTCCTTCTTCTAAAATTGCCAATAAAGTGCAAAAAGAATTAGATAGTTTATCAAAAAAAGTTAAACTTAATGGATTCCGTGCTGGAAAAGTGCCGATCAACATTGTTAATCAAAAATATAGGCAGTCTGTTAGGTCTGATGTGGTAAGCCATGAAATTAATCACGCAGTACAGCATATTATAAAAGATCATAAACTAAAAACAGTAGGTAATCCTCAATTAGAAGATTTATGTGATAAAGATAATGAGGATCTAGAATTTACTCTAAAATTTGAGCTACTACCTGATGTTGAATTACCAGATTTTAAAAAAATTAAAGTTATTTATCCAAAATTAGTAGTTGAGGAAGAGGATATTAATAAGCAAATAGATAAACTTGCATCTATGTCAAAAAATTATACTAAAGAAAATAAAGGGAAAGTAGAAAAATGGCAGGAAGTTACTATTGATGCGATTGGTTATGTCAATAATGAGCCTTTTGAAGGTGGTAAAGTTACAGATTACAAATTAGTAATTGGTAGTGGAACTTTTATTGATGGGTTTGAAGATCAGCTTATTGGTAGTAAAGCTGGAGATGAGGTAGAGGTTAATGTTACATTCCCAAAAGAATATCATATGGAACAAATTGCAGGTCAGCCTGCTAAATTTATTGTTCAGGTAAAGGCGGTACATTCTGCTGATGAAATAGTCGTTGATGATGAGTTTGCTAAGAAATTTAATTGTAAGACAGTTGAAGAATTGCGTACTAATATTTCTAAAAGTATAGCAGATGAATATAGGGAGAATATACATACTTTAATGAAGATGAGATTATTTGATCAATTAGAAGAGATATTAACGTTTAATGTTCCCAAATCTTTAATAGCCCAGGAAGTAAATACTTTAAAATCTCAAACGGAGAAAAGTAACGACTCAGATTCAATATTTAAAGATAAATCAGAAGCAGAAATTAATGAGTACTATAATAAGCTAGCCTTACGTCGTGTTAGAGTAGGTCTGATGTTATCAGAATATATGCAAGTTAAGAATTTACGTATTGAACAGGATGATATTAAAAATGCTATTATAGCTCAAGCAAGGAGATTTCCAGGTCAAGAAAAAGCAATATTAAAGTTCTATCAAGAAAACCCTCGATCTATTGAGCACTTAAAAGGTCCATTATTAGAAGAAAAAACAGTACAACATATTTTTGACAATGAAGTAATCTTAGAAGAAAAAGATTACACAAGAGAAAAGCTGGAGGAATTTTTAACACAAGAAGAAGATCGGGTAGTATAGCTAATCAAAGCTTGTATAGTCAATTGATGAGAGATTGCTGACATTGACGTCGTCACTTTGTTTCGTCTATTACAGGCTTTGCTCCTATGCTCTCTTATCATTCCCGCCTACTATTGTCATTCCCGCGTAGGCGGGAATCTAGACCCCTTCTTACGCAGGGGTGACACTGAGTCGAGCAGAGATGACTAAGTTAAGTAGGGATGGTCTCTAAAACCCTCTCCCTCTTCTAACTTCCGACAGTCTCCTAATCCCAACTTCTAATCAATTGGCTATAGTATTTTTATTTTACTTTCCTTGTTTCTCGTAATTATTAATTTTATTAGTCGTATTTCTATTTAAAGGTACGTTTAATCTATAGTTATAACTTTTTACAACATATAACAACTTAATTTCCTAAGAATAAAACTATAATTGCACTTTTTACTTTGTATTGCTGTGACAACTACGTTAATATTAATTAATTTTTAACAAATAAATTAATTGATAGGTAATGGAATGGTTATATTTAGCATGTTACAAAATTATTTTGTTAATAAATATTTAGTAAAAAAGTATCTAGTTTTTATTTTTTTATTTTTCTTATTGCAAAAATTTGACGTATCTGATGTCTTGGCAGTAGGATTTAATGAAGAAACAGGACAATTTTCTCCCCCACTCCCAATTACTTATATACAACACCTAAAAAATGAAAGAAAAGCAACATGGAGTACTATTGATAAAGTCAGTGATGAATTAAAAGAATTAGAACAAGAACATTCCCAAAAAATAAAATTATTGAATGATCGCAAAAATTTGGAAGAAGAAATTAATTCGCTAGAAATAGAGTATTCATCATTACTTGATCGGCAATACAAATATAATTTAGAAAAACAAAAGAGTGAAGAAATGCTCTCAATTTTACAGCAACAAGAGATCAAAAATTTGCCATTATATAGTAAAGAAACAGAACAAATTTCTTTTGCTGAATTTAAAGAGAACATGGAACAAATATGGTTTATTGTTAATGACACTCATGAGAAATTGAAAAAAGTAGACCCAGAAAACATAATAATAAAACCATCTGAAGATGGAAATAAATTAACGGAAATGCTTGATTTACTAGAAAAAGATTACCTAGCATTACTTAATCCTAAAGAAGACTATAATAGTCAAAAAACAGAACAAAAATTTTCTGTTAAACTTCAAGAAATACAAGGGAAGTTTTTTGATAGAGTTGCAGAAGCAGAAGAAACTTTTTCTGTTAAACTTAAAGTAGCAAACGAACAGTTGAAAAATTTACAGGGAAATATAAGTGACATAGAAGAGCAAATGCCATTGCTCGAACAAAAACTCGACGAACACAACCAACTATTAATTTCTATTGATAAAAAAGCAAATAAAATTACTGAATTAAAAGAAACAAGAGATGACCTTGAATCTAAGTTACATGCTCTAGATGATAATATTAGGTCACTACTCTTAGCTCAGTCAGAAAGGAGAAATATACCTAATGAATTTGAAGAGTTTGTACCGGTAGAGAATGATAAACAGGTGAAACCTAATAAACCTGTGCAACAGTTGAAAGATGAAGGATATGCTTCTTTGGATAATTTAGCAATAAGAGATACTCCATCACCTACAATCACAGAATCTAATCAAACTGCTCCACAACAAATATCTAGAAAAAGAAAAAGGGTAGATTCTGAAGATGAGTCATTAGATGATATACCTCCTACAACAAGAAATTCGTTATCATTGAGAGATGAGTTAGAAGCGGCTAAAAAGGGTATTGTTGGGCATGCAGCTATTGTTCTAATAACAGAACCATCTCCAGTAATGGAGAGAGCTACAGATATGCCCCCAGCAACAAAGACAGCTACGGCTACAGTAACAGTAACCTCTCCAATAACACAAAAGGCTACAGTAATGCCAACTCCAGTAATACATATGGCTCCAATAATCGAGGAAGTTTCAGTAATGGAAATTGCTACAACAACAGATATGCCTCCAGCAACAAAGACGGCTACAGCTACAGTAACAGTAACCTCTCCAATAACACAAAAGGCTACAGTAATGCCAACTCCAGTAATATATATGGCTCCAATAATCGAGGAAGTTTCAGTAATGGAAATTGCTACAACAACAGATATGCCTCCAGCAACAAAGACGGCTACAGCTACAGTAACAGTAACCTCTCCTGTAACAGAAAAGGCTACAGTAATGGCATATCCAGTAATATATATGGCTCCAATAATCGAGGAAGTTTCAGTAATGGAAATTGCTACAACAACAGATATGCCTCCAGCAACAAAGACGGCTACAGCTACAGTAACAGTAACCTCTCCTGTAACAGAAAAGGCTACAGTAATGGCAGATCCAGTAATATATATGGCTCCAATAACCGAGGAAGTTTCAGTAATGGAAATTGCTACAACAACAGATATGCCTCCAGCAACAAAGACGGCTACAGCTACAGCTACAGTAACAGTAACCTCTCCTGTAACAGAAAAGGCTACAGTAATGGCAGATCCAGTAATATATATGGCTCCAATAATCGAGGAAGTTTCAGTAATGGAAATTGCTACAACAACAGATATGCCTCCAGCAACAAAGACGGTTACAGTAGATGCCCATCCTACCCTAGTATCTGAATACACAAATACCGCAGATACAAAAACAGTAGCTACACAAACAGATATAGTAGATGAAGAACAAACCTCAGTAGCTATACAAACAGATGTAGCAGCTGAGAAACCTGGGCATGAAGTAATTCAACAAGCTGCAGTATCTGTAGACGATAATGCAGATGTTGATCCATATGAAATATTTGGAGACAACCTAGGGTTAGAAACATTGTTTGCAGAAGAGGAGCCAATAGCAGCTGAACCTACGGCTCCAGTAGATGACCCTCCGTCTTCAGTAGTTAAACAACCAGACCAAGCAGACGAACAACCAACTTTAGTAGCTAAACAAGCCAATTCAGAAACCGAGCAAATCAATTTAGAATCCGAACAACCAGATTCAAGCACTGAGCAAACCAATTTAGAATCCGAACAACCAAATTCAGTAGCAATTCCATCTTCTCAAACATTAGCTGAAGAAAATAGTTATATTTCACCTATTAACCCTGATGTTGAGCAAGATATATCGAAATATACTACATATATAGAATTTGACTATTTGGATACGATTTCTAATGCTTTAACTAACCATACATTAACAGATAATTCTACGGTAAATGTGGTAGCGTCAGGAGATAATGATTATATTAAAAAAGGAGGATGGATTCAATTTATCAGCTCTATTACCAAACAACAGCAACAAGGAAATATTTTAGCCTTTAAAAATAATCAGCAAGGTTTTATTTTAGGTTTTGATACACGACCCCTGGATAGTTTTATTATAGGAATCGCATATGCTCTTGCAAATTCGTATACTAAATTGCAAACCATCTTTAATGATAAGCAAAATACTATTTTACATGTAGCGGCAATTTATACCCAACATACATTATCACCAAATATATATCTGAATTCTTATCTCAAATATGGTAAAGCCTTTATTAAAAACAAAGGGGGACGGAATAATATTGCAATTAATAGCAAGACTAACGGTTATGTAACACGTGCAAAACTTGAAACTTACTATAAAATGGATTTAGATAAATTTCTGTTCAAACCAATAGTAGGAATAACATTTGATCATTTTTTAATAAACAATTTTACAGAATATAGGAAAGAGTTTAACATTAATGTACCAACTAAGAAAGGCAAAAGAATATTACTTGAAACTGGAATAAGTTTAAGTAAAAATATTTTGGTAGAAAATATTTCAATTATTCCGGAAATTCACGTCAAATTAGACAATACTCTTTTACTAAATAATCCCACAGGCATAATTACTTTTACTAACACATCACATCAAGCCCCAATAGTAGTTCCCATCATAAAACCTGTAGGATCATCTGCAAAGAATGTGAAATATACTTTAGGAGGTTATGTAAACGTACAATCTGTCTTACCATTTAAACTAGGTGCTGGTTATGATTATAGTTTTAAAAAAGACCTTATTACCCACTCTTTCTATTTTAATGGACTAATTAAATTTTAATTCAGGAGAATTTGGGGCTAGGAGAGACGAGTGACGACGTCACCAACTTCTCCTCAATTGACTATAACTAGATACTTCTTTGATGGTTCTTTACTGTTTGATATTATTTCTCTATCTAATAATTTTACAATTACCCCAAATGTGCTATGTTTGTATATGGCATAAATCCTTTAAATTTAGCTATAGATCAAACTAATAAGAAAATAAATTGTAAAACATACTTAGTGCTACAAATTTTTGGTGTATAATGAAATGAAAATAATTAATTACCTGAAGTCTTTTTTGTTATTTGAAATAGTATCAGGGCTTAGTCTAACTTTGAGGTATTTCTTTAAACCTAAAGTAACGATAAATTATCCCTATGAGAAGGGGCGGATAAGCCCAAGATTTAAGGGTGAACATGCATTAAGGCGTTACGCTAATGGTGAAGAGCGTTGTATTGCCTGTAAGCTTTGCGAAGCAATTTGTCCAGCTCAGGCTATTATTATTGAGGCAAAAGAAAGAGCAGATGGTAGTAGGCGTACTACTAGATATGATATTGATATGACTAAGTGCATTTATTGTGGTCTATGCCAAGAAGCATGCCCAGTTGATGCGATAGTGGAAGGTCCTAATTTTGAATTTGCTACTATTAGTCATCAAGAATTGCTTTATGATAAAGAAAAATTATTGAAGAATGGTGATATGTGGGAGCAAGAATTAGCAATTAAGCTACATAATGATTATAAATATAAATAGTTACGGGTAGATAATTATGGAAATGTTTTTTTATTTATTTGCCGGACTAATGGTTATAAGTAGTGTTTTGGTGGTCATGAGTAAAAATCCTGTTTATTCTGTGTTATGGCTGATCTTTACTTTCTGTAACGGTTCAGGGCTAATGATTCTATTAGGAGCAGAATTTTTAGCAATGATGTTGGTTGTAATATATGTTGGAGCGGTAGCAGTATTGTTTTTGTTTGTTATAATGATGTTGAATATTCGTTTTGTGGATATTATTGTACAATTCAAAAAAAACTTATTGATCAGTATGACTGTAGCACTCATTATGTTTGCTGATCTTGTTTTGATAATTTGCTTAGGTGTACAAGGTATAGTGTTAGATAATATGGACTATTCAGAGATAGCTAACCATACTATAGTCAATTCAGGAGAATTTGGGGCTAAGAGCGATGGAGCGACGCCTATAAGTAATAGGCGAGTGACGAGCGACAACGTCTCCAACTTCTCATCAATTGACTCTAATACTCATGCTATTGGGCAGGTACTATATACTGAATATATGTTACCTTTCCAAATTTCAGGTATTATTCTATTTATGGCAATGATATCTTGTATTACTCTAACTATTAGGCATCGTAGTGGAGTTAGGAGGCAGGATATTGCCAAGCAACATGCTAAAAACAAGGATAATTGTATATTAATGGTTAAACCGCGTTTAAGTGAAGGAGTGGAAGAAATTCAATATGATTAGTACTATTACTTTGGAACATTATTTAATTTTGTCGGCACTGATTTTTAGTATAGGAATGGTCGGTTTGTTTATGCATCGTAAGAATGTCATAACAATTCTGATGTCGATTGAATTGATGCTGCTAGCTGTCAACATCAATTTTGTCGCATTCTCTGCTTATGCCCATGAGATATCGGGTCAAATTTTTAGTATAATAATCTTAACAATAGCAGCTGCCGAAACTTCTATAGGTCTTGCAATATTATTAGTTTATTTTAGAAATAAAGGTTCGATAGAGCTGAGTGATATGAATCAGATGAAAGGGTAATTTTAGGAATTGGTATGGTAAATGCATTAGCAATATTCACGGTAATGTTACCATTAATATCTGGTATGATTAATGGTTTGTTTTGTCAGTGTTTTAGCAAGAAGCAAGCAGCTTGCATTGCCACTATTGCAATAAGTTTAGCGGCAATATTCGCTAGCTTTATATTTTATAATGTGGCAATAAACAAAGCCATTATTCATCTAATTTTAGCAAAATGGCTAGTAATTGGTGAGATGAAGATAGATTGGGCAATTTATGTCGATCAGCTGACCGCTATTATGTTTATAGTGGTTACTTGGATTTCAGCGGTGGTACATATTTATTCTCTTGGCTATATGGCAGATGATGAAGGGTTACCTAAATTTCTATCATTTTTATCATTATTTACCTTCTTTATGCTAGCTTTGGTATCAGCCGATAATTTTGTCCAATTATTTTTTGGTTGGGAAGGTGTTGGTTTATGTTCATACTTATTAATTGGTTTTTGGTATCAAAAAGAAGCGGCAAATAAAGCAGCAATTAAAGCCTTTATCGTCAATAGGATAGGGGATTTTGCCTTTATAGTGGGGATTATTACCATTATTGTTTATTTTGGGGTAGTTGATTTTGCTAGTGTATTTGATAAAGCCCAATTATTGTCTAATATACAATTGAGTATATGGGGTTTTACAGTATCGATAATTGACATAGTCTGTTTGCTATTATTCCTTGGATGTATGGGCAAGTCGGCTCAAATTGGCTTGCATATATGGCTACCAGATGCCATGGAAGGTCCAACGCCAGTCTCAGCACTTATTCATGCTGCAACTATGGTAACAGCTGGAGTATTTTTAGTAGCTAGGTGTTCTTATTTATTTGAATATAGTGTAGGGGTATTGAGCTTTATTGCTATTATTGGCGGTATTACCTGTATATTTGCGGCAACTATTGCCATAGTGCAGAATGATATAAAAAAAATTATTGCCTATTCCACTTGTAGCCAGCTTGGCTATATGTTTCTTGCTTGCGGTGTATCAGCTTATAATGCTGGTATTTTTCATTTAGTTACTCATGCATTTTTTAAAGCTTTATTATTTTTATCAGCTGGTAGTGTTATTCACGCTTGTCATCAGCAAGATATTTTTAAGATGGGTGGTTTGAAAGATAAAATGCCAGTTACTTACTGTAATTTCTTAATCGGCTCACTGGCGCTGATCGGTATTTATCCTTTAGCTGGATTTTATTCAAAAGATGCTATTTTAGAGCTAGCATATAGTAGCGGTGGGGTCATAGGTACTACAGTGTTTATTCTTGGAATTGTGGCGGCAATTTTGACTGCCATTTATTCTATGAAAATTATCTTATTAGTATTTCATGGCAAAACTAGATTAACTATAGAGCAATTTAATCACGCTCATGAATCACCCAATATTATGAATCTGCCACTTAATCTTTTAGTGGTAGGTAGTTTTGTTGCGGGGATGATAGGTCATTATATTCTTGCTCTTGACAAACCAAATGGTTATTTCCTTGATAGTATATTCAATATTCATATTTATCAAAGATTAGCAAATCACCCACCTATTTATATAAAATTATTGCCAATGGTTGTGGGATTAATGGGTATTGTTTTGGGTATTTATTTGTATAAGAATATTATTGATAAAGTGAAAATAACATTTATGAGGAAATTGTTAATACATAAATATTATTTTGATGAAGTGTATGACTTGCTGATAGTAAGATTAGTTGCCAACTTAAGTAAGCTATTGAATTTGATCGACCAAAGAGTCATTGATAGATTTGGTCCAAGTAATTTTGCCAAAACAGTAAATTACTTTGGGATTTTGGTAAGTAGATCGCAAACAGGCTACATATTTAATTACACTATGTGTATAGTTTTATTTGTAGTTGCCTATATTACTTTTTTTATAGTTTTTAGGGTGGTTTGAAAGTAAATTGTCTTCCCGCTTCCCATTGTCATTCCCGCGTAGGCGGGAATCTAGACCCCTGCTTACGCAGGGGTGACACAAAACAGGATTACCACGACCAGTATGTAGCCTCGCAATGACGTTTTAGCAAATCATTTAAGTATATTTTTAAGTTATCTCTAACTCATTAATAGAACAATGTAGTATCTGACAAGCATCTACCCATGTTTTTATTACCTGCTCATGAGTTACTACTATTACATACTTATAGTTTAGATATTTTGTTA
Organism: Candidatus Tisiphia endosymbiont of Mystacides longicornis; assembly: GCF_964031095.1. Taxonomy (NCBI): domain Bacteria; kingdom Pseudomonadati; phylum Pseudomonadota; class Alphaproteobacteria; order Rickettsiales; family Rickettsiaceae; genus Candidatus Tisiphia; species Candidatus Tisiphia endosymbiont of Mystacides longicornis. Next base: position 748,058 of record NZ_OZ035004.1, on the reverse strand, counting down.
AAACACCTTCTGTTCTATCTTTTATAGAACTTTTTGATTCCCACGTTTTAAGAATACCTTCTGGGTATATACCATCATTTCTTTTATAATCATCTATTGCACTTTTTAGCTGTAGTTGATTGCTAATTTCTAACCTTAAGTCTGGTTGCCATTCTCTTAAGTCAAATTCTACAGTGATGTTTAAATTAATGTTTTTTGAAAGAATTGCTGCGGTTTGCAACGCCCTAGTATATGGAGAAGATAGAATTAGTTCTGCATGTTCTAATCTCAGATTTTTAGATAGCTCATTGGCTTGTCTAATCCCATTTGGCGTTAAACATGGCAAGTCCCTATATTCACCTTTTAATTGATGTTTTTCATTTAAAGACCAATCTGTTTCACCATGTCGTATTAAAAAGAATATTGTCACAAAAATAACTAAGGATATATTTAATTTAAGTTAGTTCTTCTATTAATGCTATGGTACTAGCTCTTAAATCTAGGTCATAATCTATAGTATTATTTATTATTCGCTTAACATTAGCAAATTTTGTTACCAACCAATCAGGTGAATTGGAAGGTAATTGATTAAATATTTTATTCTCTAATTCATTAAATTCAATATTGATATTGAGCGATTTCTTAGTAATCCTATTAACTAGATATAGCATGCTATAAGCAAAATCTCCCCATAATTCTTTGTTTTTACTGGTAAATTCTTCGATAATATTTAACCTCACTTCAGGGTTTGAACAATTAGCAATATATGTAATGAATTTAACATATATTTCACTCCCCACTAAGCGATTTTGTGATTTTATATTAATTTTAGCACATCTAGATCTTATAGTGCTTATTATGCCAGCAGCTCTTGAGGTAATTAAGAAAATAAAACTATCCTTTGGGGTATCTTCTAAAAGTTTAAGGCAGGAATTTGCCGCATTAAGATTCATTAGATCGGCTTGATAGATAACAGCTACTCTATATTTAGATATTGACGATGTTTTATAAAAAAATTGCTGTAAATCCCTAATTTGGTCAACAGATATGTCTTTGACATTAGCGGAACCAGAATTATCCCTTGCTACTAACCGATAATCTGGATGATTTTTTAATTGAATTTTATCTGCAAACAAACTGCTTTCTATAAATATTAGTAAATTTTCTAAAGCTTTTGCCGTATCATCAACGTCAATCAACCAACTATTATAAAGCCGACCTTGTTTAAATCTATCCTCAAGATATTCTTTGATCATTCTATTTATTCCACTTGTCAATTGCTTATCTTTTAGCTACCCAAAGTAGGGATTATAGTTAGTTCAGGAGAAATTGACTATATCAGCGATTAACCCTGTTATGTTATTATACATGTTAGGTCTTTCATCTTCAGAATCTAACAAATCGCATAAATTTACTAAATCAACTAATTTTGCTTTTTTTTCCCAATCTGAATCTAGTGACTTTGATACTTTTGAGTATCCAGAAGCAAAACTCTCTTTTAGCTGTTTATCGAATAAATGTTTAAACCTAAATAAAGTTGCAATATCACCATATACTGAACCAGAATAAGCAAATTCCCAATCTAATATCCCTGATAAAATTAATGTTCCATCGACATTCTTAACTAAAATATTAGAAGGTTTAAAATCACCATGCACCAATTGATTATTACCTTCCTTTGGAAAAAATTTCTCATATGAAATAATTTTATTTTTTAAACTATCAGAAAGTTGTTTACCTAACTTATCTTTCACTCTGGGCTTAGTTATTTTATCTAAAATATAATTTATAAATACATTATATTCATTATGTTTGGTAGTAATTTTGTTGATTGATAAATTTGCAGTGAGTAAACCACTTTCTTGAAACTTATAGGAGTTCAAATTCCCTAAAAATTCACCAAGTTTACTATATATTACTAGTATTGAGTCTAAAAGCGAAGGATCAGTTAAAAAATCTGATAATAAATTACCTTCACGATATTCTATAAAACTGCAAAAATAGTTTGTTGTTTCATTTATAGGATTAAAACTAAGAAATTTTGGAACTAAAGGTTCATTATGGAGTAAATGTGAAAGTTTAAATTCTTTTTTACCTAACTCTATATCTCGAACATTAATGCGTAATATAAATTTATCTCCATTCTCGAATTCAATAATATAATTTGTATTCGCAAGCCCATGTTTTGCTTTAGTAACAATAAACTTATCTTCCCTAATTAAAAACTTTTTACATAAATTTTTAATTTCTTCAAATTCAAGATCGAAAAACTTACTTCGGCGTTCCCATTCTAACAATTTTTCCATATATTCTTCTTTAATATATAAGAACCTAGAGGATACTGCTGACAATAACTAAAGTAATTCTATATTTGGTTCTTTTGGGCTGCGAATAAACTTAAGGGTAAATCAAACTCAATGGCAAAAGCAGATTTTTCATCAGTAGTGAAACAGCCTTCTGAGACTAATGAACGCTTCCAAATTTCAAGAAACAGTTCAGGTGAACAAGCTTCTTTAATATCTTGTAAATAAGTGCGTTTTTCAAAAAAATTTAAAACCGGGAAGAAGCTCGAGCTATCTAATAAAACCTCTTCAGGCAGACCTTTATAACTATCTATGGTAACCTGCTGCAACTCTTTATCCGAATAAAGCTTCCATAATTCAGGCATTAATATGTTTTCTTCTTGATAAAAATGCAGAAGATTGTCAGACAGAAACTCATCATATGAGGAGCAGATATGGCGACCCTGCACAACTCGCTCTTCATCATCCACGGTTTTTATCGCAGTTTCAAAAAGCCCCTGAAAGACCACCAACTCATTTTGTTGGCTGAAATGTGCTTGCTCAACTTGCTTATGCACGATTGATTGTTTTTTTTCAAATAGTGGGGTAAAATATTTTTCTTCTTTTTGTGCATGCATTTTTAGATCAAATACAATGTTATCAAAAGAATCTTTAATACTAATTATAGCTAATATTTTTCGAAAATCTGTTGTGCCTAGCTTCCCTCCAAACTGGTATAGCTCCTTACGAATGAATTTATGTACACTTCTATACAAATTATATCTTACTATCATTTTATTATACTCATCATTTTTTTGCAATAAGATATACTATTTCCTGCAAAAATCATAATTATTGCAAGCAACCCCTATCGTTTAACCACAGTAAATTAACGTCTATTAGCAAGGAATTGCTTTAATGGCAATTGTAAGTTGTCATCCATAAATTGTCATTCCCACGTAAGTGCATAGGCGTCAGTTTAAGAAAATAAAGTAGAAAAGCTGTCTATTACTCGATAATCAAAATTTGTCATTTCCGCGTAGGCGGGAATCTAGACCCCTGCTTACGCAGGGGTGACATAAAAAGTAAATTGTCATTCCCGCGTAAGCGGGAATCTATATCCCTGCTTTCGCAGGGATGACAACCTTGCAGAGAGACAACCCTTAAAGGGATGGCACAAAACAGGATTGTTTCGTTAGCTTACGTACTCCTCGCTAATAGACAGAACTATATAATCGAACTAGCTCTAAGAAAAACAACTTAAGAATTATTACAAGCTTCTTTCATTTTCTTACCAGCTCTAAATACTGGTTGCTTATAAGCAGCAATATGCATTTTTTCGCCAGTTTTTGGATTACGACCTTCACGTGCGGCTCTACTTTGTATGTGAAAAGAACCAAATCCCACTAGATTAACGTCCTCACCACGACTAAGTGCTTTAAGTACACTATCTACAACCCAAGTAAGGGCTTTTTCTGCATCAGTTTTTGAATGACCCGCTTCAGCCATTAATGCTACTAATTCTCCTTTATTCATATGATCAGCTCTCCAAATAGATTGTTAACATTATCAGACATTAATGTATTTATTATACCAGATGCCAGCAAGATTTATTAATCTCGTTGCATAGATTATATCAAACACTAAATTGACTGCAACTGAGACTTATTCAGAATTTTTGAATATAATTATTTTTATAGTCTAATTACAAAAAATTGTATCTATTTTACATCAAATTAGCTTCTTATCCCGTAATTAGCAAGTAGTTTAATAAGTCTCTATTGGCAATTAAACTCCAAAATTTGGTAAAAAACAACTTTTAAAGTTAGTTTTTAGCATATTTTATGCTGATTAAATGAAATAATTAGTTGAAAATCTAATTGGTTTGTATTATCATGGTTATAAATTAATAGACACTAAGGTAACTTTTATGATCACTAGGATATTATACATATTATTTATTTTAATTTTCAACTTAAATGTTAATGCTAATCCGTCTCCTTTAGGTCTTGAATTAAATAAAGCAACTATCTCAGACGTAGAAAAATTATATCATATCACCAAAAAAGAAAATAACCATTGGGAGGGATATAATTATTATCTCAATGTTGGAGATGTTAAATTAGAGGGACTTACTAAGCTACTAATAATATGTAATGACGATAATATTATTCAAGCAGTAATCTTAACAATAGATAAAAGTAAATTCACAGAGTTTTACCAGTTGCTTTCAGAAAAATACAAACTTACCTATAACCAAAACCCTAGGTTAGGCGATAAAGAAATTAGATTTGCAGATAGTGATTGTACTATAATATTAGAGGCTCCTCATCTTAGCTTTAGTATGGTTCTTATATACATAACAGATGAATTCTTAACAAAATTTAAAGGTAAGCAAAAAGAAGAAGAAAATTTGAAAAAGACAAAAGACAAAGAATTGCTGTAGTTCAATTGGTGATACCAAATCACTATCTAATTAACAAGATACTATCCAATTCCAAGCACATATAGATTTGACAATTGCAGGATTATTTTCATAATAATTACATGCTGTGATTAGTTGATTTTCTATAGCATTCATTGAATCAAAAGCTAGGTTATAAAAGAATTTTTCCCTCATATCATCCCATATATTTTCTTGTGGGTTTAATTGTGGGCTATATGGTGGCAAGTAAGCTAGTTTAATATTATTAGGTAATAATTCTTTATCGAGTTTATGTGCAGCAGCTCCATCGCATACTACTAAAAGAAAATTATCCTTATAACGCTTTGCCATTTCTTGTAGCATTAACATCATCCAATCTTGGTTCATTAAAGGCAAAATAAGGAAACAACTAGCACCGTCAAATGGACAAATTGCCCCATAAGTATAAGTATATTCACGAATAATTTGTTTCTTAAGTAAAGGCCTGATTCCAGCCGGAACCCAGCAACGCCTTAATGAATCTATACGACCAAAACGTGCCTCATCTTGGAAGAATATCTTTAATTCCTTGCCTTCAGTTGCTGCTGATACTCTTGCTTCTTTAACCATATCAGGCCACTTTTTTTAAAAGTTTCTACCGCATCCTTCTTTTGTTTAGGATGGTATGGTCTTGGTGCAATTTTACGCCACCCATGCCTATGAAGCAGCCTATAAGCTGTGTAACGTGCTATTTTACTACCAACCGTTTCCTCAAAAATCTTATGCACCTTGCTAATTTCTACTATCCCACCATTAACGGCATTCTGTTCTATCTTTTTAAGCATCTCACGTTCTTGCTCTTGAGTTAGATAACTTCTGTATCTCCCACCTTTCTTCCTGCTACATAGTGCCTTTAAGCCTTTTTTTCGACATTGACTATGGGTTCTGTGAACATGACTTTCTGATAATCCTGTAACTTTAGCAATCAATGATGTCGGCATTTTTTCACTCACTCTTAGATAGATTGATTGATAACGTCTAAATTCTTCTTTAGTCTTTGCTTCATTCATTAATTGTTTCACTTCTTCTACATTAACTTCTAATACCTTATACCCTCTAGACATCTTAATTAACACTATACTATCTTAAATAACACACTATAGCATCTATATTATTAAATAGATAGTGATTTGGTATGAGAAGTTGGTGACATCGTTACTCGCCTATTACTTATAGGCGTCGCTCCATCGCTCCTGCTACCCAATTCCCACAACTGTTGAAAGTTAGAAGAGGAAGCGGTTTTAGACCGGATAGTTTAAAAATCGTATGTGGTCAACGTCTATTAGCGAGAAAGACCTTAGGTCGACGAAGCAATCCATAAAAGTAACCAAAGATGGATTGCCACGACCTACTTGCGTGGTCTCACAATGACAGAAAACCTATCTAAAACCCGCTTTACCTTCTAACTTTCAACAGTTGTGTCCAATTCCCCTGAATTGACTATAAAATAAAAAATTTTTAATTGCTAATTTTTATCACAGAGTTGTATAAATAGCACATAAATTGATAAATCGAAGAAAAAAGGGGAATGTAATTAAATATAATTACTATTCCCGATTTTAAATATAATTTAATTATTTTCTTTCTTTGTATCTTGACTACTATCGATGGTAGTTGATTGTTGTTGTTTCGCCAACTTGCTCTTTTCTTCTATGGAATTAAGGAAAAAATAAGTAAATGTTAGGAATCCAATTAACATCGGAATAAAAACAAATATAATAGCATTGCGTTTTCTAATAGATTCTTCACGATCTAAACGAGCCTCTTGCTCCTCATATGTTTCCCCTAATTCATTACGCCATATATCTTCTTGATCTGAATTATCTTGTTCTGAACTGTTTTCTAGCATTTTATACCTTTTATTAAATATTATTTATATAACTTAGAGATTAAACTATAAAAAAATTATATACAAGCTTCAATTAAATTAACGTTAAATCCTTGATTATATTAATTTAAATTAAATCTGTTGTAAAGATTATTGAATTTCCAATTAGTTGTAAAATTTTGATAAATCGATAATTTTGTTGATTTATCATATCACAATGGTAGAAAAAGTATATTACTAAAATGCTATAAAATTAATTTTTCTTAGATATATACTTAATTAGTTAAAAATCTACTAATATATCTGTTTATTAACTTAAATTTAATTTTACTAAATTTATAATAAGTTGTATTTTAGTAATTTAAACTATTAGTTGCTGTTTAAGTGAAAATAACAATCATTTTTATATTATTATTTATAATTTCTATAGCAAATAAGGTTTATGGATCAGCTTGGTTAATCGACTCAGGTAGGTATAGATATCTAGCTACTACTGCTACTATCGATAAAAATTCTGAAAATATTAAGCAAATAAGAGCCGATCTCTTTTTACAAATTCAGCGTAAACTAGCCCATTTAAGAGAACGTATCAAGTTGGTTAACAATTCATCAGCTCTGTATAATAAGTTATTTTGCCAAATTCAATCTTTAGAACGTAGCTCAAGAGAAATATCTTCATACCAAGATCAATTAATGAGAATTTTTACTATCGAATATGGCATTAATAATAACCAAAATTTAGCTATTCAATTGCTTTATAAAGAAAATAAATTTCAGGGAAGTAATGATATGAACTACCTATCTAATAATAAAGAAATTGGTATATTTTATAAAATTAAGCTTTTTCAAAATATTCATCGGGTAGTCTCAGTTCAGCCAAGAATATACATAACTCAAGATGGGTGTGAGCAGCAATTTTCTTATGAATTATTATTGTTATCAGCAATATCCAAAAAAATGCGGACAATTTTAGGTGAAACTTCAGTATTTGCTCAAGGTATTTTGAGTTTTGGGCAGAACCTAAATAATCCATATGGCAAAAGAAACCATTATAGTTTTTCCATGTCTAAGGGAGTTGAATTTCAAAATGGCATTATGTTAGTGAGCTTTACCAAATATTATAATAGAAGAAATTATGGTAATATTTATAATAAAACTTTATATAAGCAATTTTCAATTGCAAAAAAGATTAAGTTTGGTAATCTAAAGAAAAATAGTATAACAACACAAATAGGGTATTTTTCGGATAAAAGCCTTATTAAACAGCGTTATAAAATATCGGGAGTAATATTTTCAATATGGATGGATATATAAGGAGCCTGAATATAGAATTTTTAGATATTCTAGCAAAAGAACAGCTAGTTACTGATTTACAAATATCTCATATTAAGCTCAAATTAGCTGAGAATGATTTTTTTAACACGATAATCGAAGAAGGGATTATTAATAATGAGATGATTATAGAAATTTTATATAAGTATAAACTATTACCACTATTAAGTGTCCAGGAATCTCAGGTTAAGATTTATGATTACTCAAAAATTGATCAATATGTCAGAAATGGTTATTTCATTTATGAAAATGATGAAAGTAATGAGGTGCTTGCTATAAATGACCTAGCCTATTTAGGAAAGTTATCAGCCATACATTATAACGTGCAAATTAAGTTGGTTAGAAAGAATGATTTTTATCAATTACTTGAACGAAATTTCAGTCATTTAAATATCATAAAATCCAAATATTTTCTTGAATTTCTCTCATTATACATGATAGCAAAAAACATCAATTACACTAAGTCAATTATCATATTTTTTTTGATATATTTTGCCATATTACTTAATTTTAAACATCTTTTTCATATAATTAATATTATCTGCTATTTTTCACAAAATATTTTAAAAATTATACTATTTAACCAAGCAGCAATTACGCCAGATACCATATTTAAAATTAGTGATCTATATTCCAATGATTCCCTACCTATTTATACTATCTTACTCCCATTATATCAAGAATCAGGCAAACTAAAGTCAATAATTAGTTGTATCACTAATATTAATTATCCTAAACATAAATTAGATGTCAAAATCATTGTTGAAGCAGATGATTATTTAATGATCAAGGAAAGCATTCTATATGAATTACCCTCTTATATACATTTGATTAAAGTACCATTTACTCTACCTAGAACTAAACCGAAAGCTCTTAACTATGCCATGCAATATTGTAAAGGAAAATATGTAGTAATATATGATGCGGAAGATAGACCTGATACTGATCAACTCCTTAAAGCAGTAATAGCCTTTGATAGTTTACCAAAAGAATATGTATGTTTGCAAGCTAAACTTAATTTTTATAACGAGAATGAAAATTTACTCACTAAGCTTTTTAGTATAGAATATTGTTTATGGTTTAAATATCTTCTGAAAGGCTTAAGTTTAATGAACTTACCGGTGACTCTTGGAGGAACTAGCAATCATTTTAAGGTTGATGCTTTACAAAAAATAGGCTTCTGGGATGCTTATAATGTTACTGAGGATGCTGATTTAGGGATTAGGCTATATTCATTTGGCTATAAAGTTCATATGATCGATTCTTATACTTTAGAGGAATCGCCTATAGATATTATCAATTGGATAAATCAAAGGTCTCGTTGGATAAAAGGATTTATCCAAACATTTTTGGTATTCCTTGCCCAAAAAGACAAATATAAAAGGTTTAAATTCTATCAAATAATTACTATTTTCATTTTTATTGGTTTTTCTTCTTATGGTTTTTGTTGTGTACCATTTCTAATAATAACTATTAAAATTAATAAATTGGCTGTAGTTAATTATTTGTGGATAGTTAATAGTTTTTTTGCTTTTTCGTACCTTTATGGTAGTGCTTTTTTTATTTTACTGAGCAAAAAAGGCAAAATAACTAATTTTCGAGTATTAGATGTTGCTGCCTTGTTAGTATGGCCTTTGTATTTTTTGCTACACACGATAGCAAGTTACAAGGCTATTTGGCAGATTGTTTTTATGCCCTTCAAATGGGATAAAACTCAGCATGGGATTAGCACCATAGACCTTGAATAGACTCAGATTAAATTAATTTACAACTGTAGCACTAAAATACACAGCAAAATAGTCATCAAATTTCTATATTTATTCAATAAGCACAATAGTTTTAATTTAACTTGACAATGAATTTTAAATGTATATATCGCATCATGTAAACCGGACAAAACGGAGGACGGTCTAAATTAAGTGAAGAATGGTCGATATTCTGTTTTCTAGCCTGGATATTTCATGAAGGAGGTATTTATAAAAATAAAATGGCAATATCGCTTATAAGTGGTCATGGATATGTTAATTTTCACTTAAATTATGTCTAGATATGCAATTTTTCCTGATTTAAGATAGAATCCACCCTTACCCCCATTTTTTATTGTACCGGGGACAGTACCCTATTATAGTAAATCAAATTGAATTAGGTGACAAAGAATGCAGAAATAGCTTTAGATAATGTACCAATTTCCGCTATTTTGTTTCGAATCCATCGCTTCATATTAGCCCAAAATTTTTCTATTGGATTTAAGTCTGGAGAATATGGGGGTAAAAAAATAACTTCACAACCAACTGATTCTATTAGCTCTTTTGTCTTTTGAGATTTATGAAAACTAACGTTATCCATCACTACAACCTGTCCTGCTGTTAACTCTTTAATCAAAAATTTTTCAACCCAATTATTAAATAGTTCTGTATTACAAGTTTTATTAAAAACAAAAGGGGCTATTGGTTTGTTATTTACTAAACCAGCTATTATATTAGTCCTTTGATAATGCTTCCCACTCTTCTTGCCAATCAATAATTCTCCTATCTTACCCCAACCTCTATCTTGGCAAATTGTCATATCTATACCACTTTCATCAAGATATACTATTTTATCTTTATCATATTTACTGATCTTTTCTAAATAATCAGATCGTTTCTCTGCACTTGCTTCCAAATAGCTAAAGGTTTTTTTTTATAACTAAATCCTAACTTTTTTAATATATTAGCTACTTGAGAACCTGTAATTCCAAAATTCTTACCAATTTCTTGTAGCTTACTATTAGGGTTATTTGTTACGAAATATTCCAATGCTTTTTTATCAATCTTACTTTTAAATCCTAGTCTAGCTCTTGCCAGCACTGTTCCTTCTTTTCTTCTCCTTACGTTCCAACGGCTAATTGTATTTTTATGTATAGCAAATATTCTAGCAGCAGATTCTTGACTATTACCTTTTTCTATATAATTTATTACTTTTTCTCTTAAATCTTGACTATATGGACTTGTTGACATTTTTTCCTTTATTTATACCACATCTTATCACCTAATTCAATTTGATTTACTATAGCTTATTCTATAGCTAATTTTTTCATAACACTATCCCATATATGTTGGTAAGGATAAGATGAAGACAACAAGAATTTAATGCTCCTAGTACTACAGTTGTAGATTGAATGTGAGCATTCACGATTTTTTTGCTATTTTTTTGTGATGAATAAAAAAACCTGATCACCAAGCGTCATTGCGAGGAGACCGTAAGGTCAACGAAGCAATCCATTTCTAATCACTTTCCTGGATTGCTTCGTCGGTCTGGCAACCACAACTGTTGAAAGTTAGAAGGTAAAGCGGGTTTTAGATAGGTTTTCTGTCATTGCGAGACCACGCAAGTAGGTCGTGGCAATCCATCTTTGGTTACTTTTGTGGATTGCTTCGTCGACCTAAGGTCTTTCTCGCTAATAGACGTTGACCACATACGACTTTTAAACTATCCGGTCTAAAACCGCTTCCTCTTCTAACTTTCAACAGTTGTGATCTAGACCCCGCACCGAAGCAGGGGTGACATTTGTCTTCTTTTTATGGATTGCCACGCCACCTACGGTGGCTCGCAATGACGCCAATTATTTTTTTGCAACTTTTAAACTGCCATGATTACCTCTAAAACCTGCATCCTCTTCTAATTTTAACAATTGTGCCTATTACCTTTCCCGTCCTGTGCTTTGGGCTTTGTTATTGCTATTTCCAAGAGCTATTTTCATAGCATTACCAATTTGCACTAGTGTGGATAGCGGTTTTAAAGTAGTTTTTAATGATGTCATATCTTGTAAAAAATGTGCAGGAAGGATATTTTTTGTTTTATCTTTAACTAAATTTACAAAAGTTGAAACGATTTTTTCTCTGTTTGGTGTTAATTTGACTGCTTCTTGTATTTGAGATGTGATAGTAAATATATTTTTTGTTGCTTTATAACAACAATCTAATTTTTCAATGATGCTTTTATTAGGATTTAATGTAGCGAGGAGGTTTTCTTTTATAGCGGATAATTATGGTTCGATTGAATTTTTTAGAGCTTTCTCTTTATTTGGCGTATATCCAAGGATTTTACCCACGCCGTCAGATATGGCACTAATAACCCCAATTATACTACCTTTACTATAGGGAATTTCTTCAGACAAGTCAATAAGTTTTTTAAAAGAATCTTTTTCTTTTGGATCTTGTGCAACCGATTTTTTAACTTTGTTCAAAGAGTCACTATCCAACCCTAATGCCGCTACAGCTACAGGTGAAGCTCCAGTTATCTCTGATATTTCAGCAATTTGTTTTGCTTTGCAGCATTTTTCTTTAAGATCTGGATGCTGTTCTATTTTTACTAATTTTTCTTCAACTGTTCCTAGTTTTGCCTTCCAATTATCTACTGTCTTTGTTAGATTTTCCGTACTGAGAAAAGATTTTACCGAATCTAACAAGCCACTTCCTTTGAGTACCAAACCAACTATCGGCATTTGTATAGATATTAAAGCAATTAATAAATTTCCACAAAAATCGATAATCTTTTCTGACGCTCCAGGATACGAGGCATTTAGTTTATTTTGAAACTGTAAAATGCTTTCAAGAATGTTTATTATGTATTCAATAAAAGTACTTTCAAAAAACCACATTTCCTCTTTTGTTTGTTCTTGTTCGTCAAGATATTTATCTAAATCATCTAAGGAGTTGCCGACTGTTTTTTTAAAAGCTTCAGCTATTTCTCGGGTTTGTTGTTGAGCATGTTGTTGATCATTCGAATCTGAATCTACAAATATGTCATATATATAACCAGCTCTTTTCTTTATGTTTTTTAAGTTACTAGAAAACATTTTGAATGTATTCGTAGAATCAAACTTTAATTGCTGTACAGTAGAAGCAATTGAAGGGTTTGATAAGATACTAGGTAAAGCACTTTTTGCAAGGAAAGAATATAAGTTAGGCATAATAAATTTAATTTAAATTTTTTAATTGATAATCTACCATCTTGTTTAAAGATAATACAAATAAAAACTATAGTTTAACACTGTTATGTTGCTCTTAAGGTTAGTTTTTGATATGTTACATATTAGCTATAATATGTTAGCTTTTGCAATAGGTCAATTTTTAGCTCAATGATAGCTTTAACTTGTTGCAGAATCTACCAATTTTTTAACATAAACATATTTAGAATCAACTATGTATAAATTTACACGTTTTGTTACGCATTTTTCCATTATCATTTTGTTCAATTGTTCAGTTTTGGCTGTCGACTTACCTAGTGCTTTATCTAGTGCGTATGATAATAATGGTGATTTAAATACCCTTAGACAGAATTTTTTAGCTGAGGTTGAGCAATTTTCTGCAGCTTTCTCAGGTTTTATGCCTAGCATATCTTATAATATTGATTATAATGTTAGTGGTAGTAAACCGGATAGTCAATATGCTCATTCTTCTAAAAGAGAGGTAAGATCAAAACAAGGAGCTTTTATTTTAGAACAGCCTATATTTAATGGTGGTAGTAGTGTTGCAGCTTTGAAATCTGCCCAATCAGCTTTCAGGGCATCGCGTGCTAAATATTATGAGGGAGAGCAGAAGGTTCTTTTAAGCTTAATAAAAAATTATCTCGAATGTTATGAAGCAAAAGAAAAATATGAGATTTCTGAAATTAGTGTAAAAACTAACAAACATCAATTAGCAACCATTCAAGAAAAACTAAAATTAGGTGAAGCAACATCAATAGATTTCGCTAGTGCCAAGGCATCTCTTGCAGCATCTGAGACTAATAGATTAAACCTATATGCTAATTATCAAGCAACAAAAGCAAACTTCATTCGTCTGTTTGGTATAGAAGCTGATGATATTGCTATGCCTTCTATGCCGGACAATTTGCCTAATTCATTAGAGGATTTAATACAGAGAGCGGTAAATGTTAATCCTAGCATAGATAGTACAAGACATAGTGTTAGAAGTCATAAAGCTGCCGAGATAGCAGCAAAAGCTGAACTTTTGCCTAAGGTAAGTTTTAAAGTTCAATCTGGTAAAACTTACTATATTCCAGAAAAGCCAATGGATCGCCTCAATAATAGAAGCACCACATCAACCTTATCAGTTAATATACCTATTTATTCTAAGGGTACTGAATATTCAAAAATTAGGAAAGCTAAAAATAGTACTAGGAGCGCTGTTATTCAACTTGATGATACAATAAAACAAATACGGGCAAGTGCTATTGGTAGTTGGGAAGGATTTGAAGCAGCAAAATCTAGAATTATTGCCGCATCGCAAGGGGTAGAAGCTGCCCAAATAGCTTATGATGGGACAATGCAGGAAGAAGTTGTTGGCTCTAAAACAGTCTTAGAAGTTTTTACTGCTGAAGAAAAATTATATAATGCTAAGATAGCAAAAGTTGATGCACATAAAGACTCTATCTTAACGGCTTACCAAATTAAATCTTTATTGGGAGAATTGACGGCAAAAAGCTTGAATTTGAAAGTTAAATATTTTACTCCTGAAGATGAGTTTAAGGGACTTAAGAAAAAGCTTATTATAGGTTTTTAATTATGAGTAAAGATCATAAGAAAAATCAAGATATGTCAATTGAGGAAATATTGAAATCAATTAAAGGGATGATTGATAATCGTAGTGGCAGCCAATCTAATGATGACGATATATTAGAATTGACTAATATAGTAGGTGAGGGGGAAGTCTTGCATGAGAAAATCTGGGTTAAGGAAGACGGACTAGAGGATAATCCCCAGAGCCAATTAACAGAAGAATTATTGCAGGAATCGTTGATATCCGATAAATCGGCAGCAGAAACTACTAAGATTTTTCAACATTTCTCGAAAGCAGCTCAAGAGATTAACGCAAATGCAAACTCTAAGGTTAAAACGTTAGAGGAGCTAGTTGTTGAGATGATAAGACCGCAACTGAGACAATGGTTAGATAAAAATTTGCCTTTATTAGTAAAGCAGGTAGTAGAAAAAGAGATTCAAAAGTTATTGCCAAATGATCAAGCTAAATGAGAGATAGCAAAAATAACTTAGTGCAGGAAGTAAATTATGTTACAATAGACCTCTTGCATAACCTAATCTAATTGGTAATTTTGTTGTCAAAACTCGTCTCCGTTCCTCACGTACATCTTAGTACGCTGCGGTACTCGACTTCGTTTTTCCTAAAAATTCCTCAATTATCTTTAGGTTATGCAAGAGGTCTAATTACAGTGATGTCGTAAGGTTAGTTGAGTTAGCTATACTAATAATATAAAATAATGTGAGAATTCTAATGTACTTTAATAGAACTCTTGAAAATGAGAGTAGGAGTTTTGTCATTCTAAAATTATTAGCTAGATTAAGTTGTAAAAAATTTCTGGTAATATTTCTAATAACTATTTTTTTGTTTACAGATAAGGTTTATTCTGCCCCACCACCTCTTCCTCCAGCATTACCACAATTAGAAAATGATAAAGTCAATAAACATCAAGAAGATTCAGGAGAGACAGATTCTTTGCTGAAAGAAATACAGCAGTTTAAGCACTCCGAGAAAGATGCTCAAATACCAGAATCAGTAAAACCAATACCCACACCACAAGATAGCAGTAAGGAAGAGGGCGAAACAGATTCTTTCATTGATTTAGGAGATAATAAATTACCAATTCTAGAAAATACTCTAGATGATAAAAAAATAAATAACCTAAAAGAATCAGAACAATTAGATAAAATTCCATCTCAGAAAATTGAGCCAGAAGAGTCCAATAAAAACAATAATAATATTAATAACCATTCTACCCTACCACCAGCTGAAAATCATAATACAGAGAGTCAAGATACTGTGCCGCCTATAACTATGCCTGATAAAGAGAAAAATTCAGTAGAGTTGCAGCAAGTAGGTAGTGAAGATAAAAAGGAAGTGGTTACGCCTAATTTAGATATATTACCTTCTTCACAAGAAAAAAAGCCGACTGAGGCTCAAGCAACTCCCCATATCATACCAGCAATATTACCTAAGGAAAGTACTGAACCTAAAGTGACTGAACCTACCATTGTACCTGTTATTCCTAAAGGCTCTCCAGTTTCTGTAATACCGCAAGCTCAAACACCTGTACCAGTATTCGTAAAAGATAATAAGCCATCAGAGCAATCTAGTAAGGTTGTTAAAGAGAGAACAGTAAATAACAAACAGCCTGATAAATCTACTCCAATTGCTAAAAGTTTAACTAGTAGTATTAAAGAAATATCACCGGAAATGGCTCTGTTCATAGAAGATGAAAAACAAATGTTATTTTTGCCAGATGATGATATAGTATTGGGAGAACTTACAGAAGAGGCAAGATTAAATCAAATGGCGATGTATGCATTTATTCAAATGTTTAAGAGAATTTATGATAGTGAGCATAGAGAGAATCAAAGAAAGATAATAAATAGGTTTATTGATAATTATAATAGTGATGTGCATGTTGCTAGTAGTATAGTAAATGATGCAACAGATAGAGCTTTTGAAGCAGTTAGAAAAAATAATTTATTTGCTCTTAGGGTTCTTTTGGATAATTACTCAATCATTCAAAAAAGGGGGAATGATAATTACACTCTTTTACATGAAGCTGCAGAAATTGGCAATTATTATATGGCAAAATTTTTGATTATGCGTGGGATAAACATTAAGGCTACTGATTATCATTATAGAACAGCATTAGGAATTTCTGATGAACAAAATAATAATGTTAGCTGTTTGATAAGGAAGGCAACAGCAAATTAGTTTCGAAAGAAGGAATCATAAAAACTATTACTTTCCCTATCATGTCTTTTTGTGTTTTTTTAAATTTAGATTTTTCCTAATAGTTCGAACATAGTTTTACCGATATCAGCTGGCGATCTAGTGATAGTGACCCCTGCACTCTGTAGTACCTCCAATTTATGTTCAGCTGACCCTTGTCCATTAGAAATAATCGCACCAGCATGCCCCATCCTTTTTCCTTCAGGAGCAGTAATACCAGCAATAAAACTAACTATTGGTTTTTTAATCTTTGAACTTTTTATTAATTCAGCAGCTTTTTCTTCAGCATCTCCACCTATTTCACCAATCATAATAATCGATTCTGTTTCATCATCTTTTAAAAACATTTCAATACAATCAACAAAATCAGTACCATTAACTGGATCCCCACCAATACCAATACAGGTGGATTGACCAAGACCAATAGCTGTAGTCTGTGCTACTGCTTCGTAAGTTAAAGTACCTGACCGAGATATAATTCCAACTCTTCCTCTCTTGTGAATATAACCAGGCATTATACCAATTTTACACTCATCAGGAGTAATAATACCTGGACAATTAGGCCCAATTAATCTAGTTTTTGATCCTACTAATGCCCTTTTGACCTTTATCATATCAAGTACTGGTATACCCTCTGTAATACACACTACTAATTTAATACCTGCATCTATAGCTTCCAAAATTGAATCAGCCGCAAATAGTGGTGGAACATAAACAACGCTGGCAGTAGCCTCAGTTTTTTCAACTGCTTCATGTACTGTATTATATACAGGTAGATCTAAATGAGTATTATCACCTTTTCCAGGTGTCACTCCTCCTACCATCTTAGTGCCATAATTGATGGCTTGTTCAGAATGAAAAGTCCCTTGGGAACCAGTAAAACCCTGGCAAATTACTTTTGTGTTTTTATCAACTAATATTGACATATATACCTTTTCCGTATTTTTTAAGATAATGATTAAAATAGACCTCTTTTGAGACTAAAAAGCTGTAATAAAGTACCCTTTTAATTTTATAAAACATCTTGGGTTATAACAGAACCCAATCTTAATTAGTTCCTAGAAATTAAAAAATTATTTTGTTACAATGATTAATTTAATAATTTACTGTAGTTTCAGTAATTCATTGATTTTAGTAATAGATAGTCCAGTAATTCTCGCTACTTCTTCAATAGAGTTACCATTGTTTATCATCATTTTTATTAATTTAGCTTCACCTCTAGCTTTACCTCTAGCTTCTCCCCTAGCTTCTCCGATTTTAATACCATCCTGTATTCCGATTCTAATACCATCCTGTAGCCCTATCTCTATCCCTTCTTCTTTCCATACTTGAGCTATACTAGGCATAAGTTCTTCTCCTTTTTCTTTAGTTAAACTATTTTTTAATATTTTTTCTAACTCTATTTTATCACTTTGCTCAATAAAGGTCAAAGTATAGCTCAATAGATTTCTTATGTGGTCATGGCCTATTGTTATTTTACTCAATTTAGGCAAGAGATGAGAGATTTCTTGCCATCTTTTCAGTAATTGACGTTCGTGGATGTGCTTGAGGAAAAATAACAAAATCCCAGACCATATTTTTTTCTTGAGTTCTTCATCGGGGATTTCATGTACGTTAATAAGCTGACAATCATTCGTCCAAAAGCCTCTGGCTAAATCTGGATGGCTAAATAAATTCCATATATTAAGAGGTGCGTTATATTTCTTCTTGCCATTATAAAGTATTAAGGGATAAATTAATGGAAGGCTTTTATAGTCAATTGATGAGAAGTTGGGGACGTCGTCACTCGTCGCTCGCCTATTACTTATAGGCGTCGCTCCATCGTTCCTAGCCCCAAATTCTCCTGAATTGACTATAGCTTTAGGATTAGTAGTTAAATATCGATCGCAAATGTTAATCATATATTTAAATAACCTAAACGCCATCATTTTATCAACAGTACTTTGATGTTCCAATAGCAAAAAAATATAGCCATCCTGATCATTAAACTTAACAGAAAATAATACATCAGAAATAGTTTCAGAAAGGTCTGACTCAATAAAACTATCTTTTTCTAATTTTAAAGATGTGCTATCGATTAAAGCCAACACATCCTTCGGCAAATGAGTTGCCAAAAACTCTTTAGCAACTATAGGATTTTCCATAGATTTGCGAAAGATTTCGTCATGTTTTGGCTTGTCTGAGGTCATAATTTCCCAGGATGTTTGGCACTAAAGTTAAAAAATTATTTCGTAATAATGCCTAAGTTCATACAATTACTTTACCGCAGCGACAATTTTAACAGCAGCATCACCTAAATCATTTGCAGCGATTATTTTTAAACCAGAATTTGCTAAAATATTTTTACCTAATTCAAAATTGGTGCCGGCTAAACGTACAACTAGTGGAACTTTAATACCAATCTCTTTTACTGCAGCAATAATCCCTTCAGCAATTATATCGCAACGCATTATACCACCAAAAATATTAACTAAAACTCCCTGTACATGCAGGTCTGATAAAATTATTTTCAGAGCCTCCGTTACTTTTTCACGATCAGCTCCACCGCCAACATCCAAGAAATTTGCTGGTTCAGCCCCATAAAGCTTAATAATATCCATTGTTGCCATAGCTAACCCAGCACCATTTACCATACAACCAATAGTACCATCCATCTTGACATAACTAATACCAAGGCTATTTGCTTGCATTTCAAGAGCATTTTCTTCATCATTATCTCGCATATTTAAAATATCAGGATGTTTAAATAATGCATTATCATCAAAGTTAATTTTAGCATCAAGTGCCAATAAACTACCATCAGGTTTGGTTATTAATGGATTAATTTCAATTTGGTTAGCATCAGTTGCTATAAAAGCCTGATAGGTTGATTCAACAATTTTCATCATTTGTTTAGCTTGTTCATTTTTAAAGCCAAGCTTGTATGCTATTTGACGACAATGAAATGGTTGTATACCCGTTGCCGGATCAACTGATATTTTGATAATTTTCTGTGGGGTATTATGAGCAACCTCTTCAATATCTACACCACCTTCAGTAGAAGCTATAAAAGTTACTTTACTATTACTACGATCAAAAACAGCACTAAAATAATATTCTTTTAGAATATCACAGCCAGATTCAATATATAAACGACGAACCTTTTGCCCAGCAGATGATGTTTGATGAGTTACTAGGTCAATTCCAAACATCGCGTGAGCTGCCTTCTTTGCCTCTTCTTTGCTTTTTACAACTTTTACACCCCCAGCTTTTCCCCTACCGCCTGCGTGAATTTGGGCTTTAACCACATATATTTCTGCCTCTAAATCATCAATTAGTCTATCGATATCTTCTTTTTGCGATATCACAACTCCCTTAGAAGTAGGTATACCATATTGTCTCAAAATCATCTTTGCTTGGTATTCATGAATATTCATTTTGATAATTTTTTAAATAATTTAATCCTATATTCTTATACAATAAATGTTACCCATCTGTAAAGCATCATTTAGTTTTGTCATTATCCCACATCCGCTAATCTAGGAGACTACAGTCAATTGATTATTAATAATTCTACTTCTTCTATTTCTTAGTTGCACCTTATGGTATTTATCATAGTCAGTCAATAATATTGACACACCTGCCAGTACAAAATATAATATACTTTAATATTGTGAGATGTATCCAATTCGCACTTGACATATTATCAAAATAAATCATTATGTTGTAATTTTTAAAATTTATTTAACCCGAATTTATGATTATATACGATTATATAATAGTTGGTAGTGGTTTTGCTGGCTCTATTCTTGCAGAAAGAATAGCCTCGCAACTTAACCAAAGGGTGTTGGTCATAGAGAAAAGACCCCATATCGCTGGTAATATGTATGATTATAAAGATGTTAATAATATATTGGTTCATAAATATGGTCCCCATCTATTTCGCACCAATGAAGATAAAGTAAAAAATTATTTAAGTAATTTTACTCATTGGTATCCATACCAACATAAAGTTTTAGCTAAAATAAACGATCAATTAGTGCCAGTACCATTTAATCTAACCTCTTTAGAACTTCTATTGCCAGTTGAAAAAGCCCTGTTATACAAAGATAAGTTAATTGTAAACTTTGGTATGGAGACTAAAGTATCCGTTTCTAAGCTAAGAAATTTTGATGATGGTGATATAAGAGAGTTAGGGGACTTTATATTTAAAACATTATATTTGAACTATACAGTAAAACAATGGGGCGATAAACCGGAAAATTTGGATTTTGAGACCATAACGGCTAGAGTTCCTGTACATATTTCCTATGATGATAGGTATTTTCAACAAAAATTTCAAGCTTTACCAGTTGAAGGTTATACGGCAATGTTTGAGAAAATGTTAAGTCATGATAATATTGATATTCTACTAAATACCGATTCTAAAGATTTATTGAAAATAGACCTTAATAATAAAGCCATCCTTTTTAAAGGGCAAAAATATGAAGGTAATATAATATATACTGGTCCTATAGATGAATTGTTTAATTATCATTTAGGGGAGTTGCCGTACAGATCATTAAAATTCACAACTGAAACACATGATGAAGCTTTATTACAACGGGTAACTACTGTAAATTACCCCAATACCGAATTATATACTAGGATTACTGAGTATAATCATACTATGAGGGTACCTAATAACAAGAAGACAGTACTGATGTATGAATACCCACAAGAATATGATAGAACTAACCCTGAGAAGGATATACCTTATTATCCAATACCCAAAGATTGTAATAGTGAATTGTTTAATAAATACAAAGAAATAGCTAAAAATTTTTCTAGTCTAAGGCTGATCGGAAGACTAGCTGAGTATCGATATTATGATATGGATGATATAATATTAAGGGCTTTAAAGGAGTTTGAAGATATAGAATCATTAACTAAAATAACAGCTTTATAATTATTTGAGAATGACCCTCCCCATAGACCTAAAACAAAAAATTATTACGTTACCAACTAATAAACTTAATGGTTTATATGTAAAACATAATAAAGAAGATGATAATATCACAATCATTAACTCATCAAATGAACTAAGATCTATAACTATAGATAGGCAGTTTGTCCTATTTAAGGGGGAACAATTTATTAGTTTGCTTAATAAAGGAACTTTGGTTAAGGGTGAAATATCCTTTACAGTTGCTAGAAAATTGACGTTTTTAAATTCAGAATTAGAAGTCCCTTTATCTAATTTAGAATGTTTTAAAATTGTGCTTACCTTAAAAGCTAACACGGAAGTTAAAATAAAACAATTTACTTATTACATAACTAAAAAAAGTAAATTTGACAATCCTGTTTCTACAGCTGATACATTGATAATTTCTCCTGGATATCCTAGTTCTGCAAACCTGTATAATTTTGGTTTTGTTCATACTTCTATTAAAGCTTTTACCAATCATAATATTAAGCCAGAGGTTTTTTGTCATGATGATAATAATAGTTTTGTAAATGAATTTGATGGTGTAAAAGTTTATTATAATAGTTTAAGTTTTTTAAAAAATATAATAACTAATTCTAATTTTAAGAGAGTTATAATTCATTTTATTAATGAGAAATTACAAGATATTATTGATAGTGTAATTTTTTATCATGGTATAAAAATTTATTGTTACATTCATGGTGCGGAAGCACTTTACAGATATCAAGAATCATTTTGTGTGGCGTATGATGGGACATATAATCCCTATATTACGACTTGGCAAATGAGAATAAAAGATTTAATGTATAAAAAATATGCAAATAATAAAAATATAAAATGGATATTTGCAAGCAATTGGTTAAAGGCAGAATCTGAGAAATATATAAATACCAATTTCAATAATTTTGCCATAATTCCAAATGGTATAGATACTGATATATTTAAATATGTTAAAAAATCTTCAGATGATAGGTTAAACATATTTACTTTAAGAAAATTCGATAATTACAATAACTATGCTTTAGATCTAGTAATAGAGACCATCAATATTCTTCAGAATAAAGAATTTTTTAATCAACTAAACTTTTTTATTTATGGAGATGGTTTATTATTTAAAGATTTCTCAGAAAAAATACGATGGTCTAATGTGCATTTTATTCAAGGATTTCATACTCATGCTCAAATTAGCGAGCTTCATAAAAATTGTGGTATAATATTCCATCCAACAAGACTTGATAGTATGGGGGTTAGTTCTTTAGAAGGAGTAAGTTCTGGTTTAGCGTTAGTTAGTTCTAATGTTTGTGGCGTTCCAGAATTTATCAATCCTTCTTATGGTACTTTAAGTAATGATATAGAAAATCCGCAGTCTTATGCCAATATTATTGAGGATTTATTTTACAATCCAGATAGATTTTTAGAGTTAAGCGAGAAAATGTCTTATGATGTTTCTTCTAAATTTTCACGTAAAATGATTTTGGAAAAAGAATTACAATTATTTCAAAATGAACAAGAATTTTATATTAAACCTATAGAACATGAGCAAATAAAATTATTATGTATATGTGTTCCTGTTTACAATATTGAGCGTTATTTACCAAGATGCTTAAATTCTATTTTATCTTGTGAGAATAAGCATTTACTAGAAATATTAGTCATAAATGATGGCTCAACTGATAACACTCAATCAATTGCTGAAGAGTACCAAAATAAATTCCCAACTATTGTAACACTTATAAATCAAAGCAATAAGGGGCATGGTGGAGCAGTAAATACTGGTATTAAACATACTAAGTCAAAATATTTTAAAATAGTGGATGGAGATGATTGGGTAGATACTCAAGGGCTAGATAATTTCCTAAAATATTTAAATATGTTCGATGTTGATTTAATCTTACATGAATTATCGTATGACATGTTAGCTAATAGTACTATAAGAAGTGAGGATTGTTATACCCATCTTCCGTCTAAACAAATCTTAATTCTTGACCAAATAAAATTTGATTATTGGGGACCAATTTTATCAACTTCAACTTATAAAACTGATATTCTTAAGAAATCTAATATTATACTAACTGAAAAATGTTTTTATGTAGATATGGAATATAATGCGAAAGCTATACAATATGTTAAACAGGTTCTGTATTTAGATATACCACTTTATAAATATTATATAGGCAGACCTACCCAATCCATTGCGGCAACAGGATTTAAAATCCATGATCATGAAAAGATAATTCTCAATATTCTAAATTATTTGCAAACTAATGATGCCACCTTATACAATAAGCGATTAATAATGAATAAAATGTTATTTCATATGCTAAAAGGTCATAGAGATCGTATTTTGCAAGTCAGTCCTCTTAGCAAGGCTAATTTAGAATTTTTTAAAAAAGTTAAAGATATTAATAATATAATTAATTGGGATATTAATTCTCATGATATCAGTAGGGAATTAGATAATTACTTATCAAAAATGAGACTCGTTACAATAATAGATATTAAATTTGATAAATGTTTTAGTTATATCAAATTATTTATAAAAAACTTATTAATAACACCTTATACTCTAGGGTTTTTTACTTATAAAATACTAAACACTTATGATATCTATTATTTTAATAAGTATGCAAAAATATTAGCGAATATACTTATGCTACCAAAAAAAATAGCCAGTATAATATTAAAAAGATAATGAAGAAGGAATGAGTTGATCCTGATTAATTTCTTGAATTTACCATTGAATAATTTAGTATAAAAGATATATAGTCAATTAACTTGAATTGGCAACGTTATAAATCTGATTAGTATTTAGCCTTAACGTCATAGCTCAAAGCCACTTTAGTCACAACTGTTGAAAGTTAGAAGGTAAAGCGGGTTTTAGATAGGTTTTTTGTCATTGCGAGACCACGCAAGTAGGTCGTGGCAATCCATCTTTGGTTACTTTTATGGATTGCTTCGGAGGCGTACGCCTCCTCGCTAATAGACAGCACGATGGGTGCTTATTCGGCACCAATTCAGGTTAACTGACTATAGAACTGGTTAGCTACACTTAATTTTTTAACATAATTTATAGTGATTGGATATTTGTATGACCAATAAAGCTCTTGATCTCTTTTTAAGATACTATCTTTTTATAATAGTTGCATTATTAAATGCTGGCTGTTCTCATAAAAGAGTGGAGGCTTTATCTAAGCCGCATCCTGATATTGCAAGCTTTCAAAATGATTTTGCTCATTTACAAAGAGAACTTCCTGTATTGCAAAAGAAAAACTTACTTTTCCTAGCCCCTGTGCCAGTTGCAAATTATGGTGACAGAGAAGGTAAAAAAGTATCAATGGTTATAGTTCACCATACTGGTATATCAACATTAAAAGATACAAAAGAATTGCTAAACAAAATAGGTCTGTCTGCTCATTTTATTGTAGATAAGGATGGCAGTATTACGTTAACGGTTCCTTTAGAAAAGCGAGCATACCATGCTGGTATTAGTTATGCTAAAATTAAAATGGGTGAGCAATTTGAAGAATTAACTGCTTTAAATAATTATTCTATCGGCATAGAAATAGTGAATACTGGGCGTGAATTGTTTTCACAACAGCAAATGGAATCTGTAAAAGAATTACTCCTATATCTTATGAAACGTTTTAAAATAAGAAAAGATATGATATTTAGTCATTCTGAAATAGGAACAATATTGTACAGTAAAGCATTTGATAGTTATGTGCTACGTAAAGTTGATCCGCATAGATTATTTGATTGGGAGTTATTGGAAAGAAATAATATAGGTCTTCATATAAATAATAGAATAGAATCCAACGAGGCTAAACGTTTAATGAATAAAGTATTATATAAAATGGGAGATAAAAACACAGATATTCTAAAATTAAAAGAAAGACTGAATAGATTTTTTTATAAGATACGACCTTGGAATGATAAAGAAGGTAAGGTAGTTTTGCCTGATGATCGTATCAATTATTCAAATGAATTTGATGAGAGTTTTATGTGGGTAGTATATCAGTTTTCGATACATAATCTACCAATAGAAATTAGGAAGGATTTACCCTTAAAACTTGAGCAACAAGATGTATTTCCTAAGTTTTTAGATAAGTATCGAGATAGTATTTATAGTGAATTCAATAATTTACACTCCAAAATTCATATGCTTGTTAAACCACGTGATTTAAATGAAAAAGACTATAAATATTTATTAACTTCCCTTACAAATTATGAACAAGAAGTATCACGTAATACGTTTAATAGCTTAATATATAAAATGGAAATATATTATAATTCTGATTTAAGGTATGATATAATCTTGCCATATAAGACCTTTAAAAACAATTTATTAAATAAAATAGATGTTTTACAACAAGATATTTTATCTTTGAAATCTTTAGATAGTCATAAAATTACTGAGGTTTCAAATTTAATAGCTATGTTCAAAACAAATATTTCTTCTGAATTTCAAAATCTTGAAAGAGAGTATTCTCAACAATATATAAAAGTATGGAAGAAAGAATTCCTACCTCTTATGAAAAAACAAGTTAAATGGACTGCCTTACATGAGGAAATATTAAAATACTTAGAGAAATCTAAATCACAAATTAATGAGACAAACTAAATATAGTCAAATTTTTTAAATAATTTGCATATATCTATTAGCGTAATGAATTTTTGTGATAAAATGTATATATTTATTCACTACGAAATAAACAATCGGATTGTGAGTTATTAGCAGATTGGTTGCTCAACTCAACAAATCTACCATAACTCACAAATTGCGTAACATAAATAAAATTTTATATATGTTTTATCTCACCTAATCTTCTTTAATCAAAGAACGTATCAATGCATTAACAGCTTGTTGATGTGCAGGGTTACGAATCTTCATAAAGTTTCTTGATACTTCTATGCACATACGCTGATGTTGAGTATGTACAGGCTCGACATTATCCGCTCCTTCTAAACCATCATAAAAATAATCGATATTTTTTTCTAGTGCTTTAGCAATAAGAATCAGCCTACCCATTGGTATTCTATTAATGCCCTTTTCATATTTTTGTAACTGTTGATGTGTTACTACTATTACCTTTGCAAGTTGTTGACGTGACAACCCCTTAGCAAGCCTTAAAGAATAGATCTTTTCACCTATAAATTTGTCAGCTTTTTCTATAAAGTCATTCTTTCGTGCCATAGTTAACTCCTTTATGAATGAATTATTAAATTTTTGCAAATATACTTATTAATAAATGCAAAGATTACTGTCATATATTATATAACCTAGAAAGGCAACAATTAAATTAAAATAGGTTTATTTCTATGTAAACTAATCTACTATCAGTAAATATTGATATGTCGTTTGTTTACGCACAAGTAATACTTAATATTTTTTAACTTTTATATAATTATAATGATATTATAGATACTTGCCCGTCTTGTAAATCTATATTTTACAAAGTACAAGATGTCATTGCAAGGAGACCGTAAGGTCGACGAAGCAATCCAGGAAAATGATTAGAAATGGATTGCTTTGTCGACCTTACGGTCTCCTCGCAATCTG
Organism: Candidatus Tisiphia endosymbiont of Mystacides longicornis; assembly: GCF_964031095.1. Lineage (NCBI taxonomy): Bacteria > Pseudomonadati > Pseudomonadota > Alphaproteobacteria > Rickettsiales > Rickettsiaceae > Candidatus Tisiphia > Candidatus Tisiphia endosymbiont of Mystacides longicornis. The sequence continues at coordinate 720,909 of NZ_OZ035004.1, read as the reverse complement.
ATATATCCCCACGAAATTGTTGCAAAATATCAAGAATTGATAGAATATCATCATTATTTAATGATGATGGAGATAGTAGGTTATGGATGTAAAAACAGTATTAAATGATTGGGTTATAGGTGTGGTAGGCTATAGCCAAGGTATGCAAAGAATTTTCCAACCTAACACAGTAAAAGATAAAAAAATTTATTCGTATTGTACTCTTGGGAAATTTATTATTGAATTTAATTATTTGCATGCCATAAAACCATTGGTAGAACCCCTTGCATCTATTATAAAGACGGAGCTTTGTCATGCTTAATTTCGTGGGGATATATTAGCTCGCAATGACGACTAAAGCTTACACATTCATCTCAATAACGCTAAGGCTAAATACTAATCGGATTTATAACGTTGCCAATTCAAGTTAATTCACTATAATTTTAAAAAGCTGGAAAAACTAACTAAAATCACTTAATCAAATAAATTTATAGTTTAGGAGGCTCAGGGTCAATAGATAAGTTTTGGTAACATAGATTTATTAACTGCTGCTCGGCTATTGGTAGTTCCAAGTATGCACAAATAGTTACAAAGTATACTTGCAGCAAAACTGCATAACTTTATCTAATTTTTTTGTTAGTATGAATTTTTTATACATTTGGGTTTCATACTATGCAAATACCATCGATTACTATTGAGCAAGTAGCTCAGCAATTTAAAGCTTGGCGTCAAACTAAAACTAATAAGTTTGATCCTATACCAAACCATCTAAAGGAATTAGTTCACCAATTACTCCATCATTATTCTTACCAAGAGATAGCTAAACATCTTAATATTAATAAAGCAACAATTAGTTCAACTAAAAAAGCCCATGAACCTACCATCAAAACTTCTTCTGTCTCAACTTCAAATCAATCCCTACAACAAAATATTAATTTTCTCCCATTTCAACTAGTAAATTCTATAGATACCGATCCTGTAGCTGCTCCCAAGCAAAATCACTATACTTGTCACATTATTAAACCAAATGGTACCAAGCTTATTATCCAAACACTAGAGCCAAAAACTATAATTCAGACATTTTTATGCTGCAACTAACCCCGGCGTCAGTTATTTTTGTTGCCACTATTGCCATCGATTTTCGCAAGGGTATCGATGGCTTAATCGCTGTTTGTAGACAAAAACTTTCTTCTGACCCTCTTAATGGTTCCTTGTTTTTATTCTATAATAAAAACAGAACTGCCATTAAAATTTTGTCCTTTGACGGTCAAGGCTTTTGGCTATGCTCTAAACGCCTATCCAAAGGTAAATTTACGGCAAAACTTTTCCCATCTGATAATTCATCTTACCAAATTTGTTATAGAACCTTACACATTCTTATTCATAATGGCGATCCTAGTTCTGCCAAATTCTCTAATGATTGGCTTCCTGTCGTTTAAGCTGCTGTCTCGATTAATTCCGTATTATTCATATATCTTGCATAGGCAAAAGGCGTATAATCCTCAGGATGCTTCTTTGCTTTGCTACTATGCTCTTGTAGCCAATTTAAATATTTAAAGGCATTGATCTCGTTCTCACTACAAGTCTTTACTATACTATACAGACCACTATGTATCTCAGCACTATTGATTGTTTTAAAGAATAATGAATTCTTCCTTTGTAAAATAATGGTACGCAGTGATCTCTCAGCCCAATTATTATCAAGATTGCTAACTGGGATTTTTAAAAATTGGGTCAAACCTTCTTTATTATTTATCCAATATTTCATAGCTTGTCCAAGCCTACTATTAGGCTCAACTTTCTTGTCGTTAAATAATTCGTCTATTTTGTTATATATGTTTTCTATATATTTACTGCTATGTTCCTGATGATACCCAAGTTTCTCTTCAGGACTCATCTCTTTACATTGATGTTCATTGTGGTAAATCCCACGTGTTTGTTTGAGAAAATATCCGCATTCTTCAGGGTAATATAGTTCATTTTCTGTAAATTTTCTCTGACCATGTGACAAACAATTGATCATCACTATTATTGCCAGTAATTCTTTATCTGCTTCTGATAATACCGGGTTATTATTGTTACTTGCGTCAGTCATTAATTGGATAGAATCTGTTCTATTCTTACGATTCTTTAGTACGTTACCTATATTTTCTCCACCATGCCTATTACCGGTAAAATATAAAACTATTACCTCATTATTTGCAGTCTTAGCACATATTGTAGTAGTATAACAGCTGCGTCCTTTCTTATTTTGAGTACGTAATTTTTTATTGGCTATAGTAATTTCTAAAATCCTAGCTCTAGTATCATCAAGGTTCAGTGAACTACATTCGGCAGCCATTTCCAATAATACCCCGTAAATTTCAGCTCCACCACCTTCTTGCCAAACATCTAAATATTGTTGCCAGAGCGAGCTGTATGCTATAGGAACCCCGCTTAAACTCTGTAGCCTAGATAAACGGTAGAAAGGAGTACCATAGGTCTTTTGTAACACTATTGCACTTCTGCTACTATTTGTCCATTTGTTGATATTTTTATTGTTCATAACTGTATAATCGCAAGCATTACAGCGTAACGTTTTCTTTACATATCTGTTGACTGTAATTGGAGCATTACCTGTAAATTGTAGCAATTTTCTAGCTTCACTATTATATAGTTTGCCATTATAGCAGTGAGGACAGCTATCACCACTACAAAAATTCTCAGGAGTTAAATAGCTGGTATTCGCATCCTTATAATCATCAAACCCATATTTACCTTGCCAATTACTACGATCTATCTTTTTGGGCTTATCGCACTCTCCTTCATTACCACCATTCCCGTTATCAGATTCACCTGGCGGTTCTTTTAATGAATCTGAACTATCTTTTTTTTGTGATCTGCCTTAAAACCAATCAGCATTTCCTTAAGCTTATTTATACTGATATTTGATGATGCTAGCTTGTCTATTAGCTCGTTACAAAATTTCACAAGCTCTACTATCGTTTGCTGTTCATCTCCCGTTAATGAACTTTCCTTGACATGCTGTATTAGTTCTTCTCGTTCTTCAGCACTTAAGGTCGCTACTTTTGGTTTTTTCATTTGATTAATTATCATTATTATTAATATTTCAAATATTATAATATGACTGCTACTTTTTCAACTAGTTTTTTTATTAATCTGTTTTTTATTAATCGGTGATATTTGCATAGTAGAAATCCAAATTTATACAATAAATTCATACTAGCAAAGAAATTAGATAGTGTTACGCAGTTTTGCTGCAAGTATACGATGCAATAGCACAAACTGTAACTAATTTCACGAATCTATCTGGGTTTGTTATATGACTTTTTTCAATATCAAAGCCACCGCTTTTGAGATGTTTAAACAACCGTTCTATCTTCCATTATTAAAACATCTATAAGTTTTAATTTGACAAATTTAGAACAATCCCCGACACTTAACAAATCAGTATTGCTAAACTTGGTTGATTGGGTAAGAAAATATCATGCAAGGCATTCCTATATTGGAACCAATGAAATGGGAGAGAATCCCCAAAGAGAATCGTCATCGCCTAATAACTCTATTAGCAACATTATCATTGAAAAAATTGCCAAAATCGATAATAAATATGGAGAAGGCAAATGATAGACAAGGAGAAACAATCAACTCAGAGAATATTATCAAGTGGCAAGATTCAAGCCTATCACCACGATCGTCTGGCGATAGTGTATATAAGGCAGTCAACGCTGCAACAAGTAGAACGGCATAGTGAATCTACTAAATTGCAGTATAATTTAGTAGAGAGAGCTTATGCTCTAGGCTGGAGTGCTGATAAAGTACTTATAATAGATGATGATTTGGGGCGGTCTGGTGCAACTGCTGAAGGTCGTCCTGGATTTCAGCGTTTAGTTGCTGAAGTTGGATTAGACCATGTTGGTATAGTACTAGGAATAGAAGTATCGAGGTTAGCACGATCATGCAAAGATTGGTACCAATTACTAGGTTCTGTTGACAAAATTTTTAACGTAACCATATTAAAGCTCCAACAAAATTTAGAAAGGCTAAAAAGGTGGCTGGGGCTTTATCAAACCTAGAAAATATACGCCTAAAATGTTTGATTTTACCAAAGAAACATTCAATTAAATGGCGTTCTTTATAAATATGTTTATCATATTCACGTTGTACTTTACGATTAGATTTTGGTGGGATAACAACCTCGCACCCCTTATTTTCTAAGCTTTCTACAAACGCACTACTATCATATCCTTTATCACCTATCACCGTCGTATTCTGAACATCTTTAGTAAGATTTTCAGCCTGAGTGATATCATTTCTTTGCCCAGCAGTTAGTATAAACTTCAGTGGGTTACCCAATGCATCAACGAGGGCATGAATTTTAGTACTAAAACCACCTTTGCTTCTACCTAAAGCTGCTTCCTCTTGATTACCTTTAATATATCCAGATGAGCAAGCATGTGCTCTTACAATAGTTGCATCAATCATCATTGATTCCATATCTACATCTACTTTAACATGATCCATTAAAGCTTCCCATATACCTTTGTCAACCCATCTCTTAAATCTGCGATAAACACTGTACCAACAACCATAATAATCAGGCAGAAGACGCCATTGACAACCTGTTCTAGCAATAAACCATATTGCTTCAATAAACTGTCTTATTTTTTCCTCATTCTTGTTGTGTATAGCTTTTTTTTTCTTAAAAAATGATAAAATTGCTTCCCATGCTTGGTCTTCTATGTAATACTTCATATCGGTAGTTTCTTGGTTTCGATAACTAGAAACTACCATTTCTTCTTACTATTGCAACTTCTTTATTCTACTCTGATAACTTAACATAAAATTTTGTCAACAGAACCTAGAAGTATGTGCACTTTTTAGAACCATTATTGCTGATACTGATGGTATTTATGATCCGGTATCCTATAATGATCGACTATTATTAGGTCTTAAAGGTACAATGTCTGAAGCAGAGTTACATATAATTAAGCAACGCATGCTACAAGGGAAGAAAGCAAAAGCACGTCGAGGTGAGTTAGGCATGCAAGTTGCTATGGGATATGTTAGACGACCATCTGGCGAAATTGTTAAAGATCCAGATGAGCAAGCACAGGCAACTATTCAGATGGTATTTGAGTTATTTGAAAAATTTTCTACAATTAATGCAGTATTAAAATACTTAGTCAGTCATAAAATAAAAATGCCTTATAGAGAGCGTAGCGGTTTGCAAAAAGGTGAACTAACCTGGCATCGTCCTAATAGGAATACTTTAGGAAATCTATTACATAATCCCATATATGCAGGTGCTTATGTATATGGACGCAGACCAACAGAGGCACATAGAAAAAAACCTGGCAGACGATCTACGGGGCGTATTGTTGCTAAAATGTCAGATTGGCAAGTATTGTTAAAAGACAAAGTTCCTGCTTATATTAGTTGGCAACAATATGAACGTAATGGCAGACAATTATTATCTAACTCCATACAAGGAATTGGTGTAGCAAGGCATGGTAATGCACTATTAGCCGGACTTGTTGTTTGTGGTCGCTGTGGTTTACGAATGGCAACTTGCTATACAAATAATGGTAATAAATTGCGTTATAGTTGTAGCAGAATGTCTGTAGATTATGGTGAAGATGTTTGCCAATCATTGGTTGGCAATGTTTTGGATGAACTAATTGCTAAGCAGGCATTAGAAGTGTTAAAGCCAGAAGCTTTGGAAGTTAGTTTACGAGTGGCAACAGACCTTGAAACCGAACATAATAATTTACAAAAATATTGGCAAAAACAATTAGAGAGAGGACGATATGAAGTTGAGAGGGCATATCGGCAATATAATTCTTCAGAACCTGAGAATCGTCTTGTCACAAGAACTCTTGAGAAAAAGTGGGAAGAATCATTATCTGCAGAAGAAAAGTTAAAACAGGAATATGCCAAATTCTTAGCTGAACAATCAAAAATTCTGTCTGATGTTGAGCGTCAAACTATATATAAATTAGCTTCTGATATTCCTGCTTTATGGTCATCGTCAACTACTACGGTAGAAGAACGCAAAGAAATTTTACGTTTACTAATAGAATGTGTTGTTGTAAAAATAGAAGGTGTAACAGAGAAAGTCTTGGTAGAAATACATTGGGCTGGTGGATATAAAACTAATACTAATCTTGTTCGTCCTGTGGCAAAATTGGAGCAACTTAGTTATTATGGTAAACTGCTTGAACTAGTAGCCAGTCTCAAAAGCCAAGATATGACATTACAGCAAATTGCTGATATTTTAAATCAACAAGAAGGGTGGCGTCCAGCAAAGCTGTTAAATATTTTTAATGAGAACACGGTTAGTAGCCTACTTATACGTAGTGGTGTAACAGCTACTAACAAAAGAACATTATCAGGAGAAATTAATCGTAGGCAAAATGAATTTACTTTTCGTGAATTATCGCAAAAAATCAATATACCAGAACCAACTTTATATAGATGGATGCAAAGAGAGCAATTAAAAGTCAGGAAAGTTTACAACTCATCACAACGTTGGATTTGGCTAATTACAGCCGATGAGCAAGAGATTAAAAGGTTGATCTCATTAAGAGAACAACCGAAACAGTGGATTTACCATTCCAGGGTAAAAAAGGTAGAATAATAAACAAATAACTATTACAGAGGCATTATGACTGGCAAACTTCAATTGACCAGCGAAATTTATATAAAGCAAAAATTTTTACATCAATATCACCACTAGCTGCAACAACCATTAGTTCGCTTTTATCATTTCTATATGCAGATAATGTAACTACATGTCCCCATAACATGCCTTTAATTTCAAGGTATTCAAGGGGTTTTACATTATTAAAACTTTTTCCCACTGGTTTAATTTGCAAAGCATTGATAATTCGAATCAGCATATCTTTTCTAAGAGGAATCGCAAATTTAATTTGTTTGCTAGTTAGAAAATTAAGCCATTCTTTACTCATAAATTCGCGATCAGCCAATAAATATTTAATTTTATGAACTCCAAAATTATTGATAAATCGCTCTAAAATTTCCTCCATCAACCAGCTAGAACAAGCACCCCCGTGATCTAATGGATACCAATAAATAGGCACAGAAATTTTTCCGAAAACTATAACCAAAAATAATATATTAATATCACTTGTGCCAAATTTCCAGCAAGTTCTATCCAGAGCAATAATGTATTTGTCATTAGCAAAAATATTCAAAATAAACTTAGCAATTTGGTCATAATTAAATATTTGATCCCTAAACAGCCTATATATTCTTTGAATTCTAGAGCTATGTTTAGCTTCACTCTTAATTCCAAGTGCCATGTTTTTACCGCTAACGGAGCAATTCTCAATTAGACTCATAATCATTCCAGAAAGACATTCTAGCCTTGATTTTTTCCAAGAAAAGTTTAGTATCAGTGACTGAAGTAGTATATTGTGCATAGTCAGAAAATACACTCTTATACTACTTCAACCTTCCATATACAATACCTTTGCAGAGTATTTATTACAAAAATTGTAGGGTACTATGGCTCACGCCTCCTCGCAATGACGTTTTTATGTTGCTTAATACTTATAGAATAAAAATTGTAGGCTACTTATATCCTATTTCATCAAGTTTTATATCTATCGTTTTAATAACATTACCATTATCAATATTCATAATATTTTTAACATTCTCAAGCAATAATATTAATGGTTTATGATATTGTTCAATTCTAATTATTTCATAAAATAATTTACCATTTATATCATGTAGACCATTTTGTTTACCCGAGATACTAAAAGGTTGACAAGGAAAACCGGCACATAAAATATCATGTTTTGGTATTTTTTGCTCAGAAATCTCAGAAATATCACCCATGGGCTTTTCTCCAAAATTCCTTTTATAAGTTTCTTGCACATCTTTATCAATATCTGATGAAAAAACACACTCCATCCCTTTTTCTTCAAGAGCTATACGAAAACCACCAATATCACAAAATAAATCTATAAATTTGTACATATAGGAGACACATTAATTATATATTGGCATAGGATAAACATTATACAATGATAAAAAAATATTACTCCAAATTGATATCTATAAGTTGTAATTAGAACAATATTACTGTCATTTACATTTTGAATTTATAATTGCTGGTTTGTAATTAAGTTACTTGACATTTTGCCAAATTCTATTTTTAGAAATATAAAAGAAAATTGTAAAAATTACTAAAAATATCATTACCTTCAAACCCATAGATTTACGGTTTTCCATTTCAGGTTCAGCAGCCCATTGTAAAAATACGGTAACATCCATAGCCATTTGTTCTACCGATGAATTTGTTCCGTCTATATATTGTACTTGTCCATCTGTTAGTGGAGCTGGCATGGCAATTTGACTATGCGGAAAGTATGGATTGTAACTTAATCCTGGCATTAATTTAAAATTCTCAGGAGGATTAGTATAACCAGTAAGTATAGAATATACATAATTTGCCCCATCAGGTCTTGCTTTAATGATCAATGATAAATCAGGTGGGTCTGCCCCGTTATTGGCTGCTCTTGCTGCTTGTTCGTTAGGATAGGGGCGAACAAATGGATCAGATGGTAGAGCTGGTCTTTCAAACATTTCTCCTGCATCATTGGGGCCATCTTGCACCGTATAATTTTTGGCTATTTCTTTAATTTCTTCATCTGAAAATCCTATATCTTTAAGATTACGATAATATAAATTATAAAGACCATGACACACACTACATACTTCTTTATAGACTTGAAAGCCACGTTGGGCAGCTTTTCTATCAACGCTAGCAAAAATTCCGTCAAATGACCAAGCAATCTTTTTTGTAGGTAATGCTTCGTTGGCAGTGATAGTATTGGATACTAACAAAATTAACAAACACAGGTAAAATTTGATATAAGAGGTAATTTTATTATCTTTCATATAGAATCCGGTAATGGCAAAGTTTTCTCATACTTGCTAATTAGTGGTACTGCAACGAAAAAATGAAAGAAATAGTAAGTAGCAGCAAATCTACTTAAGGTAATATAAGGGTCTTCGGCTGGTTTTCCTCCAAGATATCCAAGTACCAAACAATCAGCTATGAACAGCCAAAAAGCTATACGGAACATTGGTCGATAATTGGCACTTCTAACTTTTGAGCTATCAAGCCAAGGTAAAATAAATAATAACAAAATACTAGAAAACATTAATATTACCCCACCTAGCTTTGACGGTACTGCCCGTAAAATAGCATAAAATGGCAAAAAATACCATTCTGGAACTATATGAGTTGGCGTAACCAAAGGATTAGCTGGTACGTAATTGTCAGGATGTCCTAAATAATTTGGTTTGAAAAAGACAAAAAAAGCAAATATTAGAAAATAAACACCAAATCCAACAAAATCTTTTACAGTATAATATGGATGGAAAGGAATAGTATCTTTAGGGGATTTAACATCGATACCCTTGGGGTTATTTGAACCATGAACATGTAGGGCTACTAAATGAAGTAAGACTAAAGCTACTATAATAAAAGGCAATAAATAATGTAAAGCAAAGAATCTGTTAAGTGTAGGGTTATCAACTGAAAAACCTCCCCAAAGCCAGGTAACTATCGATTTGCCAATGACAGGTATAGCTGAAAATAAATTGGTGATTACAGTTGCTCCCCAGTAGCTCATTTGTCCCCAAGGCAGCACATATCCCATAAAGGCAGTAGCCATCATGATAAGAAAAATTATTATGCCTATATGCCATAATAACTCTCTAGGTTTTTTGTACGAGCCATAATATAACCCTCTACAGATATGTAAATAAACGACAACAAAAAACATTGATGCCCCAACTGAGTGTATATAACGTATTAGCCAGCCATAATTGACGTTACGCATAATTTTTTCAACACTCTCGAAGGCGTAATCGACGTGAGGGGTATAATGCATAGCCAAAATAATGCCAGTGATTATCTGAATTACTAAGGCAATACCAGCTATTGACCCTAAGTTCCATAGGTAACTCAAATTTTTGGGTGTTCGGTATTCGCCTAGATGTTTAAAGAACGAGAAAATAGGGAGTCGGTAGTCGATCCATTCTATGATCGGATTGGATTTGTTTGGATTGGATTCTTCAGGATAATTACTTTCATTCATAAATAATTATCCGATTTTAATTTTTGTATCGGAAATAAATTCATATGGTGGAACAGCCAAATTTAAAGGAGCTGGTCCTTTGCGTACTCGACCAGATGAATCATACTGAGAGCCATGGCATGGGCAAAACCAACCGTCATAATCGCCTTGGTTTGCAAGTGGTACGCAACCCAAATGGGTGCAAATGCCTATAGTCACCAACCATTTATCATGCCCAGATTTAACTCTATCTTGGTCAAGCTCAGGATCCATTAGCTCGGCGAGATTTACATTTCTTGCTTCAGCGATTTTTTCTGGAGTTCTATTAGTAATAAAAACCGGCTTGCCTTGCCATTTAACAGTAACAGTTTGCCCTGGTTGGATATGAGATAAATCCACTTCTATTGAAGATAGGGCAAGAACATCTGCTGAAGGGTTAAATGAACTAACAAGAGGATAGGTAGCACATGCTGCTCCAACCACAACCATACTGCTAGCAGTTAAGGTTATAAAATCTCTACGAGTTGCCTTATCATAACAATTAGTATTTGACATAAACTGATCAGTATAATTTATAGATATCTACGTAATATGTTACTATAAAAGTAATAAAATATCAAGCATCTCTTCAGCAATTTAATATAAGAATACTTGACACTCCCAAAAAAACAAATATAGTACCGTTTGTTACGATTAGCTAATTTTTGTTAACTAATTACTAAAATCTCAACAAATAATTAAAGGAATTATTTATGCTCTTCCTAAGATCACTGGTATTACCTTAAGATTTAGTGTATACTTGCAGCAAAACTGCGTAACACTATCTAATTTCTTTGCTAGTATGAATTTATTGTATAAATTTGGATTTCTACTATGCAAATATCACCGATTAATAAAAAACAGATTAATAAAAAAACTAGTTGAAAAAGTAGCAGTCATATTATAATATTTGAAATATTAATAATAATGATAATTAATCAAATGAAAAAACCAAAAGTAGCGACCTTAAGTGCTGAAGAACGAGAAGAACTAATACAGCATGTCAAGGAAAGTTCATTAACGGGAGATGAACAGCAAACGATAGTAGAGCTTGTGAAATTTTGTAACGAGCTAATAGACAAGCTAGCATCATCAAATATCAGTATAAATAAGCTTAAGGAAATGCTGATTGGTTTTAAGGCAGATCACAAAAAAAAGATAGTTCAGATTCATTAAAAGAACCGCCAGGTGAATCTGATAACGGGAATGGTGGTAATGAAGGAGAGTGCGATAAGCCCAAAAAGATAGATCGTAGTAATTGGCAAGGTAAATATGGGTTTGATGATTATAAGGATGCGAATACCAGCTATTTAACTCCTGAGAATTTTTGTAGTGGTGATAGCTGTCCTCACTGCTATAATGGCAAACTATATAATAGTGAAGCTAGAAAATTGCTACAATTTACAGGTAATGCTCCAATTACAGTCAACAGATATGTAAAGAAAACGTTACGCTGTAATGCTTGCGATTATACAGTTATGAACAATAAAAATATCAACAAATGGACAAATAGTAGCAGAAGTGCAATAGTGTTACAAAAGACCTATGGTACTCCTTTCTACCGTTTATCTAGGCTACAGAGTTTAAGCGGGGTTCCTATAGCATACAGCTCGCTCTGGCAACAATATTTAGATGTTTGGCAAGAAGGTGGTGGAGCTGAAATTTACGGGGTATTATTGGAAATGGCTGCCGAATGTAGTTCACTGAACCTTGATGATACTAGAGCTAGGATTTTAGAAATTACTATAGCCAATAAAAAATTACGTACTCAAAATAAGAAAGGACGCAGCTGTTATACTACTACAATATGTGCTAAGACTGCAAATAATGAGGTAATAGTTTTATATTTTACCGGTAATAGGCATGGTGGAGAAAATATAGGTAACGTACTAAAGAATCGTAAGAATAGAACAGATTCTATCCAATTAATGACTGACGCAAGTAACAATAATAACCCGGTATTATCAGAAGCAGATAAAGAATTACTGGCAATAATAGTGATGATCAATTGTTTGTCACATGGTCAGAGAAAATTTACAGAAAATGAACTATATTACCCTGAAGAATGCGGATATTTTCTCAAACAAACACGTGGGATTTACCACAATGAACATCAATGTAAAGAGATGAGTCCTGAAGAGAAACTTGGGTATCATCAGGAACATAGCAGTAAATATATAGAAAACATATATAACAAAATAGACGAATTATTTAACGACAAGAAAGTTGAGCCTAATAGTAGGCTTGGACAAGCTATGAAATATTGGATAAATAATAAAGAAGGTTTGACCCAATTTTTAAAAATCCCAGTTAGCAATCTTGATAATAATTGGGCTGAGAGATCACTGCGTACCATTATTTTACAAAGGAAGAATTCATTATTCTTTAAAACAATCAATAGTGCTGAGATACATAGTGGTCTGTATAGTATAGTAAAGACTTGTAGTGAGAACGAGATCAATGCCTTTAAATATTTAAATTGGCTACAAGAGCATAGTAGCAAAGCAAAGAAGCATCCTGAGGATTATACGCCTTTTGCCTATGCAAGATATATGAATAATACGGAATTAATCGAGACAGCAGCTTAAACGACAGGAAGCCAATCATTAGAGAATTTGGCAGAACTAGGATCGCCATTATGAATAAGAATGTGTAAGGTTCTATAACAAATTTGGTAAGATGAATTATCAGATGGGAAAAGTTTTGCCGTAAATTTACCTTTGGATAGGCGTTTAGAGCATAGCCAAAAGCCTTGACCGTCAAAGGACAAAATTTTAATGGCAGTTCTGTTTTTATTATAGAATAAAAACAAGGAACCATTAAGAGGGTCAGAAGAAAGTTTTTGTCTACAAACAGCGATTAAGCCATCGATACCCTTGCGAAAATCGATGGCAATAGTGGCAACAAAAATAACTGACGCCGGGGTTAGTTGCAGCATAAAAATGTCTGAATTATAGTTTTTGGCTCTAGTGTTTGGATAATAAGCTTGGTACCATTTGGTTTAATAATGTGACAAGTATAGTGATTTTGCTTGGGAGCAGCTACAGGATCGGTATCTATAGAATTTACTAGTTGAAATGGGAGAAAATTAATATTTTGTTGTAGGGATTGATTTGAAGTTGAGACAGAAGAAGTTTTGATGGTAGGTTCATGGGCTTTTTTAGTTGAACTAATTGTTGCTTTATTAATATTAAGATGTTTAGCTATCTCTTGGTAAGAATAATGATGGAGTAATTGGTGAACTAATTCCTTTAGATGGTTTGGTATAGGATCAAACTTATTAGTTTTAGTTTGACGCCAAGCTTTAAATTGCTGAGCTACTTGCTCAATAGTAATCGATGGTATTTGCATAGTATGAAACCCAAATGTATAAAAAATTCATACTAACAAAAAAATTAGATAAAGTTATGCAGTTTTGCTGCAAGTATACGATTTAGTACAAGTTTTAGAGTTTCCACAAAATTATTCTTTCTTAGAAGTTCATGCCGCACTTTCTGACCCGAGGAATATATTAAAAAATGATTATTTAAATAAAGCCACAAATCCTGATGTACCTGCAACGTATAATGATAAAGTAAAATTCCTACTAGGTGCATTGCATATGAAAGGACTAGGAGCAAAAGGAGATGAGTTACACCATATCTCAAATATTACTAAAATTTTAGCAAATGGGTTTAATCCAGAAGACTTACCAGAGTTATATATGGACGTAATCCAAAAAGCAAATGACGAGGAAAGAGAGTTGATTTTTAAGCAATGTAAAGATACTACTCATGCTGCTTCAATTTTTGTGCTACTCTATCCAGAGTTTAACACCCCTGAAATAGTAACGCTCTATCCAGATGTTAATGACGCCCCTGAAAATGCCTGTTCAGCCATTGCTGGTGCTGATACCCCACCAATAAGTGCAGAAGATAAATTAAATGAAGATGAAAAATGGCAAATTTGGAATAGTTTTGTAGATAATGAGAACGATAAGGAAGAACTTTTTCAACAGCCCTTCCCGGAAGATGTAAAACCTTCTGGCGATGTATCAAATGCATCTGCATGTATATGATTATTAACCTTATAGCTAAACCTGTATACTGCCTCCTAGACAAATGGGAGCAGTATACTTAGTTATAAAAATTTTGGAAATATATAAGTCATTTGATTATAGCTGATTTTAGCGGATGGCGATCTAAGGCAAGTTTTAAATGCTTTGTTTGGATATGGGTATATATTTGGGTAGTGCTAATATCAGCATGTCCAAGCAGTTCTTGAATCACCCTAAGATCCGCACCACCTTCTAGCAAATGGCTAGCAAAACTGTGACGTAAAGTGTGAGGTGAGATATTATCTGGATTTAACCCAGCCTTAATAGCTGCTTGTTTTAACAGAATTGCAAAATTCTGTCTAGTCATATGACCACTAGCGGCAGAAGAGCAAAATAAGTAAATTTGACTTTTTAAATGTTTTTTGCTGATAAAGTTACTGCGAATAGTTAAATAATCTAGCAAACTGAGGGCAGCCTGTTCATTAATGATCACCATTCTTTCTTTATTGCCCTTACCAGTTATAGAAAATATCTTTTTAATATTTTGCGACATTTTATCTTGCAACATTTGATTTGCTAAAATATCAGTTAGCTTGATACTGACAAGCTCAGAAACGCGTAATCCACTTGCATACAATAAATGAATCATTGCTTTTAGGCGTATGGAATCAGTATCTTTATCTTGTTCGCAATATAAAAGTAAAGTTTTGATTTGATCAATCGATAATGTAGCAGGAAGTTTAGTTTGGTATTTTGGTAAATCTACCATCAAAGTAGGGTTATAATTGGTATGTTTTTCACTAATTAAAAATTCATAATAGTTTTTTATAGTTGATATCTTCCGATTGATCGATCTTGCTTGCAAGCCATTTTCTGCTAAATATTCTACCCAATCTCTAATATTTTCAGCTTTAATATTTAGTTCTGATAATTTATTTTGTAATAAAAATTTTTGAAAATCTAACAGATCACATTGGTAGCTAAGCTTCGAATTATTAGCTACTCCACGCTCAGCTATCATCATTTCTAGGAATTGCTCAATAAACCCCATCATATTAGTATATTTTTTGTGGAGGCCAGGGTCGGAATCGAACCGACGCATTGAGGATTTGCAGTCCACGGCATTACCACTTTGCTACCTAGCCCAAAGATTGTAAATACTATAGTCAATTGATGAGAAATTGGTAACGTCGTCACTCGCCTATTACTTATAGGCATCGCTCCATCGTTTCTAGCCCCAAATTCTCCTGAATTGACTATAATCAATATTAGAGGAAAAGGCAATTAAATTTTATCAATCTGATATTCTAGAGCCACTTCTTTACCGCAAAAAGCCATAGCAATTTTGATAATTTTCTGAACATGGGAGTACTCTTTTATTTTAGCCTCATATTTTTTTCTCACGATTTGATCTAACCCTTCTTTGGCAACAGATTCTAAAATATCAGGAGATTTACATATTTTATATTCAATAATAATAGCATTGTCACCTTTACCTATCTTGGGTAGTAGCACAATGTCCGCCCTACCGCTACCGGTTTCTCTTTCACTGTCTATTATATAGCCAAGAGATAACGTGTTAATTAAACCTAGCATAAAGCCACTATAAAATAGCTCGGCTTTTTTTTCGCCAGTTTGATGAAAACTAGTAGCATTTAGTAATAATTCTTGCAGCCTTTCTTTAAATTCTTCTATTTTACCTGCCGGCAGCAAACTAGCAAATGAATAATATAAAGAACTATCCATTTGTAACTTGTTGCTCACCCACTGCAATAATCTTGCATTATATATGTGTTTTACCTCTTTATTAGGAGCGGATAATTGATAAATATCCTCTTCTGACTCGATTACCATTGGGCTTAAATAACCACTAAATAGTAATAGACTAAATAGCCCTGACCGTGTGTTAATATCACTGAAACTAATTTGTCTGGTAATAGGGGAGATAATATTTTTGCCACTAGCGAGTAGCTGAATATCTTGTTGCATTCCATCTGACAATAATGCTTTATCAACAAGAGCCGTCCCCCCACTATCAAGCCAATAATGATCAAGCTTGCCTTTATGAGCCAAACATTGCATAATCGACCATGGATTATAAATGATCTCCCCACCAAAACTATAGCCATTATACCAAGCTTTAATTTTTTCAGGATTAGTTGCTGTTGGTACTTTGGTTAATAACTCATCAACTTCTGCTTGAGTAAAACCATAGAACTTAGAATATTTTTCATCAAGCAAGCTATATTCACTAACATTATTCAAATCCGAAAATAAATTAGCTTTAGCAACCCGTAATATGCCAGTTATTACGCCTTTTTCTAAATAAGGATTAGTTTTTAAACTACTGCCAAACATCCCGCGGAATATTTTTAGTACATCATCAAATTCTTTTAATTTATCACCAAATTCAATATACGAACTATTGATCGGTGTGTCATATTCATCGATCAATATATAAACTTTTTGACCAAAATGTTTGTACAATACTTCACTCAAAACCCGTAAACTATCTTTTAAGTCTTCCTTATCAAGCTTTCCTGTAAAATATCGATTTAACTTTTCCTTTTGTGCCTCATCTAGTAAATTTTCATCTGTTGTTATATAACGCTTTAAATATCGATGGTTTGCAAATAAATTAGTTACTTGATTTTTTATTCCATTCTCAATTTCCTGGTAGTTACTGCCTTTAACATCTTTAAGATTGAGCAAAATCACCGGAAATTGACCTTGTTGAATCATGGCATATTCATTACCGTTAATCTTTAAAGGCTCTAAAGTTCTTTTTCCCTTAATGCCTAAATCGATTTCTCCACCGGTAAATAGCTTGTTATTTACTCTATCTTCTATAGGTAAAGGAACGCCATTTTGATCCACCTCTATCTCAAAAAATTTCTGGAGCATGTTCATATTCAAGCTCTTACCCCAACGCCTTGGTCTAGTGATCAGGATTACTTCTCCACTATCTTCCAATAATTCTTTGATCATTAGGCTTTTATCAACAAATACATCACTATTTAGCAATAACGTCTCAAAATTATCGGTACCTATCCTCATTCTCGGTGGTTTATTGTTATCTTTAACAATATTAGTTTCTTTGGTTGATATATTATCGAAAAATTCTACTGTCATATTAGAAATATATTATAAACTTTATTAAGTAAATAATAGCACAAACAAGCTAGCCTAGCTAGTAGATTACAGAAAATAAATTACATCGCATGCAGGGTTTTTAAATTGTTGCACATTAATTTAAACTATAATAGTGAACCAATTCAGGAGAAGATTTAAATTTTAAACATCTAAATTAATTACATTCAAGGCATTTGCTTGAATAAATTGTCTTCTAGGTTCAACAATATCTCCCATTAATGTTGAAAAAATTACTTCAGCACTATCTTGTTCATGTACTTTAACTTGCAATAAAGTTCTTCTTTGAGGGTCTAATGTTGTCTCTCCTAACTGATCAGAATTCATTTCTCCAAGACCTTTGAAACGCTGAATAGCTATACCTTTTTTTCCGCTTTCCAATATATAATTCATCAGCATACTAGGCAGTGTAATAATATGTTCCTGGTTTTTAATTAATAACTTTGTTGGCTCAATAAATAAATCTGCAAGCGGAGTAAATGATTTGGCTAGCTGAATAAATTCAAAAGATTCAAGCTGTTCTTTTGATAAAATTTTACTTTCTTTTTGTCCCCGAACAAAGCGGAAAAATTCTATTTTATTGGTGCTAACTACAAATTGCCAATCTGTTTTATCAGGTGATATATCACCAAGATTTAAAATATTCAAAGCCTGGTTTATTTCATTTGTCTTATCTGCCGCAAATATTTGATTACCTAACAAGTCTTTGATAGCTAAACATTCTGCAATTTGTCGATTAAATTTTTTGCCAACTTGATCAAGTAATGTAACGAACCGGATAGCTTTCTTGATTATCTCCTCAAGATCAGAACCACTGATCTCTCGTCCATTATACAACATAATTGTTGCATCACTAATAGTATTTTTTACTAAATAATCTTGCAAAGCTTGTTCATTTTTCAAATAAAAATCGTTATTGCCTTTTTTTACCTTATATAAAGGCGGCTGAGCTATATATAAATATCCTTTATCAATTAATTGCCGCATATGTCGGTAGAAGAAAGTAAGCAATAAAGTTCTGATATGCGAACCATCAACATCAGCGTCAGTCATAATAATTATTTTATGATATCTTAGTTTATCCAAAGAAAAATCTTCATTACCAATAGCTGTCCCAAGAGCTGTTATTAACGTTCCTACTTGCTCAGAATTTAACATTTTATCAAATCTAGCTCTTTCAACATTCAGGATTTTACCTCGTAATGGTAAAATTGCTTGGAACTTTCTGTCTCTACCCTGCTTTGCTGTACCGCCAGCCGAATCTCCTTCAACAATAAACAACTCCGAAAGAGCCGGGTCTTTTTCTTGACAATCAGCAAGTTTTCCAGGCAAGTTTGAAATTTCCAGGGCTGATTTTCGACGAGTTAATTCCCTTGCTCTTTTGGCTGCTTCTCTAGCAGTTGCCGCTTCAATAATTTTATTAATAATTATTTTTGCGTCACTAGGATGCTCTTCAAACCATTCTAAAATCTTAGTATATACAGCATTTTCTACGATAGGACGGACTTCAGAACTAACTAATTTATCTTTAGTTTGTGATGAAAATTTTGGGTCAGGTACTTTTACTGATAAAATACATGACAATCCTTCTCTAGTGTCATCCCCTGTGAAGTTTACTTTACTTTTTTTATTGAGTCCAATATTCTCGGTATAAGTTGTGATAACTCTGGTAAGAGCTGCTTTAAAGGCAATAAGATGCGTACCGCCATCACGTTGTCTTATATTATTAGTAAAACATAAAATATTTTCATGATATGAATCATTCCAATTCATTGCCAATTCAAAAGTAATCCCTGTTGCCTGATTATTAGTATTGAGTGATATACATTTATGTAATGAAGTCTTGGCTTTGTCTATATATTTGACATAAGCTTCTACACCACCAGTAAAGCAAAATTCTACTTCTTGCTGTTCAGCAAAACGGTGATCCTTTAATAATATCCTAACCCCAGAATTTAAAAATGCTAATTCTCTAAGTCTATGCTCTACAGTAGCAAAATTAAACTCTATCATGCTAAAAGTGGTAATAGATGGGAAAAAAGTAATCTCTGTACCGCTTTTTTCTACTGACTCCCCTTTTAGTGTGAGTGATGTTTCAGTAGCTCCATCTCTAAATTTTATAAAATATTCCTTATTATCTCGCCAAATTCTAAGCTCTAACCACTCTGATAGGGCATTTACCACAGATACACCAACACCATGCAACCCACCAGATATTTTATAAGAGTTTTGGTCAAACTTACCTCCAGCATGCAATTGGGTCATAATAACCTCAGCTGCTGATATACCTTCTTCTTCGTGGATATCAACAGGTATCCCACGTCCATTATCACGCACTGTTACAGAGCCGTTGGCATTTAGGATTACTTTAATTAGATCACAGTGACCAGCTAAGGCTTCATCGATGGCATTATCAACAACCTCGTAAATCATATGATGTAATCCTGAACCATCGTCAGTATCACCAATATACATACCAGGTCTTTTCTTAACTGCTTCAAGACCTTTTAAAACTTTGATGGAGTCAGCCCCATATTCTAATTCTGCTATTGATTTTTGTTGATTATTTGACATATCCTACATAAATAATAAAGATAAAAGATAACTATACAGCAAAATTACAGCAAGTGTATATTTTTCAAGTAGTTTATTAACAAATATTATTTTACTAAAAATATTTATTGTTTATTATTCAGTCTAACGTTAAATTATCTTATATAGTCAATTGATGAGAAGTTGATGACGTCGTCGCTCAATGCTCGCCTATTACTTATGGCTTTGTTGCATGAATCAGATTTTGAAAGTGTTGTTTAATTTTTGTCAAAAATCAGGCAAATTTTTTGGTATCCGGCATGCCGAGTTTTGTCATGATATTAAGAATATTAGCAGCTACTTTACTTTCGGTTTTTTGGTTTAAAAAAGTTCTAGATTTTAATTTGTTTCCTATAATTGATTTGTAACGGTAGATAGCGTTTTCTGCTTTGGCTCGCCTGCCGTAGTTGGTATGTTTTTGCCATCGCTTTCGTCCTTGTTCCATAAGACGAATATTGTCTAATCTTAATTTAGAGTCATCGGGCATTTCTGCTCTGAACCCTAAGTTTGGCGGTACTACTGCTTTTATAGGAATTTCATTACCATGTTGATTCTGATGGGCGATTAATGCTTTGTATGTAGAGGGTTGGTCATATGCTCCGTCAGCTAGTACGGTATCTATTGGACTATCAATTTCCTCAAGTAATGTGCCTATCGTAGCACAATCACTAATATTGTGAGTCGTTAATTCAGAGCTTGCAATATATCCGTTTTCATCAACAGCGATATGAAGCTTTCTCCACGATTTCCTTGCTTTCAGTGCGTATTTTTCTTCCTGCCACTCCTGCTCGCCGTAAATCTTTATACCGGTACTATCGACGCAAAGCGTTACGGGATCACGATTTGCCCTACGGTGCCGTGACACTTTAAGTTTTTTTGTTCTTCTTGAAATAGTAGTATAATCAGGCGTTTTGAGCTCGAGATTCAGCAGTTTTATAATTGATTCTACAAAACCTTCGGTTTGCCGTAAATGCTGTTTGTATACTAATCCAAGCCTCACGCATGTCTCAATAGCAAGATCGGAATAGATCGCTTGACCGCCCCGCTTCTTATGTACGGATACGGGATTATTCCATTTTGCTACCGCTTCCCCTGAAAACCAAATTATTAGACTACCACGATTTTTTAATGATTGATCGTACTCACGTGAATTACTGATTTTGTATTTAGCTCGGGCAAATTTATGACGATAAGGATATTGGTGTTTGTTCGGCATATTTACCTTAAAAAAAGAGGATATCTTAACTCCTTAACTTTACTATTTCCACTGCTTTTTTTATTTATTCAAAAACTCGATTTACTCCAAATTCCGATTCATGCAACAAAGCCGCGGGTTTAGACCGGATAGTTTAAAAGTCGTATGTGGTCAACGTCTATTAGCGAGAAAGACCGTAGGTCGACGAAGCAATCCACAAAAGTAACCAAAGATGGATTGCCACGACCTACTTGCGTGGTCTCGCTAATAGCAGAAAACCTATCTAAAACCCGCTTTACCTTCTAACTTTCAACAGTTGTGGATACCGCACCGAAGCATGGATAACACAAAAATCGATATCTATGAGTCCCCTCGCGAATAGACATCTGTAAATTTGGCATAATGCTATAAGGTTAGTTCTAAGTTAATTCAAGAGAATTTTGGGCTAGGAACGATGGAGCGACGCCTATAAGTAATGGCTTTGTTGCATGAATCGGAATTTGGAGTAAATCGAGTTTTTGAATAAATAAAAAAAGCAGTGGAAATAGTAAAGTTAAGGAGTTAAGATATCCTCTTTTTTTAAGGTAAATATGCCGAACAAACACCAATATCCTTATCGTCATAAATTTGCCCGAGCTAAATACAAAATCAGTAATTCACGTGAGTACGATCAATCATTAAAAAATCGTGGTAGTCTAATAATTTGGTTTTCAGGGGAAGCGGTAGCAAAATGGAATAATCCCGTATCCGTACATAAGAAGCGGGGCGGTCAAGCGATCTATTCCGATCTTGCTATTGAGACATGCGTGAGGCTTGGATTAGTATACAAACAGCATTTACGGCAAACCGAAGGTTTTGTAGAATCAATTATAAAACTGCTGAATCTCGAGCTCAAAACGCCTGATTATACTACTATTTCAAGAAGAACAAAAAAACTTAAAGTGTCACGGCACCGTAGGGCAAATCGTGATCCTGTAACGCTTTGCGTCGATAGTACCGGTATAAAGATTTACGGCGAGCAGGAGTGGCAGGAAGAAAAATACGCACTGAAAGCAAGGAAATCGTGGAGAAAGCTTCATATCGCTGTTGATGAAAACGGATATATTGCAAGCTCTGAATTAACGACTCACAATATTAGTGATTGTGCTACGATAGGCACATTACTTGAGGAAATTGATAGTCCAATAGATACCGTACTAGCTGACGGAGCATATGACCAACCCTCTACATACAAAGCATTAATCGCCCATCAGAATCAACATGGTAATGAAATTCCTATAAAAGCAGTAGTACCGCCAAACTTAGGGTTCAGAGCAGAAATGCCCGATGACTCTAAATTAAGATTAGACAATATTCGTCTTATGGAACAAGGACGAAAGCGATGGCAAAAACATACCAACTACGGCAGGCGAGCCAAAGCAGAAAACGCTATCTACCGTTACAAATCAATTATAGGAAACAAATTAAAATCTAGAACTTTTTTAAACCAAAAAACCGAAAGTAAAGTAGCTGCTAATATTCTTAATATCATGACAAAACTCGGCATGCCGGATACCAAAAAATTTGCCTGATTTTTGACAAAAATTAAACAACACTTTCAAAATCTGATTCATGCAACAAAGCCGCTTGACTAAACATAAAACTTACTAATACTTGTAGTCTTTCGATAATCAAGTCTATCATCCCATTTTTATCTTTTTCAGCTAAACCATAAGCTTGGCAGAATAAACATGCTCTTATAATTTGCTCATCTATAGAACCAAATCCATCTTTATTATTGGGATTTGTCAGTGGAACCCATCGGTAAAGGGCATAAGCAACATCCCATAAGCGTGACCCTGGGTGACAAGTGTCAAAATCAATTATTCCAACTGCTTGTTCTCCATTCAAAACAACATTATAAGGAGCAAAATCACCATGACATATTACTTCTTTTGGGTGTCGAGATGGCAGCTGCCAGCATTTTTCATCGGAAACAACTTTAATTAAGAAATTTTGTGATGCATCATGATATTTACGTAGAAGACTAGCAGCAGATGTAAGGGCTTTTATCGATGCAGCATTATTGCTGAGGGGATAGTTACTTACCTCTCCTTTTAAAAAGCTAACTATTTCTCGTCCTGAATTATCAAATCCCACAGGCTTGGGAGCCGAAAGAAAACCTTCACTACGAATATGATCTAGAAGATTGTGAACTTGTTTAGTCCAGAACCCAGCGGGACGGTAAATATAATCGCCAATATTAACTATTTGCTCTTCACGTCTTAGGTGTTGCGAATATTTTTTTTTAATGTGGATAGTACTCACAACAACCTAGATATTTTGATGACAAAACTACCCTAAATATAAGAACTTAGCTAAGTCTAAAGAAATATATTATTACAACTGAGCCTTAGCTTTAGCCACTATATCTGCAAAACCTTGCGGGTTGTTAACTGCCAATTCAGCTAGCACCTTACGATCAATATCTATTGCAGCTTTTTTAAGCCCACCCATAAATTGGGAATATACTAAATCATGCTCACGCACTGCTGCATTAATTCTTTGTATCCAAAGCCCTCTAAAATCACGTTTACGATTTCTACGATCCCTATAAGCATATTGTAGAGCTTTTTCAACTTTCTCAATTGCTACCTTAAAGCAATTATTAGACCGCCCTCTATAACCTTTAGCAAGTTTGAGAATTTTTTTATGGCGATTTTTTGAAATTTTTCCTGATTTTACGCGTGACATATCTCACCTATTTCCTTAGTTAAATTGTTAAATTCCATATGGAAGGAAGAATTTTTTTAAATTCTTTGCATCTTGAGTACAGAGAATCGTTGTTCCTCTAAGGTTACGAAGTTGAGCTTTTGTCCGACGTCTCATGAAGTGTTTTTTACCAGCTTGAGTGGCACAAACTTTACCAGTAGCGGTAAGTTTAAAGCGTTTTTTTACAGCTGATTTGGTTTTTAATTTAGGCATTATAGTTCCTTTATTTGGTATTTTAAGGCTGTATAGCAAAACTAGGCATACCAAAGCCATATTGCTATATGGTGAAATATAATATTTTTTATGAATTATTGCAAGTTAATTTTTATATTATAGTCAATTTAGGAGAAGTTGGTAACATCGTCACTCTTAGGCGTCAGTTTAAAAAAATAAAGTAGAAAAATCGTCATTGCGAGCCACCATAGGTGGCGTAGCAATCCATTTCTATTCACTTTTCTGGATTGCTTCGTGACCTTACGGTCTCCTCGCAATGACGGTTTCTCAATTATTGTTTTCTTAAACTAACGCTTATGCGTCACTCCATCACTCCTGCTATCCAATTTTCCTGAATTAACTATACATTGAGAAAATTTAGCCTATCGAATGTACTTCTTAATATGGGAATGTAGGATTTAATATTATTATAAATTTTATCTGCTAGCTGCTCATCATAAGTATGCGAAGTGATATTTCTATCTAGAAGCATTTTTAGCCATTCTTGTTCATGATCAATCAGATGTCCTTTAAAAGCCTCTCTTAAAACATCTTTAGGATATTGTACTTCTACTCCTTTGCTCTCAAGAATCGCCCTTAATAATTTCCAAAATAATTCTATTGTAAATTCAAATCTTTGAATGCTAGCGTCTATGTTACTTCGATCTTCTTGCTGAGGTTTAGATGCAATATCCTCTAAAGAGGTTAAAGCTCTACTTAATTTTGAGAACCCTAACTCTATTTTAGGATTTTTCATATAATTTCACTCCTTCTCGTATTATAGATAATTTTAAGTCTGATGAATCATCCAATTCATCAAATCTTACACAATCTATTTTTAAAAGTGTATCAGCATTATCAATAATTTCTTGCAACTTTAACCAATCCTTAATGGTAGCATTAGGGCATATTATAGCTAAATCAATATCTGCTCTATCCTGATTATCGTTCCTTGCTCTAGAACCAAATAGCCAAATTTCTTCAACCACATTCTGTGATATTAAATCATTATAAAATTTATAGTCTTGCACTTTCACTTATTTATCCATTCGAGATATATTTTAATTTTCCTAATGACTCCACATTCTGAGTAGTTTTACTATTTGCCTATTCTCATCAATTGACTATAATGCTGTACATAAGTGAGCGACTTATTTATGCAATAGGTCTATTAACCTTTAATTTTAATTCATCAAGGTTAAATGTTATATTGATAATGGCACCACCTTCTAATCTGTTTGCTAACTCTAATGTTGCACAATGATCTTGTGCTATTTTTTTGATAATAGCCAGCCCTAGACCAGTTCCTTTAGATCTAGTTGTTATATAAGCTTCCGTAACCCTATCAATTAAATTTGCTTGGAAACCTACCCCATTATCATCTACTGTAATAATAATCTGATGGTCAGATTTAGTTATAGAAACAGTAATAACACCTTCTTGCAACTTAGTAAGCCCTATAGATTCTTCAGCATTTTTTAATAAATTAACCATAATTTGATTAATTTGAGTTGTGTCACAAATAAAATCTATATACTGATCAGTTGTAATAAACTTATATAATATTTTGTCATTAATTAATTTTCGTGATTCAACCATATTTTTTACAAGAATTACTAAATCACAATCCGTAAATACTGGGGCTGGTAATCTTGCAAAATTAACAAATTCAGAGACAATCTTCTTAATATCTTCAGTGTGACGTACTATCATATTTATGTATTTGTTAAATTCTGCTTTATCTTCAACTTGATTACTGAATTTCCTCAATAATCTTTCAGAAGCAAGATGAATAGGTGTTAAAGGATTCTTAATCTCATGTGCGACTTTCCTGGCAACATCAGACCAAGCAAGTGCACGCTGAGCTATAACTAAATCTCTTTGTTGACGATCAATTTGTTTAATCATCCTATTAAAGGCTGAGGATAAAACGCTTATTTCATCTTTATTAATAACGTCTTCTGGTACCTGGATAGTTAGATCGCCATTTTTAACTTTTTCAGCAGCACTCACTAACTTTCGAATAGGGCTTACTATTTTTATAGCAAAAATCATCCCCCAACTTATTGCAGCTAACAGTAATAATAAAGCAATAAAAATAAATACTATAGAGAATTTGATCTGCATACTGGATATATGCTTTTTAAGACGATAATACTCTTCAGCTGCTCCATTAGTTTTATTAATATGATCGGTAATTTTAGCATCAATCAATCTACCTACCAACAAATATACATCATTCTGCTCTTTAAGTTTTATAAGCATACGAATCTTTGCTGGATCAGATTTTATCTCAACAATCTCTCCTATTTCGGCTCTTTTCATTAAATGAGATGGAATAGTAGCAAATGAAATTGCAAAACTTAAAAAGGTGTTAGCAATAACAGTATTAGTAGGCTTATGTAAAACTATAACTTCGTCAAGAGAACGCATCTCAGCTTCAGAATTTAATGTCTCATTAAATAAAATGGGATTATGTATTAAGTCATAATACATTTCACTTAAATCATAAGCAACAGATAACGCTGTTTCTCGCAATTGCAGTTTATGCTCATTGATATAAGATTCTGCTACTATTATCGATTGATCAAGTACAGCAGAAATCTTTTTATCGAACCAAGACTGAATACCAAAGTTAAAAAAATATGCTGAAAATACTGAAACAATAATCGTTGGAATTGTAGCAACCAAACTAAAGGTAATGATGATACGATTTTGCAATTTTGAAGATTTCTCACCATCTCCTTTATCAACAAAATCTCGTAAAAATTTACGAGCTAATAAAATACCTAAAAATAATAAGATAGTAAGATCTACTAATATCAGCCCTATAACTCTACTTGGGTCTGGACCAAGAGACTTTGGCTCAATCGAAATCACGTAATAAGTTGAGCAAGCCAATATGACGGCTATAATTATTAGGATAAATACTAATTTACCGCTATCACAATATTTTTTAAGATTTTGGTAAAAGTGATTCAACATTTTCAACCTAAACGAACTCTAGTAATACTTGACCACTAACCACCAGATCCTTTTCATTAACTAGGATTTTAGCAATTTTCCCATTACGCTCAGCAACAAGTATATTTTCCATTTTCATAGCAGTTAAAACCATAATCTCTTGACCAACAATTACCTCACTACCTTCCTGCACTTTAATTGCAATAATTTGTCCTGCAAGCGGAGCTTGCATCTCTGTTTGCTCTTCTTGGATATTTTTGGTAATCATCAACGCTTCTAGTTCAGACATCCTTGGAGAACGGACATAAGCTTTAACAGTAATGCCTGAATGCGATAACATATAACCTGTTACGATATTTTGAATTTTTATATTGGCTTTTCTACCATTTACAATACAGGAAAAAAGCCTACTACCTAAGTTCCAATTACTGCGTATGTAGATTCTATCATTTTCTTGTCTTATGTTATAACCGTAATCTACTGAGGTAATTAAAATTGGAAATAGTTTGTCATCAATTGACACAACCCATCGAGTGCCAATTTTATTAGTTTGATCGATTATTTGACCAGAAATTAATGAGGCACGTTTTTGCTCGGTAATATAAACAAAAATGGCCGTAGCGAGGAATATTTTAGTAATTTCAGAAGTTAAACTTGCTCCAGAAAAACCATCTGGATATTCTTCTTCTATAAACGCGGTATTTATATCACCTGCTATAAAGCGAGGATGGGATATTACCGCTTCCAAAAAACTAATATTATGAGAAATGCCTTGTATTATGTAAGAACTTAAAGCAGAACGCATAACTTCAATAGCTTGCTTTCTAGTTTCTCCATAAGTACAAAGTTTGGCAATCATTGGATCATAAAACATACTGACTTCTCCTCCAAGCCCTAAACCAGTATCCACACGAATATTAGCATTTTTTGGCGGTTCTGAATATTCAGTAATTCTACCACTAGATGGCAAAAATCCACGCATTGGATTTTCTGCACAAATTCTCGATTCAAATGCATGCCCCTTTAATTTTATATCTTCTTGGGAAAATGATAATTTTTCACCAGCCGCTATTTTTATCATCTCTTCTACTATATCAATACCAGTTATCAGCTCAGTTACTGGATGCTCAACTTGTAGTCTAGTATTCATTTCAAGAAAATAAAAATTCTTATCTAAATCAACTATAAATTCAACTGTACCGGCAGAGTAATAACCTACTTTACTAGATAAAGCTATGGTTTCTTTATACATTTTCTGCCGTATTTCCTCGGTAATAAAAGAACTTGGAGCTTCTTCAATCACTTTTTGATGATAGCGTTGAATTGAACATTCTCGCTCACCGAGGCAAACACTATTACCATACTGATCAGCTAATAATTGTATTTCAATATGCCTTGGAGATTTTATTAATTTCTCAATGAATAACCTACCATCACTGAAATTATTTACTGCCTCAAGCTTAGCTGATTCAAAGGCATTAGCCATTTCTTCAGAGTTTTTTACCACTCTCATGCCACGCCCACCACCGCCAGCTGTTGCCTTGACTATAACAGGGAAACCTATTCCTTCTGCAATTTCTATTGCCTGATTTATATTGCTAATAGTACCAATATAACCAGGAACTGTACTAACTCCGGCTTCCAAAGCGATTTTTTTTGCTTCAATTTTATCGCCCATTTTCTTAATGGCAGAAGCATTTGGACCTATTAAGGTAACTCCTTCCCTTTTTAAAATATTCGCAAAATTGGAATTTTCCGATAGAAACCCATATCCCGGATGTACTGCCCCAGCCCCGCTCGCTCTAATAGCATTTATAATATTTTTAATTGACAAATAGCTCTCAGTAGCAGGGGAATTACCAATATAATAAGCCTCATCAGCATATTGTACATGCATTGAGTGTGTATCGGCTTCAGAATATACAGCAACTGATTTAATACCCATCTTTTTTAGTGTTCGCATTATTCTTAAAGCTATTTCACCACGATTGGCGATTAAAATTTTATCAAATAATGGTTTGGTCATAAAATCTCGTGCTTAAATATAATATTAGACATTATAACAGATGTTTTGCTCCTCACTAATAGATAATTAAAGAAAATTTTACTAATTTTTATATATAGTCAATTGATGAGAAGTTGGTGACGTCGTCACTCGTCGCTCCTAGCACCAAATCCTCCTGAATTGACTATAAGTCGTCATTGCGAGCCACCGTAGGCATAGTACTCTACAATTTTTTATTTAGTTCCTTATGATGAGTAAAAAAGCTGACTACTAAGCGTCATTGCGAGGAGGCGTAAACCGATGAAGCAATCCAATAATGTGTGGATTGCCGCGACCACTATGTGGTCTCGCAATGACGTATACTTCTATAACTCGTCATTGCGAGGAGCTACTTTAGTAGCGACGAAGCAATCCATGAGAATTAGTATAGATACATCAAGACTATATGGATTGCTTCGTAGGCTCACGCCTTCTCGCAATGACGTTTTTATGCTGTTTAATACTTATAGAATAAAAATTGTAGGGCTATGCACCGTAGGTGGCGTGGTAATCTATTTTTAATCACTTTTCTGGATTGCTTCGTGACCTTACGGTCTCCTCGCAATGACGGTTTTTCAGTTATTGTTTTCTTAAACTGATGCTTATGTTAGTATGCGGGAATCTAAGCCCCCTGCTTTCGCAGGGGTGACACTGAGGTAAGCAGATATGACACTTAAGCTATTCAAAAAACTTGATCATCGGGTAATATGTATATTGTTAGTATCTCAAAAAAGGAACTTCTTGCTATTCTTCGCTCGTCTCTACAAAAATTGTACGAACTATAACAGACATTGCTAAGTCTTTTTTGATAAGATATTTGTGGATAATGTTTAGTAAAGACAACAATATTGTTGTGGTTGGTTGCGGGGGTTGGATTTGAACCAACGACCTTCAGGTTATGAGCCTGACGAGCTACCAGACTGCTCCACCCCACGATAATATGCATAGTCAATTGATAAAAAACTGGTGACGTCGTCGCTCCACATAGTTAAGAAAATAAAGTAGAAAAGTCGTCTATTAGCGAGCCACCGTAGGTGGCGTGGCAATCCATTTTTAATCACTTTTTTGGATTGCTTCGTTGACCTTACGGTCTCCTCGCAATGACGGTCTTTTAATTATTGTTTTCTTAAACTAACGCTTATGCGTCGCTTCATCGTTCCTAGTCCCAAATTCTCCTGAATTGACTGTAAAATACAGCCTAAAAATCTAAAGATTATCCTGCTTGTTAGCAAAAAATTTCCAAAACAAGCAAAACTTGGTTAAACCTTCTTGCCAAAACTAAGCCCAGCAAATTTTTTGTTAAAGTCACTAACATTTTTGTTAGATTGGTTAACAATATTTCCAGATTCTTTAGTCCATGCCGGATGTTTCCTGTAATCAACATCCATCAAAATCTCTTCTGCATGACCACCGGAATTTGTCTCAAAAACATCATTACTAATGATAATTTTGAACTTTTTATATTTCGGATGTATTCCAGCTTTCATAATACAGCACCAACTTTTTTCTCAGCTATCTTTTTTTTAATCACTTGGGCTTTGTCCGAAAGTATATCACTTGATATTTTAAGCATATATTCATCAAAACCACCTACCTTCTCGACAGAACGTAGACATTTAGCATTTACCGAAAGCTTGTATTCCTGCCCAGTAAGCTCACTTGCAAACCTTACCACTCTTAGATTCGGCTCAAAGCGTCTTCTAGTTTTTCTTTGCGAGTGCGACACTTTATTACCGTGTAAAACACCAACTCCACTAAGCTCACATCTACGAGACATCGTGACTCCTATAATTATTCATCAATATTACATAATTATACTACTATTAAGGCTTTATGTCAATATCTACAGCTGTAAATAATACAAATATTTGTTAATTGTTAAAACTTTTGAAGAGATGGCAACATATCGCTCATTGAATAAAGAGCCGGTGGTTTATCAGATATCCAGATTGCCGCCTGAATTGCCCCATCAGCAAAGGACTCTCTTGACCCATGATGTTTCAGAGTAATGGTTTGGTTATCTCCTAAAAATAATACTTCGTGTTCTCCATGCAAACGCCCACCTCTAATAGAAGTAATGCCAATTTCACCAGCCTGTCTTTGTCCTTTTACAGTACGATCAAAGATCGCACATTGATTAAAATCTAAATTTCTAACTTTTGCCACAGCCTTACCTAACATTATCGCCGTACCAGACGGAGCATCCTTTTTCATACGATGGTGACAATCTAAAATCTCTATATCGTAAGTATTATCTAGAATTTCTGCCGCCTTTTTCGCTAGCATCGCTAGTAAATTTGCCCCTAAACTCATATTAGCTGAATAAAATATTGCTAGACTTTTGGAAACTTCATGTAAACGATCAAGTTGATAGTTAGTCAGACCAGTAGTACCAATAACTAATTTGTTGTTGTACATAATGGCATAATCAAGCAGTTTGTCCAATATCTCGCTACTAGAAAAGTCAATAATCACCTCAGAATTTTGACAAAATTCAGCAAAATCCCTTATGCTATTTTTTCTAGAAAATGTAGCAGAAAGCGTACAGCTATTTAATCCATGCATTTTTTTAATTATCATCTGCCCCATTTTACCGGTAGCACCACAAATACCTATAGAAATCATTTTAACTCTCTATATTGCCTTAAACAATGCACCAATGGTTTTAAATTACTTTTTACCATAGTACTTATCACTTTACCAACCAATATAACATGATCCCCCACTTCATATTGACTAAATTTGTTGCACTCAATATGGCAAACTGCTCCTTCAATCAAAGGGCAATTAGTAATTTGTCCTAAATTATATGAAATACCAGCAAATTTATCAGTATTAAACTTAGAAAAATGTCTAGAAATATCCTCTTGATTTTCAGCTAGAACACTAACAGCAAAATACTCACTACCAGTAAAAGCACTCATACTAAAGGATTTTTTATTAATACAAAACAATACCAATGGCGGTAACAAGGAAACCGAGGTAAAAGAGTCTGCCGTAAAACCAAATAGCTTGTTATTGTATAAAGTAGTAATAATAGTAACACCCGTAGGCAAAGTGCTAAGAGCTTGTTTAAATTGTTCAGAATCCACTATTGCAGCCATTTTTTAGTAATGCGACTAATTGTACCATCTTTTTTTAATTCACTAATAGCTTTATCAATATTTTCAACAAGTTTAGAATCTTTTGGCATAGCGATAGCAAGCTCAGATGAGAATTCTGTTAAACTAAAACTAGCAAGATCAGGATTATTCTCAATAAATTTCTTAGATTGCGATTCCTCTAATACTACCACATCTACAACTTTCGATTTCAATTCTTCGACTAGCATTAAATTATTTGACAAATAATTTGTTCTAATATTAAACTGTTTGGCTAAATCCTGAACTATCACTGCCCATGTTGTACCAAGTTGCACACCAACAATTTTATTATCCAAATCTCCAACATTTTTTAAATCATCTGCTGTTCTATATAATACTGATACGTTAGTTGTTACATAAGGGGCTGAAAAGCTAATGTGTTTCTTACGTTCTTCAGTCACTGTTAATCCAGCAATTACTATATCAACATTTTCACTAGCTAAGGATGCAAGTAAGCCATTAAAATCAAAATTTTTAATTATAACTTTCTTCTCTAATTTTTCTCCTATAGCATTAATAATATCAATGTCAAGTCCCACTATTTGCCCATTTTGAATAAATTCGTAAGGGGGATTATCTGCGGAAGTCGCAACTATTAAGTTCTTTTCCTGAGGCTTGTTATCACAACCAACTATCAAAAAAGAACATATAATAAGGAAGAAAAGCTTTATTAATTTCATAAAATTAAATAACTATTTTAATTATTACTATATTATCGCACTTCTTGCACTCATATACAACAGACTTTTTAAAATTAATAACATGATTCTATACCAAAAAGGTATAAGCTAAAGTTAAGAAGGTAAAGAATGCAAATGAATCGGTTATGGTGGTCAGAAATACACCCGAACCAGTGGCGGGATCAATATTTAAATAATGTAGAGTAATTGGTATTGCCGAACCAAAAAGACCAGCAATTAAGAA
Source organism: Candidatus Tisiphia endosymbiont of Mystacides longicornis (assembly GCF_964031095.1). Taxonomy (NCBI): domain Bacteria; kingdom Pseudomonadati; phylum Pseudomonadota; class Alphaproteobacteria; order Rickettsiales; family Rickettsiaceae; genus Candidatus Tisiphia; species Candidatus Tisiphia endosymbiont of Mystacides longicornis. Next base: position 687,761 of record NZ_OZ035004.1, on the reverse strand, counting down.
AGTTAGGATAACAGCTACGGAAAAAATTAAGCTAATCTGTGGATCAGAAAGCATTACTAAGATTAACAATGCCCCAACTAATGCTAATATAGAACCATTAAATCCACATACAACTACTTCCTTAAGGATTACTTTCAGTACGTTACTATGGTGAATATCTTTGTTGGCAAGGGCTCTAACTGTTACAGTCATGGCTTGGGTTCCAGCATTTCCTCCCATAGAAGCAACAATAGGCATGATAGCTGCTAGTGCTATAAATTTAGCAATGGTCATACTGAATTGGTTAATGATTATCGACGTCATACAGGCGGTAATTAGATGGAGAAATAACCAAAGAAATCTATGCCTTACAGTATAAAATAGATTGTAGAATGTATCTTGGGTATGGACGCCCCCAAGTGACATTATATCTTTTTCTGTTTGCTGTTCAATGATATAGAGCATATTGTCTATTGAAATGGTACCTATTAGCTTACCGCTTTTATTGACCACTGGTACAATTGTTAAAGCATATTGTTTGAAAATAAAGCTTAATTCACTTAAGTTGGTAAAGAGATCGGTAATTTTAAACTCAGGGTTCATAAGCTCTTTTACTAATTCATCCCCCTTATGCTTAAGTAAAGTGCTTAGGAGTATACTACCTATAGGGCGATATTTACTATCTATCACAATAGCAGCATGAAAATCTTGGGCTATATGTTGTTCTCTAATAAAATCTATAGCTCTAGCTACTGTCCAATCCTCCTGAAATGATACAAAATGTCTTTCAATTACTCTACCAACAGTATTTTCTGGATAAGTACACCCTTCGATAATTTGTTGTCTTTTTTCTACTTTGAGGTTATCTAAGATCATTTCTTTGGTTATATCATCAAGATCTTCTATAACTTCAACAGCGTCTTCTATAGCAAGTTGATTAATTAAATGTACAGTTTTTTCTATACCCAAAATTTGGATTATTAGGGGTTTTCTACTTACACTAAGCTGCACTAAAGTCTCAGGTTTTAGTGTATCCTGTAATAATGGAAGAATTATTTTATATGTTTTCTGATTTATATTATCTAAAAAATCTGCAAGATCTGCATAATGGAGATTAGCCATAATCTTCACGGCTTTACCAACCTCATCATTATTCAGGAGATTATTAATTTGTTCAAATGTTGCATCAAATTGGTTTTGATGGATCGGTAACATATTTTTTGGTAGATTCTGCATAACTCCTCGTTAGCACAAATTTTTGTCGGCTTACGCCCTCTGCAATTGACGGGCAATGGCAACTGGGTTATAGTCAATTGATGAGAAGTTGGCGATGTCGTCGCTCGCCTATGAATTGACTATAATTGGTGCGGTCGAGAAGACTTGAACTTCCACTCTGTTAAGAACAGCCCCCTCAAGGCTGCGCGTCTACCAATTTCGCCACGACCGCATTAATATAATTGCTTTAGTTATTGCAGGCAACCTCCTAGGAATAAGGATAGTACCTAATTCAATCACTTTTACTACAGTTTGGATTTTGCCTATATATAGCAAATTATTCTATTAATATCAACATATATAGCTAACCTGATTAGTATTTATTCATACAAACTTGCGTCATTGCAAGGAGTGCGTAAACCGCACAACGAAGCAATCCATATAGTCTTGATGTATCTATACTAATTCTTATGGATTGCTTCGTCGTTGCTAAAGCAACTTCTCGCAATGACGCTTAGCAGTAAGCTTTTTTACTCATCATAAGGAAATAAATAAAAAATTGTAGGGTATGAACTCCATCTTTGCTATATGTCTTACATAATAGCCATAAAACTGGCATCTTCTAGCCATAAAATTTTGCAAATAATTTGATTGTCAGGATACAACTTGGCTACTAGATGTCGGTAAAAATTCAATTGATCAATATAAGACTCCTTAACTAGTTGACAATTTTTAGGTGGATTAGCATCGGATTTATAATCAATAATGGTTAACTTTCCCCTATCGATGGCAAGTAAATCAATCCTTCCTATCTTAACATCATCATTTAGACTTATCCCTATCGGTACTTCAGTTTTTAGCTCTTGAGAAATAAGTGCCATAAATTCTAAATTATTCAGTAACTTGTCAATATTTTTGTGAATTTTCTCTTGTAACATTGTTGGTAATTTATCAATAAATGGGTGGGTGTTCATACTAGAAAAATCATTAATCTTTACGGCATCTTCTAGAATCTTATGAAATATTCTACCATATTCCAAATGATCATTAACTATAAGAGGAGAATTGACCGAATAATTTTGTTTGGTATCTTTGGTGATTTTCTTAATAAGAAAAAGATTTGGTAGCCATTTAATGTCATTCTCGCATGGGTGCATTGGTGTCCTGATGAATTTATCCATATAAGCCCCTACCTCTCATTGTTTTAGTCTCTTCTACCCATTCTGACCTATAGTCAATTCAGGAAAATTTGGGACTAGGAGCATTGAGCAACAACGTTCCCAACTTCTCATCAATTAACTATAGCTCAAAATATAACTAATTAGTTATCGTAGACAGTATCCTCTATTGGATTTCCTAAACTGTGGAAACCATATGTCTCTTCTTTTGTTATTATAGTAGGTCCTTTCTTTATTAAATCTATAATATAATAAGTGGCACTGCCAAATATAAAAACATAAACTATCACAAAGGCAATTAATGAAGTAAAGATATATTGCCCTAGTACTGGTGAAGATGCTTCAGATGTTCTGATTATATTATATACTATATAAGGTTGTCTACCAATTTCCGTAACAAACCATCCGGACAACACGGCTACAAAGCCAGTTGGCGTCATCAACATACACCAATATTGGAACCATTTAGTATCAAACAATCTTTTACGTAAATATAAGACTACGGCAATCACCCCAGTAATTATCATCAACATACCGATTCCTACCATTATTCGGAAACATAAAAATACTATTAATACTGGGGGGCGATTTTCTTTTGACCATTCTTTTAGCCCTTGTACTTCTCCATCTAAGCTATGGGTCAGTATTAAACTAGCAATTTTTGGAATATCTATCGTATATTTTGTTGTTTCTTCTTGAGCTGATGGCCAGCCAAAGACCCTAAGGGCAGCACCTTTTTCTGTATCCCAAATACCTTCCATAGCAGCAATTTTTGCAGGCTGATGTTCTAGGGTATTTAACCCGTGTTGGTCGCCAATAAAAAGCTGTATTGGAGCAACAAATACTGCCATCAACATTGCCATACCAAACATGATTTTAGCATGGGCAACAAATTTTCTCTGTACAAGATACCAAGCAGCGACGCCACCAATAACAAAGGCTGTAGTTAAGTATGATGCAACAATCATATGACAGAAACGATATGGAAATGAAGGATTAAAAATAATTTCTAACCAATTTGTTGGATATAAAATATTATCGGCTCGTACTTCATAACCAGTAGGAGTTTGCATCCAGCTATTAGCTGACAGAATCCAAAAGGCAGAGATAATTGTACCAATTGCCACGATTAAAGTAGCAGCAAAATGCATTTTCTTACTAACTTTATTCCAACCAAACAACATCACTCCAAGAAAAGACGATTCCAAAAAGAAGGCAGCAAGCACTTCAAAACCGAGAAGTGGTCCAAGTACATTACCTACCTTATCAGAGAAACCTGACCAATTAGTACCAATTTGGTAAGATAGAACAACGCCGGATACTACCCCCATACCAAAGGTAATAGCAAAAATCTTAATCCAAAATTTATATATTTCTTGGTAAATATTATTGCCAGTTTTGAGCCATAACCCTTCTACTACAGCCAGCCAGCTAGCAAGACCAATTGTGAAGGACGGGAAAATTATATGGAAGCTTACAGTAAAAGCAAATTGTATACGAGATAGTAGATTAGGATCAAATTCCATATTATAAATTAGTTGATTTTGTTGCTATTTTTATCTTTCATTCTAACATATACTATTTGTATAGTATACTCAAATAATTTGAAAAATGAGGACAATAAATAATAGGTAAGCGAGTTTTAGGCAAGAGATATAGTCAATCAACCTGAATTAGTGCCGAATAAGCACCCATTGTGCTGTCTATTGGCTTTGTTGCATGAATCAGATTTTGAAAGTGTTGTTTAATTTTTGTCAAAAATCAGGCAAATTTTTTGGTATCCGGCATGCCGAGTTTTGTCATGATATTAAGAATATTAGCAGCTACTTTACTTTCGGTTTTTTGGTTTAAAAAAGTTCTAGATTTTAATTTGTTTCCTATAATTGATTTGTAACGGTAGATGGCTTTGTTGCATGAATCGGAATTTGGAGTAAATCGAGTTTTTGAATAAATAAAAAAAGCAGTGGAAATAGTAAAGTTAAGGAGTTAAGATATCCTCTTTTTTTAAGGTAAATATGCCGAACAAACACCAATATCCTTATCGTCATAAATTTGCCCGAGCTAAATACAAAATCAGTAATTCACGTGAGTACGATCAATCATTAAAAAATCGTGGTAGTCTAATAATTTGGTTTTCAGGGGAAGCGGTAGCAAAATGGAATAATCCCGTATCCGTACATAAGAAGCGGGGCGGTCAAGCGATCTATTCCGATCTTGCTATTGAGACATGCGTGAGGCTTGGATTAGTATACAAACAGCATTTACGGCAAACCGAAGGTTTTGTAGAATCAATTATAAAACTGCTGAATCTCGAGCTCAAAACGCCTGATTATACTACTATTTCAAGAAGAACAAAAAAACTTAAAGTGTCACGGCACCGTAGGGCAAATCGTGATCCCGTAACGCTTTGCGTCGATAGTACCGGTATAAAGATTTACGGCGAGCAGGAGTGGCAGGAAGAAAAATACGCACTGAAAGCAAGGAAATCGTGGAGAAAGCTTCATATCGCTGTTGATGAAAACGGATATATTGCAAGCTCTGAATTAACGACTCACAATATTAGTGATTGTGCTACGATAGGCACATTACTTGAGGAAATTGATAGTCCAATAGATACCGTACTAGCTGACGGAGCATATGACCAACCCTCTACATACAAAGCATTAATCGCCCATCAGAATCAACATGGTAATGAAATTCCTATAAAAGCAGTAGTACCGCCAAACTTAGGGTTCAGAGCAGAAATGCCCGATGACTCTAAATTAAGATTAGACAATATTCGTCTTATGGAACAAGGACGAAAGCGATGGCAAAAACATACCAACTACGGCAGGCGAGCCAAAGCAGAAAACGCTATCTACCGTTACAAATCAATTATAGGAAACAAATTAAAATCTAGAACTTTTTTAAACCAAAAAACCGAAAGTAAAGTAGCTGCTAATATTCTTAATATCATGACAAAACTCGGCATGCCGGATACCAAAAAATTTGCCTGATTTTTGACAAAAATTAAACAACACTTTCAAAATCTGATTCATGCAACAAAGCCATTACTTATAGGCGTCGCTCCATCGCTCCTAGCCCCCAAATTCTCCTGAATTGACTATAGTGCTGCTCTAAATCAGAATTAAATAATGTATGGTATCAATGATGCCGTTGGCTCTTCTGTTCCCAGTAATTGGGGGTCTAATTCTTCAATTACATTACTGTAATTATGCACTTGTATTGGTTGCATACTTACGTGAAGATATTTTTGTACTGATTTAGGAATTTCAGAATCTAATATGTTCGAGTTATCTTCGATTTGATTCGATTGATGCGCCTTAGATATATTATTAAATTCTCCAGTATCAGTAACTTTTTGATACTTTATCCCTTTAATAAGTGATAACATATTGCCTTTAATATCTGAACCTACTAAAATAGCATGCACACCTATTTTTTGTGCTTCATTTAAATTACGTACATCATCATCTACTAATACTACATTGAAGTAGTCTGTAATACCATTAAGCCTCATTGCCTCTTCAATATGTAAGTTCTTTCCCATTTTTATTCCGCCTGTGGGAACGCCTGTTATTATATCGATTTTTTCAATTTGTTTCTCAGTTAAGCCCATTTTTTTTAATGCTGGTTTAATTGTATCAGGATATCGGGTATGAGAAGTAATAGCCACTTTATAACCTTTGTTTAATAAATAATTAAACGTATCTTTTAATTGATCACGGTGGTTTAATCCAAACTTATCAGAACGTAATAATGGTTTCATTATCTCTTGAATTTGATGTGGATCATAAGTACTATTTATTGTATACCCTTCTTCTATGCTACCGTTTATAATAAGGCAATTTTCATATGTTATAGGTTGAAAATTTTTATGTTTTAATAAAGAATGAATATGCCCGTTTACTACAGTGCAATCAAAATCCCAACATACCAGTATAGTATTTGCTTTATTTTCTTTTTTGGAAAAAACTTTGTATATACAATTTTTTAATTTTGACATTGACTATATTATTTTTCTTGTAACTAAAACTTATAATATATTTTGAATATAATTCAACTATGTTTTTGTTGTTTCTTATGTATAACCCATTAACCCGAATATTATATGAAAGGATTATTAATTCGGGCAAGAAAGCTAAAACGTCCTAGGAGGCTGGCTGCGATAATGAAAGTAATTCCATATTTGGCTCTTTTTGGCTACGAATAAACATGGTTTTCTTGAAATAGCTACACTATTCCGGCAAAAATCATATCTTTTTAATCACTTTTCTGGATTGCTTCATCAGCTTAAGGCTTCCTTTCAACGATGGTTTTTCAATTATTGCTTTCTTAAACTGACGCTTATGTGCTATAGTCAATTTAGGGGAATTTGGGGCTAGGAGCGATGGAGCGACGCCTATAAGTAATAGGCGAGCATTGAGTGACGACGTCACCAGCTTCTCATCAATTGACTATAAGTCTACAAAAAACTTAATAGACTACTTCCCCGCCTTATTTGCCAATACCCAGTTACTATCTAAGTAATCATTGCTATATTTAGCTAAATATTCCTGATATTTACCTTTAAAATCAGTAATAGTTTGGCGGGATAGTGCAATAATCCTTGTGGCTATACTGCTAGCAAAATCTCTATCATGAGTTACCAATATTAGAGTACCTGGGTAGTTAATTAGTGAATTTTTTAGCATATGCTTAGATTCAATATCTAAGTGATTGGTTGGTTCATCTAATACCAATATATTACTTTCTTCTAAGATAATTTTGGCTAATAATAAACGAGCTCCTTCTCCACCACTCAAATTTAAAATATTCTTAGTTACTTCATCTTTACGGAATAATAATTGACCTAATATACTACGCAACGTATTGTCATTCTCAGTAGGTATTTGGTTGGATAACCAATCAATAACGTTGATATTTTCATTGAGTAATTCATGATGATCCTGAGCAAAATAAGAAATTTGAGTTTCGTATCCCCATTCATAACTTCCCAAATCTGAGAATATTTTACCAAGAAGGATTTTTAGTAAAGTAGATTTACCAATACCATTTGGACCAATAATAACAATTTTTTCTCCTCTTGTTACAGTAAAACTTACATTATTTAATATTTTTTTATTCTCATAATTTTTAGAAATACCCTTAACTTGTAGCGCTAATTTTCCAGATGGTCTTTTTTGCTTAAAATTAAAATACGGGCTAATACGTGAACTTTTTTGTATATCAGGTAATTCCATTTTCTCTATTTGCTTTTCTCGTGAGCTACTTTGCTTAGCTCTGTTAGCGGAAGCCCGGAATTTATCAACAAAAACCTGCATAGTAGCAATTTTTTTCTCTATATTAGTAAGATCCTTAAGCTTTTGATCGGCAATTAGCTGTTTATCACGAATAAAAATATCATAATTACCAGTATAAGTTTTGATGGTACCGTAATCTATATCCAAAATATGGGTAGAAATATTATTAAGAAAAGTCAAATCGTGCGAAATAAATACTAAAGCACCTTTGAATTTTTGTTTTAGATAATTTTCTAGCCAATAAATCGATACTATATCAAGATGGTTGGTCGGCTCATCAAGTAATAATATATCAGGATTGTTGAATAAACTTTGGGCTAGTAATACTCTAAGTTTGTAGCCGCCGGATAAAACGGATAATGGTTGATGATGATATTTTTCTTGTATCCCTAAACCTAGAAGTAGCTCAATGGCAAAAATTTCTGAGATATATCCATCATTATCAGCAATAATTTGTTCCAATTCACCTAACCGATAACCGCTTTCCTCATCACATTTCTCCTTCCCTAATATTTTTTCCTTTTCTTGTAGAGCCTGCCATAATTCGCTTCTACCAGCAATAACAGTATTAATAATTGAAGTATTTTCATAAAGAAACTGATCTTGTTTCAAGCAACCAATACGAGCCTTCTTAACTATATTGACTTCACCAATGCTTGCTTCCTCTTCTTTAATTAGAACTTTAAAAAAAGTAGATTTACCAGCACCATTCGCTCCAACAAGCCCATATCTATTACCATTTTTGATATGAACATTTACGTCGGTAAATAATATTTTTGCACCATAACTCATGGCTAAATTAGTTGCGATAATCATAAGGTATAATTAGGTAATAATGCACCATTTTTTAATTTTAATTTAACCTGCTTAAGTGATCTCGGATCTGCCTCGATTACTTCAAGTTCAACCTGTTCCTCAATATCAATTTTAATACCAACCGAAGGCACATTACCTACTTTTGCTAAAACTAAGCCACCAATTGTATCGAATTCATCATTTTCTGTTTTTAACTTCACTCCAAGAGCCAATTCAAGCTCCTCAACCTTCACTCGAGCATTTGATAAAATGGTATTATTATTGATAATTTTGAAATTATCATTATCCGACTTTTTATCATGCTCATCATCTATTCTACCAACTATCTCTTCCATAATATCTTCAATGGTGACAATACCATCAGTTCCACCATATTCGTCAACAACTATAGATATCTGCACACGATCTCTTCGCATTTTCGCTAATAAATCTATCAATTTCATTGAAGGGGCAGAAATGATAGGTTTACGAATTATTCCTTTCAACGATATATCTTGCTTAGTAACAAGTATCTTAAACAAATCTTTTATATGAATAAAACCAATTATATTATCCAACGTTTCATCATAAACTAACGTTCTAGTATGAGGTATTTTGCTATTAAGTATTTTGCTTAACTCCTCCACGCTAGTGGTTAATTTTACTGCCTTAATATCAGATCTAGGAATCATTACATCTTCTACAGTTTTATGACCAAATTTCAAAAGATTCATAAAAATCTTTTTTTCTTCCAATGCCATTTTCTTGCTGTTAGATTTTAGCTTTTTAATAGTATAATAAAAATTATCCTCTATCTTTTCTTTAAGAAACAGACGAAAGAACCAAGATTTAAAAATATCAAATTTTGAAGGATTTGTAAGCATAGCCTTTTTAGAGTTAATAGAGGAAATATCTTCTTTTTTCACATAACCTAGCATAATTGTTAATATGGAGAAACAATAGCAAAATCCTTTAATATTTCTATTTCTAAATTTTCCATAATAGTTGCTTCTTCGTCATTTTGGTGATCGAAGCCAAGTAAATGCAAAATACTATGTACCAAAAGATGTATAAAATGATCCCTAAAGCTTTTATTTTGACTTATCGCTTCACTCTGAATTATTTCATACCCAAAAGCTATGTCTCCCAAATACATATAACCTACATTAGGAGTAAATTCAAGTAAATGCCGAAAGTCTAATTCTATATCAGGAAATGATAGCACATTTGTAGCTTTCCCCTTACCACAAAATTGGCTATTCAAATTTAACATTTCATTATTATCAGTTAGTAATATCGCTAGCTCAAACCTTGCAACTCCTTTAAAATTCTTATATCTACTTAATATAGCACACGCAACCTTCTTGACTAATAGTTTATTGATAAATTTATGATTTTTCCAATCTTGATAAGTGCGAATAATTTCCACATTGATTTTCATAATATAATTTGTTGTTGAATATGGCTGAGCAAATATAGCTTCTGCAGTTGATTTAAGTAGATTTAATTATATAGCTTTATAATAAATTTACACCAAATTTATTTAAATTTTTATTGCGAAACATAGTTGATCCATATTATAGTCAATTCAGGGGAATTTGGGGCTAGGAACGATGGAGCGACGCCTATAAGTAATAGGCGAGCATTGAGCGACAACGTCCCCAACTTCTCATCAATTGACTATACGAGCTTTATGGATTGCCACGCTCACATACGTTCGCTCGCAATGACGCTTAGAGAACAGCTTTTTTCAGACAAAATCTTTAAAAACGTATAAGATATTGCGTAAAAAATTAAATTATATATAATGCACAAAATAATTTTTAAATAGGAAAATATTATGACCGCCCCTAATATACCAAATACCCCAAGAATATTGAGAACAGAAGAAAGAATAGAAGCAGCAGAACCTGCTGTAGTTGTTAGAGATTCGACTTTTGGAGAATCATTAACTGTAAGGGCAGGAGGGCATACTATCTATTTTAGAGGGCATGATTTCCATATCACCGATTTCTCTTTTGCCCCTAATGGTCATGCAAACCTTTACTATAATGGTTCTCATTATAGCATAAACGTTCTAGGGGACATGTATGTTACTTTTATTGGTAATGGCATAGAATTTACAGACGCAGCATAGCACCTAATTCAATAGGTTTTGCTATAGATAAATCTAAGCATTGAAACATAGGCAACGAAGTAATTCAAAAAGTAACTAGAAATTGCTTCGTTGTAGCAAAAATACTATAGTCAATTGATGAGAAGTTGGTGACGTCGTCGCTTGCCTATTACTTATAGGCATCGCTCCTAGCCCCAAATTCCCCTGAATTGACTATACTCGCTAATAAACGTCTTATTCTTGATAATCAAGTTTTTCTCCAAATAGTTGATCCATCTGGTTTATCTTCTAGAATAATGCCATCTTGCAATAAATCTTGGCGAATTTGATCGGCTAATAGCCAATCTTTTTGTAATTTTGCTTGTTGTCTTTGGGCAATAAGCTGCATAATTAATTGATCGCCCTGTTGATCATTTATTGCATAATCGAACCACACGCTAGCTGGCTTGGTCATTAGACCGATAAAATTGCTGCAAGAAAGTAAGTAAGACGCATATTGGTATTTATCTTCTTCTGTGGTACTGGCAAAAACCAATTTGGCATAATCGTTGATTATTTTTATGGCAAGAGGGGTGTTCAGATCATCAAATAAGCTTGAGCAAAATTCTTCTGGAACATTCTGAACATCAAGCTTGTTAATATCTAAATTTTCTATCGCTCTATACCAATAATTTATTGTTTTTTTAGCATCTTCTAAAGCCTTATCGTTGTAATCTAATGGTTTGCGGTAATGGCTGCTCATTAGCAATAACCTAATCACGTCACCTGGGATTTTCTTATCTATCAAATCTTTTACCGTAATAAAATTATTGAGCGACTTACTCATTTTTTCACCATTACAGGTTAAGAATCCATTATGCACCCAATATTTAGCGAAGTAAGAGTTCGGGAAAGCACATGTACTTTGTGCTATTTCATTAGTATGATGAGGAAAAATTAAATCTGCTCCACCACCGTGAATATCAAAATTTTCTCCTAGATATTTATAGCTCATCGCTGAACATTCTATATGCCATCCTGGTCTACCTCTTCCCCAAGGACTATCAAAATTTGCCAATATTTCTTCATCTTTATTGGCTGGTTTCCATAAGACAAAATCATGGGGGTGCTTTTTTGATAGATTATTTTCAATACGTACTCCTTCTAGCATTTCATTAAGATTACGATTTGATAATTTTGTATAATCTGGAGAGGTAGAAATATCAAAATAAACATGGTTATCTGCCATATAAGCATGCTTTAGGTCAAGTAATTTTTGAATAATCATCACCATATCATCAATATGCATAGTAGCTTTTGGTTCGATATTTGGTGTTTTGCAACCTAGATATTGCATATTACAATGAAATTCTTCTGTAATTTTGGCTGTTAAGTCAGCAATAGTTATTTTGAGTTCTCTGGCTCTATTTATTATTTTGTCATCAATGTCGGTAATATTACGGACATATTTTATATGATTTTTACCAAATATTTTACTTAGTGAGCGATATAAAATATCGTATACTACTACGGACCTAGCGTTACCAATATGGGGGTGATCGTAGACAGTTGGACCGCAAACATACATTTTCACTAGATTATTATCTAGCGGTACAAAAACCTCTTTATTGCGAGTTAGTGTGTTATGTAATAATAATTTCATGTTCTTTATCGTTGTGTTAAACTTTGTAGCTAATCCGACTAACATTACACCGTCATTGCAAGGTAGCAAAGCAATTTCTAATTATTTTTTGGGATTGCTTCGTCGCTACTAAAGTAGCTTCTCGCAATGACGTTGGGTAAAAATACTTCCGTCATTGCGAGCGAACGTACGTGAGCGTGGCAATCCATGAAGTTTGTCATATGAACAATTGCTTCGTTGCCACTAAAGTAGCTTCCCGCAATGACTGAGTAATATTATTGGGTTAGCTCTAAAGAGCATAATTATATAATATTTATTATTGTTTTATAGTTAATTTTTATGGATATCTACCTAAAATGTCAATTCAAGGAAATTATTTTGAAAAACTAAAAAAACTACCGATTACTTTAATTATTCTTATTAGCATAATTTGTAGTATTGGTTTTGTTGTACTATATTCCGCTTCGGATAGTAATATTCAACCTTGGGCATATAAGCAGATGATGATTTTTTTTCTGTTTATACCAATTGTGATAATTATTACGATTATTGACATAAAATATATATTTAAGTTTTCATATATATTTTATATTGCAGTTATTATCTTATTAGTTAGTGTTGAGCTTTTTGGCTCTATTGCTATGGGAGCAAAACGTTGGATAGATTTAGGAGTTGTCCGCTTGCAGCCTTCTGAACCGACAAAACTAGCAATAGTGTTAATGTTAGCTAGGTATTTTCATCAATTAAAAACTGAAGATTTTACCAGATTTCATAAGATTTTATTGCCTATAATAGCTGTGATAGTACCAGTTTTACTGATAATAAAAGAGCCGGATTTAGGTACTGGAGTGATTACTATCATTATTGCTAGTGTTATTTTCTTTGCTGTTGGTTTTAGAGTAAGAAATTTTATGATAATTGGTATTATAGTTGTTACTTGCGTACCGGTTATTTGGCAAGTGATGCATGATTATCAAAGAAAAAGAGTCATGGTTTTTTTGGATCCTGAGAAAGATCCGCTTGGAGCTGGCTATAATATTATCCAATCAAAAATCGCTATTGGCTCTGGTGGGTTATGGGGTAAAGGGCTTACCAAAGGTAGTCAAAGCCATCTAAATTTTTTACCAGAGCATCAGACCGATTTTATCTTTGCTACTTTTGCTGAAGAATTTGGTTTTGTTGGTAGTTTGTTTCTATTAATTCTTTATTCGGCAATTATAGTAATTTCATTGATGATTGCTACTAATTGTCGAACAACATTTAGTAAATTGATGGTAATAGGCATAACATCGATCCTATTTAGTCATGTATTTATAAATATAGCTATGGTGATGGGATTATTACCAGTAGTGGGCGTACCTTTACCATTTATATCTTATGGTGGTACAATGATGGTATCAATGCTTATTGGCTTTGGATTGGTAATGAATGCTCAAATACACCAGCATAGTATAGTCAATTGATGAGAAATTGGGGACGTTGTCACTCGTCGCTCGCCTATTACTTATAGGCGTCGCTCCATCGCTCCTAGCCCCAAATTCTCCTAAATTGACTATAGTAGTTTTTAATAGACTTATGCAGGAAATATAATTTTTTTTTAGAGAAAAAACAAGAAAACACTAGACCCTAGACAAAAGATTTGTTATAAGGGTAAGGTAAATGTTCCTCGGTAGCTCAGTGGTAGAGCAAACGGCTGTTAACCGTTCGGTCGCTGGTTCGAGTCCGGCCCGGGGAGCCATTTTAAATATAATTTAATTTAAGTTGTAATGACCAAAGAAGAGCTAATTAATTTTGAAGGGGTTGTCCTTGAGCTTTTACCTAATGCAACTTTTAGAGTGAAGCTAGAAAATGGTCATTTTATTATCGCCCATACTTCTGGTAGGATGCGTAAAAATCGTATTAGGATGCTTGTTGGGGATAAGATAACAGTGGAAATGACTCCTTACGACTTAACAAAAGGTCGTGTTATCCATCGTCATTAAGATTTTTCATATTTATGTCAAATGTAGAAGATACTTCTTTAAAACAACATAATATAGATGTAATTCTAGCATCACAATCACCGGCAAGGCTTGAATTGCTAAAAAGAATCAAAATATTTCCCACCCAAATTATTCCTGCTAATATCAATGAAACAGAATATTTGCGAGAATTACCAAATCAATTAGCGATAAGATTGGCACAGGAAAAGGCAAAAGTTGTTGCCCAACAAATAACTGGTGAAGCTATAATTATAGCAGCTGATACTGTTGTAGCTCGTGGCAGAAAAATATTACCCAAAGCTTTAACAAGTGAAGATGTTAGATATTGTCTTAATATTTTATCTGGAAGACGTCATAGGGTTTATACAGGGGTCTGTATAATAAAAAAAACTTCCGAACAACTCTTAACACGACAAAAAATAGTGCAAACTATAGTCAAGTTTAAAAAACTGAGTCATCAAGAGATAGAATTTTACTGTAGCCTAGATGAAGGAATCAATAAAGCAGGTGGTTGCATGATTCACGGCTATGCTGAAGCTTTTATTCCTAGCATATACGGATCATACTCCAATATTATGGGATTACCACTATTGGAGACTATGCATATGCTTACTTCTTTGGGTTTTAAAAATAATCCTATATAAACAATTCTCCTGAATTGTTTATACTTGCTCCCGCCAAAATCTTTCAATACAAAATATTTTTTAAAATTTTTCATTTTTTTCTATTTTACTTCTTAGTGGTAGCCTATTTGTGTATTATAATATTCCTTAAATATAAAATATCTTACTAATTATGGTGCAATTTGTTACCTTATCAGGTCTTTCAGAATATGAAGATACGGTAAAATTAATGGAAGATAAGGTTGCTAGTTTAATTAATAAATCCTCGAAAGAGGTTGTTTATTTAGTTGAGTATAAGGATATCTATACCGCAGGTACTAGTTTTAAGGCCAATGAATTGCTAGACCCTGGAGATATACCAGTAATTTATACTAATAGGGGGGGGAAGTTTACTTACCACGGTAGCGGACAAAGAGTTATATATCCTATTGTTGATTTAGCATCAGAATGGAGACAAAAAGATTTAAAGCTATATATTAAATTATTGGAAGAATGGATTATAAATAGCCTGTTATATTTTGGAATCAAAGCTTTTACTATTAATGGTATGGTAGGAATATGGGTAAAAGAAAACGGTGTACCGGCAAAGATTGCCTCAATAGGCGTTAGGGTTAGAAAATGGATTGCATATCATGGTATTGCTGTAAATATTTCAACAAATCTTGATATGTTCTCCGGAATTATTGCTTGTGGATTAAGGGATGTGCCGGTAACCTCGTTAAAGAAACTTGGTGTTGATATAACATTAGAGCAATTTGATGAAGTTATTAAGGATAAATTTTTTGAGATTCTAGATAGAAAATGAAAATATTAAGTGTACTATTATGAGTTCAATTTATCATATACTCGATAAGGTTCCTGCTATCTATCCTGAAGATATGCAGATAGAATATGAACAATTAGCTCAGCAATTAATTAAATCGGGTAAACTTAGGATAGATACCGATAATAGTTGTAATTTTGCAAGATTTTCTGATCCCAAATTCAATATTAGTTTGATGGTAAGTAAGGAAGAAATAACAGACCCAGATTTAATTGAACAAACTAATCAGTTATTTAGGTCTTTATATAAATCTTCTATATCCGATAAAAAATTGGCATTGATTTATACAGATTTGAAAAAACAAATTCAAAAATTACAACCAGTTAACCCATTAGTTACTGAAAGATTAACAAGGATTTTTGTTCAGTCAGCCCATCCTATAGTTATTAGGTGGTTACTGCATGATCAGGTTCAAGTATTTATTACTTACTCCCATAATATTGGCGATATGATGGATATAGTTGATTGGCAACGTTCTGGCTCCAATAGTGGTATGCAAAGTACTGACGGCAAGAATGTTGCAGTCTTTGTGTCCTGTGGTGGCAATCCATTTGCTGAAAATGATGAAATTCATCCAACTTATGGTGATGGATGGGCAGCAGTTGCTAGGTTACAAATTATAGCTGGACAAGAGCTTGGGCATTTTGCCGATATTAAAAGAGATGCGAGTGGTCGTCAAATAAGTCGTCATTCAGAAAATTTCTCTGGAACAAAAGCAACGCCTCATGTAAAACAGGCGAGGCAGGATGATATTATTAATTGTAATAAATTATTAGCCAATCTTCTCTCGATGGGGATGAGGCAAATGATTAATTATGAAGAGAAGGTAGAATTTTATAATAAGAACAAGGTTCATGGCATAAGGGTTTATTGGGCAAGATTACTTGCATTGATTTATAAACAGAAATTTTTATTTTCTGTTTATAGGAGAAAATTACTTTTTATTAAGAGGTTCGCAAAAGAACAATATATGGGGCTGATGATTAGAGCTATGATCGAAGATATGAAGTTTAATTTGGCACCAGTCGCAGATGTTTATAAGAGTAGCGACCCTGAAGTCGAAGAAACAATTGCCTGTATCGAAGCTCTAGCCAGAGTACCTCAACAGGTTATGAAATGGGGATATTTAACAACTATGGAAACAATGAAAGGATTATATAAAGTATATTACTATGAAGTTATACCCTCTTTAATTTCTAATTATGTATCAATGACTAAACAAAGCTACAAACGTGATATGTCAAAGCCGCGATCTCTAGCTAATTTTCTTCATAAAATAAACATATTTAGAGAAAAAAAGTTAATATTTAAACAAATCAGGGAGATATAATGGAATAGTTATCGCAGGCAATTTCCTAGCTTCAACGCATCCTTGCTATTTAAAGGTTCTTGCTACGTTATGTTCTAAATTTTAATAGTTTACATATTGTAGCGGATCAACAGCTAGCTTTCCCTGGCGAATAGCAAAATGCAGCTGAGGGTATTCGGCATCTCCAGTACCCCCTACATGTCCTATTACTTCTCCTTGTGAAACTGTTGCTCCTTTTTGAACAATTAGGTCTTGTAAATAAGCATAAGCAACATAAAGGTCGCTATTATCTAATTTTACTATTAGTAAATTACCAAACTTTGTATCATTGCCTGCAAACATTACTTTACCTGAGGCAATAGATTTTACATTAGCACCTTCTTTTGCAGCAATATTAATCCCTTTGCTTTTTCCTTTAGATGTTTGTTCACCAAATTTGATAGTAATTTTACCATCAATTGGTTTGATAAATTTTGTCGCATTTTCCGTTTCTCTTATAGTGCTTTTTCTTATTGATCTTTCTTGATTTTTTTTATTTAACAGCTCAGTATTAACTTTTATCATGATAATTTGAGATTTGCTAAGATGGTATGGGGCAGACATGTTATTTAGCTCAGCTAATTGCTCAACCGTTTGACCATACTCATTGGCTATCGATTCTAACGTTTCTCCTGATTGAACCTCACGATAGATTATCTTATTATCATCTAGTTTTACTTTTGGGACTATTATTATATCGTCCTGATTTTGAGGCTTTATAGCATGGCGTTCTTGTAAGAAACCAGTTGGAGCATCAAACTCTTTTTCTTTCTCGTCAATCTCTCTACCTATTATTTCGCCTTCATCACTTTCTGATATATGGTTATTTTCAGAATATGTGGTAGTTGGTGGTTTTGTAGTTGTAGCTTTTTGGGAAAAATTCTTTCCACGATTATATTCAATAGGAGCTGGAAGTTGAGTAGCACATCCAGAAATCATAAATATTACAAAATAGATAAAAAATATATTGTTTTTCATAACTAACCAAAAAATTTGCAATTTTATTATGCAATAAACTAACTTTAATGTACAATTAATTTTAGTATTTTTTTCACCAAGATTACGTAATTATGAAAACTTACAGCGTTCTAATAGCCAGTGACCATTCCGGATTTTCACTCAAGAATAAAATTATCAGTTATTTAAACAATAAAAATATATCTATCCTTGATTATGGTACTTATAACCAAGAAGCAGTCGATTATCCAGATTATGCTAAAAAAGTTGTTGATGGAATTTTAGAAAATAGAGCTCCTTTAGGAATTTTAATTTGTGGAACTGGTATAGGTATGTCAATTGCTGCAAATCGTACATCTGACATAAGGGCTGCTTTATGTTTTGACTTATTTATGGCAGAAAGATCAAGAGCCCATAATGATGCTAATATAATAGTGTTAGGAGCTAAGATACCAAACGAAGAATTGGCATGTCAAATGGTCGATAAATTTTTAACCACTAAATTTGAAGGTGGGAGACATAGTACTAGATTATCAAAAATAAACTAGGAGGTATATATATAGTCAATTCAGGAGAATTTGGGGCTAGGAACGATGGAGCAATGCCTATAAGTAATAGGCGAGCGACGAGTGACGACGTTACCAACTTCTCATCAATTAGTATTTAGCATCAGCGTCATTGCGAGAAGCTACTTTAGTAGCGACGAAGCAATCTAATGAATGTGGATTGCTTCGACCACTTAGTGGTCTCGCTAATAGCGTTTTGCACTTTTCCGAAATTTTTAAATTGTCATGGGGTTTATGCGTAAGGTGAATTATTTACATAAATTACTCATTAATAATTAAAAAATTTTCTTTTATCCCTTGAACTGTTACAAAATCAAACATATATAGAATACACAATGTGTAAGTATTAATTTTATGGAGGTAAGAATGTCTTTTAGACCGTTACATGATAGAATTGCGGTAAAACCAATTCAACAAGAAGAAAAAACACTCGGGGGAATTATTATCCCTGATACAGCTAAGGAAAAGCCTATGCAAGGGGAAGTAATAGCTGTAGGAAAAGGAGTGAGAGGGGAGAATGGTACTATCCACTCATTAGAAGTTAAAGTAGGCGATAAAGTACTATATGGCAAATGGGCTGGTACTGAAGTTAAAGTTGATGGTTTAGATCTGATAATCATGAAAGAAAGTGATGTCATGGGCATAATTAGTTAATAATTTATCTAAATTATTATAAGAATTATTTAATTTGTAAGGAGAATATAATATGGCAACAAAATTAATAAGACACGGCTCAAATGCACGTGAACAAATGCTAAGAGGTATTGATATTTTAGCTGATACCGTAAAAGTAACATTAGGTCCAAAAGGTAGAAATGTTGCAATTGAACAGTCATTCGGAGCACCAAGATTAACCAAAGACGGTGTGACAGTGGCAAAAGCCATTGAACTAAAAGACAAAGCCCAAAATTTGGGAGCCCAATTAGTAAAATCTGTGGCAAGTAAAACATCTGATGTTGCTGGTGATGGAACAACTACCGCAACTGTTCTAACTCAAGCAATAGCAAGGGAAGGTAACAGATCGGTAGCAGCTGGCTTGAATCCTATGGATATAAAACGTGGTATAGATTCAGCCGTTAATTTAATAGTTGAAGAAATTAAGAAAGCTAGTAAGAAAATCAGCAGCCAAGAGGAGATTGCTCAAGTTGGTACTATTTCATCAAATGGTGATAAAGAAATTGGTGAAAAAATTGCCGTAGCAATGGAAAAAGTTGGTAAAGAAGGGGTAATTACCGTTGAAGAAGCTAAGAATTTTAGTTTTGAAGTAGATGTAGTTGAAGGTATGATGTTTGATAGAGGTTATCTATCACCATATTTTGTTACTAATTCCGAAAAGATGGTAGCTGAATTAGAAAATCCTTTTATCTTATTATTTGAAAAGAAATTATCAAATTTACAGCAAATGTTACCAGTGCTTGAAGCCGTAGTGCAATCAGGACGTCCTTTATTAGTAATTGCTGAAGATGTAGAAGGAGAGGCACTTGCTACCCTGGTAGTGAATAAATTACGTGGTGGGTTAAAAGTTGCTGCAGTTAAAGCTCCTGGATTTGGCGATAGAAAAAAATTCATGATGGAAGATATCTCTATTTTAACAGGTGGTCAGCTTATTAGTGAAGATCTTGGTATGAAGCTTGAAAATGTTAATATCAAAATGCTAGGTACTGCTAAAAAAGTTACTATCTCCAAAGAAAATACTGTCATAATTGATGGTGCTGGTAGTAAGGCAGATATCGCAGCTCGTTGTTCTCAAATTCGAGTACAAATTGATGAGTCTAGTTCAGATTACGATAAAGAAAAATTACAAGAGCGTTTAGCTAAACTTGCTGGTGGCGTAGCTGTCTTAAAAGTTGGTGGTGCTACTGAAGTTGAAGTAAAAGAAAGAAAAGATCGTGTAGAAGATGCTTTGCATGCTACTAGAGCTGCCGTGGAAGAAGGCGTTGTTGCTGGTGGCGGTGTTACTCTTTTCTATGCGGCAAGAGCTTTAGAGTCACTAAAAAGTGCTAATGAAGATCAACAGGCTGGTATTAACATCGTTAAGAAGGCTCTGCAAGCTCCAGTAAGACAAATTGCAGAGAATGCTGGTATGGATGGAGCTATTGTAGTTGGGAAACTTACTGATAGCAAAGATAAAAACTTTGGCTTCAATGCTCAAGATATGACTTATGTTGACATGATTAAAGCTGGTATTATCGATCCAACTAAGGTCGTGCGTACTGCTTTGCAAGATGCAGCATCAGTTGCTTCTTTGATTATTACTACCGAAGCATTTATTATTGATGAACCAGCTGATAAGGATGAATCTGCTATGCCACGTGGTGGTATGGGCGGTGGTATGGGTGGCATGGGCGGTATGGACTTCTAACCGCTTCTTCCCATATTATAAGTTCTAATGTCACCCTTACCCTTCGTAGGGGTGACATTAGAACTGTTGAAAGTTAGAAGAATCAGTTTTAGACCGGGTAGTTTAAAAGTCGTATGTGGTCAACGTCATTGCGAGCTGATGTATCCCCACGAAATTGTTGCAAAATAACACGAGTTGCCAATTAATTGATTTTAGTAAACCCTAGACTTCACAAGGTTTGAAGAACATTTAATCAGGTCAAAAAATGCAATAAATTCTCAAAATTAGAAATTTTTTAAAATACATAGCGTTTTGATTATACTTTTCACGTGTCAAATAGTTCGTAAACTGCTTGACATCTAGGTTTTATGAGCTAACTTAATTGGCAACTCGCGTAAAATAGCAAGAATTTCGTGGGGATACATCAGATTGCTAGGAGCCGCTAAAAGCGGCAACGCGGCAATCCATTTTTGTGTCACCCCTGCGTAAGCAGGGGTCTAGATTCCTGTCTACGCGGGAATGGTAAACTAGATGGATGATTTAAATATCTCTTTATTTTTGATAGCTAAATCAATGGAAAGATCAAAAAGCTATATTGTTCATAAAGCAATTGAAAGCTACATTAAAGAGCAATTACAAGATATAGAGGATGCTGAAGATGCTTTAGCCAGAATGAAAAATCCAAATAGGAAATTTTATACTTCTGAAGAAATGAAGCAAAAATTAAAAGAAAGATATCGTGCAGAGCCTAGTTTATAAGGCTAAATGGGAAGATACAGCTGATACGGATTTAGCAAATAATTTAGTAATTATAAATAAAATAGGGCATAGAAGTAATATTTATTAGAAAATACCACTATATTCTGTGTAGAATAACCTTAAGCAAGGGGTATATATGTCTGTTGTTTATCAGAATAAGTAAAAATTTGCCCTGTTTTTATATCAAAAAACCATAGATGAATAATTAGTTCTTTTCTGCTTACTTGTTCATTGATCCATGGAAACATCATACAATTTTGATATGATTGTTTAAGTGCTAATTTTGTATAATCATCAGCGTTATGTTGTCTAAAATTAGGTGTTTTTATTAGAGAAACCCAGTTGGTTATGAAATCATTGTGCTGTGAATCATCATTAGTTAATAATTCCTGGATTCCTCCACATTGACTATGTCCCAATATAATTAAGTGTTCAACTCTTAAAAAACAAACTCCAAATTCTAAGGCGGCACTCGTACCATGATGATATGTATCTTTTTCATAAGGGGGAACAATATTTGCCACATTACGGACAACAAATAAATCTCCTGGATCACACTGTAATATTAACGCTGGGTCTACTCGTGAATCACAACAAGCAACTACCATAATCTTTGGTTGTTGACCATCACGGGATAGGCTATGCATGACAGATTTATTACCATCCGCATATTTTTTCCTAAAAACTTGATAGCCTTTTAGTATTTTGTTAAAACTTTGTTGCATATGTCAGCCCTAAAAACGTCACTATAACTATAGTTGATTGATGAGAAGTTGGGGACGTTGTTGCCATAGTACCCTACAATTTTTATTCTATAAGTATTAAACAGCATAAAAACGTCATTGCGAGAAGGCGTGAGCCTACGAAGCAATCTATATAGTCTTGATGTATCTATACTAATTCTCATGGATTGCTTCGTCGCTACTAAAGTAGCTCCTCGCAATCTGATGTATCCCCACGAAATTCTTGCTATTTTACGCGAGTTGCCAATTAAGTTAGCTTATAAAACCTAGATGTCAAGCAGTTTACGAACTATTTGACACGTGAAAAGTATAATCAAAACGCTATGTATTTTAAAAAATTTCTAATTTTGAGAATTTATTGCATTTTTTGACCTGATTAAATGTTCTTCAAACCTTTTGAAGTCTAGGGTTTACTAAAATCAATTAATACCAATTGAAATAGTTAAGGAGGTATATTATAATATGGGAATATAAACTTGAGCAGGTACTAAAATGGCAAGAACATTAATATTACCAAAAGGTTTTCATGAGCATGATTTCATATGCCTAATGAAAAACGAGTCGCACGGAAGAAATCGCATACGCTTATTAGCAATGCATCACCTGCAATCAGGCAAGTCATTGAAAACTGTATCGATAATAGTTGGATCGCACTGGAAAACAGTACAATCTTGGCTTAGAAGATTTAGAAACTCTAGCTTTGATGGATTATTTGAATCGCATAGGAGTGGTGCGTTTAGAAAATTCAATAGCTTACAAGAATCTTTTTTGTCTGATAAAATAAATATGTTGAGTGAAAGTAAGACAGGTGGTTATATAACAGGAAAGGAATTACATAATATGTTATTTGAAACATATGGTATTAAATGTAGTTTAAAAACAGTTTATAACACTATACATCGACTTGGTTTTAGCTGGATTACTTCTCGTTCAGTACACCCAAAATCTAATCAAGCAACTCAAAATACATATAAAAAAACTTCGCCAATATGCTATAGTAAATCAAATTGAATTAGGTGATAAGATGTGGTATAAATAAAGGAAAAAATGTCAACAAGTCCATATAGTCAAGATTTAAGAGAAAAAGTAATAAATTATATAGAAAAAGGTAATAGTCAAGAATCTGCTGCTAGAATATTTGCTATACATAAAAATACAATTAGCCGTTGGAACGTAAGGAGAAGAAAAGAAGGAACAGTGCTGGCAAGAGCTAGACTAGGATTTAAAAGTAAGATTGATAAAAAAGCATTGGAATATTTCGTAACAAATAACCCTAATAGTAAGCTACAAGAAATTGGTAAGAATTTTGGAATTACAGGTTCTCAAGTAGCTAATATATTAAAAAAGTTAGGATTTAGTTATAAAAAAAAACCTTTAGCTATTTGGAAGCAAGTGCAGAGAAACGATCTGATTATTTAGAAAAGATCAGTAAATATGATAAAGATAAAATAGTATATCTTGATGAAAGTGGGATAGATATGACAATTTGCCAAGATAGAGGTTGGGGTAAGATAGGAGAATTATTGATTGGCAAGAAGAGTGGGAAGCATTATCAAAGGACTAATATAATAGCTGGTTTAGTAAATAACAAACCAATAGCCCCTTTTGTTTTTAATAAAACTTGTAATACAGAACTATTTAATAATTGGGTTGAAAAATTTTTGATTAAAGAGTTAACAGCAGGACAGGTTGTAGTGATGGATAACGTTAGTTTTCATAAATCTCAAAAGACAAAAGAGCTAATAGAATCAGTTGGTTGTGAAGTTATTTTTTTACCCCCATATTCTCCAGACTTAAATCCAATAGAAAAATTTTGGGCTAATATGAAGCGATGGATTCGAAACAAAATAGCGGAAATTGGTACATTATCTAAAGCTATTTCTGCATTCTTTGTCACCTAATTCAATTTGATTTACTATAAAAGTATTATTACCAAAAGATATTGATTGGAGTAAGGTTGACATTTGGTCACAGGATGAAACTTGAATTGGGCAGCAAGGTAGTTTAAGTCGCATATGGGCTAAACGTGGGAGCAGACCTAGGAAAGTAAGGCAACAACAATTTATCTCAACATACATCTATGGGGCTGCTTGCCATGATACGGGCGAATCTTTTGCGTTAATTTTACCATATACCAATACTGATTCAATGAATAAGTTCTTAGATGAATTTTCTTTGACTATTGATTCTGGTAGGCATGTTGCATTATTAACAGATAATGCCGGGTGGCATGCAGCGAAAAAATTAATTATTCCAAGTAACATTACCTTGGTACCGCTTCCGCCATACGCACCGGAATTAAATGCGATGGAACAAATTTGGCAGTGGATCAAAAATCACTTCCTATCTAATCAATGTTACGGTGTATACGAAGATATCGTTGCTAATGCTTGCTATGCCTGGAATCAACTTAGTAAAAATGTAACTTTAGTAAAATCAATTATGTATAGAGAGTGGATTAATATACCGCGTTAATTATTTCAATTGGTATCAGCCATACAGAAGCCAAGCTGATTGATGGTAAACGTAACCATTTAGCAATTGAAGCTATCGAAAAGTTTAAGATTGCTACTTATGATAACCCTGAACTTTATAGTAGTAATTTACAAGATAGCATAATAGCTATTAGCTCTTTATCATTACTGCCGCAAGAAAAAGAACAAATGCTGATGAATGCTAAACAAGCTTTGGCATTTGCTGCAGCACAAGGTACTTTAAAGCATTCGTCGGATGCTATATTAAATCCCAATATAGTTGCTGAATGGAAAGAAGATTTGTCGCTTGAACAGCGGGTTAAGCTAGAGGGGCAAGCAAATAATCTACTACATCATCAGCAATTAATGAGACAACATCAACTTAGTTCGCTTACCAATGCCCATTTGCACAGTATCCTAAATACTGGCAAAGGTGTTGATGGTATTGAAAATCTACTACAAGCCAGCTTTAATATTGATGATCCACGATTATTGCAATTCAGAACCCAAGAAGCTTTGTATAAGCAGGCTTTTATTGTCTCGCAACAATTAAAATACCTACCATTCAACCAATGTCAGGAAATATTACAACAAATTGCTCCAAAGAGCGGAGATGTTGATTATGACAAAAAAGAGCAAATATATCATATTTTACTAGAGCAGTTTAACAAACAGCTTAAATTGGCTCAACAAGACCCAGCTAGATTGGTTGAGGAGAACGGTGAAATACCTAACAACATACCATTGTTACAACGTTTATTGCTTAGGAAACAATTGCAAGAACAAAAAGGCATTCCTAGTTACGATCAGAGATATTTAATGAACAAAGAACGTGATGAGTATTTAAAAAAGATTGATACTAAAGATGTTAACCAAATTAAACAAGTCACCGATAGTATAATTAGTCTGCGAGATGATGATACAGAAGGCGGGGAACAATATGGCTTGGAGATAATGGACGAAATCTTAAGGGGTAAGGGAGATTTAGAGTGTTTGACTCAATTCTATGCTGAAAGTAGACTTTACGACCGTAAGACTGCGTCAGCCTTTATGCAAATGATCGCACTAGTTAATGAGCTATCATTAAAAAGTCAGCCATTATTTATCAATCATGAAATGACAGAATTTAACAAAGAAATTGACAGAAATGATATATTAAAGCAATGGAGTAAGGATTTAGCTAAAACTGATATTCAAAACGAGACAGAGATTAACCAAACACGGCAAGCCATAAAATATTTAGCTAAATACTACCAACGTACGGAAGATTTACCAATTGACAAAGCAGTAAAAAAAGCAACCCAAGAATTGATTAGTAAGGTCTATATGCGACTAGATAGTAAGAATATAATAATACCCCGTCAGGTGGTAGCACAACGTATGATTATTGATTTGAATGCTGATTACATAGAAAGTAGTCTAGCAGAGCTGCAACTTGCTATTATTAGCGGTAATATCGCTTGTGATTATGGTACTATTGTAGCTAAGGGTAGTGGTAGCCATATTATCGATAATATCAATGACCCAACAGGACAATATGCCGCTGTAAAAGTACGAGAATCTTTACAACAAGGCAGATGGAAACTAACGCCTGACAAAAAGAGTGTCTATTATACTTTCCTGACGAAAGACGGTCAGTATATGCCAGTTATGACAGAAAATGGTAATATATTAAAATTTGATTTGATAGAACTCAACAAGCCTCAAGCTTTAGAGCGACAAAAGCAAAGATTATTACAAGGTATCTCTGAATCATATTCAATAGATTAGTATGATGAAAAATAATGACAGCTTAAATAATTACTTAGATTATCAGGTAAATAGCAAACCAATTCACCAACGTTACTATTCGACCTTATTACCGGAGCGTATATCTTATAATAGTGTCTTTGATTTGTTAGGTAGCAGCAAAATGGATGTTTGGCGGGCAGTTAGTAGCCAAGCTTATGCAGATAGCCCAAGCCTATTAACCTTACTGCAAACTTTTAACCCACAAAATATTATTGATCCTGAATTACAGGATATTGCTGAATATTTTAAAAATTATAATAACAAATTAACCAAGGAAGAATTTGAGCAAAAATATAGTGAATCAGGTTTAAAGTATGACCCTAATTTTACCAATCAACTAGTAGAAGATATTTTAGAGAGGAAAAAACAGCGAGAAATTAATGACTATATTATTGCGGCAGGTAAAGGCGGATTAGTTGAGGCTATTGGCAAATTTGGAGCTGAGATAGTATTTGGTAATTTGTCACTAATTAACATTGCGGCTAGCTTCGTGCCTATTGGTAAACCTGCAATGTGGGCGGCAACTGCTGTAAAATATGGCAAACTTCCAACAACCTTAGCTAAGGGCTTGGTCGGTGGGGCGGTAGGTCAGGCAGCTATCGAACCATTTCTTTATAATGAACGACATACTGAACAAAGACCTTATGACTTGTCAGATAGTTTGGTTAATATTATAGAAAGTGGTTTATTTGGGGCAACGTTGCACGGTGTTGGTTATTCGGCTAAATATTTACGAGACAGATTATACGTGTATTCCAATAAGTTACGTCCGGAAGTTGAGACTTTACATCCGATAGTTGATAGTCAGTTAAAAGATAATATTGATACTGTACTAAAAGAGTCATCTCCTCAATCGATGGAGAAAATAGTGGAAACTGGGCAAGTTGATAGTCAGGTACCAACAAGTAACAGTACCAATATTGAAAGTTCTTTATTAAGTTTAGCTGAGTTGCAAGCAAAGAAGTTACAATTAATTACGGTAGCCGAGCAACAATATCCTTTATATTTTGCTCAACTGCGGAAAATAGCAGAATTACAACAACATATGCAAGACCAGTTTGGTACTAATGGCAAGATTGAGCAAATATATTCGAATGATCTGGAGAATTGGAACGTAAAACAAGGGGTGAGCGAACGGAGCGTACAACTAGTACGTGAGTACGCGAATCCCCCGCAGTTTTGCGGAGCCAATTCTTCAAAGCATTTGAATATACCGAAATGGTTCTTGGATATTTTATTAGAAGAAAAAGGCAAATTACAACAATTACATCAGGAACATATTAATAATCCAGAGTTTCAGGAATATTTGGCAGCAGAAAAACAACTAGATCAGCAAATTATCAATAATTTACAACGTCAACAATGGGAAACTAAAGGTTATGATTTATCGCCAGAGGACTCATATATAGCAAGAAAGCAGCTAGAGGAAGGCAAACATATCAATCTTGATAATCCACAAGAAGCTAAATCTTTTTACCACGGCGATGATGAGAAATTTGATACTAATAATGCCACCCCTAATCTACAAGAGCATCTAGCTTCCTTAGAAGTTGATATAGCCAATCTACCTGAACAAAAAAAGGTTACTTATCAAGCAGAATCCATCCAGCAAGATGTTATTTACCAACAAACCGAAGAAATTTTACGTAAAGTTAAGCAAGGGGCAGCCCCTTCAGAATTAGAGGAGTTATTTAAAACTCTAGCTGTTGTTGATCAACAATTAGTAGATGAGCTAAAAACTATCCATAAAGAGTTTGTCGGACAGGAAAGATTAGATTTGTTAGAAAGAGATAAACAAATAGATAGGTTCATTGATGATTTTAAAAAAGAACACTTTGTAAAAAAAAGAAATAATGCTTTAAACTTAATCAAGATGGCTACCATAGAGAGATTTATTAGAAATCATCTGAATAAGGTTGCTGCGATAAAAGAATATTTACGGCAAACTGATTTACGGCAACAAACTATTGCTAAAGAGCTGTTATATGGTCTTACAAGAGATTTAGAGAAAGCTGGTGTGGTACACGAGCTTGGAGATATTGCTTATGAAAAGGACGTAATACAAGAATTATGGAATATTAGCCATCCTGATAAAAAGCCGACTGGTAGCGAAAGGGCAATGTTAGTCGCTCAAATAATCAATAAATGGCAAATGATTGCTATCAATAGAGCTAATCTAGCAGGTGGTTATATAATACCGCTGGAAGGTTATATTACTCACCAAAGTCACGATAGCTTTAAAATCCGAGAAGCTGGTTATGATGAATGGCTGAAATTTATCTATCCACTACTTGATCACCAAAAGACTAATAAACTAAATGATAAAATAGATTATAAGGCAATATTTAATAATCTTGCCAGTAACATTCATTTAAAAGATACTGACCAATATTTAAATATAGCATTTACTCAAGTTAGAGGTGGTAACCTAGCTGATGTGGCGTCGGCTAGTAGGAAATTACATTTTAAATCGCCAGAAGCTTGGTTAGCATATCAGAAGCAGTTTGGTAATTACAGACAAAATGACTTTGTTGACAAAATCATTAGCCCTCTAATTAAAAGCCGTTCTTTTATTGCTGATTCGATAGTTAGTAACCTTAATATATTAGGTCGAAGCATTGGGGTAATGGAGAATATGGGTTGTAATCCTGAGTTAATGCTACAATCGATCAAAGGTACTTTTACCAGGGAGCTACAAGAGTTAGCGACTAAAGACCCAACTATTTTAGGGCAACTGGCAGTGCTTAGTAATCCAAACAGTTTTATCAATCAGTTAGACCTAATGCTAGGAGTTAAACCACAAATACCCTCAGTTGACCGCATCCTTGGAGCTTATCGCTCTTGGAAATGTATGGCAAATCTTGGCAAAGTGGTACTTTCTTCAATTCCTGATATGATAAGTTTTGTCAGTGAGTTACAGAATAATGGCATACCACTACTGCAATCTTATGCGAATATCTTACAAGTGGCGACGAGAAACTTTAATGGTGAAAAGAAAAAAGAACTTGCTAATTTGCTTGGTGTGGCGGTAGATTCACTGCTTGGTCATAGTCATTGTCGTTTTGCAGGAGAATACCCAGTATCTGGGAGCATATTTAAACTTACCAATGCATTTTTTAAACTAAATTTCATGGAATGGTGGGATAATAGTTGGAAATCGACAATGGGTAATTTGTTATCGCATAATTTAGCGTCACAAGTCAATCAGCCCTTTAGCTCGCTATATCATAATTTACAGACTTTGCTTAATAGATATGGAATTAATGAAAATAACTGGTATCTTTATCAACATTTAGTTCAACAAATAGACAATAAGCCATATTTAATACCCGATATGGCACTATTACCTGATCATTTACTAGACCAACATTTACAACAACAAAATATTCTCAATAGGACTAGGTTCTGTTGACAAAATTTTATGTTAAGTTATCAGAGTAGAATAAAGAAGTTGCAATAGTAAGAAGAAATGGTAGTTTCTAGTTATCGAAACCAAGAAACTACCGATATGAAGTATTACATAGAAGACCAAGCATGGGAAGCAATTTTATCATTTTTTAAGAAAAAAAAAGCTATACACAACAAGAATGAGGAAAAAATAAGACAGTTTATTGAAGCAATATGGTTTATTGCTAGAACAGGTTGTCAATGGCGTCTTCTGCCTGATTATTATGGTTGTTGGTACAGTGTTTATCGCAGATTTAAGAGATGGGTTGACAAAGGTATATGGGAAGCTTTAATGGATCATGTTAAAGTAGATGTAGATATGGAATCAATGATGATTGATGCAACTATTGTAAGAGCACATGCTTGCTCATCTGGATATATTAAAGGTAATCAAGAGGAAGCAGCTTTAGGTAGAAGCAAAGGTGGTTTTAGTACTAAAATTCATGCCCTCGTTGATGATTGGGTAACCCACTGAAGTTTATACTAACTGCTGGGCAAAGAAATGATATCACTCAGGCTGAAAATCTTACTAAAGATGTTCAGAATACGACGGTGATAGGCGATAAAGGATATGATAGTAGTGTGTTTGTAGAAAGCTTAAAAAATAAGGGGTGTGAGGTTGTTATCCCACCAAAATCTAATCGTAAAGTACAACGTGAATATGATAAACATATTTATAAAGAACGCCATTTAATTGAATGTTTCTTTGGTAAAATCAAACATTTTAGGCGTATATTTTCTAGGTTTGATAAAGCCCCAGCCACCTTTTTAGCCTTTCTAAATTTTGTTGGAGCTTTAATATGGTTACGTTAAAAATTTTGTCAACAGAACCTAGGTTGCTGTGTACCTAAATAAAAGAATGCATAAAAATTAGTAAACAAAAAGGTTAAAAAATGATAACGTTTTGATGGCTCAACAAAAGAAATATTACCATAGACAAGTATTACGTATATTTGTGATAATATTGAGGTCATCCTCCTCATCCTTAAGTCTAATAACGTAGATAAATAAAGTAAAAGTAATAACAGGAAAAAATGGAAGAAAAATGAAGGGTAAGTAGACCTGCCATTAGTTTATTATCGTAAAAGATAATTGATTTTACAATAGTTTGATCATTATAGTACATTACTGACAGTTATTTATTATAGTATCCTACATTTTTTATTCCATTGTAAAAATAACAAAAATTTATAAGGCATTATGATACATAACCTCAATTCGGGATAAGAATAAGCCTTTTAAAGAATGATAACAGTAATGTACTGAGTTAGAGAATAAAAAATAAGCAATATCACAAAAATAATGAAAACAGCTATTAGTGGATTAAAAAAATATGTTATAGTAAAGATTATTAAATGAAGATAAGTAATAAAATGTTACAAATATTAATGTTTTCTATAGCACTCTTAATAAATAGTAATGTTTTTGCTATAGATTTTAAAACAGAAAAGGAAAAAGGTGTGTGGATTAAGAATTTCTTTAAAGATAAAGAAATGGCTCCAATAGAATACCCGATGAAAGCTACTGAAGAGGAGAAAAAGTTTGAGCGACAACTAATAAAAGACTTTATTAGTCAAAATGGCATTGAACATATTGAGCCAATCGCAAGAGGCAAAACACTTACAGACCCAGAAATAGCTCAATATAACAAAGCTTGCCCAGGTAAGAAACCTATTGATATGCATAAATGGTGGCCTACCGTGGTTCTTGAAGGAACAGCTGAAGAAATCGAAGAGACCCTGGAAGATGCAGGCGATGAGTTTGCAAGTGCTATTGATATAAAGCGATGTAATGGCAAAATGAAGATTTATCGATTTAATTTATTCAATACTAGTGATAACAAGCAAGAATATATTCTGTATTGTGATGATTATAGGGAAGTTAGAATGAATGGTAAATTATATGATATAAACAGGCAAATGGAAGATTTTAGTATATTAGGATCTTACCTACATTTTGACCCTAATAAATGTTTATATAGTCAAGAAATATTTGTTACCCATCCTTTATGGGGAGAGGCGGCAAGCGGTATTTTTAAGTATCAAGGTAAAAATTATTTGTATGAAATAAGGACAACCAATTTTAGACCAAAAGGTGAAGTAACTAATATTTTCTTGAAGCGTAAAGAAGGTGTATTAAATGCTAAATTTTTTAGTGCAAAAACCAAAGGGAGGTTAAAATGATTACAGAAGAATTTAATAAGAAATTTGCTGAGTTTGTAACAGAACCTGAGGGGGGCGAAAAGCTCAAAATCTATGATGATGGTTATGGAGTACCAACCATTGGTATTGGTTTTGCTCTAATTAATAAAGTACCAAATGGATGGCAAGCATATTCAGAAAATGAATTAAAGGAAAGAGGAATTAATTTAACTTCTGAGCAATATGATATTATTGTAAATTATGCAGATGCGAAATCTCGAGGTCGTGATACATCGCATCTGAAGAAGCAGTTAGATGATCTAGATTTCACCATTGACACTACAATTTCTCAAAGTTTATTAGAATACTCCATTGAACAAAAATATAAGGAGATTAAAAAACAAATAGGAGAGGAATGTTGGGATCGGCTTAATCTAGCACGTCAAGTTGGAGTAATGGATCATGCTTTCCAAAAAGGCAATATTGTAGCATTAAAAGAATCTTTGATTGCTGGGGATTACGTTCAAACAGCGAAAATAATGAGAAATGCTGAGCCTGCTTGGAAAGATAGGGCAGAGCTAAGAGCTGATTTCGTAGAATGTGGAAAAATGGAGTTTGAAGGAATTTATATAGTAAAAAGAAAAGATACCTTTGGTACTATTGCTAAAGCTCATAATATGTCAGCAGAAGAGTTAAGGACGTTAAATCCAAATGTTAAAGATCCAAATAAAATCTCTGTATTACAGAAAATAAATGTACCTTTACCTCTTGTTACTGAAGAAACTCTGATTGTAGATGAAGATAATTCAGTATGTCAGCCTGACTCTGACAGTATCCTTAATAAAAATAGTCTATTTAAAAGTATATTCTATCATTATAAGTATGATTATTTCTTAAATATTCATCATAAGAGTGCTGATGCTTATTCGTATTATACATACTCGGATCATGCAACAAATTTTTCTCTCCCAGCATCTTCTGGATATTTTTATATTAGTTTACAGTCACCTGGTAATCCAGTGTCTTATTTTAGTGGATATCCTTATAACCCAGAATTATATAATTCTGGGTTACCTCAATCTATGATAATGTCATCAGAACAGAAGAAAGCACATTTTGATCTGCAACAATCATCAAAAGATAGTGGTATACAACTTCTTCATACAAAGCGTATAGGGATAACTTCAGAACAATATTTTCTAGCTTGGAAATATGCAATGAAACAAACAAATGGTGCATTTGTGGATAGAGTATATTCTCTTAAAGTACAAGATTGGACGGATTTTGTTCAATCTGTCTATCATGTTGCTGGTCTACCACTCTTTTTTTCTGTTGTTTATAGCTCATCAGAGTTAAGAAGCTTAAATACTCCTGCTGCTTATAGTGTTTTAACAAAATATGGTAGTAAAGATACAGTTGAAGAATATTTTAGTAATGTACAGGCTAATACATCAAAGGAGTTAACTGAAAGATTGAATGTAAGAATTGATCAAGTAGTACAATTATCGAATGGAACAACGCCTTATTTTAAGGTATCAGTAAAAGATTTGTTGTTACCAGAAGATCTTAGTAATATACCACCTATTACACCAAGTGAATGGGCATCTATGTTAAATGATGCCTTCTATAAGCATTTTACTCCTAATCCATCATTACCAAGAATACTATTAACAGGAGCTATGTTATCACAAAATTCCGGATCTTTTATAGAACTATTATATGAACCTATAGAAAAACATATAGAAATTGCACAATTTTTAAAAATGGTAAAAGAATATGAACAATTATTAGCCCAACGGGATGAAATGCTAGCTTATATAAATTTTATAAAATTTAATGATATCATGCAACCTATGAAGTTAAATATTGCTCTATTTAAAATGCAGTGCAAGAATTTATTAGAGAATTCCCAAAATAAATCTTCTGTAGAATGTCAAAAAAAACTTCTAACAATTAATATTAATAACGCAATCGAAGATTTTGGTAATAAAATCAAGCAGTTTAGTGATAATAAAGCCAGGAGTTTTGATTATTTAACAGAAATCTTAAATCAAGATTGGCAAGATGATGTATTAACATTTTGTAAAAATATTACACATCAGGAGAAATTATTCTTAAAAAGAATGGAATTGTTACTAGCAGTGAACACATCTGATCTAGACTTAGATAATCAGAAACATCCTCATCATCATGGAGAGAATAGTTCACATCACATAGTACGTAGAGATAATGGGCTTTGTTGCATGAATCAGATTTTGAAAGTGTTGTTTAATTTTTGTCAAAAATCAGGCAAATTTTTTGGTATCCGGCATGCCGAGTTTTGTCATGATATTAAGAATATTAGCAGCTACTTTACTTTCGGTTTTTTGGTTTAAAAAAGTTCTAGATTTTAATTTGTTTCCTATAATTGATTTGTAACGGTAGATAGCGTTTTCTGCTTTGGCTCGCCTGCCGTAGTTGGTATGTTTTTGCCATCGCTTTCGTCCTTGTTCCATAAGACGAATATTGTCTAATCTTAATTTAGAGTCATCGGGCATTTCTGCTCTGAACCCTAAGTTTGGCGGTACTACTGCTTTTATAGGAATTTCATTACCATGTTGATTCTGATGGGCGATTAATGCTTTGTATGTAGAGGGTTGGTCATATGCTCCGTCAGCTAGTACGGTATCTATTGGACTATCAATTTCCTCAAGTAATGTGCCTATCGTAGCACAATCACTAATATTGTGAGTCGTTAATTCAGAGCTTGCAATATATCCGTTTTCATCAACAGCGATATGAAGCTTTCTCCACGATTTCCTTGCTTTCAGTGCGTATTTTTCTTCCTGCCACTCCTGCTCGCCGTAAATCTTTATACCGGTACTATCGACGCAAAGCGTTACGGGATCACGATTTGCCCTACGGTGCCGTGACACTTTAAGTTTTTTTGTTCTTCTTGAAATAGTAGTATAATCAGGCGTTTTGAGCTCGAGATTCAGCAGTTTTATAATTGATTCTACAAAACCTTCGGTTTGCCGTAAATGCTGTTTGTATACTAATCCAAGCCTCACGCATGTCTCAATAGCAAGATCGGAATAGATCGCTTGACCGCCCCGCTTCTTATGTACGGATACGGGATTATTCCATTTTGCTACCGCTTCCCCTGAAAACCAAATTATTAGACTACCACGATTTTTTAATGATTGATCGTACTCACGTGAATTACTGATTTTGTATTTAGCTCGGGCAAATTTATGACGATAAGGATATTGGTGTTTGTTCGGCATATTTACCTTAAAAAAAGAGGATATCTTAACTCCTTAACTTTACTATTTCCACTGCTTTTTTTATTTATTCAAAAACTCGATTTACTCCAAATTCCGATTCATGCAACAAAGCCATAAGTAATAGGCAAGCATTGAGCGACGACGTCACCAACTTCTCATCAATTGACTATAAAGCATCATCAAGACCATCTAGCCTACGACTCAGAGAAGATAAAATGAGTCTATAGCAACCTGGTTAAATCTTGTCAACAGACCCTAGCTAGCAAAATATGATGCAAGTGGCAAGATAATTGTGGAGCTAGGAAAGAAGGTTGATAGCATTAGTGCTACTGCTAAAACGAACTAGTTTCTGAGGATAGCAAGCTTAGCGGGCTGTGGATTTAGGGATAATTTCTAACGAAGTTCTCCACAATTCCACAGCCACAACTACAGCAATCTAAATTTTAAAAATATTTAAAACACCCAATTATTGTATTTTCAGCAATTCATTAATTTTACTAATAGACATACCTGTCATCTTAGCAATTGACCCCACGGAATTGCCATTCTTTAACAACAGCTTTACCAATTCAGCTTTACCCTCAGCTTTACCTATATAGATACCTCTAGCTTCACCTCTAGCTTCACCTCTAGCTTCGCCTTCTTCGATATATTTTTGTGCAATAGTTCTCATAATAACACCTTGTTCTTCTTCTGATAAATATTTGGCTAGTACTTCCTCCAATTCTGATTGCTTTGCCTCAGGAAGCTTAGCGTCAGTGTACCATAAAAACGATTTTATGTAAATATAGCCTTTTTCCTTATCTATTAATATCTCTAATTTAAACCTTTGAAGAAATTCTTCCCAAAGCTTTATCATATCTCGTTGATGAATATGCTTGAGCATATATTCTAACATCCCAATATGCTTTTTCTTCATTATTTCATCATCAGACATGCTTTGTAAATCGACCAATTGATAATCTTCTGTCATTAATTTCTTGGCTATAATTGCATCGGTAAATAAACTCCATAAATTCCTAGGGGCAGTATACACTTCTTTACCATTATAAATTACTAAATTATATACTAATGGTAATTTCTTTCTTCCTTTCTTATGCCTTTCGCATAATAACAATGTGTATTTCCATAATCGTAGAGCTGTCCAATAATCAACGCTCGACTGAGCCTCAATCAACACATACACAAAAGCCTTACCCTGATTCTTGCTAGCAACTCCATATACTATATCACTATATTTCTTGTTTAACGATTCCTCTATGTAACTTTCTTTTTCTACTGTTATTTTTGATAAATCTACTAAACTCTTAAAATCATTAGGCAAATAATATTCCAAAAATTCTTGAGCTGCCACAGGATCAGCCATTATTGTTTTGACTAATGAATCATGCTTTAACTTTTTTGTCATTTTTATACTTACTTATTAAGCTATTGTTTAGCTAAACTAGTACCTATAATACCTTGATCATGATATTCCAGCAATTGCTTTCTATCAATCTGTCAATAACATTTTAAATTCGAATAAATAATTTGTTGTGCCTGGAAATTTTATCATTCCCTGATCTCTCAGCCACTCTTTGCCACAACAACACTGAAGTCGGGAAACTTAGTTGGGTTAGCTATAGCAGATCATTTAATACATTCTCACTATTTTCACTCCAAGTAGCTAATATCCCTCTGGCATCCTTATTACTAGAATTGTTCCATAATATATCCCATTGTTCTCTGAGAGCAATATTATTTAAAATATCTCCCGTATAATGGATATTAAAAGCCAACATAGCTGATATGGTGCCTTCATCTAATAGACCTAGATTTGAGTTATCTGCTTTTATAATTGGATAACCAAATTTCTCAAGTAATTTCTGTACTTCTTCAATCTTATTCCTATCTTGCTTTGTTTTATCATTATAAGATATTATAACTTTAGGGTTCTCTTTTCTTGAGACAAAAGAATAAAGTCCAAGAGATGCTTTAGCAAAGCTCTCCCAAGGGAAATATATACCAGGATCTATTTTTCTACCTGGAGCCCAATCACTATGACCTATTATTAATTTTGGATTTATTTCATATTTGGATACTAATGTTTTAACTAACTCAATACTGGCATCTATTTGCTGATCAGTAAAAGGTTCCTTACCAGAAGCAATGTGTTCAATACCAATAGACCAGCTGTTCATATCATTATCAAGTATTGAAGTCGCAATATGGGGATTAAGAGTACTATTTTCTTTTAAATTATTTGTTTCATCATCTGATCCATGAACCCCACAAAATTTTGAATTCATAAATGTTGGATCAGCTGGGTCAAGATCACTATCTGCTTCTAATTTTCCTCTACCAGCATGCCAAGCCCTATACTGATCTGGTACAAGTCGATAAATGGTACCATCAGTATTTATTACATAATGAGATGAAACATTTGATGTATTCCTGGTAAATAATGCGATAGTTTCAGCAAAATTACACTCCGTATAATGCATTACTATCCATCCAGCAGTACCATTATTCTTTCTCAAGTTATAATTATTACATTTCCCTGCCTCAGGTTCTACTTGAGGATCAGGTGGGATTTCAAAATTTGTACGTAAATAAGTATTATTAATATTGTTATTGCTCATATTACTATTCCTCTGGTTAAATTAGTTAAAGTATAGTCAATTGATGAGAAGCTGGTGACGTCGTTACTCGTCGCAGTCCAAATTCTCCTGAATTGACTATATTTGTTGACTTCCAATATAGCCCATGATTATTAGTATATAATATTTTATGGTTTGACTAAGGATATTAAGAGAAAATAATGTAAAAAATTGGAATAATAAATTTGAGGGAGGTAACAATATCACATCCGACAGCTTCCTAAGGGAGTTGAGACAGAAAAACTTTAATAGACCTCTTGCATAACCTAATCTAATTGGTAATTTTGTTGTCAAAACTCGTCTCCGTTTCTCACGTACATCTTAGTACGCTGCGGTACTCGATTTCGTTTTTCCTAAAAATTCCTCAATTATCTTTAGGTTATGCAAGAGGTCTAATAACTCATCTTACGCATAAACCACATGGCAATTTAAAAATTCCAGGAAAGTGCAAGATGTCATTGCGAGACCACTACGTGGTCGTGGCAATCGACATTTATTAGATTGCTTTGTCGCTACTAAAGTAGCTTCTCGCGACGCCAAGCTATTTTCTATGTGACTTTTAAATGTCATGCGTAAGGTGGTTTTAAATTCCTAATGGCACTTAAGTTTGTTGTAATATGGTTAAAAATAGACTATTTTGTAGGCTAAATTTTGGGACTTTTGGAGAGAAACCAAAATAAAAATGTTTGAGTGAAGTTGTAGAACCTCGAGAAGGTGGGGCGAATAACGGGACTTGAACCCGCGACCCTCAGATCCACAATCTGATGCTCTAACCAACTGAGCTATATCCGCCATATAATCTGTGCTAAAGTAATTTATTATCACTTGTAAGTCAAGTATATTTAACTTACCTTACGCATGGCATTTAAAAGTTATATAGAAAATAGCTTGGCGTCATTGTGAGGAGCCGCTAAAAGCGGCGACGCGGCAATCCATTTTTGTGTCACCCCTGCGTAGGTAGGGGTTTAAAGATTCCCGCCTATGTGGGAATGATGGTATGGACGAGTGAAGCGAAATATGCTTTACTTGTACGGAGTCAGCTGAAAAATAGTTTTCAGCTGCTCCAAATTAAATAATAATTTAATTAATAGGTCCATACCATGATAAATAATAGCATAAAAAATACTATAATAGGAATAGATTTAGCAAAAAATAGTATGCACTTGGTGCAAGTCGATCAAAATGGCAAAAAAATAGGTTACCAAAAAGTTACAAGAGATGAGTTAATAGCCTATTTAAGCAATCTCGATAAAAGTTCATTGGTAGCTATGGAGGCATGTGGAGGAGCTAATTATTGGTCACAGGAAATTGCTAAGCTTGGTTTGCAAGTCAAACTAATGAAAACAAAAGATGTAAAAGTTT
Organism: Candidatus Tisiphia endosymbiont of Mystacides longicornis; assembly: GCF_964031095.1. Taxonomy (NCBI): domain Bacteria; kingdom Pseudomonadati; phylum Pseudomonadota; class Alphaproteobacteria; order Rickettsiales; family Rickettsiaceae; genus Candidatus Tisiphia; species Candidatus Tisiphia endosymbiont of Mystacides longicornis. The sequence goes on along the minus strand of NZ_OZ035004.1, from coordinate 648,292 downwards.
ATGCTACATCGAAACAGAAAAATGATTATAACGATGCGTTAGCAATATGCAAAGCGGCTCGTGATCCAGAATTAAAAACTGTGCTACTAAAAAGCAAGGAGGAACAAGATATAAAATTCTTGCATAAAATTAGAAGTAATACGATCAGAGATCGTGTGCAAAAAACTAATTCTACAATATCAAGTTTATGTGAATATGGCTATAATACAAAATTAAGTAAAAATAAATTTTGCAAATCATGTAGGCTGGAGGTAGAGTTAGCGTATAGTAAAGGTTATATAAATTCTGGGGTAAGGTCAATTTTACTTTTAGAATGTAAAGAAATTGAGGATTTATGTGACAAAGAAAAAACTTTAGAAAAGCTGATTATCAGCAATAATAAGCAAAGTGAAAAAGCTACTAGGTTGCAGACAATTTTTGGCATTGGAGCAATCAATGCTAGTTGTTTGAGTGTAGCCCCAATGGAAAGTTATCCAACCCCGAGGGATTTTGCTGCTTCGCTTGGTTTGGTACCAAAGCAACATAGCTCAGGAGATAAGATAGTTTTAGGAGGGATTACCAAACAAGGAGATAGATATGCCAGAACTATGTTGATTCAAGCCGCAAGGACAATAGCAATAAGAGCAAAAAGTGATAAGGAATCAAAAGATAAACTAGTGCAGTGGGCAGTGAAGAAATTTGCTGAAAATAAATCATATAATATTATATGTGTTGGTTTAGCAAATAAGTTAGCAAGGATTGCTTATGCAGTAGTCACCAATGGTAGCGAATATGTTGCAAATTAGTTTAGTTGGAAAAAAAGAAGAAACTATGTCAACTAAATAAAAATTGGTAATTGATAAATATTGTGAGTAAAGAATAGTAACAATAAAGAGAACGAAAGTTAAAGAGTTAATGAATAAGTATTCTGAATAAAATCCGTAATTATGTCGAGGCTCTAGAAGCCGTGGGAATGAGAGGTCACTCAAGGATATTTATAAGAATGCAGAAACCATTATGGCACTTGATGCCGAATATATGACCGCTTCCTTTGTGGCTCTATTTTTTTATTTTCTTTCTTGACAAATTCACTCGTCCATATATGACAGGGTAAAAACGTCATTGAGAGGAGTGCTAAAGCACGACTAAGCAATCCATTAAGTGTGGATTGCCGCGACCACTATGTGGTCTCGCAATGACAGATAACGCTACCCAATTCCCCTGAATTGACTATATTACTTCACTAATTCATCTAGTTTACCTGCTTTTTCAAGTTCATAAAGAGCGTCGCACCCACCAATATGCTTACTATTAATGAATATTTGTGGTAATGTACGTTGTCCACTAGCTTTATGCTGTAGTTCTAATCTTTGCCTCTCATTATAATTATCTACGATTATTTCTTCGTAAGATATATTTTTTTGATTAAGTAGCTTTTTGGCCTTAGTGCAATAGGGGCAATGTGTTAATGTATAAATAATGACCGTGACAAATATGTTTTTCATAAAAGTTATCCTATTTAATTGGTTATAAAACTATTATCTACATATAATAACAAACTAGCAAGTTACAAATTAATGATAAATAATTTTTCGATAGTATCTAAATATAGTCCAGCTGGCGATCAGCCAAAAGCAATTAATGAAATCATTAAGGGGCTTGAATCGGGATTGCCTTCACAAATACTTTTTGGCATTACTGGTTCCGGTAAAACCTTTACTATGGCAAATATTATTGAGAGAACCGGTCGACCGTCACTTATTATGGCTCATAATAAAACGTTAGCTGCCCAAATTTATTCAGAAATGAAGGCGATTTTTCCAAATAATGCCGTTGAATATTTTGTATCATATTATGATTATTTCCAACCCGAAGCATATATTGCAAAAACCGATACTTATATAGAAAAAGATTCTTCGATAAATGAACAGATAGATTTATTAAGACACTCTGCTACTAGGTCTCTTTTAGAACGTAGGGATGTAATTGTTGTATCTTCTGTTTCTTGTATTTATGGTCTTGGTTCACCGGGTCTTTATTATCAGATGACTATAAGTCTTAAGTCTGGGGAAATTTATGCTAGAGATAAATTGCTCAGTGACCTAGTAAGCTTACAATATAAGCGTAATGATGTGGGATTTGAGCGTGGTACGTTTAGGGTAAAAGGTGATAATATTGATATATTCCCAGTACATTATAACGATAAAGCTTGGCGATTATCATTTTTTGATAATAAACTGGAATATATCAGCGAATTTGATCCGCTTACAGGTGAAAAATTAGCTAAATTGGAGCAAGCTGTGATTTATGCTAAATCGCACTTTGTAACACCTAAAGAAGTAGTACAAAACGCCATATCACAAATTGAAGAGGAGTTACAACGACGTTTAGAATTTCTTAATACACATGGTAAGTTAGTAGAAGCTCAAAGGTTAAATCAACGTACTCAATATGATATGGAAATGATGATGGAGACTGGCAGTTGTAAAGGTATTGAAAATTATTCTCGGTTTCTAACTGGTAAAGCAAATGGACAGCCACCACCAACCCTATTTGAATATTTACCTAAAGATGCTTTATTATTTGTTGATGAAAGTCACGTATCTGTTCCACAAATTAGAGCAATGTATAATGGTGATAGGGCTAGAAAAACCGTACTAGTGGAACATGGGTTTCGTCTTCCGTCAGCCTTAGATAATAGACCATTAAAATTTGAGGAATGGCAAGATTTTAGACCTCAAACGGTTTTTGTTTCAGCTACACCGGGATCTTTTGAATTGGACGAAACAGCAGGGGTTATGGTTGAGCAAATCATCAGACCCACAGGGTTACTTGACCCAGAATGTATTATAAAACCAGCAACTAACCAAGTTGAAGATTTGCTAAGCGAAATTCAATCGACAATAAATAAAGGATTTCGTATCTTAGCGATAACATTAACTAAAAAAATGTCAGAAGATTTAACAAATTATCTCCAAGAACTAGGGTATAAAGTATCATATTTGCACTCTAATATTCATACTCTTGAGCGTATTGAAATCATCAAAGATTTACGCCAAGGTACTATAGATATTATTGTTGGTGTTAATCTATTACGAGAAGGTTTAGATATTCCGGAATGTGGACTTGTTGCCATACTCGATGCTGATAAAGAAGGCTTTTTACGCTCGGAAGTTTCGTTAATTCAAACTATTGGTAGAGCTGCAAGGAATAGTCAAGGAAGGGTAATACTCTATGCAGATCGTATTACCAACTCTATTGACAAGGCAGTAAGCGAGACATATAGGAGAAGAAAAATTCAAGAAGAATATAATAGACAGCATTCTATAATACCCCAAACAATTAATAATCATATCCATGCACTAATTAAATTAGAAAAACTGGATAGTAAGTTAGGTAATAAAAAACAAGCTCATATATTATTGGATAATCCAGTAAAATTAAAAGCTCATATCAATAAATTAAAAAAAGAAATGTACTCAAAAGCTAGCAATTTGGAATTTGAACAGGCAGCAAAAATACGAGATCAAATTAATACGCTAGAAGAAGCCGCTTTAGAGCTAACTTAGTTTACTCACCTTATGCATAAACCCCACAACTGTTGAAAGTTAGAAGGTAAAGAGGGTTTTAGATAGGTTTTCTGTCATTGCGAGACCACTACGTGGTCGTGGCAATCCACATTCATTAGGATTGCTTCGTCGCTACTAAAGTAGCTTCTCGCAATGACGCCAAGCTATTTTCTATATGACTTTTAAATGTCATGCGTAAGGTGAGTTAGTTTAAAGTACCTCTCTATAATGTGATGAGTTAGGGGATGAAAAAATAAGCAATATTAGACCTCTTGCATAACCTAAAGATAATTGAGGAATTTTTAGGAAAAACGAAGTCGAGTACCGCAGCGTACTAAGATGTACGTGAGAAACGGAGACGAGTTTTGACAACAAAATTACCAATTAGATTAGGTTATGCAAGAGGTCTATTATAAAAATAATGAAAACAGCTATTAGTGGAGCAAAAAAATCTGTTATATTTATAGATATAGCCGAGAATTTGACATAACTTGGTGAGTATTCACGATTATCATAAATAAAAGGTAACTTATATGTATAAAATTAATCCGGTACACCCTGGCGAAATACTTAAGACTGAATTCCTGGAACCTTTTGGTATTTCGGCTTATAGATTAGCTAAAGATATTGAAGTACCAATTAATAGAATAACAGAGATTGTAAACAAACAAAGAAATATTAGTACTGAAACTGCTCTGTTATTGGCAAAGTATTTCAGCTTATCAGATAGTTTTTGGATTAGGATACAGTCAAGATATGATGAGGCAGTTACTAAGGAAAAAATATTTAACCATCTTGCCTCTATTCATCCTTTAGTTACCATGGGGAAAAGGCATCATATACTCTAATAGGTGGTTTGAATTAGATTATTTGACATAAAGCAAGGAATTGCATACTATACCGCCATTATAATGTCTCTGGAGAAAGCATGTCATCAAATCGGTTATATTTATTTCGAGATACGCGTTTTTTGCCTATCTTCATAGTACAATTTTGTGGTTGTATGAATGATAATATACTAAAGAATGCGTTAATTATATTAATTACCTATAAACTATCTAGTCAATTGGTGGAATCAGCCCAATTACTTGTACTCGCTGCTAATACTATCTTTGTATTACCTTTTGTAATATTTGCAAGTATTGCAGGGCAAGTAGCTGATAGATATGAGCGATCAACTTTAGTTAAAATCATTAAGTTATTTGAACTAATCATAGTGCTTTTTGCTACTTATGGATTTTTTGATAATAGTTTAGTAATACTGTTTTTATCTATATTGTTTATGGGTATACACTCGACATTTTTTGGACCAATCAAATATAGTGTTTTGCCAGATCATTTATACCGAGATGAGTTGTTGGGAGCTAATGGATTCGTTGAGGCGGGAACATTTATTTCCATTTTAGTTGGTACTATTATTGGAGGATACTACACTATAAGTGGCAATTTAATAATCACTATTCTGATAATGATTGCGGTAATTGGCGTTATTGCTAGTTATTTTATGCCAAAATCAAATAATTCTAATTGTGAAATTAAAATAAAATTAAATTTATTTCGCGAAAATATAGAAATGATTAAATATGCCAAATCTAAAAAGCAAGTATATTTAGCAATTCTTGGCATATCTTGGTTTTGGTTTATCAGTGCGGCAATACTTGCCCAAATTCCAGCTCTTGCTAAAAATACTTTTGGAGCAGATGAAAATGTTGCTAATTTGTTTCTTGCGACATTTTCAATTGGAGTAGGGGTTGGTTCTTTTTGGTGTAGTAAGATTTTGGGGAATGAAATTACCACGAAATATGTTTTTGTTTCAGCGATTGGTGTCAGTATATTTGGTATTGATTTATTTTTTGCCAGTCGAATTAGTGCAGTTCATTATGAACCGGAGCAATTAAAGAGTATATTTGTCTTTTTATCTAAAAAGCATAATTGGCGGATTATTATAGATTTATTTTTTATAGCTGCTATTGCGGGGTTATATATTGTTCCGCTTTTTGCAGTATTACAATATCTTAGCTCCTCAGCTCATCGTAGTAGAATAATTGCTATAAATAATTTTGCTAATGCTGTGTTTATGGCTGGGTCTACTGCAATACTTTCGTTGTTATTCTATTGGGAATATTCGATACCATCGGTTATATTATTTATTAGCATACTTAACATAGTGGTAGCTTATTATATTTATCAATTAATTCCTGAAGTAAAAATAGTACCTTTTGCTGTTAACCGAGCTATTTTAAAATTTATTTTTGATTGCATGTACAGAGTGGAAGTAAAAGGTATTGAAAATTTTTATAAAGCTGGCAAAAGATCAGTAGTTATCGCCAATCATATTTCATATCTTGATCCTGCATTACTGGCAACTTATTTACCTGAAGAAATGACTTTTGCCATTAATACAAATATGGCTAAAGTGTGGTGGGTAAAACCATTTTTAACGATGGCAAAAACTCTACCAGTTGACCCCGCTAATGCAATGGCTATAAAGAGTTTGATTAGGGAAGTGCAAAAAGATAAAAAAGTTGCTATCTTTCCCGAAGGAAGAATAAGTATTACTGGTTCCTTAATGAAGATATATGAAGGACCTGGCATGATCGCTGAAAAAGCTGATGCAACAATTTTACCTGTAAGAATAGATGGTACACAATTTACTAATTTTTCCAAACTTAAAAATATACTAAAAACACGGATATTTCCTAAGGTTACTATCACTATTTTACCACCAGTAAAGTCTCCTGCTAATCAGAATATGGATAATAGGGAAAAGCGTAAATATATAGGTCAGGCTCTTTATGATATTATGACTGACATGATATTTGAAAGCTCTGATTACCAGAATACTATATTTCAGTCTCTCCTTGAAACAGCAAAAGCTTATGGTTTTAACAAAACAATAATACAAGATATTGATGATAAGTCTGTTACCTATCGTCAATTAATATTACAATCTTTTACTTTAGCAAATTTAATAAAACAGGATACAGAAGTAGCTGAATATATAGGTATTATGCTACCTAACATGGTTGAAACGATTGTTACTTTTTATGCTATGCAAGCCTGTTCCCGTCGACCGGTCATGATTGATTATATGAGTGATGTTAGCAATGTAGTGACCTCGTGCAAAACAACGTCAGTAAAAACCGTCTATACTTCAAAACAATTTGTTGAAAAAGCTGGATTGCAAGAAATGTTGGCAAATATCTTAGAAGTTAATATAAAAGTCATTTATCTTGAAGATTTAACAACAAGAATTACTTTATATTTAAGAATTAAGGCTATGATAGCTAGCTTTTTCCCACAGAGTTATTATAGTAATATGTGTGCTAGTTATGATGACAATGATCCGTCGGTTGTAGTATTTACTTCAGGCACTTCAGCTTCCCCTAAGGCTGTAGTATTGTCGCATAGAAACCTGCAAGCTAATAGATGCCAGGTTCTAGCTAAGTTACATTTTAGTCTAGATGATTTTGCCTTTATGGCTTTACCATTATTTCACTGTTTTGGTTTATCTGGCACAATAATGATGACGCTTAACGGTATACCAGCCTTTCTTTATCCTTCTCCTTTGCATTATCGGAGTGTTCCTGAGGTAATATATGACATCGGAGCAACAATTATATTTGGTACAGATGTATTTTTATATAATTATGCTACCTGTGCTCATCCTTATGATTTTTATTCTATAAGATACGTGTTTGCCAGTAGTGAGAAACTTAGGAAAGAAACAACGCAATTATGGCTCGATAAATTTGGTATAAGAATTTTTGAAGGATATGGGGCATCTGAAACAGCTCCAATAATAGCGTGTAATACTCCCATGCATTATCGTGGTGGAAGTGTAGGTCGTTTGATGCCCAAAATAGAATATTATATTAAACCAATTAACGGAATAGAAGAGGGGGGGCAATTATTTATTAAGGGACCAAATATCATGCTTGGCTATATGCACTCTAATAATCCTGGAGTTATTCATCCAACATCATCAGAAAATTTGGGTCTGGGCTGGTATGATACTGGGGATGTTGCAAAAATTGATAAAGATGGTTACCTTACCTTATTAGGTCGTGTTCAACAATTTGTTGCAATAGAAGAAGTAGTCTCGTTGGTATTAATAGAGGAATTGGCTAATATGATTGATGTTGATAGTAAAAATGTGGCTATTTGTTCTGATGATGGTATAGTCAATTCAGGGGAATTGGGTAGCAGGAGCGATGGAGCGACGCCTATAAGTAATAGGCGAGCATTGAGTGACGACGTCACCAACTTCTCATCAATTGACTATAATAAAGACAGACAAATTTTTCTCTTTACCACCAGTCAGATTATTAATAGGGAAAATTTTATAGAAATGATGGCTAAAAATTCGCTATATTCGAGACAAAATACTGAATTAACAAAATATTTTCCAGAGATTATCCATGTTAAAGAAATACCGATTCTACCAATAGGTAAAGTAAATTATCGGCAAATAACTAAAATGCTTGAAAATTATGGAAAAGCAACTAGAATGCTGGAATGAGGTAAGGAACCTATATTTAATAGAAAAGAATTATGCATAATGTTATTAGTAAAATATTATTGATTATCGTCGTTGTCCTAATAGCATTATTTGCTTATAAAACTATGAAAACTCCTAATGCTGTCTCTGCTACAGTTTCGATTAATGCTGCAGATCAGTACTCATTAGATAAAAAAGAAAACATAGAGAAAACTGAAAAAATTGTAAAAGAATATTTACTAAATAATCCTGAAGTAATAATTCAGTCAATAGAAGGTCTTCAACGACGTAAAATGCAGGAAATGGAAATAAAAACTGGTGAATATATCAGAGATAATAAATCTGAAATAGAAAATTCTCCTACATCTCCAGTACTTGGTAATCCGAATGGGGATATAATCATTGCTGCTTTTTATGATTATAATTGTGGTTATTGTAAAAAAGGTAGTTATTTTATTAATCAGTTAATTAAATCAGATACGAGCGTTAAAGTCGTTTTGCAACTATATCCACTTCTTGGTGAGGCGTCTAATTATGCAGCAGCTATTGCTTTAGCTGTTTATAAGACCACTCCTGATAAATTTCAGGATATTCATAACGGTTTAATGGAGCTAAAACCTATCACCAAAGAATCTGTAGAAAAATTGCTTCTCGCAAATGATTTAAATATTGAAGTAATCACAGAAGAAATTAATAAGGGGGAGATACAAAAGCTTCTCGAGAAAAATGTTAAATTAGCAAAAGGTTTAAAAATACAGGGAGTTCCTGCCTATATTATTAATGGTAAATTAATTGCAGGAATGATGGATATGGAACAATTGCAAAGAATAATTGCCGATATAAAAAGCCAAAATAAATTATAATGGTATCCTAATTCAGGAGAGGTTGGTGACGTCGTTGCTCAATGCTCATAAGCGTCAGTTCTGGGTTTCCGTTGTCATTACCGCTTCGGTGCGGAATCTAATACTACAGTTGTAGATTGAATGTGAGTGTTCACGGAAAAAAGGTTAAAGTATAAGATGTCATTGCGAGGAGGTTGCCAGACCGACGAAGCAATCCAGGAAAGTGATTAGAAATGGATTGCTTCGTTGACCTTACGGTCTCCTCGCAATGACGCTTGGTGATCAGGTTTTTTTATTCATCACAAAAAAATCGTGAATGCTCACATCTAAACTACAACTGTAGTACTAAGACCTCTGCTTACGCAGGGGTGACACCTAATTTTTTCGCCATCTCCCCGCTTCTTCCCGTTGTCATTCCCGCTTCGGTGCGGAATCTAATACTACGGTTGTAGATTGAATGTGAGTGTTCACGGAAAAAAGGTTAAAGCATAAGATGTCATTGCGAGGAGGTTGCCAGACCGACGAAGCAATCCAGGAAAGTGATTAGAAATGGATTGCTTCGTTGACCTTACGATCTCCTCGCAATGACGCTTGGTGATCAGGTTTTTTTATTCATCACAAAAAAATCGTGAATGCTCACATCTAAACTACAACTGTAGTGCTGAGTCCCCTGCTTACGCAGGGGTGACACTAAGGCAAGTAGGGATGATACAAAAATGGATTGCTTCGAAAGCGGAAACCTCCTCGCAATTACACTTAGCGATCAGCTTTATAGACAACCCCAATTAACACGCCGTATCAACAGCATAATAATGTGCCATCTCTGACCCCCTTCCATCACAAGCTACTTCTTCTGCAGCACGGTATTGATCAGCACAGCTAATAGCTTCATTAATAATATTATCTTCATGTTCAAACATTGAACTGAAAAATTTAAGAAATTTATTCTGAAAATGACTAAGTTCAGATATATTGATATTTTTAAAATTGCCATCAGCAATTAAAGGCAGGTGAGCAGACAAAGCTTCAAGCTGTGCGTCATTTAATCCTTTTAAGAATACTTGCAGAACATCATATTCTTTGGGTGATAATTTCATCAAGCCTTCTTTTAAAGACTCAGCTTGTTTCTCAGTTAAGTTTATCGCTAATTTTGCTTCAAATTCTTCTGATATTACGTGAGTATTAACAGTATCCTTATCTTGTCCTTTTTTGTCAATATTATCGTTCTCTTTATTCTCGCTAAGAACACTAGACTCCTCAACACTTTGTGCCTCATGAAGCTTTAAGCTTTCCTCTCTAGCTTGCACATTCTTAACCAATGTTGCACATAGCTTTTCAATCAATTCTTTATTATCTTCGACATATTTCTTACCAACTTCTTTTAATTTAGCTATATTAGATGGACTAACATTATCTAACTTCGTACATCCTTTTGGCAGATTAAGTACAATTTCTATAAATTGTCCATCTTCCGATAGGTCTCGCCTAACTTCATCCGTAGCATCCTTTTCATTAGCTCTCAGAATTTTATTCACCAGGTTTCCCTTAGTTACCCAACCTATCGAACCATCAAGTTTTTTTGATGGTATCTCTCTTGGTATATCCGGTGGTTCAAAATTAAGAGCACAAATTGTCGTGTTTTTTAGCATTTCTCTTTGTTGCTCAATATTTAATCCTTCTTTAAGCTTTTTTAGGACTGACGCAGCCGGACGATTAGCCCCTAACCCTCCATCAACAAAAGCAGTACCATTATCTTCGTCAATAACAGGTTTAAAATAGGTAGGAGCAGCTGCACTACAACGAGCTGCCCATTTTGCAAGAATACCTTTGTCAGCAGGGTTATCACTATCCCAAAGCTTATTAGGATTATCTTCTTTACCACTTACGTCAAAAGCAGAAATAAAAACACGAGTTACACTATCTCCCAAAGTAGTATCACCTGCATATTCTTCTAGTGCTGCTTTAAGAGGTTTTTGACTATATTGATGCTTAAATATTTTAAGAAACCCTCCTCCAAACTTTGGTGGAAAAATTTCAGCTGCTTTATTTTCAAACATCTCTAAAACTTTTTCTGCTGAAAAAAGCGGTTCTGTTGAGCCTGGTTCTTTAGGGCGTGTCAATGCAACTGTAATTATTGCACCGACACTAGTACCAGCAATACAGTCAAATAATTTACATATAGGCATGCCTGTAATTTTTTCGATTCTTTCAAGCACCATCAACTGAGAGACTCCTTTGATCCCGCCTCCTGAGAGCGAGAGAATCATCTTTTTTTGTAATGTTGGCATGATAACAACCTCATAAAATTTAAGTTTAATAATAAATATTATATAGCTTATTACAGTATAGTAACTATCTTGTTTAAGAAAATCAAGCAATAGATGAAATAAGTTGCTAATTATTAGATAAAAATTAATTATATAGTAACATAATTGTTACTATATAATTAATTATAGTCAATTGATGAGAAGTTGGTGACGTTGTCGCTCAATGCTCGCCTATTACTTATAGGCGTCGCTCCATCGCTCCTGCTACCCAATCCCCCTGAATTGACTATAGTTATCGTAGGCAGCCTCCTAGTTTATTATAATAGTCTTAATAAAAAATCTATCTTTAAACGTAAAATTTGTCATTTCCGCATTCCATTGTCATTCCCGCTTCGGTGCGGAATCTATATTAAATGTCATATGTAAGGTTAATCATTAACTATAGAAACCGCCATAATTTTCAACTTCATCGATAATTCCTTGTATTTCTACTGTTAAACGAGATAATTTCATGGAGATAATCCTAATTTGATATTGATAATTCCGATAATACAATAAGACAAAATCCCCCGGTTGATATTTGATAAAATTTGCCGGCATGATAAATCTTAAAATTTTAGTTTCAGTAGCAGCATTTTTTAGGATTAGCTGCCCTAATCTTTCCGCTTCCAGGCAAGATAGTATAATAGGTAGCCTTAAGACTGGAATAGCTCTATGTGAAAAATTCTCACTATTTATTTGGCAAAAACCATTATTATAATTATCACATCGATCAATAAAGTTTAGCCCTAATTTACTAATAATGCTAGTTTTAGAAATTTCCATTTGTTCTAAATAACTATTGCTTGATAATTTAACCAATATTTTTGAACTAACCTTACAGAGAGGTGAATATCCACGCTTGGTAAATTTAATTTGTTCCTGATAAGCTATGATATCAAAGAAATATATAATCCTTAGAGAGTTAATAATATCAATGCAAGATAACGCTTTATTTAATACCAACCCTTCTACCGCTTCATCAAGAGTAGATATGTCGATGTTCTTTAGTGGAATATTGCATCTATAAGACAATTCAAGAATTATTGCCGCTAAATTACAAGCCCCAAACTTATTATTCACCCAATGTCCTTTTGCCCATAAGTTACCATCTCGCCAAATATTATTATGGGGCCAAGCTGGATAAGGTCTGGCATCCCAAGTCCATAAAAACATTTGTTCGATATATTCTTGTGTTTGCCAATATTCAATAAATCCCCGTATAGCTTTACGCTGAATGGAAAAATCAACTTCACCAGTAGAATATTTTGGTACTCCGCCATCAATACATAAAGGATCAAAGAATATATTAGGTTGATTAGTTGCTTTATCAATAGAAGGGAAACCAAACTCTGTAAACCAAATTTTCTTCATTTTTGGTTGCCATTCTGTTGTTATCCCATCAGGATTGCGATGATAATTCTCCCACCAATATCTTAAATTCTTCCAAGCATAATCTTCTGATAATTGACGTTGACTATTATTGTCATCTACAAAGTAATCATATCCTTCGCCTGATTGCCAACCTTTAATGATTTCTTCTGACGAAATTCTGGAATTTACCGTTCTTGTTACAGGAAAATAAGCATCAATACCAACAAAATCTATATATTCTGAGGCAAATAACTTATCTAAATTATACCATCCGTCTTTGGTATGGTGATATTCTGACCAATCTGCGGCATAAGTCACAAGTACATTATCACCAACGATATTTTTAACTAATTTTGCTAGTTTTATCAGTTCCATAACAGCAGGAAAATTATTATGTTGATCTCTGATACTAGTTAAACCTATTAACTCAGACCCGATTACAAAACTATCAATATGATCCTTAACTAACTCAGCATAATGTAGAATGAAATCATTATAACCTTGATCTTTATTAAAAAAATCTACTACCGAACTTATCGAACCTGTCAAATGACCCCGCCATGGCTTTTGCCAAATATCCAGAAAAAACATTGGATAAAACATGATTTTAAAGTTTCTACGTTTTAATTCCTGTAAGTAACGTATGATACTCGCATCATTGACTGTACCACCATATTTAGGGAAGTTATCTGCATCTCGTGATACTAATCTTGCCGTATCACGTGAATATTTACCAACTTGCCATTGTTCTGAGTATTGGGTATGCGGATCATTAAATTCTACGGCAGGTTTGATAATACAATTTTTAATATCCAAACTATCGCCAAACCAGCATACAACTGGTGCAACCCATTTGATATTAGGACATATAATTTTCATTTGATCCAGACTATAAACACTATCAGCAATGTTATGATAATTATTGGAATTTATTGGTTTTTTATTGATCACACCCCCCAAAGAATTGGTAATGGTTTTATACTGTATTAGGCAATCATAAACAAATTCCCCTGAACCTGGGATAATGTCAATCGCCTCAACCAAATCTTCTACGCTCTTGCCTTCAATATTATCAGGAATATTAGCCTTTCTGGTTACTTCAAAGGAGAAATTTGGTATAGAATTATTAAAATCAGCTAATGGTAGCTCTTCAAATACCGCGTAGCTTAATCCACGGAAAGCTGGTACTTGCCCTTGAGGATCAGTTGCAGCAATTAAAGGATCGGCTATTTGCTCTTCTGACCCTAAATAAAGCCTGAATGTATATTGTTCAAGATTGAGCAACTGATCATTAGCCCATACTCTACTAATTTCAGCAATTTCACCTTCACATATACCAACTGCAAAGGATAAATAATATTCGCATTCTGTTAAATTATGGATGGCGACAGTTCCCTGAGCATCTGATACGCCTGGCTGTGCAACGCTGGTAATCTGCACTTCCTTAATTTGGTTTGCCCAAATTATTTTACCATTGACCCTTGCTGTACCAAAAACTAACGCTATTGGATGTCCATAAACGGCTTTTGATAGAACAAAACTTTCCCTAATATTTTTAAAATGATAATATTCCTCGGGTTGATGATTTAAATATTCTAAATAATCACCTAATGTCTTACCTGCAAATCGTCCAATAGTTGATAATATACCTCCACCAAAAACACCACCTATGCTACTTCCTATGTTACCTAGAATCTGACTAAACATATTAATATCTTATATTTTTTAGTTAATATAAGATACTATATCACATAATATCTCTGCACTAAGTGTATCGACTCATTTAATTTATATTTTTTTGTTAAAACTAAAATTTACCTCTTAACCCTTTACATACATCAATTGACTATAACGACTCATTAAGAGCTTGTAGATTAGCTTTACTAAACATCGCTCGATCAGCTATAAAGCATACATCCTCTATATTATCTTATTTTTATGCATTTAGGATTTGTGAGAAAATATCCATCTTTGAACCTTGCTCAACATAATTTTTTATAATAGTTTTTAGACTTTCTGGCAGAATAACTATATTATCAATTTGGTCTATGGGCTTCCAAATGAAACTATGGAATTTATGATCCATTGCTACAGGTGGATGAGATAAATCTAACCCCTTAATATCAATATTATATACAATATTTAATTCATGATAAATTGATCCTTTACGCTTCCAACTGCATTCCAATATACCGGCAAACTCTGATTCCTCTATCTCTAGATTCATTTCTTCCCATATTTCTCGTTTCAAAGCTTGTAAAGATGGTTCATTATATTCAACATGTCCACCTGGCAAGAAAAAAATATTTGGTGGAAAATTTGGATTATCAGATGTAGCAGTAGTAAGCAATATGTGATTATTATGAATAATTATTCCACGTACTATTACATTGATACCAGTATCAATGTGTTTTGTTTGTGATAATTCTAATTTTTGTACACATGCTGTATGCTTTTCACCAGTGAAGTTTTCTGTAACAAATTTTTCAATTATATCCTGAGATTCTTCTAAAGAGGAGTTTTGGCTACCTAAACATACAACATTTGCATTAAGCTTTTGCCTAGTTTGTATAGAGTCTTCCGTTGATCGTGATATAATTGCCCTTATATGGGTAAATCTATTGAGTGCAATAGCTACTTCTTGACCACTCTCGCATATCATCACCCCTATGTCTTCTGTATTTCGGAGCCTATCTGCTAACAATCTAGAAATATCAACATAATCTAGTGGAGAATCATCATCAATACCTAAATCCTCAGATTCAAAACCACTTAAATTATGCTGATCTATCAGAGCTTTACGCAATTCTATGCCACGATAATCGCTAGCATATACCAACTTTCTACTCATTACAAATTCTCCTAGTATTAATCGATTTATCCTTCAAATCCTTAACTATAGGTGACGTCGTCGCTCAATGCTTGCCTATTACTTATAGGCATCGCTCCTAGCCCCAAATTCTCCTGAATTGACTATATATTATCTGGTATATTGCTATTAAAAAAACCAGTCTATAATATATATTTGGTATTATATCTTAAATTATCTAAATTTTTGTCTAGACAAAGAGAGCAACCTTAGATAATCTTAACATATGGTTAAGTATAGTCAATTGATGAGAAGTTGAGGACGTTGTCACTCGTCGCTCGTCTATTACTTATAGGCGTAGCTTCATCGCTCCTGCTACCCAATTCCCCTAAATTGACTATAATTATAAGTATATATTACAAAATTAGATGCAACGTTTACTTGGTAAAAAATTAACTCCACATATTATCGCTATCTTTATATTTATGGTTTATAATATTAGTATATATCAATGTCTGCAATATAGCCAAAAAGAACAAGATAAGTTGGCTTTGGAAATGGTTCAACATAATATAATCACTTTATTAGCAACAGATATAGAAACAGCTTTAAATTCAAGCGTATTTGATAAAACTTTTTTCATTCTTAAGAAATTTACTAGCCAAGATAGTAATCAAATACTAAACCAAAGTGGATTAGTTAATTTTATTGGTTCTAATAATTCTTTTCTTTATGTTAATAATTTCCAAGATATGTTAGTCTTTGATTTGCAAAATTTAAAAGAAACAATTAGCAAAATACTACCAATTTACCTTATTTATCAGATTGAAATTAATGCTAATGATATAGCAACAAATAATATTGATAACAATGATTATTTAACGAAAAGACACTGTAAAATTAATAATATAAATCTTTTGATTAAATTAGGTATTAGACCTAATTCTGATTATTATTTAAATAATGTTAGCAAGCTATACAAATGTTTATATCTAAATATAGCAATTTCTTTTGTTATCTGCTCGATAATTCTTTACATATATCTGCAAAGAAAACAACGTTTTACTTACAATATAGAACAATTAGAAGATAATTTATTTGCAGCAAATAAATTGAATAATGCCTTAATTTTACATAAAAAATCCAGTAGAAACTTAAATGCTTTTTTTATCAAAAAAGCCACTGAGGAATATATAAGGCAACAATTAGAATTGGATTCTAACCAAAGAATTAAAATGGATAGAGTAGCTCCCAGTAACTATTTATTTCCTATATGTTTCACTAATCATACTCAAGCAGAGATTAACATAAAAGAGTTAATTAATTATTTGGAAAACTATTTTGCTGAACATTTTTTAGATATAGCAATAAAATATGAATATAAGACTGATAAATTGATAGTGGATTGTGGTCAACATGTCTTGTATCAAATAATTTTTAGCTTAATGTATAATTTAATCCATTTTATGGAAGACCAAAGTAGTTTACCTAAAACTTTGATAGTCACGTTTAATGTAAACAATATCATTATTTCTTATGATAGTTTTTTACTTACTGAACAAATGATGATAAATTTATCAAACAGTATGCTTTTAGAAATTATAGATCCATTTTTACTAAGTTGTAATAAAATATTTCAATCTTTAAGAGAACATGGGTTGAACTATAAAATATTCAGTAAAAATAAAATAAATATAATAACAATTACATTACGTAGAACTGTAATTATCAATAAAGAGAAAGGTAAAGTAATAAGTTTTGCCAAATATACACCAAATAAATAAAGAGTTACTTAAATTGAGGTAAAAAAGATGAAAAGATACTTATTAATAATAATGTTGCTAGCTATGCCTTATAATTCATTTGCTCAAATACAAGTATCTAATCTTGTTATACCAGTCAACTATTTTGTTAATCACATTAAGCAATTAACTTTTGTAAAGAGTAATTTAGTTAAATATAGACAAGCAAGCCTTGTTGGTATTAGTGGTATGGGCAAAACTCAGCTTGCTAGAATGTATGCTTATGAGAATAAAAATAATTATAATGTGATTTGGTTTATTGATTGCAATTTAGACATCAATGAAGAATTTGTAAAATTGGCAAAATCAATTAATGCAGTTAGTAAATCTAACCTAATATCAGAAGATGTATTATCCGCAAAGAAAGAGGTGATGTCTTATTTATCCAGTAAAGATAAATGGTTGTTAGTGTTTGATAATTTAAAGATCAAAGAAAATGAAAAAGTACAAGAATTTGTTAACTGGGAACATAATGGTCATATTCTCTTTGGCTCGCAGGATAGTGAATTATTACCTAATATAGTCAAAATGACTGCCTTTGAAAAAAGTGATGCGATAACTCTTGCTAATAATATTTTAGAAAAAGAGAATAATGATGTTAAACTATCAGAGTTCTTAGCCCAAGAATTTGCCGGTTATCCTATATTGATAGTACAAGGGGCTCAATTGTTAAAACAAATACCGGGTTTAGATAAAAAGGAATATAAGAAAGGGCTAGGAAAGTCTACTGATAAAATTAAGTTAAACATTACCTTAGCTATCAAAGAATTAAAACCAAATGCTAGAGAGCTATTAAATAAGATAGCTTTAATTAATAACCAGGCTTTTTCTAAAGATTTACTACGAATTATCACTAATGATAAGAACAGCCTTGATGATGATATTTATCAATTATCTAAATTTGCCTTGATATCTAATATTGATACCAATGAAACTAATTCTATCTTTGAAATGCATGACGTGATTGCTCAGAAAATCGCAGAGATTAATGGGGACAAGAACAATAAGGCTTATTTAGAGGATATTGTTATTAAATTAGTACACTCTATACCACAGGAGCTAGTCAACTCTTACATGTTATTCAGTAAAAAAACTGTCAGAGATAACTTAGAAATAATTACTGAAAATGCACAAAAATACAATATAAATACATACAAACTTTTGGATTTGAATTTACAGCTATTAATGCAATATGTTAATCACTTAGATTTCTATAATGCTAAAAAATTGGTCAATTGGTTCAATAGAAATGATCCAGAAAAAAAATTTACATCATGGATAATAAATAATAATGAAAAATATTTATATGCAGCTTATTTACAAGTAATAGGGTGGTATTATGGAAACCTAACACAGTATAATACAGCTCTTAACTACTACAGAAGAGCTGAAAAGATATTATTTAGTCTTGATGGTTATAATGATTTTAAGTTTAATCTTATATCTCATATAGCAGAATCAGAAGCTTATTTAGGGAATACGAAGGGTGCAGAAGAAAGTCTCAAAAGAATAGAAGATTTGCTTCAAGCAATTAATGAACCTGATTTAAATAAAAGGCATTACATTTATGCTATAACATACTACGCTGAATCGATATTATTATTGACACAGGGTAAGTATGATAAAGCACTGAAAGTCATTAATAAATCTTTAGAGTCATTTATTAAGGGTGGATTAAATCAAAATGATTTTGCTCTTGTAGATCATTATATGATAAAAGTTAGTATATTTAATACTTTAGGTAAGTATCAAAAAGCATATAGCCAAATCCAAAAATTATATGATATATCGGGACATTTAAAAAAAGAAGAGCATGTAGTTTTTGGCAAGATATTTACTCAAATATCCATATTAGAACTAGGTTTAGGCAATGCTAATAAAGCCTTAGAATATGCAAAAAAAGCAAAAATGATCTTTATTAACGATCCAACCAGACTTAATAATAGTAAAGAAACTGTCCTATCACCGGATATATATTTAGCCAAAGCCTTTGTTGCTGAAGCAAATGCTTTAGCATCTCTTGGACAAAATGAGCAAGCAGTTAAATCTTATGCTGATGCAGAAAGCTTATATTGGAATAACTACCAAGAGAATATGGGGAATGTTGATGAAATAAGTATTATGTATTTAAATGCAGCAAAAGCTAGTTGTCATTTAACAGAAAAAGCCTGGTATATTAAGTTTCATGATCAACATGTGAAAAAATTTGGTTCAACTCATCCTAGAAGTATTGAAATATTAAAGATGGATTCCATATGCTATCCTGCATCTCAACGTTGATTGTATTTGTGTTTCAGTACCCATTTAATGAATTTTTCATCAGGGAGAGTTAATTTAGATTCAGAAGAATAATTAAACACTTCGTTAATTATTAAGGTCGCATCATTACAAGAAACACTTAGTTGCTGAGCTTTAATTTCAATTATTACTTGTTCTGCAACTTTAATAAGTAAGTCTAGGTCTTCGGAGGTTAGAAATGGATAACTTTCCGTTGGCATAGTAAAAAGGTCTTTTACTGTTAAGCCGAATACATCAGCTACAGCTTGTAACAATTCTGCAGAAGGTTTTCTTGATATTCCCTTAATAATATTATAAACATTATTTTTTCTAAGCCCCGCCTTTCTTTCTAAATCGGCTATTTGATAATTATGATCTTTAATTAATTTCTCAAGATTTTTTTGTAATGCATTATAAGACATGTAATTACAACTAATTTAGTTTATAAATATAACTTATTATATGCAATATTTTAATTTTTTCAGTAAAAATATATTGATATTAATTGCTTGCTATAATATAGTTACATATATATAGCGTAATAACTGTAATTATTTATAGTAAAGATCGAATAATTAGTTATATATAAATACTAAAATTAAATAAGTGTAAATTCAGTTTTGGGTTTTCACAAATATAGTCAATTCTCCTGAATTGACTATATTCAGCAGAATTATCAACAAATAATCAGACGATGTTGGGCTTGAACAAATTATCAATTAGCAGGTATATCATATGAGTAATAATAATCATGAGCAATGTGCAGCAGAACTCAAAGAGATCAAGAGCAAACTTTTTGCATTATCTGGTATGGTGCAATCTTTGCTATGGACAGTTGGTAACAGTGATTTTAAGCAAGAAAGTTATATGAAGATGCTAATTAAACAACAATCTGATTTGCAACAAAAGATCGATTATATCTGTTGCTATATTGAAGTTAAAAAACAATGGGATGAAGAAGACTATCCTCAAAATTAGTTGAGAATCAATAATTAGTTGAGAATCAATCATAAATTGTTATTCCCGCCCACTATTGTCATTCCCATTTTGGTACGGAATCTAGACCCCACACCAAAGCATAAGCATCAGTTTAAGAAAACAATAATTGAAAAACCGTCGTTGCGAGCCACCATAGGTGGTGTGGCAATCCATTTCTAATCACTTTTCTGGATTGCTTCGTCGACCTTACGACCTTCTCGCAATGACGGTTTTTCAATTTAGGAAGAATTGGGAAATTTGCTATTAATTCTCAAAATGACCATCTTTCATTTCTCTCCAAGCTTCAAGAATCTCTTTTAACACCTCTTTATTTGGTTCAATTTCATGATCGTCAAAATCACTTAATGATTTTATTAAGTCTTCAAGGTCTTTTAGTGTTAATTCAGATATATCTTCATCCGGATAATTTTCTTCTAAACTCATAGCAATTTCGTCAACATCATTCCAATGCATTATTTTCCCCTATATTATTTTTATAGCCAATTACTATTACCATTTAATCAACTCTACCAATAAATAATATATTAGTGCATGTTTATAATAGTATATTATTAAAGGGGGTGAGATTATTATACAACTAATATGCTGTTTTGCTTTGAAGAATTGACCTTGCTTGTTTTTTAGTTTAAACTGACAGCCATTGGATATTATAGTTAATTAGAGGTACATATGTCATTAGCAAAGGAAGGAGAAAATAATGTAGTGTTATTTAATATTGGCGGTAGCCATGAAAGCCAAGAAACTCAGCATAGTACCAATATGTCTAAAATTAGCTCAGCAATATCAACTATTGAGCTTAAACCCTACATGCAAGATGGTAAACTAGATAAGAATCATATAGTAAATGAAATATTGGATAAATCTGAGGATTTAGAAAAAACACCCATACTTAATATACAATTTAATTCAAATATGGAAAAACCATTATTTGATGAAAATGATTTAACGAATTTAAAAAACTTAGGGGTTAAGGTTTGTTTGACCTTTAGTAATTATAATGCACAAGCTCAAAATCTACAATCTAGTTGGCAACCTCTTCTTTCTAATGTTGATCATGTGTTTTTTGCCAATGCTAATGACCAAGTTAGGGCTGTAGATAGAAAACATATAGCTAAAGAAAAAACTTCGCACATCCAATCTATGCCAGTTAGCAATTTAATAGAGTCAGAGATTCTAAACAGACCTCCTAATATATTATTGTCAGGGGGATTACCTAATAAAGAGAGATTAACTGAGGTAGTAAAAGCAGCAAAAGACTTAGGTAATACTAGGGTAATTATAGCCAGCAATCCTTCATCTATCGATGACGTAGCTAATATTATTGCAAACAAATTTGATATCATTAACCAAGATCAACAATTAGGTATTAAGTTAGAAGTTGAAGAAATTTTACAAGATAAAGTTGGTGGTGCTAGAAAACTAGAGAATTATATATCGCAATTATCTCAACAATTCCAAAAAGATATTGGTAGAACAGAAATAAATCCTATTGATATATATTTTGACCTATCTGAGCCGCAAAAACTTCAGAATCTTGCCAAGCAAGCTAAATATACTGTACCGCTTCAACAGGGATACACCATTGAAAATTTTACTAATGGTTGCATCCCATTAGGTCAAGGTCAGGGAAGAAGTTCTGATATTACTGCTGAAGTTAAACAAAGGGAAGATGTTCCTGGCATTAACAGCGTAACTGTTCATTATATGCAAGAGAATCTAAATGAATATAAACCAGAGAATGTCCTTAAGAGAGTTATCAATGCTTTTAAACAAATGGCAAATGAAGGGAGAAAAGCAATACCGATACCAACAAAACAAAACAAGGTAGAATACTCTCAGGAAAATAATCTAACAAAAGAGAATTATTGGTATAATGATTTGGATATATCCAATTTACTAAAAGCCTCATTAAACGAAAATGTTTCTATCCAACCAGCTGTATCACTAGCTTCTGAGCAGTATAACAATGAAATGTTACGACATGTTATGCTTGAAGCTATCGTATCGGTAAATAGTGGAAAAGACTATGCTGTTATGCCAATTAATACGGGACATGAACACTGGGTTAGTTTAGCAATCACTAAGGATAGGGATAATAAGATAGTATTTACCTATAATGATCCTATGGGAACGCCTATAGATCAACGACAGGAGTTACTAGATATGATTAAAGAAGTTTGTCCTGATAATGCTGAAATCGTTGATTTAAAGACTAAACAACAACAAAACGATAAAGATTGTGGACCTTTCATTGTAGATAATTTAATTAAAATGGCAAAAGGCAAGAAGATTCTTACTACTGAACAATCTCAAGATATGGGAGCAAAATTACGTGAGGGGCAAGCAGAAACAATGAACATCGAAAAAATCAAGAAAAAAGCTCGTAGTATGAGAGAAATAATTGGTAGCACATCTAAAACTCTTTCCACTACATCTTGCCGTCCTTCTACATCTCTTGCTATTAAAAGCAATAGCCGCCCTAGAGGGAATAGTATTGCTTAGGGAATTATATAACTGTAGTCAACTGATGAGAAATTGGAAACGTTGTCGCTCAATGCTCGCCTATTACTTATAGGCGTTGCTCCATCGCATAGGCGTCAATTTAAGAAAACAATAATTGAGAACCGTCATTACGAGCCACCGTAGGTGGCGTGGCAATCCATTTTTAATCACTTTTTTGGATTGCTTCGTTGACCTTACGGTTTCCTCGCAATGACGGTTTCTCAATTATTGTTTTCTTAAACTGACGTTTATGTACTCCATCGCTCCTGCTACCCAATTCTCCTTAATTGACTATAATACTCCTAAGAAAATTTATTGTTTTTAGGGAATCCACTAGGAGGGATTTTGCCAACAGAGCCTCGTCGTCCACGAAATGGTAAAAGATCTTTCTCTACCCTAGTCTTTTCTCCTATTTTCCAGCTTAATCCTAAACTACTATCAAATATCTTAACATCCATCAGTTTGGCATCTTTAAATTTTTGCAGAGTTACGCCTTGTCCTCGTTTCATTATTGGTACTTCATTGAGATTAAATACTAATAATTTCCGGTTTTCACCTATACAAGCAAGACAATCGCCATCTACTGGTAAGCAAGTAATACAATAATGATTTTCAGGAACTTGCATAATTTGCTTGCCTAGTTTAGTTTGTGCTACTACTTCATCTGAATCAATAATAAATCCTTTGCCAATACTACTGGCTAGTAAAAGTTTTTGAGTGGGTTGATAAACAAACATACTCACTATTTCTTCATTACCAATATCTATAATCAGCTTTATCGATTCTCCATTGCCTTTCCCTCTAAATATATTATCACCTAGAATAGTGAAAAAACGCCCTGATGCACTAAATATAAGGATTTTGTCAGTAGTATAAGCCTCAAGAATAAAGTTTTCTGCATCGCCTTCTTTGTATTTTACAGTTGATAAATCATTATTATGACCTTTCAAAGAACGAATCCATCCCATTTTGGAACATATTATGGTGATAGGTTCTTTGGTTATGAAAGCTGAAATATCAACAATCTGAGCGACAATATTAGCCTCTTCAAAACTAGTTCGACGCATGCCTAATTTAGTAGTAAAACCAAACTTTGTTTGCACCATTTTTACTTCTTTCTTAACTATTTTCTTTAACTCATTCGGATCCTGTAAAATTTTCTGCAGATTTGCATGTTCTTTTTCTAGCGAAGTATGTTCGTTAATAATTTCTTGTTCTTCCAGTTTTCTTAAAGACCTCAACCTTGTATTGAGAATTGCTTCAACTTGCAGATCAGTTAAACTAAATTTAGCGATCATTATTTGTTTAGGCTCATCTTCTTCACGAATAATTTTGATTATTTCATCCAAATTTAGGTAAGCTATTCTTAAACCTTTAAGAATTTCCAATCTATGTTCAATTTTGCTAATAAGAAATTTGGATCTACGAGTAATAATATTTTGTCGGTGTAATAAAAATTCCTGCAATATTTCCAGTATATTAGCTACTTTAGGAATATTATTTGAACCTATAACATTCATATTAAGCTGGATTCTATTTTCTAGAACAGTTAATTTAAATAATGACTCCATAATTACATTAGGGTCACAATTACGATCTCTAGGTTCAATAATTAACCTTATATCTTCTGTCGATTCGTCCCTGATATTACCGATCAAAGGAATTTTTTTGTCTTTTAACAAGCCAGCTACTTGTTCGATAAGTTTAGATTTTTGTACTTGATAAGGTATTTCAGTAATTACTATCTGATATAAACCATAACTTAAATCCTCTTTGACCCATCTTGCCCTTACTCTAAAACTACCACGTCCTATACTATAGGCTTGATGGATTGAATCAATTCTATCCACAATTATGCCACCTGTTGGAAAGTCAGGGCCTTTGACAAATTGCAAAATATCGTTGACCTTTGATTCAGGATGGTCAATTAAATATATTAGCGCATCACATAATTCATGTAAATTATGAGGGGGGATACTGGTTGCCATGCCAACTGCTATACCTTCTGAGCCATTAGCCAATAAATTAGGAAACATAGCAGGCATAATTACTGGTTCAGTATCTGAATCATCATAGGTAGGACGAAAATCAACAGTATCTTGATCTATATCTGACATTAATAAAGTACAGATTTCTGTCATTCTTGATTCCGTATAACGCATAGCTGCTGCATTATCGCCATCAATAGAACCAAAATTTCCCTGCCCATCAATTAATGGATATCTGAGAGAAAAACTTTGGGCAAGACGTACCAATGTATCATAGACTGCACCATCACCATGTGGATGATATTTACCGATTACATCACCGACAACTCTTGCACATTTCTTATAGCCTGAGGCTGGTTCTAACCTTAATTGCAGCATAGCATATAATAATCTACGATGGACTGGTTTTAACCCATCACGAACGTCAGGCAAGGATCTTGACATAATTGTTGATAGAGCATAAGAGAGATAACGCTCTGATAATGCATTACCAAAATCTATATGTTCTATTTTAGCATCATTGGTCATAAAAAACTTTTTCTTATATTTATTTCCGATAGTATAATACCTTAAATATATACTCACACTAATACAAAAATAGTATTAAATAGTAAAAATTATACTTTTTATTTTAATGGTTCTATTGTTACTCCCCGTTTCGGTGGAGCATCCATAACTGCTGGAGTTAAAAAGAAAGCTAAATTACAACTAAGGGTAATTACCATACAAATCCGTTATTGCTAGGAGGTTGCCAGACCGACGAAGCAATCCATAAAAGTAACCAAAGATGGATTGCCACGACCTACTTGCGTGGTCTCGCAATGACAGAAAACCTATCTAAAACCCGCTTTACCTTCTAACTTTCAACAGTTGTGGTCTGGCAACCTCCTCGCAATGACATCTTATACTTTAACCTTTTTTCCGTGAACACTTACATTCAATCTACAACTGTAGTACTAGTTAGTTATAACTCTTGCACTATACAGATAAATTACTGTACTGAACAATATTAGTAATAATAACATAAAAAATCCTAGCACTAAGTATATTGAATTAAAATATTGCCATAATAACATACAAAAAAATGGCGTTGTCGATGAAAGTATCATTCCACCAAGTGAATGAGATAGGCTACACATTCTAGCCCTAATATTAGTTACAAACATAGATTGGACAATAATTTGTAATGGCACTACGTAAAATGGAGCAAGTCCGATAAGTATTACCGGAAAGTAAATTATCGAGATTTTTATATATAATAGCAATTGGACAATAATTATAACTAGCAAACTTAATGATAATGAGATAATAATTTGTTTTTTGGGATAAAACCTATCGGCTAAAAAACCAGACAATACTGACATAATGGCATAAATGCTTATTAAAACTATATTGATAATTTGAGATTGACTGCTACTCATCACCAATACACTTTTTACGGCAAAGACTCCCCAAAAATAAATGAGAAAATGGTAAATACCCCCTATACAACCACTGATTAATATTGCTAAAATAAATTTGCTAGGCAAATTTTTGATAATCTTTGCCAAATAAAAAAAGTTATAATCAGCAGATTTATGATCTTTTCTAGATTTTAAAAATTCTTCGCTTTCATGAAAATAGTGCCTCAAAAATATAATAATTAAGCCAAAAATTCCACCAATAATAAAATTCGCTCGCCATAAATAAGCAATTGACTCAAACTCTGTAGAAAAATGGTAAATTGCTGCCGCAAGCAATGCTCCAACCTGACTACAAAATGATACAATACCACTAGCACAATTTTTACTTGCCTTACCCACTTTTTCTACAACATAAATTTTTATTGCATCACTTTCTCCTGCTAAACTCATTAAAAATGTCATACGACAAAATATTAAAATTATTGTCGCTACTATACCAATTTTATCAAAATTAGGAGTTAACCCTATAAGAATTGTCGAGATAGTGGCTAAAAATACCGAAATTCTCACTGAGACAACTCTACCATATTTATCACTAATAAAACCAAAAATGATAGAACCAATGGGACGAGCTATTACAGCTATACTAAATATAGCAAAAAATAATAATATTTGTTGATCATTTGATCCTAATGGTAAAAAGTTTTTGGATAAAATAGTTGCTGATAGTCCAAAAAGAGCATAGTCATAATAACGAACAGTTGTTGTAAAAAAAGCAATTAGGAACGCCGGTCTTGTCATACATCTAGACCTATTATTTTTCTCATGGTATAATTTTTTTATCTTATTTGTGCATTGTTGATTTTTTATTGTTGAGTATATACATTTAATGCAAAAAAAGAAAATGTTAGTTATATGCGGACCTACTGCTAGTGGTAAGTCTTATTTGGCACATTATTTAGCCAAAATATATGATGGCGAGATAGTTAACAGCGACTCTATGCAGATATATAAGCATATCCCTATTATTACTGCTTCACCATCACCAATATACCGAAACGAGATACCATATCATCTTTATAACTTTT
Source organism: Candidatus Tisiphia endosymbiont of Mystacides longicornis (assembly GCF_964031095.1). Classification (NCBI taxonomy): domain Bacteria; kingdom Pseudomonadati; phylum Pseudomonadota; class Alphaproteobacteria; order Rickettsiales; family Rickettsiaceae; genus Candidatus Tisiphia; species Candidatus Tisiphia endosymbiont of Mystacides longicornis. The sequence continues at coordinate 620,853 of NZ_OZ035004.1, read as the reverse complement.
TATCCGTAGATCAAGAATTTTCAGTAATACAATATGTCAATCATGCTCTTGAGAAAATTACAGACATCCGTAATAGAGGTAAGCTACCAATAATTGTTGGTGGTACGGGGTTATATATTAATTCACTGCTTTTTGGTTATAATGAAATACCGACAATATCTCCAGAGATTAGGCAATATGTTAGAGAATTGCACTCTAAGATTGGCTCATGTCAATTCTTTAATCAACTAAAAGAGCTTGATGTATTGGCTAGCCAGAAATTAAATAAGCATGATAGTCAGAGGGTTATAAGAGCCTATGAAGTATTTATGCAAACCAAGCAATCTATATTTACTTTCCAAGCTACACAGAATATACCCATTCTTCCAGAATTTGACTTTAAAGTAATTTTTCTACATCCGGAGCGAGAATTTCTTTATCAAACATGTAATACTAGGTTAGAAAAAATATTTAATGAAGGAGCAATTGAAGAAATAGCTCTAATTAAAGAAAACTTTCCCGATATAATATCTTCTGCAATAAAAACCATTGGTCTGCGAGAAATATTATCTTATCTAAATAATGAAATTACTTTACAAACTGCCTTAAATCTAGCACAAATTAAAACCAGGCAATATGCAAAAAGACAAATTACCTGGTTTAAAAACCAAATAAAAGACAAGATTACTCTAGAATATTCCAATAATCAACAATTTGAAGAGTTATTAATAGACTTACCTAAATCTATTGATTTGAAAAAAAATTTTAATTTTTTTAAATCTATCTCTTAGTGCTGGAAAATTTTGTGCTATACTAAAAATTATAAAGAACATTAATTTTAAAACAGGCTATATTGAAAATATAAGCTTTTTATGCTAAATATGAGGAAATTATGATATATTGCAACCAATCTAACCAAAAATCCTATCCTTTTGTTTTGCCGGAATTGCCTTATGGTAAAGGGGACTTCGTGCCACATTTTTCCCCTGAAACGTTTGATTACCATCATGGGAAACACCACCAAGCATATGTAACTAACTTGAATAATTTGTTGCAAAATAATCAGGAATTACAAAAGAAGAGTTTGGAGGAGTTAATAATTTACGCAAGTACCAAACCAGATGAAGCCGCCATATTTAATAATGCTGCACAAATATGGAACCATAGTTTCTTTTGGCATTCTATTAAGCCTTCAGGCGGTGGAAAACCTACTGGTATGATGTTAGAGCAGATAAATAAAGATTTTGGTAGTTATGAGAATTTTGCTACTGAATTTAAACAAGCGGCAATAAGTCAATTTGCTAGTGGTTGGGCATGGTTAGTCTCTAATAATGGTAAATTACAGATAGTAAAGACTAGTAATGCTGAAACGCCTATTACTAAGTCTATGAAACCGTTGCTTAACTGTGATGTTTGGGAACATGCCTACTATATAGATTATCGCAATAAGCGTCCGGACTATATTTCAGTTTATATAGAGCATATGATTAATTGGCAATTTGCTGCCAGTAATATTTGAAATTACCAAATATAGAATTACTTATTATTGCAGGTAGCCTCCTAACTTTATGCTCCAATATTTGGTTTATGAAATTAAAAGGTTGTTTAAAGCTTTTTTAACTACTCCATTTAAGGTGTCTCCATGCTGTATAGCATATAAACTTGCTTCTTTGTGTAATTCAGGATCAATTCTAACATTAAAACTACCCTTGAATGGTTGGTCAGGAGCTTTTCCAATATTATTGCAATCTTCTAAATAACTATCTACTGCTTCATGAAAAGCTTTTACCAGAGATTTGGCTTCGAAAGCCTCATAATTTACTAAATCTCTTATAAATTCTATTTTCCCAAAAAAAAGCTCTTCTTGTGAATCAAAATGAACTGATCCATAATAATTTTTGTAACAAATTAAATCAATTTTTGTCATATCAACCTCTCTTTTTCTAGTTTTTTAATTATAGTCAATTGACTATACTTTTTACAAATTTATTGATTGTTCTTGGCAGATTATTTTATAGATTTCACTTTTTTCTAACAATTTAACATGAGTATCCCGAGCAATTAACGTTCCATGATCAATTAGCAAAATTTCATCAGCCTGTTCTATACTTGAAATACGATGAGCAATCGATAATATAGTTTTGCCTTTCATTATTTGTTGCAATTTACTCAATAATTTTTGTTCATTTTCGCTATCTAAGGCACTCATTGCTTCATCTAAAAGTAAAATTTCTGGGTTATATAGAATTGCCCTACTGATAGCTATTCGTTGTTTTTGTCCTCCAGATAATCTAATACCCTTCTCACCAATTTCAGTATCTAATCCTTCTTTAAGATTCTGGACAAAATCCATTATACCGGTGTTATTAGCTGCTTCTATTATTTCTTCCATACTTGCATCAGGTTTAGCAAAAGCAATATTTGACCTAATTGTACCAGAAAAAATACTTGAATCTTGTGGAACATAGGCAATCTTGCGTCTTATCTGATGATCTTGAGTTTTGGATATATCTTGACCAGCAATTCTAATTGTTCCTTTCTCAGGAAAATAAAATTTTAACATTAATTGCATAATAGTACTTTTACCAGCACCCGATCTGCCAACTATACCAATAAACTTACCTTTATCTATCTTAAATGACAGATCATCTATAACTAAATTGTCTAATCTTGATGGATAGACAAAACTTACATTGTCAAACTCTATACTCAAAGAAGATTTATTATCTTGATAATCACCCATTGGAACATTAGTTAGTTGATTTTTGCAAGTATAATCTATAAGAACAAAAACTCTTTCCGAGGCTACAAGAGATGAGTGGACTTCAGTTAAAAGCTCAAAAATACCCCCACTACTTACACCAGCGATGATAGCATAATAAATAAATGATATCATCTGACCTGATGATAAATGCCCCTGCACTATGTCTCTGCTACCTACCCATATAACTATAGTGATGGAGAATAATATAACTGAAATAGCCAAAGCAAAAAATACTGAACGGACTTTTAAACGACTTGCCGCATGTTGTAAATAATCAGAAATTTGCTTATTGAAAGCCGCTACTTTATTTGCCTGCTGATTAAAGGCTTGTATTGCACAAATATTTGATACGCTCTCTTCTAAATTAGCGGTAATATTGGCTTGTGATTGGAGAACATTTTTTGATAAATTTCGTACATATTTACCAAATTTTATTAGTGGTAGCAATAATAATGGTATAATAATAATGACAATCGCAGCGAGTTTAGGACTCTGGCAGAACATTAAGATAATTCCACCAATTAGCATTATTGAGTTACGAACAAAAAAAGAGAGAAAATTGACAATCAACTTATAAATAAGTTCTATATCCACACTCAGGCGAGAAATGATATCACCAATTTTGAGATCCTCAAAACAAACAATATCGAAATTAATTATGTTACTGTAAGCCTCTTGCCTAATTTGACTAACGATTTTTTCAGCAATATTATTAATGAAATAAGAACGGAAAAAACTACCCGTACTAAAAATTAATATTAAAATACTAATATATAATATTGATTGGTTGATTGATTGTAGATAATTTCCTTTCAAACCGCTATCGATTAACTGCCTAAAAGCTCCACCTATTGCTAGCAAAGAAATTGACACACATAATAATGCCAACATGACAATTGCAAGATCTAATTTATAGAACTTTAAATAGTTGATAAATCTACAAGGAATTGTCTTATGCATTACAAAGATAATTTTGTTACTTGCTGTGGTGCCGGATGTCGGATTTGAACTGACGACCTACCGCTTACAAGGCGGTTGCTCTACCACTGAGCTAATCCGGCAAATAAGAAAAAGCTCGTGTGACCTTTAATGTCATTGCAAGGAGATATTTTGCAACACATCGTCATTGCGAGGAGGTGTAAACCTCAATCCTTTCTAATCACTTTTATAGATTGCCACGTCGCCGCTCTGCGGCTCCTCGCAATGACGTTTTTTAGACTTATATTACTTTTTCAGCTTACGCCTTTTCGCAATGACGTATGTATCCATAACCGTCATTGCGAGACCATGTAATGGTCGAAGCAATCCATTTTGGTACCTTTATGGATCGCCACGTCGCCGCTTTGCGGCTCCTCGCAATGACGTTTTTTAGACTTATATTACTTCTTCAGCTTACGCCTTTTCGCAATGACGTATGTATCCATAACCGTCATTGCGAGACCATGTAATGGTCGAAGCAATCCATCCTGGTACCTTTATGGATCGCCACGTCGCCGCTTTGCGGCTTCTCGCAATGACGTTTTTTAGACTTATAATTACTTTTTCAGCTTACGCCATGTTATTTAAGCTTTTTTGGACTCTTTCTTAGGAGGCTTTATTTTACGATTCTTAATTTTTATTTCCATTTTCTTTTTGATCGAGGCTGGGAGTGCTATACCTACTTCTTCAATAAACCTAGCAACACGATCTGTAGGTTGAGCACCAGTACTTAACCAATATTCTATACGATCAGATTTTAGAATTACACGATTTGCATCACCTTTGACAAGCATAGGATTATAAGTACCTACCTTCTCCAAAAAGTCACCATCTCTAGGAGCTGTTTCATTTGCTACAACCACTCTATAATGAGGACGTTTCTTGGTTCCACCTCTTGCCAAACGAATTTTTGTTGCCATATATTCCTACTATTTCACTACTTAATCTTTTCTTCTTTAAAAGGAACGTGTTTCCTAACTACCGGATCATATTTCTTAAATGCTAATTTCTCAGTTTGGGTCTTAGGATTACGTTTCTTTACCAAAAAATACCCTGTACCAGCTGTACTAACAAGTCTTACCAAAACATTTTTATTTTTTTTAGCCACAACTATCAAACCTTTTAGTATTATTTTATAAATTGCCAGTCATCATAAAACTAAGACAACAAATAGTCAAGAGTAAAATAGTTTTCTTACGTCAACTATTGTGCTAGGCTTTTATATCACATTTTCAAGATATAAGAGCCTAGGAGTCTACCTAGGCTTTTTCTTTATCATTACTAGTACTCAACGTCACAAAACGTTGGGCTGAAGTATCTAAAGCACGGCAAGCAATTGATTGAATTTGTTGCGTTGCCATATCGGCTTTTGCAGTTAGTTCTTTCATTAAAATTTCCTGCTTGGTAATTTTATCTTCAAGATAACTAATACTTTGTGCTTGCAATTTTAACTTGCCTTCATATTCCTGCTGTTTAAGTTGCATGTCAAAATCATATTGCTGTGACAACTTACCACGAAGCGATTCTTCTGCATTATTTACCGCCTCTTTTATTATATTTGGAATTTGCCCTACTTGAATTTCTAAGGATTCATAATCACCCTCTTTTTCTACTAAATCAGCTTCTCGTTTTAATAGATTATCTCTTAAATCCGATAATTCTTTCTCCATAATAGCTTTCTTACTATTATATTCATCAATTTCCTTACGACGTTTTAATTCTAATGTATAAATATATTCTTCTTCCTCACGTTTCTTGGTCTTTTCAAGTTTTTCTTTTTGCTCTTTATAATCCCGCTCAAGTTGCTCACTTTGCTGTTGCCACTGAGATTTTTTGGCTGTCATTTCTTGAGTAAAAGTTTGTTTTGTTTGTTCCATTTCTAATTTAAACTGTTCTTTTTGCCCAATTTGGGTTTGTAATAAGGCAGATAAAGTATTAGCTGTTTCATTAATTTGATATAATTCTTGTAAATGTTTTTGCTCTAAATTAATTGCTTCCCGTAAATTTACCAATTTTTCTGATTCTTTAAGCAATTGCTCTGATAAATTATCGATTTGTTTAATTATCTTGGATTTTAAGGCACTAAGATCAGTTAATATAGCATCTGATGAATTGCTAACAGCTTTTGTTATAACAACTTGCTCATCTTGTCGTTGCTTTTGTTCTTGGGGACTAGTTACTTGCTTTTCAGCTAACTGCACTAGTACCTCATTATAGGCTGATAAAATTTGCTCCTTGGTACTTTTAAGCGATAATTGTTCCGGGGTATTGGGTTTTTTCATTATTACCTCATCTCTTACGTAAAGTTTAACAGTCTAGGACGCTATATTAGTGTATTCTTTATTCAATTCTCTAATCACCCACATCCATATAATACAAATTATACCAAATACTATCATTAAATATATAGAAATAGATTGATAAGTTGCACAAGGTAAAATAATAAATATTAAAGACTGGAGAAGAGCACTCGTTGACTTTCCAAGTTTAGTACCAATTACGTCAGCAGCTGCTTTACCTTTTGTCTTAAGCTCAGTATCTAAAGGAACATATGACATTTCTTTAGTAGAATCAAATAGAGTATATTTACTTGATTTACTCAACACGTTGTTGATTAGTCCCATTGTAATAGCAATTGAAGAAGGATCAGTGAGCATAAAGCTAACCACGATTATAGCAGACAATCCATCAAAATTAGATACTAAGAAAAATAGCATGCCAGTTATAAAAACCATTATTGGCGTTATACTTGCTGCGGTAAACCAGCCCAACCTCCTGACAATATTGGAGCCAAGAATAACAAACAAAATGGTAAATATGCCAGTAATACTTAGATAATTGCCAACAAAAGCAGCAAATTCCGTCGGTGTTTTATAAATCTTTGAAGCTGATGCTTTCCAAGGTCCTTCAACTAAGTTTATAGCTATACCATAACAGACAAGCAGTGTAGCAATTAGCCTAATATATCTTGAAGCAATAACCATTTTAAAACTTTCTATAAGGGTTAGCGATTGTTTCTTGACAGAAAATTGCAGTTTTTCTACCTGAGATTTATCTAATATTTTATGATTCAGTATCCAAAAAGTTGCTAATGCTATTGAGCCAAATATCAGTACGCAGCCCAATATAATTTGCACTGAAAGCTCAGTCTCTGTATGTTGCAAACCAAACTTATTAATTAACAATTGATTTAGATAAGATAAGTTTTCTAAAAACTTACCTGATATATAAAGCCCCGTTTGAGCAAAAAGTCCAAATAAAGGATAGAATCTTTTTGATTGTTCCACCGAGGTTATATTATTAACAAACTGCCAAAAAAGTAATGCAAATATCACACTTGGCCATAATTCTGCTATAATATAGAACAAAGAGAAACTCCAATTAGATAAAAGTAATATAAACCATTTTAAATTGGGATAAGACTTTACTAAAATACCAGCATGCTCACTACTCAAATGCAATGCCAAATGATTAGGAAAAATATAAAATGCAAATAAAGCAAAAAATAGTAGAAAAATTGATAATATAAGGTAGAATATATACTCCCCTTTTATGTTATTTACTAATTTCACATAGATTATCGACATCAAAAATGCCGAAGGTAAAACCCCCCAAAATTTAAGAAATGATACAGTTTCGGTACCAATCATGGTATTAATCAGACTGTCTTTTAAGGCTCTGATAATATTTTGTATAAATAAAATACAGAACATCAATAATGTTACATATAGAAATTTAGATAATTCATGCCTTTTGATAGGAAAGATATATTCTGACAATCTATTTGTTAATTTTGAGGTGGGTGATGTATTGTGAGTTATAGAGAGATACGAAAAAACTTTAGAAATTACTGCCATATAAGGCTCTAACCTACTTATTACTTGGTTAGAGCCACATACTAAAGCTTTTTGTCTTGATAGTCAAGGATAATATTTATTAATCAGCTAAATAGACGAGTAATATGGCTCTGAGCAAGCTTTATTTATTATTTTCTCCCTCATTAATCTTATTATCATGCACTTTGTGAACTAAATATAATCCGGCAAATATACATATATAAGCTGCTAATGAATATAGACATTTAAATAATACTTCTTGATAAAAAATCGACAAAACTCTACTTGTAGAGAATATATTTATGAAAAATCCTAACATCACAACACCATCTACAATGGCACACACTATCAAACTAATAAAATTCCTAGTATTAAAAGAATATGCTGATGCTGACTTGAGATGTAAAAATACACTTGTACTACAATATGTTGACAGCAATACAGAGACAGAAGCTGCAAACACAATTCCCTTAATAGCATAACCATTAATATAATAATCTAAATTCCATAACAAACCAAAGCTTACTATTGTACTCAACACTACAGCAATCATAGCTTTTTTCTTGCCATATAGCTCGGATATAATATTGACAGTTAACGTTAAAAAGACAAATACTAAAGAACATTGAGCTATTTTATTAAAGAAATTTAATAAATAAGTAAATATACAAAGTAACGTCACTAATGGCATGTAAAATTTATTATTAATATGGTGCATATTCCTTTCCTCTTTTTTTGGTCTAGTTTTTTGATTTATAATCTTAGATTATAACATAGTTGAATGATTTAAAGAATTGAAATTGAATGACAAGCGTGAAGTTTTAAATACACTCAAATGATTTAGAGAATTAGATTTGAAAATAGACCTCTTGCACAACCTAAAGATAATTGAGGAATTTTTAGGAAAAACGAAGTCGAGTACCACAGCGATGTACGTGAGGAACGGAGACGAGTTTTGACAACAAAATTACCAATTAGATTAAGTTATGCAAGAGGTCTAATGAATAGCAAGCACACGCAATAGTCATGGCACGTGGCAATCCATATAGTCATTGATGAGAAGTTGGTGACGTCGTCGCCCAATGCTCGCCTATTACTTGTAGGTGTTGCTCCTAGCCCCAAATTTTCCTGAATTGACTATAAATTGTCATTTTTAGCAACGGTGGAAATCTAAGATATGCACCAAAACAGGTATGACACAAAACAGGATTGATAACCTTCATAAAAAAATTTGTATTGCAAGCTTGGCAGTGACTTACTCTCCCATGCCTCAGGGCATAGTACCATCAGCGCTACAAGGTTTCACGTTCGAGTTCGGTATGGGATCGGGTGTTTCACTTGTGCTATAACCACCAAGCTAGCAATACAAATTTTTTACATCATAAGTCAACAAATATCTTTTACAACTCTACTTCTGCTGGTAATTTGGACAATGATGCGGTACCTGAATCCTCACATACATTATAGTACGCTGCGATTCTGCGTCCGCGTCCCCTTCAAATCCTTGCACATAAGCGAGCTTTCAAAAGGTCTAGTTGGTAATTTTGGCGTCAAAACTCACCTTCGCTCCTCACGTATGTTTATATACGCTGTGGTACTCGATTTCGTTTCTCCTAAAAATTCATCAACTATCTTTGACAGCCTCCTAGAAGGCAAATAAAAAAATTTAATGTTGATAAAACTAAAAACTTGGTATGTTTTTTACAGAATTAATGCTGCACACAAAGTACAACCTCAGCAAAGTAAATCAATCGAGCTATTAGTACCAGTTAGCTACACACGTTACCGTGCTTCCACACCTGACCTATCAACGTGGTGGTCTTCCACGGCTCTGATAGGGAAGTCTAGTTTTGAGGTAGGTTTCCTGCTTAGATGCATTCAGCGGTTATCCTTTCCGTACTTAGCTACCCAGCTATGCCGCTGGCGCGACAACTGGTCCACCAGAGGTACGTCCACCTCGGTCCTCTCGTACTAAAGGCAGATCCTCTCAAACTTCCTACACCCACGGCAGATAGGGACCAAACTGTCTCACGACGTTCTAAACCCAGCTCACGTACCACTTTAATCGGCGAACAGCCGAACCCTTGGGACCTTCTCCAGCCCCAGGATGTGATGAGCCGACATCGAGGTGCCAAACGATTTCGTCGCTATGGACGCTTGGAAATCATCAGCCTGTTATCCCCGGAGTACCTTTTATTCGTTGAGCGATGACCCTTCCACTCGGGATCACCGGATCACTATGACCGACTTTCGTCTCTGCTCGTCTTGTCAGACTCGCAGTCAGGCTAGCTTATGCCATTGCACTCTAATAGTTGATTTCCGACCAACCTGAGCTAACCATCGCGCGCCTCCGTTACTCTTTGGGAGGCGACCGCCCCAGTCAAACTACCCACCATGCATTGTCTCGGATCCTGATTCAAGGATCGCGGTTAGATATCAAGAATCAAAAGGGTGGTATCTCAAGGGTGACTCCACAGTGGCTTGCGCCACCGCTTCATAGTCTCCCACCTATCCTGCACATCTAATTCCTAATACCAGTGCAAAGCTATAGTAAAGGTTCACGGGGTCTTTCCGTCTAACCGCGGGAACTCCGCATCTTCACGGAGAATTCAATTTCGCTGAGTCGATACTGGAGACAGCGGGGAAATCGTTACGCCATTCGTGCGGGTCGGAACTTACCCGACAAGGAATTTCGCTACCTTAGGACCGTCATAGTTACGGCCGCCGTTCACTGGGACTTCAATTCAGAGCTTGCACCCCTCCTCTTAATCTTCCAGCACTGGGCAGGCGTCAGACCCTATACTTCGTCTATTGACTTTGCAGAGCCCTGTGTTTTTAATAAACAGTCGCTACCCCCTAGTTTGTGCCACCTATAAATGGTTGCCCATTCACAGGTCATCCTTCTCCCGAAGTTACAGATGCAATTTGCCTAGTTCCTTCAGCATCGTTCTCTCAAGCGCCTAGGTATACTCTACCTGTCCACCTGTGTCGGTTTGGGGTACGGTCTTTAACGAGGGTGTTATTTCCTGGAAGATATTCACCGCACACGCAATCCAATAAGCGTATACAATTTACTATCTCCGTCACATCCCTCAGGTTCAGGAATATTAACCTGATTCCCATCGATTACGCCTTTCAGCCTCACCTTAGGAGCCGACTAAGCCTGCGCAGATTAACTTTACGCAGGAACCCTTGGACTTTCGGCGAGAATGTTTCTCACATTCTTTATCGCTACTTATGTCAGCATTCTCACTTCCGATACCTCCAGCAAACTTCACAGTTCACCTTCACAGGCTTACGGAACGCTCCGCTACCATCTGCACTATTAAAGTGCAAATCCGCATCTTCGGTACATGACTTGAGCCCCGTTACATTGTTGGCGCAGGAAAACTTATTTAGACTAGTGAGCTATTACGCTTTCTTTAAATGATGGCTGCTTCTAAGCCAACATCCTAGTTGTTTTGGTTTTCCCACATCCTTTAACACTTAGTCATGATTTAGGGACCTTAGATGGCGGTCTGGGCTTTTTCCCTCTCGACTATGGACCTTAGCACCCACAGTCTGTCTGCTATGCTGTACTCGTCGACATTCGGAGTTTGGTTGAGTTTGGTAAGTCTGTAGAACCCCCTAGCTCATCCAGTGCTCTACCTTCGACGGTAATCGCTATAACGCTCTACCTAAATAGATTTCGCGGAGAACCAGCTATATCCGAGTTTGATTAGCCTTTCACCCCTAGCCACAGCTCATCCCCTACTTTTTCAACAGTAGTGGGTTCGGTCCTTCAGCGGATATTACTCCACCTTCAACCTGACCATGGCTAGATCACTCGGTTTCGGGTCTAATTCATCTAACTAAAATCGCCCTATTCAGACTCGCTTTCGCTACGCCTACACCTAACGGCTTAAGCTTGCTAGATAAACTAAGTCGCTGACCCATTATACAAAAGGTACGCCGTCACAGAACATAAATGTCTGCTCCGACTGCTTGTAAGCATTCGGTTTCAGGTCTATTTCACTCCCCTTGTCGGGGTTCTTTTCACCTTTCCCTCACGGTACTTGTTCACTATCGGTCACTAGAGAGTACTTAGGCTTAGAGGGTGGTCCCCCTATGTTCAAACAGGATTTCACGTGTCCCGCCTTACTCAAGGACTCCAAAACTTTTTACCTATAAGGGGCTATCACCCTCTATGGCCAACCTTTCCATGTTGTTCTAGTTTTTATTCTGAAGCCACTGGCCTGGTCCGCGTTCGCTCGTCACTACTAACGGAGTCTCGGTTGATGTCCTTTCCTCCAGCTACTAAGATATTTCAATTCGCTGGGTTTGCTTCGCATAGCTATGTATTCACTATACGATACCTGCTAAGCAGGTGGGTTTCCCCATTCGGAAATCTTCGGATCAAAGCTTATTCGCAGCTCCCCGAAGCTTATCGCAGCGTATTACGTCCTTCATCGCCTTCTAGTGCCAAGGCATCCACCAAATGCTCTTATTTTATTTACTTTAATTTTTTCAAACTTGAGATTGTACGATGTGTACAGAACTAATTCTGCACCATTACAGTATCCACTCGCGATCATAGAATTTTTATTAATCGCAGTGTGTATTTAGTTTTCAGCTTTATCAACTTGTCAAACAGCTACAGGATTTATTTACCCTGTGTGAAGTTTTATACCGATTATTCAAAACAATGTCAAACATTATTTTATAAATAATTCCGGAGGCAGGCTAAAGTTATAGTCATGTATAGACTTACCCGATAATGCAAGAAAAAAATAATATATAACAGCAAAAAAATCGAATGCAGTCATGTATCCGGCTTATAGTTAATCAATTACTTTAAATTTACCCTATAGCCCTGATGGAATTCGCTGGCTTACAAACTTATACTTATCATTTCTTCGACTTCTAACGAGCCATTGGATTGCTCAGTTTTTTCGTAAGCTAAGGTTAGTCTTATTTACCATCAATATTATCATTCTTTCGCATATTCCAGATTAGAATCTATTAAATTTCTATTTACCTATAATATTATCTCGTCAACAACTAGTTTGTACCAATTCTTTAGCTACAAACTTTACTCTCGGTATAATCATTGCCTGAACTGAGTACCGCAAACACCACCCTTGCTAGTTTGTTAGTTACTGCAACAGTTGTTTTATTATGCCCATTTCGTTCAGATAAATTAATTGTGGAGCTATTAGTTTTACAGTATGACCTAATTTTGTTAATTCTCTTGCCCAATAGCTAGCTCCACCGCAAGCTTCCATGCCTACTAGACATTTTGGTAAGTTAGCCATAAAAGTTAGAACCTGCTCTCTTATTAATTTTTTCTTTAATATTGTCTTACCATTTTTATCTACACCGTGAATTTAAAAAATTCTTTTTGCAATATCTATACCAATTGTGGTAACTTCCATATGAACCTCCTTATTGTTGTTTAGGATTCATTTCCTATCCTAGAAGATTAGCATATGCTTCTCATTCTGTATATAGGGTAGGTCCATACCATTATTTCAGGAGAATTGGGTAGCAGGAATGATGGGACTCGCCTATAAGTAATAGGTGAGCGACGAGTGACTACGTCCACAACTGTTGAAAGTTAGAAGAGGAAGCGGTTTTAGACCGAATAGTTTAAAAATCGTATGTGGTCAACGTCTATTAGCGAGAAAGACCTTAGGTCGACGAAGCAATCCATAAAAGTAACCAAAGATGGATTGCCACGACCTACTTGCGTGGTCTCGCAATGACAGAAAACCTACCTAAAACCCGCTTTACCTTCTAACTTTCAACAGTTGTGGGACGACGTCCCCTACTTCTCATCAATTGACTATATATAAAATAAGAGGTAAGAATATGAGTACCATACCTTTTTGTAAAACCAATTTGCAAACTATTCTACAAAATAGTTTGAGTATTCCTAAAGTTGTTATATATACTGATGGAGCTTGCTCAGGTAATCCTGGACCAGGCGGTTGGGGGGCATTGTTACAATTTAATGGAGTTTGTAAGGAGATATTTGGTCATGAGCTACACACCACTAATAATCGCATGGAAATGACAGCAGCAATTGAAGCGTTAAAAGTTCTTAAAAAATCATGCTGTGTAGAACTTTATACAGATAGTAAGTATTTACAGCTTGGAATAACTCAGTGGATTAACACCTGGGTAAAAAATAACTGGCATAAAAACAACAATGATCCTATCAAGAATGTTGATTTATGGAAAAAATTGTACGACGAACTAGGTAAACACTCTATTATCTGGAATTGGGTTAAAGGTCATGGTAATAATAAGGGAAATCAGATAGCCGATAGTCTGGCTGTCAAAGGAAAAGAAACTGCTATAAAAATGCTCAAATGTCATTCATAGATAATTTTTTTATATCTATTTTCTCTAAGGAAATTGGGAAAGATCAATTTGGTAACAAATATTACGAAAGTAAAAAGCTTGATTATTTAGGTCAAACTAGAAGACAGGTGGTTTATAAAGGTAAAGTAGAAGCATCAAAAGTTCCGCCTATGTGGCATGCTTGGCTGCACTACATGATCAATGAAGTGCCAATCAATAATGATAAATTTGACTGGCAACAAGATTATCTCCCTAATATCACTGGTACTAGCTTGTCGCATAAGATAGTAAAAAATAAGACAACCAAAGCCGAATATAGTAGGTGGCAACCTTTAGACGAATCAAATTTAGGTGAATCAAAATAATGAAACAGAATGTTATAGAAACTTTAGTTGGCTTTATAGTAATATTAGTTGCTATAGGTTTTTTTATTTTTGCTTATAAAATTGGCAACTCATCAAGAGTCGAATCTGGGTATATGCTTAAAGCAAATTTTCAAAACGCTGAAGGGATAGTCAGGGGAAGTGACGTGATGTTAGCTGGTGTAAAAATCGGATCAGTAATTGATATAACTTTAGATAAGACTAGTTTTTTTGCCTTATTAACGATTTGCATCAATAACGATATAAAGTTACCTAAAGACACTAGTATAGCAATAGTTACAGGTGGAATACTTGGTAGTAGATATATATCCGTAACTCCAGGTTCGTCTGAAGAAAATTTGGCGATAGGTGAGCAGATAAAATACACTCAGTCGGCGGTTAATATTGAATCCTTGATAGGTAAATTAATTTATTCCTTTGGTAGTGGTAAGAAGTAATATTAAATTTTATTCAAAATCCTATTAGTGTACATTGCAAATTAGTGTATAATTGTAGTGACAAGGATTATTATATTAACTAGTTATGGAATAAAAAATAAGCAATATCGTAAGAATAATGAAAACAGCTATTAGTGGAGCAGAAAAATCTGCTATATTTATAGATATAACAGATTTTGCCATAACTTGTTATATCGAATTCAGGTTATATTACAAAATGAAATAAGTTATAATCACAATGTTTAAATTAGCTAATATATTAAATACACTGAAATCACCTACCGATTCTACGATAGAACCTAAAAATGTTCAGTCTGGTAACTCTGTTAAAATTACTAGGAATTGGTACGAAGAAAGATCTGATAAAATCATTGTACAGCGTAATATCTTGTTGGTAATATCTATATTACTGATACTTTTAGTAATGGCATCTATAGCAGCGGTAACTATAGTAATAAATTCAAGAGAATTTAGCCCTTTTGTTATCCAAATTGATAATAGTACAGGTATGGCAACGATTGTTAATCCAATATCTTCGGAGATATTAAGTGGCAATGATGCTCTTTCAAGATATTTTATTAAAAAATATTTAATAGCTAGGGAAACATATAATCCTGTTGATTTTGATACTGAAGCACGTAGAAGGGTTAGGTTATTATCTTCAAATTCAGTATATTATAACTATCTTGGCTACATAAAAAATAAAGATATAGATCCAGTTTTAATGTATGGTCAAAATAACACAACTTTCTTACTAATTAAATCTTGGTCAAAATTACAAGAAAATTTACAAGAAAATAAAAATAAATATATGATTAGGTTTTCTATTAATGAAACAGCAGGTGATAGAAAGGTTTTTAATAAAATAGCAGTGGTAAGTTTTGCATATATTCCAATGGAATTAACAGATATAGACCGAGATATTAATCCAGTAGGCTTTCAAATTAATGATTACAGGGTAGATGATGATAATAGCTAGACTTCTTTTTACAGCAATAATATTATTGCATTCGGTTATTGCCAATGCTGATACAAGTAATATGCATGTAGGTAATGATTTAGATGACCTGGCAATAACTACTGATAACAGAATTAAAACTTATATACATAATCCTAATGAGGTTTATTTATTAGTTCTGCATTTTGGGTTTCAGTCAAGTATAGAATTTGCCAAAAATGAGGAAATACAAAATATTGTTCTTGGAGAGTCATATGCTTGGAAAATGACTCCGTTGGCAAACAGATTGTTCATTAAGCCGTTGGAAAAAAACATTAGAACAAATATGACTATAATAACTAATAAAAGAACTTACCAATTCGATGTGGTATCCAAAGAATTGGAAGAAGGACGCGAAAAGGATTTAGTGTATGTAGTTAGGTTTTATTATCCTAAGAAAACCTTTAGTACTTTACAATAAATTTATTGTTAGTTCTAATCGATTGGCATTTAGTTATAGTAAACCTTGCATCATTGTGAGGAGTGCTAAAGCACGACGAAGCAATTGTAAGTTGTCATTCCCGCGTAAGCGGAAATCTATAATATCTCAGAGCTTTTTTGGCTCTATTTTTAGATTCCCGCCTACGCGGGAATGACAATAGTAAGTAGGTGTCACCCCTGCTTCGGTGCGGGGGCTAGATTCCACAACTGTTGAAAGTTAGAAGGTAAAGCGGGTTTTAGATAGGTTTTCTGTCATTGCGAGACCACGTAGTGGTCGTGGCAATCCATCTTTGGTTATTTTTATGGATTGCTTCGTCGACCTACGGTCTTTCTCGCAATGACGTTGACCACATACGACTTTTAAACTATCCGGTCTAAAACCGCTTCCTCTTCTAACTTTCAACAGTTGTGGGCTAGATTCCGCACCGAAGCGGGGATGACAAACATTATCCAGCTAAAACCTTCTTGGGTTAGTTATAGATGATTTTTTTTATAAATTGATATTAATTTAACATGTCAGAACAAGATAATACTACTTCTCAAGTCAATGCAACTGGTGCAGAGGAACAAGATATACCAGAAGTTCAAAATGAGCTATCAAAAGTTGCCACTAATCCTAAGCAAAGTATTGCGATTTTGCTTGTCATTTCTGCGGTTTTTATATTTATTTTTTTTAAACTTTTTATTAGTGATAATAAACCAGAGGAGGTAGTAGTAGCTCCGTCAGCACCTACCGATATTACTAAACCGACACAAGATAACTCTAAAAATATACCAGAAATTCCAAAATTACCAGAAGCCCCTAAGCTTGAAGCCCCTGCGGAGCGTCCACCACCACCACCACCTCCTCCTCCACAACCTATTCTCCCTCAAGTTGCTTTACCTACTGGAGAGAATAATAGTGCTGACAAAGTTACTCTTCCTTCCGTTACGCCAACAGCTCTTCCTGGGAAATTAACTGAAAGTGAGGAGGAAAAGAACCGTCGTGAAGCAAAGAGAAAATCTGCTATAGTATTAATTGCAGGAGTCCCAGAGAAAAAAACACCGGATCAAATTGCCGAAGAAGCAAATTTCCAAGATCGGGGAAATATGGCATTTGTTCTTGCTCGTGGCAAGATAATGGAAGCAGTATTAGAGACCGCTATTAATAGTGATTTAGGTGGAGAAATAAGAGCAATAATTAGCAGAGATGTATTCTCTGAAAAGGAGAAAATTATTTTAATTCCTAAAGGGTCAAAGATTTTTGGTGTTTATGCAACTGGTACTGATGGAGCGTATGGTCGAATTTCCATAATATGGAATCGTATTGATCTATCAAGCGGTTATACCATTAATTTAGATGCTTTGGCTGTTGATAATCTTGGAAGACCAGGCGAACAAGGAAGAGTAGATAATAAATTTAAAGAGCGGTTAACCAATGCTGTATTATCATCAGCATTTAATATTGTACTTGCCAATGCTCTTGACAAAGTGGTAGCTCCGCCAGTTAATGCACAAGCTACTGCTGCTAATACTGCTATCGCTGTTAATATACAGAATTTGGCACAAAGTATTAATAATAGTTCCGGTACTGAGGATGTTAAAATTGCACAGATATGTACTAATGTGATGAATGCCATTACTGATAAAAGCTCAACGGCATATATTTCAATGATGCAGGCTTGCAATATTGCTCGTAATCCAACTGGCTCGCAACCTGGTCAAAGACTTATAGCATTAATGAGTGCAGTAACTAGTGCAGCAGCTAGTTTGTTATCTAGTACGGCAAATGCTAGCACTCCAACTCAGGCACAAGCAGCTTCAAAACAAGCATTTACGGATGTTAGCAATACTGTGAAAGATATGATGAAGCAACAGGCATTTAAACCAACTATTACCATAGATCAAGGTACGTTAATAAAAATTTATGTTAATAAAGATTATAAATTTCCTCAAGCTGTACTAAGAAAATCAAGATTAATAAAATGAGTGATAATTTTGCGGCATTAGAGACTTTTTTATTACCATTTAAAGAATTATTTGCAGAAGATGGTATTAATGAGATCATGGTAAACAAACCAGGAGAAGTATGGGTTGAAAAGAAAGGAGATCAATTTTGTAAATTGGTACCTGAGCTTGATTTCGAACATCTTATATCACTTGGTAGGTTAGTAGCTCAGTCAACTGATCAGATAATTTCCGAAGAAAGACCTTTACTTTCCGCCTCATTACCCAATGGTTACCGTATTCAAGTAGTATTTCCTCCTGCTTGTGAACCGGGTTATGTTGGCTATGCTATCAGGAAAGGTAGTGCAATGAGTCTTACGCTAGATCAATATGACAAGATGGGAGCTTTTGATTCAACATCTACAGGGGAATTGATTGACGAGAATGAAGAAGTATTAAACAACTATCTGAAAGAAAATAAAATTAAAGAATTTATTCGGCATGCGGTAATTTCTAAGAAAAATATTATTATTAGTGGTGGAACATCAACTGGTAAAACAACCTTTACTAACGCTGCCTTAGCAGAAATTCCAAGTAGTGAGCGATTAATTACTGTGGAAGATGCACGAGAGGTAATTCTAACAAGCCATCCTAATAAATTACATCTCCTAGCTTCAAAAGGGGGGCAAGGTCGTGCAAAAGTTACTACTCAGGATTTGATTGAGGCGTGTTTACGTCTAAGACCTGATAGAATTATTGTTGGTGAACTTAGGGGAGCTGAGGCATTTAGTTTTTTACGAGCCATTAATACAGGGCATCCTGGTTCTATATCTACTTTACATGCTGATACACCAGCCATGGCTATAGAACAACTTAAGTTAATGGTTATGCAAGCTAGTTTAGGTATGCCACCGGATGAGGTAAAAAAATATATATTAGCGGTCGTCGATATTGTGGTACAATTAAAGCGAGGTAGTGGCGGTAAAAGATATGTCTCAGAAAT
Organism: Candidatus Tisiphia endosymbiont of Mystacides longicornis; assembly: GCF_964031095.1. Lineage (NCBI taxonomy): Bacteria > Pseudomonadati > Pseudomonadota > Alphaproteobacteria > Rickettsiales > Rickettsiaceae > Candidatus Tisiphia > Candidatus Tisiphia endosymbiont of Mystacides longicornis. The sequence continues at coordinate 601,764 of NZ_OZ035004.1, read as the reverse complement.
ATACTATAGTAAGAATAGGCAAGGCTAACGATGGAATGGCATAAAATACAAAAACTTACTCGTAACATTTTAGGGCATGCTATAATACACCCATTGGTAATATTTTGTACGATATGGGTAAGTGGAGCGATAGTTGCATTTATTACTAACGAAACTAGAGTCCTAAATATTGACTTAGTAGCCATAGACATAGCTTATAAGTGGTTTTATTGGTTAGTTAGTGTATGGTCACAATTAGATCTTCAAGCATATAATTACTTGAAAATTAAGTTAATACTAGCCCTGACTATGCCAACAATTATAGTGATCATATTCTACTGGAAGAATTTCAAAAGAATAAAAAGTTTACAATTTTTTACTCAGGCAGAAAAAGTTTATGGTGATGCTAGTTGGGCTACTGAAGATGATGTAAGTAGAGCTAATTTACGTGCAAAACATGGTATGTTACTTGGTACTAATAGTGGTGGATATTTTGTTGCTGATGGGTTTCAACATGCTTTACTTTTTGCTCCAACCGGTTCAGGTAAAGGTGTAGGATTTGTTATTCCCAATTTATTATTTTGGGAACATTCTATAATAGTGCATGATATTAAGCTAGAGAATCATGGTCTTACAAGTGGGTGGCGGCAAAAACAAGGGCAACGTGTTTTTGTTTGGGAGCCATCAAATCCTGATGGGATAACTCATTGTTACAATCCGATAGATTGGGTAAGTACCAAACCAGGTCAAATGGTGGATGACGTACAAAAAATCTCAAATCTGATTATGCCTGAAAAAGATTTTTGGAATAATGAGGCACGCAGTTTATTTCTCGGTGTGGTACTATACTTAATTGCTGATCCGACAAAAACTAAATCTTTTGGCGAAGTGGTAAGAACAATGCGTAGTGATGACGTAGTGTATAATTTAGCAGTAGTTCTAGATACTTTAGGCAAAGTAATACATCCTGTTGCCTATATGAATATAGCAGCATTTTTACAAAAAGCAGATAAAGAACGTTCAGGTGTTATCTCAACAATGAACTCCTCCTTAGAATTATGGGCAAATCCCCTTATTGATGCTGCTACTGCCTCATCTGACTTTAATATACTTGAGTTTAAAAAGATTAAAACAACAGTGTATGTTGGTCTAACTCCTGATAACATACAACGTTTGCAAAAACTGATGCAGGTTTTTTACCAGCAAGCTACAGAATTTTTAAGTCGTAAAATGCCTGATCTAAAAGAAGAGCCTTATGGTGTGATGTTCTTACTTGATGAATTTCCTACTTTAGGAAAAATGGAAACATTTAAGGCTGGTATCGCGTTCTTCAGGGGATATAGAGTTCGCCTATTCTTGATTATCCAAGATACTCAACAGCTCAAAGGAACTTATGAGGATGCTGGTATGAATTCGTTTCTGTCAAATTCTACATATCGTATTACTTTTGCAGCTAATAACTATGAAACAGCTAACTTAATATCTCAGCTAGTTGGTAATAAAACAGTTGAACAACGATCATATAGTAAACCAATATTTTTTGATCTTAATATTTCAACAAGAACGCAGAATGTATCACAAGTTTCAAGAGCTCTGCTTTTACCTCAAGAAGTAATTCAGCTGCCAAAAGATGAGCAAATCGTGTTAATTGAATCTTTCCCGCCTATAAAATCTTTAAAAATTAAGTATTATGAAGATAAGTTCTTTACAAATAGGCTATTACCCCCTACATTTATTCCAACTCAAAAACCTTATGATCCAAATAAAAATAATGTAAATGAGGAACAAGAGAATGTAGATTCTAGCAATACAGATGCTACTACTATAGAAGATTAATTTTTTAAGTAAGAAATAAGATAAATATCTATGCGTTCAGCTATTATTGATATTGGGTATAATGCCGTAAGAGCTGTAGTTTATGAATGTGATAGACTTGGAGCTCCAGAAATTTTTAATGATAAATTTAAAAGTGATATTATTAATTTACTTAATCTAGATAATTTGGAAGTAAAGCATCAAGCATATTTGTCACTACAATATTTAGTACATATTTTTGATAGGTTATCAGTCACAGATGTTAAATGCGTTGCTACTGCTGTACTTAGAGGACATCCAAGAGCTGAAGAATTTAGGGAGATAGTTAAGAGAGAGTTTAATATTGATATTGAAATTATTTCTGGTGAACGTGAAGCTTATCTTACAGCTGCTGGGTTAATTTCTGGTATTAATGATGCTTGTGGTATCGCAGCAGACTTAGGGGGTGGCAGTCTTGAGCTTGTCCAAATCAAAGATAAAAAGGTGGGTATTTTAAAGTCTCTACCTTTAGGCACTAGCCTAATCACTACTAGCATAACCACTAATTTAGTCACTAATACTCACTTTGACAATATTGATATAATTAGTCAAATGATTAAGAAAGAGTTTGAAGGATTACATTGCCCAAATTTATATTTAATAGGAGGGGCTTTAAGATTAATGGGGCGTTCTTATATGGAATTTATTCATTACCCTCTTAAAAACTTACATAACCTTGAAATAAACCGTAAGGAATTTGAGCTATATCTTGAAAGATTGGCTCATGTTAATATGTTGAAAACACAATACAAGTCAAAAATTCATGGTAATGCAATTTTAGTGGCACAATCTATGTTAAATGTCTTTTCACCAGAAAAGGTAATAATTTCAAATTATGGTTTAAAAGAAGGTGTTAGATTTGATTGCCTTCCTGAAGAAGAACAGCAAAAAGATATTATTTATGAACGAATCAAGACATTAGTAAATTTTGACGAGGCTAGTTGCAATATCAAAAATTATACAGAAGTTATTAGACCTATCTTAATTCAACCAGATACCACAACAATTAGTATAATTGCTTTGGTCGTAATGCTTGCACAATATAATAAGAATATTGATAGAACACTGCGTTCTAATTTTATTGTTGAATTTATTCTATCTTCAGATATTCCTTTTACTCATCGTCAACGATTGATGATGAGTAACGCTCTTGCACTTAGCTATACATCCAAAAGTGATACATATATTAATAGGCTGGCAAAAAGAATGATTGATCAGTATGATTATTGTAACAGTCATGTAATAGGTAATTTTATAAAAATTGCTAGGGAAATTGATGGACCAAGATTTCAATCACCATCTTTTTCTTTTGAATTAAAAAATGATAAATATATTGAAATTTCTACACTAAATATTTTACCAAAACCAGTTTTTACCAAACTATGCGAATATCTAAAAGCTATAGGTTTTGCTCGAAAGAATATTTGTTGAATTTCTAAGTAACTTATCTAATACTAAATTAACTTATAAAAAACTTTAACTTTCTAGAATATGGCACAAGAAGCAATTAGAGTACCTGAAATACAGGAAAAGAATTATAGTTTTAGTGAATTTGTGAATAAATTGCCTTGTCAAAAACAAGAACATAATATCTTAAAAAATAGTTTTGATTTAAATAATCAAGCAATTCTATTTGAAGGTGATTGTATGAAATTATTAAAACAGATTTCAGATAACAGTATAAATTTAATAATAACATCACCGCCATATAACATAGGTAAGGAATACGAAAAAAAATTAGATATTAATAAATATTATAATTGGCAAAAAGAAGTCATCAATGAGTGTTATAGAGTGCTAAAAGATGATGGACATATTTGTTGGCAGGTCGGTAATTATGTAGAAAATGGAGAGGTAATACCTTTAGATATTTTATTATATCCTATATTTTCAGAATTAAAAATGAAAATGAGAAATAGGGTTATTTGGCATTTTGGACATGGATTACATGCTTCAAAAAGATTCTCTGGAAGACATGAAACTATTATGTGGTTTAGTAAAACCGACAATTATTACTTTGACTTAGATGCTGTTAGGATACCTCAAAAATATCCTAATAAAAAATATTTTAAAGGTAACAAAAAAGGGGAATTGTCTTGCAATCCAAAAGGTAAGAACTCATCAGATGTTTGGGATATTCCAAATGTAAAAAGTAATCATATAGAAAAAACGGAACACCCGTGTCAATTTCCCGTCGGTTTAGTTGAAAGGTTGGTTTTATCAATGACAAAAAAAGATGATATTGTTTTAGATCCTTTTGTTGGTTCTGGTAGTTCTTTTGTTGCAAGTCTAAAAAATTCTAGAAAATGTATAGGGGCAGAAATAGATGAGAAATATATAAATATTTCAAAAAAAAGAATTAAAGAAACATTAAGCGGAACTAGTAGGGTTAGAGAAATGAATAAACCCGTCTATGAACCTGAAACAGTATGATATGAAAATAGTTTATGAATATTCTCATCTTGGAGGAAAGCAAATTTTACAAGTTGATTATCCTAAAATTTTTCAAGAAGTTCATGAATCAATAAAAGCGATAAATGATATAAAGAAAAACAAAATCAGCAAAGAGAAAGCAAATAAAGGAAAAATGCTTTATTCGCCAAAAGAATTAAATAATGCTTTTGCTCATATTTTTTTAATGAAGATAAGGCTGATGTAGGAATAGAAATAGTACCATGTCATAGTTTACAACAACAAATGTCAACAGGTGTTTCTTATGGAGAACAGCTTGTTTACGATATTGAAAGATTAAAAAGGCATTTCCCTGCTGTTCCTGTTTGTGTAATCCTGGTTGATATAGGGGAAAATATATAATCACCAAAATTACTATAAATTTGGATTGCTTTGTCGCCACTAAAGTGGTTTCTCACAATGACGTTTACACCCTTGCTGACAAAATATTTTTGGGTAATATAAGATACTGAAGAAGAAATTATGATAAAATGTACTCGCAAAATTGAATTTGATGCAGGTCATAGGGTGATCGGGCATAAGAATAAATGTCAATTTTTACACGGTCATCGTTATGTCCTTGAAGTTACCGCTGGATCTGATGTTACCAATAATCTTGGTATGGTTGTAGATTTTAGTTACCTAAAATCAGTAATAAAAAACTGGATAGATGATAATTTTGATCATAATATTATATTACATCAAAATGATAAAGAGATAGGAGATAAAATATGTGATTGGACTGGTCAGAAAATATATTATATGCAACAAAATCCAACGGCAGAAAATATAGCATTACACTTAAAGTTGGATATATTGCCAAAATTATTTACTAATAGTTCCTTTTTTATTACAAAAGTCAAATTATTTGAAACACCTAATTGCTTTGTTGAGGTATAAGTGGTACAAAGATGTTGTGTAATTTTAACTACGACCGATGACCAGCAAGTAGTAGACAAACTAACCATTAGTTTGTTGGAAGCAAATCTAGCTGCTTGCATACAAGTAGACAATATAGTCAGCTATTTTAAATGGGAAGGTAAGATATCTTCTGTACCAGAATTTCGTATTGTAGTAAAAGCCAAGTCTGATAACTACAATGCAATAGAAAAGATGATTATTGATATACACAATTATGATCTTCCTCAAATAATAAAGCTCGACATTCAAGATGGGCTACCGGCGTACTTAAACTTGGTAACTCAAAGTATCTAATTTTAAGAGAGTGTTTATTAGAATTAAGATTTACTCAATTATGGTAAAAAGAGTTGTAATTAGTTAGTACAGCTAGTTTTTATTATAGATATTCACCTGAAATCAGCAAAATAAGTTTAAAACACTCTTTAATTTAATTAAGTATAATAATGAAATTATGGAAAAAAGTTACATTGGGGTTAATCTTAGGTATAGTGTTTGGTATATATTTTCCTGAATATGTATCTTACATAAAACCGCTAGGAGATATTTTCCTGCGTTTGATAAAAATGATTATTGCTCCTTTAATATTTTTTAGTTTAGTAGCGGGTATAACTAGTATGAATGACCCTGCTTCTCTTGGTAGAGTAGGGTTAAAGGCGGTTGCAGCTTTCTTAGGCACGACCTTCTTTGCCGTAGTTTTTGGTATTACAGTTGCTCTTATATTAAAGCCAGGGCATGGTGTACATATTAACTTTGATGTTGCACAAACTATACCGCAAGAAAAATCCTTTAACATACTTAACTTTTTTGTAAGTATTGTGCCTGAGAATGTAGTAGGTTCATTTGCCAATTCTAATGTTTTACAAATTGTATTCTTTGCAATATTTTTTGGACTTGTGATAAATAAAATGGGTATTAGTGCTGAACCAATTAAGAATTTATTTCATATATTATCAAAAGTGGTGTTAAAAATGATCTCAATGATCATTCAGCTTTCTCCATATGGTGCATTTGCTTTAACGGCTTGGATAGTTGGTACTCAGGGCTTTGATGTAATGATTAGTTTGTCCAAATTAGTTGTTGCGGTAGTTATTGCTATGATATGTCAATATGGTATTTTTGGCATGTTAATTTATCTATTCTGTCGAATATCACCATTACCTTTTTATAGAAAAAGTCTAGAATATCAAGTGCTTGCCTTTTCTACTTCTAGTAGTAAAGCAACGCTTGCTACTACTATGCAAGTTTGTCGTGAACGACTAGGTATATCTGAATCTAGCACTTCTTTTGTATTACCACTTGGTGCATCGATAAACATGGATGGGTTTGCAATAAATTTAGCTCTTACCACTATATTCTTTGCCCAAATGATGGGTGTAGATTTAGCATTGCATGATTATTTAGTAATCATTATTACCTCAACTCTCGGGTCTATAGGTGGAGCTGGCATTCCTGGAGCTTCTTTAATAATGCTACCTATGGTACTGTCTTCGATCAATTTACCGATTGAAGGGGTTGCTATAATCGCTGGAATTGATAGGATATTAGATATGTTACGTACGACCATTAATATTACAGGGGATGCAACAATTACCTTGATTATCGATAATAGTGAAGGTACTCTGGATAAAGATACATATAACTCAATATAATTAGAATTTTGGTATTAGTGGACAATAAAAATATGATATAGTAACATGATGGTTAACCCGAGAAGGTGTTAGCAATAGTAAATTGGCATCATTATGAAAAAATGAAGGATATATGAAAGTAGAAAATGTTGAACTAAAAATAGGAGATAAAACCTTTAATTTACCAATCAAAAGAGCCTCAATCGGTCAAGATGTTATTGATGTTAGCAGTATATATTCATTAACAGGCTATTTCACTTACGACCCTGGATTTATGTCTACAGCAGCTTGTAAATCAGCTATGACATATATAGATGGTGATCAGGGGATATTGAGATATCGGGGATATGATATTAAAACATTAGCAGAAAGAAGTAATTTCTTAGAGGTATCCTATTTGCTATTAAATGGTGAATTGCCGACTATTGATCAATATAAATCTTTCTCTCAGAAAATTACTTATCATTCTTTGATTAATGAGCAGCTTAGAAATTTATTTATGGCTTTTTGTCCATCAGATCATCCTATGGCAATTATGCTGGCGGTGGTAGGCTCTTTATCTGCATTCTACCCGGATTTTCTAAATGTAGAAGAAAATGAACGTGAATTGATTTCTATTAGAATGATCGCCAAAATGCCAACTATTGCGGCAATGGCATATAAATATTCAATAGGACAGCCTTTTATCTATCCTGATAATAGTCTAGATTTTACTGAAAATTTTCTCTATATGATGTTTTCAACCCCTTGTGAAAAATATAAGGTGAATCAGGTAGTAAAGAATGCCTTAGATAAAATATTCATCCTTCATGCTGATCACGAGCAGAATGCCTCCACTTCAACAGTACGTTTAGCCGGGTCGTCCGGAGCTAATCCATTTGCTTGTATCAGTACTGGCATAGCTTCTTTATGGGGACCAGCCCATGGTGGAGCTAATGAGGCAGTAATTAACATGTTGAAAGAGATTGGCACCATAAACCGTATTCCGGAATATATCGCACGGGCAAAAGATAAAAATGATCCATTTCGATTAATGGGTTTTGGTCACCGAGTTTATAAAAGTTATGATCCAAGAGCAATTGTACTTAGAGAAACTTGCAAAGAAGTATTAGATGAGTTAGGGAACCGTAATAACCCCTTATTACAAATTGCTACTGAGCTTGAAAAAATTGCTCTCAATGACCAATATTTTATCGATCGCAAGCTTTATCCGAATGTTGATTTTTATTCTGGTATTATTTATCAGGCTATGGGTATACCATCACAGATGTTTACAGTATTGTTTGCTATGGCAAGAACTGTCGGCTGGATGGGGCAATGGAAAGAGATGCATGAAGATCCAGAACAAAAAATTAGCAGACCTCGGCAATTATATACTGGGTATGTACAAAGAGAATTTATGCCTTTTGATAAAAGATAAAAGAGTTTATGTAGCTATTAAGTCAATTGATGAGAAATTGGTGACGTCGTTGCTCCATTGCTCCTTCTACCCAATTTTCCTGAATTGACTATATCCTAACCTAAATTTCTTGTAACTTCCATAATTTTTTGTATAGACTATGTTTATTACGAATTAATGTAGTATGTGTGCCTTCTTCAATAATTACCCCTTTATCTAGCACAATTATCCTATCCATATGTTTTAAAGTAGATAAGCGGTGGGCAATTGCAAGCACAGTCTTTCTTTTATCTTGAATTAGGAAGTTAAGACTATCTTGGATAAAACGCTCGGTTTGACTATCAAGTGCAGAAGTTGCTTCATCTAAGATCAAAATAGGTGCATCTTTTAGAATAGCTCTCGCTATTGCTATCCTTTGCCGCTGTCCACCAGATAATTTGATACCTCGCTCTCCAACATAAGTATTATACTCTTCTGGCAATGTTGTAATAAATTCATGGATATGTGCCTTTTTGCTTGCCTCAATTACTTCCGCCTCAGTTGCTTCTTGGTTCCCATATCTGATATTTTCCATCAGCGTTCGATGAAATAACAAAGTGTCTTGAGGGATTACCGCGATATTTTGTCGTAATGAATCCTGAGTAACATTGTCAATATTTTGTCCGTCTATTAAAATTTGACCATTTGCCACTTTAAAATAACGTAACAAGAGATTAATAAGTGTTGATTTGCCGCTACCAGAATGACCGACTATTCCTACCTTTTCACCAGGACTAATAGAAAAAGTCATATCTTTAAAGATCAGCTCTTTGTTATAACCAAAATTGATATTTTTAAATTCAATAATAGCTTTATCAACTATTAGCGGACTTGCACTAAATTTATCCAAATCCTGCTGGTTGATAGTAACTAGTGACAAAGCACTTTTCAGCTCACCCATTGATCTGGTAAAATTCTGCAATGAAACTGTTGCATCCCAGATATCTTGTGCAACAATCAAGGCAATACCAAAGACAAAAGCAAAATCTCCAACAGAAATTAAGCCATGTATTCTCAAATGCAGCATATAGAATGGAATAAAACCAATTAAAGCAAAATAGAAGCACATAGCTACTATTTGAGTCTTAAAGTTATATTTGTATGCTTTTACCTGTTTGGGAATAAAATCATTTAATATATTATTATCTAGTGCCTTTAATTCTCTTGTCCTAGAAGCAAAAGAAAAAAGTGAAATAATATTAGTAATTTTATCGGCAACTTGTCCAATTATAAAATGCTTACTTTCTGATTCTAAGCAAGATAGTTGGTTTAATTTAGTTGAGAGTTTATACATAATTGGTATGTAAAAACTACACCATATTAGTACAAATATGCCAAGATTTGTGTTAACAAGGCTAAGGGCACAAAAATTTACAACACATTTAAAAAACTTTTGCAGCAATCCGTAATGCATTTCCGCCCAGAATTTATCATATCCATCCAAAATGCCTTTGATTTTGCTGCTGATAGCTCCTGTAAAATTTTCTTGGAAGAACGGATAAGAATGATGCTGAACATAGTCATATGATTGAAGCAATATAGAACACCGAACATAAGGTACCGCTTTCCATTCAGATATGTTACTGATACGCCAAACCAAATCTAATATCACTTGTGCAGACATGAATATTACAATCGGCAGTAGAACTAACTGGTAAGTTAAATTTTCTTGCCCAGCTATTGTATCAAGAAATAATTTAATCGCATAATAATTAGCAGACGGGTAAAAACTACTTACAGTAGGAGCAAGTAGCATAGCCATATAAAACCATTTATATGGTTTTATATGGTGCCAAAAAAATGTAATAATAGATTTATTTTGCATGAGTTATTTTTTGTTTAAGAATTAGAATAACTAATTATTCCAAATTCGGTTATATCTATATATAACAGATTTTTTTGCTCCACTAATAGCTGTTTTCATTATTTTTGCGGTATTGGTTATTTTTTTTTATTCCTTAACTCAGTACATTACTGTTGCAACACATCGTTATTGCGAGAAGGCGTAAGCCGCACAACTGTTGAAAGTTAGAAGAGGAAGCGGTTTTAGACCGAATAGTTTAAAAGTCGTATGTGGTCAACGTCTATTAGCGAGAAAGACCGTAGGTCGACGAAGCAATCCATAAAAGTAACCAAAGATGGATTGCCACGACCTACTTGCGTGGTCTCGCAATGACGTATATGCACCCTAAACGTCATTGCGAGGGGTGCTAAAGTACGACAAAGCAATCCTGTTTTGTGTCACCCCTGCGAAAGCAGAGGTCTTAGATTCCCGCCTACGCGTGAATGACAATGGAAAGCGGGAATGAAATAATTTGTCGGAGAGGTTTATTCATTACTTCCATGACAATATTTATATTTCTTACCGGAACCACAAGGACATATCTCATTTCTAGCCACCTTTCCCCAACTTGATTGATCTGATGGTATTCTATCCTGTGGATTGACTTGAGTTTTAATAGGTTTAAGCTGAGTTTCAATACTAATCCCTGCATTATATTTACTAAAAGCAGGGTCTTCCCTAGTTTCTCGCATGGTCTTTTGCAGTGTTTTGTTTGCCAAAGACATTGATTCTTTTTTAATGTGGCTAGTATCCATATGAAGATGACAAACTTTCTGGATAAATAGCTCCTTCAAATTATCAAGCATTTGTTCAAATAAATTGAACGCTTCTCTTTTATACTCGTTAAGTGGATCTTTCTGAGCATAAGCCCTTAGTGATATACCTTGTCGTAAATGATCTAAATTATGTAAATGATCTTTCCATACTTGGTCTAAAGTTGTTAGTAGAATATATTTAATTGCGTCATTCATCAAGTCAACGCTATATGCTTCATTCTTTGCCTGGTATAGGTCATTTACCATTTGCACAACATTAGATGTCACCTCTATTTCGGTGACATTAGCCTTGGTTATAGATTCTTGATTTAGTTTTACAGCAAAAATACGTTGCAACTCTCCTGTTAAAGCATTTACATCCCAGTCTTCCCTATAAGAACCGGGGGGAATGAAAGTTAATACCACTTTTTCTACTAGTTCTTTTGTCATGCTAGCTAAAAAATCATGGGCAGAGTTTGATGCAATGATATCAGTGCGTTGTTCGTAAACTATCTTACGTTGATCGTTCATAACATCGTCAAAACGTAATAAATTTTTACGTATCTCGTAATTATGTCCTTCAACCTTCTGCTGAGCCTTCTCAAGTGAACGGCTAATCATAGGGTGATGGATTGCTTCACCATCTTTTAAACCTAACGTTCTTAGGACTCCAGAAATACGATCTGAAGCAAAAATACGCATAAGGTCGTCTTCTAGAGACAAGAAGAATTTTGTACTACCTGGATCACCTTGTCTACCGGCTCTTCCTCGCAACTGGTTATCTATTCTACGACTCTCGTGTCTTTCGGTACCTATAACAAATAACCCTCCAGCCTCTATTACCCGCTGCTTCTCTTCAGATATTTGCTCCTTTATTTTGATCATTTCTAATTGATACTGTTCCTCAGGTAGGTTTTGTAGAGAAAGTTGCTCTATTAGCATTTCCGGATTACCACCAAGCATAATATCGGTACCACGACCTGCCATATTTGTCGCAATAGTCACAGCTTTAAATCGTCCAGCTTGAGCTATAATAAACGCTTCCTGTTGATGAAATTTTGCATTTAAAACATTATGGGTTATTTTATTTATGGTAAGTAACTTAGAAATTTCTTCAGACTTCTCTATACTAACCGTTCCAACCAAAACAGGTTGACCGCGATCATAACACTCTTGTATTAATTTTATAATAGCTTGATATTTATCGTGTTTATTGCCGTAAATTTCGTCATCATAATCAATCCTAGTGATTGGATTATGAGTAGGAACAGCTAGTACATCAAGATTATATATGTCCTTTAACTCTGTAGCTTCGGTCATTGCCGTACCAGTCATGCCTGATAATTTGGGATAATTCCTAAAATAGTTTTGAAAAGTAATAGAAGCCAAAGTTTGATTTTCGTTTTGAATTGGCACATGTTCTTTTGCCTCTAGTGATTGGTGTAACCCTTCAGAATAACGTCTACCTTCCATCACCCGCCCAGTAAATTCATCAATAATCATCACTTTACCATCACGCACCAAATAATCAACATCACGATTGAAGAGAATATGGGCTCTCAATGATTGATTGACATAATGAACCAAACTTAAATTCTCAAAATCATAAAGGCTTGAACCTTGTTCAATAAGATTATTGGTCACAAGCATTGATTCTACATGAGTTATACCATCCTCAGTAAGATTAACGGTTCGTAATTTCTCATCTTTTTCGTAATCTTCATCTTTAAATTGACAAACCAATTTATCAATCTTAGTGTATAAATCCGAGCGATCATCTACTGGACCCGATATAATTAGTGGAGTTCTTGCTTCATCAATTAAAATTGAGTCAACTTCATCAATAATAGCGAATTTAAAGGGACGAAGTACCTTAGAGTCTTCGCTATATTTCATGTTATCTCTGAGAAAATCAAAGCCAAGCTCGTTATTAGTTGTATGAGTAATATCTGCTCTATAGGCATCATGTCTCTCTTTGTCACTGATATTAGCAACGATACACCCAACAGATAATCCTAAGAAATTATATATCTTCCCCATCCACTCAGCATCACGTTTTGCTAAATAATCATTTACCGTAACAACATGTACTCCTTCACCAGTAAGAGCATTCAAATATGCCGGTAATGTGGCAACTAAAGTTTTTCCTTCCCCTGTACGCATTTCAGTAATCATCCCACGATGCAATATCAATCCACCAATTAGCTGAACATCAAAATGCCTCATTCCATAGACTCTTCTTGCAGCTTCTCGTACGACAGCAAAAGCTTCATAGGTTAGGTCATCTAATGACTCCCCATTTTTTAATCTTTGCCTAAATTGCTCTGTTTTATTTCTCAATTGATCATCAGAAAGCTTTTGTATCGATGGTTCAAGCAAATTAATCTTTTCAATTTCTAAAAATAGTTTTTTGATATTTCTATCGTTTGCTGTGCCGAATAATTTTTTAAGTAAAGAAAACATTTATATCCTAAATTCTGTAAATAACCTTATAAAATAGGGTATTTTATAATATTTATCAAACAAATTGTAAATAGCTATTGACGTCAGGTGGTTATCATTATAAAATCTAGCCATAATAATAAATATAAATGGATAACAAATGAAAAGAATATCTATAGCTTTTTTATCTGCTAGCTTACTTGCGAGCAGTGCTTTCGCTAACGAAGATAAAGTTGTTGCTACTTATAAAGGTGGCGAAGTAAAAGAATCGCAGATTATGCAGCAATTCCAGTCTTCTTTAGATAACCAACCAAGTGCTAAAGGTAAGAAATTTTCTGATCTTAATGCAAATATACAGAAAATGTTAGTTCATGGTTATATCGATACAAAATTGCTTGAGCAAGAAGCTAAAAATTCTAATATTGAATCTTCAAAAGAATTTCAAGCTAAATTGAATATAGCGAAAAACCAAATGATTCAGCAAGAATTGATGGAGCGTTATGTAAAATCTCATGTTGATGAGAAGATGATTAATGCTGAATATGATAAACTAGTTGCTAGCTTAAAAGGAAAAGAAGAAGTAAAAGTAAGCCATATTTTGCTTGCAACTGAAAAAGAAGCAGTAAATATAAAAAATAGGCTTAATAAAGGAGAAAAATTTGCTAAGCTTGCTAAAGATTTGTCAAAAGATGAAGGTTCTAAAGAAAATGGCGGAGAAATAGGCTATATTACTTCTGGACAATTAGTACCTGAATTTGAAAATAAAGCATTATCAATGAAAGTAAATGAAATCTCTTCTCCGGTTAAAACTCAGTTTGGTTGGCATATTATTATGGTTCTTGACAAAAGACCTGCACAGATACCTTCTAAAGAGGAAGCTACCGCTAATATAACCAATAGGCTTAGTAGGGATGCTATATTAAAGTATGTCGCTGATCTTGAGAGTAAAGCTGATGTCAAAATAATGTTACCACAGTCACAAGTAACAGATGAGACTAAAAAATAGCCTAGTATTATATTCAAAGATGTGCTAAGGGTAGAGATCATGCTTTAAAACAAGTTTTGGTCTCTTTACCTCTTTGCAAACGCTAGACCTTTGTAGTCAATTCAGGAGAATTTGGGGTTAGGAACGATGGAGCCTATAAGTAATAGGCAAGCATTGAGCGATGACGTCACCAACTTCTCATCAATTGACTATAGACCTTTAGTAAAAAACGGCCAGATAGCTCAGTTGGTAGAGCAAAGGATTGAAGATCCTTGTGTCGCTGGTTCGATTCCTGCTCTGGCCACCATCTTTAACAAATGAAATTTGCCAAAAAGCTTCTTGGTCTATTTAGTGACTCGCCTTGCAAATAACCTTCATGGCAATTTAAAAATTGCAGAAAATAATTGATATCATTGCGAGCCATCGTAGGTGGCGTGGCAATCCATAAAAGAGTAGAGATTGCTTCGTCGGCTAACGCCTTCTCGCAATGACAACTTTCTAATTATTACCTTTTTAAACTAACGTATGTGTACGTAAGGTGAGTAACTAATTAATTGAACTATAACACTAATCGGGTTAGCTATATTTAAGTATACGTCTTGATTTGCAATAAAACTCTGATATTATGCAAATTGAAAAATTTAATTGTAACGCATAATTTACAGCTAATTGCATGACAATTAGCAATTGGGATAATCGTCGACTGATGAATGATATCTTCTCTAGTACATTACCTATTCTTTTAATTCCATTACTTGGTAGTATTATCAAAAGGAAATGGTTAACTTCTGAAGAATTTTGGAGGGGGATAGAAAAATTATCGTATTTCTTTCTTTTTCCTATCATGCTTTTCAATAGTATATCCGTAGCTGATTTAAATGCATCTTCTATAATAAGGCTGGTACTTGCATTAATCATCTCCTCTTCTATTATTGCTGTTGCTTTAATTATTTATCAGAAAAAAACCAACTTTGATAAAATTCAGTTTACTTCAACCTTTCAAGGGGCAGTACGCTATAATAATTATATCTTTTTTGGCGTTAGTAGTCCTCTTTTGGGGCAAGAAGGACTTGCTATAGTATCGGCGATTGCATCCTATATGATTATTTTTACCAATATCATATCAGTAATGATTTTCTCACATTATGTTCCTGATAGTTCTGTAGCTCAGAGTTCTAAAACTAGCTTTATATGGACACTTAAATTAATAGTACAAAATCCCTTGATTATCGCTAGTATTATTGGGTTCCTTTTTAATTATTCTAATTTAGAATTACATCTTATCATAAAAAAAACCTTATCTACCCTATCTGATTCTGCTTTAGCTATAGGTATGCTTAATGTTGGAGCAGGTCTTAAATTCTTTATGCGTGGTACGATTCTGAAAAATGTATTATTTACTAGTTTTGTTAAGTTAGTGGCTTTTCCTATTGTTACAATAATAGTATTGTCATTAATGTCAATTACTGGTACTGCTAAATCAGTTGGGGTTCTATATAGTTGTTTACCATGTGCCAGTACCTCTTATGCTTTATCACGTCAGCTTGGTGGAGACCCAGAATCTATGGCATCAATTATTACTTTCACAACACTTTTTTCAATAGTTTCATTGTCAGTTCTGATGTGGATAAATATCTAATAGTAGAAAACTTGAAGTAATTAAGGAGTAACATTTATGGATGAAATGAATAAAATAAATTATCTCAAAGCCTTAGAATATCATAGCAATGGAAAACCAGGCAAAATTGCTATTGCTGCAACTAAGCCTTTGGATACTCAACAGGACTTGGCTTTGGCTTATACGCCAGGGGTAGCAGCACCATGTCTTGAAATTGCTAAGAATATAGATGACGTTTATAAATATACGGCTAGAGGTAACTTAGTTGCTGTAATAACTAACGGTACAGCCATTCTTGGTCTTGGTAATTTGGGGGCAGCTGCGTCAAAACCGGTAATGGAAGGAAAAGCTGTTTTATTCAAGAAATTTGCTGATATTGATTCTATCGATCTTGAAATAGATACTACTGATCCAGATGAGTTTATTAATGCCGTAAAATATCTTGGTTATAGTTTTGGCGGTATTAATTTAGAAGATATTAAATCTCCTGAATGTTTTATAATTGAGGAAAAATTAAAAAGCTGTATGCAGATACCAGTTTTTCATGATGATCAGCATGGAACGGCTATTATTGCTGCAGCAGGTCTTATTAATGCGGCATATATTACCAATCGTTCATTGGATAATTTAAAAATTGTAGTAAGTGGTGCAGGGGCGGCAGCGATTGCTTGTATTGAATTACTAATTGCTCTTAGTGTCGACAAAAAAAATGTTATACTATGTGATAAAATGGGGGTTGTTTACAAGGGTCGAAAAGAAGGGATGAATGAATGGAAGGAATTATACGCTGTCGAAACCGATTTGCGTACCATAAGTGATGCTATGAAGTCAGCTGATGTATTCCTTGGTTTATCTTCTAAAGGTGCGGTATCAAAAGAAATGGTAGCTAGCATGGCTCAAAATCCCATTATTTTCCCGATGGCTAACCCAGACCCAGAAATTACTCCAGAGGATATACAGTCAGTTAGAAGTGATGCGATTATTGCTACAGGACGCTCTGATTACAATAATCAGCTTAATAATGTTATGGGATTCCCGTATATTTTCCGTGGAGCTTTAGATGTTAGAGCTACTACTATCAATCAGGAAATGAAAATAGCTGCAGCCCTTTCTTTAGCGGAGCTAGCAAGACAAGCTGTACCCGATGAAGTTTATAAAGCATATCCTGGTAGAAAAATGATTTTTGGTCCAGAGTATATAATTCCTGTGCCATTTGACCCAAGATTAATTACCACTGTTTCGATGGCAGTAGCTAAGGCAGCTATAGATAGTGGGGTTGCTAGAATTACAGATTTTGACTTCAAGAATTATGCAAAGGAATTGGAGAGCAGACTAAATCCTACCTCGCATTACATGAATCTGTTATTTGAAAGAATCCAACAATCAGTGCCTAAAAGAGTAGTCTTTGCTGAGGGCGAGGAGGAAGAGGTAATTAAGGCTGCTATTATTATGCGAGATGCTGGTTATGCTCACCCTATCCTAGTGGGTAGGTATGATAAAATATCTGCTGTTTTAAATAAAATAGGTATGAATTATGATTTAGATGGTATTACCGTAATGAATGCGGCTATTAACCAAAATCTTAATAAATATATAGATACTCTTTATAGCCAATTACAGCGTAAAGGGTATTTATACCGTGACTGTGCTAGACTTGTTAAAAGTGATAAAAATATATTCTCAGCTATCATGATAGCTTGCGGTGATGCAGATTGTATGGTTACTGGCGTAACAAAGAGCTATTATAATAGTTTAGAGGATATTATGAAGGTGATGGAACCCAAAAAGAATAATAGAATATTGGGATATTCTATTATGATTACCAAGGAACATAATATAATTATTGCTGATAATAGCGTGACTGAACTACCAAGTGAGCAAGATCTTGTAGAAATAACTTTGCAAACTGCCAGTATAGCAAGGAATATAGGAATGACTCCAAAGATTGCTTTACTTTCCTTCTCAACTTTTGGTAATCCAATGAGAGAAAAGGCAAATAGAGTAAGGGAAGCTGTTAGAATCCTAGATAGGATGAATCTAGATTTTGAATATGATGGTGAAATGTCAGCTGATGTTGCTCTAAACCCCAATTTACGTAATTCGTATAAGTTTTGTCGGTTATCAGGTTCCGCTAATGTCTTGATTATGCCTGGTTTGCATTCAGCTGCAATCTCAACACAACTATTACAAGAATTAGCCAGAGGTGTTTTTATCGGACCAATAATTAATGGTTTTGAATATCCGGTACAAATAGTACGAATGGGGGCATCAGCAAGTGAGATAACAAAAATTGCCACATTTGCTTGTATAGATGCAATAAACCTTTAGGATAATTTAGAGACCGCCTGCAATAACTAAAGTAATTCTATTTTTGTTATTCCCGCATAGGCGGGAATCTAGACCCCGCACTGAAGCAGGGGTGACACAAGAAAGTAATTTGTCATTCCCGCTTCGGTGCGGAATCTAGCCCCCTACTTACGCATGGGTGACACTAAGTTAAGCAGGTCAGATGGTTTTATTTCAGGATATTTTTCTGGTCTAGCTAAAAAATAACCAATATTTTCGTTGTCAGAATGCATTTCTATATAAGAGCCATAAATACGATTATCAAAACCACCATCTTTCTGTTTCTTAATAAACCGCTTTGCTTCAATTTGTTCCATCGATAAGTTGTATTCTTTACTTAATGCATAAATTACTTCAAGCAAATCAGCTAGTTCTTCAGAAACTTCATCGGGTGTTTGGGCATCAATCACTTCTTGTGATTCTTCCAACAATTTATCCTTAAGACGCTGGATATATTCATCTTCTTTCATACTACGTTCAAATACCGAAACACCACGAGACCGCATAATTCCTGGTACCAAATCACGAATGAGTTTATCCATTTTAAAACAATATTTTCTTGTCATAATTTTTTCGTTATAATTTTTTGTAATAGTAACTCACCATACACATAACCCTGTTACAAAAATAATTTTCTAAAATAATATCTTTTGTTATTAGTGGCACTAAATATTTATGCTATATTTATTTTATAACTGATATAGGGTATTAATTAAGAGCGTTTTTATGGCAAAAATTAAAATAACAGAAAAAGAGAGAGATAGCTACATATCAAATAAATCATTTTTGGAACATGTTTTCATATATGCTATTAAAGCTGGGGACAATAAAACACTTGAATTGTTAAATAGTAGGTGTCCTAATTTCAATTCTAAAATTAAATCAGAAGATTTATTTCAAGCATTAACGCCCCTAGTCGTAAGTGATAAACATGCAAAGATAGTAAAATTAATAATTAACAAATTTGGTAGTAATTTAAGTCAGCAAAGAGATACAAGAGAGGCAACTTTACTTGATCAAGCTGCTTGCTATGGAGCCGCAAAAATTGTAAAAATCTTACTTGCAAATAAATTTGATCCTAATAATCAAGATTTTTATGGACATACTGCGTTACATCGTGCAGTAACTGTTAATAGTATAAAAACTGTTCGTTTACTGATTAAACATCCTGGAATAGACTTAAATATTCAAGATCAGGACGGCAATACACCACTTCACTTAGCAATTTTTCATAAGGATTATTTAATATTAGGAGAATTAAAAAATGTAGGAGCAAAGCAAAATGTAGCAAATAAAAGAGGTTACAATTATGTTGAACTCCATAAGGCGTTGGTGAAAGAAAGTGCTAAAGTTACAATGCCAAACTTACAACCACCTGAGGAAAAAGAAAACGCCAAATTCTATGAAGGAATGACAAATTTTTATAAGGGTATTTTATCGGATGAAAATCAAGTAGAATATTTTGTTAGGGCTATCAATAGTATAAAAACCTTCCTTAATGGATTGCCAATATCTGACACAAAAGACTTTGCTAGTGAAAGCTTAGTGGCATTAGTTAAATTATATGAATACTATAAATATAAAGATTGTAAAGATAGTAATAAATTACAAAAATATATCATAGATAAAGCAAGAGCTTTGGGGGTGTATGATGTTTTAGCAGTATTACATAATATAAACGAAAAAATTGAGCCTGAGTGTAGTAAACAGGAGTCGGGACTGTTAATTGCATCAATGAGTTTATATGATGATACAGTAGTACCAGTTGGTTCTTTATGCTTTAGTAATGATGATGGTATGAATTTAACTGTAGGATAGATTAGTTTTTTAAGTTATTTTATAAAAAATGGTTCCTATTTTCTTATATTTAGATCATAATCCGTCGTTGTTGTTCATGGGAAAAGATCAAAAAGTAATAATAAATGACTATTGACAAAAATATACCAAATTATCTGACGATAGCTCGTATAGCGGTTATTCCAATTATTGTAATGACCTTTTATCTAGATAGTTCTAAGCTTGCTCATAGAATTGCAGCGATATTATTTATTTTAGCTAGTATTACTGATTTTTTTGATGGTTATCTTGCTAGGAAGTTTGATTTAGTATCAGGATTTGGTAAAATGTTTGATCCTATAGCTGATAAATTATTAGTAGGTTGTGTAATTATAATGTTGGTAAAAAAAGGAGTTGCAGGAGAGATACCGTGTTTATTAATTTTGGCTCGTGAATTTTTGGTGGCTGGGTTACGTGAATTTTTAGCTTTAATTCAAGTAAGTATTCCTGTATCTAGATTAGCTAAGATTAAAACATTTACCCAAATGTTTGCTTTGTCAGTATTAATTCTTGGTTCTAAAGGTTCGGGTATAATTCACATGGATTTAATAGGGCAAATAGCTTTATGGATTGCCGCACTTCTGACTGTCATAACAGGATACTCATATTTGCAGGCTTGCAGTAAATATTTTTAAACAAGTAGGCTTTTGTAAAAAAATTGATTACCAAAAAGCAATATTACTATTAGTTCGTTTTTTCTTTTAAAATAATTATTCATTAACAATGGAAAAAATTAAATTTATTGACATAATAGTAACTTAACGTAGCATAAAAAGTGTGATATATAACTAAATATAGGGGTATTTAAGCTGCGACATGTGGTTATCAAGCAGCTAATGAACCTAAGAGGCTGTCGGGGTAATTATCTTCAACAGTTTCCTAGGGCATTTTGTGTAATTTTCAACTATTAGTTTATTGATTTATGAAAGGGCAAAATTCACCATATCTAGATAAATTAAGAAAAAATTTATTTAAGATATTTACCTTAATTATTATAATTTATAGCACAATTATAATATCATTATATCAATATTATAATGATAAAGTTGAGATGAAAAAAGCACAAATTCTGCAAACCAATTATGACAAAATAGTAGAGGTAAGTATGAATAAACTTTCTTCTTTAGCATATTACTTATCTAGCAATATTCAGGACAAAAACATTTCAATTAACATTACTAGTAGTGAGATTGAGATATGTACTGAAGCACTAAAATGTAAAAATTATAATATTTTCCGTTTTGGGGAACTATTAGATTGGAGTATTCCAGAATTCATTAATTACAAGATAGAACTGAATAAAAATTTTCTTCATTCAAATACTAAAATGCAAAATTATCAAATAGATAAAATATATCATATTAACGATTCTTACCAACTTAATATTAGCCTGGCAATTAATAGTGTATTTTGGCATAAAGTAGAAACAGAGATCAAAAGAAACTTTTGGCTATTAACTGCATTTATTACAGCTAATATGATCTTGTTATATGTTCTATTAAAAATATTATTTAGCAGTTTCAGTAAGTCTTATGCATTACATTATCAAGATGAACATACTGCAGAATTAGAGCAACTCAAACTTAATCATCAAAGAGAATTAAAACATTGTGAAACCTTCCTAATGAAAAAGATTTGGAATAATGATTTTAATAAACAAAAAGATTTGGAAATTAATTGTTTATTTGCTCAGGAAGCTAATCAAATATCGTTGCTTGATAATAATTTCGATAATCAAGAAGATATGCTCAAGGATTATAGGTTAAGAAACTTTGGTGGTAAAGTACCTTGCTCTATAACATTGTACCAAGAAAATAAAATAGAAGAAATTGATACCACTAAATTAGTTGATTTATTTATTGATAGATTTAATCAGGAAGATGAGAATATATCGTTTAAAATTTCCAGTAAAGCAAAAATATTACATTTTTCTTCTAATGCAGCATTGTATCAAATAATTTATAGTGTTATTAGCTATCTATTCTTTTTGTTAAAAAACCAACCTTTTGTTACCAAGCATAATATTAAATTAACTATTGACAGTATAAAGCAAAAGGTGGTACTACATTTTGAATATGATGGTTATCCTATAATGACAGCACAAGAGCTGCTAAAAACGTCAAATAATTTTTTCAAAACCCATGCTAACCCTTTTCTACTTAATCTAAGTCAAGTATTTAATCTATTGCAAACGAATGGTTATAACTATCAAATAAGTCATAATCAAAGTAATGTTATAGAGATTTACTCAAATGATTTGAAGAATTGGAACAACCAACAAGAAGAAAACGTCATTTTATTAAACTCTTTAATTAAGAGAAAAAAATGAATAAGAATTTTTTGCTACTTATAATGTTAATTGTGGTCAATGATTCATTTGCTCAGGAACAAATATCTAATTTGATTATACCAGTTAGTTATTTTGTAAGTCACGAGAAGCAGCGTAATGCACTTAAGGATAGCTTAAGTAAACATAAACAGGTAAGTATAGTAGGCACTAGCGGTATTGGCAAAACGCAATTTGTTAGAATGCATGCCTATGATAATAAGGCTGATTACGATATTATTTGGTTTTTTGATTGTAATGTTGATCTTAATGAGCAATTTGTCAAGTTAGCTAAACAGCTTAATAGTATTAGAAATGCTAATATATCTGAAAATATTACTTTAGCAAAGAAGGAAGTAATATCGTATTTAACTGACAAAAATAAGTGGTTATTAATATTTGATAATCTAAAAATTAATGAAAATAACAAAATTCAAGAGTTTATTGATTGGGAGAGTAATGGAAATATAATATTTTGTTCGCAAGATAGTGAGAAATTACCTAACACTATAGAAATGGCTTTATTTGACAAAGATACTACCGCTATTTTAGCTAGTAATTTATTAAGTAATAAAGACGAAAAAGATATTGAATTTTTAATAAAAGCATTTAATGGTTACCCTATACTTATAGTTCAAGGCATTCAATTATTAAATAAGATCAAAGGTTTAGATAGAGAAGAATATAAGAATAAAATTTATCACTCAGCTGATAAAATAACAACAAATATTAATATGGCTATACAGGGATTAAAGCCTAGTGCAGTAAAGTTACTTAATAAAATAGCTTTACTAAATAATCAGAGTTTCTCAAAGCAACTACTTAGTGTCATTACTGATAGTAAAGATACTCTAGATGACGATATATATAAATTATCTAAGTTCCTACTGATTAGCAGCATTGATCCTAACCAAGGTAATCATATTTTTGAGATGCATGATATTATTGCTAATAAGATCATGGAGCTAAATGGAGCTAAAAACAATAAAATGTATTTAGAAGATATTATTTTAAAACTACCTAAACCTAAAAATTCGGTATTGTTGATACATATATGGAGAGAATCAAAGACTATACGTGAAAATCTGAAAATTCTTTTCAAAAATTCGGAAAAATATAATATTGGCGTATATGCAATGCTTAATTTAAGAGCTGATTTACTCTCTTTATGTATAAATGATAGTAATATATGTAAAGTAAAAGAAATGACAGATTGGTTCGAACAAAAATATAAGGAAGGTAACTTTAAACTTTGGAAAATGTCCGAAAATCAAAAATATCATTATGCTCGATATTTAGGAACAATAGGGGCGTATAATAGAATGTCCTTAACAAATTTTGAAGTGGCTATTTCTTACGTTACTCAAGCATTAAAGATTTTAGATGATCTTAATGATTGTGATGCCTTAAAATTTATTTTAGACTTACACTTATCTAAATCTCAAGTATCTTTAGGTCATATAAAAATTACCGAAGAACGCCTTGAAAAAATGCAAAAATTATTAAAACAAGAACTCCAAGAATCTGATGTATTTGTAATATATTCTTTAAAGGCAAGCTTATTTTTTATCCAAGGTAGATATGATGAGGCTTTAGTTTATATCGATAAAAATATTGAGGTACTTACAAAAAACGGATTACCCCCTAATAATAGATATTATACTTCATCTTATCTACTTAGGGCGGCAATACTAAACTATCTTGGTAGATATCAAGAATCCTATGCTCAAGCTAAACAATTATGTGACATGTATCATTTACAAGGTGAAGGGATTGCTTATGCTTCCAAGCAAGTGGCAAGGATTTATACACAATTGGCAAGAAGTGAATTGGGACTGGGTAAGATGGATGAATGTCTAGATCACATTAATAAAGCTATAGACCTATATTTAGCAAAGAGTAGAGATGTTAATGATACAAATTATTATGAAAATCCGGATCTGGCGGCTAGTTATGTGGTACAAGGTGAGATTTTATTTGCTCAAGATAATATTAAAGAAGCAATAGCATCTTATAAAAAAGCTTATACTATATATCATTATTTATATAAAGATAATCGTCAAAATATTGCACAAGTTAGTTACTTATATAGTCAAGCAGCTATAGCCGCCTGTAAATCAAAAGATTTATATAATTATAAATTCTTTGGTAAATCTCAAGTTAAAGAATTCGGCATACGTCACCCTAATACTACTGCCATGTTTGAATATTGTGAACAATATGACATGGATTTATGGAAAAAGCAAGTTAAGGTTTATAACTAATTCGATAACAAATTATATTATTAAAATATCTTATTTATAACTTAATAATTTAGTCATTGACAGGAAGTGGTAATTTTTATTAATATCTCTAAAATATTATAGAGTAATATGAGTTTTATGTTATATAATTTCCACAAGATTGTCAGTACTATTGGTACTAGTTTGCATGAGAGTTCTATAGTAGAGAACATATCATATAGGCTAAAAGACCCTGCTTCTGTCTTAAAGAAGCTGTTAAGAAAGAATATTGATTTTCATCAATTAACTGATCTAGTGGCTCTTAGAATTATAGTTGATAAGCAAGAAGATTGTTACAAAGTATTGGATATTCTTCATGATCTATATCCTAACAATCTTGAGAAATATAAAGACTATATTATTAATCCTAAGCATAATGGTTATAGTTCTCTGCATGTCGTGCTTGCCGTTGGGACACCTAGTCGTAATGTGGAAATACAGATACGAACCAATCAGATGCATGATATAGCAGAATTTGGTACCGCTAGTCATGGTGAATATAAAAAATCACAAGAAGCGAGAATAGAAGAATTATTTTCTACAACATTATCTAATATAGATGCTATTTATAGAGGGCTAAATAATGCATATAAGCTTTTTGAACAGTTTAATTGGACTATGCTGGAGTTAGTTGCTTATGAACAAGAAATCCAAGATGTTTGGAATAATTGTCAAGATGACTTACAAGCAATACGTGAACAATTATTAGAAGAGTAGGTATAGTCAATTAGGGAAAGATTGGTGACATCCTTTTTGTTGAAACAAATGGCTAATTAGCTATATTAAAATTTAAGTTGAATATAAGCTATTAACAATATAATATGGAGATGTTGAAATTAGATAAGATACAATGATTACTATTACTTTTCCAGATGGAACACAAAAGCAATTTACAAAAAATATTACGGGGTTGGAGATAGCTAGTCAAATCTCTACTTCTCTAGCAAAAGATGCTTTGGTTATTGAGGTAAATAATGAGCTAAAGGACTTAAGCTTGCCGATAGAATTTGATTGTAATTTAAGAATTCTAACCTATAAAGATTCTAAATGCTTAGAGGTAATACGTCATGATGCTGCTCATATAACAGCGGAGGCAGTTAAAGAATTATTTCCCAATATCCAGGTAACTATAGGACCAGCTATTGAAAATGGCTTTTTTTATGATTTTGCTAAGGAGCAACCTTTTTCATCGGAAGATTTGCTGAAGATAGAAGCAAAAATGCATGAGATTGTTAAAAGAAATGATAAAATCACTAGAGAAGTATGGAATCGTGATCAAGCTATAGAATTCTTTAAATCAATTGGTGAACATTATAAAGCTGAAATAATCTCGGAAATTCCGGACAATGAGGATATTACCTTATACCGGCAAGGTAATTTTATTGATCTTTGTCGTGGTCCGCATGCTCCATCAACTGGCTTCATTAAACATTTTAAATTAATGAAAGTAGCAGGAGCATATTGGCGAGGTGATAGTAAGAACCCTATGCTACAAAGAATCTATGGTACAGCTTGGGCAACAAAAGAGCAGTTGGACAATTATCTGTATATGCTTGAAGAGGCAGAGAAACGTGATCATAGAAAATTAGGGCGGGAACTTGATTTGTTCCATTTTCAGGAAGAAGCTCAAGGTATGGTATTTTGGCATGATAAGGGTTGGAACATATACCGCACTATCGAACAATATATCAGAAATAAAATTAGAAAAATGGGGTATATTGAGGTAAAAACTCCGGTACTTGTTGATAAAAGCTTGTGGGAATCTTCTGGTCACTGGGAAAAATTTAGGGAAGATATGTTTGCTCTAAATCTTGCTGATGATAAAACGCTGGCTATGAAACCAATGAATTGTCCATGTCATGTGCAGATTTTTAAGCAAGGTATCAAAAGTTATCGAGATTTACCATTGCGTATGTCTGAATTTGGTTTATGTCATAGAAACGAGGCATCTGGAGCATTGCATGGTTTGATGAGAGTAAAGGCTTTTAGGCAAGATGATGCCCATATTTTCTGTACCGAAGAGCAAATTAACAGCGAGACAGTAAAATTTTGTAGTCTCTTAACCGAGATTTATAAAGATTTTGGCTTTTCGGATATAAAAATTAAATTTTCAGATCGTCCTAAGGTAAGGGCTGGCAGTGATGAAGTTTGGGATAAAGCCGAAAATGCTCTAAAAAATGCCGTAAAAGAAGCCGGTTATTCTTACATATTAAACCCTGGTGATGGAGCATTTTATGGACCAAAACTAGATTTTTGTCTTAAAGATTCAATAGGTAGAGAATGGCAATGCGGTACTCTACAGGTTGATTTTGTCTTACCAGAACGTCTTGATGCCCACTATATTGCAGCAAACGGTGAGAAAAAGAGACCAGTAATGTTGCATAGGGCTGTAATTGGTTCTTTTGAACGATTCATTGGTATATTAATTGAAGAATATGCCGGACGATTCCCTCTATGGTTAGCTCCTGTACAAGTAGCTATTGCTACTATCACTAGTGATTTAAATGATTATGCACTTGAGGTGCATAAATTATTGGTTAGTGAAGGGGTAAGGTCAGATATTGATATTTCGCCTGAAAAGATTAATTATAAAATACGTTGTTTTTCTAATGATAAAGTGCCTATAATAGCTGTTGTTGGTAAACAGGAAATGGCAAATAATACTGTGACTATAAGACAACTCGGATCTGATCAACAAGAAATTATTTCTTTAGAAAATCTAGTAAAGCTTGTGAAAGATCAGAATACCCGCTATTTAACGTAAGTGGTATTTTGAATATAGCTAAATGTCATTGCGAGTCCACTCACTCCTTCATTGCGAGGAGCTGCAAAGTGGCAACGAAGCAATCCATAAAGGTAATTAGAAATGGATTACTTCAATGCTACTAAAGTAGCTTCTCGCAATGACAGTTGAGGTTTATGTACTCCTTGCAATGACGAGTTAACTAGAATGGGTTAGTTATATGCTCAAAATAATTTGAGTAATAATATAATTTTATTTAAACAATAATTATGGAGAAGTTTTATTTCTGGAGTTAAGAGCAGTAATTTTCCGAAGGCTAATAGGGAAATTAGGGCTAGTCAAGTTCGTTTAGTCGGTGAAAATGGTGAGATGCTTGGCATCGTCAGTATTAGGGAAGCTTTGGAGTATGCCGAAAAGGCTGCTTTAGATTTAGTAGAAATTTCACCAAATGCTGAGCCTCCTGTCTGTAAGATATTGAATTTTGGTAAGTTTAAATATGATAGTAAAAAACGTATTCAAGATTCCAGGAAAAAACAAAGAATTATTGTCCTTAAAGAGATGAAGTTTAAGCCAAACATTAGTCAGGGTGATTTTGATGTGAAGCTTCGTAAAATCAAGGATTTTTTGAAGGAAGGTGACAAAGTAAAAATCTCCTTATGGTTCAAAGGTAGAGAGATTATCCATAACGATATTGGTATGAAGTTATTTGACCGTATATTGTTAGAACTAGAAGGTTTGGCTAAGATTGATTCTGCTCCTAAAATGGAGGGTAAACAGATAATTATGTTAGTCAGTCCTAATACCATAAAAATACCAACGAACTAATTAGAACTAATATTATGCCAATTAAGATTCTCATGCCTGCTCTATCCCCAACTATGACTGAAGGGAATGTTAGCAAATGGCTAAAAAAAGAAGGAGATAAGGTTGTTCCAGGGGATGTTATAGCAGAAATAGAGACAGATAAAGCTACTATGGAAGTGGAATCTGTAGATGAAGGGGTTCTTGCTAAAATAATTGTACCACAAGGTACAGAGAATGTAGCGGTCAACTCACTTATTGCTGTATTACTTGAAGAAGGTGAAGATATAAGCTTATTGGATAATTTTATAGCAAGTAGTGATAATGTTGCTAAATCATCTGAAAAGCCGGCAATAGTTGTAGAGGAAAGTAAATCAGTTAATTTAACTCCGGAAAACGAAACAATAAAAGATACTGCTAGAGTATATGCTTCACCTTTGGCTAGAAGATTAGCAGCTATTGATAATATTGATTTGTCAAATATTCAAGGTAGTGGACCACATGGTAGAATAATTAAAAAAGATGTATTATCCTACTTAGTGCAACCAACAAATAGTGGTAAGATTAGGGCGGTGAACAGAAATAACCAGGAATACAGGTCTGTCCCCAATAACAATATTCGTAAAATCATCGCTAAACGTTTACTTGAATCTAAACAAACCATTCCACATTTCTATCTCTCAATAGAATGTAATATGGATAAGTTGCTTGATATTAGAGAAGATATCAATAAATCGCTGATAGAAGAGAGTAATATTAAAATTTCTGTCAATGATTTTGTTATTTTAGCAGTAGCCAAAGCTCTAAAAATTGTACCGGAAGCAAATGCCAGTTGGGATGAATCTGCTATTCGATATTATAATAACGTCGATGTATCAGTTGCTGTAGCAATCGATAACGGTCTTATAACACCTATCGTCAGAAATGCCGATCAAAAAGATTTGGTGACATTATCCCGCGAATTACAAACTCTTATAAAAAAAGCCCGGGATAATAAATTAACTCCTGAAGAATTTCAAGGGGGTGGTTTTTCCGTCTCTAACCTAGGTATGTACGGTGTTAAGAGCTTTAATGCTATAATAAATCCACCACAAAGCTGTATCCTAGCAATAGGAGCAAGTTCAAAACGTCCAATAGTTGACAATGATCAGATAAAAATTGCTACTATGATGGATGTTAGCCTTTCTTCTGATCACAGAGTTGTTGATGGTGCTGTTGGAGCCAAATTTTTGACTTCATTCAAAAAATTTATAGAAAGCCCTGCATTGATGCTTATATAATTTCTGATTTGCATCTTATCTTCATCACAACTTAAAACTTAAATCATAGAATAAATTATGAGCTTTTCTGATAATCTAGTAAAAATCTTAAACAAATATGAAGAAATATCAAAAAAATTAAGCACTGGTATAGTCGGAGAAGAATTTATCAAAGCATCGAAGGAATATGCTGGGCTAGAGCCAATTGTTCAAACAATTAATGAATATAATAAATCTACATCCGAGTTACGCGATATCAAAGAAATGGCACAAGAAGCAAATTTAGACCATGATACACAATCAATGATATATGATGAAATACATCGTTTAGAAGCTCTGATGCCTAAACTAGAAAGGGCGGTAAAACTTTCTTTGTTACCAAAAGACGAAGCTGATACAAAAAATGCTATTATCGAGGTAAGAGCTGGTAGCGGTGGAGAAGAAGCGGCATTATTTGCAGCAACTTTATTTAATATGTATCACAGATACGCCGAATTAAAAAGCTGGCGTTTTGAAATATTATCAATCTCAGATACTGGTATTGGTGGATATAAAGAAGCATCAGCCTTGATTCAAGGACGCGATGTATTCTCTAAACTTAAATTCGAATCAGGCGTCCACCGAGTGCAAAGAGTCCCTGAGACTGAGTCAAGTGGGAGGATCCATACTTCGGCAGCTACCGTTGCTGTCTTGCCTGAAGCAGAAGATGTAGACGTTAAGATCGATGACAAAGATTTACGAATTGATACATATCGAGCATCGGGAGCAGGTGGACAACATGTCAATACCACCGAATCAGCGGTAAGAATTACCCATTTACCAACTGGTATTGTCGTTGCCTTACAAGATGAAAAATCACAGCATAAAAATAAAGCTAAAGCTATGAAAATTCTTCGTTCTAGGGTTTATGAAGCAGAGCGATATAAAAAAGATATGGAAAGAGCCGAAGTACGTAAAGGTCAAGTTGGTTCTGGTGATAGATCGGAAAGAATTCGTACCTATAACTTCCCGCAAGGCAGAGTATCTGATCATAGAATTAACCTAACTCTCTATAAAATAGAAGATGTCGTAAAAAATGGGCAGTTAGACGAATTTATTGAAGCTTTAATATCGGCTGATGAGGCAAAAAAACTTTCAGAAGTTTAACGTTATTAAGAGGAGTCATTTTGTGACAATGAAGTAATCTTAAATTGTTGTTCTTAGCAACGTTGTCATTCGCTTGACTTAGTTTCATCCCTGTGAAAGTAGGTATCTAGTACTACAGTTGTAGTTTAGATGTGAGCATTCACGATTTTTTTGTGATGAATAAAAAAACCTGATCACCAAGCGTCATTGCGAGGAGACCGTAAGGTCAACGAAGCAATCCATTTCTAATCACTTTCCTGGATTGCTTCGTCGGTCTGGCAACCTCCTCGCAATGACATCTTATACTTTAACCTTTTTTCCGTGAACACTCACATTCAATCTACAACTGTAGTACTAGGAAACTAGCAAAATATGATGCAAGTGGCAAGATAATTGTGGAGTTAGGGAAGAAGGTTGATAGCATTAATGCTGCTGCTAAAAAGAGCTAATTTCTGAGGATAGCAAGCTTAGCGGGCTGTAGATTTAGGGATAATTTCTAACGAAGTTCTCCACAATTCCACAGCCACAACTACAGCAATCTAAATTTTCAAAATATTTGGAACACCCAATTATTGCATTTTCAGCTTATTGCATTTTCAGCAATTCATTAATTTTATTAATAGACATACCTGTCATCTTAGCAATTGACCCCACAGAATTGCCATTCTTTAACAACAGCTTTACCAATTCAGCTTTACCCTCAACTTTACCTATATGGATACCTCTGGCTTCACCTTCTTCAATATATTTTTGTGCAACAGTTCTCATAATGTTCCCTTTTTCTTCTTCTGACAAATACTTAGCTAGTAGCTCTTCTAATTCTGATTGTCTTGCCTCAGGTAATTTTATGTCAGTGTACCATAAAAACGATTTTATGTAAATATAGCCTTTTTCCTTATCTACTAATATCTCTAATTTAAACCTTTGAAGAAATTCTTCCCAAAGCTTTATCATATCTCGTTGATGAATATGCTTGAGCATATATTCTAACATCCCAATATGCTTCTTCTTCATTATTTCATCATCAGACATGCTTTGTAAATCAACCAATTGATAATCCTCTGTCATTAATTTCTTGGCTATAATTGCATCAGTAAATAAACTCCATAAATTCCTAGGAGCAGTATACACTTCCCTCCCATTATAAATCACTAAATTATATACTAATGGTAATTTCTTTCTTCCTTTTTTATGCCTTTCACACAATAATAATGTGTATTTCCATAATCGTAAAGCTGTCCAATAATCAACGCCCGACTGAGCCTCAATCAACACATACACAAAAGCCTTACCCTGATTCTTGGTAGCAACTCCATATACTATATCACTACATTTCTTGTTTAAAGATTCCTCTATGTAGCTTTCTTTTTCTACTGTTATTTTTGATAAATCTACTAAACTCTTAAAATCATTCGGCAAATAATATTCCAAAAATTCTTGAGCTGCCACAGGATCAGCCATTATTGTTTTGACTAATGAATCATGCTTTAACTTTTTTGTCATTTTTCTACTTACTTATTAAGCTATTGTTTAGCTAAACTAGTACCTATAATACCTTGATCATGATATTCCAGCAATTGCTTTCTATCAATCTGTCAATAACATTTTAAATTCGAATAAATAATTTGTTGTGCCTGGAAATTTTATCATTCCCTGATCTCTCAGGCACTCTTTGCCACAACAACACTGAAGTCGGAACGCAAAACAGGATTGTTACGACCACTACGTTATCTGGCAATGACTCTTAGAGTTCAGCTTATGTCATCTGTTGAGTCTGGCAGTTTGTTCTTTAAGATAAAAGGTATTTGTAGCAATAGGAAAATGAACATTATAGGTATTGCTCCAAATATTTTAAATATAACCCATGTAGATTCTGCAAAATTACGCCATACTATTTCATTTAATATTGCCATGAACAGGAGGAAAGCCGCGGTTCTATAGCTTAAAATATTCCAATTTTTATCTTCAAGTTGGACAAAATGATTAAACATATATTTCATAAATGCCTTATTTCTTACTGCACTGATAAAAAATGTACCACAAAAAATTAAATATAGAATAGTCGGTTTGATCTTGATATACATAGAGTTACCACTGATCAAAACTATACTAGCTGAGACTAATAACACTCCAGAAGATATTAATAATGATCTTGAAACTTTGCCTTCTATAAAATAACACAAACTAACGCAAATAATTGAAGTAATAAGTATATATAACGTTGCACTTTGCATGCTACCGCCATAAAAATAGCCAATAAAAAACGCTATAAGCGGAGCAATTTCTGATAAAAAATTAAGCATAAATTAGGTTTATTTCTCTGTTACTAGTTTTTTGTGCATCTGATTTTCATTTGTATAAAGATATTAATTAATCCTAGAGTACAAATATAAAAAATGACTTGTAAGCCATTAGGCTTAGCAATATATCCAGTAATCATATTTAGAAATTTACCATAAATGCTGTTATCAGAAACTAGCCATGAGCTATCCCAAAGCTGGTCTGGCAGAATAGTAATAATTCCTGAAGAAGTCAATATACCAGCCGCTTCTGCTGCAAAGCCGCTAGCAATAAGCATTAGTAAAATTGAAGATATACGAAATATATATTGTTGGTTTGCTAATTTTATAAAACCTAAATATATAACGATACCAAGTGTTAGTCCGCTAACCATACCAATAATTAACCCTAGTAGATAACTATTAGCATCAATTACTTCAACTGAGGAAATACTGTAAACTAATAAAATAATTTCCATTCCTTCTCGAAGAATAGTTGCTGCAACAATCAATATTAGCATTATATAACTACTATCGCCGCTACTAATCTTTACAGACAAATCATTAAGATGTCGCTTTATCTTAATACCATAACCTTGCATCCATACTATAGTCCAACCAATTAACACAACTGTTAGTAGAATAACTGCAGAATTAAATATCTCATCCCCCATGCCACTAAATGATATGGATATAGTGCGAGTGAAGAACGCGAATAATGCAGCAGATACTGTGCCAAGCATCACTCCAGCAATTATATAAATTCTAGATTTTTCTAATTGTTTTGTTACAGCAAGTATTACCCCAAGCAACAAAGCTATTTCCAGACAT
This sequence comes from Candidatus Tisiphia endosymbiont of Mystacides longicornis, assembly GCF_964031095.1. Taxonomy (NCBI): domain Bacteria; kingdom Pseudomonadati; phylum Pseudomonadota; class Alphaproteobacteria; order Rickettsiales; family Rickettsiaceae; genus Candidatus Tisiphia; species Candidatus Tisiphia endosymbiont of Mystacides longicornis. The sequence goes on along the minus strand of NZ_OZ035004.1, from coordinate 568,022 downwards.
TCTCTAAATACTACTAACGCTATTTTAAACATTTAAACCGTAAATAAATTTAATTAACAATGAGAGACCCTTGAGCCGTCTCTTGGTGAAAATCTCCGAAGAAATCATATTTACCAGGAGCTAAAGGGGCAAGTATTATATTTATAGAATCATTTGGCATAATGATCTTTTCGCGGTGCAGATCATGACTTTCAAACTCCTCTACAGTATTATCTTGATTGTGGATAATAAAACGAATTTTCTTACCACTAGGTACTGTAATAACATCAGGTTCAAATCTATGGTTTTTTATGACCGTTACAATTTCTAACATAGCAGTATCTGTATTATTTTCAGATTCAACTTTATTATTAATTATAAAAATTATTATTCCTGATAATAGAACAACGCCTATAAAGAGTCCAATGGTAGCTTTTCTTTTCATAATTTTAACTCGAAAGCTTTATTAAAGTTACAAAATACACTAATATAATCATAATCACAAGTATATATAGTAGAGTATAGTTTTTTTGTTTCTTATTTTTTGATAATTTCATAAGTATCCTTCCTATATTATACAGTATAATTGTATTACCACTAAGTTAAAAGATCGTGTTTTAATTTTAAATTATTATTTTTATTAATTATAGTCCTATAAACTTGTATATTTTCCAACACACGTTGCACATAATTCCTAGTGTGAGGATATGGTATCAGCTCAATCCAATCAATTACTTGCCATAAATTTTTTAGCTTTCGTGGATCACCAAACAGATCAATCCACTTTGATATGGTATTAGGACCAGCGTTATAAGATGCGATAGTTAGAATATATGACCCATCAAATCGTTGTAACAGTGTTTTTAAATAATTGCTACCTAGCATAATATTATATTCAGGATCAGTGGTTAGTTTTTTAATGTTACATTGATGATTAAGAGATTCTGCAGTATCACAGGCAGCGGCTTTTTCAAGTTGCATTAGCCCATGACCTTTAGCGTCATTAATGGTGTATTGATTAAAACCCGATTCATGTCTGATAATACTATATGTTAAAGCCTCCTCTACAGGAGAGGTTTTTACTGCCTTTATATGCGTGATAGGGAAAGCATAATCTTTAATAAAAACATGATATTGACAAGCGATTCTTGCTATTTCTACCATATGGAAAATATTATCATAGCTACTAATTAGCTTAGTAATTAATAAAATTTCAGATGGCTCTGATGATTTTCTAATAGCCGTATCAGCATATAAAAAAGCTAAACCATACTTACCATATTTAATTAAATGTTTTATGGCTCTAATAATTTCACTATTTTCCAAATTAGGCTTAATGGATTTAGGTTTTTGTGGTAGAATTAAGTGATTCGTTTTAAGCTCAATATTTGCCAACTGCCCATAAAAACGATCAGAATATTTAGCCGCCATATTATAAAATTTATTTGCTTGTTTCATATCCCCTTTTGCTTGATATGTTCTAGCTAGCCAATATTGTCCCCTTGATATACTTAATGGCTTTGTTGTAAGTTTCATAAATTTATTAAAATGACTTAAAGCAAGGTCAGGTTTATGTAAGAATCTAAGAGCAAGCCAACCACTAAGCCACTCTGCTTCTCTGATATATTCATGGCTTACAGTAAGAGGTATAGTAATTGTTTTATAGCTATTGGCAAAATCTTTTTGGTCAATAAATTCTCTGGCGTAATAGGATTGTAGGCGACCCCAACGGGCAGAATGTATGTTATCTGGCTTTACTTTTTTAAATAGAGCGATACTTTTGCTGGTGGGGATATCTTTTTTTTTGGAATCCAAATAGTGAAATAATAAAGCAGGGGTATAATATTTTTCTGATACTTTTTGAAAGAATTTTTCACTGTCACTGGACTGGTTTAGTATAGCAATTTGGGCAAGGAAATTTTGTTTATAGCCATTACTCACATAGTGCATATATTTTTTGGCACTATTAATATCGGTTTCCCATAAATATTGATCAATTTTTTTCACATGATCTTCTTCACGTAATATATTTTTGAAATTAGTTAAATATTGTTTTTCTTCTGGAGCAGTAAAGACGCCATAAATCCAACCGTTTTTTATAATTTTTGCTAATTTCTGTTGATCTTTTATTAATTGTTTAGCAGCTAAAGCGTAGAACTTATAGCCTAAAGGCGTGATTGGTTCGTTTTTATTAAACCAATTTATGATTAAAGTTTTGTCTGTGCCATAATTTAGATATTGTTCAGCTCTCTCTTTTAGTTTGTTGATATGTGGCCAGTGGGGATTATCTTGTATAAAATTTATTACCGATGCAAAATTATTCTTTTTATAATTTTGGTCTAAGAACTGTTGAGACATGACAATTTTGATTAAAGCTTGATCTTTTGAAGCTTTTGCCATCTTTTCACAATCTTGCCATTCTTTGTTGTCTAGATGGGTAAAAGTGTTTTTAATAAAAGTATCTTTATCATAGATCAATGCCATTGACTCTGATGTTAATAGTTCTAGAATGATTAAAATCATTGACAGTATTGTCTGAATTCTCATAATCGGCAGTGGGTAAATTATAATTATTATAAGGTGTTATTATGAATAGAGCATTTGTCTTTCCAGGTCAAGGATCACAAATAGTTGGTATGGGAAAAGAGTTTTATGATAATTTTCAAGTAGCAAGAGAGACCTTTGAAATTGTCGATGATACTCTTGGCAGAAAATTAAGTCATATTATCTTTAACGGATCAAGTGAAGATTTGACTTTAACAATTAATGCCCAACCGGCACTAATGACCATCTCTATGGCAATAGTGAATGTTATTAAACAACAAACAAATAGCAATATTAGTAATCTGTGTTCATATGTTGCTGGTCATTCTTTAGGAGAATATAGCGCATTATGTGCAGCAGAAAGTATAAATCTACAAGTAACTACCGAATTGCTAGCGGTACGTAGTAAGTCCATGCAAGAAGCCTATCCGCTAGGTGAGGGTTTAATGGCAGCATGTATAGGCATTCCTCTGGAAAAGCTGGAACAGATTATGAAAGAAATTACCAATTTTGATATAGCTAACGATAATATAAAAGGGCAAATAGTAATTAGCGGTGAGATTATGGCAGTGCAACGGGTAATGTCTATTGTAAAAGATTTAGGATACAAAGCTATTAAATTAAATGTAAGTAGTCCTTTTCATTGTAGTTTGATGAAGCCAGCAGAAGATAAAATGGCACAAGCTTTAGATAAAATAACAATTAACAAGCCGTTCGTTCCGGTGATACAAAACGTTACAGCCAAACCAACAACTAATCCTATAGAGATAAAGAAAAATTTAATCTCACAGATTTGTGGTAGAGTGAGGTGGCGTCAAACTTTAGATAAATTAGAAAATCTAGAAATAGAACAAATAGTTGAAATCGGTGCAGGTAAGGTTTTGACGAATATGCTGAAAAAAACTGACCATAAATTTAATTTGATTAATGTTTCCACTATAGCAGAATTGGAAGAATTTCTTAAAATTATATGATAATATTATTATCTACAATTAAAGAGTGAGGAATTAATGCCGAAAGTCATTACAGTAACAGATATGGTGCGATCTTTTTTAGACATTATTGGACGAGTGCATTATCAAGGAGAAAGTTTTGATATTAAAAAAGGAACAAAGTATAGTTGCAAGGCTAGTACCAACACAAAACAAGCCGACGCTTACGTTGGGCGAATTAAATGAATTTTTTGAGAATGGACCGCATCTTGATAAAGATGATATAGAGGGATTTGAAGAAGACATTAATGTTATTAAGTCTTTAAAGTTAACGGATTGGGGGAATAAATGGGATTAGTAATTGATAGTTCAGTAATTCTTGTATTTAATGTTAAAATAAAAATCTGCTATAATTTAGATTTTTTTCATTTATTATAATCAGATTCAGTTATAATCACAACTTAATTCAAAAACTAAGAAATACAACATGACAACGCAAGCAAATACTAAATTTCCTATAGAAATTGATAAGAAACGAGATAATTTATTGACTAATTTTGGTAAAGCCGTCCTAAAGGATAGGTACTTATTAGCCGGAGAGGATTTTCAGGATTTATTCGCTAGAGTCGCTAGCTACTATGCTGATAATACCCAACATGCCCAGCAATTATATGAGTATATAAGCAAGCTGTGGTTTATGCCAGCCACTCCAGTTCTGAGTAATGGTGGAACTGATAGAGGGATGCCGGTTTCTTGTTTTTTGAATGAAACAGATGATAGTTTAGAAGGTATTGTAGACCTTTGGACGGAGAATGTTTGGCTAGCTTCGCGTGGTGGTGGTATAGGAAGTTACTGGGGCAACGTTCGTTCAATTAATGAGGAAATTAAAGGCAAAGGCACTTCTTCTGGCATTATTCCATTTGTCAAAGTTGTGGATTCTATGACCTTAGCTATTTCCCAAGGGTCAATTAGACGTGGTAGTGCTGCTATATATTTACCAATTGACCATCCAGAAATTGAGGAGTTTATCGATTTAAGACGTCATACAGGTGGTGATACTAATCGTAAAGCTTTGAACATTCATCATGGTATAGCTATAACAGATGCCTTTATGCAAGCAGTAGAAAATGATGAGGATTTTTCTTTAATTAGCCCTGATACTAAAAAAGTTGTACGGGTAGTTAAGGCAAGAGAGATATGGGTGAAGTTATTAACTACTAGAATAGAAACTGGAGAACCTTACATAATATTTATTGATACTATCAATAAATATATTCCTGAACATCATAAAAAACTTGGGCTACAGGTAAAAACTTCAAATCTTTGTAGTGAGATTACTTTACCAACTGGTATTGATCATTTGGGTAAAGCGAGAACTGCTGTTTGTTGCCTATCTTCGGTAAATTTAGAATATTTTGATGATTGGCAAAATGATCCAGAGTTTATTCCTACCGCCATGCGTTTTCTAGATAATGTTCTTGAAGATTTTATCACTAAAGCCCCAAACACTATGGAGCGAGCAAAATATTCAGCCATGCGTGAACGCAGCGTAGGGTTAGGGGTTATGGGTTTTCACTCATTCTTACAATTAAAGGATGTGCCGGTAGAATCGGTAATGGCAAAGGTTTGGAATAACCAAATATTTGAACATATTCATAAAGAAGTTGATAGAGCTTCCGTAATTTTATCTGATGAACGTGGGTCTTGTCCTGATGCAGATGAAGTAGGTAGTAAAGAGCGTTTTAGTAATAAAACAGCTATTGCTCCGACAGCATCAATCTCAATTATTGCTGGTAATAGTTCGCCTGGAATTGAACCATTTGCGGCTAATAGTTTTATCCAAAAGACTCTTACCGGATCTTTTAATGTACGTAATAAATATTTAGAAAAATTGTTAAATAGCAAAGGTTTTAATAATGATCAAGTTTGGTCATCAATTGCCACGCATGAAGGCTCAGTTCAACATTTAACTTTTTTATCTGCTCATGAAAAAGAGGTTTTTAAAACGGCACATGAGATTGATCAAAATTGGCTTATTGATTTAGCAGCAGATAGGACGCCACATATTTCGCAATCTCAATCTCTAAATCTTTTCTTAGCAGGTAATGTAAGTAAGATGTACTTAAATAATATCCATTTTAGAGCCTGGAAAAAAGGAGTAAAGAGTTTATATTATTGTAGATCAACCTCAATTCAAAGACCCGATAAAGTATCACACGATGTCAAGAAAGTAGATTTTAAAGATATTGAAATAGCTAATAAGAAAAAACAAGAAGAAGAGTCTTCTAAATATGATGAGTGTTTAGCCTGTCAATAATTTTTGATATCTAGGTTTGTCATATAGATTGCTTCGTAGTGCTTACGCACTTCTCGCAATGACGAATTAATAGGTACGTCATTGCGAGCGAACGTATGTGAGCGTGGCAATCCATGAAGCTTGTCATATAGATTGCTTCGTAGTGCTTACGCACTTCTCGCAATGACGAATTAATAGGCACGTCATTGCGAGTGAACGTATGTGAGCGTGGCAATCCATTAAGCTTGTCATATGGATTGTTTCGTCGCTACTAAAGTAGCTTCTCGCAATGACGGTGTTGCAAAGCATCCCCTCGCAATGAGGTGTATAATTAAAATTCGAATAAATTAAAAAGGAAATATAATATGTCTTTACTTGATGCTAGTCCAATCTATAAACCGTTTTCTTATCCATGGGCTTATGAAGCTTGGCATGTTCAACAACGAATTCATTGGTTACCAGAAGAAGTGCCGCTAGCTGATGATATAAAAGATTGGAAATATAATTTAACTCCTGGAGAAAAACATCTATTAACTCAAATATTTCGTTTCTTTACTCAAGCTGATATTGAAGTAAATAATTGCTATATGAAACATTACTCCAGGGTATTTAAGCCAACGGAAGTACTGATGATGTTATCAGCATTTTCTAATATGGAAACAATTCATATTGCGGCTTATTCTCATTTGCTTGATACTGTAGGTATGCCAGAAACTGAATATTCAGCATTTCTTAAATATAGAGAAATGAAAGATAAATACGACTATATGCAACGTTTTGGGGTAGAAACGAAAGAAGATATTGCTACAACTTTAGCAGTATTTGGGGCATTTACTGAAGGATTACAGCTATTTGCTTCATTTGCTATTTTGCTTAATTTTCCTCGTTTTAATAAAATGAAAGGTATGGGGCAAATCATTAGTTGGTCAGTAAGGGATGAGACGTTACATACTGATTCAATCATTATGTTATTTAAAACTTTTATTAGGGAAAATCCTGAAGTATGGACTGAGGAGGTTCGTGGTCGTCTGTATGAAGCGTGTGCTACTATTGTCCATTTTGAAGATGCCTTTATTGAACTAGCATTTGAAGTTGGTGGTATTGAAGGGTTAACTGCTAGAGAAGTAAAACAATATATTCGTTATATTGCTGATCGCCGATTAATGCAGCTTGGACTTAAAGAAATTTATTTAATTGATAATAATCCGTTGCCTTGGCTTGATGAAATCTTAAACGGTATGGAGCTTACTAATTTCTTTGAAGCAAGGGTAACCGAATATACCAAAGCTGCAACTGTTGGATCGTGGGAAGAGGTATTTGCTGATATGGATAAAAAACAAAAAAGCCAGCAAGAGATATAGTTGATTCAGGAGAATTTGGGGCTAAGAGCGATGGGGGGCATAAGCGTTAGTTTAAGAAAACAATAATTGAAGAACCGTCATTGCGAGGAGACCTTAAGGTCGACGAAGCAATCCAGAAAAGTGATTAGAAATGGATTGCCACGCCACCTACGGTGGCTCGCTAATAGACGAATTTTCTACTTTATTTTCTTAAATTAACGCCTATGCGATGGAGCGACGCCGTTCTCAATTTCTCATCAATTGACTATAATATGCTAAATTTATGCTATTTTGTATTAGTGGGGAAGATAATATATAGTATAATATAGAATATACATTGGAGAATAAAATAATATGACTATTGAAATTACAGTTCCATCCCTTGGAGAATCAGTATCAGAGGCTACTATTGCCAAGTGGCATAAAAAACAAGGAGATGTGGTTAAAGTGGATGAGCTACTTTTAGAGCTTGAAACAGAAAAAGTTACGTTGGAAGTAAATGCAGTTTCATCTGGGGTAATAAGCAAAATATTTAAGAATGAGGGAGATACGGTATCTGTCGGTGATAGCGTTGGACAAATTACCGAAGGAGCATTTTCTGCTGTAGCTTTACCTAGCACGTTAGGCAAAGAGGTACAGCAACAGCCGACAAATATAAACAGCATTGCTTCCCCACCTTCTGTACGAAGATTAGTGAGTGAAAATAAACTGTCATTAGATGACATAAAAGGCACTGGTAGAGAGGGTAGGGTAACTAAGGGAGATGTATTAGGATTTATAAATAGTCCAACAACAGCTTCATCTATACAAGCAACTGAATCACCTATTGTGAGCAATATTGCATTAGCAAATGCAGGGGCGGTAGAACGCGTTAGAATGTCGCGACTTCGTAAGACTATTGCAGATCGTTTGAAACAATCGCAAAATACCGCAGCTATTTTAACAACTTTTAATGAAATTGATATGTTGAAAGTTATTAATTTGCGTATGCAGTATCGTGAAGAGTTTGAGAAGAAGCATGGTGTTAAGTTGGGGTTCATGTCATTCTTTGTAAAAGCTACTATTGAAGCTCTGAAAGTAGTAGCTTCGGTAAATGCTGAAATAGAAGGGGATGAGATTCTGTATAAGAATTATTACGATATTGGTGTGGCAGTAGGAACAGAGCAGGGGTTAGTAGTACCAATAGTCAGGCAGGCTGACAAATTGAGTTTTGCTGGTATTGAGAAAGAAATTACCGGTCTGGGTAAAAAGGCTAGAGAAGGAAAGTTATCGATGTCTGATTTATCAGGAGGAACATTTACTATTTCCAATGGTGGTGTTTATGGCTCATTATTATCAACCCCTATTATTAATCCTCCTCAATCAGGTATTTTAGGTCTTCATAAGACCGAAGAAAGACCAGTAGCAATTAATGGCAAAATAGAAATACGTCCGATGATGTATGTAGCTTTATCTTATGATCATCGTATTATTGATGGTAAGGAAGCTGTTACTTTTCTTGTGAAAATCAAGGAATTAATTGAGAATCCAGATCGTTTGTTATTAAATCTCTAAGTTATAGTATGATAAGCACAAAAGTAATTAGGAGTAGAAGTTATGGTAAAAGAAAAATCTGTTTTTGATGATCTTGCTGTTAAAATTGAGAAATATCGTCCTACTATTGAGGATATAGGGCAATATATTGCAGCTCAGCATGCAGCTTTGGCAGACGACCCTAAGGGAAGTTTGAGTCTTAACCAATATTTAAAGAACATATATTTTCCTGATAAGAATGTAGTGGTAGCAGCGGATTTGTCTAATATGATTTTTGGTGCATCTGGTACTATAACCGATCTAAGTGGAGGAGATTTTACTGGTTGTATATTTAAAAATACTACTTTTAGAGGATGTAATTTAGAGGATGCGGTATTTTGCGATGTTGATTTTAATCAGGCTTATTTCGAAAATACCGTTCTAAGAAATGTAGATTTTAGAGGAGCTGATCTTGCTAATTGTCAGTTCTCTGATAATTATAAGGGATATTCTCAAATGGGGAAGGAGCGTGATATTGAAGGAATAAAATACAGTACGACCTCTTCTTTAGGCAGAAAATATGCTGATATAAAAAGTGATTTAGTTCGTCAAAAAGAGCAGAAGGAACTTATAAATAGTAAGACAAAAGAAGTAGCTGATGCATATGCAAATTTAAGTTATATGCAACAAGCAAAGATAGTACTAAAGGGTGAAACTGGTAATCAGCAATATGACAAATTGGTAGAAGAGTTGAAGCTAATGGTTGAGCAAAAAATATTTCCTAGAAAAGATAATGTAATGCATAAAACTTTTCAAAATATTTTTGGCAGTGAGAGCTGTATTTTTGATCCAGCTTATGTACGAGGGTCAACTAAAGAACAGCGGGATCAAGAAACTCAATATGTACGTCTAGCTCGAGAGGATATAGAGAAATATTTAGAGGCGAGAAAGGATGATAAAGATTTAAGTTTAAATGATTTTGCTAAAAGCAAATTAGAGCAATCGCAGATAAAGGCAGGAGCAAGAATTATTGCAGATTGTTCAAGTAGAGTTGATACTTCTACTAATAATGAATGGCATGATAGGGTCGATTTATCTGGCTTAGATTTTTCAGGGGCGGATTTACGAGGGGCTGTTTTTTCAGGATCCGTTTTATCCGGATGTGTGTTTAATGGTACTGATGTTAGTGAAGTAAGCTTTGAAGGTGCGGAGCTGGTAGCGGCTAATTTTGTTGGAGTTAAAGCAGATAACGCCAATTTCTTTAACAGTAATCTAAGTAAATCAACGGTCACTGATAAGAGTCAGTTTGTTCATGCTTTTATGTCTGGTTCTAATGGTCAGGAAGTTTTGATAAGCGACTCTAATTTTGATTATGCGAATATAAAAAATGGTAATTGGGATCGTGCAAAATTTACTAATTCAACATTTAATCATGCAAATTTAGAGGGTATTTCTTTAATCTCAGCAGATTTACGAAAAGTACAAATGCAGCATGCAATATTAGAGCAGGCCATTTTAATGCAGTGTAAAGTTATAGATAGTGATTTATCGAATGCTTTAATGAGTAAAGCTAAGGCACATAAAGCACAATTTCAAAATACTATACTAAACGGTATAGAAGGAAAAGGTATAAATTTATCAGAAGCTGAGTTAGATAGTTTTGTCAAATTGGATGAGGCGAATTTAGAAAAAGCTATTTTAACAAAGATTAATGCTGAAGGGGTGAATTTTATTCGAGCTAATATGAACATGGTGGATGCCCAAAATGCAAATTTTAGGAATGCGATTTTAGAAGATGTTAACATAAAATGTGCTAATTTAACCGAAGCTGTTTTAGAAGGAGCCAAAGGCCACGGAATTAATTTAAGTTATAGTACACTAACAAAAGTTCATGCCAAAAAGGCTGATTTTTCGAATAGTATAATAAGACGTATGGAAGCTCAGCAAGCCGATTTTACTGAGGTAAATTTTACCAATGCTGATCTCACAAGATCAAACCTACAAAAAGCAATATTGGAAAAAGTTCAAGCCGAAAAGGTTAGGTTAGAAGGAGTTAAGTTACGGGCAGCAAAATTAGCTGAGGCTAACATGGCTAAAGCAATAATCGATGTTGATACTAATATTATCGGTAGCGATTTGCGTGATTTACAAGGCAAATTTATTCAAAATGGTCAAGAAATCACCCCGCAGAAGCTTCAAGAACAGCAAATAATACTTGAGCAGGTAGAATTGCAACGGAAAAAAGATAATTCACCGAATATTGCTGTAGGTCTGTTAGAAGAGGCTGGAGCATTTTTTCTTGATGCTATTAATGTATTACCTCCAATTGTTAGTAAGATGCCTGATGTAAATGATATATATGAAAATTTCCTTAAATTTCAAGAAGTGAGATCAAAATTATCAAGTGATGAGTTGCTAGTTGAAGAAAGACAAAAATTACGAACAGAACAAGTGGAGTATGCATCTCATTTGATCAAGGGTGCTGGTACAGTACTTGATAGATATGTTACTAGTTTGACTGAAGAACAATCTAATCTTTTGAAAGATATTATAGCCAAATATTCTGTATTGCCAGTTTTAAAAGCTGTATTAAATCCTGTTGTTGGCAAGAAGAAAGTTGGTACTAATATACTTGATGAAGTAGATAAAGATTTTATTAGAAGAATAGTGCCGTTATCAGTAAATTTAGTAAGTGGGGTGTTAGAAGGAGAATCAAACAAAAAAGTACAAGAAATTTGTAAGGATCTTATAATTCCTGATAAGAAATCAGGACGTAATATCATAAAAAATGCTTTGGAAATATTTGTTAGTCCTCAAGTGGTAGCAGTGGTCAAGAAAGACTTAGTTGAATTTTTACGCAGTCCAGTTAATCAAAAAGAAATTACCCAAATTGCTGAGTACATTTTAGACGATAAATTTACTAGATTCGTGTCAAAAGAGTTTTTGGACGATACTATATCACTGGCAATTAATGCAAGTAGCACAATATTAGATCATACTCCTAAAGTGGTTGGAATCTATGAGTCGTATATGAAGCATCAAGACCTTGCTTTAGAGTTGTTGACTGGTGATGAAAAATTATCTTCTGACAGAAAAGAAGAAATAATACTAACACAAAAAGCTATGGTATCGTCTATTGTGGATAATGTTGATAAGGTTGTTCAAAGTCTATCTTATGACTTAAAACATACTCTACCGCAATATTTTGTTAAAAATAAAGGAAATATTCTAGGGTTTTTGGATAAACCAGAAGTTCAGCAAAATTTACGATTTTATGGTTTGAACCCTAAATTTGTACATGATGCAACAGCCGCAACTATTCCGTTTATTGTTGATGTCTTGCCGATAGTAACAGAACTTGCTGAAAGTTGTTTAAAAGACAAAGATGCTGTAGGGCTAATCATTGAGCAAACTAAAGATATTATGAGTGCACCTAAATCTGAACAATCAGAAAAGGTTAGTAAATTAGTCGATTCTCTTATTAAATTTAATAAAGATAATCCTAATGTCAGAGAGGTTTTACAGAAGAAAATCCCCGATCTTTTAATAAAACATGCTAAAGATCTCGGTCCTGTGGTTGAGAAATTTCTTAATGAAACCAAGATGGGTAAAAAACTAAAATTGAAAGGTGAAGCAGTTGTTAAGGTATTAGGGGATCATTCTAAAGAGCTAGGAGCAATAACTACTGCATATAGTAAAAAAGAATATGGGGCAATGGTTCGTCCATTGATGGGCTTATTATTTGATAAAAAGGTTCTAACTTTAGCTGTAGGAGCTGTAGCTAATATTTTGAAGCATAATTTTCAAAAGCATTTTGTGTCTAATTCAACACGTGGAAAAGTAATTGGTGAAGAAATGAGCAAGATGATTACAGATATTTTGCCTAATCTTAAACCAAATGACAAAAGAGATTTGTCTAAAATTTTTCAGGAGCGGGCTTATCAGTATAGTCAAGAAGCTCGTCTATCTAGTGAATATTCACCGATACTGGATTATTCCTTAAGTAATAAAGATTTAAGAGGATTGTCTTTTGAGACCGTTGATATGAACTTAGATAATTTCAAAGTTGAAGGATTTAACTTTAATAAGGTAACATTAGGCAAATGTTCGATTAAAGGTGCGGTATTTAAAGAATGTTCTTTTAAGAAAGCTATTTTTAAAGAACATATAGACTTTGAAGGGGCTACCATTGATGGCAGTACTTTAATTACACTTCTGCCAGCAATTCAGGAATATAACAAAAAGTATCCAGAAAAAACAATGAATTTAGATAAGATAAAAGTTGTTGGTGATATAAAAGAAGAGGTTAAAGCAAATCCTTTGTTAAAAAATGCAGATTTAACTAAAGCCACTGTAAAAAAAATAGAAATTGCTCCACCAGTATCAGTACCTAAGCCTGGTCAAGCAATATTGACAGAGCAGAGTAAAAGAAAAAATAGTGGAGTTCGAGCAAAATAAGGAAAGCAATTATAATCATTTTTTTTTGGTGCCACGACCACTACGTGGTTTTGCTAATAGATGTGGATAAGGTGAATATATAAGCAAATTTTATTATGACTTCAGACAAGCCAAAACATGACGAAATTTTTCGCAAATCTATGGAGAATCCCATAGTTGCTAAAGAGTTTTTGGCAACTCATTTGCCGAAGGATGTGTTGGCTTTAATCGATAGCACATCTTTAAAATTAGAAAAAGATAGTTTTATTGAGCCAGACCTTTCTGAAACTATTTCTGATGTATTATTTTCTGTTAAGTTTAATGATCAGGATGGCTATATTTTTTTGCTATTGGAACATCAAAGTACTGTTGATAAAATGATGGCGTTTAGGTTATTTAAATATATGATTAATATTTGTGATCGATATTTAACTACTAATCCTAAAGCTAAACGTCTTCCATTAATTTATCCTCTAATAATTTATAATGGTAAGAAGAAATATAACGCACCTCTTAATATATGGAATTTATTTAGCCATCCAGATTTAGCCAGAGGCTTTTGGACAAATGATTGTCAGCTTATTAACGTACATGACATTCCCGATGAAGAACTCAAGAAAAAAGTATGGTCTGGGATTTTGTTATTTTTCCTCAAACACATCCACGAACGTCAATTACTGAAAAGATGGCAGGAAATTTCTTATCTCTTGCCTAAATTGAGTAAAATAACAATAGGTCATGACCATATAAGAAATCTATTGAGCTATACTTTGACCTTTATTGAGCAAAATGATAAAATAGAGTTAGAAAAAATATTAAAAAATAGTTTAACTAAAGAAAAAGGAGAAGAACTTATGCCTAGTATAGCTCAAGTATGGAAAGAAGAAGGGATTCAAATCGGACTACAAGATGGTATCAAAATCGGAGAGGCTAGAGGCGAAGCCAAAGGTAGAGCCGAGGGTAGAGTTGAAGCAATGAAAGTTATAGCAAAAACTATGCTACTTAAACATAATACTATTAATGAGATCATTGAATTAACAGGCTTATCTAAAAAGCAAATCGAGAGACTAAAATATACCTCTTGCAAAACTCTACTTCTGCTGGTAATTTGGACAATGATTCGGTACTCGAATCCTTATTTGCATTGGAGTATGCTGTGGAACCGTATAAGCGTCAGTTTAAGAAAATAAAGTAGAAAAGTCGTCTATTAGCGAGCCACCGTAGGTGGGGTGGCAATTCTTTTTAATCACTTTTCTGGGTTGCTTAGCCGATCTTTACGGTCTCCTCGCAATGACGGTTTCTCAATTATTGTTTTCTTAAACTGATGCTTATGCGTAGGCGGGAATCAAACGGTTAGTCGCACAAAAGGGTGCTCAATACAAAGGTACATATGGCCGTGGATGCGTATGGTATGCCGGTCAGAATTATTGTTACAGAAGGTTCCAGAAATGATTGTACTCAAGCTTGTGAGTTAATCCAGAATATGGAGGCACAACATCTTATGGCTGATAAAGCTTACGATACAAACGCCATAATAGAATCGGCTGTGAATGCAAACATAATTCCTGTAATACCATCAAAAAGAAACAGGAAGATTCAAAGAGAGATAGATAAATATCTATATAAGCTAAGGCACATTATTGAAAATACATTTCAAAAATTTAAAGAATGGCGTGGTATAGCAACAAGATATGCTAAAAATACAAAATCATACATGGCGGGTCTTTGTTTAAGGGCTTTACTAATGTGGCTCAAATCTCGTGACGACACACCCTAAGGTTCACAATTAGGAAGTAATAACTTTAATTCTCTGGCAATAATATTTCTCTTTTACCAGTGTGGTTAGGAGGGGATATTACCCCATTTTGTTCCATTTTCTCCACAAGAGTAGCAGCTCGATTATAACCAATTCGTAAACATCTTTGTATATAGCTAATTGATACTTTTCGTTCTAATTGTACTATTTGTACCGCTCTTTTATATAGAGTCTCGTCACTAGTTGAATCATCTCCAGAACTTTCGACATTTACTTCATCATCATCTAGTTGTTGGGTCACTGCTGAAAGATACTCAGGAGTTCCTGTTGCTCTTAAATATTCGGTTACTTTCTCTACCTCTTTATCATCAACAAATGGACCATGAACCCTGGTAATCTTTGACGAATTACCCATATAAAGCATGTCTCCCATACCTAGTAACTGTTCAGAGCCTTGTTCACCAAGAATAGTTCTACTATCAATCTTAGAAGTTACTTTAAAACTGATACGACTTGGAAAATTAGCTTTAATTACCCCAGTAATAACATCAACAGAAGGTCTTTGAGTTGCCATGATAATATGAATACCTGCAGCTCTTGCCATTTGAGCAAGACGTTGTATCGATAATTCGATATCCTTGCCAGCTACCAGCATTAAATCAGCCATTTCATCAACAATTACTACAATGAACGGTAATTTCTCCATATTCATTTCAATTGTTTCATAAATAGGCTTGCCGGTTTCTGAATCAAATCCTGTTTGGATAGAACGCTCTAATATTTTACCGCTTGACGCAGCTTCCAAAATTTTAGCATTATAACCAGCTATATTTCTTACCCCAATATTTGACATTGCTCTATAACGATTTTCCATCTCTTTTACTGCCCATTTAAGGGCTACTACCGCTTTGTTTGGTTCGGTAACCACTGGGGTTAGAAGATGTGGTATGCCATCATAGGTTGATAATTCAAGCATTTTAGGATCGATCATTATTAACCGACATTCTTCTGGGGTATAACGGTAAAGTAGGGAAATTATCATCGCATTAATTGCCACTGATTTACCTGAACCAGTCGTACCTGCAACTAATAAATGGGGCATTTTTGCTAAGTCTGCAACAAAAGGCTTGCCAGCTAAATCCTTACCTAAAATCAATGGTAGCATAATGCTATTATCTTGATATTCTGGGGTTTCAATTAATTCTCTTAGACAAAAGAAAGCTCGTTGTTTATTTGGTAATTCAATACCTAAGACGTTTCTACCCGGTATTACAGCTATTCTAGTTGATATTGCAGATAATGATCTGGCAATATCGTCTGATAAACCTATAATCCTAGAAGATTTAGTACCGGCAGCTGGTTCAAATTCATATAAGGTTACAACCGGACCTTGATTAATATTAATGACCTGACCTTTAACACCAAAATCATTAAGAACAGTCAACAATATTTGGGCATTATGTTGTAATTCTGATAAAGTTTCCACTTTTATATTTTGGCTATCAGCTTGTTTTAATAATTCGATAGGTGGTAAGTCTGGTAATTGGTCATTTTCTTTTCTTGATGCAGATTGTTTCTTTAAATAATGAGATTGTGGATCATTATTTTTTCCTAAATCCATTTTGTCAGCATATGAAGCTTCTTCTTGATTAACAAAAGGAGCCCTTTTTATCAAAACTGGTTTAGTTGAGTTGC
Organism: Candidatus Tisiphia endosymbiont of Mystacides longicornis; assembly: GCF_964031095.1. NCBI lineage: Bacteria > Pseudomonadati > Pseudomonadota > Alphaproteobacteria > Rickettsiales > Rickettsiaceae > Candidatus Tisiphia > Candidatus Tisiphia endosymbiont of Mystacides longicornis. The sequence continues at coordinate 551,531 of NZ_OZ035004.1, read as the reverse complement.
TATTTGTTGATGTTGTAGGTAAGGATATAATTTTTTTATAAGGTATTAGTTTGAGTAATTTAATTATAGCATTCCAAAAAGCTGAAAATTTTATTTCTGCCAGTAAAAATAATAAAATAAACGTGACAATAATTAAAGCATAATCGGCTCTAGCATCTAATTGTTTGACTAGTGGGTAAATAATAGTACCGACTGTTCCGCCGGCACCAGCCGGTAAATAATCAATTTTTATCTTAGTGCAGACTATCGATAATGATATAATTGAAAGCAGCATCACCATTATCCTGATGGTAACCCATTTTTTCTCTAAACGCCACACGCTCAAAGACCAAAAAAAACAACAAATGGGTAAAATAAACGACGCTATACCAAAAAATTGGTAAAAAATATCTGCCAAATAACAACCAAAATAACCTAATAAATTACTTGGATATTTGGCTGTCACAGAATTAAAGGAAGGATCGTCTGGATTATAAGTTACTAGTAATAAAGTAGTAACGCAGCCTACCAACATTAATAGAGCAGACCGCACTCTATTATTAGTAAGAATCCTGTTGATGTAGTATAACACAAAAATTGCCTAAAAAAATGAACCACTTTGGTCGTTGCCTAAGATCCTCAAAGAACCTAGTATATATAAATGGAATCCATATATCTGCATAATAGACTCAGACAGGAATGTTTCCTAATAGTAAAAATTATAGTCCCAGGGCAATACGTTAAGCTCACGAACCAAGTAGCTCGTCTATTACACTCTTCTGTTTTAAAAAGTGTTTTTTAAGTAAATATTCCAAGTATTTTACGATAATATCACTTTCCAATCTTTCGTGCAAGTTCTTCTAAATATCCTGCTATAGTACTTAATGTTTCTGCAAATTTTTCTTCTTCACAAGGTATTTTATCGCCATCGATTTTAGCAATTTTATTAGTCAAATTTTGTACTTGTTCCTGTAAACTTAAGGCAGACATAACTAATAATAGTTCAAATGATGCTGATGGGCTAGCTTTTTTTATCTGGGTAATATTTTCATTTAACTTGGCTGCAAGATTGCACAATTCTTCTTCCGATCCGTCACTACATGCCAGTTGGAAAGTTTTGCTACCTAGTATTATTGTTACTATAGACATCTATATTATGTGTTTTTATGTTTTATTTCTTCCAATTCAGCAATATATACAGCTATTTGCTCAAGTATTTTTGTATAATTATCCTTGAGATATTTATTTTCATCTTTCAGTCTATTAATTTCTTGATGCTGTTCCGCAATATCCGACAAAAGACCTTCAATCCCTTGATCCACTTCTTGCATTAATTTAAGTAACAAATCAGTATTTATTGTCATTCATATGGTAATATTAAGTGAAAAATTATTGGAATTATTATTAATGTTAAAATAGAAATTATAATGAGCTGTTTTTTCCATTTATAATCAGATACCATTGAACCAGCCCTATTTTTGAAATCAATATCTTTAGGGAGTTCCTGCTCATCTTCCTCACCTGTATCCAAAACTATCCCTAAATAATTTGAATATAACTTAAGATAACCTTTCACATAAACTTCCGCTGGCATTGAACTTAGGTCTCCTTCTTCAAGAGCTTCTAAATATTGCTTTCTAATTTTCAAATAATCAGATATCTCTTCAAGAGTTTTGCCAGACTCTATTCTTGCTTGTTTTAGGGATGACGACATAACACGCTACTCAAGTTTACGCAAGAAGGTTTCAAACTTCTTATTTGCTAAAATTAAAATATTTAAGTCAATATTTTCCTGCAATCTAATTGCTTTGACAAAATCTAGGAAAATAGACGCAGAATCTATATTATTATCAATCCATAAATCTAAATCAATATTTACTTTGGATTTGTTAATTATTTTAGTTAATAATTGTCTTTGTTTATCATACAAGTCATCTTTTAATGATTGCGTTGATAATCTATTCCAATAAGAATCATTTAGCTGTTTATCACAAGATTTACGAAGCCAATCAATACTAAATTTGCTACCAGTAGCAAAATATAAACTAGCAACATCATTATTTGTAGCCTGGGTTCTTTTGGCAATATAGATTATGTCAAAAACTGACACTAAGCTATCGAGAGTTGCGACCCTTTGAGCTATCTCGTCTTTCACTCCCAACAAAACATATTGCTTAACTTTATCATCGAATTTATTTTTAGCTTCTCCTAAGAGAAATTTACTCACCACTTTGCTAAGCATTCTAGATGGTTGATAAAATTCATCAATGGTATCGCTAATATTGATAGGATGTTTTATATGCTTTAAAAACCAGGAGATACCTCTACGCATAATTTTAGCAAGTTCAGTAAACATGTCAATTTTAACTTTATATTCTATAGCATTTAGAGATTCCACTATAGTCCATAAATTATCTAAATCAAAAATTTCACAAATAATGGTATATGAACGAACTATATCACAAAGAGCAGCACCAGTGTCACGTTTTATAAGATTAAGTGATGGACCACCTAACTGATTAATAATTTTATTTGTTACAACGGTTCGAATAATTTCATGCTTAAGTGGATGAGATAAAATTTCTTCACGAAATTTCTCTTGCATTAATGCTGGAAAGTAATTAATCAGATAAGACTCAAAATATTTATCTTTTGAGAATGTTGCTGTTATTAAATCATGATAGACTGAGCGTTTACTATAAGAAAGTAATACACAAAGCTCAGGACGAGTTATACTTTCATTATTAAGAGTCCTTCTATTTAACTCTTCCCTAGTTGGTAGGAACTCAACAGTTCGATCAATTAATTTTTCTTCTTCTAAAGTATCAATAAATTGGCTAAATATTTCGATAGTCGAAATACGAGATAATTGCATGATATTAATCGCTTGATTCTGCTTATAATTATCAACTAATACCAACTCTTCAACTTGTTTGGTCATAGCAAACAGTAGTTTATTACGTTCTTCTAAACTGATTTTTTTAGAAACCATAGCTTGATTAAGAGCGATTTTTATATTTACTTCATGATCTGAACAATCAACACCAGCTGAATTATCAATAAAATCAGTATTTATCTGTCCACCGAGCTTGCTATATTCTATTCTACCTTGTTGCGATACGCCAATATTTCCACCTTCCCCTATTACTTTAGCTCTAATATCTTTACCATTGACTCTCAGATTATCATTTGCCTTATCACCTATATCTAGGTGACTTTCTGTCGAAGCTTTTATATAGGTTCCTATACCACCATTCCATATCAAATCAACTTCTGCTTGTAAAATAGCTCTAATCAGCTGTTCTGGGGTTAGTTGGTCAACATCTATCTTTAGCAATGATTTAGCTTCTGCCGATAACAAAATAGATTTACTACTTCGTTCAAAAACCCCGCCACCTTTTGAAATTAACTGTTGATTATAGTCAGACCAATTTGATGTAGGTAACTCAAACAATCTCATACGTTCATTAAAACTAATAATCGGATCGGGTTGTGGATCAATAAATATATGTTTATGATTAAATGCCGCAACAAGTTTTATTGCATTAGACCTAAGCATAGCATTACCAAAGACGTCTCCAGACATATCACCAATACCAACAACAGTAATAGGATCCTTTTGTATATCAAGACCCATAGCATAGAAATGACTTGCTACAGAAATCCACGCTCCTTTTGAAGTGATAGCCATTTTCTTATGGTCATAACCGGCTGATCCCCCGGAAGCAAAAGCATCACCTAACCAAAAATTATATTCAGCAGATATACTATTCGCATGATCTGAGAACGTTGCTGTACCTTTATCTGCTGCAACTACTAAATATGGATCTTCCTGATCATAGATAATAGTGTTTTGTGGTTGGACAATTTTGCCATTAACTATATTATCAGTGATATCAAGTAAACCACGGAGAAAATTCTTATAACATTCTATAACTCTTGCCATATATTCTTGACGAGTCATATTATCATCAGTGAAATTAACGAAAAACCCACCTTTTGAGCCGTCAAAAGGCACAATGACCGAATTTTTGGTACTTTGTGCTTTCATTAGCCCTAATACTTCTATTCTATAATCCTCTCCTCTATCAGACCATCTAATACCACCACGAGATACTTTGCCACCTCGTAAATGAATAGCTTCAAAATCATTAGCATAAACAAATATTTCAGCAAATGGCACTGGCAAAGGTAAATTAGGAACTTTTTTTGAATCAAATTTAAAAGAAAAATAATTTTTACAGACTATATTATGTTTGTTATCTCCATTCTGTAAATTATAGTCAATTGATGAGAAGTTGGGGAGGTTGTCGCTCAATGCTCGCCTATTACTTATAGGCGTCGCTCCATCGCTCCTAGCCCCAAATTCTCCTGAATTGACTATAGAACTAGATTGATAGCAATTAGTTCTAACAATAGCTTCAATAGTACCAAACATATGCCTTAAAACCTTATCCTCACTGCTACTAGTGATTTTATTAAGATAGCTAAGGATACTGTCTTTTATAGTTTTTGTACGTTCATCTGAAAAGTTTGCCGGATTAAATTTAGCATCAAACAAATCAACTAGCATTTTAGTATATAGAAAATGCTTTATTAAGGTCAGTTGAACATAACCCTTACCATAGATAAAGCCTGTTTGATGTAAATATCTAGTTAATGCTTTGACTAACTTAACTTGCCACCAATTAAATCCTGATAACACTATTAATTTACTTAAAGAATCATTATCTAAAAGTCCGAGAGATATTTTATCTAAAGCCTCTTCTACATTGGCTTTAAGCAAATCAATATTGCCTTCAATAGTTATTAATGGTTCGAGAGTGAACTCATATATCCAACTCTCTTTAATAGACTTCCCGCAAAACTCTACTTCTGCTGGTGATTTGTACGTCGAGTCGGTACTCGAATCCTCACGTACCTTTAAGTACGCTGCGGTTCTGCGTGCCAAGTCTCCTTCAAATCCCTCAGCATAAGCGACTTTTGCAGGAAGTCTAATATCTTCTGTTCCTTTTATAGCAAAGCTTTGTTCATCTATAGCCTTGAATCCCAAATTTTCTATAGATGGTAGTAGGTCGGAAAGAGCTAATTTGGGAGCAGGACTGTAAATTTTTAGCCGGAATTCACTATTATTTATAGTAATTAAATTAAATATAGGCTTGTGATAAATACTTGCCTCTTTTAGATACTCAATATCTATTAAAGTTGTTTGCCCATTAAATTTCTCTCTATAATCAATAGGAAAAATTGGATCAAAAAGTTTAAAATTTACTCCTCCCTGATATTCACCAAAATTTTTACATAATTTATGATAAAAATCTTCACTCCAACGAGTGGAAAGTTTATCTAATTCTTGCTCTATTATTTCAACTTCAAAATTAAGGCTATTTTTATTCTGCACCTCTAACGTAACAAATAAATATGAAAAATTTTCTGCTACTTCTGCCATATAATCTGATAATATTACCCCCTTAAGTGTATCGGATAAATAACAATTTATGGCACTATGTACTTCTGGTGTTAAACGATCTCTTGATAAGAATATTATGATATTAATAAAAGAACCAGACCAATCTTGTTGAATAAATAATTTGAGTTTTCTACTCATCATACCTGAAAGTACATGTAAGCACATACAGTATAGATCACCTTCATCAATCTGTATCAAAGCTTCTTTCGGTAGAGATTGAACTATACTTTTAAGCTTTTTGGTATTATATCCATCAGTCGGAAAGGCAGATTTATCTAGAACGAATTGTAGCTTTTGTCTTAATATAGGAATATCAGTAATTAGCTGGTAATATATTGCAGAACTATATAAACCAAAAATTATGCTACCTGAAAGATACTTTTTATCCTGATCGATCTTCTTGATTAAAATATAATCTACTAAGTTATTTCTATGTACACTTGATAGGGTATTAATTTTACCTAAAATGACTAATTTATTGTTATGTAATGGGCTTGCTGAGCGTTCAATAATATCAATAACTTCATTTTTAGTATCTTGTCCTTGCCATATTTTCTGGACACCTTCCTCTGAGGAAAAATCTTTGGAAATTAGATCAAAGTTAATCATACCTAAAAAAGTAAAATTATCATCTTTTAGCCAATTTAAGAAATCTATAGACTCATTATAATCTAAATAGTTATTGTGTAATTGTTGATTATTTTGAATCTCATTTGAAATCGTTGTTACTCTGTTCAATAATTTAGACCACACATTATGAGTAGTATCGACCTGATCTAAAGTTTTATTCAGAGAATTTTCTAAAGAATTGATATCGCTCTGATCAAAATTCCCTAAAATAGTTATATGTACTAAAGATTCGTCACTATCTTGCTTTACATCCAATATTTCTTGTAAATGACCATCATTGTTTCTTACGCAAGCTATAACAGGATGAAGTAAAAATTTAGCTTTCAAGTTGAGAGTTGTTAACAAACAAATAATCGAATCAACTATGAATGATTTATTTTCGTTCAATAACAAAATATTAATAGCAGGATTATTTTCAATTACCGTACTGACAATCTGCAATTTCCTTTTACTAGGTTGCTTTTCTTTAAAGAACTGAAAAGCACTATAAGCAAACTCGCCAAATAATTCTTGTCTATCTCTAAACCTATAATCTACAGGAATATAAACTAAAAATTTTTGTATAAATTTATTAAAAAGTGGCTCTCCATTTTTTACCTTACTTAATGATAAAATTTCTGATTTATAATTAGGCACTTGACAAGTAAGTCTACTTAAAGATAAAGACACTCTCTCTGCAGCCTTATTTATTGTAACTTTTTCTATTGTCATATTGTTACCAAACTTTATTATTGTTTCAAAGATTAAGCATTATATAGCTAACCCCATTAATATTACTCCGCCTATTAGCGAGACCACTGTGTGGTCGCATAGGCGTTAGTTTAAGAAAATAAAGTAGAAAAGTCGTCTATTAGCGAGCCACCGTAGGTGGCGTGGCAATCCATCTCTATCGCTTTTCTGGATTGCTTCGTCGACCTACGGTCTCCTCGCAATGACGTTTTTACCTTGTCATTCCCGCGTAAGCGGGAATCTAGACCCCTGCTTACGCAGGGATAACTTCCTACACTGGAATGACAATTTATAGATCGCCTCGTTCTCTTCACAATAACACCTGTATTCTCAAAAACTTATTTAGATTAGCATAATTCTTATCCCAGACTAAGCTATTTAATGTATTATAATTAAAATAAATTACTTAGCAAGAGGCTCGCACCATCATGGAAACTATTTTTGCTCAAAGCTCTAAACCAGGAAAAGCTGGTGTTGCAGTCTTTCGTATTTCTGGATCTAACAGCTTGGTTGCATTAAAACACCTAATTAAAAATGATAATGCCACGTTTATTCCTAGAGTCATGTACTGTAAAAAACTTATCAACCCTAAGAATCAAGAATTAATTGATGAAGCAGTTGTAGCATACTTCCAAGCTCCAGCTAGCTTTACTGGAGAAGATGTAGTAGAAATATATACTCATGGCAGTATAGCAATTGCTGCTATGCTAACTGAAACATTGTTAACCATCGAAGGTTTAAGAATGGCAGAGCCTGGGGAATTTACCCGTAGGGCTTTTTTAAATGGTAAATTTGATTTAACTGCGGCAGAAGGTATTGCCGATTTAATTGAAGCTGAAACTGTTTGGCAACATAGGCAGGCGGTTAAGCAAGTTGGAGGAGAACTCGAAACACTTTATAATGGGTGGAGACAAACTTTACTGACTATTATTGGTTTACTAGAAGCTTATATTGATTTCCCCGATGAAGATATTCCGCAAGAAATATTAAATAGGGTTATGACTCTTAGTGGTGAACTTAAATATGCTATAATAAAACATCTTGACGATAATAGACGGGGGGAATTACTTCGAACAGGCATTAAATTAACCATTTTAGGAGCTCCTAATGTTGGTAAATCTAGCTTACTTAATTTTTTGATGCAAAGAGATGTTGCCATTGTTTCAAATATTGAGGGAACAACTCGTGACATAATTGAGGGACATCTAGATATTGGAGGATATCCAATTATATTACAAGATACAGCTGGCATAAGGGATAGTAATGATTTAATAGAATTAGAAGGCATCAAACGAGCAATTGAATCAGCAAGAATGGCTGATATCAAAATAGTTATGCTTGATGCGGTAAAATTAAGCAACTCACCCTCATTGGATAATTTAATTGATGACAATACAATAATATTGATCAATAAAATTGATCTGCTAGATGATAAGTGTCAAATAGATATATGTAAAGATACATTAAAGAAAAATTATTTAAAGATTTCTATAAAAGATAATATTGGGATGGATAGTCTGTTAAAGGAAATTGAAAATATTGCTCATAATATAGCTGGTTTAACCGAAACCCCGCATATTACTAGACAACGTCAACGAGCATTTATAGAAAAAGCCTTAGAATATTTAAAAAAATTCAATAATGAGAATTTTAATGGTGAAAATGACTTAGTGTTAGCTACAGAAGATGTTAGAATGGCTATTAGAAGTTTGAGTAATGTTACTGGTAAGATTAGCGTTGAAGAAGTGTTAGGAGAAATATTTAGTAATTTTTGTATAGGTAAATAATCGATGATTCAAAAAAAACAACAAGAAATATTAGAGTTGATAGATAAATGGCAAAAATATCTGAAATTACAAAGAAATTGTTCGGAACATACGATAATTTCTTATAAAAATGATTTAGAAAATTTTCTAAATTTCCTAAATCATTATAACTCGGAAATCATAACCATTAATTCTCTAAGGCAAGTTGATATAAGGCTAGTACGGAGCTGGCTTTCTAAAAGGCAGCAAGATAATTACCTAGCAGCTTCTAATTCTAGAGGCTTGTCGGCGATCAAGAATTTTTATAAATATCTAGAAAAGACCACTAATATTACTTGCCATGCCATTTTTTCCATCAAAAGTCCTAAGAAAGCTAAAATATTACCTAAATCTTTATCGCAGGATGACGCTCAATTATCTATTGAACATATTGATAATTTTACTGATTTAGAATGGGTAGAATGGAGAAATAAAGCCCTATTGGTGCTTATTTATGCTGCTGGGCTTAGAATATCTGAGGCATTATCGATAACTAAATCTCATCTACAAGACTTAGAGTTTATAAAAATAACAGGAAAGGGTAAAAAGGAGAGGATAATACCATGGACGCCAATAGCTAAAGATTTTATAGAACAATATTTAAATAAATTACCTTATAGTATCGGTGAAAAAGATCCAATATTTCTAGGTAAGTTGGGTAAAAAATTACAAGCTCCAGTGTTTAATCGTGAATTAATACGATTACGTCGCTTCTATGGCTTACCGGAACATTTATCAGCTCATTCCTTTAGGCATAGTTTTGCGACACACTTACTTGAAAATGGAGCAGAATTAAGGTCTATTCAGGAATTACTTGGGCATAAAAGCTTATCAACTACCCAGCGTTATACTAAGGTTAGTCTAAAACATTTGGAGAATATTTATAATAATGCCCACCCAATATCAAAATCTGATAGCAAAATATTATAATCTTCTTGCCATAATTTTTAGTTATACGTTATATTATCCATACTTTTAATATTGAGAAACCTATATGTCTAGAATTACCTTACTGGAAGGATATAAGCCTTCTAACGACGAAGAATATATGAACCCTAAACAGTTAGAATATTTTAGACAAAAACTTCTTGAGTGGAAACGTTCTTTGTTGGAAGAATCGCGGGAAACCTTAAACCATCTCAAGGAAGAAAATTGGAATGAACCAGATTTTAATGATCGGGCATCAATTGAAACGGATACGGCGCTAGAGTTACGAACAAGAGACAGGTATCGTAAGCTTATTGATAAAATAGAAGAGGCTTTGGTAAGGATAGAAAAAAATGAATATGGCTATTGCGAAGAAACTGGAGAACCAATTGGTTTAAAACGTTTAGAAGCAAGACCCGTTGCAACTTTGTGTATTGAATCGCAAGAGCGACATGAAAGCTATGAAAAACAGCATATAGATTTATAGTGGTAACTCACCTCCTTATGCATGGCATTTAAAAGTCATATAGAAAATAGCTTGGCGTCATTGCGAGAAGCTACTTTAGTAGCGACGAAGCAATCTAATGAATGTGGATTGCTTCGACCACGTAGTGGTCTTGCAATGACATCTTGCACTTTTCCGGAATTTTTAAATTGTCATGTGGTTTATGCGTAAGGTGAGTTATTCCCAACTTTAGAGAGGATTTGTTGGATAGTTAATGATAAGTCATAAAAATTTTTGATTAGATAATCAATCTTATTTATTTGATTATCTAATAGGTCAGCAGGCTGCTCTAATTCTAGAGGTACAATCTTGTTTGCCATATGGGTCTTCAAATATTCAATATCCTGGCTTGTATAATATCGTCTATTACGTATCTTATGTATAGCTAGGTTTGGCAACATACGCTCTAGATATCTTAGCTGGTGAGAGTGAATATTTAGAAGTTTTGTTACTTCGCTAATGGAGTAATATTTTTTATCCTGCATTTTTATTAATTAATAATTTTAATTTTTTAGCAGGTATAAAACGTATTACTTGTTTTTCTGGAATTATCACCGCCTCTTTTGTATGAAAATTTATACCAGGTCTAGGTTTTTTTATGCTAGTACAAAAGCTGCCAAAACCTACTAACGTCAATCTTTGCTTGCTTGCCATTTGCTGGATATTGCTAAATATTTGTTTGACTATTTCTTCGCATATAAGGTTTGATAGCCCCAATTTATCTTTTAACATACAAGCAATTTTTTCTTTAGTAATAGAAGTAGAATTAATTGATTTGGCTATACGCAAACGACTTGTTCTCAACACATCATTATCAAACTTAACTGAATTATCCTTTGTATCCACTGTCGATATGACCTTTTTAGAGATTTATACTAATTCCCATTTTAACCTATAGTCAATTCAAGAAAATTGGGTAGCAGGAGTAACGAGGGACGACGTCACTAACTTCTCATCAATTGACGATAGTATTTGTTTCAAAATGGAATATAACACAATAGGTATAGATTTAGCAAAAAATATTTTTCATCTTCATACAGTAGATAGAGCTATAAAATGTCAGAATCAGAGGTTAAATCCCCAGACAGTTCTAATGCACTATCTGTTGATTGATCTAAACTATCTTGACTAACTGTACACTTGTCAACTATTTTAAAAGCTTGATCTAAATACTCGGTATCATCTTTGCCAACATGTATTGCATGTATTCCATTGTTAGATGCTATATATCCATTATTGGGATTATCGTCTATTAAAACAACATTTTGATTATCATCAATACCAAAATAGTCCTTAGCTTCTTCTATATGTTTCTGTTTACCCATATTGGACATATCCTTTCCAATGGGATACGACACTACCAGAATTTTTTCACTTGCCTCTTTTCCTAAGAGCTGCTTAAGAGCATATTTGATGGCATCAGGATATGAGCAAAAAGATACAATGGCTATATGACAGCCTGCTTTTAATAGTTTTACTAATAGCTCCTCGTTTTTCCAACCTTTTGTTTCATCTTCTAGGAATCGATCTACATGAGGTATAAAATCTGATGTTTTTCTTAATAGTTCTTTGTTTTGTTCATTTTCTGTTTTATCTGCTAGAAACTTCTCTAAATAATTCGCACTAGGTACAAAGGCATCAATAAGACACTGCTCTAGAGAGTGTTTTACCATTGTTCCATCAAAATCAAAACAGAGTAATGTATTACCAGATTTAATTTTCGGCTCTAGTTTAAGTTTTTTTTTCAAAGGCTCATCTTCTTTTTTAACTTCTAGGTTCTGTTGACAAAATTTTTAACGTAACCATATTAAAGCTCCAACAAAATTTAGAAAGGCTAAAAAGGTGGCTGGGGCTTTATCAAACCTAGAAAATATACGCCTAAAATGTTTGATTTTACCAAAGAAACATTCAATTAAATGGCGTTCTTTATAAATATGTTTATCATATTCACGTTGTACTTTACGATTAGATTTTGGTGGGATAACAACCTCGCACCCCTTATTTTCTAAGCTTTCTACAAACGCACTACTATCATATCCTTTATCACCTATCACCGTCGTATTCTGAACATCTTTAGTAAGATTTTCAGCCTGAGTGATATCATTTCTTTGCCCAGCAGTTAGTATAAACTTCAGTGGGTTACCCAATGCATCAACGAGGGCATGAATTTTAGTACTAAAACCACCTTTGCTTCTACCTAAAGCTGCTTCCTCTTGATTACCTTTAATATATCCAGATGAGCAAGCATGTGCTCTTACAATAGTTGCATCAATCATCATTGATTCCATATCTACATCTACTTTAACATGATCCATTAAAGCTTCCCATATACCTTTGTCAACCCATCTCTTAAATCTGCGATAAACACTGTACCAACAACCATAATAATCAGGCAGAAGACGCCATTGACAACCTGTTCTAGCAATAAACCATATTGCTTCAATAAACTGTCTTATTTTTTCCTCATTCTTGTTGTGTATAGCTTTTTTTTTCTTAAAAAATGATAAAATTGCTTCCCATGCTTGGTCTTCTATGTAATACTTCATATCGGTAGTTTCTTGGTTTCGATAACTAGAAACTACCATTTCTTCTTACTATTGCAACTTCTTTATTCTACTCTGATAACTTAACATAAAATTTTGTCAACAGAACCTAGTTTACTAAAATTAAAATGGAGGGATTTTGATAATAATGATAATCTTTTTGACATCTGTTCTCTTATGTTTAGTTTATTATTTTTGCAATAGGTAGCTTATCGGGAAACCTAAAAACTCATAATCTAATAAACTAAAATTCCAAATTCTACAAGTACAAATTATTACTTAAATGAAGTGTTATAGTTGTTTCCGACAGCCTCCTAGCCCCAAATTCTCCGGAATTGACTATATATAATAAAATTACTATATAAACACTATAAGAACTCTATTCCATTTTGATCCATTATACTATATAATCACCAATTAAAAAAATATATTAAAGGTTTTTGATGTCTGCTATTCGCAATATTGCTATTATCGCCCACGTTGATCATGGTAAAACCACTCTAGTTGATAATATGCTTAAGCAAAGTGGAACTTTCCGAGCAAACCAGGAAGTAGCAGAGCGTGCTATGGATTCAAATGACCTGGAACGTGAACGTGGTATAACCATTTTAGCTAAATGCACCTCCCTGATGTGGAAAGATATCCGTATCAATATAGTTGATACTCCTGGTCACGCTGATTTTGGTGGCGAGGTAGAACGCATTCTTACTATGGTAGATGGGGTCATATTACTAGTTGATTCTTCTGAAGGCACAATGCCTCAGACAAAATTTGTGTTGTCAAAAGCTCTAAAACTTGGTTTAAAACCAATTGTTGTTATCAATAAAATTGACCGCCCCGATAGAAGGGTAAGTGAAGTAGTCGATGAAGTATTTGAATTATTTCTGGCATTAGAAGCAAATAATGAACAATTAGATTTTCCTATTATCTATGCTTCAGGGCGTAGCGGTTGGGCATCGCGTCACTTAGACGATGAGCAAAAAGACCTTGCTCCGCTTTTTGATTTGATAGTATCTCATGTGCCTACTCCTATCGCTGATAGCGAAGCTCCTTTTTCTATGCTTGTTACCACTAGAGAATATAACCCATATTTTGGTCGTGTACTTACTGGTCGTATCCATAGTGGGACAATTAAGACCAACCAAAATGTTAAAGCCCTAAATCGTGATAATATGACAACTGAAAATGCCCGAATAAGCAAAATACTCTCATTCCGAGGATTGGAACGGGTAGCTATCGATGTGGCATATGCTGGGGATATTATTGCTATTGCTGGAATTCAAAACGCTACTGTAGCCGATACGATATGTACTCCTGAGATAATGGTAGCACTGCCATCCTTACCTATAGATCCACCAACATTATCTATGACCTTTGGAGTAAATGACTCTCCTCTTGCTGGACGAGAAGGTTCAAAACTTACTGCTAGAGTTTTAGGCGATAGATTGATGCGAGAGATCGAAAGTAACGTAGCAATACAGGTCAGCCAAACTGAAGAAAAAGATGCTTTTCAAGTTGCAGGTCGTGGTGAGCTACAATTAGGAATATTGATCGAGACTATGAGACGTGAAGGTTTTGAGCTATCAATCAGCAGACCACGCGTATTATTCAAAGAGGACGAACAGGGGAAGAGATTAGAACCAATTGAAGAAATCCAAGTTGATGTTGATGATGATTTTGTTGGGGTTGTGGTTAAGTCACTTGCCATACGTAAAGCAGAAATGACTGATATGCGTCCATCCGGCGGCGGTAAAACTAGAGTAACATTTTTAGGACCATCACGTGGTCTTATTGGCTATCACGGTCAATTCTTAACTGAAACTCGGGGTACCGGTGTTATGAACCGTGTTTTCCATAGCTACGCTCCCTATAAAGGAGCTATTGAAGGAAGGCGTAATGGAGTGTTAATTTCCAATGGAGATGGTGAAGCTGTTGCCTATGCTCTATGGAATCTTGAAGATCGTGGAAAAATGTTTATAAACCCTAATGAACTAGTATATCAGGGAATGATTATAGGAGAACATAATCGGGATAATGATCTAGAGGTCAACCCTCTAAAAGCCAAGCAATTGTCAAATGTTAGGGCTTCGGGTAAGGATGAAGCTATGCGGCTCATTCCACCACTCCTTATGACATTAGAGCAAGCTATCAGCTATATCGAAAATGATGAAAGGGTAGAAGTTACTCCTAAATCAATTAGACTCCGTAAGGCAATGTTGAATCCTAACGACCGGAAGAGATCGGAACGACGCAACGAGGAATAGGAGACTGCCTGCAATAACTAATTAATTATATTTTGAGCTATTTTTTGGTGAGAATAAATATGATTTATGCAGAAATAATGTACCTATTTCAAGAAAATCATGTTTATATGCAGCCCAAAAGAGCCAAATATAGAATTACTTAGTTATTGTAGGCAGACTCCTAGCTTCTTTAGACGAAAGAAAGTGAGATATGAATAAGGTGGTTTTTCTAGTCTGTTAGACAGAAGGATAGGTCATATGCCGCCAAACAAAGTAGCAGTTGATGGATATATGGATTAAGGTAGCATCCTAATTTGATAGTGACAATGGACGATGCTAGGAGACTGCCTGCAACAATTAAAGTAATTCTATATTTGGCTCTTTTTGGTTGCGAATAAACATGATTTTCTTGAAATAGATGACTATTCCTACAAAAGTCATATCTATTCTCGCCGAAAAATAGCTCAAAATATAATTAATTAGTTATCGTAGGCAGCCTCCTAGCCTTGTTACAACTAACTTCCAGATTTGCTATTAATCTGAACTTGATATTCCTTATTAAGTGCTTTAATCGCGTATATCCATAATATTACGATAACAAAAAATATAGCAGCGAAATAAGGGGTAGCTTCAACGAAGGTAAAAGTAGGAAGCAAGATAAAGAATGTTGACTGGATAATACCACCACCAGATTTACCGAACCTACCACCTATCACTTCTACTGCCGCTTGTCCTTTTGTTCTAAGATCCTTATCAATAGGGATATATGCCATATTCTTGGTAGCATCAAATAGTGAATATTTTGTTGCCTTGCTTAAAATATTTTGAATCATTCCAATCATCACTGCTACTGCCAAAGGTCCAGAAGCGAATAGACCAGTAACATACATCGCAATAGTGCTATCAAAGAAAATGAAGGCAAAAAAAGCAACCCCAGTAATTAACATCATCATAGGAGTAATCATCGCGGCAGTGAACCAAGAAACCCTTCTTAAGATATTAGAGCCAACAACCATGAATAATATAGCTGTCACACCTTGCCAAGCCTGAAATTGCCCCATATACATGGTATAGTCTTCTTTGCTTGGATATAGTTGCTGAATCTTTGACTTCCATACACCTTCTACAAGATTTACTGACACACTATAAGATATAATGAGTAAGGCAATAAGCCCTAAATATTTTGAACTAAAAATCATTCTAAAGCTTTCTATAAGAGATAGCTTAACCTTACCTTTCTTGCTTACTTTACTCGTTGCGTCATATAAAGTAGGATCGGTTAAAACATGCTGATTCATCCATCTATACAATAACATGATAATTACAGCACTACCCATCATAATAACAAATAGTGGAGTATATTTCAGATGTTCTGCAACTATTTGAGTTTCTGTGCTTAAAAAATAGCAAAGTATTATGGCAGTAACTGGTAAAGATAAATTTGCTAACATACCAAACATAGAATAAAAGCGTTTTGCCTCTTCAGTCTTAGTAATTTGGTTAGCAAATTGCCAAAATAATAAGCTAAGCATCATACTTCCCCAAAGTTCTGATATAGCATAGAAGACTGCAAAACTCCACTTACCAACTACCCTAATAAACCACTTAAAATTGGGATACGCATTACTTAATGTCTCAATTGTTTCAGGATTAGGATGCACCAACTCTGGATATGGGTATAATACGAAAGTAAATAATACAAAATATGCTAGAAAAAAACTGGTCACAGCGTAAAAAACATTTTCTTGTTTTAAAAAGTCACAGAGTTTTACATAAGCAACCATAAATAGTATTGCCATTGGTAAAACAACATAGGTTTTTACAAAGCTTATTGATTCAGGACCAATAGCTGTTACGACAAATCCATCTTTTATCGACCTAAGGGTGGAATAGTTGAGCAAAATGCAAAACATCATAGCTGCCATAGGCAGAAACTTCTTATTTTCATGCCCTTCAATTGGCCAAACCACTCTTCTTAATTCTGAGAAATAACTATTATCTTTCACCTTATCCATACTGTTTTATTCATTATATAATCAGTACACTTATATAGATTTATGTACAAAAAGTCAAATAAAATGATTAATTCTTTTCGTATATCATACAATTTATGATTAGTGTTAAGAAAGATAATAATGTATATTTATTTTGCTAGTTTTCATATTTAGCAATTAAATTTTAAAAATTATATAAAAGTATTTTTATGGAGTGTATAAATGATAAAAAAAAATAGATTAGACTTTCTGTATAAGGCAATTACTATTGTAGGAGTGCTATTACTAAGCTCATATAGTATAGCAAATACTACGTCACCCACAATGTCAAATGCCAAACAAACTAATATTAATAGTACTACTGTTAATAACGATAATGAATTACAAAAAATTATTGATGAGTTCGGTTCTTATGCTGCAGGAATTTCAGCAGAACTGAGGGAAGAAATAAAACAATATCGAATAGAAGTTGCTAAAATTAACGCTCATAAACGCGAATTATATAAAAAAATCTCACAAGAAGCTCAAAAATATCTTGCTAAAGAACGAGAATATAAAAAAAGAATTTCAGATTTGAAAAAAGATCAAGAAAATCCTAGCTCTACTGAAAAAAAATAATGCTTTATCAACAATTTCAGCAAAATATTGAGCAGCTAATTGGCAATAGACCTCCGAGGTCTGTTGCCTTAGCTGTTTCTGGGGGGTCTGATTCCATAGCCCTTTTAATGTTAACACATAAATGGGTCAGCACTAATAGTATTAATGAAAATATTAGTATGGTTGTGATGTTAGTTGACCATCATTTACGGGAACAATCTAAGCTAGAGCATGAGTATGTTCGGGATTTAAGCCGTAAATTGGGGTATGACTACCATCTACTTCACTTCGATCACCAAAATAATTTTTCTAATTTACAAGCAAGGGCAAGAGAAGGACGTTATCAATTAATGACCGATTTATGTAAAAAATTAGATATATTGACAATTTTGACAGCCCATCATTTGGATGATTATATAGAAAATTATTGTCTGAGATTAGAAAAAAAAAGTAGCATATTTGGACTTAGTGGTAGCCCTATTAATTGGTATAATAATGTTAAAATAGTGAGACCATTGTTTAACATACCAAAACAACGGTTAGTAACGTATTTAATTGCCAATAATATAAAATGGTTTGAAGATGAATCGAATAAATCCGACAAATACCAACGAAATATTATTAGAAAAAAATTATCTCAACAAGGAGAATATGTAAAAAATCAAATAATTTCTGAGCAATCTACAATTAACCAATTAGTAGAAGAAAAATTGCAACCTGAATTAATCGCTTGCATTGCCGAATCAGTAAAAATTTATCAATTCGGTTTTGCTACTATAAATTTATTACAGATTACAAGATTTTCTAGCGAAATAATACTACAGTTAATTAGTTTTGTCCTTATCATTATTAGCGGTAAAAATCGTAGTAGTAGATCAGAGCCAATAAGGATAATAGTGATATTATTACAACAACAAATGAATTTTACTAAAACATTACATGGTTGTGTGATAAAAAAAATTAATAATAATTTAATAATTTGCCGGGAATTTGGCAGAAGTTTGCCGATGGACATTAAACTTAACAATATAGATATTTGGGATGGTAGATTCCGTTTTACAGGAAGCTTTGCAAATAATTCAGGCTACTTAGTAAGTAATTTAACGATCAAGGATTATAGTAAAATAAGAAAAGATTTAGATTTAACAATACTAAAAGAGACAAGTTTCAATAACCATGTTGCTATTTTATTCACTCTACCAGTAGTCAAGATACTTGAAAAAGTTATAGCCATACCCCATATATCCTACTATAATGATGAGGGGTTGAGTAAGGGGCTTGATGTTGCTTTTTCTCCAAATTTTGTATCGCGTTTTACGCATTTCTGTTAGGTGAGTTGTAGATGAATAATCAAGGTAAGAATGTTCTAATTTGGGTATCGATTTTTGTTTTAATGGTGCTTGTTTTTCATGCATTTCAAAATGATGGTTTTATTGGAGGAAAGAGTAATATTTCTTTCTCAGATTTTTTAACCAAAATTGATGAAAAAGCAGTTAGTTCTGTTAAAATTCAGGGTAGAATAATCGATGGAAATCTAAGTGATGGAACAGCTTTTTCAACTTATGCTCCTGACTATCCAGATTTAATAAACCGTCTAAGTAGTAACGGTGTATATATTGAAGTAATACCTCCTGATACCAAAATGAACCTATTGTTTAGCATATTCATTTCGTGGTTCCCAATGATTTTGTTGATAGGTGGCTGGATATTTTTCATGCGTCAAATGCAAGGCGGTGGGAAAGCTATGGGTTTTGGCAAATCTAAAGCCAAGCTAGTTTCAGATAAGGGACCAAAAGTTACTTTTAAAGATGTTGCTGGTATTGATGAAGCTAAAGAAGAATTAACTGAAATTGTTGATTTTCTTAGAGATCCAAGCAAATTCCAGAAACTTGGTGGTAAAATCCCCAAAGGCTGTTTATTAATAGGATCGCCTGGAACAGGTAAAACTCTGTTAGCAAGAGCTATAGCAGGTGAGGCAAATGTTCCGTTCTTTAGTATTTCTGGTTCTGATTTTGTTGAAATGTTTGTTGGTGTGGGTGCAAGCCGTGTACGTGATATGTTCGAACAAGGGAAGCGTAATGCCCCTTGCATAATCTTTATTGACGAAATAGATGCTGTAGGTCGTCACAGAGGTATTGGCATGGGCGGTGGTAACGATGAACGTGAACAAACATTGAATCAGATGTTAGTTGAAATGGATGGGTTTGAAGATAATGAAGGAGTAGTGATTATTGCGGCAACTAACAGACCTGATGTACTTGACACTGCCTTACTAAGACCCGGAAGGTTTGATCGTCAAATTACTGTACCTAATCCAGATATTGATGGTAGAGAACAAATTTTACAAGTACATTTGAAGAAGATAAAATGTGCTAAGAATATAATACCTAGAACCATAGCTAGAGGAACTCCTGGATTCTCAGGGGCAGAGCTTGCTAATCTTGTTAACGAATCGGCATTAATTGCTGCTCGTAAAGGCAAAAAAGAAGTTGATATGCTGGAATTAGAGGAAGCAAAAGATAAGGTGTTAATGGGCGTGGAAAGACGTTCTATGATTATGTCAGATGAGCAGAAAAAACTAACTGCCTATCATGAAGGTGGGCATGCATTAGTTGGGCTTTACTGCCCAGCTTCTGATCCAATTCATAAAGCAACTATTATTCCAAGAGGTAAAGCGCTTGGTATGGTAATGAGATTACCTGAAAATGATCGGTTTTCTATACAGCGTGATAAAATGGAAGCTGACATAGCGGTAGCAATGGCAGGCAGAGTAGCTGAAGAACTTATTTTTGGTAAAGACAAAGTTACTTCTGGTGCTTCTTCTGATATTAAAATGGCAACCAGAATGGCTAGAGCTATGGTAACTGATTGGGGGCTAAGTGATGCAATAGGGCCTGTATATCATGGCTCAAGCAATGAAGATATGTATGCTAGTGGTAGGGGGGAAGGTCATACTTCTGTACATACCGCAGAATTAATTGATAGGGAAGTGAAAAATTTTGTTGAAAAAGGTTACGATTTAGCAAAAAATATACTAACTGAGCATATTAGTGAACTCCATCTATTAGCCAAAATATTAATTGAGCATGAAACATTGTCAGGGCAACAGATTAAAAACTTGCTTAGTGGTAGAGCTATGAATTCAGAAGAGGCAAATTTATTTCCAATGAGCAATGATGATAATGGTACTATAAAAATTAAAAAACCAAGTCGGAAAAAAGACTTGTAGAGTGGGGAATAGATATGGCAGAACTTAGATTACCACCTAATTCTAAAGTCGGTAAAGGTATAGTACATAAATATTCTGGGAAAGCGGTTAAGTTACGTAATGTTAGGATTTATAGGTATGATCCAGATTCTGAGGAAAACCCGAGAATTGATATTTACGAGTTAGATCTAGACAAAACAGGTCCAATGGTTCTAGATGCCTTAATTAAAATAAAAAATGAAATAGATTCTACTTTGACTTTCAGACGCTCTTGTCGTGAAGGGATTTGTGGTAGTTGTGCAATGAATATAGATGGAACTAATACACTTGCCTGCATTAAGCCTATTGAAGAAATTTGTGGTGATATCAAGATATACCCCCTACCACATATGAAGGTAGTAAAAGATTTAGTACCAGATATGTCACATTTCTATGCTCAATATGAATCGATAGAACCTTGGCTAAAAACTGATACTCTTCCTCCTTCCAATAGTGAAAGATTACAGTCGCTTAAGGATAGAGAAAAATTAGATGGGCTATATGAATGTATATTATGTGCATGTTGTTCCACCTCCTGCCCAAGCTATTGGTGGAATGGTGATAAATATTTAGGTCCTGCGATTTTACTACAAGCTTATCGGTGGATTGCTGATTCTAGGGATGAGTATACTGGAGAGCGTTTAGATGCTTTAGAAGATCCGTTTAAGCTATATCGTTGTCATACAATTATGAACTGTACCAAAACTTGTCCAAAAGGTTTAAATCCAGCTAAAGCTATTGCAGAGATAAAAAGCCAAATAATACAACGTCATGGAGTATAAAATAGAACTTTTTTATTGAATTACTCACTTACGCATAACACCCATGACAATTTAAAGATTCCGGGAAAGTACAAGACGTTATTGCGAGGAACTGCTTTAGTAGCGACGAAACCATTATAAGTTAAAAGTATGATAT
The DNA here is from genome assembly GCF_964031095.1 of Candidatus Tisiphia endosymbiont of Mystacides longicornis. Classification (NCBI taxonomy): domain Bacteria; kingdom Pseudomonadati; phylum Pseudomonadota; class Alphaproteobacteria; order Rickettsiales; family Rickettsiaceae; genus Candidatus Tisiphia; species Candidatus Tisiphia endosymbiont of Mystacides longicornis. The sequence goes on along the minus strand of NZ_OZ035004.1, from coordinate 529,944 downwards.
CCATTTTTCTGTCATCCCTGCATAAACAGGGATATAGATTCCCGCCTACGCGGGAATGACAAAGGAACGAATTATGGATTGCCTCCTATAGTCAATTCAGGGGAATTGGGTAGCAGGAGCGATGGAGCGACGCCTATAAGTAATAGGCGAGATTGAGCAACGACGTCACAAACTTCTCATCAATTGACTATTCTATGATAGTACCTATGCTGCGGGGTATAGAGGTAATTTTATTATAGAATGGGAATTGATGGATGGTGATATATCCAGTACACTAAGAATTTCAACAAGAGCTTTGGTAAGATCCTGAATCATTTTATCGGTATGGTTGGGTGTTGGAATGATTCTTAAGCGTTCTGTACCACGTGGTACTGTTGGAAAGTTGATATGCTGAACATAAATATTATAGTCATTCAACAACATATTAGAGGCTTGTTTGGCTTTAATTGGGTCGCCAATAATTATTGGTATAATATGGCTATCATTCTTAAAATAATTCACTTTAGCTTGATCAAAAGATTTTTTTACCTTGGCTATTACCTTTTGATAAGTTTCCCTTTCTATATTAGAATTTTTTAAATGACGAATACTTGCAGTTGCTGCCGAAGCGATAATTGGCGGTAAAGAGGTGGTGAATATAAAACCTGGAGCCGTAAGTCTTATAGAATCGATAATCTGACTATCAGCTGCAATATAGCCGCCAATAACGCCGTAAGCCTTGCCAAGGGTTCCCTGGATAATATTAATTTTATCAGCACAACCTTGAAGATCGGCAATACCAGCACCATGCTTGCCATATAGACCCACTGTATGTACTTCGTCAATAAAAGTTAAAGCATTATATTTTTTAGCTAAATTCACTATTTTTTCTATTGGAGAAAATAATCCGTCCATAGAATAAGCGGATTCAAAAACAATAATCTTTGGTCTATTAATATCTACCTTTTTAAGTAGTTCTTCAAGATGTTGAACATCAATATGTCGATAAATATGTTTTTCAGCTTTTGAGTTACATATACCAGAAATAATAGAAGCGTGATTTAACTCATCTGAGAAAAAAACTATATTAGGCATTATTTTTGCTAGTGTTGCAAGGGTGGTATCATTGGCAACATAACCGGAAGTAAAGACTAAAGCTGATTCTTTATTATGTAAGGTTGCTAGTTCTTGTTCTAATTCTATTATACAGCTATTATTGCCGCCTATATTTCTTGTGCCACCAGAGCCAATGCCATATTTGGCTATAGCCTCTAGAGCAGCTTTGGTAACATCTGGGTGCTTACTCATTCCAAGATAATCATTAATACACCACATGACAATTTCTTTATCAACATACCAAGCGGACGGGAAATTATCTGCCTGCCTTTGAACAGGAACAAATTCACGGTATCTGCCTTCTTGTTTAATTCTAGTTATGTGATTATCAAATATATTATTATAGTTAAACATTATATTAACCTCAATTGCCAGTTGCTAGGAGACCGTCTCCTAGACAAACAAAAAATTATAGAAATTTACTATTTTCATCAAAAATATGAAAACAATTTTTCCAATATTAGTGAGCATTCACGGAAAAAGAGTTAAAGTACAAAACGTCATTGCCAAGAGGCGTAGCCGACGAAGCAATCCATTCCTGAGCATTTTTTGGATTGCCGCGTCGCCGCAAAGCGGCTCCTCACAATGACAGCATGGGGTGCTTATTCGGCACTAATTCCAGTTAATTCACTATATCTATAAATATAACAGATTTTTTTGCTGCACTAATAGTTGTTTTTATTATTTTTGCGGTATTACTTATTTTTTTCATTCCCTAACTCAGTAACTACTATTACCCATTCTTTAAAGGGCTTATTCTTATCCCAAATTAATGGATTATATTAAGCTATCAATAGACCTCTTGCAAAACTCGCTTATGCTGAGGAATTTGAAGGAGACGCGGAACGCAGAACCGCAGCGTACTCTAGCGTACGTGAGGATTCGAGTACCGCATCATTGTCCAAATTACCAGCAAAAGTAGAGTTTTGCAGGAGGTCTAATTATGTACGTCCAAATAATCGCTCAATATCTTTGAGTTTGAGTTCAATGTAAGTTGGTCTACCATGATTACATTGACCTGAAAAAGGGGTTTTCTCCATTTGCCTTAACAATTCATTCATTTCTTCAGAAGATAATTTACGACCTGCTCTGATAGAATAATGACATGCATATGTTTCTGTAACATGTTCAATCAATTGAATCAAGGAAATATTTTCGCCAAGATCAGATAAATTATCTGCTAAGTCTTGAATAAGTTGGCTTATATTGATATCTCCTAATAGGCTTGGAGCCTCTGATACAATGATGGATCGCTCGCCAAATTTTTCTATGCTTAAACCTAATTTAGAAAGGTCTGCCTTCTTATTATATAATAAATCGGCTCTTTTGACATCTGGTAATTCTATTATCTCAGGTATCAGTAATCTCTGCTTAATTAGCCCATTATTACTTATCGTCTGTTTAATTTTTTCATATCCCAAACGTTCATGGGCTGCATGTTGATCTACGATAACAATACTATCTGCTGTTTGTGATATTATATAAGTACCGTGCAATTGTGCTCTTGCCGCTCCGAGTAACCCATTGTTACAATCGCTATGGGTATAGTCAATTGATGAGAAGTTGGTGACGTCGTCGCTCAATGCTCGCCTATTACTTATAGGCGTCGCTCCATCGCTCCTAGCATCAACTTCTCCTGAATTGACTATAGAGTCCTCTACTACCTCTACTTTAGCATGAGGTTCAGTCTTTATTAATGGCTGTTGAATATTAAAACTATTTTGGTTGGATTTAGGGAGAGTTAAATTTTGGGTTCGATAAGTACTGCTATTATCAGATACGCTCAAATTATGTGGAGTTAAATTATCCGGGTATATTTTTTTTGAAGAGCTAGGACTTTTTTGTAATGGTATATTTGTTTTAATAGCATTATTAGTAGTTGCTGTATTTCGAAAAAGACCTAAGGCAGTTGTGGCAATATTCGTTGAAACCATATGACTTTTCGTGGCAAGGGCATCCTTGATAGAGCTTACCAGTAATCCCCGTATGGTATTTGGATCGTGAAACCTTACTTCTGTTTTGGCAGGGTGAACATTAACGTCAACCATTTGGGGATCTATTTGTAGAAACAAAACTGAAACTGGGTGTCTATCCCGAGCTAAGTAATCCTGATATGCTACTCTTAAAGCGATTTGTAGTAATTTATCCTTAACCGGTCTATTATTAACAAATAAAAACTGATCCTCAGCAGAAGCTCTATTAAAGGTAGGAATACTAGTAAAGCCATATACTGAAATTTCTGGTCTTTGTAGATTAATATGAACCGAATTTTCAATAAAATCAGAACCTACTATATCAATTATTCTTTGCTTTAGAATTTCGTCAAAATTACCATCTTGTCCTTTTACTTTTAGAATATTTTTACCATCATGAGATAAATTAATACTGATTTTAGGATGAGCTAATGCAATTTTCTTTATTACATCTAATGAAGCTGCAAATTCGGTTTTATCAGATCTTAAGAACTTTAATCTTGCAGGAGTAGCAAAGAATAAATCTCGTATTTCAATCTTAGTACCTTCGTTGTGAATGGTAGGCTTACTTCCTTTATTACTCCCACCACTAATTTGCATCTGATATGCTCTATCAGCTCCACGTGCCTTTGAAGTAATCAGCATCTTACTTACAGATCCTATAGAAGGTAATGCCTCTCCGCGAAAGCCAAAAGTGTGAATATTTAATAAATCTAGCTCATCAAGTTTAGAAGTAGTATGACGCTCTATGGCAATATTTAGGTCATCCTCAGACATACCTATTCCATTATCAGAAATAACAATAAGATTTTTGCCTGCTTGCTCAAGCATTATATCTATCTTAGTGCTAGCTGCATCAATAGCATTCTCAACTAGTTCTTTTACCACCGAAGCTGGTCGTTCAATTACCTCTCCAGCAGCGATACGATTTATAGTGCTATCTGATAGGAGTTTTATCTTCATTACTTAATTAACACAAATTTTTTACTACAATAAGGACACATAATAGAACCTTTGGTTGAATCAATTTCCAAATAAATTCTTGGATGATCATAAGGCGACTCTCTGCCAGAACATGATATTGATGTAGAGATAGTCTCAATAATTTCTACATTTTGCATAAAATTAAAGCTATATGAGAGTTTTTAGGATGATATCATTATAAAACATAAGTTGCATTTATTCAAAATAAAAATTAGGTAGATTAATGAAAGATTAAAAATCTCATGTATGACTCTACCCAATAATGCAAGAAAAAAAATAATACTTGACAGAAAAAAAGCAAATGCAGTCATGTATTCGACTTGAAGCACAACAAAGTGCTTCAGCCCTGATGGAATTCGCTAACTTACTTTGTCTTATTTACCATCAATATTATCATTTCTCTATATTTTTTGCTAAATCTATTCCTATTGTGTTATATTCCATTTTGGGTCTCCCTATTGTTGTTTTAATATATTAAATCTAGAAGAATAACCATTAATATTCATTCTGTATATAGGGTAGATCCATACCATTACCTTACGCATAAACCACATGACAATTTAAAAATTTCGGAAAAGTACAAAACGTCATTGCGAGCGAACGTATGTGAGCGTGGCAATCCACATATAGATTGCTTCGTCGCTACTAAAGTAGCTTCTCGCAATGACGCCAAGCTATTTTCTATATGACTTTTAAATGCCATGCGTAAGCTGAGAATTTAATTTATCGTTCAAGATGCCGATCTGAAGAATGGCTTCTTTGCAAATTTTTCTGATGAACATTATTCTCTTTTTGCAATAAATCTGACGTAGATTTACTTTTTCGTAATTGTTCTATAACTGCAGGAGTTACTATTTCTTCAGCAGATTTCTTGGCAGCATTCATAGATTTGGTTAATGAATTGTCACCTTTAACTTCAGGTTGTTCATAAAAAGGATCATTTGCCCTACCTAAATCTCTTAAAAAGCTTAGCGTGCCTTTTGCCGCTGATATCAGTCTATTACTACTTTTTTTCTTTTCTTTAGTTTCAGTTTCTTGTTCATTAGATTTTTCTTCAAGCTTATTTACTGTTGCATGAAGCATATCTCGTTTTTGCTCATCGGTTAATTTTCTATAATTTTTGTCGAGCCTTATTTCAGTTAAAGCTTCTTGATACACATCAAATTTATTTTGTTTTTGCTCATCAGTTAACTTGAAATAATCTTTATCTCGCATCAACTCAGTCAGAGCAGTAGTTTGAATATGTTGTTTTTGTACAATCTTACGCAACTCTTGTAAATTATGATAATCTGCAACATCACTCTTATGTAGTTCGTTATTAATATTAATTTTAAATGCTGTAACAAGATCAGCTGATTGTTTTTCAGTTAAACCTGAGGTAATCAAAGTAATCGCTGAAGCTGTACCAGATTTAATCGCTGCAGCAATCTTAGCAGGATTACCAGTGCTAGCTGCAATTATATTGGATGCTAAAGTAGCTGCGTCCTGAATATTCTCCATAAAAAACTTACTTGTATTAAATGCCAGTTCTGCTTTGGAAGATATGTAGTGATAATGTTTATTTTCTTCTGGAGCAGATGTTGGGACGTGTAATTTATTACCCAATAGCTGGGCTAGATTGGGATCCAGTTCTAATAAATATTGTTGTTTACTTATATCTCCTCGATTTTGCATTAATAGATCATTTTCTTGGGCAAGTTTACGAATCTTTCTTGTTTTAATAGCATCAGCTACCATACCTCCAGCTACCCCAGCTAATGTTATTGCTGCCATGGCTAAGGCTGCAGGGGGGGATATCCCAGTTAATGCTACTATTGCAAGCGTTGCCGTAATAGTCCGGCTTACAGCACTACCGAGTGCAATTTTGGCTAATTTTGTATTTAACAACCAATCTATAGCCTTGAAAGCCTTGGTCTTCTTTGTCCACTCCCAAGCAGAAATTATGTAAGAGATAGCTCTTTTTATTTTTGATTCTGTCTTTATTTCTTTATTTTTTTGTTCTAAAGATTTTAGAAATTCATTTGAAATTCTAATCTCATTTGTTTTAATCGACTTTAATTTCTCACTTTGTTCTTGCTCAATTATCGACAAATCATCCTTACTTCTTACCGATTTTGCAGCAGAAGTAGTTTTTAACTTATTGATACGTCCAAGCTCCATATCGTCAAGGCTTTTGATAATTCTTGCTTTTCTTTCTTTTGGTTGAATTATTTGATTATCTACCGAATTACTTAGAGTTTCATCTAGAGGAGATAGTTTTAATTCATTCGGCTTCTCTTTAACGCTAGGAGTATCAATAGTAGATTCGTCAATTGTAGCACTATTTGTTTCTGAATCTTTAAGATTCTCAAACGACGTAGATTCTTTTTCGTTATGTATCATATATATCACACTCTAAATAAAATTAAAGACTGATTCTATAGCTAAATTTCCAATTCACAAACGTCTATAATCAATTGATGAGTTGGTAACGTCTTCACTCGTCATACATATGGGCGTTTTTCCATCGTTCCTATGAGGCAAGTTAGGTTTTTTCGTATCAATTGATAAGGCGTGTAATCCACTAGTTAGCTCATCTGCTAAAAGATTGTTAATCATTTTATGTTGTTCTAGCAAGCTTTTTCCTATAAAAGCTGCTGAAAAAATTTTAACCCTAAAATGGCTCTCAGTAGTTCCACCAGTATGGCTGGCATGTTTGGAACTTTCATCAACTATTTCACAATAATGTGGTTTTAACACATCTAATTTGCTTTTTATTCTATTTATTTTGCTCATAATTTTATAATATAAAATTTTTACTTGTATCATTCTACTAGGATTTTAGTATTTAGTAAATTTATATTATTTGAGTTATGGTGAAATTAGATACGAAAATTAGAAATTTACAATTTGAGCTTGATAAAGTAGAGCGTGGATATTGCATCTCTTTTAAGCTATTAAATTATAACGAATTAAATGCTATGATGGCAAAAGACATTCACATAATTGACAAACTTAATAAAATTATTTCTGAAATTTGCAATGAATTAATTAGCAATTCTGTCACATCAATTTATAAACACATTGAACATGATCGAATATTATTAGTTCTACCGATATTAGACCCAAATCTAGTTAAAGAAATTGCCCTAAAAGCACATTTATTATCCCAGCTTTATGTTGATGATCTATTACCTACAGTTTATATGAATTGTAGTATTGCTAGCATAGAATTTCCCAAATTTAGCAATAAAGCTGAAGAAATTTATAATTTATTGAACTGGCTAATTTCTTATCCAGGTGACCAAAATTATTATCGTGAGTATGACTCTAAATATTATAATATAGAATACATTAAAGAGTCCAATAAACAGCTTAATCTCTTAAGAAAATCCCTATTAAACAAAACAATGGTTTTTGCTTATCAGCCAGTTATTGACCGTAAAACAATGAAAGCTCATTACTATGAATGTTTATTAAGGATTCCTGATACAAATAACTATCTATGTTCTGTAGGAGCAATAATCCCAGAGGCTGAAAAGAAAGGTTTAATTTTTATAGTAGATCAAGTAGTGCTAGAAATGGCAATCAAAGAATTAGATGCTAACCCAGACTTGATGCTATCAGTTAATATTTCAAATATTGGCACATTAGATTCTCCTTTGCTAGTAATAGCAGAAAAATTATTACAAACATATGATGTTTCAGGAAGATTAATTATCGAAATTACTGAGACTAGCCTTAATCAGCATTATCAACAAATAACGTACTTCATGCATAGATTAAGAAAATACGGTTGTAAATTTGCTTTAGATGATTTTGGCTCTGGGTTTACTTCATTTAAGCAATTACAAAATTTGCCAATAGATATTATTAAAATTGATGGTAGTTACGTACGTAACATCACTAGCGATCTGCAAAGTCAAGACTTCATTAAAAGATTAATTAACATCTCTGAGGATTTGGGTATTCAAACTGTAGCAGAATTTGTTGAGAATGGTAAGATTGCCAAATTTTTAATCAATCTAAAAATAGATGCGATGCAAGGCGATTTCTTCTCACCTGCCTCAGTTAATAGAATAAAATAATCAGATATTAGTAAAGCAATTGAATTAGGTGATAGTATATGAATGAGCGTTCACGCATCATTGCGATGAAGCGTGAGCCGAAGAAGCAATCCATAAAAGTGATTAAAAATAGATTGCTTCACGCTACTAAAGTATCTCCTCGCAATGATGCTTGGATGATTTTTTATACAGCAACCAATGGATAATAAAAAATATTAAACTAGTAATTACCCAAGTAGTATTACTAATTAGATTAAATATTGTATCTTTTTCTACTTCTTGCATATAATTTGTTTTTTCAAGATTTATCTTTTTGTCTATTTCTATTTTACTTAATAATCTAATCTTTTCCGCTTCCTGTGGATTCTTCGAATTAATAAAGTTTTCGACAGAGTTAAATTTAGCTATACCATGATTATACTTATATTCTGGTAATACTAGACTTGCAATATTTTGCATAACTTGCACCAATGTGAACATAAGAGTCAGGCTAGCAAAAAGACAAATTACCATGCTGTAAAGTTGTAATAAATTTTTAAACATATTGCGTCACAATTATAAAATGATACTATTTTTTAGTTAGCTCAGATAAATGAGTTTTTCTTTAAACGCATCCATCGTTCTCATTAACTCTCTTTTAGCGAACCAATCACTTTTACTAGTTTAATTTACTTGAATGATTGATGCAACAGAATTTATCTATTACTCGATAATCAAGTTTTTTGCAGAGCTTATAAATAGTAGGTTGTTTGAGGGAAAATTGAATATATCCGAGTCACGACATCTATCTTTAAACGCAAAATTTGTCATATATGGACGAGTGAATTTGTCAAGAAAGAAAATAAAAAAATAGAGCCACAAAGGAAGCGGTCATATATTCGGCATCAAGTGCCATAATGGTTTCTGCATTCTTATAAATATCCTTGAGTGACCTCTCATTCCCACGGCTTCTAGAGCCTCGACATAATTACGGATTTTATTCAGAATACTTATTCATTAACTCTTTAACTTTCGTTCTCTTTATTGTTACTATTCTTTACTCACAATATTTATCAATTACCAATTTTTATTTAGTTGACATAGTTTCTTCTTTTTTTCCAACTAAACTAATTTGCAACATATTCGCTACCATTGGTGACTACTGCATAAGCAATCCTTGCTAACTTATTTGCTAAACCAACACATATAATATTATATGATTTATTTTCAGCAAATTTCTTCACTGCCCACTGCACTAGTTTATCTTTTGATTCCTTATCACTTTTTGCTCTTATTGCTATTGTCCTTGCGGCTTGAATCAACATAGTTCTGGCATATCTATCTCCTTGTTTGGTAATCCCTCCTAAAACTATCTTATCTCCTGAGCTATGTTGCTTTGGTACCAAACCAAGCGAAGCAGCAAAATCCCTCGGGGTTGGATAACTTTCCATTGGGGCTACACTCAAACAACTAGCATTGATTGCTCCAATGCCAAAAATTGTCTGCAACCTAGTAGCTTTCTCACTTTGCTTATTATTGCTGATAATCAGCTTTTCTAAAGTTTTTTCTTTGTCACATAAATCCTCAATTTCTTTACATTCTAAAAGTAAAATTGACCTTACCCCAGAATTTATATAACCTTTACTATACGCTAACTCTACCTCCAGCCTACATGATTTGCAAAATTTATTTTTACTTAATTTTGTATTATAGCCATATTCACATAAACTTGATATTGTAGAATTAGTTTTTTGCACACGATCTCTGATCGTATTACTTCTAATTTTATGCAAGAATTTTATATCTTGTTCCTCCTTGCTTTTTAGTAGCACAGTTTTTAATTCTGGATCACGAGCCGCTTTGCATATTGCTAACGCATCGTTATAATCATTTTTCTGTTTCGATGTATAGTAAATCAAATTGAATTAGGTGATAAGATGTGGTATAAATAAAGGAAAAAATGTCAACAAGTCCATATAGTCAAGATTTAAGAGAAAAAGTAATAAATTATATAGAAAAAGGTAATAGTCAAGAATCTGCTGCTAGAATATTTGCTATACATAAAAATACAATTAGCCGTTGGAACGTAAGGAGAAGAAAAGAAGGAACAGTGCTGGCAAGAGCTAGACTAGGATTTAAAAGTAAGATTGATAAAAAAGCATTGGAATATTTCGTAACAAATAACCCTAATAGTAAGCTACAAGAAATTGGTAAGAATTTTGGAATTACAGGTTCTCAAGTAGCTAATATATTAAAAAAGTTAGGATTTAGTTATAAAAAAAAACCTTTAGCTATTTGGAAGCAAGTGCAGAGAAACGATCTGATTATTTAGAAAAGATCAGTAAATATGATAAAGATAAAATAGTATATCTTGATGAAAGTGGGATAGATATGACAATTTGCCAAGATAGAGGTTGGGGTAAGATAGGAGAATTATTGATTGGCAAGAAGAGTGGGAAGCATTATCAAAGGACTAATATAATAGCTGGTTTAGTAAATAACAAACCAATAGCCCCTTTTGTTTTTAATAAAACTTGTAATACAGAACTATTTAATAATTGGGTTGAAAAATTTTTGATTAAAGAGTTAACAGCAGGACAGGTTGTAGTGATGGATAACGTTAGTTTTCATAAATCTCAAAAGACAAAAGAGCTAATAGAATCAGTTGGTTGTGAAGTTATTTTTTTACCCCCATATTCTCCAGACTTAAATCCAATAGAAAAATTTTGGGCTAATATGAAGCGATGGATTCGAAACAAAATAGCGGAAATTGGTACATTATCTAAAGCTATTTCTGCATTCTTTGTCACCTAATTCAATTTGATTTACTATAGCATAAACTTTTACATCTTTTGTTTTCATTAGTTTGACTTGCAAACCAAGCTTAGCAATTTCCTGTGACCAATAATTAGCTCCTCCACATGCCTCCATAGCTACCAATGAACTTTTATCGAGATTGCTTAAATAGGCTATTAACTCATCTCTTGTAACTTTTTGGTAACCTATTTTTTTGCCATTTTGATCGACTTGCACCAAGTGCATACTATTTTTTGCTAAATCTATTCCTATTATAGTATTTTTTATGCTATTATTTATCATGGTATGGACCTATTAATTAAATTATTATTTAATTTGGAGCAGCTGAAAACTATTTTTCAGCTGACTCCGTACAAGTAAAGCATATTTCGCTTCACTCGTCCATACCATCATTCCCGCTTCGGTGCGGAATCTAGACCCCTCTACCTACGCAGGGGTGACACAAAAATGGATTGCTGCGTCGCCGCTTTTAGCGGCTCATCGCAATGACGTTATCTGTCATTGCGAGACCACATAGTGGTCGTGGCAATCCATTTGGATTGTTTCAATGCTACTAAAGTAGCTTCTCACAATGACGCCAAACTATTTTCTATATGACTTTCAAATACCATGCGTAAGGTGAGTTACTATTTGCATTATTCTGTATAAACAATAAGTAGTCTATTATTTATTATGTAACGATGTAAAAATGTTTTTTGCAAGGGTTTGGCTTATACCATTGACTTTAGATAATTCATCAATAGTGGCATCACATATTGCTTTATATGAGCCAAAATAATGTAACAAGGCTTTCTTTCGGGTGACACCAATTGAACTTATGTCATCTAGACTAGAAACTTTAATGGCTTTGGAACGGCGTAGCCTATGGTTTTTTATAGCAAAATTATGTGCTTCATCCCGCAAAATTTGTAAATATTTCATGACCGGAAGACTCTTATCGATTGTAAAAGCCTCTTTATTAGGCATATGAAATTGTTCACATCCAGCATTTCTGTCAGGTCCTTTTGACATACAAATAACTGGAATTTTAAGATCAAATTCTTTCATTATTTTTTGTACTACAGATAGATGCCCCTTGCCTCCATCGATAATCATTAAAGTTTTATAGTCAATTGATGAGAAGTTGGTACTTGTCTGCTCATTTGGTAGATGTTCTTTTTTTAATCTAGTAAATCTTCTTGTTAAGACGATTCTTAACATCTCATAATCATCACCTTGGGAATTCCCTTGGGGAATAGATATATTAAAAATTCTATATTCTTTTTTATCGAAACCTGATTGGTTAGCAACAATCATGCTACCTACGGCAAATGTTCCCATAATGTGACTATTATCATAAACTTCAATTCTATCTGGTATGGTAGGCAGATCGAATAATTGTTGTATTTGTTGAAAGATAATTTGATTTTTAGCAAATTGTTTTAAATGCTGATTAAGTGATAATTGGGCATTAAACTCAGCATTTTCTAATAATCTTATACTCGAATGCTTTGAAGAATTGGCTCCGCAAAACTTCGGGGGATTGGCGTACTTACATACTTCATATACGCTCCGCTCGCTCACCCCTTGTTTATTGTCCCCATTCTCCAGATCATTCGAGTATAGTCTGATGCTAAATTTGCTATTCCCACTCAATTGTCTAATAGCCTTGGTTACTAATTCTAGATCAATGATAGGATGGTTTATAATTATCTCATTCGGAATTTGAGCATTTTGATAAAATTGATTTATAAATTGTGTCAATATTTCTGATTTATTACTGCCCTCCGTATGAAACGGAAAGTACGCTATATTCCCATAAGACTGACCAAATCTATATACAAATAGCTGAATACAATAATAATTATTCTTTTCAACAATAGCTATAACATCAGCGTTTTTAATAGAATTACTAGATAAAGTTGATTTTAGTTGGATATAACTTAGTGCTTTTATTCGGTCTCGTATTTCGGCAGCTTCTTCAAAACGTAATTGTATACTTAATTCTTCCATTTTGTGAGATAAAGTTTTTTGTAATTCTTTAGTTTTACCATTTAAGAAATTCTTTACTTGGCATACTAGTTCACTATAATTTTCTTTACTAATTTTCTCAACACATGGGGCTGAACATCGACCAATTTGATACTGCAAACAAGGGCGTTTGCGATTATTAAAATAATTATCACTACAAGACCGTAATTTAAAAATTTTCTGTAATTCTTTTAAGGTAGTATCGACTTGCTCTGAGGAAACAAATGGACCAAAAAACTCGCCACCAGATAAGTTCTTTCCTCTATATTTAATTAATTGTGGGTAATCAACATCTAAGCGTAATTTAATATAAGGAAAAGACTTATCATCCTTAAGTAATACATTAAACTTAGGTTGAAATTTTTTAATTAACTGGGCTTCGAGCAATAAAGCTTCAACCTCAGAATTAGTAACATTATACTCTAAATAATGCGTTAGAGAGATCATTAATATTGTTTTATTATCAAGATCAGTTTTAATATAGTTAGTAAGACGTTTTTTTAGATTCTTAGCTTTGCCTACATAGATAACTTGCCGATCAGCTTTCAGCATTTTATAAACTCCAGGCAGGCTAGGTGCATTCTCGAGGTGATATTTTATTAAATCACTGCCTATAAGTTTAGAATTTTGTAACATAACCGAGCCTTTTTCTAAGTAATCCTATGCAAAAAACTAACAAACTACACATAGTACCAATAAAGACACCCTTTAGTCGAAAATTACTAGCAAAAAAATATGTCCAAATGCAGAAAGAGGAGGCTCCACTTAATCCGCATAGAATCATCATTCTTTGTGTTATAGTGATGTTGAAAAAGGCAAATATTAGAGGAACTAATATTATTGGTCCCCAAGACCCGGTGATAAACACTACTAGATCAATTACATTATCAAATTTTAAAGCGATGATTATGGCAAAACTTCCGATTACAACATTAGTAATTCTAGTAATTAGCAATAATTTCTTTTGATTCTGTATTTTAAAAATAGGAGTCAACAAGTCTTTCACTAGAGCTATTGAGGTAACATTTAAATCAGAATCAGCAGTAGACATGACTGATGCAAGTAAGCCAATTATCACAAAGCCTTGTAACCCTGAAGGAACTATTTGATCAATTAGGTGTGGCAATGCTAAATTAGAAGAGTAGTCGGGGTAAAGATTATAGGCGATTAACCCATTTAAGGTTATAAATATTAAAAATATAGCATATATACTTGATTTTATATATATAGCATTACTAGTCTTTTTGGCATTATTGTTAATTAAAGCTCTTTGAATAAAAATAGGATATAAGTTCATTACATAAAATCCTAGCATAGCGGTTATCGTATTAATAAATAGCTCACTGGCAAAGTTATTATGATGGATAAAATATACTTTTTCAATAGGTAATTGGTTGATAAAATCACTAATACCAATTTTGTTAAGACCACATATTGCAATAATTGGCAAAGCAATTATCATCGCGAAGAATTGTAGTAAATTAGTAAACATAATTGATTGTAACCCACCAATAGTTGTGTAGATAATAACAATCCCATAACTTAATAGAGTTCCTTCTAAGTAGTTAATTTTTAAAATATATTGAAAAATATATCCACTAACACTAATTTGGGCAGCAACAAAGCCTATAGATACCATAATAGTTGTGATGCCAGCAATAAAACGTCCTGTTTCTCCATAATATTTTGCCATTATATCGCCAACACTTTCTGCTCCATAATGTTTAGTTATTTGGGGTACAAGATAAATAGCTATTAGTATATCGACTGGTAGAGAGAGTATCAGTCCATAACTATACGATAAATCACCAGAAAAAGCTTTTTCTGCAATACCCAAAGTAGTAGCTCCGCCAACCGATGAAGTAAAAATAGTTGCAACTAATAATATCCTGCTATTTTTAATCTTGTCTTGAACGGTAGCATAATTGGCAAAACCTCTAAGTCTAGATCTATAGTAGATACCAATAACAAGTATCGATATCAAATATAGTAATACAATAATATTATCAATGGTCATTACTAATTATTTTTTGTTGAATTGAAACTCAAACATACTTCGTATAACCTGAATTAGTGTCGAATAAGTACCCATCATGCTGTCATTGCGAGAGTCATAAGCCTCCGAAGCAATCCATTTCTACTTGTTTTCTGGATTGCTTCGTTGCTACTAAAGTAGCTCCTCGCAATGACTCTGAGGTTAAATACTAATCAGATTTATAACGTTACCAACTTCTCATCAATTGACTATAACAGATATTTTTGCTCCACTAATAGCTGTATTCATTATTTTTGTGATATTGCTTATTTTTATCCCGAATTGAGGTTAGATTATGAGAAATGATAAATACTACAAAAGCGTTTATTATCTTCGAGTATTTGTAGATGAATTTTAGTTATAGGTGGCGGTAATATTTCTTCAATTATTTCTGGCCATTCAATTAGACAAATATTGCCCTGCAAGGCTTCTTCTATACCTAGTTCATAAATTTCTTCTAAATAATTTAAACGGTAGAGATCAAAATGATAAATCATAAATTTTGAAGTCTTGTAGACTTGTAGCAAATTAAAAGTAGGGCTGCTGATATTAATATCAGATTCACAAAAATGCTTTATAATCTCTCGACAGATAAATGTTTTTCCACAACCTAAATCACCTGAAAAAGTTATAATTTTATTAGACTCTAAATTTTTAGCGATAGTTTGTGCAAACGATATAGAGTCTTGTTCGTTATTTAAAATAACCGACTCTTTTTGAAACTTCATTAAGCCTTCAAATTTTGATGTTTAATCCACAAGTAAGTATAGTCTAACATATTAATCCTATAAATCAAATATTAACAGTGTTTATTCTAAATTCCTCGATTCTGTTGAATTCAACTAACTATTTAATTAATGGTTTGGGAATTACCCGATTTTCTAAAGGGCCAGTTGGTTTAGCTGGTTCTAATAATTTCGGAGTTAAAATAAATTTAGTCTTTTGTTCAATAGGTGAAAGGGTAACATGAAAATTATGCGGTTGTTGAATTACAGCATATTTATCCCATTCCGGATAAGCTCTATCTAAATTTCCTTTAGATTCATTAGGACCATAAATTTCAATCTCACCAAATTGATATTTTTTCAGTGGAAATAATTCATTTATATAAAAGAAATCATTGGGAAATCTATGTAGTGTTCTAAAATTACTATATAAAAATTTGTTACCTTTTTGGCGAAAGATAAATATATCTATACATCTCTTATCACATATTGTATAAAAATCTTGATGACGAACTTTATAACCTAGCTCTGTGAAATCCGTTAATATATCTTGTAATCTGATTTCATCAGCATGCATTATGCCAATATCTAAGTCATCATCAAAAGGTATAATACCTTGATGTCTTACCGCTCCAAGAAGCGTGCCGCTCTCAATCCAATAATTTATGTTATGTTTAGTCAATATTTCATGAGTGTCTTTCATTAATTGGTATAAGTGTAGGGCTGTATCTGCACTAATTGTATATTTCTGTACTTGTTGGTCGGTAGGAGTCACATACCTCCATTGGTGATCATAAAACTCTACATAACCTCGATACAAACCATAGATAATTATCCCAACTACTTTAAAGAAAAATTTATTAGTTTTTTTATTTTTTTTGTGCGTACAGGTTTCTTATATTTGTTTTTAGTAGACTTGTCATATATTTTATACTATTAATTGAATTAGTTAGAAATTAATACAATTAATAGCGATGAAAATAAAACCAGTAATTATGGCTGGTGGTCTAGGAACAAGATTATGGCCATTATCGAGACAAATGCAACCCAAACAATTCATCAAAATATTTGATAATTTTAGTTTAATCCAAAAAACTTTGATTACCAATAAAACTTTAGGTAAATCAACTTTAATAATTGCTAAGGATTATGAATCAATAGCACAGGAGCAACTTAGAGAGCTAAATATAGAAGCAGATTTAATAATAGAGCCTGTGGCTAAAAATACAGCATCATGTGCGATTATATCAGCTATTCAAGCAAAGAATAATGGCTATGATACGATTATATTGCTGCCTTCTGACCATTATATACACAATGTTAATAACTACTTAGATACTATTAATAAATCTTTGAATTATTTGGCAAAATTTGGTATTTGTACTATTGGCATTAGACCTAGTTTTGCAAATAGCGAATATGGTTATATTAAAATAAAGAAGTTATTAGCAGATGGAATTTATAAAACTGAACAATTTGTAGAAAAACCTACTATTCAACAGGCACAAAATTATTTAGAAGAAAATGACAAATATAAAAATAGCAAATATTTTTGGAATTCAGGAATTTTTATTTTTAATATAGATTTTATTTTAGAGCAGGCTAAATTATGGCAAAAGGAACTATTTAAACATGCATATAAAGCATATTATTCTGCAACTAAAAATTGTGGTAATATAACTCTTGCTTTAGAACCATATCTACATATTACACCAATTTCTTTAGACTATGCTATAATAGAAAATATTAGGCAAATGATTATGATAGAAGCCAATTTTAGTTGGAATGATATTGGTAATTGGCATTCTTTATGGCAAATGCAAGAGAAAGATACAACCAATAATTACTGTGAAGGTGATGTGATCAACATTGATAGTACCAATTCATATATTAGCTCTAATAATAAGCTTACTGCGGTAATAGGAATGGATAATATAATAATTATTAATACTAAAGATGCGTTACTGATCGCAAATAAGTCAGAAATCAGAAAAATAAAGCAGCTGGTAATAGAAATGACCGAAATTGGACGAAAAGAAATATTATGAACTTGCGTGAGAATATAAAAAATTATGTCAGCAATTTTCAAGAAGAAAATGAGTATAAACAAAGGATGTTAGACTTTTTAGATAATTGTGAAAATCCTTTTAGTAGAGAGACAAAAGAAGGGCATTTTACTAGCTCAGGATTTTTGCTTAATTCTAATAAGACAAAATTCTTATTAATGCATCATCGTAAATTGGGTAAATGGTTGCAGCCAGGAGGGCATTGTGATGGTAATAATGATCTTTTAGCTGTAGCAATTAAAGAGGCTCAAGAAGAATCTGGAATTTTAGATATTGAGCCAGTTTCTAAACAAATTTACGATATAGATGTTCATTTTATTCCTACTATAGTCAATTCAGGAGAATTTGGGGCTAGGAGCGATGGAGCGACGCCTATAAGTAATAGGCGAGCGATGAGCGACGACGTCCCCAACTTCTCATCAATTGACTATAATGCTAAAGAGCAGGAGCATTATCATTATGATGTGAGATTTTTATTAAAAACCGTTTGTAACGATTGTTTTGTAAAAAATGCCGAATCACATGATTTAAGATGGCTAGATTTTGCTGGCAATCACGAAGAACTCCTGTTGGATGATTCAGTAAAAAGGATGATCAAGAAATATATCCAAATAATAAGTTAAATTAATGGTAGCAAAAAAGTTTTATAGAAATAAGGAAGATTTTATTTGTGAGATGTGTGGTGAATTTATCCAAGGCAATGGTTATACTAATCATTGCTCAATATGTTTCTACAGTAAGCATGTAGATATTAATCCTGGCGATAGGGCATCTGGATGTAATGGGCTAATGCAACCAATTTCTTATAAAATAGATGGTAAAAAAGGTTTGGTCTTGACCCATAAATGCCTTAAATGTCGAGAATATAAAAATAATAAGCTTGCTGATACTGATAATGTGGAAAATTTGCTAAATATTTTTAGTTATAGCCAACTTAGGAAAAGTTGATGCTAGGAACGATGGAGCGACGCCTATTACTTATAACCCAAATTCTGGGTTAGAAAATTCATAAGAACCTTGATATGCAAGGCTTGCATCGTAGTAAAGCATAATAAAATTGATAATTTACTTACCTTACGCATAACTTTGTGGCAATTTAAAAATTACAGAAAAGTCGTCATTGCGAGACCACGTAGTGGTCGTGGCAATCCACATTTATTGGATTGCTTCGTCGCCACTAAAGTGGCTCCTCGCAATGACGATTTTTCAACTATTGTTTTCTTAAACTGACACCTATATGCAATGATGCCAAGCTATTTTCTATATGCCATACGTAAGATGAATTTATAATTGCTGTTACTCAACCGGCTATCATTAATCTTCAGTAAATACACTATTAAGATGTTTAAAAGCGTCACGGTGAATTTGATAAATATCATCGTCTGTCATTCTATCAGAATTTCTTACTCTATTATCAATCACCAACTTTGCCATATCAATGGTAGACCTGATAATGTTAGGTAAAATACTCATCATTTGTTCTGCATAGAAATCATCCTCTAAATCATGATCATGACCGCACTGACCTTCTTTCATCATATCCATCATTATATTGCCAAACATCGCATCAACCGCCTCTGAATTATTGGTTTTCCGATTAGCAGCAGGTATAATAGGGGTATGAGGTTTTTTCTTTTTTTGCATATTAAACCACTTAATTTATTTTTTAAACATTATTGCAAGTTCTTTTATTATCACAATACGCAGATCCCGCGTTATTTAAAAATAATTCAAGTCTTCCATTATTTGATACATTTTATATCTGAAATTGTCAAAACATTCCTGCTATTGACTTGATATTTTATTATAAGTCTTGCTCAAAATTACTACATAACCCAGTGTACAAAAGGATTATCTGTATTTATAGCCTTACATCTAATCGCCGAGCGATAAATAACAACGTCACCAATTTCTTATCAATTGACTATAACTGTTGATTATTAGAGATCAAACCTTATACCAGCAATCAAGTTATGACCTCTGTAGGTATGTCCTAAAACTACCTTGTTAGGTCCATAAGCATAACCTACCTCTGAAGCCCTCATTTCTTTGTATACTACTTTCCCATAATTTTTCCAGCTATATGCAATCTCAGCCTTTACGCCATTAGTTATATCAGCCGAAACACCGGCAACTATCTGACAAGCAACGTTAGTAGAATTAGCCTTTTCCTCAACATTAAATGTAGTAGAATTAGCTGGGATTTCTACATCTCCTTTGCCCCATATATATAATGTTTCTTTTGAGGTAGTAACAAAATTCACATTAGTTTTTTCTTTTATGTGAGCTAAACCAATACCACCCCCTACAAAGAACTGAAAAATACCTCCTACTTTAGGAGAATCAACATAACCACTGAACAACAATGACGTAATATTAGCTTTACGAATTGCCGTTCCGTTTACCGTTACTTGTTTTTTAAGAGAATGACTACTAATGGTGAAAAAGTCTTTAGCTTCTGAACCGACTAAAGCATTAAGTGTAAATTCTAGTCTGCCATTTTCCATGCAATAATAACCCATACCAACACCAAAAATACCAGCGGTATTTGATTTACTCTTGAACGTTGCTGTTATAGAGAGATTGCTAGGTTCGTCAGACTTTGTTGTATTTAACTTACTTGCACCACCTTCAAATTTTAGATAAAAGCGATGTTCATTTGGATTTGCTTTCATTACATTTGCAGGCTGATTTTCATCGGCAAATGATGCGGCAGAAGTCAAAAGAACCGTACTAGTAGCGATAATTAACAATAATTTTTTCATATATTTGCTCCTAATTGTAAGTAAAAGAAATTTAACAGACTTTCAATTAAACTCTAACAGATTTTCAATTTTTTATGCAATATTTAATTATAAATTAAATATATTTTGTTTTTGTCAAAGACTGAAAAAGCACAAAAAAAAGAGGGCTAAAAAGCCCCCTTCTTTTGTAGAATAAAAATAATGAATCAATAAACTATTTATTAGAGATCAAATCTTATACCAGCCATCAAGTTATGACCTCTGTAGGGGGTTTTGCCTGATTTTTCACTATACACGTCCATATCTTTGATTTTTATATTAATTTCACCAGGCTTTGTCTCTCCATAATCTCTCCAGCTATAGGCAATATCTAGTTTTATACTTTTGGTCAGATTAAAAGAAACCCCAGCAGTCAACTGATAAGCAAAATTATTAGCATTCTTAGAGGAGTCAGAAAATGTTTCTGATATTTTTCCAACTTCATTTTCATCTTCATCTTTAACTTCAGCTTCAACAATAATAGTACCAGTAGTTTTTTCTTTCACTTGTGCCATACCAACACCAGCTCCGGCAAATAATTTAACATTATCTGTAGCATACAAATCAACATAACTATTAAGCAATAATGATTTGACGTTTCCTTTTGTTTTACCTTGCCCAGATATTTTAAGTTTAAACACCTTAATATCAATACCATTAGAAAATGATCCCTTAAATTCTGGATTAGTAAGGAAATTAAGTGTTAGCTCTGTTCTAACATTATCCGTAATATAATAACCGACCCCAACACCCAAAATACCAGTAGCATTAGATTTTACTTTTACACTATAATTTTCAAGTTTCTCTGTATTTAACTTACTTGCACCACCTTCAAATTTTAGATAAAAGCGATGTTCATTTGGATTTGCTTTCATTACATTTGCAGGCTGATTTTCATCGGCAAATGATGCGGAAGAAGTCAAAAGAGCTGTACTGGTAGCGATAATTAACAATAATTTTTTCATATATTTGCTCCTAATTATAAGTAAAAGAAATTTAATAGACTTTCAATTAAACTCTAACAGATTTTCAATTTTTTATGCAATATTTAATTGTAAATTAAATATATTTTGTTTTTGTCAAAGACTGAAAAAGCACAAAAAAAAAGAGGGCTAAAAAGCCCCCTTTTTTTTGTAGAATAAAAATAATGAATCAATAAACTATTTATTAGAGATCAAATCTTATACCAGCCATCAAGTTGTGACTTCTAATGGTGGCTTTAGGCGTCTTGTCCTTATCCTTGCTCTTATCATCTTTGTCCTTTTTTATTTCGCCTGTTTCTCCATAATCTCTCCAGCTATAGCTAAGATCTAGGTTCATGTTATCAGCCAAATTAAAAGAAACACCAGCAGTTAGTTGATAAGCAAAGTTATTAGCCATATCATAGGATAAAGTATCTTTTTCTCCTTTTACAACCTTTCCATCATAAGTTGTAGTAGAAGTAATCTTTTGTTGCACTTGAGCCATACCAACACCAGCTCCGGCAAAGATTTTACCAATACCTGCAAACTCATACACATCAACATAACCACTAAGCAATAATGATCTTACATTTTCTTTAGCTTGAGATTCTACAGATGTGTCCTTATCGTCGTTTGGATTTTTAAAAGTACGAGAACATTTAAATTCTGGATTGGTTAGGAAGTCAAGGGTTAGTTCTATTCTAACATTATCCATCGCATTATAACCAGCACCAACACCAACAAGACCAGAAATAACGGGTTTAGACTTACCAATACCCTTGACTTTATCATCTTTATCATCCTTAAAGCTTAGCTCATTCAACCTAACTACTCCACCTTCAGCTTTAAGATAAAACCCACCTGTTGCAGCAAATGATGTAGCAGAAGTCAAAAGAGCCGTACTGGTAGCGGCAATTAACAATAGTTTTTTCATATATTTCTCCTTAAAATTAATAAACAAGAATCCCTTATAGGCTCTCAAATAAATACCTGTGAAACATAAATTCTTTTCAAATTTCACTTAGGTCACCTAGCTTTAGGTGTATAGCATAATATTTGTCTTCAGCCAACTTAAAAAACTATTATAACATTGGTCAATAATATTATAGCGATAGTTTGTGGTAATAACAACACAATATAAAACCCATATATAGTAAATCAAATTGAATTAGGTGACAAAGAATGCAGAAATAGCTTTAGATAATGTACCAATTTCCGCTATTTTGTTTCGAATCCATCGCTTCATATTAGCCCAAAATTTTTCTATTGGATTTAAGTCTGGAGAATATGGGGGTAAAAAAATAACTTCACAACCAACTGATTCTATTAGCTCTTTTGTCTTTTGAGATTTATGAAAACTAACGTTATCCATCACTACAACCTGTCCTGCTGTTAACTCTTTAATCAAAAATTTTTCAACCCAATTATTAAATAGTTCTGTATTACAAGTTTTATTAAAAACAAAAGGGGCTATTGGTTTGTTATTTACTAAACCAGCTATTATATTAGTCCTTTGATAATGCTTCCCACTCTTCTTGCCAATCAATAATTCTCCTATCTTACCCCAACCTCTATCTTGGCAAATTGTCATATCTATCCCACTTTCATCAAGATATACTATTTTATCTTTATCATATTTACTGATCTTTTCTAAATAATCAGATCGTTTCTCTGCACTTGCTTCCAAATAGCTAAAGGTTTTTTTTTATAACTAAATCCTAACTTTTTTAATATATTAGCTACTTGAGAACCTGTAATTCCAAAATTCTTACCAATTTCTTGTAGCTTACTATTAGGGTTATTTGTTACGAAATATTCCAATGCTTTTTTATCAATCTTACTTTTAAATCCTAGTCTAGCTCTTGCCAGCACTGTTCCTTCTTTTCTTCTCCTTACGTTCCAACGGCTAATTGTATTTTTATGTATAGCAAATATTCTAGCAGCAGATTCTTGACTATTACCTTTTTCTATATAATTTATTACTTTTTCTCTTAAATCTTGACTATATGGACTTGTTGACATTTTTTCCTTTATTTATACCACATCTTATCACCTAATTCAATTTGATTTACTATAGCTTTAGCCTTAATTTTCCGATATTTCTTCTTGCAGGGTATCAACCTGATTATCCTCTAGTTTAAACTCAAGCAGATTAATTGAACCTATATGTATGCCATTATCAGAAAACTCAATATCAAATTTTACCTTTTCATAAGTTGCTACTTCACTATCATCTGTCTTAACCACTTCAGATACAGAAGAATTAGCAACTTTCTCAATTATAGCCTTGATCATTTTTTTAGGTAATAACAAATTATTAGGTATCAACTTATCGATGATATCATGATGATTAGTTAATTCAAAAGATAATTTACCTTTTGGTAAGTTACTCTCAAAAAATTGCAAAAAACCTATTAAAGCTATTTGGGCATTATCATCACAAGAGAAAACTAATCGGTCAATATTTAAATTTTTGATATAATTGATATCTTTACCTTGATCCGTAGAGATATTTATTAGGGTGGCTAAATCAAGCTGAGCTGTTTTGAAATTCAAAAAATCTTCCTCTGCAGCATATGACAAACGTAATTGTAAAGCTACATCTTCGCCATCCTGAAATTTTGCTTTATTGATTAAGAAAACCAAGTCACTAATATTAAAAATTTCCTTATCTTTCTGAATAATTGATAATAATTTATTGTTAACTTGCAAAAGCTTCACGATAGATTTTAGATTATCTCCACTAGACAATCTATATATAGGTTTATTAAATTTAACTAGTGCGGCAATATCTTGCTTCGACTGTACACTATATTCAATTAACTTACCACCAAAATTTTCTTGTTGTTTTATTGTTTGTCCTAAAATCAAGTTAGCTTTTTTAAAACTAAAATCAAATAAAAATGTCATTTTTTCAGCAGATATTTCTTTAGAATTAATATGATCAATAAATTTTATTTTTGGCTCGACTAAACTAATCTGCAAGCGGGAAGGGAAACCAGAAACTTTGACTTGGCTATAAGATATCTTAATATTATCTGTCTCTGAATTATTTATAGTACTTACCACATTACTTTTGATAGTATAAGCAACGGCAAACCATATTATGGTGTAAGTTAAACAAATAAAAAGTAAAATTTTACGTATCACTTTATTATACTCAATTATAAATTAATATTACGGGTAGCAGATGGTAAGCGAACCCTTATACCGTCAAGATCTTCAGTAACAATAATCTGACAACCAAGTCTTGAAGTATGAGTAAGACCAAATGCTAAGTCAAGCATATCTTCTTCTGCCTCGGAAGGACTTTTTAATTTGTGATAAAATTCCTCATCTAAAATAACATGGCAAGTAGCACATGCTAGAGAGCCTTCGCATGCACCTTCAAGATCAATATCGTTTTGATGAGCAATTTCCAAAATAGACAATCCTATAGGGGCGTCCACTATTTTCTCTGTCCCATCTTTATCTACAACAAAAATTACTTTAGGCATTAGTTATCATCCATCTTCAATTCACTTTAGTTTATTTCATTAATATGCTTACCTTTAAGTAAGTCTTCCACCGTGCTATTTAATCTTTCGGCAAGAAAATGCTCTGTTATACTCTCAAAATTTTTGCTACATTCTATAATGTAATCACGATCATTTGAGTCTATTGCTTCTTTTAGAGTTTTAATTGCCATATTAATTTTTTCCATTTCATTTTTTGCAAGAAGATTTGGCATCTCTCTAATAGCATTTTCTATATTATAAAGCAAAGATTTTGTGTTAATAATTGTTTCTTGTAACAATTTCTTATTATGATCACTAGCCGCATTTTGATAAGCATTTTCTAAAATCTCGGTAATCTCACTTTCATTTAAACCATAACTTGGTTTTATTTCAATGTTATGTGAGATATTACTATTTTTTTCTAGAGCTGACACTGACAAAATGCCATCTGCATCAATAGAAAATGTTACTTCTATCCTAACTCCCCCTGCTTTCATTAGTGGCAATTTTAGTTCAAATTTTGCAAGTGACCGACAATCCTCTACCATTTCTCTCTCCCCCTGTACCACATGTAGCTTCATAGAAGTTTGGTTATCCACATAATTGGTAAACTCCTTAGTAACCGATATCGGTATAGGGCTATTACGCAGAATAATTTTTTCAGTAATTCCTCCATTTAGTTCAATACCAAGTGACAAAGGCACTACATCGATTAATAAGGAATTAATATTTGCAGAAGTTAGGTTCTCTGCTTGCAGAGCCGCACCCCATACTACCGCCTTATCTGGGTTAATATCTGAAAAAATAATAGTATTAAATGTTTGCCTTAAACTCTTACTAATTAACGGTATACGAGTTGAACCACCAACCAGGATAATACCTGAAATATCAGGGGTCTTTGCCTGTTCTAGCGTATCTTTAGTAATAGCTATGGTACGTTCTACTAATGGTGTTATTAACCTCTCAAAATTTTCTATATCTAACTCCAACATCTTTTCTTCATATATATAGCTAACCCGATTAGCATTTATCCGTAACAAACTGGTGTCATTGCGAGGAGGGGCGAAGCCCAAACGAGGCAATCCATTTTTGGTTACTTTTATGGATTGCTTCGTCGCTACTAAAGTATCTCCTCGCAATGACGTTTGTAAATTGGGAGCAATACTAGTCGGATTATCTATAATACTACATTTATTTTGTACACTAAGTGTTTCTTTAACTTTTTTTGCTAATTTTATTAATTCGTTAGATGCTACTAATTTATATTTATCACAAAAATACTTCATCACTAAGTGATCAATATCATCACCGCCTAAAATATTATCTCCGCCAGTGGCAATAACCTGAAGTACGCCGGTTTGCATATTGAGAATTGATACATCAAAAGTTCCTCCCCCTAAATCATATACTAAATAACACCCTCTGCTTTCTTTATTGAAACCATACGCATAGGCTGCTGCTGTTGGTTCTGCAATTAACCGTAATACCTCAAATCCAGCAATTTTTGCTGCCAGCATTACTTCTCCTCTAGCAGCATCGTTAAAATGTGCCGGTACAGTTATTACCGCTTTTTTAACTTCTGAGTTTAATCTTTCAGTAGCTTGTTGCCTTAAATAGAGAAAGATTTGGGCGGCAATTTCCGGAACAGTCATCAATTTTCCAGCAAATTGCAGCCGTAATATTTCACTATCTAGGTCAATATAATCTTTCACTAAAGCAAAAAGTGTCGGGTTATTTTGTATATCGGATAGTTTCTTACCGAAGAGCCTTTTTATAGAGCGAAGATTATCGATTATATCATGATTACCCACAATAAAGCTTTCACCATGGAAGGCTATCACTGATGGGATAAGTTCTAAATCTTGATCATTTGTGATAATTTGTACCACTTGTTGATTTGACAAAGCAATTAATGAGTTTGTTGTACCGAAATCAATGCCAACGGCTATGTTCTTATCATTTTCTTTATGCTGGGAAGAGCCAGCCTCACTAATTTCTATTATTTGCATGATTTGATTTTTAGCTGAATATTATTAATTAAGTTTTTAAGATATTTAAATCTTATAGTACTATCAACGACATCTTGCATATTTTGATTTTGGAATGCAGTAGTTAGAGATTTAGTAAGTTGTTGCTTTTCAAGAATCTTGTTATTTAGCATATGTTCTAACTTTGTTAAGTCTTCAGTAGTTTCGACAAACTCTAATTCACTCCACACAACATTCAATTGTTCCTTTGAAATACCTTGCCTAACCGTTAGGTCATCCAAAACTATATTGTTTAACAAGAGAAGATACTCAGCTCGTGCTAAATCGTCTTTAAGTGTTGAATAAGCCTTATTTAGCTCAATAGAGATAGCCAAATTTTTTTGCTTTTCGGTGTTAGAGTTAGTTCTATCCGGATGATATTTTAACTGCATAGCGAAATATTGACGATCCAGATCAGACAATTCAATATCATATTTTTTTTCTATGCCTAATAACTCAAAATAATTGTTCATAATCGCTCCTAGCCCTAAATTCTCCTGAATTGACTATATTAGTGGGTTAATAATTGTCAAACCACGTATAGTTTAGGAGAAGTTGGTGACGTCATTATTTATAACGGCTTAGCGATTAAACTATAAAAAATTATATATTAGTTGTAAATGATTATTGATTTTCTGATTAGGCATTGCAAAAAGTAGCAAATTGTGCCGAATGGCGGAGAGGAGGGGATTCGAACCCCTGACACGTTACCGTGAACACGCTTTCCAGGCGAGCGCCTTAAACCACTCGGCCACCTCTCCATAACTCTATACAAATTCAGCCACAGCTATAAAACTAATAATTTATTACTTCAGAAAATTGTTAGCATAATATTCACAATATTCTTTAACTGGGCAAACGGAACAATTGGGTACTCGTGCTTTACAGATATACCTACCAAGTAATATCAGCCAGTGATGAGCATATTGTAACCATTTTGCATCAATAATTTCAACTAATTCAAATTCCACTTTTTGGGGGGTATCACTACTTGCCAACCCTAATCTTCTAGAAACTCTGAATACATGTGTATCAACTGCCATAGTTGATTTACCAAATAAGCAATTCAATACTACATTGGCAGTTTTTCTTCCAACACCAGGTAATTTAATTAATTCGTCAAAATTGTTTGGCACTTTGCTATCATACTTATCTATCAAAATACGAGAAAGTGCAACAATATTTTTTGCTTTGGTTATAAATAAACCTATTGATCTTATATAATTTTTTAATCCTTCTTCCCCGAGTTCTAATATTTTTTCCGGTGTATTATATTCTTTAAACAAAAATCTTGTTGCTTTATTAACCGAAATATCAGTTGCTTGTGCGGATAATACCACAGCTATTAATAGAGTGAAATTATTAACATATTCTAGTTCTGTTCGGGGATTAGAATTATTCTGGCTTAAAATTTCAAAGATTTTATCAACTATTTGAGCTTGCATAATATAACATTTAAGAGTAAAAAGAAGTCATAATTTTTATCAGGTTTGAGGATGTTAGAGAATAAAAATTTTGATTTTATAAGAAATGAAATTGCTAATAACGATGTTGTGTTGTTTATGAAAGGCACTAGTAATTTTCCTCAATGTAATTTTTCTGCTACCGTTGTTTCTATCTTAAAAAAACTTGGTATAGAATTTCGTGATATTAATGTTTTGACCAGTCTTAGCTTACGTGAGGATATCAAATCCTTCACTGATTGGCCTACCATACCACAGCTTTATATAAAAGGAGAATTTATAGGTGGCTGTGATATAG
Source organism: Candidatus Tisiphia endosymbiont of Mystacides longicornis (assembly GCF_964031095.1). Taxonomy (NCBI): domain Bacteria; kingdom Pseudomonadati; phylum Pseudomonadota; class Alphaproteobacteria; order Rickettsiales; family Rickettsiaceae; genus Candidatus Tisiphia; species Candidatus Tisiphia endosymbiont of Mystacides longicornis. The sequence continues at coordinate 501,184 of NZ_OZ035004.1, read as the reverse complement.
TACGTGAAATGTATGAAAATGGTGATCTTGTTACATTATTAAAAGATAAACATATAATATAACTCATGTATGGATCTACCCAATAATGCAAGAAAAAAAAAATAATACTTGACAGAAAAAAAGCAAATGCAGTCATGTATTCGACTTGAAGCACAACAAAGTGCTTCAGCCCTGATGGAATTCGCTAACTTACTTTGTCTTATTTACCATCAATATTATCATCTCTCGCATATTCCTTGGTAAGAATTCCTTACTTTATTATTTTATTCCAGCTATGATTTTTTTTTAATTTAAACCTTAATTTAATTAAAAAAATCATTTAGCCATCATAAATTAATAATTAATATTAAACTTTTAATAACATACTTTTATTTCACTGTATGATTGATCATTTCGCAATACTGCGAATACTACTCTTGCTAATTTATTTGCCACTGCTACTACACTAGTATTATAACCTCGTCTCTCTTGCAGCTTGAACATCCAATCTGTAAACCTACTTTTGTTACCTTCTTCTATTTTATCTAATTTCTTAGTTCTTAATACCCTAGCTGTAAAAACAGAACGAGCTCCATATTTATCTACTGCATGAAGATGAAAAATATTTTTTGCTAAATCTATTCCTATTGTGTTATATTCCATTTTGGGTCTCCCTATTGTTGTTTTAATATATTAAATCTAGAAGGATAACCATTAATATTCATTCTGTATATAGGGTAGATCCATACCATTACCTTACGCATGGTATTTAAAAGTCATATAGAAAATAGCTTGGCGTCATTGCGAGGAGCTACTTTAGTAGCGACGAAGCAATCTAATGAATGTGGATTGCCACGACCACGTAGTGGTCTCGCTAATAGCGTTTTGTACTTTTCTAGAATTTTTAAATTGTCATGGGGTTTATGCGTAAGGTGAGTAAATTAATTAGTTATTGCAGACAGCCTCCTAGCCATTTTATTAAGTTATTGGCAAAAATTCTAAAAACTATTCTGCCAAGTATGATAATTATTATGGTGATAAGGAAACTATAAATAATATCAGCTGGGTAGTGCATAGCAAGAGTAATACGTGATATCGCCACTAAAATAACAATCAAAATGGCTATAATTTTTTGTCTGATTGTTATATATGACCAAATACAGTAGGCAACCAATAATGCTAACCCAGAATGACTGCTTGGAAAACTAGACAAACATCTTTCAAGTTCAATATTAGCAATTGTTACAAAACTATTAATAGGCAATGAGCAAAATGGTCTAGGTAGATTAACCGAAAACTTAAGTAGAGCATAAATACAACCGAATATCGTATAAATTATACCAATCATTACCATTTTATTATATATAGCCCAAAATTTGCTCTGACGATGATTAAAATCTTGAATCTTTTTTAGCTGAGTGTAAAAATATATACAATATATCAAATAAGCGATAGCAAAGTTGGTAATATTAAAACAATAAGAGATAATTTGTAGAATATAAGCTATTATGCTAAAATGGTTAGTTATGCCATTGATCCACAAGAATATTTCTTGATTAAGGCCTTGGAAATTATATAAAAGTTCAAACATTTTCAATTTTAATTTTATTTGGTTTAAGTAAATAATATTATGCTAGAAATAACAGTACTAGGATGTGGATCATCGTTTGGTCTACCGGTAGTTAATTGTGATTGCAGTACATGCACCTCAACTTCAAGTTATAATAAAAGAACTAGATCGTCAATATATATGGATGATGGTAATAGTCAAATTCTTGTTGATTTTGGTTTCGACATTAAAGGACAATTACTACGAGAAAATATTAAAAAAGTGGGCAGTGCTATATTAACCCATTATCATGCAGATCATGTTAACGGTATTGATGATCTACGTGTATTTCCATTCTTTCAGAAAAGACCTTTAGAAATTTTTACTGATAATGCTACAGCATTGAGAACTGAGAATTATCACCAACACTTGTTTGCTCCGGATAGACTGATTGCAAGACCGGTAGATTTTTTTGCAAAATTTAAAATTGACACTATAGAGGTACAATTTTTTAGACAGCATCATGGTCCTATAGATAGTTTAGGTATTAGAGTGGATGATTTTGTATATTCTAATGATGTGGTAGATTTTCCGGCAGAATCCAAACCATTCTTAAGAAATATCAAAGTGTGGATATTAGATTGTATGGCATACGAATCTAATGATTGCCATGCAGGATTAGATAAAATCCTACAGTGGGAATATGAATACAAACCGCAACAAATATTATTAACTAATATGAATCATTTTATTGATTATCACGAGATATCAAAAATATTGCCAAGCAATATAAAACCTCTATATGATGGTTACAAATTTATAGTTTAGTATGATAGTAGTTGATAAGGTTTCAAAAAAATATAGTAAAATTTATGCTGTTAAAGATGTTAGTCTTGAGTTCAAAAAAAAGGAAACTATAGCGATTATAGGTTCTTCTGGTAGTGGTAAATCCACTTTATTACGAATTATTAATGCGTTAGAAATACCTACTACTGGACAAGTGTTTATTGATAACAAAAAGTTAACTCAAAAGAATAAAAGGAAGCTTTGCCTTAAAATTGGTATGGTTTTCCAATCTTTTAATCTTTTCCCACACTTAAATGTTCAGGATAATTTAATATATGCTCCTGTTAATATTTTGAAAATGCAGCAGATGACTGCCATTTCTAAGGCGGAGAAATTATTAGAGCAATTTGGTTTAAAACAAAAAGTTACTGCTTTTCCTATCAATCTATCTGGAGGACAAAAACAGCGAGTAGCCATTTGTCGAGCCTTAATGATGGATCCAGAGGTAATGTTATTTGACGAGCCTACTTCAGCTTTAGACCCTGAAAATATTAAAGATATTATTGAAATTATCTCTTTATTAAAAAGTCAAATGACGATGATTGTTGTTACTCACCATATCAAATTTGCCAAAGCGATAGCGGATAGGATAATTTTTATGAATCACGGGCAAGTTCTAGCCGATCAGCCAGCCGCAGAATTTTTTGAAAAGCCAAAATCTCATAGAGCAAGATTATTTTTAGAGAATATAGGTGACTTAATGTGAGCAATAAGAGTCTTATAAAATTAACAATGCTTTTATGTATTAGTATGGTCATTACCTTCTTGATACGTAAATTGGTAGATGCACAATTTACTGGATTCTCTTGGAGTAGCCAGAAAAGTATATCTTGCTTTGTAATGATTTTGATTATTATCAGTATCGTTTATAATTCCTTTAATCAAAAGGGGATAAAGATCGTCTCTATTCAGCTATTAATTTGGGGGCTAATTTTTTTGATCATAATTATTGGTTACGCTTTCAGATTTGAATTAAATTATACCACACAACGAGTCGTATCCGTACTAATACCATCATATAATTGGGTCAATAAACAAGGAGAATTAGTGATTAGCCGTAGTAGCGACGGACATTTTTACATTGACATATTGGTAAATGGAGTAAAAATTAAATTTATGATTGATACCGGAGCAAGTGATGTTGCCCTTACTACTAATGATGCTAAAATGCTAGGGTTTGACTTATCAAAACTACATTACACTAGAATTTACTCGACGGCTAATGGTACTAGTACAGCCGCCCCCGTGAAATTAGATAGTGTAGTAATTGATAACAGAGCTTTCTTTAGAAATATTGAAGCTCATATAGGTACTGGTGGTCTCGATATATCACTACTAGGTATGTCAGTATTAGAGCGTTTTAAAAGTTTCAGAATAGATCGAGATATGTTAATTTTAAGTTGGTGAAGCTATTCAAAAACTAGGAGATTGCAGGCAGTCTCTAGCGATGTATAGTTAATTCAGGAGAATTTGGGGCTAGGAACGATGGAGCGACGCCTATAAGTAATAGGCGAGCATTGAGCGACGACGTCACCAACTTCTTATCAATTGACTATACACCACAATACTTACAAAAATACGTTAATGAGTTCTGTTTTAGATATAATAACAGAGATAATTACGATATATTTAATTTGTTGGTACAACAAGCTTTTTTGTAAAATTGGAATATTCTTTATGTATACTAAAAGATTAGAAGCATCTGTAACGCATGATATCCTGGTTCAACTTGCTAATCTTGGTTGGATTGTCGATGAAAAAGACCCAAGATGTAACGTTTATCAACAAAGAGTGAAACTTACCAAACAAAAAGAATTACTTAACGGTAAAATACCTGACTTTGTACTATACAAGGAAGGAAGTAACGAACCAATAATAATAATTGAGGCAAAAAAACCAAATGAAAGTATACAATTAGCAATGCACCAAGCATTGAATTTGTATGCTAAACCACTAAATACGCCGCTTATATTTGCTTATAATGGAAGTTATATTGAAACCCAATATTTGTATAATGGGCGTAATCTTAAAATTGACGGGGAAGATGTAAGGCAATTTATAAATCACCATACGGCACTCAGATTTGTTAATGAGGGCTCTGAAATACTATCTGCGGTAAATTTCATTCAGCATTCAAGAGACGAACTTATTAGGATCTTTAAAAGTGCGGCTAATTTACTAAGAGAGGATGGATTGCAAGCAGGGCTTGACAGATTTGGGGCATTTTCTGATATTTTGTTTTTAAAAATTCTTGATGAAATTTCCGTTCTAAAGACGTTGGGAGGTGAAGAAAATAAGTTAGATGAGTATCTTAGATGGAGTTCCTTTTCTCAGAAAAAAGGAAACGAGTTGTATCAATATGTGAAAGATGTTGTGTGGATTAAGATTAACAAGAAGTATGGTGATATTTTTAGCGAAGCGTTCCCTATTAATTCCCCTGATATTTTTGAAGAAATTATTTGTGAGCTTTCAAAACTTAACCTCACAGCTTCAGATAGTGATGTGAATGGTGATGCTTTTGAATATTTTTTAAAAAATGCTTACCAAGGCATCAAAATTAAAGATTTAGGCGAATATTTTACACCTAGAAACATTGTAAGAACAATGATAAGTATGGTTAATCCTAAAATTGGCGAAACCATTTATGACCCTTTTTGTGGCACAGGAGGATTTTTAATTGAAGCATTTAGATATTTAAAAATCAGAACTTCGTTTAACGACGAGATGCAAAATATTCTAAGGAAAAAAACAATTTACGGTTCTGAGATTACTATTAATGCAAGAATTGCAAAAATGAATATGATTTTGTTTGGAGACGGACATAGTAATATCAAGAAACAAGACACCCTTTCTGATTATGTAAATCAAAAATATGATATTGTAATTACAAATCCACCATATTCGCAACAAACAAGGTTTGGGTATTTATATCCCATTCAATCAAATAATGGTGACGCTATTTGTCCTTTGCATTGCTTTGAAGCTTTAAAACTAGGTGGTAGAGGCTGTTTACTTGTAAAAGAAAACTTTGTTTCAGATGGGGGCAATGTTGGAAAGGTGAGAGAGTATATTTTTAATAACTCATCAAATGTTTCTATTGTTTCATTGCCAAGAAAGCTTTTTGAACCTTACACCCCAACAAAAACAAGTATTATATATTTCGAGAAAAACAGAAAGATCTCAGACACGTTCTTTTTTGCAATTAATGCGGTTGGTCATGAACTTGGTTCAAGAAAGAAGCCAATTAAGGATAATGATTTACCAGTTGCACTTGATGCTTTCAATAATAAAAAGGCTGTTGCAGAGATTGAATCTGCCATAATACCATCAACTGAAATAGCCAAGAATAGCTATAGTTTATGGATTTATGATTATTTAGATATTTTTGCTAATTTAAAAGGTGATATTATAAAACTTGGTGATTATATTGAGGAGATAACAGAAAAAATAGAACCGTCTTTACAGCCAATTACAGATTTTAGAATTTTAGGGGTAAGTAATAGTATTGGTATTTTTGACAATGAAATTTTAAAAGGTGAGGACATAAACCAAAAATACAAGCAAGTTCAAGCTGGAGATTTGGTATATAATCCGCATAGGATTAACGTTGGCTCTTTAGGTTTAGTTTCTGAGGAGTTAAATGGTGGATATGTAAGTGGTATCTATATCGTATTTAGAGTTTTAAAAAAATTCCAAGATACTCTACCATCCGAATATTTATTACATGTTTTAAAATCAAAATATTATTTAGCCATTATTGGCAAATATGATACAAAGTATGGAGCTGTTAGGGCAAACTTAACTTATGAGCAGCTTTGTAATATACACATACCATTACTTAAAAAAAATGAAATGAAAGAATTTCTAGAAAAAATAAGTAAACTAAATAATATCACGGAAGAATTTCAGAAAATTAAAAATAACCTAAAAGAATCTATACATAAAATTTTACCTAATTTATGAATTAAGTATAATTGTCCTTGAGGATTGGTTGGAAAAATGTAAGTTGACTACTACTTTAAACTTAATAATAATATTAAACTAAAGAAAGTGGATATAAATAGTCTTTATATTATAATTAACAGTACAAATAATAAATTTGGATCTTGGTGGCTTAAAATTACGACTTTTAAACTATCCTGATAAAAACCCCTAAATTTATTCTTCACAATTATTTACCTTCATCTATACTCTCATTTGTAGATATTCTAAGAGTAAATTATGTTACAAACTAGCAATAAAATTTTTTCTAATCTTAGTGGACAGAAAAAATATGATATAATAAGTAGCAAGCAACGTGGAGATTGGGATAATACAAAAGATTTTATTATTAGAGGTAGAGAATGGATAATTGATGAAATAAAAAAATCAGGTTTGCGAGGACGGAGCGGTGCTGGATTTCCAACTGGTCTCAAATGGTCGTTTATGCCTAAAGAACACCCGAAACCTAGCTATTTAGTAGTTAATGCTGATGAATCAGAGCCTGGTACATGCAAGGATCGTGATATTTTAAGACATGAGCCGCACAAATTGCTTGAAGGCTGTTTGCTTGCCAGTTTTGCTATTAACGCACATACTTGCTATATATATATTCGTGGTGAATTTTATAACGAAGCATCCAATGTGCAACGGGCTATAGATGAAGCTTATGATGCTGGTTTTATAGGTGATAATGCTTGTGGTACTGGGTATAAACTTGATATTTATTTGCATAGAGGGGCTGGGGCATATATTTGCGGCGAGGAAACAGCTCTACTCGAGAGTTTAGAGGGTAACAAGGGATTTCCTAGACTGAAACCACCATTTCCAGCTAATTTCGGCTTATATGGTTGTCCAACAACTATTAATAATGTTGAGTCAATTGCCGTTGTACCTACTATACTTAGACGTGGGGGGGATTGGTTTGCTTCAATCGGAAAGCCTAACAGTACCGGCACGAAAATTTTCTGTATTTCTGGTCACGTAAATAGACCATGTAATGTTGAAGAAGCTATGGGCATACCTTTAAAGGAATTGATAGAAAAATATGCTGGAGGTGTACGTGGTGGTTGGGATAATCTGAAAGCTATTATTCCAGGTGGTTCGTCAGTACCATTGTTACCAAAGTCACTATGTGAAGATTTGGCAATGGATTTTGATAGTTTGAAATTAGCTGGCTCGGCTCTTGGGACTGGTGGAATTATTGTTATGGATAATTCTACGGATATTATTTATGCTATTGCCAGGCTTAGTAAATTCTACATGCATGAATCTTGTGGTCAGTGTAGCCCATGCAGAGAAGGCACAGGGTGGATGTGGCGAATTATGATGAGATTAGTACGAGGTCAGGCAAAAATAGAAGAAATAGATCAATTGTTAGACGTGACTAAAATGATCGAGGGGCGTACTATTTGCGGTCTTGGAGATGCCTCTGCTTGGCCTATTCAAGGTTTAATCCGTCATTTTCGTCACGAGATTGAAGAGAGGATATATTCAAAAAAAATGTGAAAACTTTTAGATATAGTTGATTCATGACTGCATCTGCTTTCTTTTTTATCAAATATTATTCTTTTTTATATTTTTGGATATATCGATAAACGCTTTACTATGAAAAGCTATATTTTCTTCAAAAAGAATAAACTTTTTATCAAGCAAATTAAGTTGTTTTTTCTTTTCCTCTTCCGTTAAGAAAGAATATTTAATACTATTATAGACGACTTGTTTTAATTGATCATAAGATGGCTTATAACGACTAATAAATAATAAATATTCTTGAGTTAAATTATTGCGTAATACTCCTGCATCATCAGTGCAGATTACGATTGGCACCCCATAACGCATATATAGCTTGATAGGATGGTCATCACCTACAACTCCTAAAATAAATTCATTACTACTTAAATTAATTTCAATAGGTATATTCTTTTCCACTAATGTTCTTATTAGTTGGTGAGGATTAGATTCATGCATAATACCTACTCCATGACCAATACGATTTGCCCCGGCTATCAATATGGCATCCCAAATATGATGACGTAGCCCTTCTGGAGGAACTAGCCCTAATGCTAATTCACCAGCATGCAAAGATAATTTAACATTAGAAAATTTTTGTTTAAGAAAACGAAACATTTTCATATGTAATATATAATCTTTGATCGCAACAACTGAGTTTTCTGTACCGACTATATTCACCCCAACTATTTTAGGATTATTTTGTGCTAAAGAAAAGGCTGAATACAAACCAGAAAATACCATAGATGGCTTACTTTCACGGAATACATATGGTTGAAACCGCAGAGTAAAGTGATCATTGTCAATATCTTTCGAGGCATCTGTTACTATTGTTGAATAGTGAGTAATAGCTTGGTTTATAACTTTATCCTGCTCTAATAATAACATAGCTTTTGCTAAAACCTGATTAATAGCAAGATCATCTGTATTACTTGTTAACTTATTAATCTCATCTAAAGCAACGTTTGTACTAATAGGAGCAAAAGGAAATATAGTTTCTATATATTGCACATTTTCTGCTTCTGCCCTATTCTTCAAATCTATCAAACCATCTTTAATAATATAGTCTTCTAACCAACCAAAATAGTTAAAACAATCAAAAAATCTGGCATCTGGTGATAATTGTTTGTGATAATGATTGTTAAAATTTTCTATTGACCAAAGTGACACGAGCTGATTATATTTGTGTATATCAGCACGTATCTCATCTACAGTCATACATTTTTTCGTAGGTTTTTTAAGAATTTCATAACTGTTAGGATCAATACAAAATCCCTCCTTCTTAACATAATCTAATAAAGTTTCAGCATAAATAGCACCGATAAAATGATGATGAATATCACCACCCTTGGGCAATATATTTACCAACATACCAAGCTCTGCTATAGGAAGAGCATTAGAGGTGATTAAACTATTGTAATAATCACGTGTAATGAGATAATGATTATTTTCATTTGTTTTTACAGTGTCTGCGTGAGTTTGCATATTAAATATACTACAAATTAATAATAGTGGAGTAATGAGTCTTAGTGAAATTATGGATTTTATGAAATTTAACATTATTTATCATATATTGTTTCTCCTACATGCATGCATCGAATAACCAAAAACTATAGTCAATTGATGAGAAGTTGGTGACGTCGTCGCTCTCAATGCTCACCTATTACTTATAGGCGTCGCTCCATCGTTCCTGCTACCCAATTCCCCTGAATTGACTATATATTCGAATTTTCTTTAATTAATGCAGAAATAGGCGGGGTTATAACATGTTTCTTTTTAAAACACACGCTTTATAACATAATTAGTTTTCAATGCAAACTATATTTTAATGAATTTGCTTAAAAGTGTAATAATTTCACATCCTACGTCTTTCAAGGATTGTTTTTTTTGAAAATATCATGAATTAATGTGCTTTGGGACATTCGTGTGCAAACAATGTTCATTACGCTGTACTCGCTTATAAAAACAAAGTACAGATAAGCTTTTTGTTACGAATAAATATGTCAATTGATAAGAAGCTGATTATATTACTCACCTTACGCATGGCATTTAAAAGTCATATAGAAAATAGCTTGGCGTCATTGCGAGAAGCTACTTTAGTAGCGACGAAGCAATCTAATAAATGTGGATTGCCACGACCACGTAGTGGTCTCGCAATGACATAATTTATTAATCCATGGAGCTCGTTCTGTTTTTACAGCTAGGGTATTAAGAACTAAGAAATTAGATAAAATAGAAGAAGGTAACAAAAGTAGGTTTACAGATTGGATGTTCAAGCTGCAAGAGAGACGAGGTTATAATACTAGTGTAGTAGCAGTGGCAAATAAATTAGCAAGAGTAGTATTCGCAGTATTGCGAAATGATCAATCATACAGTGAAATAAAAGTATGTTATTAAAAGTTTAATATTAATTATTAATTTATGATGGCTAAATGATTTTTTTAATTAAATTAAGGTTTAAATTAAAAAAAAATCATAGCTGGAATAAAATAATAAAGTAAGGAATTCTTACCAAGGAATATGCGAGAGATGATAATATTGATGGTAAATAAGACAAACCTTAGCTTACGAAAAAACTGTTTAACTCACAGGCTCAAAAGAAGCCGTTAAGGTGATTATGTTAAAGTTCGTAAGTTAGAGAATTCCATCAGGGCTGAAGCACTTTGTTGTGCTTCAAGTTGAATACATGACTGCATTTGCTTTTTTTCTGTCAAGTATTATTTTTTTTCTTGCATTATTGGGTAGATCCATACATGAGTTAATTTACAACTATAGTACTAAGACTTAGGTAAATTAGAAAGATATTCTCCCTTCCAAAGCTCCTGATAAATAATAGGATCAATGTTCCCACCTGATATAAGCACTAAAACTTTCTTAGGTTTTGACTGTTTCTTTAACCAATTTACTACTCCAACCATATTTAAAGCACATGATGGTTCACAGGCAATTCGTAGCAAATGAACCAACCAAGCGGTCCAATAATATATAGAATGTTCATCAGCAAGAAAGAAATCATCGAGTTTATTTAGATAATTAAATGTACGTGATGAAACTGCTAAAGTACGCAAACCATCTGCTACAGTACTTGGTGAATCAGTAAACCTATATATCGAACCTTGCTTAATCGATAAGAAAGCATCGTTAGCATTAAGCGGCTCTGAACCTATCAGCAAGCTGGATGGAGAGAGTAATTCTTTCGCTAAATATGATCCTGAAAGCAACCCCCCACCTCCACAAGAAGCAAAAATGGCATCTGGACTGAATCCTAGTTGTTGCAATGCTTCATAACACATCGTACCAGCCCCAGCTATACTAGAATCACTATCGGAAGGATGCAAATAGTAAAAATCATTTTCTATGTCACTCTTTGCTTTATCTTCTGCCATTTGTCTAGTTTTAGTTAGTATAACCTCTGCTCCATAATATTTTGCTGTTTGTTGTTTAATTGGAGAGGTATTTTCTGGTAAATAAATTCTTGCATTAAGGTTAAGGGTTTTTGCTACCCAAGCAAGACCAATTCCATGATTACCTGTACTATATGCAACAACTTTATTTGGTAAACAATTTTGTTCTTGTAACTCTAATAAGTGGTTTAATACCCCTCTAACCTTGAATGCTCCGGTTTTTTGTAACGAGTCTATTTTAAAGAAAATTTCATGACCGAGCATTTTATCTAAAATTTCAGATTGAACTATTGGGGTCAAATGAAGATATTGTTTTACCCTATTGCTTGCTATTGATATGATATTGGAAGATTGAGGTGATGAAGGCATATATAAAACTAAATGTAGCTTGAAATCATAGTAAGGCGATATTATATAGTTACTATCCTCTTTAGTATATAAATTTCTTAAGGTTTTTTAATATGACAAATAAAGAAAAATTGCCCCTAATCGCATTAAAAGACATGGTGATCTTTCCCGGTATGGTTGCTCCTGTATTTGTCGGTAGGACTAAGTCTCTAAAAGCCTTATTTGACACTAAAATTATAGATAATAATAGATATATATTATTAGTATTACAAAAACAACAAGATCAAGATACTCCGGATATTCAAGATCTCCATTCTACAGGAGTAATTGCTAAAATTATACAAACAGTAAGGTTACAGAATAATGCCAAAATTCTAGTTGAAGCAATCGATAAGGTTACCCTACATAACATCACTAATAAAGAGATATTTGAAGCTGAATATAGCATACTACATGATGAAGAGGTAATTGATGTAGAATCTTTAAAAGTTTCCACAGCAAATGTTATTGAGTTATTTACAAAATATACTAAGACTCATAAAAAAATTAATCCAGAAATAATAGAAACGATAACTGGTGAAATAGCAAAAAATCCAACAGATTTTAGTTATGTCACTAATGTACTAGCTTCTTATTTGACTGTACCATTAATAATAAAACAAACTTTGTTAGAGGAGACCAAACCTCAATCACGAATTAAAACTATAATAGATACATTAACATCTAGTATGGCTCAAATAGATGCAGAGCAAGCTTTACAATTGCGAGTAAAAAAACAAATTGAGAAAACTCAGCGTGATTATTACTTGCACGAACAAATGAAAGCTATACAAAAAGAACTCGAACATGATAAATCTGATTTCTCTGATATAGAAAAAAAGATTAAAACCTTAAAACTTTCAAAAGAAGCAAAAGAAAAAGCTGAAGCAGAACTGAAAAAGCTAAAGCTTATGAATCAAATGTCAGGTGAATCATCAGTTGTTCGTAATTACCTTGATACATTATTAGCCATGCCATGGGGGAAATTTGATAATAATAAAACTGATATAAATAAAACTAGAGAAATTTTGGATCGTGATCACTTTGGTCTTGAGAAAGTCAAAGAGCGTGTTATTGAATATTTAGCAGTGTTACAACGTTCTAAAAAAATTAAAGGACCTATATTATGCTTAATCGGTCCACCAGGAGTTGGAAAAACCTCATTGGTCAAATCCATTGCTGAAGCGATGGGTAGGAAATATACTAAATTTGCTCTTGGCGGTATTAGAGATGAATCGGAGATTAGGGGACATCGAAAAACATATCTTGGTTCTATGCCAGGAAAAATTATAAATTTAATAAAAAAAGTTAAAACTAATAACCCCGTTATGTTATTAGATGAAATTGATAAAATGGGTTCTGATTTTCGAGGTGATCCAGCTTCTGCATTACTTGAAGTCTTAGACCCTGAACAAAACAGTCATTTCGTTGATCATTATTTAGAAGTAGAATATGATTTATCAGAGGTAATGTTTATTGCAACAGCTAATTCTTATAATCTGCCCAGAGCTCTAATTGATCGTATGGAGATCATTAACATTTCTGGTTATGTTGAAGAAGAAAAATTACAAATTGCCAAAAACTACTTAATACCAAAGCAATTGAAAATGCATGAAATGAAGAAAAATGAACTCACTATTGATGATGGAGCAATTTTAGAATTAATCAGATATTATACCAAAGAATCAGGAGTAAGATCGCTTGAGAGAGAAATTGGCTCTGTTACAAGAAAAGTATTGCAAAGAATTTTGAGTAACAAAAAAATAAAAAACATATCAATATCATCTGCTAATCTTGAAGAATATTTAGGAGTTAGGAAATATAATTTTGGTCTAGCTGAAAAAGAAGATCAAATAGGTAGTACTACGGGACTTGCTTATACAGAAGTTGGCGGAGAATTACTTACCATTGAAGCTTTGTCATTTCATGGCAAAGGAGACATTAAAACTACTGGTAAACTTGGGGATGTAATGAAAGAATCTGCTCAAGCAGCCTATAGCTGTTTTCGCTCTAGAGCTAGTAGTTTTGGATTAAAATACGAAGATTATAAAGATCTTGATATCCATTTGCACGTACCGGCTGGAGCGATTCCAAAAGATGGTCCATCTGCTGGATGTGCAATATTTACCACTATTGTTTCACTTATGACCAAAATACCGGTAAACAGAACTGTAGCAATGACTGGAGAAATCACCCTAAGGGGGGCAGTATTACCAATTGGGGGGCTAAAAGAAAAATTATTAGCTGCCAGCCGAGGTGGTATACAAACGGTGATAATACCTCAAGATAACGTTAAAGACTTAGAAGATATTCCACCGAATATAAAAAAGAGTTTAGAAATTTTATCAGTATCAACTGTAGATGAAGTGCTAAAATTAGCTTTGGTCAATAATAATTTTACAGTTACTAACTAAAAATAGGTATGATTATATAGTCATGTATGGACTTACCCGATAATGCAAGAAAAAAATAATATATAACAGCAAAAAAATCGAATGCAGTCATGTATCCGGCTTATAGTTAATAAATTACCTTAAAATTACCCTATAGCCCTGATGGAATTCGCTGGCTTACAAACTTATACTTATCATTTCATCGACTTCTAACGAGCCATTGACTATTTCAGTTTTCTCGTAAGCTAAGGTTCGTCTTATTTATAGTTAAACCCATAAAATTAGGTGACAAAGAACATAGTAATAATTTCAAATAATTTGCTGGTTTCTGTTACCTTATTTTTAATCCATCGTTTCATATTAGCCCAAAACTTCTCTATGGGATTTAAGTCTGGTGAATATGGCGGTAAAAAAATAAGCTTGCAACCAACTGATTCTATTAATTCCTTTGTTTTCTTTGATTTATGGAAACTAGCATTATCCATCACTACAACTTGTCCTGCTTTTAACTCTTTAATTAAAAACTTCTCAACCCAATTATTAAATAACTCTGTATTGCACGTTCCATTAAAAACAAAAGGAGCTATTGATTGATTGTTTACCAAGCCAGCTATGATATTAGTTCTTTGATAGTGTTTCCCACTCTTCTTTCCAATCAGTAATTCTCCTGTTTTACTCCAGCCTCTATCTTGGCAAATACCTGTATCTATACCGCTTTCATCAATATGCACTATTTGCCCTTTATCATATTTATTGATCTCTTCTAAATATTCAGCTCGTCTGTCTACACTTGACTCCATGTAGGTAAAGGTTTTTTTTTATAACTAAAACCTAGCTGTTTTAATATCCTTCCAGTTTGAGACCTCGCAATTCCAAACTCTTTACCAATATCTTGTAATCTCATATTTGGATTATTTCTTACAAAATTTGCTAACTTTTGCTTATCAACTTTACTTTTAAAACCTACTCTAGCTTTTGCTAATATCGTTCCTTCCTTTCTCTTCCTTACGTTCCAGCGACTAATTGTATTTTTATGTATATCGAATATCTTGGCAGCCGCTCTTTGACTATTACCTTTTTCTATATAACTTATTACTTTTTTTCTTAAATCTTTACTATATGGGCTTGTTGACATTTTTTCTCTTATTTATACCATATAATGTCATCTAATTCAACGGGTTTAACTATACCATCAATATTATCATTCTTTCGCATATTCCGGATTAGAATCTATTAAATTTCTATTTACCTATAATATTCTCTCGTCAACAACTAGTTTGTACCAATTCTTTAGCTACAAACTTTACTCTCGGTATAATCATTGCCTGAACTGAGTACCGCAAACACCACCCTTGCTAGTTTGTTAGCTACTGCAACAGTTGTTTTATTATGCCCATTTCGTTCAGATAAATTAAACATCCACTCGGTAAACTTGCTATAATCTTTTTTAGATTTTTGCTCTTCCGTGGTAAATCTTATTTTACTATTCAGTACTGCTCTTGCTCCTTGAATCAACAAAGTGCGTAAATATATATCACCTCTTTTACTAATGCCAAGCAACTTATCTTTGCCACCACTAGGTTCTGTTGACAAAATTTTATGTTAAGTTATCAGAGTAGAATAAAGAAGTTGCAATAGTAAGAAGAAATGGTAGTTTCTAGTTATCGAAACCAAGAAACTACCGATATGAAGTATTACATAGAAGACCAAGCATGGGAAGCAATTTTATCATTTTTTAAGAAAAAAAAAGCTATACACAACAAGAATGAGGAAAAAATAAGACAGTTTATTGAAGCAATATGGTTTATTGCTAGAACAGGTTGTCAATGGCGTCTTCTGCCTGATTATTATGGTTGTTGGTACAGTGTTTATCGCAGATTTAAGAGATGGGTTGACAAAGGTATATGGGAAGCTTTAATGGATCATGTTAAAGTAGATGTAGATATGGAATCAATGATGATTGATGCAACTATTGTAAGAGCACATGCTTGCTCATCTGGATATATTAAAGGTAATCAAGAGGAAGCAGCTTTAGGTAGAAGCAAAGGTGGTTTTAGTACTAAAATTCATGCCCTCGTTGATGCATTGGGTAACCCACTGAAGTTTATATAGTTAAACCCGTTGAATTAGATGACATTATATGGTATAAATAAGAGAAAAAATGTCAACAAGCCCATATAGTAAAGATTTAAGAAAAAAAGTAATAAGTTATATAGAAAAAGGTAATAGTCAAAGAGCGGCTGCCAAGATATTCGATATACATAAAAATACAATTAGTCGCTGGAACGTAAGGAAGAGAAAGGAAGGAACGATATTAGCAAAAGCTAGAGTAGGTTTTAAAAGTAAAGTTGATAAGCAAAAGTTAGCAAATTTTGTAAGAAATAATCCAAATATGAGATTACAAGATATTGGTAAAGAGTTTGGAATTGCGAGGTCTCAAACTGGAAGGATATTAAAACAGCTAGGTTTTAGTTATAAAAAAAAACCTTTACCTACATGGAGTCAAGTGTAGACAGACGAGCTGAATATTTAGAAGAGATCAATAAATATGATAAAGGGCAAATAGTGCATATTGATGAAAGCGGTATAGATACAGGTATTTGCCAAGATAGAGGCTGGAGTAAAACAGGAGAATTACTGATTGGAAAGAAGAGTGGGAAACACTATCAAAGAACTAATATCATAGCTGGCTTGGTAAACAATCAATCAATAGCTCCTTTTGTTTTTAATGGAACGTGCAATACAGAGTTATTTAATAATTGGGTTGAGAAGTTTTTAATTAAAGAGTTAAAAGCAGGACAAGTTGTAGTGATGGATAATGCTAGTTTCCATAAATCAAAGAAAACAAAGGAATTAATAGAATCAGTTGGTTGCAAGCTTATTTTTTTACCGCCATATTCACCAGACTTAAATCCCATAGAGAAGTTTTGGGCTAATATGAAACGATGGATTAAAAATAAGGTAACAGAAACCAGCAAATTATTTGAAATTATTACTATGTTCTTTGTCACCTAATTTTATGGGTTTAACTATACTAACTGCTGGGCAAAGAAATGATATCACTCAGGCTGAAAATCTTACTAAAGATGTTCAGAATACGACGGTGATAGGTGATAAAGGATATGATAGTAGTGCGTTTGTAGAAAGCTTAGAAAATAAGGGGTGCGAGGTTGTTATCCCACCAAAATCTAATCGTAAAGTACAACGTGAATATGATAAACATATTTATAAAGAACGCCATTTAATTGAATGTTTCTTTGGTAAAATCAAACATTTTAGGCGTATATTTTCTAGGTTTGATAAAGCCCCAGCCACCTTTTTAGCCTTTCTAAATTTTGTTGGAGCTTTAATATGGTTACGTTAAAAATTTTGTCAACAGAACCTAGAATGTTGCCTTGGTACTAATCCTAGCCATGCTGATAATTGCCTACCATTTTCAAAACAACTAGCATTACCTATTGACGCTATTAAGGCTGTAGCAGTAATTAACCCTATACCTGGTATCGTCATTAGTTGTTGGTGATTACTATACTGGCTAGCTATAATTTTTAATCTTTGTTCTAATTCTTTTATTTTTTTATCATTCTCTAGAAATTCTTCTTTTAACTCACTAAACGTTCGATAACTTAGCTGGCTTAAACCCTCTTCATCTAAAATTTCAGTTAATTTTGTCATAATCTTATTGATTCCTTGCGGTATAACAAAACCAAATTCATGTAATAATCCCCTGATCTCATTAGCAAGTGCAGTACGATTTTTTACCAATCGTTGCCTTACCCTATGAATAAATAAAATATCTTGTTGCTCTACAGTTTTGATAGGCACAAACCTCATATTAGGTCTTGCTACTGCCTCACATATTGCTTCGCTATCTGCTTGATCATTTTTATTAGTTTTAACATAAGGCTTAACAAATTGTGGAGCTATTAGTTTTACAGTATGACCTAATTTTGTTAATTCTCTTGCCCAATAGCTAGCTCCACCGCAAGCTTCCATGCCTACTAGACACTTTGGTACGTTAGCCATAAAAGTTAGAACCTGCTCTCTCATTAATTTTTTCTTTAATATTGTCTTACCATTTTTATCTACACCGTGAATTTGAAAAATTCTTTTTGCAATATCTATACCAATTGTGGTAACTTCCATATGGGCCTCCTTATTGTTGTTTAGGATTCATTTCCTATCCTAGAAGATTAGCATATGCTTCTCATTCTGTATATAGGGTAGGTCCATACCATTAATTCAAGAGAATTTGGGGCTAGGAACGATGGAGCGACGCCTATAAGTAATAGGCAAGCATTGAGTGACGACGTCACCAACTTCCCATTGACTATAGAAAACTCTCTCAAGAATCAGCAATAACATCATCCTTCTTATTGTCTAGTTTCGAAATAGGTCTATCCCAATTCTTTAAACCATTTGAGTATACATCATGAAAATTATGACAAAGATTTTCAATTGCTTGCTCATAAGCAATAAGTTCTGGTATAGTCCAATTAAACTGGACAAAAATATCATATGCACTATTTATCTCAGTATTAATATCAGCAAATTTCACGTTAGAGAATAATTTTCTTAGTTTTGTTTCCTGTGCCTTTTTATATTCATCATGGTTTGCTGTACCAAATTCTGCTATATTATGCATCTCTCTAGTTCTGATTTGTATTTCTATATTACGTCCATAAATATCAACTACAGCTATGACATGCAACGAACGATAGCCATTATTCTTAGGATTATCAATATAGTTTTTAGACTTCTCTATATTAATAGAATAGATATTATAAATAATATCTAATACTTTATAACAATCTTCCTGTTTATCAACTATAATTCTAAAAGCGACTAAGTCAGTTAATTCTTTCAAGGCAATAGTCTTTCGTAATATCTTCTTTACAATAGAATAAGGGTCTTTTAATCTGTAATATATTTCAGCTACTATGTCATTTTCATACAATTTAGCACTGATAGTACCTATGATATTACGTAAATCGTTAGTATTTGTATCTTGCATAATTGATACTCTAGTAAATCATGTAGTGAATTTGTTAAAAATATTAGATAAACAAACAACTAATTATAACATATCGATTTTATCAAAAAATAATTGGCTTGTCAATAACAGGAGGAGATAACATGCCATTAGACAATATGCCATTTGGCAGCACGTAGTAGCGGAGAATATAAATCTTCATCCATAGGAATCAAGATATTTTTCTCTTCTTCTATTGTGGGAGGTCTATCAAGAAAGTAAATTTTAGGTGCATCTTTAATGAAGCAATAGGAGTTTGTTCATTACCTTCACCCATAACAAAAACTGCTGAAGTCGCCAAAGCATCTAAAATATTCACTTGTGTAACCCTTAATGGACTATTATAAAGATCAGGTTTATCAATATATGAATAAATGGGTATAAAACCACACCAACCAAGAGTGATACCGGTTACACCTCGTCTCATGATTGTTGTATGGCTGTCCGTAATCACAACACCAATCTTTTTAAGATTATGTCTCTTTTTTAAATATTCCCATATCCAAATAACTGTTTTTTGAATATTCTCAGGATACAAAACATATACTCCATGTACGTTTGATTCATCTATACCTGCAGAAGGTATAAGTATACCATTCTTGATAGTTAAATAAAGATCATAAGGATTACGGTCTGTTTCCAACACTAAATCTGCTTCTTGCTTAATCAATAAATTCTTACATATACTATCCTTTGAAACTAAACGTCCTTGTATGATGCTAATTATCTTGGATGTTATAGCAACAATATCTTCATCTACAAGCTCTTGGATATATTGATCTAAAATTTGTTCCAAACAATCATTAACCTCAATCCTGTGAGTTTTTATACCTTTAACAAGCATGACATTCTACCATTTTCATCATCCCATCAAGAAAGAACCATAGTAATTTAGCTCCTTCTTTTGCTCCATAAAAAACTTTCTGCTGATCGTTTTTGTTAAGAGACTTTATCAGACTAACCAACTGTTTTGTATGCCATTTATCAGCTTCTTGATGAACAGAAAAAAATTGCAATGTTTTATTATCTTGAATTCCATAATGCTTTTTTAAACCATCAATCTTAGAAGCAGCAACTTCTGGTGTTTGCCTTTCATAGGCATATAAAGCCCCTAATCCCGTCGGATAATCTGTTCTCACTAGCTCCAAATATCCTTCAACTAGTTTGCAAGTTGAAACTAATTCTGGAAAATTTGGGATTGACTCCCTTGATACACCTATCCCTTCAGCAAAGCGTAACCATAATTCAGGATGATTATCATCACCTTTCTCCTCATCAATCAAATTCTCCAGCAAAATTTGTCTTGCTTGAATCTTATCACAAAGAGCATGGATTTGGCTTATATATCTAGGAAAAGCAGAAACATGATGATAGTATTCTTTTACATAGATTTGTAATATTTCATGTTTCAATAATCCTTCATTCCATAACTTATAAAACGGATGTTTAAGTAAATGAAATACCTCAAGAGATGTATTAAGGTTTGTGCAAAATATCATGATATCTCCTTTATATTTGTAAGCTTACAAATAGTATAATTAGGGTGTTCTTTTAAAATTTTTTCATCCCATCCTTTAAAATATCTTAAATCAATGGATGTATCACCAGAATATAAGTGGTGTATTTTTGTTAGTATAAAATGAGAAATCAGATTATGTTCTAAAAATAAATGAGCAATCTCAGCTCCTCCAATCATAAAAAGTTTCTTTACTAAGTTTAAAGATTGAATATATTTTAGAAACTCATTCAATGAACTTACTATCTTTACATCGTTGGAAATACAATGATGATTACGAGAAAAAACAATAATATCTCTATTATAATCAATTGATGAGAAGTTGGTGACGTCGTCACTCGTCACTCGCCTATTACTTATAGGCGTCGCTCCATCGCTCCTAGCCCCAAATTCTCCTGAATTGACTATAGTTAGAGAAGTTTTTGGTATTATGTTATAAGTCTTTCGTCCCATAATCATAATATGTCCACTAGTTGTAGCTCTAAAATGCTCAAGTTCTTCAGGATAACTCCAAGGTAAAGAGTTTCTATCACCAATAACTCCTTGTTGCGTTGCTGCCATGATACCTATTATCTTCATATGATTACCCTATTGATGAAAGCTTTGATAGGTTGTAAAAAATCGCATATGGTTCCTTACATTATGAACACGCAAAAAATCTACCTTATCTTTTAATGCAAGGGAAGTAGCAATAGTTTCAATGTCCCGATTCTTAGCATCAACTGTAGAAAATGCCTGAATATAGGATTTTCTGGAGTGTCCAACCATAATTTGAACATCTAAGCTCCTGAGTTCTTGAACATATCGTAAAATCTCTATGTTTTGATATGACGATTTTCCAAAGCCGATACCTGGATCAAGGATAATATTTTCTTGAGAAAAGCCGATATTTAAGAGACGCTCAATGGACTGCTTTCCCCATTCTTTTATCAAACTAATAGGTCTATGTTCTAAAGATAGAATTAATTCTTGATTAGGTGGAATACTCAATGAATGCATGAAACATAGTTTACAACCTTTCTCAGCAAGGCTCTTCAGAGTTCTATTATCAAAATCACCTTTGACATCATTAATCCAACTAATCTGATAATTTTCAAGAAGTCGTTTAACAGTAGATGACCAAAAACTATCTATGCTAACTTTAAGCATTCCTTTATTTATTAATGTTGTAATCCCATCTAGAACAGGCTTTAATTTATTATATTCCTCCTCTGGTGTATGAATTACAGCACCTGGTCTTGTAGATTGAGCCCCAATTTCAATAATACTAGCACCATCACTAGCTAATTCTTGAATTTGTTCAATTGCTTTATCTGGATTGTTAAATTGTCCTCCATCTGAAAAGGAATCATTTGTAACGTTAACAACCCCCACAATTGCAGGATTTAGAACAAAGCTTTTAGAAAAAGAATTTGTTAAAGGCATCTTTGTCCAGGGCTGTACTTCCATGAGGGCTAAAAGATGTTGTAAGAATGGTCGAGTACTTAATTCTGGATGCGGTATTGTAAGCTGAGGAGTATTGATCTCAAGTTCATCCCAAAGTAAAATATCTAGATCAATAATACGAGGTGCCCATTTTTCATAAATAGCCAATCGCCCCATATCAGATTCTATCGATTTCATGGTTATAAGTAGTGCATCGGGTGATAAATCCGTCTCTCCCGCAACGATCATGTTTAAGAATGGTTTATTCCAAGATGGAGGGGTATTATCTGGCAAAATCGCTTCGGTTTCAAGTATAATTGAAGATTTAGAATTTCGTAAACAGCTTTGTGTTAATAAATTCACAGCCATATTTAAGTTATTAATACGATTTCCTAAATTAGATCCAATGCTAATATAAATCATTGTCCCCTCCTTTACTACATAAAGCAGAGCAGTAAGTAAAAGCAATATCTCCATGAACATCTTGGATGGGCGGTGACATTTTACGTGTTGTTACACTGACAGATTGAACAATATCACGATATCTAAATAAAGATTTATCAATAGCATGATAAACTTCTATCGTTAAATGTTCTATCAGATTAAACTGTTTAGTTTGGCAAAGAAATTTAATACTTTGAACAAGCTCAAGATAACAAATTGTATCTTCAAGTTTGTCGGTAATTGTGCCTTTTGGTGGGGTTGTAAATTCTAATTCAATATTAAAACTAACTAATTGCGAATGAAATTTTTCTTGATCACTACATCCAAGATGAATCCATATCCGTAAATCTGAGATTATAAGTTTTAAAAAATTCTTATTGAAAATTTACCTCTTATATAAGTTTATAAAAAAGACTTGTCTAAAAATGTACATGAAACACCATATCATAGTAACATATAAAATATGCTAAGTCAATAATTTTTTATGTAACTTCTATTGTGAAAACAACCTTGGTACTATATAGCTATG
The DNA here is from genome assembly GCF_964031095.1 of Candidatus Tisiphia endosymbiont of Mystacides longicornis. Classification (NCBI taxonomy): domain Bacteria; kingdom Pseudomonadati; phylum Pseudomonadota; class Alphaproteobacteria; order Rickettsiales; family Rickettsiaceae; genus Candidatus Tisiphia; species Candidatus Tisiphia endosymbiont of Mystacides longicornis. Next base: position 478,190 of record NZ_OZ035004.1, on the reverse strand, counting down.
TAACATTAGACCTTTATCTGTAAGATTAATATGACCTTTATCGCCTAATTCCTGATCCCACTGGAGTAAACCTAGCTTTTTATAGTATGTTGCCTTTTGTATATCCAAAATCTCAAATAATTGTTTACTAGTTCTTTTTTGTATAAGGTCAATATTTATACCTTTTTCAAGACGTAGTCCCATCATCAACATTTCTTCGGTTATTTCTTGCATAGAAAGTTTATTGATATGTTGAACGCCACAGCCGAAGCTCTTAACAGTTTGCAACCATTTTTCTGGCTTATGCCACATCATGATACTATAGAGATTAGATGTAAAATCACTATAGTCAATTGATGAGAAGTTGTGGACGTTGTCACTTGTCGCTCGCCTATTACTTATAGGCGTCGCTCCATCGTTCCTAGCCCCAAATTCTCCTGAATTAACTATATCGTACATATTAACTCTACTATGGCTACCTGGACCTATACCTAAATAATTATTATATTGCCAATATGTCAAATTATGCTTACATTCATGACCTAATATAGCATAATTTGATATTTCATACCTAAAATATCCTTGTGACTTTAAGTATAAATTAGTCCATTCATACTGATCAGCCGCTTGATCTGAGCTTGGTATAGTCAGATTCCCATCGTTAAACAATTTATAAAATAACGTACCTTTTTCGATAACTAGTTGATATAATGAGATATGACCTGAGGCAAGTTGCATAGCATTGGTTAGTTCGTCTTGCCAACTTTTTAGAGTTTGGTTACTTCTTGCATAAATTAGGTCAAAAGATATTCTGGGAAAAATGCGACGAGCTGTTTCAATAGTTTTGATTGCTTGTCCCACATCATGTTGTCGCCCTAAACTCTTTAAGTCATTTTCCACTAAAGACTGAACGCCAATTGATACCCTATTTATTCCAGCTAATCTAAAGTCTTTAAATTTCTCGGTCTCAAATGAAGTAGGATTTGTTTCTAAAGTAATTTCTGTGTACTCATCTATTGTTGCTAGATTTGCTATTTTGCTAATGATTCCTTCAACAACAAATGGCTTCATTAAAGATGGGGTGCCACCACCAAAAAAAATAGATTTTATATATTTATGACCTATAGTATCCTTGAAATGATTCAGTTCCAACTCATAACATTTCAGCCAATCATTATGGTCTACTTTATCTGAAACATGAGAATTAAAGTCACAATACGGACATTTTGATAGACAGAATGGCCAGTGTATATATATCGATAATGGTTCTTTCATGTTTATATAGTCAATTGATGAGAAGTTGGGGACGTCGTCGCTCAATGCTCATAAGCGTCAGTTTAAGAAAATAAAGTAAAAAAGTCGTCATTGCGAGCCACCGTAGGTGGCGTGGCAATCCATTTCTAATCACTTTTCTGGATTGCTTCGTCGACCCTACGGTCTCCTCGCAATGACGGTTTCTCAATTATTATTTTCTTAAACTGACGCTTATGCGTTCCATCGCTCCTAGCCCCCAATCCTCCTAAATTGACTATAGCTAACCAGATTAGCATTTATCCATAGTAAACTAACTTAATCCCGGATTAGCCATATAAAATTACTTACCTCGTGACCCACATACTCCTGTACCACAACTAATCCCAACGATATGTACATTGTTAGGATTAATAATATTTATATCTACCTTATCATTATTATTACCACATAGAGCAAGATCAATACTACTACAGTTTTTAGCTACTATATGACCTTTGGTATCTTCACTTACATCACATCCCTTAATCTCTGGTCTAATGCTGCCGGGTGCATAATCAATGTGAAATGTAGGAGAAATCGGTTTGCCATTCTCATCCACAAAGCTGGTACAACTCCGTTCACTACCACCCATTCTTTGATTGGGTAAATCAAAATGACACTTTGCATAGGGTGCAAAATTCCAACTATTCTCAGTAATTTGTGGACATTGGTCTGAACCTAATTTATTAGTCACGTCCTCTTTTTTCTGATCGGCATAACTGCTAAAAGATAACATCACACCAACAACGAACACCACATGGGATAAAGACCATATTTTCATACTTATATCTCCTTAAATTAACAATAACTATCGACTTTGCGACGATCACTAATTAATTGACCCAATCGTCCATTATTATCTTAGCATAAAAATTTATTGTTGTCAATGATATTTACAACAATAACTGCATAAAATATTGAAAAACTACCATTTTCTTTAAAATTTCCTTTGTCATTGCAAGACCACGCAAGTAGGTCGTGGCAATCCATTTTTGGTTACTTTTATGGATTGCTTCGTCGACCTACGGTCTTTCTCGCAATGACGCATAGGCGTCAATTTAAGGAGTAAGTAAAACAGTATATCTGCAACATAAGCGTCATTGCGAGCCACCGTAGGTGGCGTGGCAATCCATAAAAGAGTGGATTGCTTGGTCGACCTTACGGTCTCCTTGCAATGACGACTGATATATCTAAATAGACTTTTAAACAGGTTTTGGCATTTGCTGAAGTATAAAGTTTTTTACTTTCTCAAAAGCGGTGTTTTCAATCTGTCTAATTCTTTCCTTAGAAATTTTATATTCTATACTAAGAATATCGAGGGTTTTTGGGGAATCTGTTAATTTACGCTCAGTGAGAATATGTAATTCACGATCATTTAAGATCTTCATCGCTTGGGTTAACAAGTTATGCTTATTAGCAGAATCTTCTTGGCTAATCAATCTTAGCTCTTGACTTGGGCGAGTTTCTGGTAAAAATTCAATTAATTCGCTACTACTATTATCATCACCATTTACTAAATTGTTCAATGATAAGTCCGGACCAGATAATCTAGCATTCATTTCACTAACTTCATTGGTAGTCACTCCAAGTTCTTGAGCAATTTGAACAAAATCTTGATCTGTGACAGCCCTTGAATATAGGTTGGCAATTTTATGCTTAATTTTACCAAGGCTAAAGAATAATTTTTTTTGTGCTGCTGTAGTACCCATTTTAACCAAAGACCAAGATCTCAAGACATATTCATGGATTGAAGCTTTAACCCACCACAAAGCATAAGTAGACAAACGAAAACCTAAATCAGGATTATATTTCTTTACTGCTTGCATAAGACCTAAATTCCCTTCTGATACAAGCTCATTTAGAGGTAGTCCATAATTTCTATATCTAATGGCAATTTTTGCTACTAATTTCAAGTGGCTAGTTACTAACTTATGTGCAGCTTCTAGATCATTTTGTTCAAGATAGGCTTTAGCAAGTAAAAATTCCTCCTCTTGTGACAGTGATGGAATTTTATTAATTTTTTGCAAATATTGATAAAATCCTGATTCTGCAGAAATTACTGGCACACTGATTTTGTTAGTCATATAATACCTTAAAATAGGTTGTTTTATTAAAACGAGTATATAATATCATAAGTTTAAGATATTTTAAATAGACTTTTCGTAAAAAGTTAAAATTTGATTTTTTACAATAGAGCTAATCCAAATAGAGAGAAATGTTTACAGATTCTAATAGACGTTCCAATAGGAAGTTTGCCTTAGCCTTAGTTAGCTTAGCATTTAGTATGGTTTTTTTAAGCTTTGCATCGATACCAATTTATAATTTATTTTGTAAAGTCACTGGTTATGGTGGCACCACTGTAAAACAGGAATTTAATATATATTCCCCTAAAAAGGGAACTAGAGTGATAACTATAGAATTTGACTCTAATGTTGATAGTAATTTACCTTGGCGATTTATTCCTAAACAAAGAAGGGCTACAGTTATTCCAGGACAAAATACACTAATTTTTTACGAGTCTGAAAATCTAAGCAACGATGATATAATAGGAACTTCCGTTTATAATGTTACACCCAATAAAGCCGGTAAATATTTTGTTAAAATACATTGTTTTTGTTTTGAAGAACAGTTATTAAAAGCAAAAGAGAAAATGTTAATGCCCGTAACATTTTTTATAGACTCTGATTTTGAGGAAGATAAAGAAATGAATGATGTTGAGACAATAACTCTATCTTATAGCTTCTATAAAGTCAGGGTTGTTGAAAAAGATCCAATGAAATTCAAATAATAATTTAAAAAAGTGAAAATTTAGTATATATTTCTACTTTCAATAGATAATTTTAATAAAAAAAGTTAATTATTTTATGACTATAACCATTCATACAGCCGAAGACTTTAAGAAAATGCATATTGCAGGTAAACTTGCTGCGGAAACCTTAGATTTCATTACTAATTATGTAAAACCAGGGGTAAGTACCATTTATTTAAATGATCTTTGCCATGACTTTATTGTATCCAATAATGCAATCCCTGCACCTTTAAACTATAATGGCTTCCCAAAATCAATTTGCACTTCTGTTAACCATGTAGTATGCCATGGTATCCCAAATGATAAACTCCTTAAGAATGGTGATATCATAAACATTGACGTTACCGTAATTGTTGATGGATGGTACGGTGACACTAGTAGAATGTTTTACGTTGGTGATGTAGGAATTAAAGCAAAACGCTTAGTGCAAGTTACTTATGATGCTATGATGATAGGAATTGAACTAGTGAAGCCAGGAGTACATTTAGGAACTATCGGAAATGCTATACAAACTTATGTTGAGAAGCATAATTATTCAGTTGTTAGAAATTATACTGGTCACGGGATAGGGCGTATATTCCATACAAAACCGGATGTTCTACATTACGGGAAAGTTGGCACTGGCTTGGTATTAGAAGAAGGTATGTTTTTTACTATTGAACCAATGGTAAATGCTGGACATCACTCTACCCATCTAAGTAAATTAGACGATTGGACAGTTACCACAAGTGATAAATCATTATCAGCACAATTTGAGCATAGTTTGGGGGTAACCAAAGATGGTTTTGACATTTTTACTTTGTCACCAAAACACTTGACATATCCACCTTATAAAATAGATTTATAATAGAACAATATGAAAGATGATACTCCTCATTATATTGGACATAGACAACGTCTAAGGCAACGTATTGTTATGTCTGCAGAGAATCTTGCGGATTATGAATTACTTGAAATGATATTATTTTCTGTAATACCTAGAAAAGATGTAAAACCATTAGCGAAGGAATTACTAACGCGATTTGGTAGTCTGGCTGATTTAATAAATACAGATAAAGAAAAACTACTTAATATTAAGGGGACTAATGATAATTTATACATAAATTTTGTTACTATGAGTGAATTAACTAATAGAATGCTAAAACAAAAAGTAATAAATCAAAATGTCATTAGCTCTTGGAGCATTCTAATAGATTATCTGAAAGCAACTATGGGTAATATGAAGACAGAACAGTTTCGTATCTTATTTCTAAATAAAAAGAATGTCCTGATTGCTGATGAAGTTTTAAGCCAAGGAACCATAGATCAGGCAACAATATATCCAAGAGAAATAATTAAAAGAGCTTTATTTAATGAAGCTGGTGCAATTATATTAGTACATAACCATCCAAGTGGTGTGAGCAAACCTTCAAATACTGATATAAAACTAACACACAAAATAGTAGAAACTTGTGCTAATGTGAATATATCTGTTCATGACCACGTGATTATCGCAGCTAATGAATATTTCAGTTTTAAATCTAATATGTTGTTATGAGTGATTTTATTAATTATAGTTTTTTATTTTTGTTATCTTTTATAGCAACAAGCTTTTTTACTTGGCTATTGATTTTCAATCTTCCCTCTTTTGGAATGGTGGATATACCGGATCCACGTAGAGTACATAATAGAATTACACCAAGAGGAGGTGGGATTGCTATAGTAATAGTGGTAATAGTTGGTCTTATCTCTTACGAATATTTTACAACAAAAGCACTAATAAATTCGATTAAAATTTTACCTTTATTGCTGATCATTTCTACAATTTCATTTTTAGATGATCTTATCTCCGTTCCCGTATTTATAAGACTAATTATTCATATAATTTGTTCTACAATAAGCATTGTATTATTTTTATCTCCGGCATTATTATTTCATCATGAATTACCATTATATATTGATTTTGTACTATCTATAATATATTTGACTACCTTTTTAAATATCTACAATTTTCTTGATGGGATAGATGGTATTAGTGGTGCCGAATCTATTCATTTATCTATCACTATATTGATACTTTGTTATTTAAAGTATGATACAATAATAAATACAAATTTTATAATTATACTTAACATCATTATATTGGGATGTTCGATAGGTTTCTTGATATTTAACTGGCATCCTGCTAAAATCTTTATAGGGGACGTAGGTAGTATAAGTTTAGGATTCTTACTAGGTTTATGTTTGTTACTTATTTCAGCTTCTAGTATTGATTTGTTTATTGCTTCATCTATTGCTAGTTTATATTACATGACAGATGGAGGGCTAACTATATTAATTAGGCTACTTAATAAGGAGAAGATTTGGCAACCTCATTTAAAGCATTTTTTTCAAAAAGCAGTGAAAAATGGTAAAAGTCATAGGGAAGTAGTGTGTAAAATTATAATATGCAATATATTGCTGATGGTATTATCCATCACTTCTCTGCATTTTCCTTTAGTATCAACTATTTTTGCTGTATTAGTAGTAATGGTTACAATCATTAATTTTGCCCATGAAACCACTCAGCCATGACATCAACATAATTATTAGACGAATCTTTGGCAAACAGCACCCATTGCTTGCAGAAATTATGATTAATTGGAGTAAGATTGTTGGATCAAAATTTAGTAGCAAAACTATTCCTCTAAAAATAGTTAAATCTAAAGAGAAAGGACAGTTAATAAATATTTTACACGTACAAGCAGAAAATTCAAGCATCGCCTTAGAAATATCATACTATCAACAGATAATCATTGAACGTATTTCAGTTTATCTAGGTTTTAAAGCTATACATAGCATAAAAACTACAATATATATACCGTTGAGGAATTAATCATAGTTTTTCCTGCAGAGAATTTTGTTCTAAACGACTCTTAAGCCCTATGAAATCGACTATTTTTGCATCTTGCTCCTGGCAGGCACAAGTAAAAATATATCTATTTTTGTCTGTAATTTTTTGAATACATTGCCCACAAATGCCTTTCATCATACACTGCATAGGAGAATTAATGCTTACTATTAGTTGGGGTTTTTTACCAAAAAAATCATCTTTTTTATCTCTTATAGCTTGCATCATTTCTGAAACACCGGCGGCTATTATCCTATCTATAGCCAAATTCTCCCAGAGAGAACAATACCCCATTATAGCATACAGCAAATTACCCTTAACACTAATATCTTTCGACCGATTTTTTGATAAAATCCCCTCTTCACAACACCAAACTACTATATCAGCTGATTCTTCAATTTTTTCTTGATAAAATCTATCTTGTAAATTTTTATAACCAGCAAAATATATAATTTTACAATTATTATTTTTAAGAGCCTTGGCTATTGAGCATAAAACAGCATTTCCAACCCCTCCTCCAATAAGAACTATATTACTATCTTTCAATATCTCAGTTGGCTTACCATTAGGTCCCATTAGTACTACCTGCTCATTTTTCGATAAATATCTACATAAATTACTTGATTTACCACTTTGCCAAACTATCAAATGAATTAACCCATTTTTTGAATCAACATAAGCTCCAGCAATAGCCAAAGGTTCAATAATTTTTGCAATATCACTAGAATAATTTTGCAAACGGAAAAATTGCCCTGGTTGAAAATTCTTAACAGCAAGAGGAGAATGTATTACAAGCTCTACTATCTTATCAGATAGAATATTAACCTCTTCAATACGACTCGTTAATAGATAATCTAGTTTAGCAAAGAAATCTATATAACTACCAGGAAAAATTGGACTATTTTTGGTAAGTTTTTCTCCTATATTTTTATATCCCTCTTTACTACTTGCTATGGCTTTAACCACACTTCCAGAGTATAAAGGATTACAATCACCAAAATATGTTACATTATAGTCAATTGATGAGAAATTGGGGACGTTGTTACTCGTCGATCGCCTATTAGTTATAGGCGTCGCTCCATCGCTCCTAGCCCCAAATTCTCCTGAATTGACTATATCTTCTAAATGATTATTTACTACCTCTTTATCGATACCTATTGCCATCAGTACAGTTCGTGCCTTAAATTTTTTTCTTACACCTAAATTATCAAACTCTATCGATTGGGTATAGTTGTACTGATCAACATCAATACCTAAAGGTATCATATCCTCAACAAATTTTACCCCATCCCCTATAGCATACATCACTTCCTCAGGGTTTAACTTATAGGCAGGAGAATCTTTTAATTTACCCCTATAACAAATTGTTACTCCGCCTAATTCGTCTAGGATTTGCTTGATAGATTGTCTAGTTTGTGCTTTCTTAAATAATTTTGCATGCAAAATAAATTCTTCAGCTATTAATCTATCCTCATTTGTCCAATGTTGCTCTGTGTGCTTTTTACCATTCTTTACAACTGATAACTGATAGTTCTTTAGAAACTTTTCTACTTGTAATTTATAATAATTTAAGCTTTCAGTTGCTGCATCAATAGCGGTCAATCCACCACCAATAATGATAATAGGCATCCTGATAAGTAAATTAGTGATAGATTGCTCTAAAAAAGCTCCTCCTGATTGCAAGGTCATTAGAAAGTCGGAAGCTGTTCTAACACCTTTTGCAAGAAAATTTCTCATCTCAACGATTTTGGGTTTAGCAGCCCCAGTACACAAGGCAACATGATCAAATCCCAAATGGTATACCTGCTCCATAGTTATATTGCTATCCAGGCTTACACTACCAAAAATCTTAAACCGACTATTTCTTTGTAACATCAGACGTAATATCGTCAAATTATTTTTATCCCATCTTGGAGTAATACCATATTCAGCTACTCCGCCAAAGCCTCCTGGTATTCTCTCTGATAAGTTTTTTTTATAATCAGACCAATATTTAATAGGTTGGTTAACATCAAAAGACAATGGGGTGATTTTTAAACCATCTATGGCTACTACATCATGCCCATCCCGTAATAAATAATGACTTAAACTAAAGCCAGCTGGTCCTTGACCAACTACTAAAACCTTATAATTAGTTGGAAGATTTGGTAAAGGAGCAAAAATGTTAAGCGGATTCCAATTGGTAAGTAATAAATATATTTCTACCCCATAAGGCAGAAGCAGAGTAGTCCCTAAGATATTAGATTCAACAAGAGGAATATCCACAGCTTGTTGCTTTTGATAGATGCAAGCATTGGAACAATCATTACAAATTCTGTGACCAGTAGCAGCTACCATTGGATTATCAATGATAATAATAGCAAGGGCAGCTAGATTAAATCCCTTTGATTTTACATAATTCATCTCAGAGATTTTTTGCTTCAGCGGACATCCTGACTTTGACAGCATACTCTTCTGATTTGAGTATATTGCTGATAATAACCCTTTAGAACATGAGTCTTTTTCTTGTTTATGACAATAGATACAATAATGAGTATTATTTAAAACCACATCTAGATTGGACGTAGAATCTAAATAATCAAATCCTATTCTTGCATTGTTTCTATACTTAGCGACTTTTTCATGGTCTATTAGATTATCTTTATCTATTTTTTGGGGTAGAGAAAATAATTGGCTTTCAACATTATTGTAAACCATAAAAGCCGCATATTTTGCTGCTATATCTAACTCAAAAGCATATTTTTCAGCATCTAATTGCCATTCCATTACTTGATGAGCAAACTTATTTGTAAAATCACTTTTGTCATTCTCATACACTCCTTTGTCATTCCCGCGTAGGCGGGAATCTATATCCCTGCTTTCGCAGGGATGGCACATACCACAAGGATAACATTCTATTCCCAGAAGTTTTTTTAGAGAATTTGACACATTAGTAAAATCAATCTCCTGTAATTTTTCATAAGGATATTTTTTTACCGCGATACGCTGAACAAATTTTCTCTTACATTCATAAATTAGATCAAACTCTTTATGACTAAATCTTATATTGGTTATTTCTTGCTCTATAGCAAATAATTCAGCTAAAAAATCATCTAAAATAGGTGAAATTTCTAATAAAAAATCTGAGTAATATTTCTGATTAACTTGCTCAGGATTGGCTCTTAATGATAAAATAATTTGATAGAGAGAATGATTATGACTACGCAGGAAATTTAAAAAAATGTTATCTAATTTTTTTAGACCTTGTAAATTGTTTAAATCAGCAAAATTTAATCCAAAAGCAAGTGTCATATAGCTGATCCTTTAATGTACTATGAGACTTTAGTTGTAAAATTTGCACTATCTTACAATTATTGATTAAAACATCATACATAATATATGACATTTTTAGCAAAAAACCTATAACTAATATAACTAAAGAAGGTAACAATAACAGCTACAATAATAGACTTGATAATCATGAATGCATCTGGCAGTATTCCTTCTGTTACTAGGAATTGAACTGGTCTTATAACAAGAAAAATAGGATTAATTTCAAAGAGTATCCTTTTTGATTCTGGTACCATAGAATATGGATACACTATTGGTATACTCCAATATACAACACTAAAAATTAGATTTAAAATTTGAGGAACATCTCGTATATATGGGGTTAAAAATGCAAAGGCAATAGAGCTACTACATACAGAAATAATTAACGGTAAGACAAGAATTGGCACAAAAAATATATTTACACTAAGTCTTTCAGGATATAAGATGATAAAAGCTATATACATAGCTGCAAATGAATAAACTAGAGTATAAACTTGTGCCAAACTATCCGATATAGGAAAGATAGTTCTAGAAATTATGATCTTTTTTATAATTCCACTACGACTAATTAATGAATTTGATGATATATTTAAGCTAGTAGTAATAAAAGTCCATAATGGTATAGCTCCAACTAAATTCATAATCATTGTTTCTCTTGGTTGTTTAAGTAAAAATCCAACAAAATATGAAATAGTTATTATATAGACAAAAGGCTGAACTAAACCCCATAATGAACCCAAGAAAGAATCTTTATTTTGACGAGATATAGAAGCTTGGGTTAATAATATTACTGCCAACCAGTATTTTTTGGAAAAAAAATACTTTAACATTAGTAATTCCCACTATTATAAATTTCTAATATTTCACTTGGATTGCCATCCGCGATAATACTACCTTCCTTTAATAATATACATCTATTACAATTATCCCTAATAATATTTTCCTGATGACTTACTAATATTAGAATTGGTATATTTTGTAACTTATTCTTCATAAAATTAGTAGATTTTTCAACAAAATAACTATCACCAGTAGCAAAAATTTCATCTAGCAAAAGAATATCTGCATCTTGAAAAACCGATACAGAGAAAGCTAATCTTGATAACATACCAGAACTATAATTTTTTACTGGTAAATCTATCTTACTACCTAGTTCAGAAAAAATTATAATCTCTTGTTCTAATTCTTTACTGTATCTACTTAACATATTATTATAAAGCATAAGCATTTTAATGTTTTCTCTGCCAGTTTGTTCTAACTCAAATCCTATGCCAGTCTCAATGATAGCGGCAAAATCACCATGAACTTTAACTGTTCCAAATTTTAATGGATAAATTCCAGCAATTACCTTAAGCAAAGAACTTTTTCCAGAACCATTACTACCAATAAAGGCAATTCTTTCACCTGTTTTACAGGAAAAATTTATATTATTTAAGATAGGAATTGACGAAGGAAAAATACTACCACCTTTAATAAGAAAACGCCTTAAGCTTTCTACTCTTTGTTGATTGTTGATTCCTTCAACAAAACCATCAACTATTTCTATAGATACTAGTTTAGACGTCATATGCCAAAAACATGATTTACATTTTTATTGAAGAATCAATCCATTCTTCAATAGCATTTTTAGGAAATAATCCAGTCTTAGTAGCTAATTGTTTGCCATCTTTGAATAGAATCATCGTAGGTATAGCACGGATACCTAAACTTGAAGGTATATTAGGATTTTGCTCTATATCCATTTTAACAATTTTTACCTTTCCTACCAATTCCTTACTCAATTCTTCAATAATAGGAGTCAACATTTTGCATGGTCCACACCATTCAGCCCAAAAATCAACTAATACAGGATCAGTAGATTGTAAAACTTCTTTATCAAAAGAATCATCTGTTATATTACTTGTCATAGTCCCTTAATTATTAATTATCATATATTAGCTATAGAACTTATTCAAATTCAAAATTTATTTTAACAAATTATATGGATTAAAACTCCCATTGTAAATGACTGCTTTAAATTTGCTTAAAAATATTATAATCTATTTTTTAAAAACAGACTTATTACGATCATAATAAAGTTTCATAATCACAGAAGCAGTTTCTTCTACAGATCTTCTTGAAACATCAATTACCGACCATCCTTGTTGTTCACAAATTTGTTTTACTTGCATACATTCTTCCTGGACTACTTTAAAATTAGTATAGCTAGTATTATCACTTATCTGTAAAGAATGCATTCTAGTTTCTCTTATTTCAATCAATCTAGCTGGATCAATAACTAAACCAATTATAAGTTGTTTTGTTACATTTCCTAAAATATCTAAAAATGGATAACCATGTATATAAGGTATATTTGCCGTTTTAAATCCATTATATGCTAAATATACAGAAGTAGGTGTTTTTGACGTTCTAGAAGGACCAACCAGAATAATATCAGCTTCGTCTAATTCACTAGTCATCTGACCATCATCATGTCTAAATGTATAATCAATAGCATGAATTTTATCAAAATAACTTTCATCAAATTCATAATCATAAACTAAACTTCCTTCTGTTTCTACACCTAAAAAAGCTGAAATTTCTTTTACAATTCTACCTACGACAGAAATACAAGGAATTTTCAAATCATAACAAAATTTAGTTAAATTTCTTCTTAGTTCATAATCTAAAATAGTGTATAATACCAAGCCTGGCTTCATTTTAATTTTTCTCAAAACCTCATTCAACAATTCTACATTTCTTAACATTGGCCAATGATATAATTTTGACTCAATTTTACTAAATTGTGACAAAGCAGTATGAGCTGCATGCTTAACTGCTTGTACTGAAGAGTCTGAAACCAAGTGAATAACTAGCTTGTTCATAACTTATTAGTATTTGTGGATAATTTTTTATTCATACTTTAATATCTATATTAAAATTAACCAGTAATTAGGTATATATATCATGTATCAAGAGGTTAATAACCTATAAAATACAAAGAATAACTTTGTGGATAATTTTGTGTGTAAAATGCTAGATATCCAATATCCATCACGTTTCCTAACTTTAAACACATAAATTACTATAATTATCCACTTAAAAAATAATTATATAAATAATGTGAGTAATAATTACAATCAATATATTATACTAAGTAATTTAACAATAAAAAATGTGTATAACTACGTGTATATATAATATATCTACATATAAACAATCTCTACAACAACTAAAAAAATACTATATAACTATATAGATTAATATGGACTATATTTATGAACCAGATATTACAAACTTTTAAGAAAAATAATAATTATACTCCAATTTGGCTAATGCGTCAGGCTGGTAGATATTTACCTGAATACCAAAAAATAAGAAAAACTGTTAGTGATTTCCTAAATTTATGTTATGATGTTAATAAGGCTGTAGAAGTTACCTTACAACCCATAAGAAGATATAATTTTGATGCAGCTATAGTTTTTTCTGATATTCTTGTTTTACCTGATGCACTAGGCTGGGATGTTAAATTTGAAGAAAATATAGGACCAATATTACGTAAATTTCAATCAAAAGAAGATTTTAAATATCTTAAAGAAAATTCTAGTGAAAAATTAAATGTAGTTTATGAGATAATAAATAAAATTAAAGCAAATTTGCCAACTGATACTGTACTAATAGGCTTTGCCGGTAGTCCATGGACGGTAATGACTTATATGCTTGAAGGAAGAGGTAAACAAAATTTTGAGACAAGTAAAAGATTTATTTATGAAAATAATAATTTAGCACAAGAACTTCTAGACTTTATCACTGAGAAGACTATTATCCACTTAATAGGACAAGTAAGAGCTGGAGCGGACTTAGTACAATTATTCGATTCATGGGCAGGGATATTAGAAGAGACAGAATATGACCAGTTTGTTATACAACCAACAAAAAAAATAGTAATAGCTTTAAAAGAACAATTTCCTTACTTACCGATTATAGGTTTTCCAAGAGGTTCTGGGCTTTTATATGAAAAATATATTAATAATACTGGTGTAGATGTTATTGGGGTGGATCAATTTGTACCGGTTAGTTCTATGAAATTATGGAGCGAAAAAATTATTGTACAAGGTAATCTAGATCCTTTTATATTACTTACTAATCAAGAGATTATTGAGGAAAAAGTTAGTAAAATAATTTTAAATTTTAAAAAAAATAACTTTATATTTAATCTTGGACATGGTATATTACCAAATACACCAGTTGAAAATGTTGAGTTTTTAGTTAATTATGTCAGAAAATTTAGATATTAAAATCTCTCAAAAAAAAGTAGCTATTGTACTTTTTAATCTTGGTGGACCAGAGAGTTTAAGCTCAGTTAAGCAGTTCTTATTTAATTTATTTTATGACAGAGCGATTATTAATCTACCAAATCCTCTAAGATTTATTATTGCTAAAATAATATCAATTACCAGAAATAAAAAATCTCAAAAAATATACTCTCTAATAGGTAATAAGTCACCTATTTTACAGGAAACAGAATCTCAGAAAGATGCCATTATAGAAAAGTTAAAAAATACTATAAATGATGATTTTAGAGTTTTTATAGCAATGCGTCATTTTTCTCCTAATTCTGAAGAAGCCGTAAGAAGAATAAATGAATATAATCCTTCAGAAATAATATTATTACCATTATATCCACATTTTTCTAGCACTACTACTGGGTCTTCGATTAAAGATTTTGTATCTTCTTTCCAAAAAAATATACATTCAAATTTAGATATACCAATTAAAACTATTTGTTGTTATCCCATTGATGATCAATTTATTAAATCTCACTTACTGTTAATAAAAAAATCATTAAAAAAGTTAAAAAACAAAGGTATTTTTCGCATATTATTTTCAGCTCATGGATTGCCTACAAAAATAATAAAAGCAGGTGATCCTTATCAATGGCAAATTGAAAAAACTGTAGAAAATATAGTGTCTAATCTTAACATAGATAATTTAGATTATAAAATAACTTATCAAAGCCGTGTTGGTCCGGTGGAATGGTTAAAACCTAACACAGAGGATGAAATTGAAATAGCTGGTAAAGAAAATAAACCTCTTATAATAGTTCCAATAGCATTTGTATCAGAGCATGTTGAAACATTAGTAGAATTAGATATTGAATATAGAAAAATAGCTGACAAATATGGGATAGAATATATTAGAACTCCCACTGTGGGGGTAAATGAATTATTTATTAATAGTCTAACTAAGATGATATCAAATTTAATTGATTGTGGAGAAGAAACGAAAAACTTGATATGTAGTTCAATTAACAGGAAAATATGTCCTGGTAATTTTACTATGTGTCCTTGTATAGTCATGTATGAACCTACCCGATAATGCAAGAAAAAAATAATATATAACAGCAAAAAAATCGAATGCAGTCATGTATTCGGCTTATAGTTAATAAATTACCTTAAATTTACCCTATAGCCCTGATGGAATTCGCTGGCTTACAAACTTATACTTATCATTTCATCGACTTCTAAAGAGCCATTGACTATTTCAGTTTTCTCGTAAGCTAAGGTTCGTCTTATTTACCATCAATATTATCATTCTTTCGCATATTCCGGATTAGAATCTATTAAATTTCTATTTACCTATAATATTCTCTCGTCAACAACTAGTTTGTACCAATTCTTTAGCTACAAACTTTACTCTCGGTATAATCATTGCCTGAACTGAGTACCGCAAACACCACCCTTGCTAGTTTGTTAGCTACTGCAACAGTTGTTTTATTATGCCCATTTCGTTCAGATAAATTAAACATCCACTCGGTAAACTTGCTATAATCTTTTTTAGATTTTTGCTCTTCCGTGGTAAATCTTATTTTACTATTCAGTACTGCTCTTGCTCCTTGAATCAACAAAGTGTGTAAATATATATCACCTCTTTTACTAATGCCAAGCAACTTATCTTTGCCACCACTAGAATGTTGCCTTGGTACTAATCCTAGCCATGCTGATAATTGCCTGCCATTTTCAAAACAACTAGCATTACCTATTGACGCTATTAAGGCTGTAGCAGTAATTAACCCTATACCTGGTATCGTCATTAGTTGTTGGTGATTACTATACTGGCTAGCTATAATTTTTAATCTTTGTTCTAATTCTTTTATTTTTTTATCATTCTCTAGAAATTCTTCTTTTAACTCACTAAACGTTCGATAGCTTAGCTGGCTTAAAGCTCCTTCATCTAAAATCTCAGTTAATTTTGTCATAATTTTATTAATTCCTTGCGGTATAACAAAACCAAATTCATGTAATAATCCCCTGATCTCATTAGCAAGTGCAGTACGATTTTTTACCAATCGTTGCCTTACCCTATGAATAAATAAAATATCTTGTTGCTCTACAGTTTTGATAAGCACAAACCTCATATTAGGTCTCGCTACTGCCTCACATATTGCTTCGCTATCTGCTTGATCATTTTTATTAGTTTTAACATAAGGCTTAACAAATTGTGGAGCTATTAGTTTTACAGTATGACCTAATTTTGTTAATTCTCTTGCCCAATAGCTAGCTCCACCGCAAGCTTCCATGCCTACTAGACATTTTGGTAAGTTAGCCATAAAAGTTAGAACCTGCTCTCTCATTAATTTTTTCTTTAATATTGTCTTACCATTTTTATCTACACCGTGAATTTGAAAAATTCTTTTGCAATATCTATACCAATTGTGGTAACTTCCATATAGGTCTCCTTATTGTTGTTTAGGATTCATTTCCTATCCTAGAAGATTAGCATATGCTTCTCATTCTGTATATAGGGTAGGTTCATACCATTAATTCAGGAGAATTTGGTAGCAGGAGCGACGAGTAACAACGTCACCAACTTCTCATCAATTGACTATAACAATATCAACAACCTATTCGGGGCTATAATATTGCTCGGCTACAACACCTAATAACAATTCCGGATGCTCCCCTGTTCCTAAGCTATTTTCTGTCAGCTGTGTTTGCCCTACTTGCATTGAGGATTGCTCCTTAGATAGCAGCTTTACTTCTCCTATCACGACATCTAATTTTTGATCCATTTCCTTTAATTTCTGTATAATAAGTTCCATAATACCATCCTGCATATCCTGTTTCAATTGTTGTATTCCTTTGGAGATATTTTGGTTTTCTTCTAGCTTTGTACCAGTAACAGGTAATTTTTCTTGTATCGAATCTATTCCTTGATCGCTCTTCTTAGATAAGGTTTCTTCAGCCTTGGCTTCTTCAGCTCGTACTCTATTTTTTTCTAATATTTTATCTATACTTTCTTGTATGCTATAGTCTATCTTGTTAGTAGACAAAGTCTTGTTGTTATGCAAATTTATTTTCGTCAAGGTGTTGTTTTTCCTTATAGCTTTTAGTATCAACCTAGCTCCCTCATCGCCTATCTTGTTGTTGCTCAAATCTATATACGTTACAGAACTATTTTCTTCTAAGAAATGTGCTATCAACCCAGCACCCTCATTGGTTATTCTGTTGCCGTCCAAGTCTATCTCCGTTACGGTGTTATTATACTTCTCTAAGGCTTGCAATAATAACTTAACTTCCTCATTGCCTATCCCGCTCTTATACAAATCTATTTTCTTAATATCTACTCCTGCACGCATATCTTTAATAATGTCAGTAAGTCTAGTCATAATATTTGCCTTATAAATTTAATGTTATCCTTTTCGTTGAGACAAATAGCTACAGTCAATACTGAGCCTCTTTTTATAAAACGATATATTCTATATGATATAGAAATATATTTGATATGTAAAGTATTTTTGTGAAAAAAATTATTGGAAATATCAAGTTTAGTGACAATTATGTAATGATTATTTTCAGATATTTTCTTTTAGCCAGATTAGAAATTTTTTAAACCAACTAGCATCATTATTATCATTAATATCAAAATTATTCTTTTGTATTTTTAAAGATTGGGTTTTTACCATACCTATAGCAGTGGAATATATATGGGGATTATAATCTTCAGCAAAACCTGGTAAAATTTCCGGTTTACCAATTCGTACTTGTTTCTCAAAAATTTTACTTGCTAGCTCTTTTACTCCCCGGAGCATCGCTCCTCCGCCGGTAATAACAATGCGGTAGGCGACCATATTGCCTGCCACAACTCTATCGTGCTGAGCTTGAACCATCAACAATATTTCTTCTACTCTTGGACTGATGACGCATGCAAGATATTTTGAGGTAATTGCTGGTCTACCACTGTCAGGAATTTCCATTTCAAAATCTTCTAAATTAATAATATTATCTTTATCAAGAGAAGATGGCATGGCATTACCATAGAGAATCTTAAGTTTTTCTGCAACGTTCAGGCTTACTGAGAAGACTTTTGCTATATCAGATGTAATATGAAAGCTACCTATATCTATGTAGCTTGTATATATTAACTTGCCTGAGACAAACACGCCAAAAGAGGTAGTTCTTGCCCCCATATCGATTATGATAGAGCCAAGATTTTTTTCATCTTCTGAAAGACAAGCAATTCCTGACGCATAAATTGCTAATATAATATTATTTATTTCCACATGACATTTTGCAAAACAATTGGTAATATTCATTAGCATATTAAAATTTGCTGTGATAATATGTAATTCACACCCTAATTCTTTGCCAAACATTCCGATTGGATCTTCAATAGCATTATTATTATCAAGAGTAAATTCTATAGGGAAATAATGAATAATTTCTTGGTCTTTAATTTTGAATTCCAATAAGGCTTTTTTGATAAGTTTTTTGATATCTTGTGGTGAAATTGGCTGATTAGAAAGTTTTATTTTACTATTTGCATAATAAGACTTAGTGCCATAGCCTGTTAGTGATATAGTTATTTTTTTTATGTTTTTACCGCAATCTTTTTCTAATGCGTAAATCGCTCCGACTATGCTATTTTCCGCATCTTTTAAATCTAATATGACTCCTGATTTAATACCTTTTGAGTGATGCAGAACTTGGCTTACTATTCTTGCATCTTCTCTTTTATCAATATATGCTGCAATACAAGCTATTTTACTACTACCAAGGTCAAGAGTTAAAAAGTTAGACAATCTGGCTTTCATAATTCTTAATATTTTTCTATATAAAACTTACTCAAATCTCGTAAATCTATAGTTTTATAATTTTGATTAAATAATAGATTTTTCATATCCAATCCTGCAAGGTAATCTAAAGCACGATCAAACCCAGAATCTGGCATTTTAACAGTTATACCTTGCTCTAGATTTAAATTCCATCGTCTTTTCCCATAAAGTACCGAAGAGACAATTTTCTTAGCTAGTTCAGGGTATTTTGCTAAATCTTGAATTAATTTGTTAGTATAAATATTAGCATCCAATCCTACAACATGAGGAAGATTAGTGAAAGTACCTATATCAGTAGTAATTTTATATCCTTCTTCATCAATAAGGAAAACTTTCTCGTTAAATTGCCAGATAGCAATTGGCACTCTCTCAGTTAATCTTATGTAAATAGTATTAGGTAATCTTCTCTCAATAATTACAACATTTTTAATCCAAGGATTGCGTTGCAAATTACTCTTTATTGTTCCTAGGTCTAAAGAAAGAATAGGCGTACCCTTATCAGCATTTAAAGTTGCTAATATATCTTCTTCCTTAGTATTATATTGCCCTTCTATTAAAACATTTTCAAGTCTAAAGCTAATATCAGAAGTGAATTCATAAATATTTTGGATAATTTCTTGCCTTACAGGAGCAAAATAGTTGGTAAAGAAAAATGAAGACAACAAAACTACTAGGGTAATTTTAATAAAAAATACCGCTCTAATATACACCATTGCCAACTTTCGTCGTAAAGGTATATTGGCTTTTTTCTTCTTATTAGACGCTTTATTTCTCTTCATGTGTCAATACATGCTGTTTCTAAGATTCTTTCCACTAACGAGCAGAAGTCTATCCCCTGTAAAGCAGCTATTTCTGGTATAATCGATAAGGGAGTCATACCAGGATGGGTATTAATTTCTATAGTAAAAATTTCATTCTTACTTTCGTCAAAAATAAACTCTGCTCTAGCCACACCTCTACAATTCATGGTTTGATATATTCTTTCCGACTCTTCTAGTAACTCATTATATATATTTTGTGGTAATGGAGCTGGACATAAATGCTGGGCAAATCCATCAGTGTATTTAGTATCATAATCATAAAAACGCTGTTTCAGGAGTTTTATTTCCAATACCCCTAAGGATTCGCCGTTTAAAACGGCTACTTGCATTTCTCGCCCCTTAATATATTCTTCAATCATTACCTGATCACCATAAGGAAAATCATAATCAGCAAAGTTAAAATCATCTTCAGCAAATATTACTTCAACGCCTATACTTGATCCCTGGGCAATAGGTTTTATAACATAGGGTCTTGGCATAGGATCAGCCTTAATGTTATCAGATTTATTAACGACAATATGCTTGGCTACCTTAATATCATTAGCAACAAACCATGCTTTTGCATGTATTTTACTAAATGCTAAAGAAGAAGCGAGAACCCCACTATGAGTATAAGGAATTCGCAAGATATTGAGTAACCCAGGCAAACAACCATCTTCGCCATAAGTACCATGTAAACAATTATAAACTATATCCGGTTTTATCTGTAAAAGTACCGAGGCAATGTCTACTCCCATATCTATAAAAGTAACTTTATATCCACTATCTACCAAAGCTTTGTTAACTCCCGAAGATGATACTAAAGAAACTTCTCGTTCAGCCGACATACCGCCACCTACTACCGCCACATGTTTTTTTCCTTTATCACTCAATATTGTAACCTTAGAATTAGCAATAAAACTTGTTTGATATTTATGCATATTTCCCTATTCTTTTAATTTCCCATTTTAGATCAATTCCACTATTTTCAAATACTCTTTTTTTAACAAGATCCCCAAGATTTTCTAAATCACCAGCAGAGGCATTGCCATGGTTTATCATAAAGTTACAATGTAGTTGCGAGATGGAAGCACCACCAATTTTGTATCCCCTCATGCCGGCTTTATCGATTAGTTGCCATGCTTTATGATTTTCTGGATTAGCAAATGTACTACCACCAGTACGTTCTTTAATTGGTTGGCTTGCTAGTCTGTTTTTACTTATTTCATTCATTTTTTCTAGGATCATATTACTGTCCCCCATCGTTGTCTTAAATATAGCTTTGGTTATAATCAAATCTTGTGGTAAATTATTACCTCGATATTTAAAACCTATTTCTTCGTTAGGGATGGTAATAAAATTACCTCTAGAGTCTATTGCTTCAATTGCTAGGATAATATCTTTAAATTCCGAGTTATAGGCACCGGCGTTCATTACCACTCCACCACCTATAGTACCTGGTATACCGCTTAGAAACTCAAAACCAGTAATTGAATGTATTTGACAAAATTTAGCAAGATTAAAATTAAGGCAACTACTTCCTACCGATAGTTGCCCTGCCGGTAATTGGTGGTCTGGCATTAATTCTATATTAGTAAAATTCTGACCAAGTTTTATCACAACCCCCTCTATACCACCGTCTCTAATAATAATATTTGATCCAGCCCCTAAAACAGTTATTGGTCTCTGTTGTTGGTTTTGTGCGACAAAATCTGCTAAGCTTGATGAATCTAATGGTTTAAAAAATATCTCCGCAGGTCCACCAACTTTAAACCAAGTTAAATGACTTAAATTGTAATTATTTTTATATTCACCAGCTATTTGCATAATTATAAAATATCTACTTTACAGATTTATTCTAATTTTTGGATTGCTTCGTCGGCTTACGCCTCCTCACAATGACGTTCTTGGGTAAATTGCTGATGCAAATTATTTGCCCAAGCAGAAATACTTCCAGCACCCATCATAATTATTATATCATTTGGCATAGCTTCCTTGGCAATAAGACCAGCTATATCCTGGTGATTCTCGATAAATGATACCATCGAATGAGATTTAGTATCCTTGATTTTGTCTACTAAAATTCTTCCCGTTATACCGTCTATTGGCTGTTCACCGGCAGCATATATATCTGTGATATACAGCTGATCAGCATCAAAAAAGCAAGTTATAAAATCATCAAACAAATATTTAACCCTTGAGTATCTATGTGGTTGGAAGATTGCTATAACTTTACTATTTTGCTTATTAGCAATATTTCTTGCCGTAGCAAGTGTAGCTTTTACTTCTTCCGGATGGTGAGCATAATCATCAATTATCGTAGCGTTATTATATTCGGCTACTTTAGTGAATCTGCGTTTTATCCCTTTAAAGCTATTAAATCCATTTTTAATAATTTTAATACCAAAATCAAGCTCTACGGCTATCGCGATAGCCGCAAGAGCATTAAGGATATTATGCCTTCCCGGAGTAGGTAAGGTGATGTGTTCGATAGTTGTTACCCCATTTACGTTAGGTAGACTAATTCGCACATCAAAAGTTGATGATTCAATATCAGAGTTTAAATTAAAGGCTTGTATGTTGGCATCATTTGAGTCTATTCCATAAGTTATGATTCTACGCTCAAATATGTCATTTACTAGTTTTCTAACAATTTGGTGATCAATACAAGCCACGGCAAAACCATAAAATGGTAAATTAGTTACAAAACTCTTAAAAGCTTTAATTAAACTATCAAAATCCTTATAAAAATCTAGATGTTCCGGATCGATATTAGTTATTACTGCGATCGTTGATGGTATGTGAATGAAAGTTGCATCAGATTCATCAGCTTCAGCTATTAGATAATTCCCAGATCCAAGATATGCATTGGTGGATATATTATTAATAATACCACCATTAATTAGCGTTGGGCAAAGCCCAGCCGCTTCAAATAAACAGGCAACGAGTGATGTAGTCGTAGTTTTGCCATGCGAACCAGAAATTGCTATGGAACATTTTAGCCTCATTAATTCAGCTAGCATTTCAGCTCGCCTAATTATTGGTATTTTTTTACGTATAGCTTCCTGAATTTCAGGATTATCTTTATTAATAGCCGACGAGACCACTACATATGAAACATCAGTAATATTCTGAGCTTGATGACCAAGGAAAACCTTAATACCATTATTTTCTAGTCTTGTGGTATTATAATTTTCGGCTATGTCAGAACCTTGCACTTTATATCCGAGATTATGTAGTATTTCGGCAATGCCGCTCATACCAATTCCCCCAATGCCGATAAAATGCATAGTGTCAAGAGTCCCATTTATTTTTTTTAACTCTAATAGAAACATGTATATAATAATTAATTGTCTATCTCTTGCATAATCAGTTTTTAACTAAAGGTCAAGCTCTAATGATGAGTATACAACAATTATAGCGTACACTAAGCGTTATTAGAAAAATATTGTAAAAAATCAATGACGAAGTAATATTATATCTGATTATATACTCACCTTACGCATAAACTACATAACAATTTAAAAATTCCGGAAAAGTACAAAACGCTATTAGCGAGACCACTACGTGGTCGAAGCAATCCACATTCATTAGATTGCTTCGTCGCTACTAAAGTAGCTTCTCGCAATGACGCCAAGCTATTTTCTATATTACTTTTAAATGCCATGAGTAAGGTGAGTAAATCATTATTTACATTGACTTCAATATCTATTATATCATACTTTTAACTTACAATTGCCACGACCACGTAGTGGTCTTGCTAATAGCGTCTGTACTCTTTTGGAATTTTTAAATTGTCATGAAGTTTATGCGTAAGGTGAGATAGTAAATCTAAATACAAGGAATGCTACTGATGTTTCATCATAATAATTATTGGCTTAATATCTATAAACCTAAGGGTATCAGCTCAGCAAAGCTTGTTTCTATAGTTAAAAAAAACCTTTTAGGAGTTAAAGTTGGTCATTGCGGAACCTTAGATGTTGAAGCGGAAGGGGTATTACCTTTGGCAATTGGTGAAGCAACAAAATTAGTACGAATTCTGGTAGATGCAAAAAAAACCTACATTTTTACGGTGCAGTTTGGTAAACAAACTGATACAGCAGATGCCTCAGGTAAAGTAATAGCTGTTACTGATCATATTCCTAACGAAACCGATTGTCATAATATCTGTAAAAAATTCATAGCTACGATTAAACAGCGTCCCCCTGCCTTTTCTGCGATAAAAGTTAACGGTGTTAGATCTTATAAATTAGCCCGAGAAAATTTGGCAGTAGAATTAACCCCTAGGAATATCCAAATATATAATTTGGAATGCCTTAATTTTGATCATCAAAATAATCAAGCTACCTATAGGGTAGAATGCTCTAAGGGAACGTATGTAAGAACTTTAGCAGAAGATATTGCTTTATCCTTGCAAAGTTTAGCATTTGTGCTAGAATTACAGCGTACTAAAGTTGGAATATTTACAGCATGTAATGCTATTAAATTAACAGAACTTGATGAACAAAATCAAGGAATAAAAGAATTCCTTGAAAAAAGAAGTATAAAAATTGAAGCAGTACTGGACGACATCCTGGTACTTGATGCTACTACTGACCAAGCTAAAAAAATTATTTATGGTCAGAAATGTTATTTTGATTGTCTTGAAAAGATTGAATTAGTTTGGATTCGATATCAAGACTCTCTGTTGGCAATTGGTAGCTTGAGTGAAAATTGCTTTAATTCTTTACGAGTATTTAACCTATAAAATAAACATGGAGATTACTGATGTCGGTTACAACACAGCGTAAGCAACAATTAATTGCAGAATATGCTACTAAAGAAAATGATACTGGTTCTAGTGAAGTGCAATGTGCAATTCTAACTGAAAGAATCAGCAATTTAACAGAGCATTTTAAAACTAATCACAAAGATTTTTCCTCGAGAAGGGGATTATTAATGTTAGTTGGTCGTAGACGTCGATTATTAGATTACATCAAAAAACAAAGTTTAAGCAGATATTTGTCGTTGATCAATAAACTAGGAATAAGAAAGTAAAATAAAACCCGGCTAAAGAATCAAAAATTAGCCGGGTTTTTTTGTTAATTAAATAAGGAAAAAGAATGTTTGAAGAAATAGTTAAAACAATAGAATTAGGTGGAAGAACACTTGAATTAACGACTGGTAAAATTGCCCGTCAAGCTGATGGAGCAGTTATGGTAAAAATGGGAGGAACTGTCTTATTGTGTACTGCCGTAAGTGCCAAAGAGCCAAAAGAAGGAATAGGATTCTTTCCTCTTACTATCCATTATAAAGAAATGGCATTTGCTGCTGGTAAAATACCAGGGGGGTTTTTTAAAAGAGAAGGTAAAGGATCGGAAAAAGAAGTATTAGTCTCACGCTTGATTGATCGACCAATTAGACCATTATTTCACCCAGCTTTTCTTAATGAAACGCAAGTAATCTGTACTGTTCTTTCATATGACCCTGAGTGTAATAGTGATATATTAGCAATTATTGGAGCATCTGCTGCATTAGCTTTATCTGCAGCACCATATCAACATATAGTAGCAGCCAGCAGAGTCGGTTTGATAGATGGTAATTTTATCCTAAACCCTTCATTTAACCAGTTAAAGACTAGTAAACTAGACTTAGTAGTGGCAGGAACTGACACATCAGTTATGATGGTTGAGTCTGAAGCCGATCTATTGTCCGAAGAGCAAATGTTAGAAGCTATTGAGTTTGGTCACAAGGCATTACAGCCTGTAATCGAATTGATTAATGACTTAGTAAAAATTGCTGGAAAACCTAAATTACAGCCTACTAGCTTGTTCCCTGCTAGCTTAAAAGAACAAATTAGCAGCATAGTGCAAGAAGATATTAAGCGGGCTTTTGCTATTAAATTAAAACAAGAAAGACTATTAGCGGTAAAGAACATTTATGATATAATTAAGCGGCACTTTGCAGAAGATATTGCGAATAATAATCTTACTAACTCACAAATTGAATTTGCTCTTAAAGAAGTAGAATCAGAAGTACTGCGTCAGGACGTATTAAAGAAAAATACTCGTATAGATGGCAGAAAGCCTGCCGACATAAGAAACATAGCTTGTGAAATTGCGATATTGCCAAAAACACATGGTTCAAGCTTATTTACTAGAGGAGAAACACAAAGTTTAGTAGTTACTACACTTGGCACTGGTCAAGATGAACAAATTATTGATAGTTTAGACGGCGAATATAAAGAGCGTTTTATGCTCAACTATATTTTCCCTCCTTATTCAGTAGGAGAAGCAACGCCAGTAAGGGCTCCTGGTCGCAGAGAAATAGGTCATGGCAAACTAGCATGGAGAGCCATTAACCGCATGTTGCCAACTAAAGAACAATTCCCTTATACCATTAGGGTAGTGTCAGAAATTACCTCCTGTAATGGCTCATCATCCATGGCTACTATTTGCGGCGGTTCAATGGCGCTTATGGATGCTGGAGTGCCGATCAAAACCCCTATAGCAGGTATTGCTATGGGCTTGATAAAAGAAGGCGATAAATTTGTAATTTTATCTGATATTATTGGGGATGAAGATAATCTTGGAGATATGGATTTTAAAGTAGCTGGTGGTACGGAAGGCATAACCGCCCTACAAATGGATATTAAGATATCTGGCGTAACATTTGAAATAATGAAGCAGGCTTTAGTTCAAGCAAAGAGTGGTCGTATTCATATTCTACAAGAAATGGATAAGGCTATTAATAAAACCAATAACCATGTTAGCCAATACGCTCCTTGTATTTATAGCTTTAAAATTGATAAAGATAAAATTAGAGATGTTATAGGACCTGGTGGTAAAGTAATACGTGAAATTTGTGATACAACGTCAGCTAAAATTGATATAAGTGACGATGGTAATGTAACCGTTTCTGCGATAGGCAAAGAAAAGCTAGATATGGCAATTGCCAAGATTAAGTTAATTGCCATTGAACCTGAAATTGGCGGTATATTCAATGGAACAGTTGTCAAAATATTAGAATCCGGAGCGTTTATCAATTATTTAGGTAATCGTGATGGATTTATCCATATTAGTGAAATCTCGAAGGAACGTATTGAGTCTGTGTCTAGTGTTTTAAAACATGGTGATGTGGTAAAAGTTAAACTTATTGGTTTTGACAATAAAGGCAAAGCCAAGTTAACCATAAAAAATATTGACGCTACCGTTACTCCAAACGTTACGACTAATCATAAATCTGAGCCTTATAAAGATAACGCTGATATTAATAACAATAAACGGGAATCTGCCAAAAAATGGCAAAATAACAAACCATCTAATGAAGATGAAACAGTAACTAAAGAACGGAAATACTTTAATTAAGACTATTGACTTAATAAAAAATCAATACTAAACTTAAAGTTCTACTTAATTTAGGAGGAGAAGTTATGTCAAAAAAACCAGAAATATTGACAGATTATTTAAGAAATAATGCAGAAGGATTTTCACTTGCTTCAAAAGGACAGGAAAAAGGCATAGAAGATAATAAATGTAATTTTTACACGGATAGGCAAGGCTCCTCTCCTCAATATATTATGCAGACTTATTCTGTTGGCTCTTTAAATAGTGCATTTTCTAAAATGATTTTTCGTGAGGGACAAGACATTACTCAATTAAGAAGTTCAGGCGTATCTGTGCATTACATTATAGATACAGATGGTTTAATATATCAGTTGGTTCCGGATAGTAAAAGTCCTTGGGCTGCAGGAAAGGGATCTTTAAAAACCGGTAGTAAGTTAAATAAAGATATACCAAATGACATGAAGAATGTTATGAATGATTATTGCATAAGTATCATGTCTATAAATAGCGGTAAAGAACCTCTAACGGCAGAGCAAATTGAAGCTAACCTGTTGCTAACTAAATATTTACGTGATGAATATAAAATTGAGAGTGCGAATATAGTTGGTTTAGCAGATTGGGCTGTAGGAAGGCATATTGCACCTGGTCCATATTTTCCATGGAAAGAATTCTCTAAGCATAATTTGGGTTTATGGTCTGACGTAGAGCTTAAAGATTACCCTGAAGTTATAGTATCATGGAAGAAGAAAGCTGACTCTAAAGAGGTCGTAGAAGATATACAACAACAATTTGCAGAATTGGGAATGATAGGAATGACAAAAGGTGATGAAGGATATTTGGATTCTGCTACGTTGTCCAATATGCTTTCTTTCAATTTACATTACTTTGGATCGGAAATTATAAATAATCCTTATCTTAATAGCATGTATGATGAGCATCTTTGGCAAAATTCAAACGATCCTGATGCAAGAGGAGTATTAGGGGAGTGGAATGAAAATAGTCAAGCCGTATTAGATGATATTCTGAGTTAATTGTTTATGAGGTTAGAATCATAGTATGTTAGGAGGCTGCCTACAATAACTAAAGTAATTCTATATTTGGCTCTTTTGGGCTGTGAATAAACATGATTTTTTTGAAATAGGCACACTATTCTTACAAAAATCATATCTATTCTCGCCGGAAAATATAGTCAATCCAGGAGAATTTGGGGCTAAGAGCGGGAGCGACGCCTATAACTCGATAATCAAGTTTTTTTGCAGAGCTTATAAATAGTAGGTTGTTTGAAGGAAATTTGAATATATCCGAGTCACGACATCTATCTTTAAACGCAAAATTTGTCATATATGGACGAGTGAATTTGTCAAGAAAGAAAATAAAAAAATAGAGCCACAAAGGAAGCGGTCATATATTCGGCATCAAGTGCCATAATGGTTTCTGCATTCTTATAAATATCCTTGAGTGACCTCTCATTCCCACGGCTTCTAGAGCCTCGACATAATTACGGATTTTATTCAGAATACTTATTCATTAACTCTTTAACTTTCGTTCTCTTTATTGTTACTATTCTTTACTCACAATATTTATCAATTACCAATTTTTATTTAGTTGACATAGTTTCTTCTTTTTTTCCAACTAAACTAATTTGCAACATATTCGCTACCATTGGTGACTACTGCATAAGCAATCCTTGCTAACTTATTTGCTAAACCAACACATATAATATTATATGATTTATTTTCAGCAAATTTCTTCACTGCCCACTGCACTAGTTTATCTTTTGATTCCTTATCACTTTTTGCTCTTATTGCTATTGTCCTTGCGGCTTGAATCAACATAGTTCTGGCATATCTATCTCCTTGTTTGGTAATCCCTCCTAAAACTATCTTATCTCCTGAGCTATGTTGCTTTGGTACCAAACCAAGCGAAGCAGCAAAATCCCTCGGGGTTGGATAACTTTCCATTGGGGCTACACTCAAACAACTAGCATTGATTGCTCCAATGCCAAAAATTGTCTGCAACCTAGTAGCTTTCTCACTTTGCTTATTATTGCTGATAATCAGCTTTTCTAAAGTTTTTTCTTTGTCACATAAATCCTCAATTTCTTTACATTCTAAAAGTAAAATTGACCTTACCCCAGAATTTATATAACCTTTACTATACGCTAACTCTACCTCCAGCCTACATGATTTGCAAAATTTATTTTTACTTAATTTTGTATTATAGCCATATTCACATAAACTTGATATTGTAGAATTAGTTTTTTGCACACGATCTCTGATCGTATTACTTCTAATTTTATGCAAGAATTTTATATCTTGTTCCTCCTTGCTTTTTAGTAGCACAGTTTTTAATTCTGGATCACGAGCCGCTTTGCATATTGCTAACGCATCGTTATAATCATTTTTCTGTTTCGATGTAGCATAAACTTTTACATCTTTTGTTTTCATTAGTTTGACTTGCAAACCAAGCTTAGCAATTTCCTGTGACCAATAATTAGCTCCTCCACATGCCTCCATAGCTACCAATGAACTTTTATCGAGATTGCTTAAATAGGCTATTAACTCATCTCTTGTAACTTTTTGGTAACCTATTTTTTTGCCATTTTGATCGACTTGCACCAAGTGCATACTATTTTTTGCTAAATCTATTCCTATTATAGTATTTTTTATGCTATTATTTATCATGGTATGGATCTATTAATTAAATTATTATTTAATTTGGAGCAGCTGAAAACTATTTTTCAGCTGACTCCGTACAAGTAAAGCATATTTCGCTTCACTCGTCCATACCATCATTCCCGCTTCGGTGCGGAATCTATTATACCTCATGGCATTTTTAGATACCTACTTTCGCAGGAATGACAACCAAACAGCCTGGAGAGAATGCGGCTTATCGGTCAATGATACAAGTATTAAAGGACGATAGTGCTTATGAGTTTAGAGGTGATATCACTAAGCTAGAGCATATTGTACAAGCTCAAGCAGAAACTATAGTAAATCAAATTGAATTAGGTGATAAGATGTGGTATAAATAAAGGAAAAAATGTCAACAAGTCCATATAGTCAAGATTTAAGAGAAAAAGTAATAAATTATATAGAAAAAGGTAATAGTCAAGAATCTGCTGCTAGAATATTTGCTATACATAAAAATACAATTAGCCGTTGGAACGTAAGGAGAAGAAAAGAAGGAACAGTGCTGGCAAGAGCTAGACTAGGATTTAAAAGTAAGATTGATAAAAAAGCATTGGAATATTTCGTAACAAATAACCCTAATAGTAAGCTACAAGAAATTGGTAAGAATTTTGGAATTACAGGTTCTCAAGTAGCTAATATATTAAAAAAGTTAGGATTTAGTTATAAAAAAAAACCTTTAGCTATTTGGAAGCAAGTGCAGAGAAACGATCTGATTATTTAGAAAAGATCAGTAAATATGATAAAGATAAAATAGTATATCTTGATGAAAGTGGGATAGATATGACAATTTGCCAAGATAGAGGTTGGGGTAAGATAGGAGAATTATTGATTGGCAAGAAGAGTGGGAAGCATTATCAAAGGACTAATATAATAGCTGGTTTAGTAAATAACAAACCAATAGCCCCTTTTGTTTTTAATAAAACTTGTAATACAGAACTATTTAATAATTGGGTTGAAAAATTTTTGATTAAAGAGTTAACAGCAGGACAGGTTGTAGTGATGGATAACGTTAGTTTTCATAAATCTCAAAAGACAAAAGAGCTAATAGAATCAGTTGGTTGTGAAGTTATTTTTTTACCCCCATATTCTCCAGACTTAAATCCAATAGAAAAATTTTGGGCTAATATGAAGCGATGGATTCGAAACAAAATAGCGGAAATTGGTACATTATCTAAAGCTATTTCTGCATTCTTTGTCACCTAATTCAATTTGATTTACTATATCTTAAAACTTAAGTTAGATAATGTTGGTAATTCTTTTAAATACAAAAACAAGCTAATTGCTAATTATGATGAATATAGACCCGAAATAGAGAGTTTTTTACAAAAATATTATCAAAATTATTTGCCTAAGATTATGAATATTTTGGCGATATCTTTTGCCTATCATCGAATATTTTCGCGTATTTATGCGGAATTAGACAATATATTTTTAAATAATCCTGAAAGCTTTGTGACAATCGAGCAATTATTATATGATGGTGAGCGGCTTGGTGGGGATATTATTGAAGCGGTGGAAGGACTAAATGAAGGTGATGTACCAGCTATTTTAAGAGATGGTGGCTTAATGGAATATCTACCTAATAGTGCTTTTTCTTTCCGTCCAACTATTTGTTTGCAAATAAAAAAGCTAAATACCGAGCTAATCAAGTTCATTGCTGGTACGGTACAAGACATTATGGCAACTGCCAAGCAGAATATCGATCTACAGTTTGAAATAAGTAGAGAAATACAAGAAATGCGATCAGCAGTTAGCCATATCAATAAGAAAATATTGCTATATTATGCCCAGCAGGATAATGATAAAAAATCCGGACTGCTAGTTAATTTAAAAAAGTTTTTTGCCAAAACTGGAGTGGATTTTTACCCAGAATTGCTAAATATTGCTCATCCAGAACTGACTAAATATATATTTGGTGAGCAAAGCAAACAATTAATTAGCCAGCAAATTACTGGGTTTGATCAACATACTAACAAGCAACAAATAAATGATAAATTATCAACTATTACCAATCAATTAATCGATAAATTACAGCAAATACATAATGATAACAAGATTAATGAGCTAACCAATTTTAAGAGGCGAGAAGAAATAGTTGTTTGTCTAAGAAGTATCATACTCGATAAACCATTAAGTAAAGATGTTCGGGAATATATTTTGTCTGATAGTTTTAGTCAAACTATCGATAATGTTGTAGATGAAGTAGCCGACAGAATGGCACCGGTAATGGCAAGATAGTGCGACTCCTCATTAGACTTCCTGGATAAGTCAGAGATAGTTGAGGGATTTTTAGGAGAAACGAAGCCGAGTACCGCAGCGTACATAGACGTACGTGAGGAACGAAGGCGAGTTTCGACGACAAAATCACCAACTAGATTGAGTTATCCAGGAAGTCTATTATCGTCCTCTAGAGCGTCGGTATATAGCGAAGAAGATTATACTGATCCACTAGCGGGTAAAATATTTGAGCAAATGCAAGAACTCAAAGAAGGGCTGGCTTATTTGCAGCGGAACATTATTGAATATTGTCAGTTAATTATGCCAAGCTTTCATCCGGCTTTACTGAAAGATATTCTTGAAGATGAGAAGAGCATAAAATTAGAGAAATATTTACTTTTATCAAAAAGATACTTTCCAGTTTTTAAAAAACTATTTCCTGATATTGGTGGTTATGAATTAAGTAGTATAGCTCGCAACTGTCTGCCATCATTCCAACAAATGAATATTGCCACTATATTACCAATCTTTCAGAAAATAGCTGTGTCTATTATTGGTGATGAAGAATTACATGATTTACGAATTATCGATAATGAGCTGATTAAGCTAAAACATCCGGTAAGACATTTGTCGGTAGGTTTTCCTTATTCTTCGATATTACAGACTTTCCCCTTGATATTCCCAGATGAAGTAGAACATGCTCCGAAAAAAGATGCAGAACTTGGCTTGAAGGTCTTTAATAGTAAAGGTGGTTATATTGAAGAAAGGCTTGATAATGGGCAAATAAATCGGCAACATATTAACAGTAGATATGTGGATAGTGATGCATTGATTAGATTGGTCAATGATAAGAAATATTTAACAACATCAACAGCTACTAAACAAGCATGTGACTTATTTACCACTCCTTACCAATCAGGTTGGGTAAATTTTATTATGCACGGGGAAATTAAAACTGATATTGATGTGACTTTTAAGGTCGATAAACCTTATCCTGTTAGTATATTAAAAATCTATGCTAAGGCAAAAATCTTGCCAAATTATAAAGGAGGTATACAATGAAATTAGTACTATAGAAGCAACACTTTAAAGGAGGTTCTTATGTCTAAACAAGTTAATTGGTATGATAAACCAGAAAATTTTAATAATATAGTAGAAATAGCTAATAAAATTACTGAATCTTACCCCAATAGCAGGATTTTTTCTTTGGGACAAAGTCCAGCATGGTTTGTAAAGGCAGAAGAATTATTAGTTAAAGCTAGCCATCATTCAGAGGCAATATTTGATTATATAGCCTTTTCAGGTAAGTTTTACAAAAAATCGGAGTTAGAGCAGGAATTTAAGAAAGAATTCACAATAGACAAGGGCAATGAAGCAAACTACCGCGTTTACTTGAAATCCATTAATATGGATCCAGATTCTATTATTGACTCCTTTAAAGCAGGGCAACAAACTGTTATTGTAGAATATACTCAAATGGGAAGAGGTTTAGCTTCTTTTCTTTCTGTTTTATGTAACTGGGCTAAAGAAGAAGGGAAAAAAGAATTGCTAGAAGATAGCTTTAAAATAGCCATTTTAGCCCAAGATTGCAATGAGATAACAAATATAATCATTCCAGGGGAAGTTTATTTTCAGTGTGATAAATATTTTGTTGATACTGAGTTAATTATTTTGATGTCTGGTGACAAAGCTGGTAAGGTAGACGGAAGGGAAAATTTAGATCGTTTGGTTCCCTATTATCCATATTGGAAATGGAACCAATCACCTACTCCACTAGAAAACAATGAATTGGTAACAGAGATCATAGGAGAATTGCAAGTATCAGTGAATGAATTCTTATCTACGAATTAGTGAAAAGAAGAAGCTCTTTCTTTTTTTCCTTAAAGCAAGAGACCCCTAGTAATATAGGGGTCATAACGCCAACCGAGTTCCCCAGTCCAAGTACCAATCGGATAATGCCCTATTCTTCGAAAGAATCGACTGCTAAAAATGCCCCCAGTTAGGCAGATTTTTCAGCACATTACACAACTAATACTAGTTATAGTATAACATATTTTTGCAACAAATTAAATAGCTAAAAATCTTTAAAAGGTAAAAAATACCAATGTTTAATCTTCTAAATTTTTTCTCGAGTGGAGAGAGTATATTTGCTACAGGAGCATCTTTATTTAATACTTATGCCCAACTCAGGAGTAACAAAGAGAAAACTAAGCAATCTTTATATGAGCAGCGGCATTTATTAAGACAACAACAAGAGAATGTTAGGTTTGACCGTCAACAACTAATCGAAAGAACTGCGGAATATGGAGCAATATCAAGCTATCATGTCGACATGCTGAGGCAGGAGCAGTTATATAATCGCCAGCAGCTGGGCTATAATATCCTGAAAACTGGTATTGGTATCACTGGCACTGATTCAGCTGGCTTGTTGCTAAGGCATATGGCTTACATGGATGAGATGAAGGCAAGAAGCGTCGAAGCTGAACATTTTCACCAAAGACCAAGATCAAACTTAAATACGGCAATGGTTGATTTAAACAAGGAAGCAATTAACCGTAATATTAGTTCGATCAAGTCAGCCTCACCTTGGCAGAATCTTGGTACGGTTTTAAACGGGGTATTTGATCTTGCTAAGATATCAAGAATTAATGAAGGTATAATAGACAAGTAAAAAAAATAAGAATACTGCAAAAATAATGGCAATAGCTATTAGTGGATGATAAAAATCTGTTATAGTTTAATAAAAAAGTGACCAAATAAGATGGAATGGCAAAAAGATGAAATGGCAAGTTATAGCTGGGATAAGTCAGAAGATTAATGAAGAAGCTAAAGGCTATTTGATACGTAAACTGGAGAAAGATGCTAGCGTAGAAATGCCTAATTTATGGGCGGATTTTATTAAAGAGACCACTACACATTTGCATCAATCACAGAGTAATATTGAGGTAGTTAGCGATAACAAAACTGGTGGTTTTGGTTGCTTGACGCAATTTGATGAATTTCATCCGGATTTTTCAGAAAATAACAAACCGTTTATCGAGTATTTTTTAGGCAAGTATGATAAGCGGGCTGTAGATTATCTACAACAAGCCAAAAACCCACTGACCAGGCGGATGTTGCAAGCTAAAATTAATGAATATAAAATATCTTTAGCTGGACATATCAGCCATACAGAAGCCAAGCTGATTGATGGTAAACGTAACCATTTAGCAATTGAAGCTATTGAAAAGTTTAAGATTGCTACTTATGATAATCCTGAACTTTATAGTAGTAATTTACAAGATAGCATAATAGCTATGGAATTATTCACTCAAGCTCTTGATTTTATTCACTATAGCATATATTTCTTTCTTGCTGTAGCTTTTGCTGAAATTTTCATTAGCCGTATCTGTAATACTTTTGGCACTCCATCCTTTAGATAAGTATAAATGTATAAATTTTTCTAAGTCATCTGCTAGATTAGCTGCATTAGCCTCTTCAGAAACACCGGAAATTAGCAATACTATTTCCCCTTTGATAATATTCTGTTTATAGAAATTTATAACGTTTTCTATTAATCCTGACTTTACTTCTTGGTGCAATTTAGTAAGTTCACGTGCTATACATATTTCTCTATTACCAAAAACAGCAAAAGCCGTATGTAACGATTGCTCTATTCTGCTAGCAGTTTCAAAAAAAATCAAAGTTGCTTTTATGCTAGCTAATTCTGTGAAAATCTTCTTTTTACCTTCAATGGTTTTTGGTAAGAATCCAGCAAATAAAAAACGATCTGACGGTAATCCAGAAATGGGTATAGCGGTGGTTAATGCAGAAACGCCAGGTATAACATCTATGTGATAATTAAGTTTTCTCAACTGCCTAACTAGTTTATAACCAGGGTCAGAAATTAACGGTGTTCCAGCATCAGATATTAGGCTGACTATTGCTCCATTATCAATGAGCCTGCAAATAATCTCTCTTGACTGATTATCACTATGATCATTATATACTTGTAACTTGGTCTTTATATTATGTTTTACTAGTAATTTTTTTGATATTCTGGTATCCTCGCACAGTATTACTGTAGAGTTTTTTAGTGCTTCTAAAGCCCGAAATGTTATATCATCTAAGTTACCAATAGGTGTTGAAACAATATATAGTCCTGGTTTAAAGATCATGATTTAACCCCAATTGCCAATTATCCCTAATTAAGATAAAGTAAGTATTATGAACAGTATAAAGCAAAAATTTTTAAATATCACCTTATCATTTATATGTCTTGTCTCTTTATTTTCTTGCCAATCTAATAAAGAGGCTATTGTTACTCCTACAACGAAAGAAGTTGTGCAAGAAACTCTAGAAGTGGCAATTTTAATGCCTCTAACGGGAGAAAATTCTACATTAGGTAGACAATATAACCAATTAATTAAAATGGGTCTAGAAGATGGTTTAAAAACTTATGTCCATGTCACTTCTTATGATGGCTCTAATGAGCAGCAGGTACTTGCTGCAATGGATAAAATATTAGCTCGTAAAACAAAAATTATTCTAGGGCCATTATATTCAAACCTTACTTCTCTAATTGCCAATAAAGCTAAAACGCATAACATTTTTATAATTACCATGTCTAATAATCCTGTATTGGCAGACCAGAAACTTTTGGTATTTGGGCATGCTCCATCAAAGCAGCTTACAAAAATAATTAATTACTTTGCAGATAATGATTATAAAAATTTTATTGCCCTGCTACCTTCAGGGCGTCATGCACAAACAACAAATCAACTTATTCAAAATATATTAATTCAGAAAAATTCTACCTTAGTGCGGAGTGAATTTTATGCTAATATACCAGAATCAATAGAAAAAGCGGTGTTAACTGTCTCAAATACTGTTGATAATTTAAATGAAATGGAGGATACAGAAACTAAACCTGTAATTTATCTGTCGGATGATGGTAAAAATCTAAATTTGCTTTTTGATAGTATTCATAAGCATAATTTAGATAAAAAAGCAATTATAATAGGCGATAACAGAATAAATATTGATTATTCTGAACCGGTGGATATTATCTTTACTGGTTCATTAAATATTGTAAATAGTAATATAATAGAGAGAGCTAAAAATATAGGCATTAATCATTTATCTTTCATGCACGCTGTGGCTTATGATTTAGGAAAAATAACATCAAAATATATAGATACTAACTTTACGGAAGAACGATTTTTAGCAGCGTTGAATAGTACAGCTCCATATATTGGTATATCAGGTAATATTCACTTTATCGATTCAATAGCCCAAAGAGAGTACGATATAATTAAGAAAGAAAATGGCTTGTATAGCACTATTTCAAAAAGTGCTGACAATTTTTAATGTATAGTCAACTCAGGAGAATTGGCTAACAGGAGCGACGCATAAGCGTCAGTTTAAGAAAATGAAAGTAGAAAAGTCGTCTATTAGCGAGCCACCTTAGTACCCTACAATTTTTATTCTATAAGTATTAAACAGCATAAAAACGTCATTGCGAGGAGGCGTAAGCCTCCGAAGCAATCCATATAGTCTTGATATATTTATACTAATTCTCATGGATTGCTTCGTCGCTACTAAAGCAGCTCCTCGCAATAACGCTTAGCAGTCAGCTTTTTTACTCATCATAAGGAAATAAATAAAAAATTGTAGGGTATGCTATTTATGTCATGGCAATTGTCATAACATAAACACATTCAGCTCCAGAATCTTTTAAGATTTTAGCGCATTTGTTAACTGTAGTTCCAGTGGTCAATACATCATCTACTAATAATATTTTTTGACCTATAATCTGATATTTTTTATTGAGTATAAGGCTATTTGATAAGTTTTTTTCTCGTTCTTTTTTAGATAAAAATGTTTGAGATTTAGTCCATTTTGACTTAATTAATACATCCGTACTAAACGACTTTCTTGCTAATTTGCTAATTTCTAAGGCTAGAATCAAAGCAGGATTATACATTCTAAACAACCTCTTGAACCTATTCATGGGAACTGGAATAATTAAGTCAATGTCTTGAATTTCACTATTATAGTGTGTATAAAATAATTTACTAAAAGTTTTAGCAAGAATAGTTTTATCCTGGTATTTAAAGGCATGAATTATTTTTTTGCTATGCTCATTAAATTTAATTAGACTACGAGATTTATCATAACAAGGTTTATGTTGAAAGCATTTTGCACAACACATATTATCTAAAATTGATATATCTAATCTACTACCACAAATAATACAGTAGGGTTTTGTAATAAAATCAAGTTTTTTCCAACAATTTTGACAAAAATCCTCTTTAGTTTCAGTCATTTCGATACAAGACAAGCATCTTGCTGGTAAGATGTAATCTATAAGATAATCATAAAGTCTACTGATTTTGTGTACGTAATGAAGCAAATCTTTAAGCGATGTCAATGGTTAAATTTACTGGTCTACGAACACATGGGTTTCTAATACCAGACGGATCTATTGATTTAATAGATACACAAGGACTTTTAATCTCATAAGGAGGACTAGAGGTACATGATAATAATTGCAATAACACAAAAAAAGGCAGAAGAAATCTTAATAATTTTGTCATAATTGTCATTTAAAATAATTTTAGATTTTATAGGTAAGTTATCCTAGTTTGCAATATATCTCAAGTATATTTGATGAAAAATAAGTTTTAGATATAAAAAACATAATAGCTTGTGGTATTTTTCTTGACAAGGATATATAATGCAAAATTGATAAATCAAGGCAGTGATGGCAAATATACCCTTTAAAGAAAGACCCCCTTATGCAAAAAAGTATAATAGTTGGCGTATTAGAATTTTATATTCGATAATTGTTGGTTACTCGACATTCATACTTTGTCGTCAGAATTTTAATATTGTAATGCCTGCTTTAATGGAGCATTTTGATGTAACCAAAACTCAACTTGGTTGGATTTTAACAACTGCCTCTATATTTTATGGTATAGGAAAGTTATGTAATGGATTCTTAAGTGATAGATCAAATGCTCGTATATTTATGGTAATTGGTCTTATATGTGTAGCTGTTGTAACATTGTTATCGGGGTTTGCTTCCAGTATAACATCACTTGGTATTTTGTGGATTCTGAATAATTGGTTTCAATCTATGGGTTGGCCACCTGCAACACGTATGTTAACTTATTGGTACGCTTCTAAGGAATTAGGAATGAAATGGTCTCTAGGAGCCACTTCTAATCAAATTGGCGGAGCAATCACTATGATAGTATGTGGTTATTTAATAGATGCTTACGGTTGGAAAGCAGCGTTTATAATTCCTGGAATAATTGCATTATTAGTATCATTATTTCTATTCAATAGATTACGTAATTCTCCCAGTGAGGTTAATTTACCTATAGTGGAAGAGTACAAAGAATGTGATATATCTCTTGATAGTGATAATTTATTAACAACTCAATTAATAAAAATTGTATTTTGTAATAGATTAATGTGGTATGTGTGTTTTGCCAACATGTTTATTTATATTGTGCGTTCAGGTATAATTTTTTGGGCTCCTGTATTTTTGTGCGAGCTAAAAAACATTACTATTGCTCAAGCTGGTTGGCAAGTTGCTTCTTATGACATTTTAGGTTTAACTGGTGGTATTGTTGCTGGATGGATGTCAGATAAAATATTTCAGGGACGACGTGGACCAGTTGGTTCAGTATTTATGTTTGCTTTAGCTTTTACTATTATTTTATTTTGGCAAATGCCAAATGAGTATGAAATATTTAGTATTATTACTCTTGCTTTGGTTGGTTTTTTTGTATCTGGACCACAAGTATTAATAGGTGTTGCTACAGCAGATTTTACTAATAAACAAGCCGTTGGTACAGCTAATGGTCTTTCAGGTTTATTTGGTTATCTTGGTGCTGCACTGGCTGGCGTATGTGTTGGTTGGATTTCTGATAACTTAGGTTGGAATGGTGTTTTTTTATTTTTTAGCCTGTCCGCTTTCTTGGGAGCAATAATTCTTTCCTTAACTTGGAATTATAGCTCTAGAAGAACTGCATAACATGTTACCTAGCTGTACTATCAGAATTTACTTGCCAAAAATATATAAATTTATATAAATGTTAATAATAAATTAATAAAGGTTTACTGTGACTCAAGAATATACGTTTTCAATGATTAAGCCAGATGCTACGAAAAGAAATCTAATTGGTAAAATTAATTCTTACTTAGAAAATAATGGGCTAAAAATAGTAGCTCAAAAAATGACTATTTTAACTAGAGATCAAGCAGAAATTTTTTATGCAGAACATAAATCAAGAGCATTTTTTAATAGTTTAATAGAGTCTATTACTTCCGGTCCGGTTGTTTTGCAGGTTCTTAAAGGAGAAAATGCTGTTTTACAAAATCGTAAAATAATGGGAGCTACTAATCCAAATGATGCTGAATTAGGTACTATTAGAAAAGATTTTGCAAAAAATATTGAGGAAAATAGTATACATGGTTCTGATACTTTAGAAAGTGCTGAAAGAGAAGTGAGATTTTTCTTTGCTGAAAAAGAAATTGTAGAATAACACAATGATTATGAAGTATAGCGTTGTAGTTATTGGCGGTGGTCATGCTGGTTGTGAGGCAGCTTCGGCTGCTGCACGTCTTGGCATAGATACTCTTTTAATTACTTTAAAACTAGATAATCTTGGTGAAATGTCTTGCAATCCTGCAATAGGTGGGGTAGCAAAAGGTACTTTAGTAAAAGAGATAGACGCTCTTGATGGACTCATGGGTAAAATTATAGATCAAGCTGGTATCCATTATAAGATGCTTAATGAAAGCAAAGGTCCAGCAGTTTGGGGACCAAGAGCTCAAGCTGATAGAAAGCTTTATAAAAAAGCTATGTATAATGCCTTGATAAATCATCCAAATTTGACAATTTTATGTGCATCTGTAGAAAATATTGAGATACACAACTCTGAAGTAAAAGCATTAACCTTAGATGATGGTACTAGAATTGAATGTCAAAAAGTTATATTAACTACCGGTACATTTTTATCTGGACTCATTCACATAGGAGATAAAAAAATTCCATCGGGTAGAATAGGTGAAAAGCCGTCATACGGTTTATCTAACGCACTAAAATCTTTCGGCTTTGCTCTTGGTAGGTTAAAAACTGGTACTCCTCCAAGAATAGATGGAAGAACAATTGATTATAACGAAATAGAGGTGCAGGCTGGAGATGCTGTGCCACGCCCTTTTTCCGAACTCACAACTTCTGTTAAGATAAAGCAAATAAATTGTTTCGTTACTAGAACAACTGAACAAACTCATGAAATTATTAGGAATAACTTAGATAAGTCAGCTATGTATTCTGGGCAAATCAAGAGTATAGGACCAAGATATTGTCCATCCATTGAAGATAAGGTTACTAGATTCTCTAAAGCAAGTCATCAAATATTTTTAGAACCTGAAGGCTTGGACGACCATACTATATACCCAAATGGCATATCTACATCATTACCTGAAGATATACAGTTAGCATTGCTAAAAACAATTCATGGTCTTAAAAATGCCACTATGTTAAAACCAGGATATGCAATAGAATATGATTATGTTGATCCTAGAGAGTTAAAAATAACGTTAGAAACTAAAAAAATTAAGGGATTGTATTTTGCTGGTCAAATTAATGGCACCACTGGCTATGAAGAAGCCGCGGGACAAGGAATTATGGCTGGCATTAATGCAGCCTTATCACTAAAAAATCAATCAAATTTTATTTTGACTAGAGCAGATGCCTATATTGGTGTTATGATTGATGATTTAATCACTCTTGGTACAATAGAGCCTTATAGAATGTTTACTTCTAGATCTGAATATAGACTTTCGGTTAGGGCAGATAATGCAGATTTAAGACTAACTCAAATGGCTATAGATATTGGTATTATATCTAATTTACGTAAAGAAGTTTTTAGTAAGAAATGTGACGATATTCATAAGGTAGAAAACATTGTAAAAACTATCTCTTTAACAACTACTAAATTAGCCAACCTGGGTGTCTCTATCGCACAAGATGGTTCATATAAAACAGCCTTTGATTTACTAGGATTACCAAATTTTGGTGTTGATAAAACGATAGAAATCTTTCCAGAGCTTATTTCATTAAATAAAAAAATTCTTCATTATCTTTGTATTGAATCAAGATATTCTTCTTATTTGACTAGACAAAATGCAGATATTCAATTATTTAAAGAAGAAGAGCTAGAATTATTAGATGATGATATTGATTACTTCAAAATACCCAGCTTGTCTACAGAAGTAAGGGAAAAACTCCAGTATCACAAACCAGCTACTATTGGTGCGGCTAGAAGAATATCTGGGGTTACTCCAGCTGCTTTAATAGCAATTATAATTTATATAAAAACAAAATATAGACATTAATGTATAATTATAGTAGTGTTTCACGTGAAGTATTAGAAGCTCTTGAGAAGTATCAATCATTAACGTTGAAATGGAATAAAGCTATTAATCTCGTTTCTTGTAATACCAAGAATGATTTTTGGGTGAGACATATCTTAGATTCTTTACAACTAATGAAGTACATAAATGACCAAAATATTCATTTAATAGATGTTGGTTCAGGTGGTGGATTTCCAGGAATAGTTTTGTCTATTGCCGGGATAAAGAATGTTACTTTAGTAGAGTCTGATGTAAGAAAATCTGTTTTTTTATTGCAAGCTTCCAAAATTTCTAGTAATAAAATTAATGTGGTTAATCAACGAATAGAAAGTGTTAAATTAGATTGTGATATATTAACTTCTAGAGCTTGTACTCAGTTAGATAAAATATTGGCTTATACTAAACATATTAATGTAAGAAATAAGTATTTATTATTTAAAGGTGAGAAGTATCAACAAGAAATTGAGATTGCTAAAAAGAGATGGTCTTTTTGTCATTCTATATATGATAGTGAGACTTCTAATAATAGTAAGATTTTAGAAATTAGTAACATATATGACAAAAATAGTTGCGGTAGTTAACCAAAAAGGTGGAGTTGCAAAAAGCACAACTACTGTAAATTTGTCAACAGCTTTATCTGTGATGGGTAAAAAGATTTTGGTAATAGATTTAGACCCTCAGGGAAATAGTAGCACTGGTTTTGGTATAAGCCAACAGGGTAGAAAAGTTACTATTTATCAGGTACTAATTGGTTCAAAAACGATTGAAGAAGCCATAATACAAACAAATATTCCAAATTTACAAATAATTACAGCTAACACTAATTTATCAGGTGCTGAGATAGATTTATTAAGTATACAAAATCGTGAATATTTATTATCAAATTTGTTAAATAAATTAGTCAATAAATATGATTACATTATTATAGATTGCCCTCCTTCTCTTAACTTATTGACAGTTAATGCATTAGTGGCTTGTGACTATGTATTAATCCCTATGCAATGTGATTTTTATTCATTAGAAGGATTAAGTCATTTGCTAAAAACAATTGAAATTGTAGAAAAGAATTTAAATCCCAAAATAAAAATTGCCGGCATTTTATTTACTATGTATGATAAACGCAATCGATTAACTGAGCAAGTAGAGAATGATGTTAGAAAATGCTTAGGAGGATTGGTATTTAAGACAGTTATTCCACGGAATGTAAAACTATCTGAAGCACCATCTCACGGTCAACCAGCAATTATCTACGATCATAAATGTACTGGCTCTATTGCTTATATAGAACTTACAAAAGAGATTTTAGGTAGAAATATATGAAAAATAAAAATTTAGGCAAAGGATTATCAGCTTTGCTTGGAGAAGAAGTTTTTACTGTAGAGAAGGATGAGTTAGTAAAAATTATAGATATTGATAAAATTGAAGCTAGGAATAATCAACCAAGAAAAAAGTTTGAATATGATAAAATAAAAGAATTAGCCGATTCCATAAGTAATAATGGTTTGTTACAACCAATTATTGTTAGCTCAGTCAGTGATGGGAAATATAAAATTATAGCTGGTGAGAG
This sequence comes from Candidatus Tisiphia endosymbiont of Mystacides longicornis, assembly GCF_964031095.1. Taxonomy (NCBI): domain Bacteria; kingdom Pseudomonadati; phylum Pseudomonadota; class Alphaproteobacteria; order Rickettsiales; family Rickettsiaceae; genus Candidatus Tisiphia; species Candidatus Tisiphia endosymbiont of Mystacides longicornis. The sequence goes on along the minus strand of NZ_OZ035004.1, from coordinate 433,819 downwards.
ACGTTGGCGTGCTTGTAAGGTGGCTAAGCTTACTGATATTCCTGCTATTATAAAAGATATAGGAGATAAAGAAATTATAGAAATAGCTCTAATTGAAAATATTCAAAGAGAGGAATTATCTGTTATAGAAGAATCGGAAGGATTTGAGAGATTAATAAAAGAGTTTGGTTATACACAAGAGCAATTAGCAGAAAAAGTTAGCAAGAGCCGTAGTCATATAGCTAATTTATTAAGACTAAATCAGTTACCACAATCTATCAAAGATAAAATAAATGAGGGGCTTTTAACTATGGGACATGCAAGATGTCTAATTAATCACCAGCAAGCTGAGGTAATAGCTAATCATATTATTGAGAATGATTTAAGTGTTCGTCAAACTGAAGATATAGTAAGAAATTGGTCTAAAAATGAATATACAAAAACCCCAGAACATGATAAACGTATAGGGAGAGGTCTTCTAAAAGAGAGTAGTAAAGAGAATGATTTACAATTATTAGCTAAATCATTGTCAGAAAGATTTAATATAAAAGTAACTATTGAAGATTACCCAATTGGTGGGAAATTGATATTTCACTATAGTAATTTAGAAGAACTTGATTCAATTTTATCGAGGTTAAATTAAATGCAAATTTTTCTAGATAGTGCTGATATTAAAGAAATTGATGAGATTAACCAATTAGGTATAATTGATGGCATAACTACTAATCCTTCCTTGATGTCTAAGACAAAATACGACTTTGTATCAACTATTGCAGAAATATGTAAGATAATAACTTCTGATGTTAGCGTTGAAGTGGTTGCTAATGATGTTGATACTATGATTAATCAAGGTAATAAAATTTTAGAAATATCCAGTAATATTGCGATTAAGTTACCTATGACATGGGACGGTATTAAGGCGTGCCAATATTTTGTAGGTAAAGGAAAAAAAGTGAATATGACCTTATGCTTTTCTGTTAATCAGGCACTTATCGCTGCAAAAGCTGGAGCATCTTATATATCACCTTTTATCGGTAGACTTGATGATATAGGTCAAAATGGTATTAGTTTAATAAGTGATATAAGACAAGTATACGATAATTATCAGTATCAAACAAAAATCCTTGCTGCATCTATAAGAAGCCCTAACCATGTTTATCAAGCTGCTATGTATAAGGCTGATGTTGCGACAATGTCTGGTAAAATTATTAAGCAATTATTAAATCATCCACTAACAGATTCAGGTTTAGAGATTTTTAATAAGGATTGGACTAAATCGGGGTTAAAAATTTAAGAAAATCATATACTTGTATAACCTAAACATTTAGGTAAATATATTTTTGCAAACTTTACCAATTGTCAAGTTAACTAGATTGTAAGCAGCAATTATAAATTCAAAAAAGTTTAAAAATAGGTATACATTACAATAAATATATTGTAAATGTATGAAGCAAATAGCTATAGCAGAATTGTTGCTGTCATGTGCAAGAAGCAATAAAAATTTAAACTAAATTTATTTAAATTTTTATTGCGAAACATAGTTGATCCAAAAAAGTAACCAAAATTGATTGCCTTGTTCGGACTTTGCACTTCCTCGCAATGACATTGGCTATTTTCCCACAACTTATTAAACTACCATAAAAAAGATGTGGGTAATAAATTAAATAGTATTTATAAATTATAATGCTATAATATAAAGCTTACAGTCCGATTTTTGAACAGCCTTGTTTATTGCAGGATATTATAATAATTACTTAATCTTGTATGAAAACAAAATTCTTACTATCTATTGTCTTTTTTAGCATAATTTCAATAATATTTTTTGCATTATTTGGAAAAAATAAGCTTCCAACTCCTAAAAAAATAATGTTTATAGTACATACAGAAACTAATGGTGGCAAAGGAGTATATACCCTATATAAAGCAATGAAAGAAACAGGGCATGATGTAAAAATTGTTGCTATTCCATTATATAATCGATGCTATAACGTAAATATAGATATGAAGTTTACAGCAAAATTTGATAATAATGATGTACTATATCCTTGCGGAAAGATAGAACCTTATACAAAATGCGAAACTATTGAATCATATAAACCAGATTATATTTTTATCCAGAACCCTTATAATATTTACAATGATTCAATTTTAGATCCTTACTTTATCAATTCAACTCTTAAAAAAATTGCAAAAAAGATAGTATATATTCCTTATGGTCCTCACATTTTTCATCAAGATCACATAAATGATAAAAAATTACCAAATATTATGGATTTAGTATTTGTTGATTCAGAAAGTACAAAAGATATTTATATTAAAAAATATGGCTTTCCAAAAGATCGTATTATTGTTTCAGGATATCAAACTTATAAAGAAGTTAGAGAAGGTATTATCACTAGCTCTAAAAAGGCTCCAGAAACTATTTTATGGTTACCAAGGTGGCAGCTATCCTTTCAATATAGAGACCTATTTGAAGGTGGCTCAACTTTCTTGAATTATCATTATTTTTTTTATAATTATGCACTACAAAATCCAAATATAAATTTTATTATAAGACCTCATCAACATTTATTTTTTTCTACTACTAACTTAGGATTTTTAACCCAAGAAGAAATTAATCAAATTTTTACAAAGTTTAAAAGCTTACAAAATGTTACTATTTCTGATAGTACCAACACTTCTTTAGTAAATGATATAATTTCTGCAGATATTGTAATAAGTGATGGAACTTCTGCTCTTGCAGAGGTAGTTGTAGCAGATAAGCCTATAATTTACTTAAGCAATGGTTGGAATAATGAGTTTAATAGTAATAAATTATCACGCGAATTAAAAAAATATATTTATTTAGCATATAATCCAAATGATATAAGAAGATATATAGATGATATTAGGCAAAATAATTATTCACCTTTCCACGAAAAAGAAGAAAAGAATAGTTATTTTAAGAAAATAAAATGCAAAATAAAATACAATTTATTTGAATCACCATGTAACAGAAAAGAATTTAAGAAAATATTAGATCCAATAAAAAACCCATCCAAGTTTATTGCTGAATATTTATTATATGATAAAACCACTTGACAGGGGTTTTATAATAGTTTAGGTTGCTTGAAAATGAGCATGAGTATTATATGAATGCAGTAGATTCTTCTTTCACTATTTGGAATAGAGCTAGAAATAGTAAATTTAGACACGTTGTTTGGCCTATCAGATCTAACGAGTTAGTAAAGTTTGTGCCTATGGCTTTACTAATATTCTTTATTCTCCTTAACCAGAATCTAGTACGTAGTATGAAAGATAGTCTGGTAATAACATTAATTAGTTCGGAAGTTTTAAGCTTTATAAAACTTTGGGGCGAGATGCCTGCAGGTATCTTATTTGTCATCCTTTATTCCAAACTTTGTAATATTATGACAACTGAACAAGCTTTCAGAATCATATTATCTTTTTTCTTGGGATTTTTCCTATTATTTACCTTTGTTTTGTTTCCATACCGAGAATATTTTCATCCAGACCCTCAAATAATAGAACATTATATTACTACACTTCCACATTTAAAATGGTTTATCATCATTTGGGGAAAATGGAGTATTGTGTTATTTTATATAATAGGGGAATTATGGTCAATGATTGTATGTACACTATTATATTGGCAACTTGCTAATAAGATTACTACTACTGAAGAAGCTCCAAGATTCTATTCGTTTTTCTCCTTATTTGGTCAAACTAATTTGCTAATATCTGGTAGTGTAATTGTCTATTTTGCCAAAGGTAATCACTTCTTATTACCTCTATTTTCTCATCTTAATGACCAAACAGAAATTCTTTTAAAATCATTCATAGTAATCGTTACCATATCTGGACTGATCTGTTTGATTTTACATAGATTTGTTGAATTGAAAATTATAGAAACTACTAAAAATATTAGATATAAAAATAAAAGAACCGATATACTAAAGCTAGGGTTAGTTGAGAGTAGCAAAATAATTCTTAAATCAAAATATTTAGGAATTATTTGTGTATTAATGGTTTCATATTCCATGTCAATCAACTTAATTGAAGGATTATGGATGTCTAAAACCAAGGAGTTATATCCTACTACCCAGGAATTTATAACTTACAGTGGTGAGGTATTTTTTTGGACTGGAATATTTACTTTAATTTGTGCTTTTCTAGGTAGTAGTTTAGTTAGAAATTGTGGTTGGTTTTGGGGAGCTGTACTTACTCCCGTTGCAACGTTATTATCAGGAGCAATGTTTTTTACTTTCGTCTTATTGGAAAAGCCTTTATTGGCAATTACGACTGGTCTTAGTCACATTTCTCCATTAATGATAATTGTTTTTGTAGGTGGCTTGTGGCATGTTTTAGGGAAAGGAGTAAAATATTCGCTTTTTGATTTTACTAAAGAAATGGTCTATATCCCTCTTGATAGTGAAATGAAAACCAAGGGAAAAGCTGCTGTAGATGTACTTGGTGGCAAAATAGGAAAATCCGCTGGAGCAATTGTTCAATTTGTCTCTTTTAGTATTTTTCCAAGTGCTGTACATAATGACCTAGCAGGTTTTCTCATGGTGGTTTTTGTTATTGTTTGTATAGCTTGGATTTTTGGTGTAAAAGTCTTAAATCGATATTATAAAAACTTGCTAGCACAGCAGTAGGTTAGTTGCATTATAACTAACCTGAATTATTATACCGTCATTGCAAGGAGCTACTTTAGTAGCATTAAGACAATCCTGTTTTGTGTTATCTCTACGAAGGATGTCATCCCCACTTGCCTTAGTGTCATCCCTGCGAAAGCAGGGATATAGATTCCCGCCTACGCGGGAATGACAATAGTGGGCGGAAATGACAACTTTTCCGTAGGAGCAAATGTACAAATGTTGGTCAGGTTACTATACATTTGTGCTATAATTATTTATTAAATTAAGGAAAAAATTAATGACATACGTACCAATGGTAATTGAGCAAACCTCTAGAGGGGAAAGAGCCTATGATATATATTCTAGGTTATTAAAGGAACGTATCGTTTTTGTTTGCGGTCAAATTGAAGATTATATGGCAAATGTAGTGGTTGCACAATTACTATTCCTTGAGGCAGAAAATCCAGAAAAAGATATTTCTATGTATATTAATTCTCCTGGTGGCGTTGTAACTTCTGGTTTAGCAATTTATGATACTATGCAATATATTAAACCTAAAATTTCTACTCTTTGTATAGGTCAAGCTTGCTCAATGGGTTCTCTATTGCTTACTGCTGGAGAAAAAGGCATGCGTTATTCCCTGCCGCATAGTCGTATAATGATCCATCAGCCGTCAGGTGGTTACCAAGGGCAGGCTACAGATATCGAAATTCATGCCAAAGAAACCATGAAACTAAAAAGAATGCTTAATCTCTTATATGTCAAGCATACAGGGCAAGAACTAGAGACTATTGAAAAAAGCATGGAACGCGATAATTTCATGGATCCTGAAATAGCCAAATCATTTGGGCTTGTTGATGAAATTATCACCGATAGAGCAAAAATTTTAGTAAAAAAATAAATTAGTACTCTATGAAAAAGAAGACTCCAACACCTAAAAACCATGACCTCCTGCATTTCGAGGTTTAACAGTAATAGCTGGCTTCTTGGATACTTCATTAATTTTATTTTGTAAAAACGCTTGCATCTTTACATTATCTCTAACATTAGCATGTTCTGCTCTCTGTTGTGGCTTTACTATTTCACCCTCTTTACCAGCTCTATTCTCTGTTAGTAATCTAACCGCATCAGCATTCGGCTTTCTTTGTCCGGCTTCGATGTTCCTAAGTTCTTTTCCTCTTTGCTTCGCTGTAGCCTTTAATAACCCCTGCAATAGCTTTGCTTGTTCTTCTTTAGACGTTAATGTGTCTAATTTTGCTTCGATATGTTTCTTTTGTGCATCAAATCCTTTATTTTCTAAATTTGATAGCTCTCCTACCAGTTGTGCAATATCCACATCAGTTTTTCGAGTTGAAGAACCTATATGTTGTGATCTTGATAAACTTGCTTTGATATCTTCAGCCCTATTTCTAACGTCTGTATTTATTAATACAGCTTGAGAGATTTTAGTTGTTTTTGTCTCTGTAATAACATTAACTTTTTCATGAAGATATTCAAGAATATCAGCGGCTGGTTCCATTTTGACCATATCATTAGAGAGCATTGTAGTCTCTGGCACTTTATGCAACTGCGGTGTTTCTTCAATATTTTGTCCAGGAGTTGCGGAATTCATAGATAATGGTACATCGATAAATGGCGAAATATCTACACTATGTTCTAGATTTTTGCTCTCTTCTTGCATCATTATTTTATTTTCTTGCATTTGTTCACCAGGCTTTATATAGTCAACTTCAGATTTAGCTCCTCTAGAGGTTACAGCAAGATCAGGAGCCTCAATAGATTCGATAGATGGTGAAATATTCACTCCCTGTCCTAGATTTTTAGCAACTTCTTGCATCATTGCTCTATATTTTTCTTGCGTTACTGGTAAGGTATAGATTTTTCCACCATGCTCTATATAGCCAACTGCATCAGGACTATTTCCGGTAAACTTAACTGGATGTGGCGAGCTGACCTCAATAAGCTTACCAGCATCATCATAGTGAGCAGTAAAATATACAGCATTACTTGCCGCAATATTTTTACCATACTGATCCTTGACAGCTAACGATAAATGCATCGGACCATTATTATCAAGTTTTATCGGAAAATCTATCGTCCTATAATTGCTAATTGCAACGCTAGTTCCATCACTTTTTTGTACTGTATGAGGAGGATTTATTTGATGGTTTGCTTCTGATAATGTTGCAATCTCATGACCGTTTGCATCTCGTACTATCTGCTTCTTAATAGTGATACCATTAGCATTCTCTACACCCCCATCTTTCCATTCCATAGTACTGAATCTACCAGCAAACTGCGTATGAACGTTTTTATAGCCAGCAATTTCGACTTGCTCTAAAGCATGCTTTAAATTTTGATCTTCTTTTAGAAGTCCACTAATTGTTTCTTTATTTTGTTCATTTTCAAAATACGCTCGAAACTTATTCAGATCGTCAAGCTCTTCTGGTTTTGCTATACTCTTATTTACCAAAGCTGCAGCTATTATCGCTCTTTGCTTAGTTAAGATATGCTCTCTAATTGCTTTGGTTATAGGATCAAGATTATCAGCAGAAAAAGACGGGGCATCAACCGAAGAATTATTTAATTCTAAAGGAGCTTTTTCTTCTCCTGGTAAGCAAAAAATGTCCTGAGTAAGCTCTTGTGGTTTGATAGCAGTAACTATTTCCTCTAGTTCTTCCTTACATTTTTGCCAATTCTCAGAAATTGCTTCATCCTGTATGGGCTGTTCTAATATTTCAGCAAATTCATTAAACACTATGGTTTGTTCTACTATTTTGTCAGATTCTGGCAGCTTGTTTTGTTCTTCTGTCTTATTTTTAATTATTTCAGCAAATCCCTTTAATATGTTCTTTTTCTCGCCAAGACTGCCCGCACTATCTTTTAAGGTTCCCTTTACAATTTCAAACAAAGATTGCTCTATAGATTCAGTTTGCTCATCATTTGTTACTTTACCAATTTCCTCTATTTTTGCTATAAAGTTCTGATAATACTCAAAATATTCTCTAGGATCTCTATCTTTACTCATTTTCCCCACCTCATTCTTAAATTATAACTATATTTAATGCTAGATAATATTCTCCCTTAAAGCAACTAATTTGTTTCTATGAGGCTGTCTACAATAACTAATTAATTATATCATGTTTATTCGCAGCCAAAAAGAGCTAAATATAGAATTACTTTAGTTATTAAGCAGCCTCCTAGTCCTTCACAATAATCTAGAAGCTGTGAAAACAATATTATAACATATAATATGTCAACACTAATAGCATAAGAGCATATTATGCAAAAATAATTAAATTAATTTTTCACTAGCCTAGGCAAAATTTATTACATAAAAGTTGCTAAATATTAACTTAATGGTATTATCCTGTATAAAAATTGTCAAAGATAACTAAAGGAGATACAATAATGAGATTTATTAACAACACAAACATTCTGTCTACCCTTGGGTTGGTGGGAACGATGGTAAGAGATAACCTTGCTGCCCCATTTACTACTACTGATGTTATCTCAGTAAATAATCGAACTGAGGAAGAAACATCAACAGAATTAGTCGCACTCAAAGTTGCCGCAATAGTAGCGGCTGTTCTTGCACTTGGTGCAGCTTGTGGTGTAGCTTCTTTTGCTTGCTCCTACCTACGAGACAAAGGCTGCTACGATAGCAAAGATGACCCCTTAGAGAGTTTACCTGACTGTGATAAGGGTGCCATCATACAGAAATTTTTACATAACCCTAAGGGGTGCGGAGAAGAGAATGAACAGAACGATCCGGAAAGACTAAGTATTTCTATAGTTGACTTACATCATGTTCATGATGATGACAATGATGATAATTTGTCATCTATATCGGCAGCTAGATATGCTCTTCCTGACATAGTTTCTCATACTATACCTAACTTAACATCTGACAGTGATGAAGAATCTTTGATAAGTACTATATTGACAAATGAAGAAGTAGTTATGATTGGTGATATCCAGTAGTATAACTTTTTGAGCGCTATTTTATATCCCTACTTTCGCAGGGATGACAACTACACTTCTTTGTCATATATGGACGAGTGAATTTGTCAAGAAAGAAAATAAAAAAATAGAGCCACAAAGGAAGCGGTCATATATTCGGCATCAAGTGCCATAATGGTTTCTGCATTCTTATAAATATCCTTGAGTGACCTCTCATTCCCACGGCTTCTAGAGCCTCGACATAATTACGGATTTTATTCAGAATACTTATTCATTAACTCTTTAACTTTCGTTCTCTTTATTGTTACTATTCTTTACTCACAATATTTATCAATTACCAATTTTTATTTAGTTGACATAGTTTCTTCTTTTTTTCCAACTAAACTAATTTGCAACATATTCGCTACCATTGGTGACTACTGCATAAGCAATCCTTGCTAACTTATTTGCTAAACCAACACATATAATATTATATGATTTATTTTCAGCAAATTTCTTCACTGCCCACTGCACTAGTTTATCTTTTGATTCCTTATCACTTTTTGCTCTTATTGCTATTGTCCTTGCGGCTTGAATCAACATAGTTCTGGCATATCTATCTCCTTGTTTGGTAATCCCTCCTAAAACTATCTTATCTCCTGAGCTATGTTGTTTTGGTACCAAACCAAGCGAAGCAGCAAAATCCCTCGGGGTTGGATAACTTTCCATTGGGGCTACACTCAAACAACTAGCATTGATTGCTCCAATGCCAAAAATTGTCTGCAACCTAGTAGCTTTCTCACTTTGCTTATTATTGCTGATAATCAGCTTTTCTAAAGTTTTTTCTTTGTCATATAAATCCTCAATTTCTTTACATTCTAAAAGTAAAATTGACCTTATCCCAGAATTTATATAACCTTTACTATACGCTAACTCTACCTCCAGCCTACATGATTTGCAAAATTTATTTTTACTTAATTTTGTATTATAGCCATATTCACATAAACTTGATATTGTAGAATTAGTTTTTTGCACACGATCTCTGATCGTATTACTTCTAATTTTATGCAAGAATTTTATATCTTGTTCCTCCTTGCTTTTTAGTAGCACAGTTTTTAATTCTGGATCACGAGCCGCTTTGCATATTGCTAACGCATCGTTATAATCATTTTTCTGTTTCGATGTAGCATAAACTTTTACATCTTTTTTTTTCATTAGTTTGACTTGCAAACCAAGCTTAGCAATTTCCTGTGACCAATAATTAGCTCCTCCACATGCTTCCATAGCTACCAATGAACTTTTATCGAGATTGCTTAAATAGGCTATTAACTCATCTCTTGTAACTTTTTGGTAACCTATTTTTTTGCCATTTTGATCGACTTGCATCAAGTGCATACTATTTTTTGCTAAATCTATTCCTATTATAGTATTTTTTATGCTATTATTTATCATGGTATGGACCTATTAATTAAATTATTATTTAATTTGGAGCAGCTGAAAACTATTTTTCAGCTGACTCCGTACAAGTAAAGCATATTTCGCTTCACTCGTCCATACCATCATTCCCGCGTAGGCGGGAATCTAGACCCCTGCTTTCGCAGGGGTGACACTAAGGTAAGGGATGACGAATTTTGTCCTATATTCTATTCAAATCTACAAAAAAATTTGATTATCGAGTGTTAAGTTTTCGAAGTATTTTTGAAATTAATTTTTAGCTCCTGTTGTAAAATATCAATCAAATCATCAGATGATTTTGATCGCCATCTTGAGAAATTGGTAACGTCGTCACTCATCGTTCGCCTATTACTTATAGGCGTCGCTCCATCGTTCCTAGTACCAAGTTCTCCTGAATTGGCTATACCAGTAGTGTAATAAAAATGGTAAGGACCACTAATTGGTGAAGATAACCAAATTTCCTTAGCAGCTGAGTGTTTATTAATAACAAATATGCCTTGGTTGGTAGTTAAAGTTAAAATATCACCCTGGAAATCAATATCGATAAGGCAATCCTTATCTTCTGTTTCAATTATTTCTGCAATTAAAGATATAGTTTGTTCAGCTAATTTAGCAAATTCAGTATTATCCATGCTTAAGGTTCCTTCAAAGTTTTACGATAAGCCTTAACGTGCTTACTATGATCATTAAAATTATTAGAAAAATTATGCCCTCCCGCACCGTTACCAACAAAATATAATGAATCAATTTTAGCAGGATTTACCACAGATTCTAGAGATTTTATTCCAGGACAAGAAATAGCTCCAACTGGTAAATTAGCAATATAATATGTATTATAAGGCGATTGCATTGCAAAATCTTTTTTAGTTAATGGTCTTGTTAGTTTATCTTTCCCAAGTGTTACAGCATAAATTGTTGTTACATCTGATTGTAGTTTCATATGTTTTTTTAGGCGATTTAGAAATACAGCGGCAATTGAAGGTTTGTCGGAGTTTAAGCTAGCTTCTTTCTCCACAATGGATGCTAAGATTAATACATCAAGGCGAGTTTTTAATGGAGAATCAGGTGATAATTTTTCCATAATTTTGTCGAGCTGTAAAGACATTAATTTTCGCATTTTATCAATGATTTGCTCTTTTTGATCGCCATATGAAAAGAAATAGGTAGATGGCATTAAAAATCCTTCCGGAATTGTTCCTATAATCTCTCCCATTAATCGTTCTTCGCTATTAATTTTTTTTATTATTTCATGGACAAGCATACCTTCAGGTATAAGCATTTTATGAATAATTGATTTACCACTGGATAATATCCTTAGAGTTTGCATAGGAGAAATATTTTGAGTAAAAATATATTCCCCACTCTTTATAGAATGTTTTAATGAATATATTTTGGCAAGAAAGGCAAATAAAGCAGGATATTTAATGATGTTATGATCATTTAATGTCATAGAAATTTGATCAGTTGACAATCTAGGTTTGATTATTACCGTCTTGTTTTCTACAAGTTCCCCAGGGGCAAATAAGTAAAATATACAAAAATTGATTCCACTGACTAGTAGAATCAATGTAATAGTTACACAAATAAATTTTATTTTTAGTATTTTCTTAAACAAGATACACCTAATAAGAGTTAAACAGATTCTATAATTATATAGCCAATTCAGGAAAATTTGGAGCTAGGAGGCTGCCTACGATAACGTTCCCAATTTCTCATCAATTGACTATAGCACAAAATAAGCTGGCACTAATAGCATATGAAAAAATTTATTATTTTTTATGATTTTCCACTATATTCCCATATTCTGTACTTTTTATTTTTATAAGCTTATCATATTTTACTTTAAGTTCATTTAGGGAATAATTACCATCATAATATCCTTGGATATTAATAATTCTTTCTAAATAAAAGTTCAACTGCTCAACATCATTTTCTACAATATCATTATCAATTTTTAAATCTTTTGTAATATATGTTAATGCCTGATTTTTGACTGCTGAACAGTATAATTTAAATTCTTGGATTTTTTTTATAATCATAGGAATATCTTCTGGCTTTGTTACTATCATTGCTACTAACATAACCACTAATATTTCTCCTATAGACATATTTTATACTAATTTTTTATGACGATATTTAGGATTAATAACATTTTCACCTGTTAAATTAATCATATAATCATGATAATCTTGGTAATTTCCTTCAAACCATGTAGCATTTCCATCTTTATCAAAAGCAATAATATGGGTTGCTATTCTATCTAAAAACCAACGATCATGGCTTATCACTAATACACATCCAGCAAAATCTAAAATAGCATCTTCTAAGGCTCGTAATGTGTCAACATCCAGATCATTCGATGGTTCATCAAGTAAGATAACATTAGCTCCTTCTTTTAATAATTTGGCTATGTGTACCCTATTACGTTCACCTCCAGAAAGTTGCCCTACTTTCTTTTGTTGATCGCCCCCTCTAAAATTAAAGGCTGCACAATAAGCACGACTTTTCATTGATCTAGAACCAAGTTGTAGCTCCTCAAGACCTGAAGAAATTTCATGCCACACAGTATTGTTATCATCTAAACTATCCCTTGATTGATCAACATAACCAAGTTTAACAGTCTGTCCTAATTTAATAGAACCGTGATCTGGGTTGGTTTTACCAGTGATAATATTAAATAAGGTAGATTTGCCGGCTCCATTTGAACCTATAATACCAACAATCGCCCCTGGAACCACCTTAAAACTAAAATCTGATAACAGTACCTTATCATCATATCTCTTTGCTATATGTTCTGCCTCTATGACTAAATCACCTAGACGTGGACCATTAGGTATAATAATTTGTGCCACGCTTGATTTTTGTTCTTTTTGTTTGAGTAACAGATCTTGATAGGCAGTAATTCTAGCCTTGCTTTTTGATTGCCTTGCCTTTGGTGATTGGCGTATCCATTCAAGTTCTCGTTTTAATTGTTTATTCCTATCATCATCTTCTTTATCTTCATTTTCTAATTTTGCTTGCTTTTGTTCAAGCCAAGCACTGTAGTTAGAATGCCATGGAACACATCTACCTCGATCCACTTCTAATATCCAATCCGTTACATTATCAAGAAAATATCGATCATGGGTAATAACTACTACTGTGCCTTTATAATTTTTTAAGTAATTTTCTAGCCAAGAGACCGATTCAGCATCTAAGTGGTTTGTTGGCTCATCAAGTAATAACATATCAGGCTTTTCTAGCAAAAGTTTACATAATGCCACTCGCCTTTTCTCTCCACCTGAGATTTTTGTAACATCAGCATCTTTATCTGGACATCTTAATGCAAACATAGCAATCTCTATTTCTCGCTCTAAGCTCCAAGCATCACAACTATCTATTTTTTCCTGTAGATCAGCCTGTTTTGCTAGAAGTTCATTCATTTCATCATCGGACATTTCTTCAGCAAATTTATTGCTTATTTCATTAAATTCGTCAATTAAGGCTTTTTTATCATTTAAACTTTCCATAACATTATCGAAAACATTTAGAGTAGGATTAAGATATGGCTCTTGAGCTAAATAACCAACTTTAACCCCATTAGCCACAAAAGCCTCACCATCATATTCTTTATCAATAGCTGCCATGATTTTTAGAAGAGTAGATTTACCTGCTCCATTTGGACCAATAATGCCAATTTTTGCCCCTGGTAAGAAGGACAAATAAGTTTCCTTTAAAATTTGTTTACCGTTGATGGTTTTACTTAAACCATTCATAACATAAACATATTGATACGACATAATCCTTAATTCCTTTATTTTTTATATATTTACTTGTAGTTTTTAAATAGTTAGTAGGACATATTATATTAGATATTTTGTTTGTCCAAGTTGTAAATTCAGACATACTAAAAACACCTTTTAAGTTTCCATAAAACTTAACCTTTCCTAACAAGACGATTATTTATAAATACCTCAAGTTCATTTCCTGTTTTATTGGCAATTGATCCACCTTGTGTTTTATTCATAATTTCTAATCAAAACCTCTTCTGCATTTTTCCTTTCATTAGCTTTACAATTAATAGCGCGTGGTGCTTCAATAATCTCTATATAAAAATCTTTATACATCTGCTTTATAAACTGAATATTAGAATTTGAAAGCATAAAATATACCCCCTTATCGTTTAACTCTTTACATTTTTGATAAAGTTTTATCTGATCTGTTTCTGTAAAATCAAGTTTGGTATATTTAGTAAACGATGCATTAATTATAGGATGATAAGGGGGATCAATATAAACAAAATCACCTTTATTTGGAGAAATTTCGCTGAAATCTTGATGTTTTATATCAACATTTTGTAGTAATTTACTACAAGCTATTATATTTGTCTCATCAACTATTGCTGGATTTTTGTACCTTCCTCATAGGCACATTAAATTCACCTTTGTTATTGACTCTATAAAGCCCATTATAACAGGTTTTATTAAGATATATGAAACGTCCAGCAACTTCTATATCATTATCATTAATAAATTGTTTCCGGATTTTGTAATAATACTCTTCACAATGATTTACTTTATGTTTTGCCAGTAGCTTTATTAATTCTTGAGGTTTATTTTTAATCACAGCATATGTAATAACTAAATCTAGGTTTATGTCTGATATAGTTGCACTAGCTGGAGCAAGAGCAAACAAAAGTACTCCTCCCCCTACAAATGGTTCATAATAGCTTTTATAAGTTTGTGGCGTTCTTGAGGATAATTCTTTTATTAAACTTCTTTTTCCACCTACCCATTTTACAAATGGTTTTGCCTTATCGTCGTTTTCAATTATCATGTCATCATTTTTTAGTACAGCTTTTCCTATCCTTGATAAAGCTTCATTAAATGATTCAATTTGCATAAAAATTTACCAAATTATGTTTTACATCTTCAGTCCATTATACAATATTTTTAACGTTCTGCAACTTGCCTTAAATACAGAACCTCCTTTATCTAATAATTTTCTAATGCTATTTTTTATCGGAAGCCAATCATATACTGCACCAAATTTTTATATAATCAATGCAGGGGAATTGGGCAGTATAGTCAATTCAGAGGAATTTGGGGCTAGGAGCGATGGAGCGACGCCTATAAGTAATAGGCGAGCGACGAGTGACAACGTCACCAACTCCTCATCAATTGACTATTAGTACTATAGATTAATTAGATATCTTTACGACCTAAAATTTTAATAGGTTAGCTATACACAATACCTTTTGTCCAAAGTCCAATTCAATTCTTATTGATACAACCCATTTATTGGGTAATTATTAAATAGGTCTTTAACATTTTTATTATTTTAAAATTAAATAATTTTAGAAATAACTTGATTTTTCTGAGGAAATGGGGCAATATCTGCCTTAAGCTGAAGAAGCGGGCGATTAGCTCAGTTGGTAGAGCATCTCGTTTACACCGAGAATGTCGGGAGTTCAAGTCTCTCATCGCCCACCAGTATCTTTGAAATTTACACACTTTTCTGCACAATACCTTCATAAAATTCAGTTATCTTGTCTTTAACCTTAAAGGGATCAAGCATTATATTAACCCCACCTCTAAATTCTGCTGAATTCGCTAAACCACTACTATACCAACCTATATGCTTTCTCGCTAGCTGAACGCCGGTATCGTTCCCGTAATATTCTAGCATGGCATCATAATGACTTAATATCACTTCTAACTGCTCTGCCATTGAAGGGGAGGGTAGTTCTTCTCCTGTTGCAAGATAATGGGCTATTTGAGAAATAAACCACGGTCTACCATATACTCCCCGACCAACCATTATACCATCAGCCCCCGATTTTTGTAAGCATTCCTTAGCTTTAGACAAGGAAGTAATATCTCCATTAGCGATAACGGGAATCTTTACCGCATCCTTAACCTGTCGTATAAATTCCCAATCTGCTTGACCAGAATAAAACTGGCATCTTGTCCTACCATGAATGGTGATCATTTGTATACCAGCATCATAGGCTATTTTTGCCAAATTTGGGGCATTCTTAGTTTGCTCATCCCAGCCAGTACGCATTTTTAAAGTTACTGGGATTTTTACTGCTTTTACTGTAGTTTCTAAGATTTTTGCCGCTAATTTCTCATCTCGCATTAAAGCAGAACCAGAATAGCCGCCAACTACTTTTTTAGCTGGACAACCAAAGTTTAAATCAATAATTTTGGCTCCCATATCCTCATTCATTTTAGCTGATTCTGCTATTATATCAGGCTCACATCCAGCAATCTGTACGCATGAACCAGTAGCATCATCTTGAATAATCGCACATCTTTGTAAAGATTGCCTTGTTTCAATAATCATTGCCCTACTAGCAACCATTTCAGAGATTACCAGACCTGCACCAAATTTTCGTACTAATTTTCTAAATGGTAAATCAGTAACCCCTGACATTGGGGCTAATATCACCGAATGAGGTAGCTGAATATTGCCTATTTTTATCATAACACATTAAAAAGTTATAAATTAATTGCTGTATAGAATAATTATCATAAATTATTTTAATAAGACATAGTCAATTGATAAGAAGTTGGGGTTAGGATAATTCCTATAGTAATACGAGCATTGAGCGACGACGTCACCAACTTCTCATCAATAAGGTTACCAGTAAGTGTATCTTTTTACAGATACCAAGGATAATCATAAAAATCTTATTGATTTAAACTTTTAATTGTATAGAATTTTTATGATCTTGTAAACAGGAATTTTATCGACAATTTATGATATATCCCTTGCAAATATATTGATTAAATATATAATTAACTCTGCTTAAAAATAATAACAAGCAAAATTCACACGTAAGAGTTCAGTTGTTAGTCCAATTTCTTTGGTATCAACTCTTACGGAGGAGTACCTACTGCTAATGTAGGTACATAACTAACATTTCAAGGAGATTAAATAATGTCTAAAATAAAAGCTGTTAATGTCAGAGAATTACTTGATGCTGGGGTGCATTTTGGTCATAAAACCTCACGCTGGAATCCAAAAATGGCACCTTATATTTATGGCGTCAGAGATGATATTCATGTAATTGACTTACAACAAACTGCCGTTCTAATGCAAACGGCTCTCAATGTAATATATGAGACTGTTAAGAAAAATGGTAAAATATTATTTGTCAGCACCAAAGTCCAAGCTAGTGATATAATAGCTGAGTATACAGAAAAATGTGGGCAATATTACGTTAACCACAGATGGCTTGGTGGTATGTTAACCAACTGGGGAACAATTTCTGGCTCAATAAAAAAGCTAGATAGCCTTGAAAAAGTTCTGGAAAATGAAGAGGAATATTCTGTTTATACCAAAAAAGAAATATTGGAAATGACCCGTAAAAAGGATAAATTACTAAAATCCTTAGGTGGTATTAGGCATATTGAGACAAAGCCAAATTTGCTGGTGGTAATTGATACTAATAAAGAGCATTTGGCAATTCAAGAAGCAGTAAAATTAGGCATACCAATAATTGCCATTGTTGACACTAATTCTAATCCAGATAATATAGATCACCCTATTCCTGGTAATGATGATGCAATAAGATCTATTAGACTTTATTGTAGCTTGTTTGCCGATGCTGTACTAGCTGGTATAGAAGAAGCTTTAGTGGCATCTGGTGTTGATTTAGGAAGCATAGCTACTCATGAAGAAAAAAATACCAATATCAAAGCTATTACTAAATTAAAACCGACTAAGAAATTTTCTAAAACTTCTGACCTAAATAACCAAGAGGCAACTAACCAAAAAACAGCAGAGTCAGAGTTTGAAACAGCTTTGGAAATTGCAGAAGTTACTGCGACAGTAAAGTAACTGGAAGTGCTAACCAAATTAGCACTTAGCCATTTGTTTCAATAAAAAGGGTATCGTTCCCGCGTAGGCGGGAATCTATAATATCTCAGGGATTTGAGTATTATTTTATCCCCATTACAGGGATGACAATAGACCTATAGACCTCTTGCATAACCTAAAGATAATTGAGGAATTTTTAGGAAAAACGAAGTCGAGTACCGCAGCGTACTAAGATGTATGTGAGGAACGAAGACGAGTTTTGACAACAAAATTACCAATTAGATTAGGTTATGCAAGAGGTCTATTGATAAATACTAGAGGGGTTAACTATAACCTTTAATTAAGGAGAATAAAATGATAAATGCTGGACTTGTAAAACAATTAAGAGAAAAAACTGGTGCAGGAATTATGGACTGCAAAAAGGCTTTGCTTGAAACAAAAGGAGATTTTGAAACAGCTGTTGATTGGTTAAGAAAAAAAGGATTATCAGCTGCAGCAAAAAAATCAGATAGAGTCGCTGCTGAAGGACTAACAGCAGTGCATATTAAAGATAATGTTGGAGTTATTATAGAAGTAAATTCAGAAACAGATTTTGTGGCAAGAAATGATAAATTTCAACAATTGGTTAAAAATATCGCGACATTAGCTTTGCAAGAGAGTAATTTGCAACCGTTAAATTTATCATCACTAAAATTAGCAAAAACATCAACAGGCCGATCAATTGATGAAGAAATATTAGATAATATTGCTACAATTGGTGAAAATTTAAATCTACGTCGTGTGGATGTCTTAAAGGTCTCAGAAGGGGTGGTAGCATCCTATGTACATAACACTGTTGTTGAGGGGCTAGGTAAAATTTCTGTTGTTGTTGGTTTACAATCGACTAGTAAAGAAAAAGCTAAGCTTCTAGAATTGGGAAAAAAAATCGCTACCCATATAGCAGCAAATAATCCCTATAGCCTTGATGTATCTAGTCTAGATCAGACTTTAGTTGAACGTGAAAAAAATATATTCTTTGAACAATCCAAAGCTTCTGGTAAACCTGATAATATCATCGAAAAAATGGTTGAAGGCAGAATACGTAAGTTTCTTGCAGAAGTTGTTTTGCTTGAGCAAAACTTTTTATTTGACGACAAATTAACAATTTCTCAAGTTATTGATAATATGGCAAAAGAATTAGGAACTTCAATTAAAATTACTCAGTTTATAAGATATGAACTAGGTGAAGGTATAAAACAAGAAGATAAAAACTTTGCAGACGAAGTCGCAGCTGTTATACAAAAATAAGCAAGAAAGAATGTATAGCTAACCTGACTAACATTACTCTGTTATTGCAAAAAAGTATAAGCCGATAAAGCAATCCATTCTTGATTATTTTTATGGATTGCTTCGTCGACCTAAGGTCTTTTTCGTAATGACGGTTGAAGCTTACGCAGTCTTCGCTAATAGACGTTGACCATATACTACTTTTAAAGTATCTTGCCTGAAACCAGCATCTATAGTCATGTATGGACTTACCCGATAATGCAAGAAAAAAATAATATATAACAGCAAAAAAATCGAATGCAGTCATGTATCCGGCTTATAGTTAATAAATTACCTTAAATTTACCCTATAGCCCTGATGGAATTCGCTGGCTTACAAACTTATACTTATCATTTCATCGACTTCTAAAGAGCCATTGACTATTTCAGTTTTCTCGTAAGCTAAGGTTCGTCTTATTTACCATCAATATTATCATTCTTTCGCATATTCCGGATTAGAATCTATTAAATTTCTATTTACCTATAATATTCTCTCGTCAACAACTAGTTTGTACCAATTCTTTAGCTACAAACTTTACTCTCGGTATAATCATTGCCTGAACTGAGTACCGCAAACACCACCCTTGCTAGTTTGTTAGCTACTGCAACAGTTGTTTTATTATGCCCATTTCGTTCAGATAAATTAAACATCCACTCGGTAAACTTGCTATAATCTTTTTTAGATTTTTGCTCTTCCGTGGTAAATCTTATTTTACTATTCAGTACTGCTCTTGCTCCTTGAATCAACAAAGTGCGTAAATATATATCACCTCTTTTACTAATGCCAAGCAACTTATCTTTGCCACCACTAGAATGTTGCCTTGGTACTAATCCTAGCCATGCTGATAATTGCCTGCCATTTTCAAAACAACTAGCATTACCTATTGACGCTATTAAGGCTGTAGCAGTAATTAACCCTATACCTGGTATCGTCAATAGATGCCAGGGATTCTACCAATGGTTTTATGGCATGCAAATAATTAAATTCAATAATAAATTTCCCAAGGGTAAAATACGAATAAATCTTTTTATCTTTTACTGTCAAGTCTTCTGCAACATCAAGTAACGCATTTAAACGATTATTATGTATAAAAGGACAATGTTCTTTTATTACTTCATTTAATACTGTTTTTACATCCATAACCTACTATCTCCATCATCATTAAATAATGAAGATATTCTATCAATTCTTGCTATTTTGCAACAATTTCGTGGGGATATATCAGATTGCGAGGAGCTACTTTAGTAGCGACGAAGCAATCCACATAATAATCTTCATGTTCACTGGTAATGACGAAAAAGCTTATGACTTCTTTACCAATTCATCGATCAATGTATCAAAACCACTATTACTGAGAATATTCATGAACTCTGACTGTTGGGAACTGATCATACTAACACCTTCCGTAATAACATCTGAAACTTTAAAACTAGAATTATCGCTTGCATCTTTTTGACGTACCAAGTAGTTTACTTTAGCTGTTCCTATCAACATTTCTACCATAAACTCACCTTTATCAAGAATACGCACTTGTTCAACTTTAGGCTGTTGACCATGATAATTTTTCACCAAATCAGCATAGACTGTACTGACATAATTACCATAAACTTCTGTAAATTGTTTAATTTGTTCAGGGGTTAAAGTTCTTCTGTAGACCCCAAGGGTAAATTTAGCCATCCAATCTAAATCCAGGTTAGCTAAAATTAGCATCTTACTTTTAGCAATTTTGCCATCTTGAGTTAAATTTTGATCATTAAATACCTCTAGACCATTTTTTATTAGCTGATTAACATAGCTATCAACCCCCGCATTATTATCATTAGCAGTTGAATAGGCTGACAAAGACAGGAAATTTAAAATTAAGCAAACAATAAATTTTTTCATAATTTTCTATAATTTAGTTAGGTTTAGGGCATTTAAATTGTTTAGGATAGGCAATTACAGATTCCCGATTTTGATGCATAGCTGATCTTACAGCTATGTAAGGATCGGTAGAACTACGTGTTATATAGTCAGTAAATGGTAATAATCCTAACCTAGTATCTATAATTTGTACACTAGATACTACCATTTCAAAATTCCTATGTACCCTATACATTATAGGATTTAAATAACTATTTGTAAATACCGGATCTGTGAAGTCTCTTGCATTAGTAGCACCAATAAATGGTAGGACTAAGTATGGTCCAGGCCCTACTCCATAATGAGCTAAAGTATTCCCCAAAGTTTGTTTGGTAACTTTTAAGCCAATTTTACTTGCTACGTCAAATAATCCGCCTATACCAAATGTACTATTGATAAGAAATCTCCATATACTCTTCATAGTTTGATCATAATTCATCTGTAAGCCATAATTGACAGCAGTCAAAGGTATAGTAATGTTATCTAGAAAACTACTCACTCTAGCTTTGGTATAATCATTAGTAAATTGTCTATAGCCTATAGTAATAGGTCGCAAAAACAGATAATCTAAAATGGAGTTAAAGACAAAGATTTTACGATTCAGTTTTTCATAAGGATCATAGACTTGCATACAACCATTCTTGGCACTATAAACATACTGAAAATCATCATTATCTTGAGTATTTTGAACATCCGCTATTGCGGTTAGGTTAAAAAAGTTAAGTATAACTAATGCTAGTAATATAAATCTCTTCATTATAGGTTTCATCAATGATTTTTCTTACAAACCACCATATAGTATTTATCATTTTTTTCTATAACTAATTCCTCACTACTTAATACAGTGAATTTAGTTTGACTTAAAGCTTCCTTGATATCTGTTATAGCAAAAATAAATTCTTTTCTTTTTAATGAAAGATTTGTAACGTTATTTATTGGCAAACAAAATGCAAAATATCCTAATTTATCGACTATTGAATAAATATCATTAAAGTAAGTTGACAGATTCTTAGTAAAAGAAAGAGCGTTAAAACTTAATATCACATCATATTTATTAGAATGTTGCTTAATAAAGTCTGGTATAGAAACTTCTAGTATATTATCATAGATATTCATATTTAGGGCAAAAACATTCATGGCTTCTGAACTTTCTACACCAGTAAAAGTAAAACTATCAGGAAAACGCTTTTTAACCTCAGCCCCCACTAAACCTGTATTACTACCTAGCTCTAAAATGCGGTAATTATCAGGCAAATCTGTTATGCCACTCATAATCCTACTGACAAAATTATGAGGTAGGTATAGTTGCTTATTACTACAAAATTTGTTGTTATAATATTCAGCCGTAAGATTTCTATATTGATGCCAAATTTGCGAAGGAATATCTGACGAATTATTATAATTTTGTAAAAAAGTTCCTAACTTGACTGGATCAGATTCAGAAGCTTTTTGTAGATGATACAAAGCCTTTTGATAATTATTTTTTAAGAAATATGTCCAACCAAGCCAGTAATTAACTTGGCAAGAATTATAGTCAATTGAGGAGAAGTTGGTGACGTCGTCCCTCGTTGCTCGCCTATTACTTATAGGCGTCGCTCCATCGCTCCTAGCCCCAAATTCTCCTGAATTGACTAAAGCTTGGTCTGAATTAGAAAAAAATTTATCAACCAATTTAAACCTTAATATAGCGTCATTTAAGTTATTCTTATATAAATGTTCTATACCAAGCTTTAAATTAGTTTCTTTTAAGTGTGTTACCTTGTATTTTACATCGGTAAAATAATTGATCAACGTAAAAATTTTCTCCATATACCAAGATGGAAAATTTTTGCAAAAATGATAGCATGATTTCATCTTATCCTTTATTAAACCGTAACTGTTATAAATAATTTTGCTGCCAAACATAAAGTCTATGAAATTTGATTTTGTTAATATATATAATAGCATATATATTAACTAGCACTAATGACTTTGTCTATAATTATAGTCAATTGATGAGAAGTTGGGGACGTCGTTACTCGTCGCTCCTAGCCCCAAATTCTCCTGAATTGACTATACATAAAATAAATCTAATATCCCTCTTTGCTCCACCATTTTTTCTCTTCTTGTGGTAATTCTGAATTTAAGGTTTCTGTTATTTCCACCATTTCTTCAATATATTTCTTAGATTTTTTCATAGCAGTAAAACTTTTTACGATAGCAACTTGTTCAGCTGGTAACTGAAAACTACTCAACTCATGTATAATAGCTTGACGAATAAATTCGGTTCTAGATATCCTTAGTTTTTTAGCATCTTCATTACTAGCTTTTGCTATAGTATCTGGTAAAGTAATAGATAAACTTGTCATATTATTATTTCATATCAATTTATATATAAAATAATAATATAATAATTTAACTCGCTCAAGAATTGTTTTTTGAAAACAAATATAGTATATACTCTAATGATTTGAGTATACTTGATAAAATTATATAGGTTCTACTATGTCACTTATTGCTAAACGATTAGATTTAATAAAGCCATCCCCTACTTTAGCCTTAGTCAAAAAAACATTTGAACTAAAAAAACTAGGCAGAGACATAATCTCCCTTGGGGCTGGTGAGCCTGACTTTGATACGCCAAATAATATCAAGGAAGCTGCAATTAAAGCTGTGCGAGATGGTTTAACAAAATATACTAATGTTGATGGTGTATTGGAGCTTAAACAAGCGGTACAGAACAAATTCAAGTATGAAAATAATTTAGATTATGATTTAGACGAGATAATCGTATCCAGTGGAGGAAAACAAGTAATCTATAATTTGTTTATGGCATCCCTTAACCCCGGTGATGAAGTAATTATTCCTAGTCCATACTGGGTTTCATACCCAGATATGGTAATATTAGCTGACGGTATTCCGGTATTTGTTAATTGTAACATGGAAAATAATTTTAAACTTACTGTTAATGTTCTAGAGCGAGTAATTAGCAAAAAAACTAAATGGTTAATTATTAATTCGCCGAGTAATCCAACAGGGGGGGCATATTCTTATCAAGAATTAGCTGATATTGCTGAATTATTACGCAAATATCCCAACATAAATATTATGTCTGATGATATTTATGAGCATATTATTTTTGATGATTTTAAGTTTTACACTTTTGCTCAAGTGGCACCGGATTTAAAAGATCGAATATTTACGGTTAATGGTGTATCAAAAGCTTATTCTATGACAGGATGGCGTATAGGATACGGAGCTGGTACTAAATCATTAATTAAGGCAATGGCTATTATTCAGTCACAAAGTACTTCTAATCCTTGCTCTATAAGCCAAATGGCAGCCATTGAAGCTTTAACTGGCCCTCAAGATTTTATTAAGTCTAATGCAAAAAACTTTCAAGAAAAACGTGACTTAACCTTATCAATCCTAAATGATATCAAGGGTATTAGTTGTTATAAGCCGGCAGGAGCATTCTATTTATTTCCTAAATGTAATGAATTATTTGGGCTTAAAACCCCCTCTAATAAAATTATCAAAGATAGTAATGATTTTGGAGAATATTTGCTTGAAGAATGTAGTGTGGCAGTTGTTCCTGGTATTGCATTCGGTTTAGAAAATTATTTCAGAATTTCTTACGCAACTTCGATAAAAAATTTGGAGCAAGCATGCTTGCGTATAAAAAATGCTTGTCATCAATTAAAATGATCAAGAAACTTCTTAAAAAGAATAATTTTGCACTTAGTGTAGTCACTAAATTATTGTATAGTTATTTGAGAGTGGTTTATTTTACCTGTCGTTGGCAGTTTGTTTTTCCAGATGGTTACAATGAACAGCAATTTTTAGCACAAAAAGGGGCAATTTTTGCTTTTTGGCATAACAGGCTCGCTTTGGGTCCAGGAATATTTACCGGTCATAAAGACATTCATGCCCTTATTTCTCCTCATTCTGATGGTAAAATAATTAGTGATATTGTCAATAAATTCGGCTTTGGGGTAATAAATGGCTCTACTAATAAAAATTCTGTGGTAGCTTTAAAAGCCATTATCAAAAAATTACATAATGGTAGTAATATAGTAATTACCCCAGATGGTCCGCGTGGACCTATTTACAAAATAAATAGTAATATTAACAAAGTGGCTCAAAAATATAATATAAAATTAATACCGGTTTCTTGTAAGGCTTCTAGATATTTTTTACTTAAAAGTTGGGATAAACTGATTATGCCGCTACCTTTTGGTAAAATAACGGCTTTTATAGGTTTGCCACTAATTTTTATGGGCAATGAAAATCAAGATGATATTAATTTAGCCCAAGCATTAAACATCAGTGAAATAAACTCATGATCTATTTATATCATATCTTAAGTTTCCTATTTCTTCCACTATATGTTCTTTTATTGGTATTGAGAGTTATTGTTGGCAAAGAAGATATAAAGCGTATAGGGGAACGTTTTGCTATTGGGCATACACATACTATAATCAATTCAGGAGGATTGGGTAGCAGGAACGATGGAGTGACGCCTATAAGTAATAGGCAAGCGACGAGTGACGACGTCCCCAACTTCTCATCAATTGACTATAAACGAAATGAAACTTTAGTTTGGATACATGCCGCCAGTGTAGGGGAATCTATGATAGCTCTTACCTTAGTCGAAAATATTAATGATCTTTGGCTAAAAAGAACGATGCCAAAAACCACCTTAAAGTTTTTGGTTACTTCAGGAACCAAATCTTCTGCAAAAATATTACAACAAAAGTTACCTGTAAATGCTGTTCATCAACTAATTCCTATAGACAATATTATTTTTGTTAAGAAATTTTTTAGAAATTGGCAACCAACTCTAGGAATCTTTATTGAATCAGAATTATGGCCATGTCTAATTAGCGAAGGGAAGAAACATTGTAAATTATTATTACTAAATGCTCGTATCTCTGATAAATCATTTGCATCATGGAAAAAAATAAGCTCATTTTTTAGGGCAATCACCTCTAATTTTAGTGAAATTATTGTTCAAAGTAACATCGATTATGAAAAATTTATGCAACTTGGTATGAGCAATATAAATAATTTAGGCAATATCAAATTTGCCAACAAAAAATTACCGGTAAATGAACAAGAATTAACAATTTTAGCACAATATATGAGTGCTAAAAGAATTATTGTATTTGCCAGCACTCATCTGGAAGATGAAACAGTATTATTGAATATTATAAAACCAATAAAACAACGATATCCAAATTGCTATTTTATTCTAATTCCACGCCATCCTGAACGTAAAAATGATATAGGGAAAGCGTGTACCCAACTAAATTTAACCTATAGTATCAAGTCTGAACAAAATATACCTATTCTGACTGATGATCTTTACATTGTTGATAAATTTGGAGAACTAGGATTATTTTTTAGCATATCTTATATTTCATTTGTTGGCGGTTCATTTAAACAAGGTGGACATAACGTACTTGAACCAGCATATTTTGCTAATTATATTATATTTGGACCAGATATGAGTAATTTTGCTAATATTGCTAATGAAATGCTTGCAAATAAAGCTGCTACGCAAATTCAAAACAAAAGTGATTTATTGAATAAAATGGAATATTTGCTATCTGAAACTGGTATCGAGGAAGCTAAAATTTATCAGACTAATGCCTTAGAATTTGTTAATAAAAACCAACAGATTTTAGGTAATTATTTAGCTATTATAGAAAAATATTTGTTAGTAGGAGTAAATCATTAATGTCATACTCAAATGAGCGGAGTGTACATTTAGTACATGAACACGCGAATGCCCCGAAGTTTTGCAGAACCAATTCTTCAAAGCATTCGAGTATACATGTGGTATTAGTTGATGAACAAGATAAGATTCTTGGAACAGAGGATAAATTGACGGCTCATAATTCTAATACACCATTGCATAGAGGGGTTTCTGTGTTTCTTTTCAATAGTCAAAAGGACATCTTGATACAAAGAAGAAGCTTACTCAAAAAAACCTGGGGTGGATTTTGGTCTAATAGTTTTTGTGGACATCCACAAATTAACGAAACTTACGAGCAAGCTGTTTATAGGCATGCAAAATTTGAATTAGGCTTGGTCAGCTTGCAGAAAGTATATTTTATTGCTAATTATCGTTATAAATTTGCTATAAATAATATTGTAGAAAATGAGATATGTCCGATATATTTAGCTTTATCAGATGATGTTATCAGAATAAATGAACAAGAAATAGCAGAAGTAAAATTACTTAAATGGCAAGATTTTAAGTTATACACAGAGGAATACTCAGAAGATTTTTCTCCTTGGTGTAAAGAAGAGCTTAAAATATTAGAAAATAGCGAAATATTCAAAAAATTTATGGATTCAGCTTTATAATTATAGTATAAAACTGGACTAATAAGTATATTCTGCAAATAATGTGAATATATATGTCAATTCAGGAGGAGCGGGTAGCATACCGTTACCAACTTCTCATCAATGACTATAGTTAATTCAGGAGAATTTGGGGCTAGGAACGATGGAGCGACGCCTATAAGTAATAGGCGAGCGACGACGTCCCCAATTTCTCATCAATTGACTATATATGGGATATTTTAGGGGTCATAGCTCAGTTGGTAGAGCGTTTGAATGGCATTCAAAAGGTCGGGGGTTCAATTCCCCCTGGCTCCACCAGATATAAAAGCTTTTCAGCAATTTTATAATTCTCTAAAAAAATTTCTATGGCTATTTCATGGCTGTTTTTTTATTAAAACTCCCCAAAATTGACCTACAAAAAGGTCTATTTTTAACCGTTTTATGTTAAGTTATCAGAGTAGAATAAAGAAGTTGCAATAGTAAGAAGAAATGGTAGTTTCTAGTTATCGAAACCAAGAAACTACCGATATGAAGTATTACATAGAAGACCAAGCATGGGAAGCAATTTTATCATTTTTTAAGAAAAAAAAAGCTATACACAACAAGAATGAGGAGAAAATAAGACAGTTTATTGAAGCAATATGGTTTATTGCTAGAACAGGTTGTCAATGGCGTCTTCTGCCTGATTATTATGGTTGTTGGTACAGTGTTTATCGCAGATTTAAGAGATGGGTTGACAAAGGCATATGGGAAGCTTTAATGGATCATGTTAATGTTTTTAGGCAATACCTAACCCAGAATAATTTAAAAATTGCAGAAAAGTACAAGACGTCTATTATAGTTAGTTTAGGAAGATTGGCTATATCAAAGTATATTCAGCTATTGATTGTGACTTTTAATTACTTTGTAAGGGTTGTTTTATATAAATATGTTTGACAAATGTGAAATAATTCGGTAAAGTTGGTTACACTTAGTATCAATTCCCAAAAAATTAATTATCTATCCGGAAATATAAAGAATATTTAATGTTCTGCTAGGAGACTGCCTATGATAATTAATTAGTTATCATAGGTAGCCTCCTAGGAGGTTGCCTTCAATAACTAAAGTAATTCTATATTTGGCTCTTTTTGGCTGCGAATAAACATGGTTTTCTTGAAATAGATATACTATTTCTGCAAAAATCATATCTATTCTCGTCGAAAAATAGCTCAAAATATAATTAATTAGTTATCGCAGGCAGCCTCCTAGTACAAATATACACAAGGATTCCCTCGATTGATTTTGACAACAAAATGATCAAAAGTAATGATCAAAAGCAGAATGCTCTGAGAAAACCAAAACGAGCTGGAAAGAATACAGTTTTTAAAAAGTCTCATCTTAATTAAATCTAAAAAAATAAAATATGACAAGAAATATAGTGACCGACAATAAGGAATCATCTGATAACCATTACAATAATAGTATCAAGTATGATAGCCCTAATAAAGATGGTGTTGTTACCATCAATCTCAAACAATTAAAACGTAAATCACCTGAAGAGTTGCAAGTACAAGCAGAAAATCTTAACATTGAGAACTCTAGTGCTTTGCTAAAGCAAGAGCTAGTCTTTGCTATACTCAAGAAATCTGTTGAACAGGGTGATTTGATTTCAGGAGAAGGTGTACTGGAAATTCTACCTGATGGGTTTGGATTTCTTAGATCCCCAGAGGTAAATTACTCCGCCGGTCCTGATGATATTTATATTTCTCCAAGTCAGATTCGTCGCTTTGGACTACGTACAGGGGACACGGTAGAAGGACAAATTAGGGCTCCAAAACCAGGAGAACGTTATTTTGCATTACTGAAAGTAAATAAAGTTAACTTTGAAGAGCCTTCTAAGGCATATCATAGAGTACATTTTGATAATTTGACTCCACTTTATCCTGAAAAAAAATTATCATTAGAACTAGAAGATAATAGCAAGGATTTTAGTACCAGAATAATTGAATTGGTGGCTCCTATGGGTAAAGGACAACGGGCTTTGATTGTTGCTCCACCAAGAACTGGTAAAACTGTTCTATTACAAAATATCGCCCATGCTATTACCACCAATAATCCAGAAGTATTTTTAATCGTTCTGTTAATCGATGAACGTCCAGAAGAAGTAACCGATATGCAGCGTTCAGTGCGTGGGGAAGTCGTTAGTTCAACTTTTGACGAACCGGCTATTAGGCACGTTCAGCTTGCAGAAATGGTTATTGAGAAAGCTAAGAGATTGGTAGAGCATAAAAGAGATGTGGTAATATTGGTTGACGCAATAACAAGACTTGCCAGAGCTTATAACACTGTTGTCCCATCTTCTGGTAAAGTTCTCACAGGGGGGGTTGATGCAAATGCATTACAACGACCAAAAAGATTCTTTGGAGCAGCAAGAAATATTGAGAATGGTGGTTCATTAACTATAATAGGAACTGCTTTAATTGATACTGGTTCGCGTATGGATGAGGTGATCTTTGAAGAATTTAAAGGTACTGGTAATTCTGAAATAGTTCTCGATCGCAAAATAGCTGATAAACGTATTTATCCTGCGATTGATATTACTAAATCTGGCACACGTAAAGAGGAGTTATTGGTTGATAAAGCCATTCTAACCAAAATGTGGGTTCTTCGTAGAATCATTAATCCAATGGGGACTATAGATGCAGCAGAGTTTTTAATTGATAAACTTAAAAATACTAAAACTAATACAGAATTCTTTGATTCAATGAATTCATAAAATACTTTTCAGGAGGAAGTATGAGTAAAAAAACAAAAATTGCTTTAATTGGTAGTGGCAATATCGGTGGAACACTTGCCCATTTGATAAGTCTAAGAGAACTTGGTGACGTAGTTATGTTTGATATATCTCAAGGCTTTTCGCAGGGTAAGACTTTAGATATAGCACAAGCTGGAGCTATTACAGGTTCAGATGTAATTAGTACAGGTACTAATGATTATAAAGACATAGCAGGTGCAGATGCAATAATTGTTACAGCTGGAGCACCACGTTTACCCGGAATGAGTCGTGATGATTTAATTAATGTTAATAGCACTGTTATCAAAACTGTTGCAGAAAATATTAAACAATATGCACCGAACGCTTTTGTTATTGTTGTAACCAATCCACTTGATGCTATGGTTTATGTAATGTTAAAGGAAAGTGGATTACCTAGCAATAGGGTAGTCGGTATGGCCGGGGTACTTGACTCAGCCAGATTTAACCTTTTCTTAGCCCATGAATTTAATGTTTCTGTAGAAAATGTTAGTAGTTTTGTCCTTGGGGGGCATGGTGATTCAATGGTTCCTTTGATTAGATATTCGACAATTAATGGGATACCAGTGTTAGATTTAGTCGAAATGGGATGGTCAACGAAGGAACGTGTTAATGAGATAATAGATCGTACCAAAAATGGTGGCGGAGAAATTGTTTCGCTACTTAAAACGGGTTCTGCCTATTACGCCCCTGCAACATCTGCTATCGAAATGTTAGAGAGTTATCTAAAAGATAAGCGCAAAATATTAACTTGTGCTGCTTATCTTCAAGGGGAATATGGAGTAAACAATATGTATGTCGGTGTACCGGTTATTATTGGTAAAAATGGTGTGGAAAAAATAGTAGAAATAAAATTAAACGATGAAGAGCAAGATTTATTTAACAAATCAGTAGATGGAGTTAGAAAGTTGCTTGAGTCAGTAAAATAGTATGCTCAGTATAATCTCACCAGCGAAAACTCAAGATTTTACTTCTCAAATAGTGGGGTTGCCATCGATGCAACCCCATTTTTTTACTAAAACACAAGCTCTTTTACAAATATGTAAAAATTTGTCACAAAATCAGATTAAGCAGTTAATGGGGGTTAGTGATAAACTGGCTGAGCTTAATTATCATAGATTTCAAGATTTCGATAACCAACCTCAGAAGCAAGCGATATTTGCCTATGATGGGGATGTTTACAATAACATTGATAGGAAGAATTTTACCGCGGAGCAGTGGGATTTCTTGCAAGGACACACGTTAATTATATCAGGTTTATACGGTGCACTAAGAGTTTTTGAAAAAATAAAACCTTATCGACTAGAAATGTCAACAAAATTGCCAAATTTTGAAAAATTATCAAATTTCTGGCAAGACGATATTACCAATTATATAAATCAAATATTAGCAACTCACCAAAATAAATATCTCATCAACCTAGCATCCAATGAATATTCCTGCGTCATCAATCAAAATGATCTTAAATACCCAATAATTAATATATATTTTAAAGAAAGAAGAAATAATAAATTACAAATAATAGCAATAAATTCCAAAAAGGCTAGGGGCAGCATGTTTAATTTTATTGCAGAAAATCTTATAGACCTACCGGAAAAATTAAAACACTTTTCTAAACAAAATTATCAATATAGCGAAACCGAGTCTTCCAATAACGATTGGATATTTGTTAAAAATGCATAAGTTGCAACATTGTCATTACATTTAAATTTAAAGCTAATAACTTGTAATTATATCTGCTAATTATATTTAAACTTTTTGCTATTTTGATTATTATTTTATTAATGACTTATAAAATTAGTGGAATTATTTATGGAATTTAATCGTAACAAAGCAATTATTGGTTTTATTAAAAGCAAGGAAGGTCAAGAACTTACTGCTGATCAAATAGTTGATTGGTTAATAGAAAAATATCCTGAAGAAATCAAGAAAAAAGCAGAAAGAAGTAAAAATAAATCATTTGTTAGGGCAATTACTGAAAAGCAAAAAAATGGCATTATGCGAAAAATTCTTAAGGGAGAAATGCATAAAAATTGGTTTAAAAGCATACAGAATCAGGAACCTAATATTAAAAAAGAAGACTATCCACTTAGATATTATTATACTATAGTCAATTCAGGAGAAGTAGATAGCAGGAGCGATGGAGCGACGCCTATAAGTAATAGACGAGCATTGAGCGATGACGTCCCCAATTTCTCATCAATTGACTATAAAGAAACTAAGCAGGTAGAGAGAGAATATACTGAAAAAGAACCAAACATAAAAGAAAAAGAGATATACCCAAAGCTTTCAGACTTTCTTTTACAAGAGTTGGGTGTTCATAGCAAAATTATTAATGACAAATGTTCTTCAAACTATAAAGGTACTAACGGTAATAAATGGTTACATCCTGATCTAGTAGGAATGGAGGATCTTACTAAAGATTGGGCATTAGCAATCAAGGATTGTGTGCAACAATTTGCCGATAAAAAAGCTAAGCTTTGGTCTTTTGAGGTAAAGGTTGTAATTAATAGGGCGAATGTACGACAATATTTTTTTCAAGCCCTATCAAATTCCTCATGGGTTCATTATGGATATTTAGTAGCTTCTTCTTTAGTAGAAGGCAAGGGTGGAAGTACTTTACGGGAGCTAGAAATTCTTGCTGCTAGACATGGTATAGGATTTATTTTATTAAATATAAAAGATCAAGTTGAGAAAGGTCGAATACTAATCCCTGCAAAAGAAAGGTTAGAAATTGATTGGGATATGGCTAATAGATTAGTTAAAGAGAATAAGGGATTTGAATCTTTTATAGGAGAGGTTAGAGATTTTTGTATGACAGGGAAAACTAGACTCTCCTAATCGAAAAACAATAATTAGTGAGTCTATAAGGCTCTGTCCAAAAAACTGTGTAAATTTCAAAATAGGTTATATATAAAAATATAACAAAAAAGGAAATTACATGAATAAAAAAACTAGTGAATCAATAAATCAAGCAGTAGATTTATTAATAGATAATAATACAGATGTAAGCACGATAATAAAAGAAGGAGGTTTATTAAAAGAATTGACCAAACGCTTAATAGAGAAGGCACTACAGTCAGAAATGAATAATCATTTAGGCTATGATAAATACAGTCGTGCAGATAATGATAATGCTCGTAATGGTATCACTAGCAAGAAACTAATCTCCGAACATGGGGTTGTTGAGATAGAAGTACCAAGAGATAGGCATTGTACCTTTGAGCCAGCAATACTACCGAAAAGACAGAAACGTTTTGATGGTTTTAATGACAAAGTACTATCATTATATGCTAAAGGTATGAGTGTATCTGATATTAAGATTCAATTACAAGAATTGTACAATGTTGAAGTAAGTGAGAGTTTAATCAGTCAGGTTACCGATGATGTAATGGATGATGTAAAAGCTTGGCAAAGTAGACCATTAGAAGAGATATATCCGATAGTATTTTTTGATTGCTTAGTAGTAAAAGTCAGGCAAGACAAAAGGATAATCAACAAGGCAGTATATGTTGCGTTAGGAATTGATTTATCTGGTAGAAAAGATATATTGGGGTTATGGCTTAGTGAAAATGAGGGAGCAAAATTTTGGCTTGGTAATTTTACTGAGATGAAGAATAGAGGACTAAAAGATATACTGATTGCCTGTAGTGATAATCTTACTGGTATGTCTGAGGCGATAGAAGCAGTTTATCCAAAAACTGAACATCAATTATGTATTGTACATCAGATTAGAAATAGTTTAAAATATGTATCGTATAAAGATAGGAAGCAATTAGCTGGTGATTTAAAGCCGATATATACGGCAGTAACGGAAGAACAAGCCCATTTGGCGTTAGTATCGTTTGAAGAAAAATGGAATAAACAATATCCACAAATTGCCAAATCTTGGTATAATAACTGGAATAATTTAATGATTTTTCTAGGGTATCCAGAGGCAATTAGAAAGGTAATTTATACCACTAATTCAGTTGAATCTGTTAAGTTAATAGTCAATTGCGTAAAGTAACAAATAATAAGCGTGTTTTTCCTAGTGATAATGCTGTGTTTAAAAGTTTATATTTGGCAATTGACTATATGACCAAAAAATGGACTATGCCTATCCAAAATTGGAACGAAGCTATGGCTCATTTGATGATTAAATTTGAGGATAGAATTAATAAAATTTAATGACCTAATTTTGGAATTTTACACAGTTTTTTGGACAGAGCCAAAAATTGCGGAAGTCGGGGGCATTTTTAGATACCTACTTTCGTAGGGATACCATTTTCCTATATTTTATTCAAAACACGTTAGCTATACATAAACTTAACGAGTCCTCTCATTCTTATTATGAGCTAGCTTCCTTGTAACAGGGACTCTAGGAGTCACTGGAGGTTTTATAATTTTATATGCTGAAAGCTTACTTATAGTAGGCTTAAGCTCTATAGGAGTAGGTTCTGTAGTTGAAGATAGTATTTTATCAAATGAGTCTGGGTTTATTTTCCTAAGTTTTACTAACCCTTGGGTTGTAATCTTCTTAAGAGCAACATCTTCTTTTATTCCATCCTTTTTATTCTCATCTAGAAATTTGGATAATTTTGCTTCTAGAACACTGTCAGACATTGCATGAGACCAAATGGCTTCGTTAATTTTGTTTTCAACAAATTTATCGCTTTTCTTTTCTTCAACGCTTTTTACTGCTGCAGAAATTTTTTCTAGTTGGCTATTGTCAACAGTAAACTTCTTATTCCACAAACTAGTATTACCCTTCTTCACAAGCTTGTCTGTAAGATTTTTTGCTAAAATATCTGTATTCTTTTTTAGATATTCAGGATCAAGAGCAGACAAAACTTCTGATAGCTTACTTTCAATTTCTACCCGCTGTTCAGATTTTATTTTGGCATTTTTTTCTTTTAAAATCGCATCAATTGCCTTAGAAATTATCGGCGAGCTTATTTCCTTGTTGATTTTCTTGTTCGGTTTTTCTTCTGGAAGAACAATCGATTCAGGCTTCACTGACTGCTCACTTTTTTTACCATATTTCTCAGTTAGATGATTGAGAACATTGTGTAGTGATTCAGTAGAAATACTCCAATCTTTGAAAAGATTCAAACCAAAAGTTTTATGCTTTTCAATATTTTCTGCAAGCTTCGGTATTATGTCTCTTTTGTCTCTTCGTAGATCATCAGGATCAAGTTTGATCAATTCCTGAAATAATTGTTTAGTAATTTTTTCTTTCTGCTTGTCTGGAATATCATTTCCTGCTTTAATTTTATTAACAACTTCTTGTACTACTTGTTTTACTTCTAATTCAAATGCCTTGCCATCCATATCTTTAAGAATGCTGTTAATAGAATTAGCGAATTGCCGGATATTTTCTGTTGTAATTTTCTTGTCATCTAGTATACCCCAGTTGCCTTCAACACCGCCTACTGTAAAAAATTTAAGAGTTTCTTCATTAATCAACTTGACTAGTTCTGGAAATTTTTGGTGTGATAACATAGACAACATAGCTTTCTCTAGTTCAGGCGGAATATCATGGATATAAGGTGTAATCCTGGAAAAAAATGCTTGTCCCTTGTCGGCATGTAGAAAAGTAGGTTTTCCATTTTCATCCTTGTCCATAATCCTTGCATCTATAAACAGCTGATCAATGAAACGTCTATTTAGAAGCTTCCTAATTCCCTCATTAGTTGATAATCGCCCTGCTACTTCTTCCTGGTAATTTTTCATTTCCTTCTTAAAATCAGCAAAATATTCCGAATCAATACCTTCTTTAACCATTTTTTCAATTTTTGTATTTATGGCTTTTATAGTTTCTGGTAAGCTCTTAACATCTCGTGCATTTTTTCCACCATAATCTTTCTCTGCTTTCTCTTTTGTTAAAAAACTTTTACATGCTGTAGAAAAATCAGACTGGTTAATGTCAATAATCCCTCCATTAGCTCTTGCTGCAGTTGCAAATGCATCCATAAGAAAACCTTCGTTAGATATTAAGTTCTTCCGAAAAGTTTCGATAATATTAGCCACTTTTGTTGCGACGGCACTTTTTTTGCCTTTAACATCAACACCTTCGTCACTATCGTAGCCAGAATCATTACCATCATCATCTATCATAAATACATCCTATCATTATTAAAGGTACGTTATAATTTTGCCAAACACTATCAGTAAAGTGTAATAGCTTTTTAATGTCAAACAAAAAATCGAAAAATAGAGATATTTATTGTACTCTAATCTCATATCTCATATATATATTATGATTTGGAGAATTGGAATATGGTAGAAGATAATTACTCAAAAATAATCTGTTATAATAATACATCATTGTGTAAATATTTAGAAAAAGAGCAACTAGTTTTAGTCGGGGGATGTTTTGATTTATTGCATTATGGTCATATACAATTTTTACGTAAAGCCAAAGCTCAAGGAAAACATTTAATTATAGCTTTGGAACCAGATGAAACTATTACGAATTATAAAAAACGTAGAGCCATCCATAGTCAATTGCAGCGTGCCGATATCTTAAGTAGTTTAAGCTTTGTTGATAAAGTAATTATGTTACCTCTACTTAAAGGTTTTGATGACTATAATCAATTAGTACAAAATATTTGCCCATCGATAATCGCTGTAACAAAGAATGATCCTCAGCTTAGTAATAAGCGTATTCAAGCTAAACTTATAGGAGCCCAACTAATTGAAGTTACTGACTTAGTAAAAAATCAAGAGATACAGGTGGTGTTTAGTACCGATAATATACTCAATATGATTGACTCATATGACCAGAAAATGGACTATGCCTATCCAAAATTGGAACGAAGCTATGGCTCATTTGATGATTAAATTTGAGGAATATATGTTTGGTAAACTAATCCTAGGTTCTGTTGACAAAATTTTATGTTAAGTTATCAGAGTAGAATAAAGAAGTTGCAATAGTAAGAAGAAATGGTAGTTTCTAGTTATCGAAACCAAGAAACTACCGATATGAAGTATTACATAGAAGACCAAGCATGGGAAGCAATTTTATCATTTTTTAAGAAAAAAAAAGCTATACACAACAAGAATGAGGAAAAAATAAGACAGTTTATTGAAGCAATATGGTTTATTGCTAGAACAGGTTGTCAATGGCGTCTTCTGCCTGATTATTATGGTTGTTGGTACAGTGTTTATCGCAGATTTAAGAGATGGGTTGACAAAGGTATATGGGAAGCTTTAATGGATCATGTTAAAGTAGATGTAGATATGGAATCAATGATGATTGATGCAACTATTGTAAGAGCACATGCTTGCTCATCTGGATATATTAAAGGTAATCAAGAGGAAGCAGCTTTAGGTAGAAGCAAAGGTGGTTTTAGTACTAAAATTCATGCCCTCGTTGATGCATTGGGTAACCCACTGAAGTTTATACTAACTGCTAGGCAAAGAAATGATATCACTCAGGCTGAAAATCTTACTAAAGATGTTCAGAATACGACGGTGATAGGCGATAAAGGATATGATAGTAGTGCGTTTGTAGAAAGCTTAGAAAATAAGGGGTGCGAGGTTGTTATCCCACCAAAATCTAATCGTAAAGTACAACGTGAATATGATAAACATATTTATAAAGAACGCCATTTAATTGAATGTTTCTTTGGTAAAATCAAACATTTTAGGCGTATATTTTCTAGGTTTGATAAAGCCCCAGCCACCTTTTTAGCCTTTCTAAATTTTGTTGGAGCTTTAATATGGTTACGTTAAAAATTTTGTCAACAGAATCTAATGTTTGCATAAGATTTCCAGCCCGATAGATTTGCTTTAGTACCGTCAAAATACAAACTCGAGGTTGGTGTATTGAGAGTACCTAACTCATTTGGTAATGCGATTGTCCAAGACTGGGTTGCAGCGACAGAGCGTGCCTGAGTTTGTAGATTAGCGACTTGCGTAGTTAAGCTATTAACAACATTATCTCTTTCTCTTAGGCGTTGTTCTAAATCAGCTATTTTATTAAGCAAGTTCTCGGTTTCATATTCTGCCATAATATCCGATAAATGCAAACTAGCTAGTGAGGTTAAGCTTTGGCTTAAATCTTTACTACTCTCAAGGCTACTTAGGTTGTCATCACTCTTATTATGTGCAACTCTGCTTTATCCACCTGGCTAGGTGTAAAAATCTTTCCGCCCAAATGAAATTTAGCAATATCTGGTAAATGATCGCTATTACTCGCGTAAACATTTTTCATGATTTTTTTAAGATTTTCGATATCTTGTAACTTGTTAAATTTGACAGTAATTTTTCTCATATAAATCCCCTGTAGTATCTGTATTTCAAGGGAATTATTATACCATAAAAAATCACAATTTGCATCATATTTCGTGATATTTTTACCTCGTGTTTTTAATTTTATAATTATCACTAAATTTGATATTCCACAAATTTCTTTAAAAATCACTTTACATGTTAAAATATATTAATATTATACAAAAACTATTAGACTTTAATAGTAAAGATTATTTTGTTATACCATAGAATAGAACTCGTGCGGGTCTAAAGAACGTCATTGCAAATTATGTCATTCTTAGCAACAGCGGGAATTTGGATACCGCACCGAAGCAGGTATGACACAAAACAGACTTGCTTAGTCACCGCTAAGCAGCCCCTAGCAACGACGTCATACTAATCTAGTTAGCTATAAATAAAAGAGAGGAAAAAATGCCATTAGAAGAAAAAATTGCACAACAAATAACTACTAGTAAACTTGACCTTGGTGGTAACCAGATAGGATATGCTGAAGCACAGAAACTAGCAGAAACATTAAAGATTAATAAAACTGTTACTAATCTTAACCTTTATAATAATCAGATAGGAGATGCTGAAGCACAGAAATTAGCAGAAGCCTTAAAGTGTAATAAAACTATTACTAGTCTTGCCCTTTATAATAACCAGATAGGAGATGCTGGGACACAGGCTATAGCAGAAGCCTTAAAGTTTAATACTTCTATTACTAAATTTTACATTCACAATAACCAGATAGGAGATGCTGGGGCACAGGCTATAGCAGAAGCTTTAAAGACTAATCACAATATTACTTATCTTGACCTTCATCAGAACCAGATAGGAGATGCTGGAGCGAAGGCTATAGCAGAAGCCTTAAAGGATAATCACTCTATTACTAATATTTATATTCATAATAACCAGATAGGAGATGTTGTAGCGAAGGAGATAGCAACAGAATTACAGATCAATAGAGATCCTACTGAAAAAGCCGCTAAGAAACTAAAACAGCAACAACAAGCAGAGGCAGCTGAAAAAGCTAGACAAGAGGCTGAAAGACTTGAGCAAGAGGAAGCTAAGGCAGCAAAAGAAGCAGCTGAATTAAAAGCTATAGAGGAAGCAAAAGTAAAAGAATATATCCCCAATATACCGGCTGTAAAATTATTTGAGGTAGCAGGTGAGGATAATCAGTTTGATAATGATGATCAGGCTATTATCAAGGAAGTATTAGATTTAATCCAAGAAGGTAACGACCGCCTGCAGGAACATGGCAAAAAGGGGATATTGTTACTTGGTAATACTGGGGCTGGTAAGAGTACACTCGCTCACTTGCTTAGTGGCATAGAACTGCAGGCGATTAGAGATAATGCAACTAACAAACTGGTTATTGATGCGATGTATCCACTTGAAAATATCGCCATTGGTCATAAAATGACTTCTGAGACTAAAATTCCTAACAAATGTCTCGCTAAAGACCTAATCATTTGGGATTGTCCTGGCTTTAATGATACTGACCCTGTTCAGGAAATCGCTAACAGCTTCTATATTAAAAGGCTCTTTGAGACCACAGATCAGCTAAAATTTGTGTTGGTGGTAGATGAATCAAATTTAAGTAGTAATAGAGGCAGTATTTTCCTTGAAACACTATATAATTTTATAAAAAGTTTTAAGGATATTGAATCTGTAGAGGGCATATCTTTAGTAGTTACCCATGTAGAAAAAGGCACAAATATTCAGCATATCATAAACTCTATATATCCAATATTAAGAGATAATCAAATATTAAAATATATTCAAGGAGCAACAGAGAAATGTAAGGCACTGATTGATAAGCTCAAAGATGGTAATTCAATACATCTATTCCATAGACCAGATAAAGAAGGGGGGTTAACTGTACCTGACTTACTTGCGGAAATAGACAAATCATCCACATATTCTGACGCTAATAGTGAGATGGTCAACATAGCTATTTCAAAGAAAGCTATGGACTGCTCATCGCATCTGTTAAATACTGCAAGTAATAATTTTAACCAACTATTAGAGGTGATAGTTAAAGCTATTGCTGATGCCACTCACTGCTTAAATATTAATCCACTTAATGCATTTTCTGAAAATTATGCTATTGTCAAAGATTTGGTTCCGTCATCAATTAATTACAATGAGCTAAAGCAACATAGTGAAGGTGAATATTTTCCAGAGTTGGAGTTATTATCAAGATTGCAAAAAGTGCTTAACTATAATCAAATAGATAAGATACCAGATGCCTTAATGATCTTGCAGATAGCAGTGGAACTTTTTGCTGAATATGCTGAGTCTGATAATTCTCAGCTTCAACATCAGATACAAGATTACGGTTATTGCTTACAGCAGCAATATGAATATGTGAAATTCTTCGCTAATGTCTGTGGAGCTAATTTGCCTGATCATGCAAAAATTGCAGAGTTAATAACAGCTTGCCATACTAAAGTAACAGAAAATCTTGAGTATCAAGTTAGTAGTTTGAAGATTGATGAGAACCAATCTGACCGAGAGTATTATACTAAAGCTATCGAATATCTGGAAAATTACAAAGACTCTCCTGCCTGCAAAAATCTTAAGGCTATAGCCTATAGTTGCTTAGCTAGTATTGCTGAGCATGATGGTGCTAATGAATCTGCCTTGACTTACTATGCAAAAGCTATAGATGCCAATAGCCACCTACCAAAAATATATGAAGAACTAGGACAACTACTTTTTAACAAGGGTGAATATGCTAAGGCAATTGACTGTTATAAAGTAGTAAATAATGAATTTAGTATAGAAGAATGTTTTAAAGCATGGTTAAAGCAAGATAAAAGAAATCCCGATATAAAGTTAAAGCAGGCTGAGTATTTTGAGTCTATAGGTTTATTTGAAAAAGCTAAAACATATTATCACAATGCATTCAGCCTAAGTCATGATGAGAATTTTAAGGTTGCAGCTTACAAGAAAATTGCTAACATTATGCTTAATGCCACTGCTCAAGGGCAAGATTTTGCCACTAAAGCGGAGGAACATAATTTGTACAATTTTCCCTTGGTAAATGAAGAATTTACCAAAAATTTACTTGGCGACATAGTTGAAAAATGTGATTTGTACTGATTTAGCATTGCTCAATTTACAAACGTCATTGCGGAGCTACTTTAGTAGCGACAAAGCAATTGTAAGTTGTCATTCCCGCTTCGGTGCGGAATCTATAATATCTCAGGGCTTTTTGAGCTGTATTCTAGATCCCGCACTGAAGCAGGGATGACACAGAGATGGATTGCTTCGGAGGCTTACGCATCCTCGCAATCTGATGTATCCCCACGAAATTAAGCACGACAAAGCTCCGTCTTTATAATAGATGCCAGGGATTCTACCAATGGTTTTATGGCATGCAAATAATTAAATTCAATAATAAATTTCCCAAGAGTAAAATACGAATAAATCTTTTTATCTTTTACTGTCAAGTCTTCTGCAACATCAAGTAACGCATTTAAACGATTATTATGTATAAAAGGACAATGTTCTTTTATTACTTCATTTTATACTGTTTTTACATCCATAACCTACTATCTCCATCATCATTAAATAATGATGATATTCTATCAATTCTTGCTATTTTGCAACAATTTCGTGGGGATACATCAGATTGCGAGGAGCTACTTTAGTAGCGACGAAGCAATCCATGAGAATTAGTATAGATACATCAAGACTATATGGATTGCTTCGTAGGCTCACGCCTTCTCGCAATGACGTTTTTATGCTGTTTAATACTTATAGAATAAAAATTGTAGGGTACTATGATCCCAGCCACTAGATGAGCGGATATATCATCTTATAATTGCCATGCTGGCTGTTGTTATGATATGCAACCAGTTAATCTATATGATGCGAACTATCTCCTAAAACCGGTGTTATTGGGTCATCTGTAGCTAAGCCGATTGACGTATGTTCGCTAATATTTGGTAGATGACTATCAGAATGCTGTGCTAAAAGAGCCTCGGCTTCTTTTTGCTCAGGTGTTAATGAACTTTCGTGCAATATATCCAGAGCTGTTTTACCTTTATTATTCTGTTGCTCAACATTAATACACCCTTCTTTTAAAATTTGGGTTGCTAATTGATAGTTACCATTCTGCAAACTAAGGTGCAATAAATTATTACCCTCATCATCTATAAGCAACTTCAATGGTTGATTTACTAGTAATATTTCTACTGCTTTATTATTTATCTGGGATAATTTTGTTAATAAATTAGATTCTAATTTTACTGCAGACCTTAAATTAATGACGGATAACCATGAGACTATATCTTCTATGTTATTGTCTTCTAATGCAGAAGACAAATTCTTAGTTAGTACTGGAGTAGAAAACTCTTTTAACAATTCTTGTATTCGAGGGTTATGTTTAAAAGTATTTTCATCAACATGTTGGTTTAATAGTACCGCAATATTAGGGTAAATAGGTGAGTCACTGTTAAGTAAATTATGCAAGATAGTTCCTGGTATCTTGAGATCAGGATGTTTTTCATACAAATCAGTTAATTGTTGATTATGTTGCCATTCCCCTCTTGTAAATTCATTAGAGAGTAAAATTTGAAGTACGTGATCTGGATCAAATTTATTAGTTGGAACATTAATCACACTCGTGTCAATATTAATCTCGCTTGGATCCATCAAATTATTATTCAATATATCCAACTCTAGCAAAAGCATTTCTTTTACTTCTTCAATAATTTCTACTATCTTAGAGTTAAATTCATTAACAATTTCAGTATTGAATCCTAAATGTTCCAATACTGTCTGCGTTATTTCTGTTAGAGCCTTTGATCTGGCAATAAACGATAATTGTTCTATTCCATCTTGATCAACATATATTGTGCCTTCATATAGAGATTGGGCAATAATCTGTTCTAACACAGGTAAAGGAAATGCCCCATGTTTCTCACTGTAGTTCTTGAGTATCTTCAAGAAACTATTTTGCTCACCGCCTTCTGCGTTCGAAGAGAATAACGGAGTACCATCGGTGTCTAGAGTTATTTTAGATATGATTGGCTTAAATGCTTTACTAATATCTTTTATTTCTTTATTACGTTCTAGTATCTTGTCTATGTCTGGTTCTGTTATCCGTATACCAAAGCTAATAAGGCTAGTATTGTCCTTCAAAACTTTAGCTATTGCAGTTACACATGCATCAGTTATATCATTCTCATGGATATCTAAATAAGTAAGATTAGGCATTGTAGCTATTACAGTTGCACCTATATCAGTTATATTATTATTCTTATGGATATCTAAATAAGTAAGATTAGGCATTGTAGCTATTGCAGTTGCACCTATATCAGTTATATCATTCTCATGGATATCTAAATAAGTAAGATTAGGCATTGTAGCTATTGCAATTGCACCTGCATCAGTTATCTTATTTCCATGGATATCTAAATAAGTAATATTGCTATTATTTATCGATTTTATTAATAATTCAATTTTTCCTATATCCATATCATTAATATTACAATTCTCTAAGTTAAGTGCTGTAATATGGGAGCTATTTTGTATAAATGAACTAAATTCATTTAAGTTATCATCACTACTTAATATCTCAGGCAATATCGTTCCTTTCTCCTTAAAATTCAAACAATTGCCTTCTACATATGCATTAAAATCTATTGTCATTGTTATTACCTATATTAAAAGTTAGTAGTTCTAATGGGATAGATTGCTTTATTTACAATCTATGTGCCGTATCGAACGGATTTTTATTTTATGATGTGTACCGTATCGGATAAAATTAATATTGCAAGCATTATTTTTATAAAAAAGAAATTATTTTATAATCTTAACCTATAATCTTAAAATATACTAATTTATATTAACGAAAACATGATGTAAAAATATCACGAAATATGATGCAAATTGTGATTTTTTATGGTATAGTCAATTCAGGGGAATTGGGTAGCAGGAGCGATGGAGCGACGCCTATAAGTAATAGGCGAGCATTGAGCAACGATGTCACCAACTTCCCATCAATTGACTATATCAGA
This sequence comes from Candidatus Tisiphia endosymbiont of Mystacides longicornis, assembly GCF_964031095.1. Lineage (NCBI taxonomy): Bacteria > Pseudomonadati > Pseudomonadota > Alphaproteobacteria > Rickettsiales > Rickettsiaceae > Candidatus Tisiphia > Candidatus Tisiphia endosymbiont of Mystacides longicornis. The sequence goes on along the minus strand of NZ_OZ035004.1, from coordinate 389,390 downwards.
AAATTGCGATCAAATTTTCTTGAACCGTGTGTTTAATCTCTCATCTCACAAATCTACACATTCTACTTCACTTTCTATCCATTTATTCATACCAATACCAACTTTATGATTTCCTTAGTTGATATTATTACACTATTTTCTCCCTCTTGCAACTTGTGGGCAAAGATATGACATTTGAGTACGCTGCGGTTCGAGGTGAAGCGTCTCCTTCAAATCCTTGTATATACGCGAGTTTTGCAAGAGGTCTATTATTATCTTTTTAAATCTTTGGACATCTTATCAACTGTTTTTAGGCAATGTCATTAACGTTATTCATCTTTCTTCTTATCATCTTTTATTCCTTCCTTAAAAGCTTTAAGACCTTTAGCAAGATCTGACATTACTTGAGGCAATTTACCAGCACCAAACAATACTAAGATAATTAATAAGATCACTAATAAGTGACTGAAGCTCATTCCCATAATATCAATTTTGTAAGTTTTAAGTTAAAGTTATTATAGCAAATATTGTTAATTTTATCTAGTATGAAAGAATCAGATATATCAATATGAAAACATTCAAAACTAATATCATTAATATCTATGGTGATCAAGGTAAAGTTTGGTTAGATGATTTACCAAGAATTGTCGATGAATTGGCTGGAAAGTATGGTTTGTCTGACTTAAAGCCAGTTGAAAATTTGACCTACCACTATGTTCTAGAAGGTTTTCAAGGTAATCAGCCGATCATTTTAAAGTTGGGGCTAGATATTGAAGGGCTTAGGAGAGAATTAGTAGCTTCAAAAGTTTTCTGGGGATTTGGCAGTGTAAAGGTTTTGGCTGAAAACAGTGGTTTATTACTACTTGATAAGGCTATTCCTGGTATATCATTAAAATCCTATTTTCCTACTAAAGATTGTGAGGCTATTCAAATAGCATGTGATGTAATGACAAGATTACACCGAGGATATTTGTTGCCTGTAGAAGGTTTTCCTTGTATTAATGATTGGTTGGCAGTACTAGATAAAGAATGGGATATCCCAACCTATTATTTAGAAAAAGCTCAAAAATTGCGAGATAAGCTACTTAATACATCGTCAAGGTTAGTTTTATTGCATGGCGACTTGCATCATGATAATATTCTGCAAAATGGTGATGATTGGGTAGTTATTGATCCTAAAGGGGTTATTGGTGAACAAGCATATGAGGTAGCAGCCTTTATTCGTAATCCTTTTCCTGAAATCCTTGCCTTAAAAGATGTTGAAAGTATTATTGCAAATCGTATCACTAAATTTGCAACTATCTTAGGTTTAGATACTCAACGAATTAGCAATTGGTGTTTTGTTCAAGCTGTACTCTCCTGGGTTTGGGCTTTGGAAGATAGTTGTGATGGGCTTATTTGGGCAGACCTTACAAAAATTTTTGATGATTTGCTTGTTAATATGAAAATCAATCAGTAGATATAGCTCACCTTTTTGGTGCGTAAATTTAGTATAATATTAGTCGGGTTAGCTACAGGTTAGACAATTTTCTTATATTCAAAGTATATTTTTCTTACCGAGTAAATCCAGGTAATACAAACAACGATAAATACTACCATTAAAAATGGTGAAATAGAACTAAAAGTTGCTGTTGGTACTAATGTAAAAATAACTGACTGTATTAATCCGCTCGAAGATTTACCAACTTTCGAGCTAATAACGTCAACAGCTGCTTTACCTTTGGTTTTTAGCTCCTTATCTAGAGGGATATATAGCATCTCTTTAGAGGTGTCCCAAATTGAATATTTAGTACCTTTCACTAGAATGTTCTGTAAAGCACCAATTGATACCGCAAGAGCAAGTGGGGTCATAAGAATAGCACTGTCAAATAGAGGCAATATTTGATGATCAAACACGATTAAAATAAAGAATAATGTACCAGTAACCATCATGATAATTGGCGAAATTACAGCCGCCACAAACCAGCTATGACTACGCATTATATTGTTGCCTATTATAGTCATTATCATGATAGTAACCCCAGTCCAAAGAATATAAAGACTATTAAATTCTGCATAACTATTAACAGTGGGGTATAATTCTTTTATTTTTGCTTTCCATACGGCTTCTACCAAATTCATTGATAAACCAAAAGCAGCAGAACAAATTAGCATTAATACCAAATCACTATCTAATTAACAAGATACTATCCAATTCCAAGCACATATAGATTTGACAATTGCAGGATTATTTTCATAATAATTACATGCTGTGATTAGTTGATTTTCTATAGCATTCATTGAATCAAAAGCTAGGTTATAAAAGAATTTTTCCCTCATATCATCCCATATATTTTCTTGTGGGTTTAATTGTGGGCTATATGGTGGCAAGTAAGCTAGTTTAATATTATTAGGTAATAATTCTTTATCGAGTTTATGTGCAGCAGCTCCATCGCATACTACTAAAAGAAAATTATCCTTATAACGCTTTGCCATTTCTTGTAGCATTAACATCATCCAATCTTGGTTCATTAAAGGCAAAATAAGGAAACAACTAGCACCGTCAAATGGACAAATTGCCCCATAAGTATAAGTATATTCACGAATAATTTGTTTCTTAAGTAAAGGCCTGATTCCAGCCGGAACCCAGCAACGCCTTAATGAATCTATACGACCAAAACGTGCCTCATCTTGGAAGAATATCTTTAATTCCTTGCCTTCAGTTGCTGCTGATACTCTTGCTTCTTTAACCATATCAGGCCACTTTTTTTAAAAGTTTCTACCGCATCCTTCTTTTGTTTAGGATGGTATGGTCTTGGTGCAATTTTACGCCACCCATGCCTATGAAGCAGCCTATAAGCTGTGTAACGTGCTATTTTACTACCAACCGTTTCCTCAAAAATCTTATGCACCTTGCTAATTTCTACTATCCCACCATTAACGGCATTCTGTTCTATCTTTTTAAGCATCTCACGTTCTTGCTCTTGAGTTAGATAACTTCTGTATCTCCCACCTTTCTTCCTGCTACATAGTGCCTTTAAGCCTTTTTTCCGACATTGACTATGGGTTCTGTGAACATGACTTTCTGATAATCCTGTAACTTTAGCAATCAATGATGTCGGCATTTTTTCACTCACTCTTAGATAGATTGATTGATAACGTCTAAATTCTTCTTTAGTCTTTGCTTCATTCATTAATTGTTTCACTTCTTCTACATTAACTTCTAATACCTTATACCCTCTAGACATCTTAATTAACACTATACTATCTTAAATAACACACTATAGCATCTATATTATTAAATAGATAGTGATTTGGTATAACCATAAATATTTTGATCTTATGATATATAGTTAAACCCGTTGAATTAGATGACATTATATGGTATAAATAAGAGAAAAAATGTCAACAAGCCCATATAGTAAAGATTTAAGAAAAAAAGTAATAAGTTATATAGAAAAAGGTAATAGTCAAAGAGCGGCTGCCAAGATATTCGATATACATAAAAATACAATTAGTCGCTGGAACGTAAGGAAGAGAAAGGAAGGAACGATATTAGCAAAAGCTAGAGTAGGTTTTAAAAGTAAAGTTGATAAGCAAAAGTTAGCAAATTTTGTAAGAAATAATCCAAATATGAGATTACAAGATATTGGTAAAGAGTTTGGAATTGCGAGGTCTCAAACTGGAAGGATATTAAAACAGCTAGGTTTTAGTTATAAAAAAAACCTTTACCTACATGGAGTCAAGTGTAGACAGACGAGCTGAATATTTAGAAGAGATCAATAAATATGATAAAGGGCAAATAGTGCATATTGATGAAAGCGGTATAGATACAGGTATTTGCCAAGATAGAGGCTGGAGTAAAACAGGAGAATTACTGATTGGAAAGAAGAGTGGGAAACACTATCAAAGAACTAATATCATAGCTGGCTTGGTAAACAATCAATCAATAGCTCCTTTTGTTTTTAATGGAACGTGCAATACAGAGTTATTTAATAATTGGGTTGAGAAGTTTTTAATTAAAGAGTTAAAAGCAGGACAAGTTGTAGTGATGGATAATGCTAGTTTCCATAAATCAAAGAAAACAAAGGAATTAATAGAATCAGTTGGTTGCAAGCTTATTTTTTTACCGCCATATTCACCAGACTTAAATCCCATAGAGAAGTTTTGGGCTAATATGAAACGATGGATTAAAAATAAGGTAACAGAAACCAGCAAATTATTTGAAATTATTACTATGTTCTTTGTCACCTAATTTTATGGGTTTAACTATATCTAAAACTTTCGATTAATCCCATTCCATCTTTAGTCGATCTAGCAGATTTAGCCTTTGCATAAAATGTTGGATTGGTAAAAACATTTTTGCTAATAAATCTTACAAGTAAATATGATATAACAGCTGCAACTACCACGAAACTTGTTGATATTTTTACCAATATAGTTTTATTGTCCGGTACGGTAAAAAAATACTTAGCTATAGTGTTAGCAGATGATAAGTTTGACATCAAAAAGCCAACAAATATTAAAGCAGAATTACCAAATAATGAAAAAAGAGTGTAAAACCTTTTTGCTTCTTCTGTTGTAGTAAGCTCATTAGCAAACTGCCAAAATAGTAAAACATAAAAGATATTTGGCCAAAGCTCAGATAATGTATAAAAAACCACATAACTCCAATTACCAATTAAAGCTATATACCATTTTAAATGAGGATAATTCCCCATAATTTGTTCCAGCGAACTTGGATTAATGTGGAAAATATGGACATTAGGATAAATGATGAAAGCAAAAACAATAAAGAAACTAATAAAAAAGGTAATTAAATAGCCATAAATCCTCTCAAAACTATAATGATTAAGCATCTTAGCATAGATTATAACGAATAGAGCCGCTGCAGGTGTTACACAATAAACTTTAGTGAAACTGACTACTTCAGCACTAATCTCTGAAATTAAAATACTATCTTTTAAAATTCTTAATATATTTTGGTTAAATAAGACGCAGAACATCAAACCACACATCGGTATGAATTTCCCGAGTTCATGATTATGGATAGACCAAAAGATAGTTCTGAATTTGCTGCTAAATGAATTTGACTGTATACTAGTCATAATAAGGGTTCCCTAAGACAAAAAAAAACTCAATGCATGTATCAACTTAAAGAATGATCTTTTAATGAGTTGAAAATATTCAAGAGTTCTTCCTTAATTGCTTAAGGATTATTTGTACAAAATATACAGGTTAGGAACTTATATATTATTAACCTTCATATGTCAAGCTATTTAGATTTATCTTGTATAAAAAATCAAAAATTGCTATACCAATTAGTAATACTTTGTATAGGGGGAGAGCAATAGGGTTAGATATATGTGCAAATTGATTTAGGTAAATTAGCAGTGCAAAAATTTTCATTTGATTTACAATCTCAACATAAAAAAGCCAGAACTGGTATTATAACTACTAAGCATGGTCAAATACGTACTCCAGCTTTTATGCCGGTCGGCACGAAAGGTACGGTAAAAGCCATGTTACCAGAAGCAGTTGAATCTACCGGAGCTGATATAATACTTGGTAATACTTATCATTTAATGTTACAACCAGGGGCTGAAAGAGTTGCCAAGTTTGGCGGTTTACGTAAATTTATGAATTGGTCAAAGCCTGTACTTACCGACTCAGGTGGTTTTCAGGTAATGTCCCTGTCAAAATTACGTAAGATTACAGAAGAAGGGGTGATTTTTAACTCGCATATTGATGGTAGTAAGCATATGTTAAGTCCTGAGCGGGCAACAGAGATCCAATATCTTCTAGATAGTACCATTACCATGGCGTTTGATGAATGTACCCCATATCCGGCAACATTTGAGCAAGCAAAATCATCGATGGAATTAACATCTAGATGGGGAGTTCGATCGAGAAAAGCATTTGTTCAAAGAGAAGGTTATGGTCAATTTGGTATTGTACAGGGAAATATCTATCAGGAATTACGTGCCGAGTCAGCAAAGAATTTGGTAGAATTAGATTTTGAAGGTTATGCTATTGGAGGGCTGGCAGTAGGTGAGGGACAAGAAATAATGTTTAAAGTGCTAGATTATGCTCCAGATTTATTACCTAAATATAAGCCCAGATACCTTATGGGGGTTGGTAAACCAGATGATATTATTGGGGCAGTTGCCAGGGGAATAGATATGTTTGATTGTGTTATTCCAACGCGTTCTGGTCGAAATGGTCAAGCTTTCACCAAATATGGTGTAGTAAATATTCGCAATAGTCAGTATAAGGATGATCAGGAGCCGCTTGAAGATGATTGCCCATGCCCAACATGTAAGGATTATAATAAAGCTTACTTGCATCATTTGGTAAAGAGCCAAGAGATTTTAGGAGCAGTACTTATGACTTGGCATAATTTGGTGTATTTCCAAGAATTAATGTCAAGAATAAGGCAATATATTCAACAAGGAAAAGACTTTGATTTTATGCATTAGTTATCGATAATTTTGCATGGTATAGATATTTGAAAGACTATAAATGATTACAGAATGTTGATATATAAACGTTATATAATAAGAAATATAGTACCATCCTTGGTAATAATTATTTTTTCGGTTACTAGCCTTGTATGGATTACCCAGATATTAAAGATGTTGTACTTAATTGATAAGGGCATAAAAGTTCAGGATTTCTTAAATTTAATTATTTTAATAATACCATCTTTGTTGTTTATTTTATTACCTTTTGCAACTATTGTTGCTGTTATTTATACTTATAATGCTTTGAGTGAGAGACGTCAGATAATTATTTTACAAAATTTGGGATTAAATAATATCCAACTAGCTAGCCCAGCATTGATGGTAGCTCTGATGATTACGTTATTTGCTTATTATATTTCGACTAGTTTATTGCCATTATCTTATGGCAAACTTAAATCAGATCTTAATTTTATGAGGAATAATTATGCATCCAATATGTTAGATGAAAAGACATTTAATACAATTTCTAAAGATATAACAGTTTATTTTGATAAGAAATTACCTAATGGTACTATGAAAAGTTTAATCATTTTTGATAATCGTAAGCGTGATAACAATGCAATCTTGTTTTCTAAATCAGGGATGTTTACAATATATAATAACAGCTCATCTTTTCAGTTAAAAGATGGAGTTAGGCAGGCATATGATCATAATGGTAATTTAAGTAACTTATCATTCGAGCTTTTAACCGTAGAATTAGTTAGTAATAATAGTAAAAATTTGGTAAGGGATGAATATAGTCGAGAAATCAATGAGTATTATATTGATGAATTATTAAAACCCAACAATATTTTATCAGAGCAAAGGAAGATTAAATTAATTGCTGAGGGACACCAAAGATTGATTTGGCCTATGTATAATTTTGTACTGGTCTTTCTTACATTATCTGTTTTTTTACGGCAGCCTTATAATAAAAAATCTAGTTTAAGACAGATTCTAATTACGGCAATTTCTGCCATAATTATCACATACTTGCATTTTGTATTACAAAATCTTGCTTCAAAAGATTTAAATTTTATCTTTGCTTGTTATGCTAACATGATTATTGCTATTATTTTAAGTCTATATTTATATTTCTGTAAAATTATATGAGTTTCCAAGATTTACCACAATTTATAGAACTCCTCGAGCAAAATGGACTCCTTAAGCGTATATCCTATCCCGTATCATCTAACCTTGAAATAACAGAAATCAGTAGAAGAATTTTAATACAAGATGGCCCGGCTCTGCTGTTTGAAAATGTTATTAAAAATGATGGAACTAAATCTAATATGCCAGTTCTAACTAATTTATATGCTAGTACTGAGCGAATCGCCTTGGGACTTGGGTTGAAACGTAAAGAAGATTTAAGGAAATTCGGAGAATTGCTAGCTTTTCTTAAAGCCCCCGAACTACCTTCTTCCTTTAAAGAAACCTTTGCCATGTTGCCATTGGCAAAAAGAATGTTGGCTATGTCGCCAAAAATGTTATCAAAAGCTCCCTGCCAGGAAGTTATAATTGATGATCCTGATGTTAATATATTACCGATACAAACCTGTTGGCCTCTTGATATTTCGCCATTAATTACTTGGCCAATAGTTGTTACTAAAGGACCTAGTCTAGAGAAGGTAGATAATTTTAACCTCGGTATATACCGAATGCAAGTAGTTGGGCGTAACAAACTTATTATGCGATGGCTTAAAATGCGAGGTGGAGCACAACAACATAAACGTTGGCAATCATCAGCAAAAAAAGAGCCTTTTCCTGCTGCAGTGGTTATTGGGGCAAGCCCTGCTGTGACTATGGCGGCTGTTATGCCGCTGCCTGATAATATGTCTGAGTATAATTTTGCTGGATTATTAAGAGGCAAGTCAATTGAATTGGTAAATTGTGTTAGTATAGATATGAAAGTGCCAGCTTATAGCGAAATTGTTATAGAGGGGCATGTAAGTTTTGATGAATATCTACCAGAAGGACCATTTGGTGATCATACAGGTTACTATAATGACGTTGAATATTTTCCAGTCTTTAATGTTAAGGCTATTACCATGAAAAAGCAACCTATATATTTAAGCACTTATACTGGTAAAGCTCCAGATGAACCATCGGTACTTGGCGTGGCATTAAATGAAATATTTACTCCGATAATTCAGCAACAATTTCCAGAAATCGTTGATTTTTGGTTACCGCCTGAAGGTTGTTCTTACAGAATTGCCATTGTATCTATCCGCAAGGCTTATCCAGGTCATGCAAAAAGAATAATGATGGGGATTTGGTCGTTTTTAAGACAATTCATGTATACCAAATTTATTATTGTGGTAGATGATGATATAGATATTCGAGATTGGAAGGAAGTAGCTTGGGCAATCTCAACTAGGAGCGATCCTTCTAGAGATAGCACGTTTATTGATAATTCGCCAATAGATTATCTTGATTTTGCATCCCCTGTATCAGGACTTGGTAGTAAAATGGGGATAGATGCAACTAATAAAATGTCCCCAGAGACTAATAGAGCTTGGGGAAAGAAAATAGAAATGACTAGTGAAGTCATTGAAAAAATTGATAAAATTTGGGGTATGCTGGGTATCTGAAATATCATTGCGAGGAGCCGCTTTGCGGCGACGCAGCAATCCAAAAAATGACCATGAATGAATTGCTTCGACCATTATATGGTCTCGCAATGACGAGTTATAGATACATGCGTCATTGCGAGAAGGCGTAGCCGACGAAGCAATCCAGGAAAGTGATTAGAAATGGATTGCCACGACCACTACGTGGTCTCGCAATGACAGAAAACCTATCTAAAACCCGCTTTACCTTCTAACTTTCAACAGTTGTGGGCTACGCCCCCTCGCAATGACATTTTTGAAAGATATAGTCAATTCAGGGGAATTTGGAGCTAGGAACGATGGAGTGACGCCTATAAGTAATAGGCAAGCGACGAGTGATGACGCCCCAACTTCTCATCAATTGACTATAGCCCTCAAATCTCAAATGATACTGTTGTAAACATCTTGACAACTAATCTACTTTAAATATATAATTTTACTCACATTAGGGGTGCCATAGGAAACTAAGGCTGAGAGTTAATAAACAACCCTTTGAACCTGATATTGTTAATACAAACGGAGGGAAATGTGTACAGTATTGAAGAATTTTTTGGCTATATTGCCTTAATTACATCTCTGATAGGTCTATTGCCACAGGTCTATAAAGCATATATAACAAAATCCACACATGATATATCTATGCTAATGCTAGTAAATTACCTTACTTGCTCAGTTGCATGGATTGTTCATGGCTATTGTCAAGGTTCAATATTTGTTGTTCTTAGCAATGTTGCTGGACTCATAATCAGTATAATATCTATTATTCAAAAATGTTACTACGATGCAAGATAGATACAGAGCTTTTTATGAACATATAGATATCGGTCTATACCATTCTATATTGGCTTTAAATGGTGACTTGCCTGATAAGTCATTTTTTGACATTGGCTTGCCTATTATAGCTGCTGATGGAGCAATAAATTCTTTGTACAAGATGGGTATAATACCAAAAGTTGTGATTGGTGATTTAGATTCTGCAAAAGTCGATTTACTGTATACTATAGGCAATTCAGGAGAATTTGGGGCTAGGAACGATGGAGCGACGCCTATAAGTAATAGGCGAGCGACGAGTGACGACGTCCCCAACTTCTCATCAATTGACTATACTGAAGTAATTCGTGTACCAGATCAGAACAGCTGTGATTTTGAAAAATCTCTACAATATCTTGAGAATAAAAATCTGTTACCAGCTATAATTGTAGGAATGAGTGGAGGATATATTGATCATATATTAAATAATATTAGTATTTTTCTTAAAAATGGTAGCATTTTTTATGCACCGTCTATTGTAGGGTACGTAATTAAGGCTGGAGAGACTAGGGTTTTTACATTGTCTGTAGATACCAAAATCTCATTACTTGGATTTTCATCAGCACAAATTTCTACTAAAGGCTTAAAATGGGAATTAAAGCATTATCATATGTCATTTCCGGGTACTAATTCTTCTTTTAATAGAACTATTTGCGAAACTGTTTCTATAGAGGTACATAGTGGTCTATCATTGGTAATGATTTATTTAGAAAAAATGAAAGATTATGGAAGTGATATTATATAGTCAATTAACCTGAATTAGTGCCGACAAGAAAAACGATTAAAATAGATTGCTTCGGAGGCTTACGTCCTCTCGCAATGACTTATAAAGTAAGGATATTTAGGTTAGTATAAAAATAATAAAAATATTTTTCATAAAATGCTTAGTGCGCATCATAATTAGTATATACTACGATGAGTTTGATGAATTATATTAATTAGCATGAAAATTCTTGCAGGTCTTAGTCACAAAAAATTAGCTAGACATTTAGCTAAGGAGCTAAATTGTCAATATGTGGAAACTTACATTACAACTTTTGACGATAGTGAGACAAAAGTACAAATCCTTGAGGACGTACAAGGGTGTGATGTTGTTATAGTGCAATCTACTTCTAGACCAACTAATAACCACTTGATGGAGCTTTTATTATTAGTGGATACGGTAAAAAGGGCAGGAGCCTCAAAAGTGACTGCGGTTATACCCTATTTGGGCTATAGTCGCCAAGATCGTAGATATGATAATTTTTCTCCAGTCCCTGCTCGTCTGGTAGCAAATATGTTGGAAATTGCTGGGGTTGATCGCATAATAACTGTTGATTTGCATTCACAGCAATTAGAGGGATTTTTTAAAATTGCTATACAAAATCTTGAGCCAATCAGTTTATTTGCTCCGATTATTAAGAACTATAATAATGCTATTATTGTGTCTCCAGATATTGGTGGTTTTGTACGTATAGGTGCAGTTAATAAGCTTTTTAACATGAACATGGCTGTTATTAATAAAAGCAGGGATAGCACGGATCAATGCCAAATGTCAGAAATAATAGGTAACGTTTCAGGCAAGCATTGTTTATTAATTGATGATATTGTTGATAGTGGAGAAACCCTTTGTAAGGGGGCTAAGCTATTAATGGCAGTAGGAGCATTATCTGTTGATGCTTTTGTGACTCATCCTGTGCTTTCTGGGTTGTCTAAGAAAAATATTGAAAATTCTGATATAATGAACATCTATATAACCGATACTATAGAAACTACTGATTTACCTTCTAAATTTCATATAATATCCGTTACTCCAATTATTGTAGCAGCATTACAACCTATGCAAGATTATGACAAGATTATGAGGATTTAGGATTTTATTATGCACAATGCTCGTTGTACTCTTGAAATAGATTTAGCAAAAATTCGTACTAATTATCGTATTATTTCTGAAATTTGCAAAAATTCAAAAATTGCTGCTGTGGTAAAGGCTAACAGCTATGGACTTGGAGCCGATATTATCGCACCAGCATTACAGATGGAGAATTGTCAGAATTTTTTTGTAAACTCAGTTAATGAGGGGGTAGAATTACGTAAAGTGTTAGGAGCGAAACCTAATATTTTTGTGTTTCATGGTGTATTTTACAATGATGTTGAGGAATTTGGCAATAGTAACTTAATTCCGGTACTTAATAGTTTGCAACAAATTGCCATATGGCAAAAGTTTGCTGCTAAAAAACAACAAGTATTACGTTGTACAATCCATGTTGATACTGGTATGCATCGTTTGGGAATGGCTGACATAGAGATGCAACGTATCATAGATAACCCTAGCCTATTATCTGGTCTTGAATTACAATATGTTATAAGTCATTTATCTGCCTCTGAAATAGCGGATAATCCTTATAATTTACAACAATTAACAAAATTTAGATATTATCTAAACTATTTACCAACAGCTAAAGCTAGCTTAGCTAATTCTAGTAGTATATTTTTAGGACAAGAATATCATTTTGACTTAATACGTCCTGGTGCGGCATTATATGGGCTTAATCCTTTGGGAATTTCCTCGAAAAATCCGATGCATAACCCAATTAGGCTGACTGCTCCGATAATACAATTACAAGAATTACCGCCAGAAAGTTATATTGGTTATAATATGACTTTTAAAACAAAGCGTAATAGATTGATTGCTACCTTGCCTCTTGGTTATGCTGATGGTTATTCTAGAGCTTTTAGCAATTGTGGAGAAGTTTGTATTGGTTCCTACTTAGCTCCTGTAGTTGGTAGAGTATCGATGGACTTAATTACCATTGATGTTACTGAACTACCACCAAATGAAATATTTTTAGGGCAACAAGTGGAGATTATAGGGGATTACTGTACCCCAGATAAAATAGCTAGTGTAATAAACACCATTGGTTATGAAATTCTTACCATGCTCGGTGACAGATATAAGAGAGTATATAAAAATGATTATTAAGATAGTTAATTTATTCGGCAAACATACTATTGCTTTCGCAAAAACTATAGGAGCTTTTTCTCTATTTACTATAGCGGTAGTTACTAGTATTTTTAGGCGTCCCTTATATGGCAACTTACTATTCAAGCAGTTGTTATCTATAGGCTTTTATTCCCTACCAGTTGTTGCGATGACTACCTTTTTTTCTGGAGCCGTACTGGCATTACAAAGTTATACAGGTTTCTCTCGTTTCTCGGCTGAAAGTTCAATAGCTACGGTGGTAATTCTGTCAATAACTAGAGAACTTGGACCAGTTCTTGCAGGTCTCATGGTGGCTGGTAGGGTTGGTGCATCAATTGCCGCTGAAATAGCTACAATGAGAGTGACGGAACAAATAGATGCTCTTTATACTTTGTCAACTGATCCAATAAAATATTTAGTTTTGCCAAGGGTCCTAGCTGCAGTTATTACCTTACCATGTTTAGTATTAATCGGTGATGTATTAGGAGTAATGGGTGGCTATTTGGTAAGTGTTTATAAGCTTAATTTTAATAGCTCTAGTTATATGGTAAATAGCTTTAAGTTTTTACAATCAATAGATGTTATTTCTGGTTTGGTAAAAGCAGCGGCTTTTGGTTTTATTATTTCAATAATAAGTTGCTATAGCGGATATTGCTCTGGAACAGGAGCAAAAGGAGTCGGAACTGCTACAACTTCGGCGGTAGTAAGTTCTTCGGTGCTGATTTTAATCAGTAATTACTTAATAACAGCATGTTTTTTTTAAAGTTATGAATAACCAATCAAAAATAAAAATACGTTCATTATATAAATCTTTCGGTAACCGAAAGGTACTTGACGGTATAGACTTGGACATAAAGCAGGATAGTTCGATAGTAATCCTTGGCGGTTCGGGAAGTGGTAAATCAGTACTAATTAAGACGATAGTTGGGTTAATACAGCCTGATAAAGGTAGTATAGTTGTTGATGGGGTAGAGACTGTCAATATCTCAAATAAAGATAGATTTAAAATGATGGAAACTATAGGCTTTCTATTCCAGGGTGGAGCTTTATTTGATTCTCTAACTGTTCAAGATAATATTACGTTTTTTGCTGAAAAATTGTATAAATTATCTCCCAAAAATAAACAAGAGTTAGCGGCATCTAAACTTAATTCGGTAGGTTTATCTAGCAAGATACTCAATCTTTATCCATCTGAACTTTCTGGGGGGATGCAGAAAAGAGTATCTTTAGCTAGGGCTATTTGTGGTAATCCTTTGATTCTTTTTCTTGACGAACCAACTACCGGTCTTGATCCTATCATGGCTAATGTTATTAATGAATTAATAATTAAAGTTCAAGAAGAACTAAAAGCTACTACCATTACCATAACCCATGATATGAATAGTGCTTATATGATAGCTAAAGAGGTTGCTATGATTTATCAAGGGAAGATTTTATGGTTTGGAACAAAAGATGAGATAAAAAATAGTGATAATCCCTATTTGCAACAATTTGTTAATGGTTTAACTATTGGACCAATTGAGGTTTAGTATAGTGGGGGTTTAGTATAGGGATATAGGCAAATGATTTGAAGAAGCGTATGCTTGAATATAAATTATTAGAAGAGATGATTGATGTAGCGGTTTGAGGCTAGGAGCGATGGAGCGACGCCACAACTGTTGAAAGTTAGAAGAGGAAGCGGTTTTAGACCGGATAGTTTAAAAGTCGTATGTGGTCAACGTCATTGCGAGAAAGACCGTAGGTCGACGAAGCAATCCATAAAAGTAACCAAAGATGGATTGCCACGACCTACTTGCGTGGTCTTGCAATGACAGAAAACCTATCTAAAACCCGCTTTACCTTCTAACTTTCAACAGTTGTGGGAGCGACGCCTATAAGTAATAGGCGTTCTCTGCTGTTACTCCTGTACAAGGTGCAATACTTTAAACAATAGTCCCATTTTATTGGGAGCAATTAGCCTATCAACTTGTTTTGCTATGATATTTGCCTCTATAATAGGTAATTTACTTTGTAATAGTTGACTTCGTAATAATATACCATTGCTAATTAAGAAATCACGTTGAGTTATTGATCCATACACATTTATTCCTATATTTCTGCTTACTGTCTTTAAGGCATAAAAGTCAACATGTGCTGATAAATCGGCTTCTCCTAAAGTTTCAAGTAGTGGGTAATATTTATGATTTTTTATCGCTTGTAAAGTAGGGTTATATTGGTTACGCGTCCTCTTTATTGGATCTATATCATAACCGTAATCGATAACTAAGCTCGCCCCACCAAATTTCATTATATGCTTGCTAATAAATTTTATGATTTCTAATGATTTAGGTGATTCTTCTATTACTGCTCCATCATGTGCGTTTGAGTACTCTTGCAGTAGATAATGTTGCAAGTTCTTATTAACTTCTATCTTATCGAATTTAATTTTACCATCAGCTGGGTCAATAATAAGTGTTAGCTCGTACCAAAGCTTTTTGCTTTTAATATACTGCTTAATTGGCATAGCATCAAAAAATTCATTAGCTATTATAATAGAAGGAATTTTAGATATATATTGTATGGATTTATAGTGTTTGATAGGGAGACCTGTTAACTTTAGGTTTGTTTTTTGTTTTTTGATAAAATGAGGATTAATATCAATTAATTCTATAGAGAGAGATTGGTAAAATTCTGGAACTAATTTAGCAACATTTAGCAAATCTCGCATTAACACTCCCTGCCCAGGACCCAATTCGACTAAATTAGTTTTCTGTGGGCAACCCATTTTATACCATTGGTCAATAGTCCATAAAGCTATCATTTCACCAAAAAGCTGAGAAATTTCTGGAGCTGTTGTAAAATCTCCTAAGCAACCTAGCTTATCTTGTTTTTGGTAATAGGAAGAAGGGGCTACAGATGTTACTTGGAGCATCATTTCGTCAAGCTTAATACTACCATTTTGCTCAATAAGTTTTCTTATTTTGGAGTCAACTGGCATTTAATTCGTATTATTAAATAAATCCCCATTATTAGCATAGGTAGTGATAAAAATTGCCCTATAGTTACATTGTTAAAAATAAGACTTGCATAGCAATCTTCTGGTTCACGAAACATTTCTATAATAATTCGAAATACCGAATAAAATATTAGAAATATAGCAGAATTTAAACTATAGATATTTATACTTTTATATTTAAAAGTGGTGTAAGCTAGAATTAAGAATAATATAATTCCTTCAAAAAATGCCTCATAAAGTTGACTGGGATGTCTTAGTTGTAGATCGCTATTTGGAAAAATCATTCCCCATGGCATTGTAGTCACTCTGCCATATAATTCCCCATTAATAAAATTGGCTATTCTACCTAAAAATAAACCGATAGGACCAACTGTAGCTACTATATCACCTAAACAAAAGAATTTAATTTTATATTTGCGGCAGAAAAAATAGCATGATAGGGCTATACCAATAATACCACCATGAAAGGACATACCGCCTTCATAGGTTTTGAAAATGGCAATAGGGTTAAAAAAATATTTAATAGGGTCATATAGTAACACGTGACCTAATCTAGCACCTATTACGATGCCCAAAGTAACCCAAGTAATAAAATTTTCGAAAATTTCCGTGGTAATACTAAGTTTGAATTTTTTTATAATGTTGTAAGCATAGAACCACCCAACTAATATACCCAAAACGTAAGCCATGGAGTACCAATAAACGGTAAATGGTCCGATAGAAAAAATAACAGGATTGATATTTGGAAAGAGCATAAGTTTATTATATACACAGACTTTATCGATTGCAAGCAGTATAGTCAATTGATGGGAAGTTGGTGACGTCGTCACTCGTCGCTCGCCTATTACTTATAGGCGTCGCTCCATCGTTCCTGCTACCCAATTCCCCTGAATTGACTATAGTAGGAAAAAATCTTAGGTGTCATTGCGAAAAGTGCGGAAACCACAACACGACGAAGCAATTGTCCATTTTTGTGTCACCCCTGCGTAAGCAGGGGTCTTAGATTCCACAACTGTTGAAAGTTATAAGGTAGAGCGGGTTTTAGATAGCTTTTCCGTCATTGCGAGACCACGTAGTGGTGAAGCAATCCACATTCATTAGATTGCTTCGTCGCTACTAAAGTAGCTTCTCGCAATGACGCCAAGCTATTTTTTATATGACTTTTAAACGCCATGCGTAAGATGAGTCAATAAAAATAATAAAAATATTTTTCATAAAATACTTAGTGCATATCATAATTAGTATATACTAAAATTATCTAAGGATAAGAGTGTAGTCAATTCAGGAGAATTGGGTAGCAGGAGCGATGAGCAACAACATCACCAACTTCTCATCAATTGACTATAGTGGAGTAATACTAATCTGGTTAGCTATATAAATATATCAAATTTGATGTATACATGATATATTTACCATCTTACTTCAAAAATTATTCTAAATGCGAATTTTCTGCAATTTATTGATTATTACTATTAAAATTATTATTTTATTACCAATTGGTAGTTCGGCACAAGCTAAACAGCAAGGAATAAATAAACAGTTTAGCTTTTTGTCAACAGATTATATCGAATATAACCAAAAGGAACAATTTATTTATGCTAAAGGTAATGTTCAAATTATATTAGATAGTTATTTTTTAACAGCCAATTCTTTGATTTACGATATAGAACAAGATACACTCTGGGCTGAGGGTGATGTTAAAATTACAGATCAACAAAATAGAGTTATTTTGGGAGAATTTGTCGTATTAAAAGATAAGCTAAAGGCGGGGATAATTTCAGATTTTATTTTATATCTTGGTGATAATAATCTCTTAGTGTCAAAATTAGCGGAAAGAGTCAATAAAGATGTTTTTCGTTTGCATAATAGTACCTTTACTCCATGTAAAATACTATGTAACCAAAAACCTATTTGGCAAATTTCTGCCAAAAATACTGAAGTAGATCTCAATAAGAACATAATGGTTTATAAGCATCTATTTTTTGAGGTATATGGTATTCCAATCTTCTATACACCCTATTTTTCTCATCCAACACCTAAGGCTCCTGCAAAATCAGGAATATTGATGCCTGGAATACAGGATAGCTCTTTAAGGATACCATTATATTATAGAGCTAAACCTAATCTAGATTTTACTCTAACCCCTAGGATTTTTTGGGAAAAATATACAATTTTTGAACTAGAAGCTCGTTACAAACCAAACAAAAGCGATTATATATCTTTAGAGGCTAATTATGGCAAAGTACCCTACTCCTTAAAGAATGGTGCGATAACGATAAAAAACACTAAGGTAAATTCATATTATATATTAAGCAATGGTGATTTCACCAAAAACGATTATCGATATGGATTTAGGTTGCAACGTACTTCTGATAAAGCTTACTTAAAAAATTATTATAATAATTATACTCCATATTTGACTTCCAAGTTATATTTAGAACATGTCAATAATTACAATTACTTATTAACGGAAGGGATGTATTTTGAAGGATTGGGAACAAATGATTCTAGTAGCACCAGTCCATTAATTTTTCCTAAGGTTAGAACCAAGAATGTCATACCTTTAAATGACGATGAAACTACTAGCATAGTTATTGAGAATAATGCACTAATCTATAAAGAAAGAAGTGGTAGAGAACTAGGGCAAGCTGCATTGCAATTGGCAGTAGATAACAATTTCCTAACTTCATCTGGTCATTTATTTAATGTTACCTTACGGAATAGATCAGATGTATATTTTATTAATCACCTATATCCAAATAATTCTAGGGCTAACAAGGTTCTTGCTAGAAATATACCAGAAATTCAAACTACTTGGCACTATCCATTAGCTGGCTCAATCTTTGATAAAGCTAGTCTATTTGTTGAACCAATTATATCAGCAACTATTGGACGTAAAAATAATTCTAATAAGAAATTTTCTTTTATCGATCCGTCAAAATATGAACTATCAGAAAATAATATATTCAGTTCGAATCGCTATAGTGGTATAGATTATCATGAATTTGGCAATAGATTAAGTTATGGTATTAATTCTTCTATACTTTCAGAGCAAAATTATTCTAGTTTATTCCTAGGACAGACCTATAGTAATAATCTTATTAATAACAAATCTATTGATAATGTTGAAAATGTTGGCAGAATTTCTAGTAATTTTTCTGATACAATAGAGCTGTTCTATAGATTTAGAAAAAGCAAGAATTTTCAGCCAATTAGAGATGAATTAGGTGGCACCCTTAACTCTAAGGCAATTCAGTTAACTGTTGGATTAGCACAAATTTCTAATATACAGAAATATTATTCTACCAATGAATTAATTGATAATAAAGTAAGACAACTTTACTATAACTTCACTTATCAATTAGCAGAAAATTGGTCAGTTGCCTATGATATGAGGGTAGACTGGGCAAAAAATAAAATATATATTCTTTCTAAGAGTATCCAGGTGACATACTTGAATGAGTGTGTTAAAATAGCAGGAAAACTTTCAGACAATTATATGGGAGATAATAGCAGGGGGATAAAAAAGACTTTTGCCGTCCCTACTATTTCTGTAGGTCTAAAAATATTAAATATGTGAGCCTAAAATTATGAAGAAGTTAAATATGAAAAAGTTATTTTGTTTAGTTGCCATCATTTTTAACATAACTATAGCAAAAGCAGAGTTATCCAATATAGTTGCATTAGTTAATAATGAGCCAATTACCTTACATGAATTTCTAGCTAGAAAACACATGATCATGGCACTTAACAATATTCCTAATCCTGATTCTCAAACAAATAAGCAACTTGATAAGATGGCAATTAACAGCATGATTGATGATGTATTACTTTATCAATCTGTAAACGGTAAAAAAAGTTCTGATAGTGAGATAAATGAGTCTATAGAAACCATCGAGCAACGTAATAAAATGCCAAAAGGGCATTTAATAAAGTTCTTGAAGAGTAAATCTGTAGATATTAATAATTTTAAATTTCAGATAGGTGCCGGAATTATCAAAACGAACATTTTATCTAGTATTTCAAGATCAGTTGCTATTAGTGCAAAAGAAGTTAATGATATAATATTAGCGACAAATTCAAAAGATGCAGAAATATCAGCACAGCTTTTTACTTCACAAGATAAAGATGATAAAACTTTGCAGAAGATGTACTGTTTGCAAAAACGTCTTAAAAATTGTTCTGATATCAAAGAATCTTTATACAAAGATTTCTCTACATTAGAGGTAATTAATCAAAATTTAAGTACTCTAGATTCTACGCTGCAAACAATTCTCAGAGATTTAAATACAGGAGAAAAAAGTAATGTTTTCGAGATGCAAGATGGATTTAAATTAATCTTAATGTGCGACAAAAAGATGATTAATGTTACTAGCGATGAAAATAATTACGTAGTAAATTTGTTAGCTAATAAGAAAATGTCGCAAAAAGCACAAAAATACTTTGATGATATGCGTAAAAAAGCATATATCAAAATAATGCTACCTTTGTGATACACTCAAATAATTTGAGTGCTTTACCTTCAATTGCAAAGCATGCTAGCAAACATGGTATTGCTCCTATTAAGAAATATGGTCAAAATTTCATTTTTGATAGTAGCCTATGTGATAAAATAGTTCGAGTTAGTGGGTTGCAAGAAAATGATTTGGTCTTAGAAATTGGTCCTGGTACAGCCGGACTCACTAGAGCTATTCTTGCCTGCAACCCTAAATCTTTAACTGTTATTGAAACTGACGTTAGATGTATACCTTTACTTATGGAAATAAGAGAACTGTTCCCTAATTTGCACATTGTTCATTCGGATGCTACTAAATTTGATCTATCAAGCTTAACTCATGATAAAATAACTATTATTTCAAATTTACCTTACCAAATAGGCACAGAGTTAGTCATAAAATGGTTAAAAAAATTACCATTAATAAATAGTATGACTTTAATGCTGCAAAAGGAGGTTGTAGACCGAATATGTGGTAAAGTTGGAACAAAATCCTACGGAAGATTATCAGTAATATGTCAGTTACTTTGTTCTGTTGAAAAATGCTTTGATGTTAATCCGCAAGCTTTCTATCCGGCACCAAAAGTCCACTCGGCTATAGTTAAACTCGTACCTTATAACAATAATGCATTAACAGCTGAACTAATTGAAAAAGTTGAGTTAATAACTAGACTAGCCTTTGGCAAGCGACGTAAAATGATTAAATCATCTTTAAAGACACTAACCTCGTGTATAGAAGATTTGTTAGCAAAATTAAAAATTGATAATTTTTGTCGATCTGAAAATTTATCACCACAAGATTATTTATCTTTAGCAAAATTATGTTTAGAGTAAAGGTTAGTGACAATAGACCTTATATCACATTTTCAAGATAAAGAGAACGAAAGTAAAAGTTAATGAATAACTCATCTTACGCATGGCATTTACATGTCATATATTATATCTTGCCATTGTTTTGTTACCACTATAGTCAATTCAGGAGGATTGGGTAGCAGGAGCGATGGAGCGACGCCTATAAGTAATAGGCGAGCATTGAGCGACGACGTCACCAACTTCTCCTCAATTGACTATAAAGTGACTTCACGCAATGGCACTTGTGTCCTATGATACCCTACAAAATCATAATTAGGATGTTTATGTTTAAATTATTAAATCCTTATTTTTTTAGTAAGCTAGTACGAACCATGTTACCATTATTGCTAGTTGCAATGTTAGTAGTAATGGGGTTGGGGTTATACCAAGCTTTGATAGTATCGCCACCAGATTACCAACAAGGTGATATGGTTAGGATTATGTATGTTCATGTACCAGCTTCTTGGATGGCACTAGGTATTTATACATTTATAGCTATTTGTAGTTTGTCTAACCTAGTGTGGAAAACTAAAATGTCCTTCTTAATGGCAGTAGCAGGTGCTCCTATTGGGGCAGTTTTCTGTATGATTAGTATAGTAACAGGGGCATTATGGGGAAAGCCTATTTGGGGAACTTGGTGGGTTTGGGATGCTAGACTTACCTCAATGTTCGTATTATTCTTACTATATTTAAGCTATATCGTGGTGGTGAATAGTGGTGATAGGATAAGCCGTACTGAAAAACCAGCCTCGGTGATTGCTTTAATTGGCTTTATCAATGTTCCCATAGTAAAATTTTCGGTAAATATTTGGTATAGTTTACATCAGCCAGCAAGCGTTTTAAGGCTAGGTAGTCCGACTATCGATAATTCTATGTTATTACCCTTAGTGCTAATGTTTATAAGTGCTATACTATATTTTCTATTAGTATTGGGTTTGAGATCTTGCATGTTAATTGCTAAATTCAAGGAGTATGACAATTTATGACTTATGTTGTTACCGATGAGTGCGTAAAATGTAAATATACTGATTGCGTAGAAGTATGCCCTGTCGATTGCTTTTATGAAGGGGAGTTAATGTTGGTAATTAATCCCGACGAATGTATTGATTGTGGAGTATGTGAGAGTGAGTGTCCGGTTAAAGCTATTAAGCCAGAATCAGAACAGCTGATTGACTGGATAGAGAGAGCTAAGTTTTTTTCCAGTAAATGGTCAAATATTACGGTTAAGAAACCAGCCCTACCGGATGCAGATAAATATCAAAACGAGAAAAATAAATTCGAAAAATATATGGGTGAAGTTTAATTTATTGCAAGATTTTTAGTGGAGAAGATGATAAAATAGCATTAGTTATCAATATAGAATTAAGAGGTTGTATTATATGTTTTTATCAAAATTTCTTGACCCTAAAAATGATTTTTGTTTTCGCCAAATTTTTGGCACTGAAAAGAACAAGGATATACTTGTTCATTTTTTAAATGATATTCTCAAATGTAAAGGAAATGAAAAAATAATTGAGGTGACGTTTTTACCAACTATCCAAGACCCTGATATTGCTATTTACAGAAAGTCTATAGTTGATGTGTTATGTAAAGATCAACATGGTAATCAATTCATCGTAGAGATGCAGATAAGTAAGCATCCAGGATTTGAGAAAAGAGCCCAGTATTATGCGGCTAAAGCATATTCTAGGCAAATACTCAAAGAGGATGAAAACCATAAAAAGTTGGCAGTATACGCTAAATTAAAAGGAGTAATATTTTTAGCAATAGCAGATTTTGTGATGTTTGACGATAAAAAACATTGGAAGTCAGAGCATCGTCTTTTAGATACAGAAAGCTACGCCAATGATTTAAAAGATTTTTACTTTGTTTTTTTAGAACTCAAGAAATTTAATAAAATTATCTCTAATCTAGAGACTACAGAGGAAAAGTGGATGTATTTTTTCAAACATGCAGGAGATAGTACATTAACATTAGCCGAAATAGAGCAGTTAATAGGTAAGGATAAAATTATTAGGAGAGCCTTTGAGGCAGTAGACCAAGCAAGCTGGTCAGAAGCGGAGCTTAACACCTATGAGGAAAGAACAAAAGCCTATTTTGATAATTTAGCGGTAGAACAGCAACAAATTGCAGATGCTGAAGCTAAAGGAAAAGCTATAGGCGAAGCTATAGGTGAAGCTATAGGGGAAGCTAGAGGAAAAGCTATAGGTATTAAAGAAAGTACTATAGCCATGGCGAAAGAAATGTTAGCTGATAATGAGCCAATAGAAAAAATAGTTAAATATACAAAACTAACTATTAAGGAAATAGAAGCGTTAAAAAAAGAATAAACCTTAACAAAAATGTAATCGATTGTCTGAATTAAAATTTGATAAAAAGCAGTTATTTCTGCTAGGTAGAATTAAGAATTTTGCTAAGCAAATTGAAGATAAGTCATTTTTGAAATTCTTTAATGGTAATTTATTAGCAAAACAAGGTATCTATTTATATGGTAATGTAGGTAATGGCAAAACTGTATTAATGCAACATTTTTTTCAAATATTGCAAATTAAGAAATTAATGATCCATTACCAGAATTTGATGCAATCGGTACATAAAGATATTTATCAGTTACAAGACAAATCAAAGTCTAAAAATAATATTATAAAAAGCATTGCGACAAATTATGCAAAACAAGCAGCAGTAATATGTATCGACGAGTTTGAAATTAAAGATATAGCTGATGCTATGATAATAGGACCGCTACTTCTTGAACTGATAAAATGTAAGGTATTTATCTTCATTACCAGTAATACCAAACCAGAAGATTTGTATAAAGATGGTTTACAAAGAAATTCTTTTTTGCCAATAATTAAAGAGATTTATCAAAGGTTTGAGGTCATGTACTTAGATAGTGATCATGATTATCGATTAGATAAAATTATGCAAACGGCTAGCAGACGCATAATATATCCAATTAATGAACATAATAAATTCGAGATACAGCAACTTATTGGCAAGTTAAATAATAATAACCAGCTAGTTCCTAAGGATATTGCTGTTTTCGGACGGAAAATATCTTTTAAAATGGCTAGCGAAAAAATATTAGTAACAGATTTTGAAGAGCTATTTGTAAGAGAATTAGGTTATGTTGATTATGTAGATATTTGTCAAAAATTTTCTATTATAATAGTAGAAAATATTCGTATAATAAGTTCTGATAATACCGATTTAGCTGTTAGGTTTATAAATTTTGTTGATAATGCTTATTTTTATAAGGTTGTACTATTTATGACTTTACAAGATGAACCCATAAAAATATATCAGAATGGTTTGCGTAGTAATGAATTTAAGAGAACTATTTCAAGGTTACATGAAATGAATAGTGGTAGTTATGTCAATTAAAAACGGTAAATTTATTACGTTTGAAGGTGGGGAAGGGTGTGGTAAATCTACCCAGAGTGATATGCTACACCAGTATTTATTATCACAAAATATCCGGGCAGATTTAACACATGAAGTGGGCGGAACTATTGCAGCTGAGAAAATGCGTGACATTTTAGTTTATCAAGATTTATTACCTATGTCAGAATTGCTGCAAGTTATGGCGGCACGTTACGAACATGTTCATAAAAGGATTATTCCTAAACTCAATTCTGGGGTCTCAGTTATTTGTGATAGGTTTGTGGATTCTACGGCTTGTTATCAAGGGCAAGAGGTAGGTACTGATTTAGTGTATGAACTTCATAAATCTCTAATATCACCTGTAATGCCTGATATTACTTTTTTTATTGATATAGAGCCAAATATTGCTTTAGCAAGGGCGTGGGCAAGGGGTAATAATAATAAATTTGAAAGTAAGAATATTGAATTTCATCAAAAAGTCTATGATAAATTTCAATATATATCAGATAAATTTCCAGATAGAATAGTAAAAATAAACGCTGCAGATCTTAGTGCAAACGAAATTCATGATATAATTGTAGTGATGCTCACACGAAAGCTTGAAAAAACTATATAATTTTGTCACGTAACTAATTTTGTTAATAGAGAAATATGCTAATTTTCATTGACTTTATTATCATAGAGCTTTAAAAGTGCTAGTGCAGCTTGACCATATATGAAATATAGCCTCTATCTTTAGGTAATTCTTTGTGTAATAATAATGTTACCATTCAAAAATATTTTTTCTAAAATACAGGAAATCATTTGGCCAATAGAGAGGGAGGAGTTGAAACTTTTTCTACCTATGGCATTAATGATGCTCTGTGTTCTTTTTAATTTTGGGGCTCTGAGGTCTGTTAAAGACGGATTAGTTGTGCCATCAATGGGAGCGGAGGTTATCAGCTTTTTAAAACTTTGGCTTGTTTTGCCATCTTCTATATTATTCGCTATATTATATGTAAAGCTCAGTAATCACATCCGTTTTGAATATATTTTTTATATAATAATTTCAAGCTTTTTGTTGTTTTTTCTGATATTTGCCTATGTCATTTATCCTAATCAGGAGTTTTATCAT
The DNA here is from genome assembly GCF_964031095.1 of Candidatus Tisiphia endosymbiont of Mystacides longicornis. Classification (NCBI taxonomy): domain Bacteria; kingdom Pseudomonadati; phylum Pseudomonadota; class Alphaproteobacteria; order Rickettsiales; family Rickettsiaceae; genus Candidatus Tisiphia; species Candidatus Tisiphia endosymbiont of Mystacides longicornis. The sequence continues at coordinate 363,708 of NZ_OZ035004.1, read as the reverse complement.
CCAAATACTGAGCAGATAGAACATTTAGTATCTTTGTATCCTAATTTTCGGTGGTTTATCAAGATAATGGGTAAGTGGAGTTACGCTATCATGTATGTTTGTGCAGAATTATGGAGTGCCGTAATTATTAACCTAATGTTCTGGCAATTTGCTAATAATATTTTTGATACAAATAATGCAAAACGTTTTTATCCAATTTTAGGAATGGTAGGCAATGTTGGCTTAATTGTAGCTGGTAATGTATTAGTAGCTTTCTCAAATGTACAAGAGATATCAGATACCCAAATGATAATAGATGAAGATTTACAATATAATTCAGAACTAATGTTACAACCAATTATGTCTATAATAGTATTTGCCGGTATAATTTCAATGTTGTTATTTAGGTTAATTAATTATCTGATTTTGCATGATAAGGGATTAATGGCTGATTTTAAAGTAACTCAAATACAGGCAAAAACCTCTTTACCACTTCTGGATAGTATCAGGCTAATTATTAGCTCAAAATATGTTGGACGCATTGCTTTATTGATAATTTGTTATGGAGCACTAACTAATATAGTGGAAGGTCCGTGGAAAGCTAAAGTAAGAGAACTTAATCCCAATACGTTAGATTATATAAACTTTATGGGCAGGTTTAATATTTGGATGGGAATTTCCTGCGTGACTTTTATGGTAGTTGGCAGTAATGTGATTAGGAAATTTACTTGGTTAGTTTCAGCATTATTAACACCTTTGATGTTTTCGATGACTGGTTTAATGTTTTTCATTTTTGTTATTTTCTCAGAAGATATAGGTTGTGGTATTAAAGACTTTAATCCAATTTATGCTGCTGTAATTATTGGAGGGATACAAAATATTTTAAGTAAATCAACTAAATATTCGTTATTTGATTCAACAAAGGAAATGGCATATATTCCTTTATCATTAGAACTTCGAACAAAAGGTAAAGCTGCTGCTGAGGTTATTAGTACCAAATTTGGTAAGTCTCTAGGAGCTTTTATTCAGTCTTTTATATTCATAATAGTGCCTACTGCCACATGTGATTCAATAGTAGTTTATTTACTAATAATGTTTATTATGATAGTTATTTTATGGTTTTGGGATATAGTGCAGTTAAACCGTGAATATGTAAAATTATGTAATTAGCATGCGAAAAACATTAATATATATATCAGTGATAATTGCTGCAACCCTTTTGATTTATACTGTTTCATGGTTCTTAATTATTAGTTCTATAGCTGGTAAGATCAATCAGCAATATAGTAATCGTTATATCGCTACTAATACGGTAGATAATGAACAAAAATATTTCGTTAAGTTTAATAAAATTACCAGCTATGGCTTTCCATTTAAAATTGCCTTTCAAGTAATTGGCTGGTATGAAGAGGGGGAGAATAGTATAATTGAATTTCATACTCCGATTTATATAGGTTATGACTTACTAAAACAAGTTTGCTTCATTACCTATTCTGGTAACGCAACGGGTCGTTATAAACCTATTCAATCAGGATTTGGGGCAAAATTCGAAAGTGATAATTATTCTTTTACAGCAAAAATTCCCTTGAGCTTAAAGTTATTTAAGATTTTTATACAAAAAAAAGATCCGTTTGAAATTATCAATTTTGTTAAAGAATTGGAATTAAGATCTGACAAAACCAAAATCTTTGATTTAATTGATCAGCAAAAACTATATGATGAAGATCATACAGCTATTTCATTCTCACTGGAAAAGAAAAAATATTATACTGATCTAGAAGATTTTAAAAATAATGTACCGCAAAAATTAAATATTAGTTATTCAACAAACATCTTAGAAAGTAATCTTATCAACAGGAGGGTGCCAGCTGGTCTTTTATTATATAGATTTGCTTGGCCAATGCCTTTTAGTTTTGAAGGTAAGTTTTATATAAAAACAAATAAATCTATATATAGTGAATTTGTTAACGATTTAGCAATAAAAATGATATCCAGCAAATTTTCAAGCAATGTCCAAGACTCTTTGACTAGTTTGTTATATCAAAATAAAGAGGAAGAAAGTCATCGTGCTAGCCATTTGAAGGTTGAATCAACAATTGATTTGAAATCAGGATTTTCCGATAATATATTAAATTCTATCCAGTATTTATTGCCGTATATATCAGCATTGCCTAACAATTTATCGTTAATGGAAGAGTTAGAGTATGTTAACAATAATAAAGATAAATTCAATTTAACTGAATTAGAAAATCATCAATATATTTTTGATTTAGATGTAAATTTTTTTGCTAGAATAAACGATGTAATGAGAGCTCAAATACATAACCTTAGTTTATTTTCTAATAATACTGGATTCCGCTTGTCAAGTGAATGCAAGCTAAATTCATTTGGCAATTTTGATATTAATGGACTCTTGGTTGTTAATAATTATTTAAAGGTAACTGATATTATCACCAATTATTTATTAAATTTAGGTAGATTTAAAACATTTTCTGAAGATAGTCGTATTGTATACAAAGAGGGAATTAATTATTTTCTAAAAACCGTATCAGATCATCCTGACTCTAACTCAGGGGACATAAGTTTTGAGTATAAATTAGATTCCAATAATATAGAAAAAGGAAAAATAGGCACTGTCGATCTTGATAAATTTTTACCATTATATTATCTAGCATTATACAAAAAAGCCTCGGAAAAAATACGGGTTGGTGATATAGTCAATTCAGGAGGAGTTGGTGCTAGGAGCGATGGAGCGACGCCTATAAGTAATAGACGAGCGATGAGTGACGACGTCACCAACTCCTTATCAATTGACTATAGTATAACAAAAAGAATACAAGAGCTAGTGCCTGATTTCAATGAACATCAAAAATTATTAAAACAATTAATGATTCAACCTTTTTTGGAGATTGATAGTGATTTTTGGCAGGAAGTCTATAATGATCCGAATAGCGTTACGCCATAGTAAATTGACTCCCTGCTTGGCTTAGTGCCATACCTGCGAAATCAGGTATCCAGATTCCCGCCGTTGCTAAGAATGGCAAGGAGAAGGGGGAATGATAGGAACGAGCGTACGGAAATCATAAAATAAAAAATAGAGACGTAAATTGGATACTATAAAAATAATACATAAAGACTTAAGCCCAGAACTTTCTGCATTAAATAAGCTTATTATAACCCGCTTAGCTACCAAAGAGGAGCTGGTTAACGTAATAGGTAAATATTTGCTGGAATTTGGTGGCAAAAGAATCAGACCATTACTAACAATTTTAACTAGCAAAATGTTTGGTTATGTAGGGGAAGATAATATAAAGCTTGCTGGGGCTGTAGAGTTTATTCATGCGGCAACTTTATTGCATGACGATGTAGTAGATGAGAGTACCATGAGAAGATCCAAACCTACTGCTAATGTTATCTGGGATAGCAAGGCTAGTATTCTAGTTGGGGATTTTTTATTTAGCCAATCATTTCAGCTAATGGTAGATACAAAATCTATTAAAGCCATGAAATCTTTATCAAGAGCTTCAGCAATTATATCAGAAGGAGAGGTTTCGCAATTGGTGAAATTGAATCAGCGGAGAATTATTGACGAAACAGAATATAATGAAATAATTATGGCAAAAACGGCAGAATTATTTGGCGTATCTTGTGAAGCAGGAGCAATTATTTCTGGTCAATCTAATGAAATTTGTGAAATTTTACAAAAATTTGGTAGAGTTCTAGGCAATGTTTTTCAAATCATTGATGATTTATTTGACTATTTAGGGGATAGTCGTGATATTGGTAAGAATATAGGCGATGATTTTTCAGAAGGGAAAATAACTCTACCACTAATTTTCTTATATAAAAAGCTTGATGATCAGTGGCAGTTAAAAATTCAAGAAATGATTAAGGCAGATAATAGAACTGAAAGTGAGTTTAAACTAATACGAGAATTGATGATAGAACATTGTATTAAGCAGCAAATTATTGACTATTTAGCAGCGATTAACAATGAAGCTAGTAATTTATTAAAACAAATCCCTATACAAAATATTTATAAAGATCATTTAGTTTCTTTATTAGAATTTACTTTAAATAGGTCTTATTAGAAAGGATATCAAAATATAATGAATATTGACATATAATGCAGATTTTGCTACAATTTATTCTTTGGTATTCTTAAATATCATTTTAAAAATATCATCTTTATGAACATTAAAGTTAAAAAATTAGAACATTCTGTAGATATTTTGCCTGGTTATGCTACCCAGCATAGTAGTGGTATGGATCTAATGGCAGCAAATATTGAGCCTATAACTATAAAATCACAACAAGTAGAGTTAGTACCTACAGGAATTTGTATAGCATTGCCTAGTCATTTAGAAGCTCAAATCAGACCAAGATCAGGTTTAGCACTAAAACACGGCATTACCGTACTTAATGCACCTGGTACAATTGATGCCGACTATCGTGGTGAAATAAAAGTAATTTTAGTTAATCATGCTAAAGAAGATTTTGTAATTGAGCGTGGCATGAAGATTGCTCAGATGGTTATTTCTAAATATGAGCAGATATTATGGGACGAGGTGGATTCGTTAGATGAAACTCTTAGAGGTTCTGGTGGATTTGGTTCAACTGGAAAGTTTTAAATAGTCACTCTGCAAAAATAAGTAACCCTTATGGTGGTTTTTCGTACAAATCAACCTATAGGTTAATTATGAAAAGTAATGAATTTATTGAATATATTAAAGATATACTAGCCCCTTTTGGTCAAATCACTACTCGTGCAATGTTTGGTAGTTATGGTATATATAAAGACGGAATAATAATAGGAATAGTTGCAAGAAACGAGTTGTACTTTAAAATGGATAACAAAGTGGTTGGAGATTTAAAATCTTTTGTCTCCGAACCATTTACATATAATAACTCAAATAAGTTGATAACTCTATCATATTGGAAAATATTACCTGAGATTTTAGATCAAGAGGAAAAGTTAGCAAATTTAGTCTCTATGGCATTTGATGTGTCTATTAATTCTTTGGATTAAAAATAATAGAACTGGTATAGTCAATTCAGGAGAATCAGGTAGCAGGAGCGATGGAGTGCATAGACCACAACTGTTAAAAGTTATAAGCTAGAGCTGGTTTTAGGTAGCTTTTCCGCTATTAGCGAGACCATGTAGTCATAGTACCCTACAATTTTTTATTTATTTCCTTATGATGAGTAAAAAAGCTTACTGCTAAGCGTCATTGCGAGGAGCTACTTTAGTAGCGACGAAGCAATCCATGAGAATTATAGTCAATTCAGGAGAAGTTGGTGACGTCGTCACTCGTTGCTCGCCTATTACTTATAGGCGTCGCTCCATCTCTCCTAGCACCAAATCCTCCTGAATTGACTATAGTATAGATACATCAAGACTATATGGATTGCTTCGTAGGCTCACGCCTCCTCGCAATGACGTTTTTATGCTGCTTAATACTTATAGAATAAAAATTGTATGGTACTATGATAAGTAATAGGCGAGCATTGAGCGACGACGTCACCAACTTCTCATCAATTGACTATAGTGGAGATCATAATAGTTCAGGCTCATCTCTAAGACTTTCAACCTTTTCTGGTAAATCTAAATAAGCAGCTATCGCCAAAAATAATCCTAAATATTTTTTAGGATCGACTAAATTTGCTAGATCGTCATAAATTTCCGACGAGTCATTGGTAGAAAATTTCTTATATAATTCTACAATTTCAAAAGATGGGCTTGCTGTGAAGGCAGTTTGTAATAACTCAAGATTCTTATTACTCCATTTAGAGGAGTTTAAAGATAGATAAAGATTTAGTGCTTCAATATGGGAAGCTATAAGTTTAATAGCTGATTCTAAATAATATATCGCCTCTTTTGTTTGGTTAGTCTCTAACATATTTTTAGCAGCTATAACATAATAATCAGCTATTTTGTTTTTAAGCGACTCTAGTTTCTGTCCGTCAACTCTGCTAAGTTTAGATACCACAAAAACAAATTTTGTCCATAGAGAAAGTTTGGCATAACAATTAAGTAAAATTTCTAAAGTTTCACTATCAGATTCATTTAGGTTAAACGATCTAACAGCATAATTCTCAGCTATGTCATACATATTATTCTGATAATGTATTTGTGCGAGTCTTTTGGTAACAAAAGGAATATAATATTTAGATTGTTCTAATTCCTGAAAATATTTTATTTTTACTGAAATATCTAGTTCTGATTCTGCTAAAAGTAAAGTATGAAACACCTTATTTTCCTGGCTTAAACGGTAAGATATTTTTTGGCTCGTTACTGCTGATTTTAATTTTTCACCAGAAACGTATTCTGCCATAGCTTTCATTAGTAAGTAATTATCGTTATTGGCTCTTTTAGCAAAGAAAAGAGCTTTTAAATTAGTAGGTAGATTAATAATTAAACATAATATTTTAAAAGAAATAGCAGTAGAAAGTGTAAGTAATATATATAAAATAACGAAAGTAAAAAATGTTGTTTCTATATAATAGTCATATAAGTTTAAAGTTAATCTTGAGTCAAGTTGATTTAACATAGAAAAACTAAAATATAACAACAAAAATGTAATACAAATTATCAATAATCTTATCATTAGTTTACTCTACGAATTCTTGTTGTAATTTTCTTGTTGTAGTTCTTCTGAATAAAAGAAATTAATAAAATAATCTAGGTTTCCTATTATTTTTAATTTCAGCTTTTCTTTATCTTTGAGGCTACTAGATTTTTCTTCAATTTTGATAAATTGCTTGATCCAGCAATCGGTTTTTGGAAATACCCTTACTAAACCTAAATTATTATCAAGTAAATAATTTTTATTATAATAGTGCATATCTATCAAAATATTTTTTATTTTTGCAGGTAACTCCATAGTTTCAATTTGATAAAGTTGCTCTGTATAATCTTTATCTTGCAGAAAATTCTTTACCAGAAGATTGATGCTAAGTAAATAATTACTGTAAACATTGGAAGGGGCTTTAGATTGTTCTGGTTGGTGGGGGGTACTTACAGAAGAATTATCTTGATTTAAACTATTATCTTCCTGAGGTGCATTCTCCTCTAAATTGGTAGTATCTGAAGATGGGGGGATTTCTTGTATGGTTGTTTCTTGTATTGTTGCGTTATTAGATAACTTAGAATCCGTCTTTTTATTATTTAAAAAAGTCATATAAGTTACCGATATGGCAAATAATACAACCAAAATAATTGTAAAAATAATAGAGTTGTTTCTACGGACTTTTATTATATTAGTTTCTGATTTTTGCATTATTTTGGGCATTATAAATTAATAATTCTAACATTTGCTGAGGTTGTCCATTATCACAATAAACCACATTTTTAGTAAAAGAGCTAATAATATTTGCTACTTTTTTACTTATAGTAATAACTAAACTATTGGCTAAGGATTCTAGCAAATTATTTTTTACTAATAATTCAATAAAAGTCTTAGTGCAGTTCTGTGAATATAGTAGAATAAAATTGATGCCCTTTTCAATTTCTGCTATGTGCTGCAGCTTAGTTGCATATTTTACCTGATAGATAATGTGTCTTTTAATCGCTTGAGGTAAATCTTGGGTGATTTCATTTGACGACAAATATACGGTTTGGTGATATATTTCTGGTGGAATGTTTTCTAGCAGCTCTTGTACATTGCTAGCAACATATTGCACTATAAAATTATTTTGTTCTAGAATTAATTTTGATGAATTACCGACTATCCACATATTCTTCTTTTCGATATTTTGGTGTCCAGCTAGAATTTTAGCAGCAAATTTACTAGTGATAATGATATTAGGATAATCATATAAAAGGGTACCATCTAATGGCAAAGTTTGATATTCCAATAAAGGACAGCATATATAGTTAAAGCTACATTGATGATTACGCTGCAACTCTTGAATAATGTCGTAATTATCTTCTGAACTTCTAGTTAATAGCACCGATTTCATAGAGCCAGATCATTAGATAATTTTTGATAATCTATGGCAAGTGGATTAGGTCCAATGATAGATAAAGTAGGTTTGCTAGCAAATATTTTGTTAGCAATATTTATGATATCTCGGTTTGTTATATTCATAATATATTCAATAGTGTCCTCAATAGGTAAATATTTGCCAAAAACAGCAAAATTCTTACCAATTTCTTCTGACTTATAAGATGAATCTTCTTGGGATATATGGATACTAGTTTTTAATTGTATTTTAGCCCGATCAATTTCTGAATCTTTGATCTCTACAGAAATATTGTTAATTTCATTGACTAATTGTTCTGCAAGAAATGGCAGTTTATCATGACTAGTGGAAACATATATGCCAAAAATCCCACTATCATAGTGTGAGCTATTATAGCTACCAATTGAGTAGGCAAGTCCAAGCTTTTCTCTGATTTGTTGAAATAATCTTGATGACATACCGTTACCAAGTATTAGTGACAGAGCTTGAGTATGATATAATTGCTGTATGTTAAAATAGGGTACACTTTCGAATCCCAGAACCAAGGTAGTTTGTTCAAGTTCTTTGGTAATAACACTATGCCCCCCCGTGTATCTAGCTTTTTCAAAATGATTATTTGGTTTATCTTTTAATGAACAAAATAATTTTTCGGCAAATTCTACAATTTGTTGATGCTCAACATTTCCTGCCACTGATAAGTAAATATTTCCGGCATTATAATGTTTATCAATATAACTGCTAAAATGTTCCTTATCAAATTTTGCTAAACTGTCATAAGTTCCTAAAATTGACCGACCAAGAGCTTGATTTGCATAAGCACTACTGTAAAATTTTTCGTGAATAAGCTCATCGGGATTATCCTGTACACAAGCAATTTCTTGTAAAATCACCTGATATTCTTTGGCTATTTCTTCTTCTGAAAAAACTGAATTTTGCAAGATATCTGCCAATATTTCTAGAGCCGTATAACAATTCTCACTCAATATTTTTGAGTAATAAACAGTCTGTTCATGACCGGTGTAAGCATTAAACTGCCCTCCTATAGAGTCAAATTCTTCAGCAATTTGCTTAGCAGTTCTAGTTGTTGTTCCTTTAAATGCCATATGTTCAAGAAAATGAGATATCCCTATTTCTGAATATTGTTCATAGCGGCTACCTACATTAACAATGAGATTAATAGCTACGGATTTTATATTAGGCATATGGTAAGTAACAACAGTTAGTCCATTGTTAAGTTTGCTTGAGTTAAAGGTCATTTTATCACTTGTTTATTAGTTTAAAGAGTATAGCTTAGTATTACGTTGTCATTGCGAGGATGCATGAGCCAACGAAGCAATCCAGAAAGGTGTTGTAAAATGGATTGCTTCGACCATTACATGGTCTCGTAATGACGCATATGCACCCCAACCGTCATTGCGAGGAGCCACTTTGGTGGTGCAACGAAGCAATTCATTTCTAATCTAATCACTTCATGGATTGCCACGCTCACTTACGTTCGCTCGCAATGACGCTAGAAGGTGGATTGCTTCGTCGACCTATGTCTCCTCGCAATGACGATTGGAGTGCAATGACAGTAATACTAATCAAGTACAGACAAAAAATATAACCATTTACCAACAGTTATGCAAGAGGTCTATTTATTTACTACATATTTTTATATATATTTAGTATAATAGACTTATTGTATAATCTAAAGATATTCTCGTGTTTAAAAAAATCAATTTTGCTAAAATGCATGGATTAGGTAATGATTTTGTGATTATCAATCAGCGTGATTTACCTATAAATTGTGATTTACAGCAATTATCGCTAAATATCTCCAATCGTCGTACTGGTATTGGTTGTGATCAGTTTATTATTTACGATCAAAAAGCTAATTACTATGAAATGGCTGTATATAACCAGAATGGCTCAAGTGCCAAATTATGTGGGAATGCTTCAAGATGTCTTACCAAATTGTTATATCTTGATTTCGGTATAACAGAAGTTACTTTAAGAATATACGGAAAAGAATTGTCTTGTAAGATATTAAGTGACAACGAGATCGAGGTAAATACTGGGATAGTTAGTTTTGAGGAAGATTGGATGCCTTCAGCCGAAAAGATTTGGCCAATTATGGAACGTTATATGATTGATATCAAGGAAGTTATTTGTGCTGATATTGGCAATCCACATTTTATTATTTTTAGTGATTTAGCTACTAAAGATAAAGAAATAATTGGAGAGAAATTACAAGCAAAAGAGTTGTTTACTGATGGGGTTAACGTTAATTTTGCTTCAATCAAGGATAATAAAATTTATTTATCGGTTTGGGAAAGAGGAGTTGGTTTAACTCTTGCTTGTGGTAGTGGGGCATGTGCTAGCTTTGCTTCAGCAGTAAAGCTTGGCTTTGTTAGCTCTCCTTGTCAAGTGGTATTTCAATTAGGTAGTCTACAAATGTCAAAACAAGGGGAGAATATCATAATGCTTGGTTCTGCTGCTTTAGTGGTACGTGGAGAGTTTTTTTATGACTAAACCACAAGAAGTCTTAACTCAAAAGGTTGTAACTTTTGGTTGTCGATTAAATATTTATGAAAGTGAAGTGATTAGAACTAACCTAGCTCTTTCTGGTTTAGAAAATGTCATGGTGTTTAATACTTGTTATGTCACTAAGGAAGCTGTAAAACAATCACGTCAAGCAATTCGTAAAGCTAAGAAAAATAACCCTAATGCAAGAATTATTGTTACTGGTTGTGCTGCTCAAAATAACCCAGATATTTTTGCTAATATGGTTGAGGTCGACAAAGTACTTGGTAATGAGGAAAAATTGATTGCTAGCAATTATCAATTTACTGACGAAAAAGTAGCAGTAAATGATATAATGTCTGTGACGGAAACTGCTAATCATCTGGTGGCTAGCTTTGATGGCAAATCTCGGGCTTTTATTCAAGTACAGAATGGTTGTAATCATCGTTGTACCTTCTGCATTATACCTTATGCTAGAGGCAATAGTCGCTCAGTCCCAATGGGAGTGATAGTACAGCAGTTAAGGACATTAGTAGCTAATGGGTATAATGAAGTAGTATTTACCGGGGTTGACGTTACGGCATATGGACCAGATTTACCAGGAGCTCCAACTTTTGCCCAGATGATTAGAAGGATTATAGGGTTGGTTCCGGAGCTAAAAAGGCTTAGATTATCTTCCATTGATGTAGCTGAAATCGATGATGATTTGTTTGATTTGATGGCTTATGCTCCACAAATTATGCCGCATTTTCATATTAGTTTACAAGCTGGTGATGACATGATACTTAAGCGTATGAAACGTCGCCATAATCGTCAAAATGTTATTGATTTTTGTCATAAATTGCGTAACTTAAGAGCAAATGTATCATTCGGGGCAGACATTATAGCTGGTTTCCCGACGGAAAATGAGGTAATGTTTGAGAATACAAGAAAACTTATCTCTGAGGCGGATTTGCAATATTTACATGTTTTCCCGTATTCTGAGCGTGAGGAAACTCCAGCTGCCAGAATGCCGCAAGTAGCAAAGTCTGTTAGAAAAGCTAGAGCAGAAATTTTAAGGGTAACAGGGAAGCAGCAATTACAACAATTTTTCCAAAGGAATATAGGGCATGAAGTGGAATTACTTGTAGAGCAAAATAACATAGCTCATACAGAAAATTTTATTCCGGTAAAGTTGCAAGGTAATTTTGACGTTGGGCAAATTATTAAAGCTCGGTTAGTTGCTGTAGAGGATAATTATATGATTTCAGAAATTTTGGTATAGTAGACTTACCTAGCATAAGTCAAAATCTGATAGAGATATATGTAGTTTTATCAATTTAATATTCTTTTATGACAAAAAAGTTAAAGCATGATTCATTAGTCAAAACAATAATGGCTGATCCTGTGGCAGCTCAAGAATTTTTGGAATATTATTTGCCTAATGATTTTAAGAGTTTAGTAGATTTATCAAAGATAACAGTAGAAAAAGAAAGCTACATAGAGGAATCGTTAAACAAAAAATATAGTGATATAGTGTATGGAGTTGCGACCAAGAATCAGGGTAAGGCTTTTGTGTATGTGTTGATTGAGGCTCAGTCGGGCGTTGATTATTGGACAGCTCTACGATTATGGAAATACACATTATTATTGTGTGAAAGGCATAAAAAAGGAAGAAAGAAATTACCATTAGTATATAATTTAGTAATTTATAATGGTAAAGAAGTTTATACTGCCCCTAGGAATTTATGGAGTTTATTTACCGATGCAGTTATAGCCAAGAAAGTGATGACAGAAGATTATCAATTGGTTGATTTACAAAGCATGTCTGATGATGAAATAATGAAGAAGAAGCATATTGGGATGTTAGAATATATGTTCAAGCATATTCATCAACGAGATATGATAAAGCTTTGGGAAGAATTTCTGCAGAGATTTAAATTAGAGATATTAGTAGATAAGGAAAAAGGCTATATTTACATAAAATCATTTTTATGGTACACTGATGCTAAGCTTCCTGAGGAAAAGCAATCAGATATTGGAGGAAGTACTAACCAAATATTTATCAGAAGAAGAACAAGGTGTTATTATGAGAACTATTGCACAAAAATATATCGAAGAAGGTGAAGCTAGAGGTATCCAGCTAGGTGAAGCTAGAGGTGAAGCTAGAGGCGAAGCTAGAGGCAAAGCTAGAAGAAATTTCGAAGTGGCAAGAAATCTTCAGAAAGCTGGAATATCGATTGAGATAATATCTCAATCTACTGGGTTAACTAAAGAGCAAATTGAAGAATTAGAATAAATATAAGGATTCTTACAATTGCCACGCCACCTAACTAGGACTCGCTAATAGACGTCTTTTCAACTACTATTTCCTTAGGTTGCCACCTATGTGCAATGACGCTAAGGCTAAATACTAATCGGATTTATAACGTTGCCAATTTAAGTTAATTCACTATATAAATAATTGCTATGAAAAAATTTAAAAGCATTGCTGTCTATGGTGGCGGTAGCTGGGGAACTGCACTAGCCTGTCAAGTGGCAAGGTGCTATGAGGATGTGTCGATATTGGTACGTGAGAATAATATTATCGAGGAAATATTAAAGAATCGAACTAATAGTAAATATCTTGGTTCTGATATTACATTACCAACTAATCTAGTTCCTTGTGATAATTTGTCAGCTTTACTAGACAAAGAAGTAATAATTATTGCGGTACCATCTTTTGTTTTTCAGGAAACTTTGAAGATATTAAAAAACGCTGGGATATCTGAAAGCGTAGCGTTATTAGTTGCAACTAAAGGATTTGGCAGAGACCCTACGGAGTTATTATCTGATAAAGTAAAAGCCATATTACCAGCTAATCCTTTAGCCTTTATAGCTGGACCTAACCTCGCTAAAGAAGTTGCTCAAGATTTATTAACTTCAGTAACCATTGCTTCTTTAGATGTTAATCTTGCCAAACGACTAGCAATTAGCTTGGCATCTCAACAATTTAAGTTGACCATAACTGACTATATGGTAGTGATGCAAGTGGCATCGGCTGTTAAGAATATTATAGCAATAAAGAGTGGTTGGTATGATGCAAAAGGTTACGGACAAAATGCAAAAGCCGGGCTTATAACTCAAGCAATTCAAGAAATAAGAATTTTATCTGAGGCTATTGATGGAGAGCTTGGAGATGCTTCTATTTTGTATGCTCCAGGTATATTAGGGGATTTGGTACTAACTTGTTATTCTAAAGAATCACGAAATACTAGATTTGGTTATGAGCTTGGTAAACATTTAGATGTTGGAAATTTTTTAAATCAAAATTTATACTTAGTGGAAGGGCTAGAATCTGCTAGACTGGTATTGGATCTCATAAGAAAGTATGACCTAGTACTGCCTATTATTGAATCAGTAATTAAAGAACTGAAAATAATATGAAATTCTTTAGCAAATTACCACAAACATTATCACAAATAGTTAGTAAAATAATATTATTAGAATGTTGTTTGTTATTAGTAATTTTTCCACTAGAAAATTTTAGAATTAACACAGAAACTGTTATTTTTCCAGCTTTTGAAGTTAGTTTACTTTACTATTTTGCTACATTTTATCATATTGGTTTTTGGCTAATATTTTTAGTAGGAATAATTTTTGACCAATTATATTCTATGCCAATTGGTACAAATTCCTTGGTTCTTGTAACTGCTCACATAATTTTACAATTTGCTGGAAAATTCTTTATAGTTAGAAGTTATTTAACAAATTTCCTGATTTTTGGGTTATATTATTTTTTTATATTACATTTTAGATATTTGCTAATTTTAACTAAAGGTCTATCTTCCCAAGGGTATCTTACGATGTTAATGCACTATCTTACTACGATATTTTCCTATAATTTGCTACGAATTCCTCTTGATAAGGTATTGTTCCCCAAACGTCAAGGAGAGGAGGTTTAACCCTCAAACGTCATGGCTCAGAGCTACTTTAGTAGAGACAAAGCAATTCAGAAAAGTATTAGAAATGGATTGCTTCGACCATTACATGGTCTCGCAATGACGTTTGGTATCTAGTACTACAAAAACATAATAGGAATCGCTATCAAAAAAATATGCTAAATAATAAAATATTACATAACCAGTTAATATCAAGACGGTCTTTTCTGATAGGTTCAGGAAAACTAACATTATTTTCATTATTGGCTGGAAAAATGTTTTACATGCAGTTATTTGAAAGTGATAAATATCGTACTTTATCTGATAAAAATCGTATAAGTTTTATTCTAGTTCCGCCATTCAGGGGACAAATTTATGATGTTAACGGTAATGTTCTAGCTACCAACCAAACTTGTTTTAGGTTATTACTGGATATGCATGAGGCTACTAATTACAAACAGGAATTAATTCTAGTAGCAAATATCTTGCAACTAACTGAAGAAAAACAAAATTACATTAATCAAAAAATAAAAAAAGCCAATAAACGTGTTCCTTTACTGATATTAGATAATCTTAGCTGGCAACAAATGTCACTCATTGAGGAACAAAAGTTAAATTTAACTTCTATTTTTGTAGATGTCGGTTATGTAAGATTTTACCATTTTTCAGAAGCCGCTTGTCATGTAATAGGTTACACTGGACAGATTAATGAGCAAGAGAAACAAGAGCTAGAAATCAATAATTTAGGGGATTTTAATATTGGTAAATCTGGTGTAGAAAAATATTATGAAGAAAAGTTACGTGGGAAATTTGGTTATAAGCAGATAGAAGTAAATGCTTTAGGCAAACAAGTCAGAGAAATTACCAATCTTCCAAGTCAACAAGGAGAGGACTTACATCTAAATATTGACGCAGAGTTACAACAAAGAGTGCAGCCTTATTTAACTAAACAAGGCTGTTCGGCGATAGTTATTGATACAAATAACGGTAATGTTTTAGTGCTGGCTATGTCGCCGGTATTTGAAGCCAATAATTTTGTAAAATTGTCTCAAGATTATTGGCAAAGTTTAATTAATGATCCTTATAAGCCGTTAATTAATAAAACCATACAAAGTACTTATCCACCTGGTTCTATTTTCAAAATTATTACAATTTTAGCTGGTTTAGAGAGTGGAATTAAACCGGATAAAACGGTTAATTGTACTGGGGATTCGGTATTAGGTACTAATAGCTTTCGGTGCTGGAGTCGTCATGGTCATGGCACAGTGGATATGTATAATTCCATTAAGCATTCTTGTAACTCTTATATGTATGAAATAGCTCGCTTAACAGGTCATAAAAAAATATTAGATATGGCAAGAAATTTTGGTTTCGGTACAAAAACTGGTATTGATTTGATTGGAGAAGCCTCAGGTTTCCTTCCTTCAGAAGAATGGAAAATGAAAAAATTTAACTCTAAATGGACAATTGGTGATACTCTTAACTTATCGATAGGGCAGGGATTTTTATCAGCTACTCCAATCCAGTTAGCTAGGTTTGTAACGGCAATTGCTAATAATGGGAAATTGTATAATCCTAGAATTGCTAAAGATATATCGGTATTTGATCAGGTTAACATCAATCAAAAATACTTAGATATTTTAAAAGAAGGCATGTATAAAGCAGTTAATACTGAAGGAGGAACTTCCTATTATAGTAGGATTTTAGCAGAAGGACATCAATTAGCTGGTAAAACAGGTACCGCACAAGTGCAAGCAAAAGCTAATATAGATGATGATTTAAGCAGTAAATCAGTTGTTTGGCAAAGGCGTAACCATGCTATATTTGCCGGGTTCGCTCCCTATCAACAACCTCGTTACTCTATTCTGGTCTTTGTCGATCATGGCGGAGGTGGAGGCAGGGTGGCAGCTCCTATAGCTAACAAAATTATGACTATGGTACTTGATAAATATATTTAGCATTACTCCGCTATAGTCAATTGATGAGAATTGGGTAGCAGGAGTGCATAGGCGTTAGTTTAAGAAAACAGTAGTTGAAAAACCGTCATTGCGAGGAGACCGTAAGGTCACGAAGCAATCCAGAAAAGTGGTTAGAAGTGGATTGCCACGCCACCTACGGTGGCTCGCAATGACGGAGTAATATTAAATTACATAATTTATGTAAAATTAATATATTTTTTTATTATTCTACTTAGTGCTAGCAATCTTATAGTATATATTAACTATATTAATCTAAGAACCTGAAATATGATAAACCCAATTTTAGAACAATTTATAATTATTTTGCCTGAGATAATGCTGACCTTACTGGCTTTGTTTAGTCAACTATCGGCTGTATTTTTTAGTAACAAAACTAGAATCATCACTAATATTACAATATTATTATCGATTGTATTTTCTATTACTTTGGTGCAGAGTAGAGCGGTAGCTTTTAATGATTCCTTTGCCATTAATAGTTTTACTGGTGTTTGTAAAGTCTTTGCTTTGCTTTTTTCAATAATGACCATAATAATTTATTATGGTTATTGTAAAGTCACTATAGTCAATTCAGGAGAATTTGGGGCTAGGAGCGATGGAACGACGCCTATAAGTAATAGGCAAGCGACAAACAACAACGTCCCCAACTTCTCATCAATTGACTATAATGAAAAATTTAAGCCAGAATTCATAACCTTGGTGTTACTTTCGACCGTTGGTATTTTTATTACTATATCGGCTCGTAATTTCCTACTATTATTTGTGGCTATGGAATTGCAAGCACTAGCAGCATATGTACTAGCTGGCTTTAGTTTGTATAATATTAAATCATCAGAAGGAGCGTTAAAATACTTTATTCTAGGTAGTTTGATTAGTTGTCTGACCTTGTTTGGGATATCCTTTATTTATGGATTTGGTGGTAGTTTAGATTATAGTAATATTCTACAAAAATTAAATCAATCACCGCAGCCAAATATTGGGTTAGTAAGTGGCTTAGTACTTTTTTTAAGTGGTATTTTCTTTAAATTATCTAGTGCTCCTTTGCATGCTTGGACGCCAGATGTATATGAAGGATCACCAATTCCTTCAGTTACCTATTTTGCTGCTGCTACAAAATTTGGCAATGTAGTGGTGTTATTAAATATAATGACGATGGTAGTTGGTGATTATAAACAAATTTCAGTTGATTTAATAAAAATAACAGCAATTTTGTCAATGTTGATTGGGGCAGGTGGGGCTATTAAACAAAACTCTCTCAAAAGGCTAATGGGATACAGCACTATTCTAAATATTGGTTATGTTTTGCTGGGAGTTGCTTTGCATAGTGAGCAAGGTAATAATGCAGCATTAATATATATATTTATTTATGCTGCTTCCGTTTTAGGCTTTTTTGCCTGTTTAATTGCTCTGCTGGGGGGAAAAGCTGATACGGCAAATTTTGATGATATTAAGGGTCTGGCGAATAGTCGTAAGGCTTTGGCTGCTGGGATTACCATTATCATGTTCTCGATGATTGGTATTCCCCCACTGGCAGGATTTTTTGGTAAATATTTCATTTTTTATCAGGCTATTGTAGAGGAACAATTTACTCTAGCATTTATAGCTATTGGTACCAGTATTATAGCAGCTTATTATTACCTCAAAATAGTTAGGTCTATGTACTTTTTTGAGGCAAATAAAAGTTTGCAGCTAGATTTAGTACCAACCCATCAAAGCTTAAAGTTTATAAATTGTTTTATTATAGGATTTTTGTTAATTTTTTCTCTTTTTATAAAGTAATTTGATGAGGAGTTATGTCTTGGCAAAAAAAATATAAGCTACTAGTTTTTGATACAATAGATAGTACTAGCTGCGAAGCTATTAGGATGGCTAAGAGCTGTCCTGATGGTAGTTATGTAATATTAGCAAAAAATCAAACAAAATCGCGTGGAAGAAATAACAAAATTTGGCATTCTAATCTAGGAAATTTGCATGTTAGTATATTATTAAAGCATCAAATTAATCTTAGTTATCTTCCGCAATTATCTTTTGTTATGGCTATTGTTGTGTATAAAACTATTACTTCTCTTACAGCCAGTTCAGTGAATTCTATCAAATTAAAATGGCCCAATGATATTTTGATAAACGACAAAAAAGTATCTGGTATATTGCTTGAATCTATTAGTATAAATAACAATAATTATCTTATTATAAGTGTTGGCATTAACATCAAGGAAAATCCTTTAAATATTGAGCAACTGGCAACCAATTTATCTGATGAGAATATAGAAGTAAAATATCCAGAATATTTATTAGATATCTTGATGATTAATTTTGAAAAATATTTTAGTAGATGGAAAGAACAGGGATTTAGTAAAATAAGACAATATTGGCTTAGAAATGCTTATAAGTTGGGCGAGATGGTTAGTGTAAATGATGGAAACACAAAAATCTCAGGGATTTTTAAAGATATAGATGAAAATGGAGGTATAAGAATTCAGCTTGAGGATGGGAAAATAATTACCTTATGTAGTTTTGAGATATTAGATTTTTTATAAAAATAATAGTTGCGATATTAATTATATTTGATATTATGCCCTCGCAATATTTGACGTCGTCAGATACGGATAAAACTGTAAACAGAAGCGGTCTAGAAGGCTGTCTGTGATAACTAATTAATTATATTTTGAGCCAAAAAGAGCCAAATATAGAATTACTTTACTCACCTTACGCATGGCATTTAAAAGCCATATAAAAAAATAGCTTGGCGTCATTGCGAGAAGCTACTTTAGTAGCGACGAAGCAATCTAATGAATGTGGATTGCTTCGACCATGTAGTGGTCTCGCTAATAGCGTTTTGTACTTTCCCGGAATTTTTAAATTGCCCTGGGTTATGCGTAGGGTGAGATACTAAATCTTTTTTTAACATTAAATTTGAGGAATAATAAATTTTTACCAATCGTTGCCTTACCCTATGAATAAATAAAATATCTTGTTGCTCTACAGTTTTGATAGGCACAAACCTCATATTAGGTCTCGCTACTGCCTCACATATTGCTTCGCTATCTGCTTGATCATTTTTATTAGTTTTAACATAAGGCTTAACAAATTGTGGAGCTATTAGTTTTACAGTATGACCTAATTTTGTTAATTCTCTTGCCCAATAGCTAGCTCCACCGCAAGCTTCCATGCCTACTAGACACTTTGGTAAGTTAGCCATAAAAGTTAGAACCTGCTCTCTCATTAATTTTTTCTTTAATATTGTCTTACCATTTTTATCTACACCGTGAATTTGAAAAATTCTTTTGCAATATCTATACCAATTGTGGTAACTTCCATATGGGCCTCCTTATTGTTGTTTAGGATTCATTTCCTATCCTAGAAGATTAGCATATGCTTCTCATTCTGTATATAGGGTAGGTTCATACCATTATTTCATTTAAAAATTAAGTAACAGGAGATAATATTAATGGCTAGTTATTATTTATGGTTTAAAGCATTCCATCTTATATCGGCAATTTCTTGGATGGTGGGTTTATTATACTTGCCAAGATTATATGTATATCATTCTAGAGTGGCGGTAGGGAGTGAATCTGATAAAACATTTCAGTTAATGGAAAGTAAGTTACTCAGAATAATTATGAATCCTGCTATGATAAGTACCTATACTTTAGGTATAATCAATAGTTATATATATGGGTTAGTAGCTTTAGGAACATGGTTTTATATAAAAATGACAGCAGTTTTAGGCATAACTATTTTTCACGGTTTATTATCTAGATGGCGAAAGAATTTTGTTGATGGAAAAAATAATCATTCCGAGAAATTTTATCGTATGGTCAATGAAGTGCCGGCATTATTGATGATCATAGCGGTTATTATGGTTATTGTTAAACCATTTGATTAATTTTATGCAATTACCTATTAGTGCATTGAAAAAATAATGTATAGTCAATTAATGGGAAGTTAGGGACGTTGCCACTCGTCGCTTGTCTATTACTTATAGGTATTGTTCCTAGCCCCAATGACTATATAGCTTAATATGATAAAATAGTATAAAAATGAATTTTAATGCAAATTGCTAAAATATTATTGCCATTGGCTAATCTTTTTCCATTGGATTATTCAATTCCAAATGAATTAGAATTAGCTATAGGGGATTTAGTAATAGTCCCTTTTAGAAATAAGGAATTAACTGGTATAGTATGGCAGTTAGATATTGAAGTTTCAGAGAAATATAACAAAATCAAATCTATTAAACAGAAAGTACCACTTGAATTTAAACTTAATCAAGAGATATTATCGCTAATTAAGTGGGCTGCTAATTATTACATGGTAGAGCTTGGTTCAATTGCAAAGTTGGTTTTACCAATTGATATTGCTGAGCAACCTATAAAAATAAAACACCAAGAATTAAATAAAGATTTTACTTTACCACCCCTCTCAATAGATCAACAAAAGGCACTTTCTCTATTAAGTCAATCAGATAAACCATCAATTATTAAGGGAGTAACCGGATCAGGTAAAACAGAAGTTTATTTTCATTTATTAGCTAAATATTTGAGGCAAGGTAAGCAAATATTGATAATGTTACCAGAAATTGCTTTAAGTCAACAAATTATAAATCGTTTTATAGAAAGATTTGGCTTTAATCCAATAATATGGAATTCGGCAGTTACTAAAGCTCAGAAAAAGATGATTTTAAGAGGTTTGCTGAACAATGAAATTAAAGTCATAATTGGTGCTAGAAGTAGTTTATTCTTACCGTACCCTAGTCTTGGATTAATTATTATTGATGAAGAGCATGATAGTTCTTATAAGCAAGATGATGGTATATTATATAATGCTCGTGACGTAGCAATATTGCGGGGAAGCCTATCTGCAACAAAAGTAGTATTATGCTCAGCTACTCCATCTATTGAAACAATTTATAATGTAAATACAGATAAATATCAATTAATTGAATTGTCAAGTCGTTACCAAGATGCAACTTTACCAAAAATTCAAATAATAGATATGAAGAAGGAGAATTTACCAAAAAATTCTTATTTATCTACAAAGTTAATAGAGTCAATTCGTGAAAAACTGCCAAGCAAAGAGCAAGTATTATTATTTCTAAATCGTAGAGGTTATGCTCCGTTAATGTTGTGTAAGCTTTGTGGTTATCGTTTTACTTGTAATTATTGTTCTGCTTGGTTAGTGGTACATAAATCTAGTAAAAAACTTGAATGTCACCATTGTGGTTATCAGAGTAGGATTCATATTGTTTGTCCAGATTGTTTAGAAAAAGATTCTTTAACTATCTGTGGTCCTGGAATTGAGAGAATTGAAGAAGAAACTAGGAGTATTTTTCCTGATAGTAAAATTGCTGTAATTAGTAAAGATTATTCTCAAAAACCTAAAGACATACAAGAATTACTATATAAAATGGAGAATTTAGAAATTGATATTTTAATTGGTACTCAGATGATTACTAAAGGTTATCATTTTCCCAATCTTACCTTAGTGGGTGTTATTGATGCTGATCTTGGAACAGTTAATAGTGGGGATTTACGATCAAGTGAACGTAACTATCAGTTACTTCATCAAGTTGGAGGTAGGGCAGGAAGAGAAGATAAAAAAGGTGTAGTATTAATGCAAAGTTATTATCCAGATAATGCTATATTTAGCTATATAAAAAATGGAGGAGATCAATTTTTGCAATATGAGCTTAAAACAAGACAAGCAGAAAATATGCCACCTTTTACCAAAATGGCATCGATAATTTTATCTGGAAAAAGCGAGCATAAAGTGTTTGAAATATCCAGGAATTTAGTTGCCATTGCTCCAAAAAGTTCAGCACGAATACTTGGACCATCTAGTGCATTAATGTCTAAATTATCAGGAAAATTTCGCTATCGTATCTTAATCATAGTAGATAGGAAATTTAATCTACAGAAATTCTTGCAAATATGGTTAAGTTTAATCAAAATCCCCTCTTTTTGTCACTTAAAAATAGACATTGATCCTAAGAGTTTTCATTAATTAGTTATCGCAGGCAATATCCATATATCATACAATTTTTATTTATTTCCTTGTGATGAGTAGAAAGATGATCGATAATAGTTATTGCGAGGAGCCTCTTTGCGGTGGCACGGCAATCCAAAAAATGGTCAGGAATGGATTGCTTTTTGGCTTAAGCCTTTTCGCAATGACGTTGATACTTCAGATGGAGTCAGAAATGATTAACACCAACAATAAATACATAGTTTGATATGAGTAAATATGTAGAACTAAATGATGCTAAGATAAGTTTTTGCCTAGCTCAATCACGGGATGGAAAATTAATAAAATCTTGGTTTGATAAACCACATGTTAAACATTATTGGGACAATAGTAGCGATCTATTGGAAAACCTACAGAATTACTTGCAAGGTACGAAAGATATTTTTGATTATTGGCTAGGCTTTTATGATATGCAACCCTATGCGTTAATAATGACATCAGATGCAAACGACTCTACACCGGAACATCTACTACCTTGGGTTAAACCTAAGGAAATCACTTGGACTATAGATTTTATGATAGGACAAGAAAATTTTCTAGGATTGGGTTTAAGCTCAATGACCTTAGCAAGATTTATAAATACAACAAAACAAGTTAGCACTTGGATAATTGATCCTAGTGAATCAAACCATAAAGCAATTAGTGCCTATAAAAAAGCTGGTTTCAAAATAGTTGATAGTTTTGCTCCATCTACAGGCTACTTTAAGGATGTACCACATTATTTAATGATTCTAAAGAATTATAGCTAATCCGAACGTGTTCTTGATACCATTATTAGTTCCTAAATGTCTATTAGCGAGAACACATAGTGAAAGTGGATATTGATATTGAATTTATAATGGCAAGATATTAGACCTCTTTTGAAACTCTACTTTTGCAATGACTAAAAATAAGAGCAAATACCATGTTAACTAAAGAAACTAAATTAAAACTATACGCTTCTGCTTTGAAAAGTATCAAATTATACAATAAATATATTGCTTCCATACTACTACTATTACCCTTAATGGCAAATGGTAAAATTGTTAAGACTAATAGTTTAGAGCAAATAAATAATGAATATCAAGAATTATGCAATAATTATCCTCCTGAGGATATCCTGTTGGTTATAGGGAGAGACAAAGTTATATTCAAATCATTCTTTCCACCAATTAACCAACTGAATAAAAATGAATTATCTAAACTATCTGAATTATTTAAATCAGTTAAAGCATCAAAGGTAGTTTATATTGATACAATATTGTTTACAGAGTATAAAAATGAGTTATTAGATAGTAATTTACCTAAATTTATAAAAGGTATAATGGATAAAGGCAGTCCAGTAATTGTTAGTGACCGTAGTTTAACTGGTAACTTTAACAATATAAAGAAACTAGAAATATGGAAGGCTGATTATTTAAAAAAATTCAATATTGACTTATCTAATAGTTTCCCTCAACATAATTATCTTATTTTTAATAATATGGAGCCTTTCGATAATACTTATCAGACATTTTATCAAGGTATATTGAGCAGCAATAATAGTCCTCTATTTCGGTTAATATTAAACTTTTTAATAGAAGTGAAGTTCGTGCCAAAAGTTCTAATAATGGTTGATGAAAATTCTAGTGAGCTAATTTCGATGGAAAGTCAACTTAAAAATTATGACGATAATGTAATGTTTATTGGTTATAATTATCGATTATCTGATACAAAAGAATCAATATTTAACTCTCGTGATTTTGTAAAATTATTTAGTGAGTTGATTAATAAGATAAATGCTACAAAAAGAAGCAATGTTAAAATTAAGAATCAGAAAAACATAAATCCATATGACAATAAAAAATAACCTTTTATTAAAATTGTTAGACCTCCTGCATAAGTCAAAATTATTATTAATTCTTGTTATGCTACCATATACGAGTTATGCAATAATCATTCCCACTTATTCTATAGATTCTGTTACGGTAAAAAATTTATTTGAAAAAATTAATGGATCTAGCTTAGTGCTAATCAATATTGATGATACAATAGTTACGCCTAAGTCTAATATGTTTCGTTATGCCAATCCTTATGGGGGGTTTATCGAGGAGCTTGTTGCTTTAAAAAAGTATCGTTCCAATATAGATGAAGTAATTGCTAAGTTGCTACTACAAAGACAAGTTATGTTGGTAGAAGCTAATTGGTCGAAATTTATTGATAAGCTAAAGAGTTCTGGGGCTTTGGTTTTTGGCTTTACTAAAATTAACCCAGCATGTAGAAGGATTGAAAATTATGAGGAATGGCAGTATGAGCAACTAAGTAGGCTTGGTATTAAATTTACTAATAAAGTTAATAATAAAGAAATATTAAAATTTGATGAGACTGATAAAAAATCACCAATTTTTTATAAAGGCATAATATTTACTGATGCTTTAAATAAAGCTCAGGCACTATATGAGTTTATGCGTATCACAAATATTTTACCTGATAACATTATAATTTTTGAGAATAAAAGAAGTGAATTAAAACATATAGATAATTTTCTAAAGACAGTTGACCTAGATTATTATGGAATAGAATATTTAGCTGTTACAAAACTAAAGGGTACTCCACAGGATAATATAGTGAAGTTGCAACAAGAAGTATTATTAAAAACAGGAAAATGGTTAGAAGATGATGAGGCTAAGCAATTTATAGAAAATAACAAATGATGGTTAATTTAATTAGGTCGTTAAAAAGTTTAATTACCGATGCTGGAAGAATTGCTCTAATGACAAGAGATTTAGGGCTAATAGTTTGTTATAAAGATGATAATTCACCTGTAACAAATGCTGATAAAGAAATTAGTGATTTTATATATAATGGTTTAACAAAGTTAACACCAAATATTCCTGTAATTTGTGAAGAGAGAGAGCCAGTTGCTTTAAATAAAGAGCAATTTTGGTTAATTGATCCGATTGATGGGACAAAAAGTTATGTCAAAGGTGAGGATACATATACAGTAAATATTGCCTTGATAAAAAATGGTATGCCTGTTATTGGCTTTATCTATCAACCATCCATACAGAAATTACATTATACAGATGTTAATAATATTTTGCGAGTTGAACAAAATGATGTGGCAGTAAGTTTTGACGTCTTACCTAGAAATCATTATAGTGCTGTTGTTAGCTCACGCTGTTCCAATTCAGAGATTAAGAAATTTTTAGAAAAACATTTAATTACCGAAATAGTTAGCATACCAAGCTCTATTAAATTATGTTTAATAGCAGAAGGGAAAGCCGATATTTACCCCAAATTTGGGACAACTATGGAATGGGATATCGCAGCAGGTCATGCACTAATTAAAGCTAATGGTGGAAATGTTGTTGATCTAGATGGCAATGAATTAGTTTATCAAAAGAAGAATTTCCAGAACCCTCATTTCTATGCTTATAGTCGATATTTCCCTATTCTTACTTCATTGTAATAACAAAGAAAAATATTTATGTTTTTCTTAATGATATAACATGTTATAATATGTTATATAGTAAATAACTAAATAAATAGGAGGTTTAATATGAATTTTAATATTTATATCAACGATCATTTATATAACGAGCTAGAGCAGCAAAGACAATTATCAGGTAGAAGTAGAAATAGCATAATAAATGAAGCATTAACTGACTGGATTAATAGTCATAAACAAACAAAATGGTCAGAAGGCATTTTTAGTTTTGATAAAGACACAAGAGATTTATACCCAGATACAAAGGAATTAAGGCAAAGTATGTTAGAACCAAAAGATCACAAGTTTTAATGAAATATAGGACAACATAATGAAATACCTTCTAGATACTTGCACAATATCCTTTTTTCTCAGAGGGCAGGTTAATGTTATAGAACAAATGCAACAGGTTAGTCCTAGTGACTTAAGTATATCTGTTGTAACTTTATTGGAGATAGAATATGGTTTTAATATAAAACAAAGTCAGCAGATGAATAAGCTGTATAAGAAATGGCAAAGCCTAGTAAGTCTTATTAGTATCTTACCATTTAATGATGGTACTGCAATAATAGCAGCTGCAATTAGAGCATTGCTAAAACAGCAAGGTAAGTCTATAGGAGCATATGATGTTTTAATAGCTGCCACCGCATTAGAGCATAAAATTATTTGTGTTACTAATAACTTATCAGAATTTCAACGTATTAAAGAATTAGAATTATTAGATTGGACTGTTGGCACTTAAAGAAATTAATAGAAGAATATTATGGATTTAGTAATACATACATTTGGTTATATTGACGTGTATTATAGTCAATTGATGAGAAGTTGGTGACGTTGTTACTCGTCGCTCCTAGCCCCAAATTCTCCTGAATTAATGGTATGGACCTACCCTATATACAGAATGAGAAGCATATGCTAATCTTCTAGGATAGGAAATGAATCCTAAACAACAATAAGGAGGTCCATATGGAAGTTACCACAATTGGTATAGATATTGCAAAAGAATTTTTTAAATTCACGGTGTAGATAAAAATGGTAAGACAATATTAAAGAAAAAATTAATGAGAGAGCAGGTTCTAACTTTTATGGCTAACTTACCAAAATGTCTAGTAGGCATGGAAGCTTGCGGTGGAGCTAGCTATTGGGCAAGAGAATTAACAAAATTAGGTCATACTGTAAAACTAATAGCTCCACAATTTGTTAAGCCTTATGTTAAAACTAATAAAAATGATCAAGCAGATAGCGAAGCAATATGTGAGGCAGTAGCGAGACCTAATATGAGGTTTGTGCTTATCAAAACTGTAGAGCAACAAGATATTTTATTTATTCATAGGGTAAGGCAACGATTGGTAAAAAATCGTACTGCACTTGCTAATGAGATCAGGGGATTATTACATGAATTTGGTTTTGTTATACCGCAAGGAATTAATAAAATTATGACAAAACTAACTGAGATTTTAGATGAAGGAGCTTTAAGCCAGCTAAGCTATCGAACGTTTAGTGAGTTAAAAGAAGAATTTCTAGAGAATGATAAAAAAATAAAAGAATTAGAACAAAGATTAAAAATTATAGCTAGCCAGTATAGTAATCACCAACAACTAATGACGATACCAGGTATAGGGTTAATTACTGCTACAGCCTTAATAGCGTCAATAGGTAATGCTAGTTGTTTTGAAAATGGCAGGCAATTATCAGCATGGCTAGGATTAGTACCAAGGCAACATTCTAGTGGTGGCAAAGATAAGTTGCTTGGCATTAGTAAAAGAGGTGATATATATTTACGCACTTTGTTGATTCAAGGAGCAAGAGCAGTACTGAATAGTAAAATAAGATTTACCACGGAAGAGCAAAAATCTAAAAAAGATTATAGCAAGTTTACTAAAGTTACATTTTTACTAATACCAAATCACTATCTATTTAATAATATAGATGCTATAGTGTGTTATTTAAGATAGTATAGTGTTAATTAAGATGTCTAGAGGGTATAAGGTATTAGAAGTTAATGTAGAAGAAGTGAAACAATTAATGAATGAAGCAAAGACTAAAGAAGAATTTAGACGTTATCAATCAATCTATCTAAGAGTGAGTGAAAAAATGCCGACATCATTGATTGCTAAAGTTACAGGATTATCAGAAAGTCATGTTCACAGAACCCATAGTCAATGTCGAAAAAAAGGCTTAAAGGCACTATGTAGCAGGAAGAAAGGTGGGAGATACAGAAGTTATCTAACTCAAGAGCAAGAACGTGAGATGCTTAAAAAGATAGAACAGAATGCCGTTAATGGTGGGATAGTAGAAATTAGCAAGGTGCATAAGATTTTTGAGGAAACGGTTGGTAGTAAAATAGCACGTTACACAGCTTATAGGCTGCTTCATAGGCATGGGTGGCGTAAAATTGCACCAAGACCATACCATCCTAAACAAAAGAAGGATGCGGTAGAAACTTTTAAAAAAAGTGGCCTGATATGGTTAAAGAAGCAAGAGTATCAGCAGCAACTGAAGGCAAGGAATTAAAGATATTCTTCCAAGATGAGGCACGTTTTGGTCGTATAGATTCATTAAGGCGTTGCTGGGTTCCGGCTGGAATCAGGCCTTTACTTAAGAAACAAATTATTCGTGAATATACTTATACTTATGGGGCAATTTGTCCATTTGACGGTGCTAGTTGTTTCCTTATTTTGCCTTTAATGAACCAAGATTGGATGATGTTAATGCTACAAGAAATGGCAAAGCGTTATAAGGATAATTTTCTTTTAGTAGTATGCGATGGAGCTGCTGCACATAAACTCGATAAAGAATTATTACCTAATAATATTAAACTAGCTTACTTGCCACCATATAGCCCACAATTAAACCCACAAGAAAATATATGGGATGATATGAGGGAAAAATTCTTTTATAACCTAGCTTTTGATTCAATGAATGCTATAGAAAATCAACTAATCACAGCATGTAATTATTATGAAAATAATCCTGCAATTGTCAAATCTATATGTGCTTGGAATTGGATAGTATCTTGTTAATTAGATAGTGATTTGGTATAAGTTGATTCCAGGCATAGCAAGCATTAGCAACGATATCTTCGTATACACCGTAACATTGATTAGATAGGAAGTGATTTTTGATCCACTGCCAAATTTGTTCCATCGCATTTAATTCCGGCGCGTATGGCGGAAGCGGTACCAAGGTAATGTTACTTGGAATAATTAATTTTTTCGCTGCATGCCACCCGGCATTATCTGTTAATAATGCAACATGCCTACCAGAATCAATAGTCAAAGAAAATTCATCTAAGAACTTATTCATTGAATCAGTATTGGTATATGGTAAAATTAACGCAAAAGATTCGCCCGTATCATGGCAAGCAGCCCCATAGATGTATGTTGAGATAAATTGTTGTTGCCTTACTTTCCTAGGTCTGCTCCCACGTTTAGCCCATATGCGACTTAAACTACCTTGCTGCCCAATTCGAGTTTCATCCTGTGACCAAATGTCAACCTTACTCCAATCAATATCTTTTGGTAATAATACTTTTAGCATATTGGCGAAGTTTTTTTATATGTATTTTGAGTTGCTTGATTAGATTTTGGGTGTATTGAACGAGAAGTAATCCAGCTAAAACCAAGTCGATGTATAGTGTTATAAAATGTTTTTAAACTACATTTAATACCATATGTTTCAAATAACATATTATGTAATTCCTTTCCTGTTATATAACCACCTGTCTTACTTTCACTCAACATATTTATTTTATCAGACAGAAAAGATTCTTGTAAGCTATTGAATTTTCTAAACGCACCACTCCTATGTGATTCAAATAATCCATCAAAGCTAGAGTTTCTAAATCTTCTAAGCCAAGATTGTACTGTTTTCCAGTGCGATCCAACTATTATCGATACAGTTTTCAATGACTTGCCTGATTGCAGGTGATGCATTGCTAATAAGCGTATGCGATTTCTTCCGTGCAACTCGTTTTTCATTAGGCATATGAAATCATGCTCATGAAAACCTTTTGGTAATATTAATGTTCTTGCCATTTTACTACCTGCTCAAGTTTATATTCCCATATTATAATATACCTCCTTAACTATTTCAATTGGTATTAAACTATTTTTTGAGCTGCGAGGCTCCCCAACCTCAATCCTCAAGAACGAGCAAGAAGTATTACAAATAAGGCAACAACGTAAGATGATGCAAATGCAACAGATACAAGGGCAATGATCAAATGAAACTATCAATTAACTCATCATCCCCATCACCTTTATTAAAAAAAGAGCAATTAAAATCAATTTATTGCAAGCTTTTTAGTGGAGAAGATGGTAAAATAATATTAGAGGATTTAGCTCAGATGAGCGGCATATATCGTAGCAATTTCGTTCGGCAGGAAAGTGAGTACACTGCCTTTCTTGAAGGACATCGAGCGTTGTTCCTATATATATGCTCACAGGCTTCAGAAGATGATGGAGTTAATAATATTGATGGTGCTAAAATGAACCAGATAAATAAAGGCAACATTTAGTAATAATTAAGAGGTTATATTATATGTTTTTATCAAAATTTCTTGACCCTAAAAATGATTTTTGTTTTCGCCAAATATTTGGTACTGAAAAGAATAAAGATATACTTGTTCATTTTTTAAATGATGTCCTAAAATTTGAAGGTAGTGACAAAATAACTAATGTGGTATTTTTACCAACTATCCAAGACCCTGATATTGCTATTTACAGAAAGTCTATTGTTGACGTATTATGCAAAGATCAACATGGTAATCAATTCATAGTAGAGATGCAGGTAAGTGAACATAAAGGATTTGAGAAAAGAGCTCAATATTATGCTGCTAAAGCATATTCTAAGCAAATACTCAAAGAAGATGAAAACCATAAAAAGTTGGCAGTATACGCTAAATTAAAAGGAGTAATATTTTTAGCAATAGCAGATTTTGTGATGTTTGACGATAAAAAACATTGGAAATCAAAACATTGTCTTTTAGATACAGAGAGCTATGCCAATGATTTAAAAGATTTTCATTTTGTTTTTTTAGAACTCGAGAAATTTAATAAAACTATTAATGAGCTGGAAACTATTGAAGAGAAGTGGATGTACTTTTTTAAGCATGCAGGGGATAGTACATTAACCTTAACAGATATAGAGCATTTAATAGGTAAGGATAAAATTATTAGGAGAGCCTTTGAGGCTGTAGACCAAGCTAGCTGGTCAGAAGCAGAACTTAATACTTATGAGGAAATAACTAAAGCCCGTCTTGATAATTTAGCGGTAGAGCAGCAAAAAATTGAAGATGCTGAAGCTAGAGGGGAAGCTAGAGGCGAAGCTAGAGGCAAGGCTGAAGAAAAAGTAGAATTAGCAAAAAAAATGCTGAAAGAAGGCTATCCTATAGAAGGTATAAGTAAATTGACCGGACTAACTCTTGAAAAAATAAAGAAGTTAAAAGAAGAAATGGAAAAGTTAAGAGAAGAATAAGCAGATGAGCAAAGAATTAATTGCTAATAACTATGAAGCTAACAATACTTCCTCTGGTAATGACTGGTTAGATAATATGCCGGAGGAAATACGTAAATCTGAGTCACTGGGTAAATTCAAGGATGTCTCATCTTTAGCTCAGAGCTATTTGGAAGCAGAGAAAAGTTTGAATCAGCGAGTTGCTGTGCCAAAAGATGACAGCTCTGATGAGGAGTGGCATAAATTTTATTGTTGGCTTGGATTGCCTGAAGATAAGAAATATACTGATAAACGCTCCAAGGAAGATGAGGAGTATTTAACTCGTTATGAGGACATGTTTTACCAAAGCGGATTATCTAAAAGGCAAGGTGAAAAGCTGCTTAATTCTCTGTATGGTTTCTCGCAGGATTTGCAGAAACAGCAACAAAATGCTATTGAGCAAACACGTCACTCTCACATTGATTGGCTGAAAAATACTTATGGTAATGCCTTTGATAATAAAATGACAGTGATGCAGGCAGCCTTATCTAAGTTTGGTACTAAGGAATTGGCTGGATTAATTGAAGATTCGCATTACGCACCAGCTTTAGTAGATTTATTAGTACGAGTCGGTGAAACTTTAAAATCTGACTCGTTAGTAACTGGTAAAGAGCTACCTGGCATTAACAGCCGAGAGGCGGCATTGTCAGAGATAGATAAACTTGATTCTGACCCCGAGTTTGTGGTAAAATTAAAGACTAAAGACCATACGGGACATGAGCAAGCTGTTAAACGTATGCAACAATTATATAAAATCGCTTATGATAAAGAACAATAAAAAATAACATAAATTAATGTAACCAACCAATCATTAAAGTCATGAAGTAGGTGACAACTCATTTTAAGGCTGCAACTTCGCAATAACCTAATCATAAAAGAGCCACTAATAGCATATATACCCGAAAGGTCGTTAGCTGCATAGCAGACAAAGACACCTTAAGTTTTTTATTCGAGTATGCATGATATCGCACTTTAAATATTGATAGATTATTTGAGGAGGAAATATGGAACAAATAACAGACGGTCTTAAAGAACAATTTGCCAAAAATATTAGCTTAATTACTCAGCAAGAAGGTTCTAAACTACGAAAATGCGTTACTAATGGTACGCAGGATACAGAGGTAATTAGTTTTGAGTCAATGACTACCCATGAGGTCGAGAGTAGGAATCGACGGGCAATTGATCCTGAAGATCATTTACATGGACATTATACTGATGCTGGAGACCCCGGTAGATTAGAACAAATAGAATTTAAGATACCAACTATTTCAAGACGGTTTTTGACTGCTTCTGCCTATCATTGGAACGCTACTATGGATAGAAATGATAAGTTGAACCTACTAACCGATCCCACTTCGCATTTTCCTAAAATGGCAGGTTGGGCTATGGGTAGACAACAAGATAGAGTAATTATTAGTGCTTTTGCCAGTCCAGTTCGAGCAGGAAGGACAGGTAGCAATGTGATTAACTTTGATGTAGTTAATAATGTGGTACCAGTGGGAATTAAGGTTACTGATACTAATTTTACCTTAAATGCTCAAGCTGCGGTTGCTGCTAATAGAGCGGTCATTGACTCGAAAAGAGCCGGACTAACTGTCGACAAACTAATAAAAGCTCATCATATCTTAAAAAAACGCTCTTTTGGTATGTATGATAAATTATATTTATTATGTTCAAGTAATCAAATCTCAGACTTACTACGCGATCCGCAAATTACCAATTATGACTATAATAACGTTAGAGCCTTAGTAAGCGGTGAAGTTAATAGTTTCTTAGGATTCACTTTTATTACTAGCGAGATGCTGGGTGGTATATATGATAATACTGGGGAGGGGAATCAATCTAGATACGCTGTTAGGGATTGCTATGCCTTTAATGAAGGAGCTATAAGATTTAACACGGTCAGTGGTTCTAACAAGAAGGGCATTGAAGAGCTAGTACAATACCACTATGCCAAGGTGTTATATTACAGTGAAGCCTTTGGAGCTAGCCGTGATAATGAACAAGCAGTAGTGGTAATTAAATGTTTAGAGAATTACGATCGTAACAGCCATCGTGGTGAATTATGGAAAGCAATAGAGGAGATGAATTACAAAAGAGGTGTGCATAGCATAACAATGCCATGGCAGATGTTTGGCAATCAATGTCGGAATAGTGATAATACAGAGGATATTGAAGATAATGATTTAACAGTAATTGCTAATAATAATTTAGCTACTAGGGTACAAGGTTTGGTCATGAGAAGAGCGGCAGCCGAGGATGAATTTGGCGGTGCTATTGTTGAGAGTGAGAATGAGGACGATGCATAACTACAAAATTTATTCAATATAATTCCTGGTGTAACTACCGTGAAATATGAAATTATCAAGAAGGCAGTAGTGTTACTTGGATCAAATGTTAGTATTAGCAGCATTGGTGGTGGTAGAGTATCAAAAGCCGAGGAATTATGTGAGGAATTTGTTAACCCTGCTATTGAAGATACTATATTAATGGTTAAATGGTCATTTGCCTTACGGAGAGTTGATAATATTGAAGCTAACAAAGCTAATAGACACAATTTTACCGAAGTGCCGGAAATTAATGATTGTATTAAATGTGCAGTAATAGTGCCGTCTAATCTACAATTTTATACAGAGGCAGGTAAGATTTACTTTAAGGGCGGTAAACTTACCTCACTGTTTTACTACAGCAGAAATATTGTTGATAATTTACTAAATAACGATACGACTATTTGGCAACAAGTGCCTGCGAGCTTTAAGTTATTAGCGGCTTTATCGTTAGCCTCACAAGTATCATTTGCTATGTATTCAGATAGTTTGTTTGCTGATGGACTAAAGAAACAATATTTAATCAAACTAGAAGAAACAAGAAGGATTTACGCGGTTGATTATAATCTGATTAATTCCGGTGAGGTATAAATAGCTTGAATAAAAATATTGCATAAAATAGAAAATAATTAATTGACAAGCAATTATAAGTAGAATATCTTGCATTAAGATAACAACTAATGATTAAAGAGAACTATAATGTTTGCTAGCAAAAATGAAAGATGCCTTAAATTTTTGTCAGCTTATTATTTATTCGCTCTTTTAAAAATTATATTAACAATTTTTAAAAAAGTGGGAGAGATTATGCAGCAAGAACAATTTGTGTATTCGCAAAAAAATAACTTTTCAGGTGGTGAGTTAACGCCAACCATTGAGGGCAGAACTGAGCTGGCATTATATCAGAATGGCGTTAAAAAGTTGATTAACTTTATGCTACTGCCGTCAGGTGGTATTATGCGTAGACATGGTACACAATTTGTTCATTTGTTCACCGATAATGTACCAAAGAAAATGGCAGCAGTGATGTTCTCAAGGAAATTATCTTACTTGCTGGTTTTTGAATCGCATCAGCTAGAGACTCGTTGCTTATTCTTTGTTGGTGGGGAATTGTTGTTAACTAGTAAAGTTATACAGGATGAGGGGCAAAATTTTCATTTTCGTCCTAAGGATTTTTCTTATGTAGTATTTCAAGGAATTGCTTATATTTCCTTTGGCGATAAGAGACCAATCT
Source organism: Candidatus Tisiphia endosymbiont of Mystacides longicornis (assembly GCF_964031095.1). Taxonomy (NCBI): domain Bacteria; kingdom Pseudomonadati; phylum Pseudomonadota; class Alphaproteobacteria; order Rickettsiales; family Rickettsiaceae; genus Candidatus Tisiphia; species Candidatus Tisiphia endosymbiont of Mystacides longicornis. The sequence continues at coordinate 328,858 of NZ_OZ035004.1, read as the reverse complement.
TTAAATTCTCCATTGACCCGCAAGTTATTGAGCAATTTTACCAACATATTGAAGAGCAGGCAAGAAAGAGACAGGTAGAATATGTTGAAAGAGCCGAGATAGCCTCTAGTAGCAGCTATGAGCTAGCCAGCAATTTCCCTGGTAAAGAGAAGATGTTTATTATTGAACCACTGAAATGCCAAGTTAATTATTTTACTGTAGGGCAAACTGGATATAATAAAATACAAAAACCTTTTAATGAAGTAATCTATGGAGCGGAAGTAGATAAAATTAACGATACACTAAAAGACCTTTACCAGCGAGCAGCAAGTTTATCATATACTAATCAATCTCCCATCTACCAAGCACAGCAGGAGAAATTATATTGTACTTCAGTGGTTACTTTTGAAAACCGGTTATGGTGCTTTGGAGTCAATAAAAATATTCATTCAATTTGGGCAAGCTATAAGGGAGATTTTAGTGATTTTAGGATGGCATATAGAACCCTGCTAGAGGCTCGTAATCCTTTAAGTGCTTTTTCGGCAACTTTCTCCTCCTCAACTTTTGATAATGTCCTATGGTCGGTGCCTTTTGCCGATGAATTATTATTAGGCACTAGTGATGGCATCTATTTAGTCAAAGAAGGAGATCGAGCTAAGGGAGAATTTGTCAAAATCCATAAAGAGATTGAGCTACCAATATCACCACTGAAACCAGTAATAATCGGTAAGACCATCTTTTTTGTTGAAGGTAATGGTTGTAAAATTAATAGTTTGTATTATTCACAAGAAAAAGGTGGTTTTCAGATATCAGATATCACTGCTTATGCTGAGCATATATTTGCTGGTGGCATTAGACAAATTGTCGGCTGTAATAGTCCCTTTTCAATGATAGTGGCAGTGTTAAAAAATGGCTCTTTTGCTAGTTTTATCTATTCACATGATTTAAAAATTATGGGTTGGTCACAACATTGGCTAGGTGGTAATGGTCAAGTATTAGGCATCACGCCGATTTATGCGGAAAGTGCCGATATGCTATATCTGCACGTTCGGAGAAGTGATGATACTGGTGTAAGCAGCAAGGAATATCTAGAAGTACTGCAAACTCGTTATTTTTCTGCCAAGCATTTTGTTACCGATAAAGCCGTTTATGCTGACTGTCACGTTAATATCCTTGTCCTATATTTCATTCAAATCTGCAAAAAACTTGATTATCGAGTCTTACCTGCCTCCTGTTCTAACTTTCGACAGCTGTGCTGTTTATGATTTTACATATGGATTTTCAGTTTTAGTATAAATAAATCTTATTGGAACACCTGGTAAATTAAAAGCTGCCCGCAAGTTGTTTATAAGGTACCTAGTATAACTATCAGTGATTTTTTCAGGATTATTGGAAAATAGCTTAAAGGTCGGTGGACGAATTTTTGTTTGAGTCATATATTTAATTCTAACACGTCTTCCGCCTTTTTGTAAGGGTAACGGATGCTGTTCAAGGGCAAAACCTAACCAATCATTCAGTTTACTTGTTGTAATTTTTTTATTCCATAAATTATAAATTCTGATAGATTCATCTAGCACCATATTAATATTATGTTTTTTTAAGGCTGATATGAATATTATTGGCAATCCTCTAACTTGTGGTAGATTGGTTTCTATCTTATAAGCAAATTCCTCTTTAAATTTATCCTGATCTCTTCTCTCAATCAAATCCCACTTATTAACTACTATAAGCAAACTTCTGCCTTGATCTATAACATAATTGGCAATATTTAGGTCTTGTTGTTCTAGAGGAGTTCGTGCATCAACCATCAGAATAACTGTATTAGCAAACTTGATGCTATTAATAGCGTCAGAAGATGATAATTTTTCTAAGGATTTAGTAACCGTTCCTTTTTTTCTTAAGCCAGCCGTATCAATTAATTTAAATTTATTATCATTATATAGCCAATCAATTTCTATAGATTCTCTTGTTATACCTGCTTCAGGCCCTGTTAATAACCTTTCATTGTTAATAATGCTATTAATAAAAGTAGATTTTCCTGCATTTGGTCGACCACTCACCACTATTTGTATATAGTTAGCTTTTATTGGATCGGTTAATTGGTCAGTTAATTCTTCCTCTCCATCTTCATTTTCTAATTCTTCAGTTATTGCATCGTATAAATCTGCCATACCAACACCATGCTCAGCAGAAATTGGTACTACATTATCAAAACCAAGCTTGTAATATTCTTTAGCAAAGTCAAATCGTCCTTCACATTTATTAACGATTAACACAGATTTCTTATTATATCTTCTGATAAAATTAGCAAAAAACTGATCTTCAGGTAACACCCCCTCCTTGCCATCTACCACAAGACATAGCAAATCTGCCTCTATAATCGCTTCCATAGTTTGTTGCATCATTCTATATTCTAATTTTTCATCTTCTGCTTCTTCTAAACCAGGAGTATCAATTACCGTAAAATCGAATGGACCAATTTGTGCATCAGCGTATTTTCGGTCGCGTGTTACCCCAGGGAGATCATGTACGATTGCCTTTTTCCTGATAGCTAAACGATTAAAGAGCGTAGATTTTCCGACATTGGGTCTGCCAATAATTGCCACAATTTTTTTAGTCATGTCACTTCATTTTATCATAATAACGCGTTAACACTAATATCAAATCATTTGAATATTAGCAATATTTGCTATATTATTAGCACTTAATTATATAAAGTTAAACAGTTTATTGTACCTATCAGGGATTTTGTATATAGTTATTCAAAATAACATTTTAAATAATATATAATGGCAACAATGAGCACAAATAACAATATTAATGATGTTGTAGAAATTACAGCACAAAGTGGTTCATCAATTTTTTCTCTGATATCGTCATCTGATATCATCGGAAAATCTGTTATGATAATTTTGGTAATTGCCTCAATCTGGGCATGGACTATTATTATAGATAAGATACTCCATTTAATTCAGGTAAGAAGGAAGATTGCAGTTTTTGAAGTTACTTTTTGGTCTGGAACAGTTTTAGACCAATTATATGAAACTACCAAAAGAACAATCAATAATCCTCTTGCTGCAGTTTTTGTAGCCGCGATGAATGAATGTAACCGTCAAAGTTCCAAAAACCTCACTGATGCACTTAAAATTAGTCATAAAGAGCGAATAATACAATCTATGTATTTGATCAGAAATCGTGAAATTGAAAGATTAGAACAAAATTTAGGTTTTTTGGCAACTGTTGCTTCTAGTACACCATTCATAGGATTGTTGGGTACTGTCTGGGGAATTATGCATAGTTTTCAGTCTATTGCAGCATCAAAAAACACCTCACTTGCTGTTGTCGCCCCTGGTATTGCAGAAGCTCTACTTGCAACGGCAATTGGCTTATTTGCGGCAATTCCGGCAGTGATTTTTTATAATTACCTTTCCTCGCAAATAATTAAGATTAACAACAAAATCGATGATTTTATTAATGAGCTTAGTTCTATATTATCAAGAGCTATAGATGAAGGAAAAATGTAATGGCAATACAATTACGCAACTTAGGTAATCAAAGAGCAAGGAGTAATTTAGTCAGCGAGATTAACGTTACACCACTCGTTGATGTTATGCTAGTATTGTTAATTATCTTTATGATAACCTCTCCAATGCTAGTATCAGGTATTAATGTTGATTTACCAGAAACAACTTCTAGCCCACTGTCAGGACAAGATGAGCCGTTAGTGATTAGTATTAACAATAAAGGAGAATTATATTTATTAGAATCTAAAATAGAAAGACAAAATTTGGCTAGCAAGCTAACTAATATTACAAAAGAAAAAAAAGATACTAGAATTTTTGTAAGAGGAGATAAAAATGTATCCTATGGTGAGGTAGTTAGTGTTGTAGCTGAAATCCATGCAGCTGGCTTTTCTAAAGTAGCACTAGTTTCAAATATTAAATATAATGAAAAATAATAATATTGTTTCTGTCTCTTTTATTTGCTCGGTAGTACTTCATTTACTAATAATTTATTTCTTTTTATTTGGTATACCATCATTGTTTAAAAAGCTTCCTGAAGAGCAAGTAATAGTTTTTGAAATGTTACCGATTAGTAATCAATCTAATGTACCCAATAAAACTAAACAGCCTGAAAAAGCTATAGAGAATCAAGATGCAAAAAAGGTAGAGCAAAGTAAACCTGACTATGTAGAAGAGAAAAAACCTGTAGAGAAGGCTGTTGAAGAAAAGAAATTGGTAGAAGACAAACCGGTAGAAGAGAAGAAGTCCATTGAAGAGAAGCCTATTATTGAGGAAAAAAAGCCTATAGAAAAGCCTATTATTGAAGAAGAAAAGCCTCTAGAAGAAAAACCTATTATCGAAAAAAAGAAGGCCATAGAAGAGAAGAAACCTACAGAAGTGAAAAAGCCTCTAGAAGAAAAACCTATTATCGAGAAAAAGAAGGCTATAGAAGAGAAGAAACCTACAGAAGTAAAGAAGCCAATTGAGAAAAAAAAGAAAATTCCTAATAAGAGCGACTTAGATTCTTTGCTTAAAAATTTAGAGCAATCATCTGAAGGCTCTAATGCAAAGTCAAATAAACAAGCAAGAGCCAAAGAAAATAAAGAAACTCAGGAATCGAAAGGTTCATACGATGACACGTTAGCTCTTTCTATCAGTGAAATATCTTTAATTAAGCAACAAATAGAGAGATTATGGAGTAAGCCTATTGGGATACAAAATCTTGAGCAGTTAAGGGTAATTTTGTATATTGCTTTAAATAAAGATGGTAGTGTTAAAGAAGTAAAAGTAAAAGAAACAATATGCCCAAATATAACGAAAACAGCTTGTGACGCTCTATCTGACAGTGCAATGAGAGCCGTATGGCAAGCAAGCCCTATTAATAATCTAGACCCTCAGCGTTACGATAGCTGGAAAGAATTTAATTTTCTTTTTAATCCAAGTAATAGCAATAACTAAAATAATTCTATATTAGAAAATGAAAAAAATAAGCCATATCGTAAAAATAATGAAAATAGCTATTAGTGGATCATAAAAATCTGTTATATTTATAGACATAACCGAGTTTGGAATAACTTGTTATATCGAATTCGGGTTGTATATATGTTCGCAGATTTCAGAAGAAGGAAGTAATTGATATGCAAAAATATTTAGACCCAACAAATGATAGTCTATTTAAGAAAATCTTTAGTGATCTGGAGAGGCTAAAAGAATTTCTTAATAGTATTCTTGATTTACCTGAAAAGCATAGAATTAAGGAAATCAACTTTCTTTCATTAGAACATTTACCTAGAATTCATCAAGGTAAGAGAAGTGTATTTGATTTGAAAGTTAAAGATGAGTCAGATCATTGGTACATTATCGAGATGCAGAAAAGAAATGAAACCGATTATTTAAAAAGATTACAATATTATTCTGCTCATTCATATGTTCAACAACTTACAGAAGGGGTGACTCACAATGATTTATTACCGATAGTAGTAATATCATTAATGAAATCAAAAATATTTGCTGAAGAAGTACCATATATAAGTTTTCATAAAACTATTGAGACCACAACTAAGAAACAGCAACACATATTTGATATATCGTATGTCTTTATAGAGCTTAAAAAATTTAAAGATATTAAGCAACCATTATTGAGTATTGCCGATGAGTGGTTACATCTATTTAAATATGCAACAAAAGAAAATACCCCCCCTGTAGGAATTAAAAGTAGTAAGGTATTAGAAGCTTACCATGTTATCGAGATGCATGGACTAACACCAGCAGAATACGACTTATATGTAAGATGCAAATTGCAGGAAGATGCGGAAGATATTGCTTTAGAAGAAAGCTTTAAAGAAGGCAAAGCTGAGGGTAAAGCTGAAGGTAAAGCTGAAGAAAAAATAACTACAGCAAAAGAAATGTTAATTGATAATCAACCAATAGAAAAAATAGTTAAATATACAAAACTAACCATTGAAGAAATAAAAAAATTAAAAGAAGAATAGCCTATAGTAAAGGAGTAGCTGCTAATAACTATAAAGCTAGGGACTACCTGCAATAACTAAAGTAATTCTATATTTGGCTCTTTTTGGCTGCGAATAAATATGATTTTGAGTCTATAATATACTTGCTTGTTAGGGATTAGAGCCAAGGTATTTTTAAAGCATAATTTAGGCGAGCGACGAGTGACGACGTCACCAACTTCTCATCAATTGACATAGCTTTAATCTTTACAATTAAATCCTCTGCTAATGCAACTAATTTGGCTTCTTCTGCATCATCGAAGAATACCCCTAAATGTCGGACAATACGTTGTTTGACATTACCTTTGCTATCTCGGTATCCTTCAACCACTTGTATTGATTGCCTTGGACTATTTGGTGTTTTTTTACGACGTATGTACATGTAGGTAACTGTAGAATTAATATGTAATAATATAGTTATAGCACAACAAATTGCCTGAAAAAATCATTTCCCAGTTCTATGGCTCCTCCATATCATCTCTTTCCATCTTTCAACATTTTCTTGCGGAAGTCGGGAAGAAGTATACGAATATGCTCTAAAAAAGCAGTCTGTTGATAATACATTTATAGATTGGATGATTGAGAAATATCACAAACCTTAATTTTTTCTTTGCTGATAAATTTTATCAACGATTGGTGATTATACAGCCTTGCTGATTATCAGAGAGTTTCTTGCATATAGCTTTAGCTTGGTTTATATTTTGGTAGTTACCTACTAAGACTAAATAGAAAAAACTCCCTTTATCAGATTGTATCTTTTTGATATTTATCACCGTATTATTAAGGATTTTCGCATATTTTTTTTTGATTCTCTCCCCTTCTTGGTTGGCTTCTGATTCAGATTTTACCGAAGCTATCTGGATTTTATACCCCCCTTGATTTGACTTATTTAATAACTGCGTATCATCGATCTTACGATGCGATTCAGTAACTTTTATTATATTTAGACCCACCTTATTTGAATTAGGCTGTTGTTCTATTAAACTCTCTGTTTGTACCGGTTCGTTTTTTATTATATTAGGTAAAATTACTTCCGTCCCATCTTCATTTTTACTTAGTTTGAGTTTCTTATGCTTAACCTGATCAGTTTCTATTATATCAAATAAGATTGTATCTATAGAATCAGTATCTTCATCACCTTGTACTGATTTTTGTTTAGTAATATTTAATGGCTTTTCCGGTTCAGGTTGCAACGTTATAGGTTTACTAATCTTTTTTTGTTGTAAATTCTCATAAATTATATTATTGGCATTTGGTATTACTATCCCCCCACTATCTTGTGGCTTAACTTTTGTCGGCGATTGATCATGGTAAATCGTCACTACCTGACCACCACTATCTTGATTATAATTAGTATACACTAAATATGTAATAGCACTAAGTATTGAGAGAAAAATAATAATTAGAAAAACACGATTAACCATATTTTTTATAAATAACTTTATCAGACAACGTATAGCTAACCCGATCAGCATTTAGCCATAATAAACTGGCGTCATTGCGAGGAGGTCATAAGACCGACGAAGCAATCCATATAATAAGCTTCATGGATTGCCACGTTCACGTACGTTCGCTCGCAATGACGTTTGTGAATTTGGTGTATACTCAAATCATTTGAGTATAATGCTAATCAGATTAGTTATACTACATTTTATTCATAGGCGTCACCCCTATAACATCAAAACCAACTTTTATAATTTTTTGAATAGATTTTGCTAAAGCAAGGCGGGCAACAGTCAACTCTATATTATCTTCAATTAAAAACCGATAATCATTATTTTCTTTGCCAAAATTCCATAAAGCATGGAATTTTGAAGCTAAATTAATCAAATAAAAAGCTATTCTATGTGGTTCAAAATATTTCGCTGATACTTCTAAAATTTTTGACCATGAAGCAAGCAGCTTAATTATTTCAATTTCCTCTTCAGTAGAAAGCAAAGATAAATCATACTCTTTTTCTAAGAACTTATTATATGCTTTTGGCATAGATTCTTTAGCTTTTTCCAGTATAGACATAGTCCTAACGTAAGCATATTGTACATAAAATACTGGATTATCCTTTGATTGTTCTTTTACTTTTGCTAGATCAAAGTCAAGAGTAATATCATTCTTACGGGTTAGCATTATAAATCTTATTATGTCCTTACCTACCTCGTTTGTTACATCTCGCACATTAGTAAAATTGCCGCTACGTTTTGACATTTTTACAGCAATACCATTTTCCACGAAGTTTACTAACTGGCAAATTTTAACATCAACTTTAATTTTTTCTCCACCAAGAGCCTTAACTATCGCCTCAATTCTTTTTACGTAACCACAATGATCTGCCCCTAGAACATAAACTAGATGATCAAATCCACGATCTATTTTATCCTTAGCATAAGCTAAATCAGAGGCAAAATATGACCAACTACCATCAGATTTTTTTATTGGTCTATCTTGATTATCGCCAAAAGCAGTAGATTTAAACAATCTCTGAGTTCTTGAGTCCCAAAGCTCATCTACATTACCTTTAGGAGGAGGTAACTGCCCATCATATATGAGTCCCATTTTAGTCAGTAACTGAACAACTTCCTCAATCTTGCCACTATCATGCAGTGATTTTTCTGAGAAAAATACTTCGTGTTCAACATCTAGCTCTTTTAAATCGTGCTTAATTATCACTAACATCTCTTCTATTGTAAAATCCTTAACGAGTTCATGGCGTTCGTTATCCGGCATTGTTAATAATTTATCCCCAAATTTCTCTACCAACTTTTGCCCAATATCTACCAAATATTCTCCAGGATAAAGCCCTGCTGGTATCACGATATCTTCTTTTGTTAATGCTTGCTTATAGCGTAACATAACTGAGTTAGCTAAGTCATCCACTTGGGAGCCGGCATCATTAAGGTAATATTCTTTGGTAACAATATAGCCAGTACTATCTAGAACCTTGGCTAAAGCATCACCATACACAGCTCCTCTAGCATGCCCAATATGTAGAGGACCAGTTGGATTTGCAGAGACGTATTCAATATTGACCTTTTGATTATTACCAAAATTAACCTTAAAAAACTCCTCTTTATCTAGCAATATGTCATTAATAGAGTTATGCCACATATCGGCTTTAATAGTAAAATTAATAAACCCTGGACCAGCAACTTCTATAGAGGCAATATATGGCAGGGATGTTAATATTTCCTTAAATCTAATGGCTAAGTCTTTAGGTTTAACATTTTGTTTTGCTGCAACAATCATAGCTATATTGCTTGAAAGATCACCATTGAACTTATCTTTAGGAATTTCAACAGCTGCCAATTGTAACACATCATCATTATCGCATATTTTTTTGCCTGCACTAATGATATCGTTACGTAATTTATTAAATATATTCATAAATTAAATATTATTAGAATTGAAGGAATAAATATCTTGATGCTCTTGAATAGCAAACCGGTCAGTCATGCCGGCTATATAATCTGCTACTATACCAGCTTTAGATTTTGTATTCCCTGGTATAATTAATTCTTTCCAACTAAATGGTAGTAAATCAATATTATCCATATATATCTTAAATAAATCTTGTACGATTCTTTGACACTTTAAAAGCATCGATGTCAATTTATTATGCTTATATACTTTATCATACAAGAATTGTTTAATTTTTACTATACGCTCTTTTGCTTCATCAGTAAAATCAACAAGCTGATAATCAAGATGGCGTATATCATCGGTTGTAATTATTTTCTGTTTCTGTAGATTATTATTTGTTTGTAGTAGTAAATCAGCAATTAAATCGCTGATTAATTTACGTACTACTTCATATATAAGCTGAGTTGTTGTTATATTTTTAAACTGAGACTTAATTTCAAAAGCATATTGATCAATAAATTTAATTTCCGTTAGATGATTAAAGTCAATAATCTTAGCACCAACACTATCTTCTAAATCATGGGAAATATAACTAATATCATCAGCTAACGAAGCAATTTGGGCTTCAGCTGAGGAGTAATGAGTTAAGTCAAGGTTATGTTGTGAATCATACTCTAATATATATTCAGGTATATTATTTATTAAAGGACCATTATGTTTGACAATTCCTTCTAGCACTTCCCATGTCAAATTTAATCCATCATAAGCTGCATATCTTTTCTCTACTTTAGTAAGAATCTTTAATGAATGAGCATTATGGGAGAATCCACCATAATCTTGCATACACTTATTTAGAGCTACCTCTCCTGCATGACCGAAAGGAGTATGTCCAAGATCATGGGCAAGACCTATAGTTTCTGCCAAATCACTTGACAAATTAAGGGTTTTGGCAATAGAACGGGCAACCGTAGAAACTTCAATTGAGTGAGTAAGACGATTTCGATAATGATCGCCTTCATGATTAATGAAAACCTGGGTTTTATATTGCAAACGCCTGAAAGCCTTTGAATGAATTATACGATCATGATCTCGTTCAAATTCATTTCTGTAAGCTGTAGGATATTCGTTAAACAATCTTCCCCTACTATTGCTGGGGTCTACTGCATATGAAGCAAGCATATATTAACTCCTAATATTATGTTCTAGATAACCTCTCTGTCATTGCGAGGAGCTACTTTAGTAGCAACGAAGCAATCCAAAAAGCAACAAGAGATTGCTTCGTCACCTTCGGTTCCTCGCAATGACGTTTTTACCCTGTCATATATGGACGAGTGAATTTGTCATATATGGACGAGTGAATTTGTCAAGAAAGAAAATAAAAAAATAGAGCCACAAAGGAAGCGGTCATATATTCGGCATCAAGTGCCATAATGGTTTCTGCATTCTTATAAATATCCTTGAGTGACCTCTCATTCCCACGGCTTCTAGAGCCTCGACATAATTACGGATTTTATTCAGAATACTTATTCATTAACTCTTTAACTTTCGTTCTCTTTATTGTTACTATTCTTTACTCACAATATTTATCAATTACCAATTTTTATTTAGTTGACATAGTTTCTTCTTTTTTTCCAACTAAACTAATTTGCAACATATTCGCTACCATTGGTGACTACTGCATAAGCAATCCTTGCTAACTTATTTGCTAAACCAACACATATAATATTATATGATTTATTTTCAGCAAATTTCTTCACTGCCCACTGCACTAGTTTATCTTTTGATTCCTTATCACTTTTTGCTCTTATTGCTATTGTCCTTGCGGCTTGAATCAACATAGTTCTGGCATATCTATCTCCTTGTTTGGTAATCCCTCCTAAAACTATCTTATCTCCTGAGCTATGTTGCTTTGGTACCAAACCAAGCGAAGCAGCAAAATCCCTCGGGGTTGGATAACTTTCCATTGGGGCTACACTCAAACAACTAGCATTGATTGCTCCAATGCCAAAAATTGTCTGCAACCTAGTAGCTTTCTCACTTTGCTTATTATTGCTGATAATCAGCTTTTCTAAAGTTTTTTCTTTGTCACATAAATCCTCAATTTCTTTACATTCTAAAAGTAAAATTGACCTTACCCCAGAATTTATATAACCTTTACTATACGCTAACTCTACCTCCAGCCTACATGATTTGCAAAATTTATTTTTACTTAATTTTGTATTATAGCCATATTCACATAAACTTGATATTGTAGAATTAGTTTTTTGCACACGATCTCTGATCGTATTACTTCTAATTTTATGCAAGAATTTTATATCTTGTTCCTCCTTGCTTTTTAGTAGCACAGTTTTTAATTCTGGATCACGAGCCGCTTTGCATATTGCTAACGCATCGTTATAATCATTTTTCTGTTTCGATGTAGCATAAACTTTTACATCTTTTGTTTTCATTAGTTTGACTTGCAAACCAAGCTTAGCAATTTCCTGTGACCAATAATTAGCTCCTCCACATGCCTCCATAGCTACCAATGAACTTTTATCGAGATTGCTTAAATAGGCTATTAACTCATCTCTTGTAACTTTTTGGTAACCTATTTTTTTGCCATTTTGATCGACTTGCACCAAGTGCATACTATTTTTTGCTAAATCTATTCCTATTATAGTATTTTTTATGCTATTATTTATCATGGTATGGACCTATTAATTAAATTATTATTTAATTTGGAGCAGCTGAAAACTATTTTTCAGCTGACTCCGTACAAGTAAAGCATATTTCGCTTCACTCGTCCATACCATCATTCCCGCGTAGGCGGGAATCTAGCCCCCTACCTACGCAGAGGTGACACAAAAATGGATTGCTTTGTTGTGCAGTTTCCGCACTTCTCGCAATGACTTTTGGGGTAGCTACTTTGTCCTTGCGAGAAGGCTTGAGCCGACGAAGCAATCCATAAATTGCCATTCCATCCCACTATTGTCATTCCCACTTCGGTGCGGAATCTAATATCCCTGCTTTCGTAGGGATGACAAAAGACAGGATCGCTTTGTCATGCGATGCTACTTCTTGCTAATATTAATGGCATAATGTTAACCGGATTAGCTATATAGTCAATTGATGAGAAGTTGGTGACGTCATCACTCGTCTCTCCTAGTCCCCAATTTTCCTGAATTGACTATAGTATAGAATCACCTACTAAGCTTTTCAAGGTTTTTAAATGAAGCTGTTGCAAAATTAGCTTTTTAGGATTATTTTAAGGGTCTTTAATAATATAATCATGTCATGTCAATAGAAATTACCGATAATGCTTTTAAAAGAGTGGGCGAGTTAATAAAATTGGAAGATAATCCCAATTTGGTTCTTAGAATAATTGTTGATGGTGGTGGGTGTTCTGGGTTTGTTTATAATTACGCCCTCGTGCCAAGTAATGACATAACAAAAGATGATTGTGTTATAGAGAAAGATAATACTAAAGTGGTTATTGATGCAATATCACAGCCATTCATGGCTGATTGTATAATAGATTTTATCGAAGAGTTAGGTAGTTCCTATTTTGAAATTAGAAATCCCAATGCAAAAACTAAGTGTGGATGTGGCAATTCTTTCTCTGTGTAATTCCCAATTACCTACATTGCGAATACATTCGGTGTAAACGACGAGTTCGGGATTTATTTTTCTTTTGCCCATAAATCCATATCATATTGTTTACAATACTCAAACATAGATAAAGTATTAGGGTGGTTTATGCCAAACTCCTTTATTTGCGGTTTACCAAAGAATTTATAACTATGCAAGTTTTTTGCTTTACATGACGCTTTAGCTCCTTGACTATATAAGTCACTAACTTGAGCCACATTTTTACGATTATCCCTATATAAATAATGATATATGCTATAAGCTTTATTATAGTACTCTATTGCTACTTTTACGTTATCTTGAGCAAATAAAATATCACCTTGGACTACATAGCTTGCTGCTAAATATGGATCTTCCGAATAATCTGCATCTTTGGGATTTCTACGTTCATCAGCTAAAAATATGGAGATAGCCTGGTTAATATGCTCTGAGGCTTGGTCTAGTTTACCCAGCCCTAATTCACTTTTTGCCATTGCAATAAAAGTATAACCAAATACTTCGTCATCTTCTTTTTTAAAGGATTTACACATGTCATATACTTGCTTGGCTATGCACGGCGACCTGATGAACAATTAGTTAAATTGTATTAAGGCATTAATAAAACGCTTTAAGTTATTTGATGACCAACCCATAGTAAGCATCATTTTTGGTTTGGTCTCTCTTTTGGTCTTTATTCTATTTAAAATATTCAATACAAACCTTCGGATAATAGCCATATTTGCAGGAGCATTGCCTTGACGTATGCTGCTCGCATCTTCATTAAATACCACATCGAGTACCCAATGCATAGATTCAATTCCCCAATGAGACCTTATGCTTTTTAACATCGCTTCAGCGGAATTATTAGAACTACTAATATAATAATTTACTGATTCTGATACTTTATTTTTTTCAACTACTTTTCTTTTTACTTGAATAACACAATTCAAACCAGCCCATTGCTCATAACCAAATATTTTTTTAACATCACGTATTACACAGCATTTTCTTTCTTCAACTCTACCATGTCCTTTATCATAAGTTTCTGCTACATCTGTTTCTAGAAACCTAGCTACATCTGACTCAAAGAACTTTTCAACCTCATTATACAATCCAGGATGATTCATCTTTAACCCTAAAATATAGTCAGCTTCTTTTTCTACAATCTGTTTGGCTATGTTTTTTTGACACCCCATGGCATCAATAGTAACTATTGCATTTTTAATATCTAAACATTCTATTGCTTCTGGAATAGCTGTGATTTCATTGTCTTTGCTATCAATTGCTTGACCAAATAAAGTGACCCCTGATTCAACTGCATAGACATTTAAAAAATGCAATGCTCTACTATCTTTACATTTTGAACCTCTAAGCGTCTTACCATCTATTGCATAATGTTTCTCGTTTAAATCATGATTAAAATATTTTATTAACACATTATTTAATTGCTTAGAATCACATCTAGTAATAAAACTTCTAATAGTACAATCACTAGGAGTGCCATTTTTAAAGGGTAAATATTCTCTTAAAGTATCAATATGAGCTTTACCAAATTCTTCAATTTCTTCCCAACTCTCTGCCCTTGCTGCAACCGCTACTACCGCTAAAAACAATAATTCTATTAACGGATAGGCTATTTTACTCTCTTGTCTATGTTCTTTAATATCGCAAAAATGTTCTGCAAAACTCTTGACAAATTCTTTTTCTTTTAACATCAATATCCCTAAAAATAATTATCTTATTTAGAGATTCTTACGTCATTTCTATACTTTTTGCAAAAACTTTATTATTACAATATCATTAACTTTTATTCATCAGACCGCCGTGCTTGGCTATGGCATATGCTTCTTGGTGCTTTTTAAGATAATTTAATATTTCTATTTTAGCATTATAAGAATTTATAAACCATGGGTCATCAGGACTTGTTCCATTTTTAATGGTTGTTTCTATACTTTTATTAACTTGTTCTAATGATTCAGTATATTTCCCTTGGACAAAGAATAGAAGTGCTTTAGCATCATGTATATAAAATATGTCACTTTCATCCATTAAGCCTTTATTAAAAAATTGTTCTATAATTTTAATGTTTTTTTCTGCTTCTTGAACCTGCCCTAATGCAATATTAGATGTTGCTAAGGTAAACAATACAATCCATTTAAAAGATTCATAACCTTCTACATTATCTAATATTTCTTTCGTTCTTGTACAATAATGTATTGCTGTTCTATAATTAGAACAAATTCTATAATACACACCTATTGCTCGTATGTAACTTGCATATGTGTATTTTTCATCATTACTCATTAACCATAATTTAAACTTACCAGTACCCTGTTGATCATTTTTATTAAACCAATTAACGAGTCTTTCTGTATTATGGTGATCGTAAGAGAGAAGATATGCTGATATTAGCTGTCTATTCAGCTGCATAATTTTATATATATTAACGTTATACTTCTCAGCATTCCTAGCAAGGATTTCAAAATTTTCATGCATAGTTTTTGCTTTTCTAAAAATTTGGGCTTTGATAATGCTCTTTGGTACGTAATTCATTAATTTAGTAACTATATCTTCTAAATAAGCTTTATTATTAATACTTCCATTAATCTCAGCCATTTTTTGAGCAATAACATCGTGCATTTCAAAGATCGGATTAGCTTCATGTGAGTCAATGTTAGATATTAAGGAAATTTTAGAGAGCTGATAAATATCATCATTCAATGTACTTTGATCATCCGTAATAAAACTTAGTAAGTCTTTTGAAAAACCTTGATTATTTATTAAGGCTATTTTATTTAGTAAATTTCTAGCACTTGGCTTTAATTCATTGATAGTTAACATAATGTTCAATTGAATTCTATCTGTTGATTGTTGAATTTTTTTCTTATACCCGGCTTTATCTAAACCTTTTACATTATTTAATAATTGTGCTCCTTGTACTATCATGATAGGATAACCAGCAAATTCTTTGCTCAAGAATTCTACTACCTTTGGATCATTATTTTCTAAAATATTGTTAGCAAGAATACTAACGTCACTTTTTGTAAAGGCAGTCATTTGGACTATATTCGGTAATATTTCACTATCTTGGGAACAAAATATAACATGTCCATTATTTTCCCACTCAACAAACTCTTGAACTTTCTTATTTTGACCTACCTTTAGATTATCAAATATCAGTAACCATTTATCTTGGTTTGATAAATAATTCATTAGTTCTTTTCGGACTAATCTTATATCTTCTGATATTAGATTAGATTTAGCAGTACTATTAATAACTTTTGCTAGCTTTAGTAGTTCTTGATTAATATCTAAATTACAGTCAATAAACCAAATAAGCTGATAGTTATTTTGATTTTCATAACAATACATTCTAGCAAGTTGGGTTTTTCCCATGCCACTAGTTCCTACTATGCTTGTTTGTCGATATTTAATTAAGTTATTTGTAAGCAAAGCTAGTTGTTTGACATGATCGACAAAATAAGTAACTGGTACAACAAAATTAAATATCTGGTTAGCCATTTGTTGTTGAGCTAATGAGTTAAGAGGCATTATTAATAATATTAATAGTATCAAATATTTATTCATTGTATTTTGTTAATAAAAGGTTTTAGAAAAACTAGATTGTTAAGATTAACATGATTATGATTTGTTTTGCAATCAAAATTATTTGTAATATAGTAAATTAATTATAAAAACCGTCGGAAAGAACGAATCTTTTAAGGTTAGTTATGTAATCTTACCTTGTTTTAAACTAATATTTTTAAATCTATAATTATTATCAAACAACTATAATACTTGACAAAAATAATAGTTCGACTAGTTTTAATTGTTATAAGATGCTCACCCCACAGCTATCCAATAGGTTTGTGTAGAATTATATAAATCAATAATTTAACAACAATGTAAAATTTATGTCACATTTAAAATATAAACGGGTTTTGCTAAAAGTTTCTGGCGAAGCCTTAATGGGTGACAAGCAATTTGGTCACGAATATTCTGTAATATTAAGGATTGCTGAGGATATAAAGGAAGCAATAGATATTGGTGTACAGGTATGTGTGGTTGTTGGCGGTGGTAATATTTATCGTGGAACTAATTCTGCATTTGGTATTGAAAGAGCTGCCGGTGATTATATTGGTATGCTTGGTACGGTAATAAATGCACTTACTTTACAAAATATTATGGAAAGTTTAGGTGTTCATACTAGAGTTCTTTCAGCAATCCCCATGATGAGTATTTGTGAGCCTTATATACGTCGTAAAGCAAAAAGACATATAGAAAAAGGTAGAGTAGTAATTTTTTCCGGCGGAACTGGTAATCCATTTTGCACTACCGATAGTGCGGGTGTCCTAAGAGCCATTGAAATGAGTTGTGATTTATTATTAAAAGGCACTAAAGTTAATGGTGTATATGATTCCGATCCAACGAAAAACCCTAATGCAGTAAAATATTCCACTATCAGTTATACTGATCTTCTAAAAGAGAACTTACAAGTTATGGATATTGCTGCCGTTGCAGTGGCTAGAGAAAATAACTTGCCAATTAAGGTATTTTCAATTAGAGAGAAAGGTAACTTTGCAAAAGTACTGCAAGGAAAAGGTGAGTATACAAAAATTCAAGAAGATTAATAGATATGGATAAAACAACTATATATAAAGAGTTACAATCAAAAATGGATAGCTCGTTAAAAATATTGGATCACGAACTTAAGGGACTCAGAACTGGTCGAGCTTCAGTTAATTTACTTGATCCGGTATTGGTTGAAGCCTATGGAGATAAAATGCCTTTGTCACAAGTAGCAAGTCTTTCTACTCCAGATGCCAGGACTATCACGGTGCAAGTGTGGGATAAATCTATGATAAAAGCTGTAGAAAAAGCCATTACTGATGCAAATCTAGGTCTAAATCCATCATCAGATGGGCAATTAGTCAGAATTACCATTCCATTACTTACTGAAGAACGTCGCAAAGAGCTTGTTAAATTTGCTCACAAATATGGAGAAAATACTAAAATTGCATTGCGTAATATCAGAAGGGACGGTAATGAGGAGTTAAAAAAGTCAGAAAAAGACAATATCATAACTAAGGACGAACATCATAATTTTTCAGAAGAAATCCAAAAATTAACTGATGAGTATAGTAATAAAGTCGACTCGCATGTTAAGCAAAAAGAACAAGAAATAATGACTGTTTAAGTATATTCAATTCAGTGTCATACCTGCGTAAGCAGGTATCTAGATTCCGTACCGAAGCGGGAATTACCATAGTGGGTGGGAATGACAACTTACAATTTGCTTTGCATCATTTTGACGTATTGGATAAGTTACGTAATCGTCCAATGCAAAATAAGTATAATTATTCTTAAAAAATGACTTCATGCTATTAGTGTAGATATATTTCATGCTATAATATTATTTTAAACAACATTGACTGTAAATATTTGGGTATATAATGATTACAAATGAAGAAGTACAAAGAATAGCAAAACTTGCTAGGTTTGATTTTAGCAAAGAGGAAATAAATAGTTTTTCCCAGCAGCTGACTGAGATCATGAATATGATTAACATTTTAAACGATGTAGATTGTAGTAACGTTCAACAACTTACTTCAGTTTGTGGTATGAACCAAAGAATGCGAAAAGATCAAGTATTGTATGGTGATCTCTCTGATGAGTTATTTGCTAACTTACCAAATGATAAAGCAGAACTTGCCAGAGAAGTAAAATGTTTTGTAGTACCAAAAGTAGTAGAGTAAAATATGTCAGAAATTGTAAAATTAACCATAACCCAAGCCCTGAAAGCACTAAAGAGCAAAGAATTCTCATGTGTTGAGCTAACTAAAGCTCATATTGCAGAAATGGATAAGCATAAAGAGCTGAATGCCTATATTACTGAAACTACAGATACGGCTTTACAGCAAGCTAAAATTGCTGATCAAAATTACCATAAAGGAATAGAAAAGTCATTAGAAGGAATTCCCATCTCTGTAAAAGATCTTTTTTGCACAAAAGGAGTGCTAACTACTGCAGGCTCAAGAATGCTTAGTAAATTTATACCAACATACGAATCGACTGTAAGTAATAAAGTGCAAGAGCATGGTACAATAATGCTTGGTAAGACTAATATGGATGAATTTGCCATGGGTTCTGCTAATATTACCAGCTATTTCGGTAACGTTATTAGTCCTTGGAAGGCTGTAGACGCACCTTCCACTCCACTAGTTCCAGGGGGGTCTTCTGGGGGAGCATCAGCTTCTGTTAGTGCTTTTTTAGCTATGGCAGCTCTTGGAAGTGATACAGGTGGCTCTGTTCGTCAACCTGCCAGTTATACCGGAGTTGTCGGATTCAAACCAACATATGGTCGATGTTCTAGATATGGGATGATTGCTTTTGCTAGTTCGCTTGACCAAGCTGGCGTGCTTACAAGAACTGTTGAAGATAACGCTTTAATGCTACAAGCCATGATGGGATTTGATGAGAAGGATTCTACTTCTATCGACTCCGAGGTACCACAACTAAGGTCAGCATGTAATGCTAGTGTAAAAAATATGAAGATAGGCGTTCCATTTGATCTTATGAGAAAACAGGGTATACAGCCTGACATTATTAAGATGTGGCAAAATACTATTGATATTCTTAAAAATGATGGGGTAGAAATTATTGATATTTCATTACCATATTCTAAATATGCACTATCTGCATATTATGTGATAGCACCTGCTGAAACCTCATCTAATTTATCAAGATATGATGGTGTAAGATATGGTTTTAGGGCAGAAAATGATGGAGTATCTATTGAAGAAATGTATCAAAAAACAAGGAGTGCTGGTTTTGGCTCTGAAGTTAAAAGACGTATTATGATTGGTACTTATTTGCTTTCATCTACTCTTATGGATGCTTATTATTTAAAAGCACAAAAAATAAGACGCTTGATTTCAGATGATTTTAACAAAGCTTTTGGGCGAGTTGAAGCAATAATTTTGCCATCTGCCCCATCCGAAGCCTTTAACTTAGGTGAGAAACAAGATAATCCTGTGACAATGTATTTAAACGATTTATTTACTATTCCAGCTAGTCTTGCCGGTCTTCCTTGTTGTTCTGTACCAGCTGCTTTATCTTCTAGAGGATTACCTCTTGGGATGCAAGTAATAGGCAAAGCCCTTGATGAATATAATACTTTAAAGGTAGCAGCAGCAATTGAGCGTGGTTCGAAAAATATTAGTTTTATATATTCTAATAAACGGAGTTAATTGGATTATTAGAGTTTAGAATGTCAGATTTACCGATCTTATCAATAAGCATTTTTTTGCCTTTACTAAGTGCATTATATATTCTGCTGTTTATTAGACAGAGTAGGTCGGTTAATAAACAAGTTTATGCGATATATGTTGCAGTTTTAAGCTCTGTACTAACATTAATAGCTACTATTTGTTTATTAGTTCAATTTGATAGTACATCAAAACTTTATCAATTTGTCGAATGCTATAATTGGGTTCAATATATAGGTCTTGAATTCCACATTGGAGTCGATGGAATTTCAGTATTTTTTGTTGTTCTGACCAGCTTTTTAACCCTTATCTGTATTATAGCTAGTCTATTTACCGTCAAAAAATATATTAAAGAATTTTTGTTTTGTTTTTTATTAATTGAATCTTTTTGCATTGGGGCTTTTTCCTCAATGAATTTACTATTATTTTACTTATTTTTTGAAGTAATATTAATCCCGATGTATCTAATTATAGGAATTTGGGGAGGTGAAAATAGAGTTTATGCGGCTGTAAAGTTCTTCCTCTATACTTTCTTTGGTTCGGTATTTTTCTTATTGTCGTTGCTATATATTTATAGCCAATTTCACAGCTTTAATATGCTTGTTCTGAACGAATCAATACCTTTATTAGCATTATCGGTACAGAGAGTTTTATGGTTGGCAATCTTTATAGCCTTCGCGGTAAAAGTGCCTATGCTACCATTCCACACATGGCTTCCTGATGCACACGTACAAGCACCAACTGCTGGGTCTGTCATTTTGGCTGGGATATTATTAAAACTTGGAGCATATGGTTTTTTACGAGTGTCATTACCAATGTTTCCAAATATATCAAAAGAATTTGCATTTTATGTATTAGTGCTGAGTATATTTGCTGTAATATATGGTTCATTAGTGGCACTAGCTCAAAGAGATATGAAAAAGATGATAGCTTATTCATCAATAGCTCATATGGGCTATGTTACTGCTGGGATTTTTAGTTTGACAGAAGTGGGAATTAAGGGGGCAATATATCAAATGATTAGTCATGGTGTGGTAGCATCTACTTTGTTTTTGATAGTTGGTACTTTATATGACAGATTGCATACTAAGGAAATAGACCAATATGGTGGTGTAGCAAATAAAATGCCAATACTTGCCACTTTGTTTATGATTGCCATGCTTGGCTCTATAGGTTTACCAGGCACTAGCGGTTTTATAGGAGAATTTTTAAGTTTAATAGGTATTTATCAAGCCAATATAGTGCTAGCTATAATAAGTGCTGTTGGTATTATTCTTGGAGCTGTTTATATGCTAAAACTTTACAAAGAAGTAATGCTAGGACAAATTACTAATGTTCAGGTTGCAAGCTTTAAAGATTTATATCTCTATGAAATGATTGCAATTATACCATTATGTATAACAATAATTTACTTAGGTTTGCTACCAAATGCAATTATCAATATGCTTGATGTGTCAATTCACAAGATTTTGTTACAATTATTTTATGTTGTAAAATAATTAGGGTGTGTCATCAATCAACTGTGGATGCTTTAGGAAGTCCTACAGCTTTTCATTTAACAAAATAAGCTGGATAATAAGTCTAATTTATAGTAGACTCTAAATAAAAAATAAAAATATGAAAAATTTATTATTACTAACAATCATTAGCGTTTCGCTCTTATTTTCTGCTTCCTCTTGGGCCATTGATAATCAATTTTATTTGAAGGTAGAAGTTGGGGCAAATAAAATGAATAATATTAAGTTAAATGATAAAGAGTTACAGCAGAATACTGCTGCTATTGTTGGTGGAGGTGTGGGTTATTATGTTCTAGATAATGTTAGACTTGATCTTATGCTTGATTTTTTTGCTAATCAGCAAGTAAAACACTCTTTTGCCGGTGTGGACTCAAAAATTAAGCCCCAAATTACTACTTTAGTGCTTAGTGGTTATGTCGATATTTTTGATATAAGCATTTGTGAATTATTTATTGGAGCTGGTGCTGGTGTTGGTCATCTGAAAAACGAAATTACCAATAATAAGCTTGGTACTTCAGTTTCTAATAGTAAAAAAAATAACCTAGTATATCACCTTACTTTTGGAGCTGCTGCCAAGTTAGCTCCTGTAATAAAAGTTGAGGTAGCTTATAGCTGGAAAAATCTTGGTAGTACCAAAGAGATAAAGAATCATGTTAAGTCATTGCCTTATAAAGGTCATAATGTAACACTTGGCATTAGGTTTGATGTATAAGTTTACCTGGCTATAGTCTCAATTGATGAGAAGTTGGTGACGTCGTCACTAGTCGCTCGCCTATTACTTATCATAGCTCTAGAATTTTTTATTTATTTCCTTATGATGAGTAAAAAAGCTGACTGCTAAGGGTCATTGCGAGGAGCTGCTAAAAGCGGTGACGCAGCAATCCATTTTTGTGTCACCCCTGCGTAAGCAGGGGGCTAGATTCCACACCGAAGCGGGAATGACAGGGTAAAAACGTCATTGCGAGGAGCTATTTTAGTAGCGACGAAGCAATCCATGAGAATTAGTATAGATACATCAAGACTATATGGATTGCTTCGTAGGCTTACGCCTACTCGCAATGACGTTTTTATGCTGTTTAATACTTATAGAATAAAAATTGTAGGGTGCTGGTCATCCCTACTTCGGTGCGGGATCTATAATAGATTCCCGCCTACGCGGGAATGACAAATTTTGCGTTTAAAGATAGCTCTGCAAAAAACTTGATTATCGAGTAAAAGTAACCAAAAATGGATTGCCACGACCTACTTGCGTGGTCTCACAATGACGTTGAAAGATATTGCAAGCCTCAAAGCCTAATAAAACTAGTTTTGATGGTATAATCTTTATTAGGTCCTGAAATCTTATAACTCAAGTCAAAAGAATCTTTATTTAAGAATATGTAACTAGCTTGATAAATATCTAAGTTACATTGATGGGTAGCTTCAACTTGGCAAGGATTGTTAGAGATAAAATGCATTTGGTAAAATAAAGTATTGTTATTCTCATTAACAAAATACTTTACAATTTTGTCTTGTTCTAGAGAGTATATATATTCCTTAAAGGCTTTTACCTTAGTGCTACTACCGTGATAGTTGACATCAAGTTCTTCTCTATATAATATAGATGGATATTTTGAATATATAGGCTTTTTATCCTCTATAAAATAAGCAATTCCTTTAGCTGTGCCATAATTACCTAAAATTCTCGTAATACTATAGGTTCCAACTAGGTTGTAGAATATATAGTCAATTGATGGGAAGTTGGTGACGTCGTTGCTCAATGCTCGCCTATTACTTATAGGCGTCGCTCCATCGTTCCTAGCCCCAAATTCCCCTGAATTGACTATATGTATCATTTCCCTCATTCCTTAGCGTCCTTATACAATAACCTATCAATAGCATTTTCTTTACCAATTATAGCGATAATTTCAAAAACACTTGGGGAAGTAGTCATACCTGTCATTAAAGCTCTAATATACTGCATGATATCTGCAAGTTTAATATTATTATCCTTGGCAATTTCTTTAAATTTTATTTGAATTGAGTCTTTATCAAAATTTGCTAAATTCTCCAATTCCTTTATAACTTGTCCCACCAAATTTTTATCACAATTATTGATCAGTTCTTTAGCTTCTTCAGAATAGATAATAGGAACATTAACTAAATAAATCCTAGCTAGTTTTGCTAATTCGACTAAATTGGTACTTCTTATTTTCAAACTTGGCATTGCTTGTCTAATATATTCCTTTTCTTTCTCAGTAACTTGATAATTTTCTTGTAAACTCTGACAAGTCATTTCTGTTAATGTTTGGTCATCAAGCTGACGTAAATAATGAGAATTTAAACTATCCATTTTGGCAAAATCAAGACGAGCTGGTGATTTACCTAGCCCATCAAGGTCAAACCATTCTATAGCTTGTGATCTTGAAATAATCTCGTCATCTTTATGACTCCAGCCTAATCTTAGTAAATAATTGCACAAACTCTCAGGTAAATACCCCATATCTTGGTAAGCCTTTACTCCAAGAGCCCCATGTCTTTTAGATAATTTCGCTCCATCATCTCCATGTATTAACGGTATATGTACCATATGTGGTACATACCAGCCAAAAGCTTGATAAAGTATTTTTTGACGAGCCGCATTAGTTAAATGGTCATCCCCCCTGATAATATGGCTAATCTGCATATCGTGATCATCCACCACTACCGCTAACATATAAGTAGCAGTACCGTCACTACGTAACAATACCATATCATCAAGGTGCGAATTTTCAATAGTAACATCTCCTTGTAAAGCGTCATGAATAATTGTTTGCCCAGTTTTTGGGGCTTTCAAGCGGATAACGGGGATACTTTTCTGCTCCTGCGAATTAGAAGATGGTACATCCCGCCAAGGGCTTTCGAACAAAAAATGTTGTTTATTAGCTATGGCACTATCTCGCTGTCTATCTATTTCTTGTTGAGAAGTAAAGCAATAATAAGCTTTCCCCTCATCTACTAACTTCAGAGCAGCTTTTTTGTATAAATCATTTCTTTTAGACTGAAAAATTACTTCTCCATCCCAGTTTAAACCAAGCCATTTCAAGCCGGAAAATATAGCATCTACTGCATCTTTGGTTGATCTTGCTTGATCAGTATCCTCAATTCGCAGCAAAAATTTACCATTATGGTGTTTAGCAAATAAATAATTAAACAACGCCGTCCTTGCCCCACCAATATGCAGGAAGCCAGTAGGAGATGGAGCAAATCTAGTAATTACAGTCATATTTTCCTTTATTTAGTTAAGTAAGCAAAATAATTTACATCTATATCATCACTCAACTGCCAACGTCCATTAACGATATTATAGGTTAAGCCTTTGAGCTCTTTAAGCCCAATATTATTATCATTGAACATCGAGTAAATTTCCGATGGTTTAAGAAATTTACTATGATCATGGGTGTTTTTGGGTACCCAATTAAGTAGGTATTCTGCCATCAAAATAGCTAGCATATATGATTTCACTGTACGATTAATCGTTGAAATTATAATCATACCATTTGGTTTTACTAAGCTAGCCAGGTTTTTTATAAAATCACCAGGATTATCTATATGCTCTATTACTTCTAAACACAGCACCACATCATACTTATACTGTTTTTTATTTAAATCATCTGAGTATACTAATTCCTCAACAGTTGATTTAAGATATTGTATATTCAAACTTTGTTCCGAAGCATACTGTACTGCAATATCTATATTACTTTGTAAAGCATCTATGCCGGTAACTATGCCATTTAATTTACAGAGAGGAGAGGTAATTAATCCTCCTCCACATCCTACATCTAGAATTTTTAAATTTGAACAAGGTAATATGTCATCCTGCACGTTAAAATGATCTTTTATCTTATCTACTACATAACCAACACGAATTGGATTTATTTTATGAAGAATTTTAAATTTTCCATCTTTTTGCCACCATTGGCTAGAAATCTTACTAAATTTTTCTAGCTCTGTTTGATTAATAGAAGATTGTGTAGACATAGTTCCCTACTGGTTATAATATTGACTATACAGCTAAACCGATTAGCATTTATCCATAGCAAACTGACATCATTGCAAGAAAGACCGTAGGTTGACGAAGCAACCCTGTTTTGGGTCATCCCCACAACTGTTGAAAGTTAGAAGAGGAAGCGGTTTTAGACCGAATAGTTTAAAAGTCGTATGTGGTCAACGTCATTGCAAGAAAGACCATAGGTCAATGAAGCAATCCATAAAAGTAACCAAAGATGGATTGCCACGACCTACTTGCGTGGTTTCGCAATGACAAAAAACCTATCTAAAATCCGCTTTACCTTCTAACTTTCAACAGTTGTGGGGTCATCCCTACTTCGGTGCGATATCCAGATTCCCAACCATTGCTAAGAATGACAATAGTGGGCGAGAATGATGGATTGCTTCGCTCTAGAAGGCTGCCTACGATAACTAATTCAAATAGCTTTCTCCACATTAACTATAATAAGAGGCGATTTATTCATTTCATGTTTTAATATTTTGCGAATAGCTGACCTTACAGCATTTTCGACCTGATCATCGAGGAGATTACCTTTTGATTTTCTCTGAATTTCTACTGTTTCAGCAATATTATCTTTGATTAGATTAATTAGCTGTGCATCATCATTAGAGTCAAGAAGTCCTGGCATAGATAAAATAGGTCTACAAGTAAGTTCGCCCTTCTTATTTATTATCAGAGAAGCAACTACTATACCATCATCACGCATACGTCTGCGGGTTCTGAAAATTGATGATTCAGCTGGTAAAAGATAATTGCCATCAACAGCCAAATAACCCGTTGTTACTTTAGTTAAAATACGTGGATTATGAGGATCAAGTAATACTAGGCTACCATTTTCTACTTCAATAGCATGCTTTATACCATTTTTACGAGCTAATTTTGCTTGCTCATGTATGTGTACCGGTTCACCATGTACTGGCACGCAAATCTGAGGTCTAATTAAGGCGTACATTTGCTTGAGTTCGTCAATTGATGGATGTCCAGAAACATGAACGAAATGATCTCGTTCAGTTATCACTTCAATTCCTGCTTTTACGAAAATATTAAACATACGGAAAATTTTCTTTTCATTGCCAGGAATAATTTTTGAAGAGAATATAACTGTATCTTTAGGAGCTAACTTGATACTAGGATGACTATTATTTGCCATTTTGGCAGTAGCTGCTAGAGGTTCCCCTTGACAGCCAGTAGCAATAATTAAAAGTTCTTGCCTTTTAAATCTTGCAACATCCCGCTCATCAATTAAAGGGGCAATATCTTTCATATAACCACTTTCCTGAGCTGCGAGCAAAATTCTATGCAAACTTCTTCCTGATAGCACTACTTTTCTTCCTGCCATCTGACCTGCATGAATTATAGTTTCAAGTCGTGCCAAATTTGAAGCAAAGGTTGTTACCACAATCATTTGGGGGCAACCTGCTATAATATCTATTAAACTTTTACGCACTTCTCCTTCCGAGCCAGAAGTCCCTGCATTAAATACATTAGTTGAATCACAAACTAAAGCTAAAACCCCTTCATCGCCATAGGATTTTAGTAAATCCTTGTTAGCTTTTTCACCGAGTAAAGGATCATGGTCAAACTTCCAATCTCCAGTATGAAAAACATTGCCAGCTTCTGTGCGTATCATAATTGCTTGCATTTCGGGAGCTGAATGGGTAAGCGGTACCATTTCTAATTGGAATGGATCAAGATTTATTTTTGCCGAAGGTTTTACTTCATGAATTTTTATAGTTTTAGCAAAATCATATTCAGCTAATCTAAGTTTCAGAAAATTTGCAGTGAAGGTAGTTGCATATATTGGGCATTTTAGACTGCTCCACAAATATTGGATTGCTCCCAAATGATCTTCATGTGCGTGAGTTAGGACTAAAGCTAACAAATCTTTTTTATATTGTTCGATAAAGCTAATATCAGCAATTATCATATCAACACCTGGTAAATAGTTATCAGCAAAGCCGCTACCACAATCAACCATCAACCACTTTCCCTTATAATGATATAGATTGACGTTTATGCCGATTTCATTTGACCCGCCAAGTGGTAAGAATAGTAAAGCATTTTTATGGTTTTTAATGTTGAATGGCATGTTAACTTCTATATTATGTATGGTTTAAGTATATTTTTATACCTTATTTTCGGCTTTTAGTCTATGATTAATACTAATTTAGTTTATGCGAACATATTTGCTTTTGGTATAGTCTTATTATTGATCGTACTATTTCCTAATTTTGATATAGATTTCTCAAATTTATTCTACGACAGTAAAGATGGATTTATCTACCGTAACAATAGCATTGTCCAATTATTGTTTGAAATTATTCCAATATTAACTAAACTACTACTTACAGTAACATTATTATACTTAATTTACTTAATTGTTAAGTATAAAACTTTTAATAGACTTATTATTTCTGGGAGCTTTTATATAATTTTGTCTACAGCAATAGGTCCTGGATTATTGGTGAATCATCTATTTAAAGAACATTTTGGCAGGGCTCGTCCTGTGCAAATTAAAAATTTTAATGGTTCCAAAAATTTTACTCGAGCTTTTTCAATTTCTAATGAATGTGTACATAACTGCTCATTTTCATCAGGACATGCAGCTATGGGATATAGTTTAACTAGCCTTGCGTATATTGCTCCTGTTATATATTTCTCAAGAATCTACAGTATCACCTTAATTTTCGGCTCATTAATTGGGTTAAGTCGCATATTAATGGGGGGGCATTTTTTAAGTGATGTACTAGCCTCATGTTTTTTTGTATTAATAATTAACCATATATTGTATTTATGTTGGCAAAAACTAAAATTAATATAAATAAAATTGCAATTATTTTTAACAATTCCACGAAATCGTTAGAACTAGTTAAGCAGCTCGAACTATTCTATAAATTCTGCAAAGTGGAAGAAGCAGAAGTAATTATTGTAGTTGGAGGAGATGGCGAATTATTACATGCGATACATCGTTATATGCACCTAAACGTTCCTTTTTATGGAATTAACTCTGGTAATATTGGGTTTTTAATGAATTCAATTATTATAGAAAAATTAATAGATAATTTACAAGAATCAATAGTTTCTCATTTATACCCTTTAGAGACGCAAGTAGAAACTGTAGATAGTAAAACCTATACTGCCCTAGCTATTAATGAAGTCTCGATATTTCGTAAAACCAACCAAGCAGCTAAATTTAAGATTGAAATTGATCAAGTTGAACGTATGAGTGAATTAGTAGCTGATGGGGCAATGGTTGCGACTCCAGCTGGTAGCAGTGCGTACAACTTATCTGCCGGGGGACCTATTTTACCACTTGAGTCAAATGTATTATGTCTAACGCCAATTTGTCCTTTTCGTCCAAGACGTTGGCACGGTGCGTTATTACCATTTTCCACTACTATAAGATTTGAAATTTTAGAAAGTAATAAAAGACCAGTAAATGCAGCTGCCGATTTTCAGGAATTTGACGATATTAAGTCAGTATTAATTAAATCAGCAAAAAACAAGATGATCAAATTACTATTTGATAAAAAAAATAGCCTTGAAAATCGAATTATCAAAGAGCAATTTAATGAGTAACTTATCTTACGCATAAAATCCCCATGGCAATTTAAAAATTGCGGAACGTCATTGTAATCTGATGTATCCCCACGAAACTGTTGCAAAATAGCAAAAATTGATAGAATATCATCATTATTTAATGATGATGGAGATATAGTCAATTGATGGGAAGTTGGTGACGTCGTCACTCGTCGCTCGCCTATTACTTATAGGCGTCGCTCCATCGTTCCTGCTACCCAATTCCCCTGAATTGACTATAATAGGTTATGGATGTAAAAACAGTATTAAATGACGGTAGAATTTCTAAATAAATTAAAGAGTATAATACCCGATGGTAAAAGGGTTATTGTTATTATAACATATTGGGTTATAGGTGTGGTAGGCTATAGCCAAGGTATGCAAAGAATTTTCCAACCTAATACAGTAAAAGATAAAAAGATTTATTCGTATTTTACCCTTGGGAAATTTATTATTGAATTTAATTATTTGCATACCATAAAACCATTGCTAGAACCCCTGGCAATCTATTATAAAGACGGAGCTTTATCATACTTAATTTCGTGGGGACATATCAGCTCGCAATGACGTCAGTTCTAGCTTCTTCTATTACCAAAGAATCTTAAAAGATATAAGAACAAGTTGATAAAGTCTAAATATAAGCTAAAAGCAGCCATTATAGACATTTTTTGTCCTAATTCTCCACCACCAGACATAAAATACATCGACTTAATTTTTTGAGTATCCCATGCAATAAGCCCCATAAATACAGCAACCCCAATTAGAGATGTCGCAAAATATATAGCGGAACTTTGTAAAAATATGTTAACCAACGATACAATGATAATACCAAACAATCCCATAACAAGAAATGATCCCATTGATGTTAAATCTCTATTGGTACTGTAGCCATAAAGACTCATTGCTCCAAAGACAGATGAGCAAATGAAGAAAGTCCGAGCAATTGACTCTCCAGTATAGATAAGCCCAAGAGATGCTAAGGACATACCAGTTAATGCAGCATAAACCCAAAACAATACTTTAGTAGTTTCTAAACTCATCTTGCCAAAGCCCATAAAGAAGTACAAAGCAATCCCCAAAGGAGAAATCATTACCAACGTTCCCAAACCAGTATTGCCTATAAATTGTCCATTTGGTGCAGTCTGAAATAAAAGCCTGGTCAATGGATCGAATGATATAGTAGCAATAGCTGTTACTCCAGTTAGCACAAGAGCTAAAGCCATATAATTATAGACTTTTAGCATGTATTCTCTCAGTCCTGCATCATATGTTTTCTGAGTGGCGGTAAAAGTTTTTGTATAATCAACCATAAGAAACCCCATGAATATGTTATTATCTCTATATAATATAGTATAGGATGCAAACCTTTTCTTTTCAAGAAGAAAATTCTAAAATAAAAATTTAGTTTTAATCAAGTAATTTATTTACATAGTACAAATATCTAGCTATTTTACTGATTAGACATATTTAGCCTCTGTGGTGGAATGGTAGACACAGTAGACTCAAAATCTACAGCCCCAAAGGCGTGCTGGTTCAAGTCCGGCCAGAGGTACCAATATAGTTCTAAAAATCTATGCTATAGTCAGTTCAGGAGAATTTGGGGCTAGGAGCGATGCCTATAAGTAATAGGCAAGCATTGAGTGCATAGGCGTCAGTTTAAGAAAATAAAGTAGAAAATCGTCATTGCGAGCCACCGTAGGTGGCGTGGCAATCCATTTTTAATCACTTTTCTAGATTGCTTCATCGACCTTACGGTCTCCTCGCAATGACGATTTCTCAATTATTGTTTTCTTAAATTGACGCTTATGAGCTTTGAACGATGCCGTCACCAACTGCTCATCAAATTGACTATAAATAATAATTTTTAAAATAATCTTGTATACTCATTGATGTTTCGTGTATAAATTAAGTTTAAAAAACTTATCAAGTTCTATGATGAAATTAGCAAAATTATTATTTTATACAATCACTACCTGCTTAATCCTATCTGGTTGTAAAACTAAGAAGACGGACGAAGACTTAATAGTTCCAGCTCCAGAATTATACAATGATGGTCTTATTTTACTGGAAAAGCAACAATATTTGAAAGCTGCCGAAGAATTTTCGAGGATTTTTTATCAAGATCCTGGTAATAAAATGACTCCTCAAGCTGAGTTGATGCAGTCATATTCTTTATTCCTCGGAGGTCAGTATGAAGAAGCAGTAGATGTACTGGATAGCTTTATTAAGCTTCATCCAATGCATGAAGATATTGCATATGCCTATTACCTAAAGGCATTATCCTATTATATGCAAATCTCGAATGTACAACTTGATCAATCAAGAACCTTTTTAGCTAAAAAGAGTTTTGAAGATGTGATAAGACTTTTCCCAAAAACAAAATATTCAATTGATGCAGCTTTAAAAATCGATTTAGTAAATGATCATTTAGCTGGCAAGGAAATGGACGTAGGTCGTTATTATCTCATGCAGAATAACCCCATAGCTGCTATCAATAGATTCCAGATTATTGTAGATGATTATCAAACTACATCACATATACCAGAAGCACTTTATCGCTTAGTGGAAAGTTATTTAATGCTAGGTCTTAGCAATGAAGCAAAGAAATATGCCGCGGTACTCGGTCATAACTATCCGGACAGTACTTGGTATAAATATTGCTACTCACTAATTAATAACTCTTTAAAAGAATGAAATATAATGTTACAAAGTCTTTCGGTTAAGAACTTTATTCTGATAGACGAATTGGAGATAGAGTTTGAAAAGGGGCTATGTGTAATTACCGGAGAAACCGGAGCTGGTAAGTCTATTTTGCTAGATGCAATTTTGTTCTCTTTAGGTAACAAATTCTCTGATAATGTAATAAAACATGGGAGTGATTACTGTTCGGTTGCTACGACCTTTACTCTCAATGATGATTTAAAAAAGCTTTTGGAGCAATTTAATATTGAGTATGACCAGGAATTATTAATAAAACGTATTCAAAAACCTAACAACCGTAAGAAATTTCTTATTAATGATCAAGTAGTAACGATAAGTACCTTGCAACAAGTAGCAGATTATTTATTTGAACTTCATGGGCAAAATAGTCATACTTCTCTTCTTAGCCCTTCCTTCCACATTAACATTTTGGACGATTATGGAGGGCTTGTAAATTTAAGATCTGAATTATCAAAACATTTTGATATTTTACAGACAACTACCAAAGAAATCAATAAAGTTATCAGAGATAAAGATGCTATAGAACAAGAAATAGATTATTTAACCTTTGTTACCAAAGAATTAGAAGCTCTTGATTATCAAACAGGAGAAGAAGAAAAGCTTGTTACTATAAGGCGTAGTTTACAAAATCGTGATAAAGAAATACAAGTGATCCAAGATATATTATCATATCTTGAAGTCCCTGAAATTAATAAGTCAATTAATAATGCTCAACGTTTGATAAACCGTAATTTACAGCAAAACGAAGAATTTGCCTCTATTTCATTAAATTTAGATGATTGCTATAATAGCTTAGAAGAAGCACGTATAAAATTACAGAATATTATTAATAACATTGATAGAAATGAATTTAACTTAGACGAAGTGGAAGAAAGGCTATTTAAAATTCGTGATATAGCACGAAAATATAATATTTCTTGCGATAAAATACCTGAATTTTTTGATAATTCTAATCAACAATTAAATGCCCTTAAAAATAAAATCAATAATGTTAAAATCCTAGATATTAATAAGCTAGCAGAACATAAAAAATATTTTGAACTAGCTGAAGCTTTATCATGCAAGCGTTCTATTAGTGCAAAAAATCTAGAATTAGCTGTACAAAAAGAGCTTGAACAACTTAAAATGGAAAAGGCGATTTTTAAAGTAGAAATAGCACCTAAAAATAATCCTTCTAACCAAACCAATAATAAAAATTTTGCAGAATTAAACATAAGCGAGGAGTTTTTAGAAGAAACTAAGCAAAATACGGAAGGTAGAACTAGTCAGATGCTATTATGCAAGATGTCTGATGGTATTGATAATATACGTTTCGTTGCCTCAACAAATCCAGGTATGCAACTTGCACCTATTGATAAAATTGCTTCTGGTGGCGAATTATCAAGGTTTATGTTAGCACTAAAAACTTGTCTCTTTGATAAATCACTGAAAGACATTATTATTTTTGATGAGATAGATACCGGGATTGGTGGTATCGTGGCCGATAAAGTTGGAGAAAAACTTAAAAAGCTTAGCTCTATTGCCCAAGTGATTGTTATTACTCACCAACCTCAAGTAGCGGGTAAGGCAGATCAGCATATTATTGTCAACAAACTACAATTGGATGAAACTACTAAAATTACGGTAAAAAGCCTGAATCTTCAGGAAAGACAAGCTGAGCTTGCTCGCATGATTTCAGGAAAATCCATTACCGATGCGAGCCTAAAAGCAGCTAAAGAGTTGCTTAAGCCTTAGGAGGTTGCCTCCTAAGTGATGCACACAAAATTAATGAGATGTATTATATCTTAAAAGTCATTGCGAGAAGGCGTAGCCGACGAAGCAATCCAGGAAAGTAATTAGAAATGGATTGCCACAACCACTACATGGTCTTGCTAAAGACGTATATGCACCTTGCGAGATAGTTGTATCCTTCTTAAGCAACAACTTTTTTCTTATTTATTTTTTTAGTGTTTACTTGAAGTTTTTCTTTAATTCTAGCTGCTTTACCACTTAGGTTTCTTAGGTAATAGAGTTTAGCACGACGTACTACACCATATTTTACAACTTCAATTGCATGTACCATCGGTGAGAAAATCATAAATCGTCTCTCTACGCCTTCACCATGACTGACCTTACGAACTACGCAAGAAGATGCAACTCCACTATTTCTTCTAGCAATTACCACACCTTCATATGCTTGCAGTCTCTCTAACAATTTTTCCTTACCATCTTTCTCAACTGTTCGGTCAATTATCTTTACAGTAACCTTTACAGTATCTCCCGCCTTAAAATCAGGAATTTTTTTATTTTCGGTTAGTTTTGCAATTTGCTGTTGTTCAAATTGCTCAATAATATTCATCGCTTTAAACTCCTATAAAATTTAATAAATCTGGTCTACGTTTTTTAGTAATCTCCATAGACTGATTACTTTTCCAATCTCTAATTAACTGATGATTACCAGACAACAAAACACTTGGAACTTCTCTGTTTTTCCATTTTACTGGTCTCGTATATAAAGGACATTCAAGCAATCCAGCAAACTCACCATTTTTCTCAAAAGACTCTGATTGCAATGTATCTTGGTTTGCTAATACATTCGGAAGTAGTCTAATCAAACAATCGAGAATAGTAAGGGCTGCTACCTCGCCACCAGATAAAATATAATCCCCTATACTAATTTCTCTAACATTATACTCTTCAATTATACGTTCGTCAATCCCTTCAAATCGCCCACATAAAATTATTATTTGTTTTTCTTGTATAATTTGATGAGCAATATTTTGGTTAAATAATTTTCCTCTTGGTGATGGGTAATATATTGGGGTATTAGGACTTGAAGACAAAACATTATCTAAACAACTACCAAGTACATCCGGACGCATTATCAGTCCGCTACCACCGCCATAAGCTTCATCGTCAACATTTTTATGTCTAGTTAACCCAAAATCTTTTATATTAACCACATTATAAGACCAAATACCTTTTTTTAAGGCTTGCCCTGCAAGGGAATATTTCAAAGATCCAGGAAACATTTCTGGAAATATGGTTAATATTGATGCGTGTAATGAAGACATTTGATAAATATGATGATTTTTAAAACAAAAAAATTGATTTGAGTTATATTATAGTCTATATAATTAAACAATATCAATCTAACTTATAGTCAATTGATAAGAAATTGGGGACGTTGTCACTCGTCGCTTGCCTATTACTTATGGGCATCATTCCTAGCCCCAAATTCTCCTGAATTGACTATAACACTTAAGTACTAGGAGATTTTCGTTATCTTCGCCTCCTAGTACTTATTTTGATTTTTATCATTTATTCGGGGCATAGCGCAGTCTGGTAGCGCATCTGGTTTGGGACCAGAGGGTCGGGAGTTCAAATCTCTCTGCCCCGACCATCACTTATCACCTTTCCAGAGTTTTTTTGCTCTTACTAAAAATCTTAAATAATTAGAGAGAAGTTTGGGAAGTTGTTATTAGTCGCTCCTGCTACCCAATTCCCCTAAATTGACTATATATATAAATGGAACTATAGTTCATTTTTGCAATGAGGCTTTAATAGCTCTTTCTTTATTGCTAATATTATTTAGTTCATTCTTAAGATGCAATTTTTTTGCTTGATGTTTAGCTTTACTACAATAATCCAGAGCTTTGTTGAAGTCTCCCTTGCTAAAATAAGCATCTGAATAAGTTAAATAAAAACCCATTTTTATTATATCATCAGCTATTTGTTCAATTAAGTTATTATATTTACTAAACTCTACTATTACTTTATCAATTTGGTTGGTCAAAATAAGTAGTTTTCCATATAATTCTATTGATTGTAAAAAGTCTCTAGTGTTATGAACTTCCTTAAATAGAGCTATTGCTTCTTGAATTGATTTAATAGACGTTTCTATTTCTAGTTTATTTCTATCAATTTTATTTGCTTTTTTATTTTTGGCTAAGACAAGATTAGCTTTATGGTAAAATAATTTCGCCTTTAAACCTCTCACATCATTATTCTTTATTGATTTACCTACTTTTATATTATTATACCTTTTAATTGCTGTATTTATTTTTTGTTCTGCCTTTTGATAATTACCAATTTTACAAAAATATGCCGAATATACATATAGAATTTTACATTTTAATATTTCTAAGCCTTCAGTTTTCTGCAAATATTTATTAACCTTATCAACTATCTTTAGAAAATTTTCATATTTTTCTTGGTGAAAATAGACCGAAGAAATCATCAAGTCCATTGCAGCAAGATCTTCATTATATTTATTCTTAAATTTAGTTTTAAATTGTCGACTAGTTTCAAGAAGTTGTTGAAAAGAATTAGTTAGCTTAAACTCATGCTCATTATCTATAAAAAACCGCAATAATGACTCAAACCATCTTAAATTTAAGGTAGAACAAATATTATCCTTACTGTCTAACGATTGACTAAGTTGATGACGTAATACTGCCTGTACTAGGCGATGAATAGCGATATTATCATTGTCATCATAATTGATCATTGAATATTGCCACAATAGAGCAATATGTTTGTTTAACGTTAATTGTGGAGATGGTAAATGAGGATAAGCTGTTTGTAACCATTTGAGTAATAGTTTACGAGAGATTTTATTTGGTGCTAGGTAAGCACATACTGTTAAAAGCTCAATAGCTATAGGTGGTCTATTATTAATTTTAGTATCTCTAACAATTGCCTCTAAACTAATATTCCAGGTTATTGCTACTGGGTAATTATAGGTATTTGTTTCATCTAAAAAAGTGTTGTCCGATAGTAATTCTGTTTCATACTTTTTATAAAGATCCAAATATTCTAGAATAGTGATATGTTTTTGTTTAACGTAAGCACCAGCTTGCACCAATGCTAAGGGTAAATATCCTAAAACTCCAACTAATTCTTTTATAGTATTTTGTTCTTCTGCTATATTTCGCTGTATTAAGGTCTTTATTGTTTTGATAGCCTCCTCTTCTGTCATGATATCAATAGGCAACACTGAAAACTTTGTTGGCCAATAACGCTGACGAGTTGTTAAAATCACATATCCGCCAGATTCTGGTAAAAATGGTTCGATTTCACGATAATTGTTTACGTTGTCATAAACTAAAAGCCACCCTGGATTTTTAGCTAGCCATTGTTTAACATAAGCGATAATGCTTTCTCTTGTATAGATGACTTCTGCATGTCCTAATAACTTAGCAAATTCAACATATTTGTTATATAAATGATCAATATTTTCTGCAAGAAACCAAACTTTAAGTGTATAAGGATGCTCTGTATAATTTATATATTGCAAGGCTAATTGTGTTTTGCCTATTCCGCCAAGTCCAGCACATGCAGTAATTGCTAAATTACTTGTTACATCAGATGTATGATTGTAATGTAATTTATTATACAAATCCCTCAATAGTTTTTCTCTACCAATAAAAACATGATCTTGTCTAGGTATATTCCAGCTAGTTAGATTTTTAGGAAATATTATTGGATATTGTAGTTTAGACCATTGCACTTCTATTTCTTTACTCTTGACTGTTTTTTTAATAGTTAAATCAAACATTAAAAGATAAGTACTACAAATAATCAGAACCAATACACCAAATATTTGTAAGTAAATATTCTTGGCTTTACTTTTAATATTCTTATCTGTCAAATGAGGTTTAGGAAAAACTGAACAGGTATTATTCGATATAATATTATTATATCTTTCACTAAACTTAAGGATCATGTTGTCTATATTCTCATTAGAAAAAACTTTTGTGATAATTTCTAAAAAAATAAAATGATATTGTTTAGATGGTAAGAGATTAATATATTCAAAATTACTTTGTTTAGGTAGAAATTTTATACATTGCTCTTCCTGCGGTATAAGAAAAAATACCTTGGATATATTCTGCTCATTAGAAATAATAACATGATTATTACCTTGCTGTTGTTTAGCTATATTAGCTTCATTTACAGATAGAACATAGATTATACATTGTCTTGACTGTTTTTTGCCTTTGTTCTTGTGCTTTCCTAAAACTATATGAGCATCAAGATTTTCTCGCAGCTCTACAAAAACTGTTATACCTATAAGTTGTAAATCACTACGTATCTTATTGATCATCAAGTTTAAATCATTGTTTTCTGATCCATTATTTCTCAGGCTTTGTAAAACAATAAAAAATGATATAGCATCAGACTTTGTTAATATAAAAATTTCCTTCAAGATTTTTCTAAATTCTTGTTGGATTAATAAACTTAAATAATAACTTTGTACTAATTTGTATTTATCAGATTCTTCTATAAAATTTATAATACCTTCTCGAGAATTTGTGGCTACTTTCCGTTTGATATTAGAAATATGACTTTCAATAGTTCTCGTCTCGATCTGTTTATCCTCATTTGATAAAAAACTAG
The DNA here is from genome assembly GCF_964031095.1 of Candidatus Tisiphia endosymbiont of Mystacides longicornis. Classification (NCBI taxonomy): domain Bacteria; kingdom Pseudomonadati; phylum Pseudomonadota; class Alphaproteobacteria; order Rickettsiales; family Rickettsiaceae; genus Candidatus Tisiphia; species Candidatus Tisiphia endosymbiont of Mystacides longicornis. The sequence goes on along the minus strand of NZ_OZ035004.1, from coordinate 290,404 downwards.
CTATTCCTTTTGCATTTTTCCCATGTACAATGCATGCTATTACATCTATTTCTCTTGATGTAAATCTGATATTGTTAATTATTAACAAATGTTTCTCATAAATCTCTTGTGGGTACAAGATATTCTTATTTTCCATAATATATATAATTTATTTAAACTACTATCATCCTATAAATCTTAAAAGATCATTTACTAAAGATTAGAGAATTGTATTTTAAATACAAAACATAATCGCTAATTTTCTGAATTATATCCATGTATTTTTTACTTATGTATAATACTTAATACTTTTTAACAATTGAAATATTTTACAACACTTAATATATTAAAATAATTTTAATATAGGTTTTAATATATTCTTTCAGGTTAAATATTAGCTAAGCTACAACTTAAATTATTAGACTTCCCGCATAAGTCAAAGAAGTCATAAGTATTTTAAACAAGTTCACTGCATTATAGTAGAGTATAATTATGCAAGATACAAATACTAACAACTTACGTAATATCATAGGTGATATTAGTACTAAACTATATAAAAATGATATAGTAGCTGAAATACATTACAGATTAAAAGATCCTTGTTCTGTTTTAAAGAAGATATTAAGAAAAACTATTACTTTAAAAGAATTAACTGATATAATTGCTTTTAGAATTATAGTTGATAAAAAAGAAGATTGTTACAAAGTATTGGCTATTATTTACAATCTCTATTCTGTTAATATCAAGAAGTCTAAAAACTATATTGATAATCCTAAGAATAATGGCTATCGTTCTTTGCATGTTATAGCTGTAGTTGATGTTTATGAACGTAACATAGAAATACAAATACGAACCAGAGAGATGCATAATATTGCAGAATTTGGTACAGCAAACCATGATGAATATAAAAAAACACAGGAAACAGAATTAATAAAAAAGTTATTATCTAATGTAAGACTTAATACAGCTGGTATTAATAGTCAGATCAATAATGCATATAATATTTTCGACCAGTTTAATTGGACTATAGCGGAACTTATTGATTACGAGCAGGCAATTGAAAATGTTTGTCGTAATTTGCATGATGTACAATTGAATAAAGTTATTGAGTAACTTTTGGGCTTTGGACAAAAGCTAAAAAATTAAAAATATATAATTACTTTAGTTATTTTTGACATGTTCATAATATGTCTACGCAAGAATGAATGCCTCCTTTGTAGCTTTATTTTCTTTGTTAACAAACCAACTCGTCCATACATGACATTTTTTTATTTAAGCAAATGGACAAATACTAATCGGGTTAGCTATATTAAACTATGAAAGATATTAAGAGGCATTTTTATTTTCCAATAATTCATTAATTCTGGTAATAGCTAGACCCGTCATTTTCGCTACTTCCTCAATAGAACTGCCATTTTCTATCATCATTTTTATTAATTCAGCTTTACCTTCTACTCTACCTCTGACTTCACCAATTTGGATACCTTCTTCTCTACCTTCTTCTTTGCCTTCCCTCCGTGCTTTCTTGAGAGTGTTAGCTTCAATACGTAGCCATTTCAGGTGTTCTTCATATGAATCACGTTCTTCTTTAGTGAAATTCATCACATCCAGAACTGTCAGGGCTTTTTTTAGGCTAGCATCATTTAACTCTTTAGGTAAATTATCTTTGTTCAGCAAATCATGTCTAGTTAAAAAAGTACTCCATCTATCAAGAGAGGTTTTTACCTTCTTTACTATGTCCGTCAGCTGCTCCTTCGGATTATTAGTAAACTTATTTAGCTCAATAGTATGCAATTCTAAATCTTTGAAATATAACAAACCACTATCTTTTTCTACTATATGAAACACATTATGATATTTATTTTCATGTAAAATAGAGGTAAAGTTTAATATATGAATACCAATGGCTTTCGATAAAGTAGCATAATCTTCTGCATTCTTTAATTGCTCAGTATATAACTTTGCCCAATAATACAGAGCTCTTTTGTCATAATCATCCGCATCAGTAATTTGCATTTCGATATTAAATCTTTTGCCATCTTTTCCTTGAGCTTTAATATCTAAAATTGATAATTTATCGCTCTTGAAATTTTTTGGATTATATGGATTGAGAAGTTGTACTTCTGTTACTTGATCTTCTCTAGATACAATCGAATTGATCAGCGAAATAAGCAAATCCTTATTCTCTTCAACTCCGAAGATTTTTTTAAAGGCAATATCAACCCTAGGACTAATATTTGACATAAATCTAACTCTATATTTATTTTAACTAGTAATCATGACTTTTATACAATCTGCTAAAGGGTATTTTTCTCTTTGCAAACGTATATTATGTTCAAAATATCTGAACATCCCACCGTAACCTTCCATGATGATTTTTCCATCCATAAAATACGAGATTAAACTGTAACATAGGCAGATATGCTCGCTAAAGCCGTTGTCACGGATTACCTCTACATATTCAATTATTTGCTCAACTAACTGAAAATTAACAAAATGTTTATCTGCGGCTAATTTTATTATTTCTTCGCCGTTCTTAGTTTTTGTTAATTTTTCAATAACCTCTTGCATATTTCTATGTTTTTTACTTGTGTACATTTGGAATTGAGCATCTAGAAAATCCACTAGGTTTCCTTCAAGAGTTTGTGGTTTAATTTCCCAGTAATATCCGTCATTATCTTCACTATAATTATAATAATCAAGATTTAGTTCATCGTTTAATCGCCTGGTAATATGCTCAACTGTTATATCTGGATACTTTATGCGTCTCTTATCGACTGCAATATTTTGCACTATGCCAACGGTTAAATATGTTCCCATAAAATTCTCCTATAAAATTCATTTATAAATTAACTAATAAAGGTATTCATTACTTACTCGCCTTACGCATAAACCCCGTGGCAATTAAAAAATTGCAGAATTAAGTACAAGACACCATTACGAGACCACGCAAGTAGGTCGTGGCAATCCACATTCATTGCTTCGTCCACCACCAGTGGCACCTCGCTAATAGTGTCAGGTTGTTTTCCCTATGACTTTTAAATGCCATGCGTAAGGTGAATTATTTTAGCTAGTTTGGTAAATTACCAGTAAACATTAAAACACTTGATACTAACACCACCCAAAATAAAGTAAAAGGTAAAAATACTTTCCAACCTAAACGCATTAACTGGTCGTAACGATATCTAGGTAATGTCGCTCTTATCCATAAGAAACAAAATAATAACAACCCAACTTTTACTATAAACCAAATAAAGCCTGGCATAAAATTCAAGAATTTAATGCCAAAAGGCGGGAAATAACCACCTAAGAAGAATGTTGTGGTCATACCGCTAGCTAAAATCATATTAGCATATTCACCAAGAAAAAATAAGGCAAAACCCATCGAAGAATATTCAACATTATAACCAGCAACCAGTTCAGATTCAGCCTCTGATAAATCAAAAGGCAATCTATTAGTTTCTACAAGTACTGATATGAAGAATATTACTGCCATAGGTAACAACATCAAATCAACCCACCAAGGCAATAATTGTTGCCTTTCTATGATTTCTGAAAGATTAAGAGTTCCCGTCGTTAAAAGTACAGTAACAATCACCAACCCTATAGATACTTCGTATGAAATCATCTGAGCCGACGAACGAATAGCCCCAAGGAAAGCATATTTCGAATTACTTGCCCAACCAGCTATGATTATACCATAAACCCCCAATGATGAGATTGCCATAATATATAAAACACCAACATTGATGTCAGCTAATACCAGTTTTTTATCAAAAGGTATCACTGCCCAACCAATTAAACTAAGCACAAAGGTAACCATAGGAGCCAAGGTGAATAATATTTTATCAGCTTGCTTTGGTATAATTGTTTCTTTAAATAATAGTTTTACTGCATCAGCAATTGGTTGCAACAACCCAAAATATCCAACGACATTTGGACCTTTTCTTAACTGCATTAAACCTATTACTCTTCGCTCAGCATAGGTCAGATATGCTACACACAGCAAAAGAGGAATAGTGATAGATAGGACTTTCAATGCCACAATAATTAACGGCAATAGATATTGTTGAAATAACGATATCATGCAACTTTTTCCCTTTCTTGTTTTGATTCCAAACACTTTGCCATAGTAATAGATGCCCTACTAATTGAATCTGTCATGTAATAATTTATCGGTTTAGTAACTATATCATAGTTAAGTAATTTATCTGTAGAGGTAAATTTTATAAAGTCACCACTCATTATTTCAGAAATATTGTCAAATACTAGAAACTCTGCTGCCAACTTATTTCTTATTTCAACTAAATTATTCATACCAAGATTTAGCCCTAAACCACTGGCTAGGTTATTTATAATAAGCCAATCTTCTTTTGCTTGTCCTACTGGATTAGTTGCCGCCCTAGCATATTGTGGTCTTCCTTCAAAATTTAGGTAAATAGCATCTTTCTCTGTATAGCTACTAGCAGGAAAAATAACATCTGCTGCATTTGCTCCATTATCACCGTGATGCCCTTGATATACAACAAAAGATGATTTGATTTTACTCATATCAATCTCATCACTACCTAGTAAATAGACAAATTTGATATCACCTATTTCTGCCTTTTGTAAAATTTCATAAACCCCATTACCATCCCCCTTAGCACTAGAATTTTTAGGGCTAAAACCTATATCTAAACTACCGACCATTGACGCATGATTATGCAATATATTAAAACCATTCCAATCCTCTCTAACTATCTTATATTTATCCACCATCTGATGAATGAGTGCCAAAATAGCATAACCATCCTCCCGAGAATATACTCCATCACCAATGATTATTATTGGATTTTTTGCGGCTGCCAACTCCTTAGAAAATTGATGGTCTCCTGATATTATTGCTTTAATTATTTCAGGGCTAGCCCCTAATTCATTGATAGAATAAGTTTGATCGCTAATATTACCAATTCGAGCTATTTTTAACTTCCCCTCTCTTTGTAATATACCAATACTAGCATTAAGAACCGGAGCTATTTGCCTAATATTTGCCCCAATTAACAAAGCAAGATCAGCTTTTTTAAGTCCAGAAATCGTTGTGTTAAATAGATAGTTTCCCCTACTAGATCGGTCTATTTTATAATTAAATTGATTACTATCAAAATTATTACATCCTAGCTTCTGTAACAATGTTTTTAATAAAAACATTGATTCGGTACAGGCGAGTGTTCCAGCGATCGCCGCCATTTGATCACCGGCAAGCGATTGTAATTTTTGTGCTACTATGGCAATAGCGTAATTCCAAGAGGCTTCAACTAATTTACCATTTTGTCTGATATACGGAGAATCTAACCTTTGATATTTCAAACCATCATAAGCAAATCGTGCTTTATCGGATATCCACTCATCATTAATGTCATCATTAACCCTAGGTAATATCCTCATTACTTCCTCCCCCCTACTATCGATCCTGATATTACAACCTTGGGCATCAAATACATCTATTGATTCAGTTTTCTTTAATTCCCAACTACGAGCTTTAAAAGAATAAGGCTTTGAATTTAATGCTCCAACTGGACAAACATCGATAATATTGCCTGACAACTCTGAAGCAAGACTACGCTCAAGGTAAGAGGTAACTTCCATATGTTCTCCTCTATAAAGAGCTCCTATTTCCTCAATTCCAGCAATATCAGTGGCAAACCTTATACATCTTGTACATTGTATGCATCTAGTCATTTGGGTTTTAATCAAAGGTCCCATATATTTATCTTTGACTGTCCTTTTATTCTCCAAAAATCTAGAACGTGCTCCACCATATTTAAATGCTTGATCCTGTAGATCACACTCACCTCCTTGGTCACAAATAGGACAATCTAGAGGATGATTGATCAATAGAAACTCCATTACCCCTTCACGAGCCTTTTTAACGCCGATAGTATTAGTATGGATCACCATACCTGGGGCAACAGGCGTAGCACAAGAGGCGATAGGTTTAGGAGATTTTTCCATCTCTACCAGGCACATACGACAATTACCAGCAATTTTCAAACGTTCATGAAAGCAGAAATGGGGGATTTCTATACCAAGCTTGCTGCAGGCACGAAATACGGTTGTACCCTCTTCTACTTCAATTTCAATATCATCTATAGTAAGTTTTATCATTGATGTTCATATTATAGTTTTACATTATGTCAAAATTATATATTCTTCTATAGTCAATTGATAAGAAGTTGGTGACGTCGTCGATCCTAGCCCCAAATTTTCCTGAATTGACTATATAATTCAAATTATTTGAAGTATACCATATTATATACTACTCACTAATCTAAATTTTTCAATTTTGCAAAAATAACTTCTATAGCTAAGTAATTTCCTGGTTACGCCTAAACTCGAAGGTGATATAATCCCTCCTATGATATTCCTATAGTCAATTGATGAGAAGTTGGTGATGGCGTCAATCATCGCTCCTGCTACCTAATTTCCCTGAATTGACTATAACTCTATGGAGCTTTATAGAACTGCCTTATAGTTTTAAGCAATTCTTGATTTTTATATGGTTTGCGGATTATGTATGTTGCTTGCTCTTGTAAAAATTCTTGTATTTCCTGATGATTGCTAGACAAACCACTTTGGAAAATTATAGGAATATGAGCAAGATTTTTATCACTTCTTATCTGTTTATGCACTTCACAACCTGTCATATCAGGAAGAGAAATATCAAGAAATATTAGGTCTATTTTGTTAGTATGTATTTTAAATAAATCAATGCCTTCTTGCCCGGTATAAGCATTGATAATTCTATATTTCTGTTCATGACGTAGCACTAAATTTATCGCGTCATGGCAGATTGGTTCATCATCAACAAAAAGTATAGTAAATACTTTTATAATATTACACTTTGCCAACATTTTATGTCTCTTTTTCATCATATACAGGAATCATGAATTCTACCCTTGTTCCTTTTCTACGGTTATTTTCGGCATAAATATAGCCATTATGAGCTAATATAATTTCCCGGCAAATAGATAAACCAATGCCAGTACCAATAATAGAATTATCATTAGTTCGTGAGCTACGAGTAAATACTTCAAAAACATTTTCAAGCTCTGAGTCTGGGATTCCTATGCCTGTATCGATTAAGCTAAAGGACCAATAAGGCTTATCATCATAATTTTTTAAATTAATTATTGCCACAATTAACCCTTCTTTAGTATATTTGAGTGCATTATTAAATAAATTATTTAATAATTGACTGATCCTAATTTCATCCCCACTAATCATTGCTTTCGTAATCTTATTATTAATAAGAATAATATTGACTTTATCGTTAAATATATTTAATTCTGTAAATTGTTGCACAATATTTTTTATAGAAGATAATAAATCCATAGCAACAAAATTAAAATTCATCCTCCCAGTACTAAATTTAGATAGGTCTAGTAGATCATTAATTAATTTTATAATATGCTGATTATTCTTAGCTATTATACCAACATATTTTATATGCTCTTGCTCATCCATTTTATCCCAATTTTCATATAAAAATTGAGATATACTACTTCCGCCATGTATTGAACTCCTTATTTCATGAGTAACATGATTTAAAATATTATCTTGTTCTGATAATTTCTGTTCTAATGCTAATATTTTAGTCTTTGAATTACTTCTTAAATTGAACCATGAAAACATCGCATACCTGCAAATATAAAAAAATACAGGAATCAAAAATATAACTAAAATAGCCCAAAGAAGTTGGAGCATATGATTATTTTACCTAAAAAAATGATATATTGCTTTGTTTTTAAGAATCACTTTCTCATTTTATCATGAATTTACATGCTCACTAATCTTATTAGTGTTTAATATGTACTCACCATTCAAAATGGAATTCAATTCTTAAGATCAAAGTAGTATAGTGAGGGAAATATAAAATAACTAAGAAAAGGTTAAACTATTTAAATAATCATTTAACAATATATGTAAACAATTTATTATAGTAACCTTGAATAATTCATTAATAGAAGTTATCAAATTATATAACCAACACTTTATGTATAATACCTAATATTTTGATAAAATAAATAACTTTTAATAAATTATTCAAAAGGCTGTCTTAATGTTATTGCAGCAGATAGAGTTCCTTCATCCAAATAGTCCAGTTCTCCGCCTATTGGAATGCCACTAGCTAGTCTTGATATTTTGATGGTGGAATTTTTGAAATATTCAGTAATGAAATAAGCGGTAGTTTGACCTTCTAAAGTAGAATTAGTTGCAATAATTATTTCATTAATGTTCTTATCCTGGCATCTAGCTAATAATTCCGGTAGTCTTAGTGCTTTGGGGTTGTGACCATTAGAAGTTGATAAATTATGCCCTAGTACATGATAATGTCCTTTAAAAATACCACTACGCTCTATTGCCCATAATTCTGTCACTGTCTCAACAATTGCTATGATAGATTCGTTGCGATCATCAGATGAACATACTCTGCAAATATGATGAGAATCTATGTTACCACAAATATTACATTTGACAACATTACTATCTACACAACAAAGAACTGAAATTAGACTTTTTAGCCTAACATCTTTTTCTTGTAAAAGATGTAAGACTATACGCCTTGCTGATCTTTGACCAAGACCAGGTAGTTTAGAGAGAAGATAAACCAACTGATCTATTTCATTTAATTTATTCATAAACATACCTTCACTACTTTAAAAGTTGTTAAAACAACTTATTAACTTACCTTACACATAAACCCCATGACAATTTAAAAATTCCGGAAAAGTACAAAACGTCATTGCCAGACCATGTAATGGGCGAAGCAATCCATTTTTGCTCACTTTCTGGATTGCTTAAACCATTGCATGGTCTTGCCAATGACATTTATGCATTTCAAGCGTCATTGCGAGCCACCGTAGGTGGCGTGGCAATCCATTTCTAATCACTTTTGTGGATTGCTTCGTCGGCTACGCCTTCTAGCAATGACGGTTTCTCAATTATTGTTTTCTTAAACTTCTCCTCAATTGACTATATTAGCAAGGAGCTATAAGTGATGTTCTTGTGGTGATCAAACTTTAACTGGCATAATCACGAAAACGTCTTTAGGATTCTGAAGCGTTTTTAATAACATTGGCGATGATGCATCCAAAAAATATAGGTCAACTTGGTTTGCTTTAGTAGCATTTAATATAGAATTGAGGGCTTCAGTAAGATATTTAGGATTAAAACCTATAGACAAAGATTCTTCATGATCAAAAACACATAAATTATTTTCATCTAGTGAATGTGGTATAGTCTCTTTGGCTGCTCCCCTTGCTTCCCCAGAAGCCGTAATTTCAAGTAAATCTTTTGATAAAGTTAATTTTATTGCTTGAAATTTATCTATAGTTATTGTTGCTACTCTATCTATAACATCAGCTAGCAATTTGGTATTAATAGTAAGCTTATAGTTGTTTTCTACTGGAATAAAACCTTGGTAATCTGGAAAGGTTCCATCAATTAGTTTTGATACCATCATAATATCATTGCAAACAAATTTAACCCTATTCACACTTAGAAAAATTTCTACCTCTAATTGAATATTTTTAGGATCTTTTAATATTTTGACAATTTCTTCGAGAGTTTTTTTAGATAAAATAACGCCAAATTCGCTAACTTCATAGGTCATTTCCACTACTGACACTGATAATCTATGACCATCAGTACTAGCCATATAACATTCTTCATCTTTTACGTAAAAATAAACACCATTAAGATTATAGCGAGTTTCATCAAGAGATACTGAAAACAAAGTACCCTCAATCATCTTAACAAAGTCACGACAAGGTATTTTAAAAGTAGCTTCAACATTAATATCATCTAATGTGGGGAATTGGTCAGCAGGTAAAGTTAGAAGATTAAAAGCACAATTCTTTCCTACAATTTCAAGCTGCTCTGTTTCATTTGACACATTGAGTACTATATCTTTATCAGGTATCTTTTTTACTATATCATTTAATGTTTTAGTAGATACTGTTATTGCCCCCTCACTTATTACTTGAGCAGCTATTTTCTGGCTTAAATATATTTCCATATTAGTAGCCATTAACTCTAGTTTACCATCCTTCGATGATAATTTAATATGACTAAGTTCGGTAACTACATTACGTTTCTCTACTACAGAATTAGCAAAAGTCAGAGCATGAGTTAGGGTTTTGGTCTCAACTATAATCTTTAATTCGTTGTTTCCCATATCTTTAATTGCCTCTTAACAAATCATTTATAGATACTTTACTCCTAGTTCCGGCATCTACCTGCTTAACGATTACGGCACAATATAAACTTGGTTTCCCTGAATCAGCAGGCAAGCTACCAGGTACTACAACTGAATAGGCTGGAACTTTACCATAAATTATTTTGCCACTTTCTCTATCTACTATCTTCGTAGAAGCACCAATAAATACTCCCATACTAATTACGCTTCCCTCTTCTACTAAAACTCCTTCTGCTATTTCTGATCTTGCACCTATAAAACAATTATCTTCGATTATTACCGGATTATTTTGGATTGGTTCTAACACACCACCAATACCTGTTCCACCGGAAATATGACAATTCTTGCCTATTTGGACACATGAGCCTATAGTAGCCCAGGTATCAACCATTGTTCCCTCTCCTATATATGCCCCTATATTAATAAAAGAAGGCATAACAACAACGTTTTTTGCTAAATAGACCCCTGTTCTAATAATTGCTCCGGGAACAATACGACAGCCATCTGTTTGAAATAATTCTGTACTATAATCTGTAGAAAATTTGGGGGCAATTTTATCATACCACCTCATGCAATCTCCAGAGTAAATTTGTGGATCAGTTACCATCATATGTAATAAAATAGCTTTTTTTACCCAATGATTAACTTGCCAATCAGCCCCTTCTTTCTTACAAACCCTGATTACCCCTTGATTCAAACCATTAATAATATCCTGCAATATTTGTTTGGCATAATTAGTTTTTTCTGAATTTTGGGTTAATTTGTCGCGTATTTGCCAAAATTCTTCTATAGTATTAATATGTTTTTGCATAACATCCTTGCTAAATTATAAAAAAAATCATAATTTACTTTATCTTTAAGTCAACCTAATATACTAAAATAATTTGAGTATCTAAATTAGAGTACGTAAATGAGTATTTCTTGCCCAAGTTGTAACACTAACTTTATAGTTTCGAAAGAACAAATAGGTATGACCGGTAGGAAGGTCAAATGTTCACAATGTAACCATATCTGGTATCAGCAAGCAGAGCTTGATGAACAACAACCACCAATTATATCAAATCATCATACAGCAAAAAATGCTAGCACTAATGAAAATAATAAAATATTTTTGACCAAAGGTGCCAATTTACCAGTTTTATTACCACCAAAAACTCCCCAACATTCAAATATTTTACCTATATTATTGTTTAGCGTAATTATTCTTTTATTATTATTGTTATTTCAAGAAAAACTTAACATACCAGCTCTGTATAAAGAAAATGATAATATCCTAACTATAGGAAACATCCATGTTGAACAAAATAAAGAAATAGGACAAATTAAAGTTTCCTACCAGATAACCAATAACTCCGACCGTGATGTGACCATACCATTAATTAGAGTTAGACTGTTAGATAAAAAATATGTAACGGTAAAATCTTATATAATGCATCACAAAAATATCAAACTCCTACCTAAACAACATATTGATATTGCTACGAATCTTGATGTAGTGCCTCGTTCCAGTGAGTTATTAAATATTATGCTTGGTAATGGTTTGGATCTTATATTACATTAGACTTCTTTCGAAAGAGAATTTATAATATAGTCAATTCAGGAGAATTTGGGGCTAGGAGTCTATCGGAAATAATTATACAATATAAGCTAGAAAAAAAAATGAATAAACAAATTATATACCCCAAACTAGTTCCTAGGCTTTTTGCTTCTTGTCTAGATTCATTTTTGTTGTCAATTTTTACAACGCCAATCACTGCCTTTATTTTATCTAGACTATCTTTATTATTTTTTAAAGCTAATATGGCTGATATACTAATAATGGGTAGCAGAAAACCGGAATTACTCCAAAACATAACTGCTAGTGGTATTTTTACATTATTTATTTTAATGCTTATCATTAACTTTGCTCTAGTATCAACATATTTTATTGGTTTTTGGATTTATTGCGGAGCCACACCTGGAAAACTTATTATGCATATGAAAATAGTAGATGCAATAACTCTTGAAAAACCTAGTAAATGCCAATTAATTAAAAGATTTTGTGGATATGTATTAGTGCTAGTTGGTATTTGGTTTATACTATTTTCTAAACAACGCCAAGCTTTACATGACAAAATTGCTGGAACTGTAGTTATTAAGAGTTAAAAAACACTATAACTAATTACTCACCTTACGCATGGAATTTAAAAGCCATATGGAAAATAGTCTGGCGTCATTGCGAGCTGATGTATCCCCACGAAATTCTTGCTATTTTACGCGAGTTGCCAATTAAGTTAGCTCATAAAACCTAGATGTCAAGCAGTTTACGAACTATTTGACACGTGAAAAGTATAATCAAAACGCTATGTATTTTAAAAAATTTCTAATTTTGAGAATTTATTGCATTTTTTGACCTGATTAAATGTTCTTCAAACCTTGTGAAGTCTAGGGTTTACTAAAATCAATTAATTGGCAACTCGTGTTATTTTGCAACAATTTCGTGGGGATACATCAGCTCGCAATGACGCCAAGCTATTTTCTATATGACTTTTAAATACCATACGTAAGGTGACTATATTAAAAAAATACAAAATATTACAAAAATAATGAAAACAGCTATTAGTGGATTAAAAAAATCTGTTATATTATAGATATCAAAGATATTGGGTTTAATGTCACAACTATTAATAAAGCCTTGGTTGGCTGCATGCTGCTGTATGGTGGTTTTTATGATTTTTTGGGGTGGTCTTACTAGGCTTACTGATGCTGGTTTATCAATTGTTGAATGGAAGCCAGTATCAGGTATTGTCCCACCACTCAATAATGCTGAGTGGCAGGATGAGTTTAGTAAATATCAGCAATCAGTCGAATATAAGCAAAAAAATATTAATATGACTCTCTCAGAGTTTAAATTTATTTTTTGGATTGAATTTATTCATCGTTTTGCTGGGAGAGTTGTTGGTTTATTATATCTGATACCGTTGGTATATTTTTTGGTGACTAGGCAAATTGCTAGCAGATCACTACCAGTATATTTGGGGATATTGTTATTATTTGCGGTTCAAGGATTTATGGGTTGGTATATGGTAAAAAGTGGGCTAATTTTGCAGCCATATGTTAGTCATTTCCGCTTAGCTGGGCATTTGATTATAGCGATTATCATCTATAATTTATTGTTCTATCAGCTGATGAATAATAGTTTTGATATTTTACTAAATGAACAAACGATAAGTTTGAGTTCAGCAAAATTATGTTGTTTAGTAACTATTAGTATAGTTTATATACAGATTTTTTTAGGGGGGTTGGTTGCAGGTCTTGATGCTGGGCAGGTATATAATAGCTTTCCATTAATGGGTAATAATTTTATACCTGAAGAACTAACGTTTAAACTACTTACTATAGATAGTTTAAGCGACCCTGTGGTTGTTCAGTTTTTTCATAGAATGGGAGCATATATAGTTTGTATTAGTGCTGGATTTTTAGTAGTGAGCTTAATAAAAACTAAACACCCTAAATTAAATAAAGCAGCTTATTACATTGTTGGTATATTGCTATTACAAATGTTAGCTGGCATAACTACTATTTTATATTCAGTACCTGTATTAATAGCTTTATTCCATCAGATTTGTGCAATTATACTGTTATCTTGTATATTGTGGAGTTATTTTTTATTAAAGAGTGCATAAGTGGCAATATTAAATGTTGATCTAGAACTGCCTTGTAGGTTGGATCGTTACTTAAAAAAATTATATCCTAGTCTTACTCAAGGAGTGATTGAACGCGCCTTAAGGTTTAAGCAGATAATGGTTAATTCTTGTAAGGTAGCAGCCAATCTGCGAATAAATGTTGGTGATCAAATTTTTATAGAGGATAGTTTAAATTTACAAACTCTGAAAACTTCTGATAGGGTTTTTACCAGTTCAGCGATTAAACTAGCTGGTAAATTGTTGAAGGATTATCTAATTTACCAAGATGAGTGGCTTATAGCAATCAATAAGCCGTCAGGTCTTGCCACCCAAGGTGGTAGCAAGATAACTCTATCTATAGATGATGCATTGCAATATTTAAATGGTCGGGGGGCAGATTTTAAGTTAGTTCATAGGTTAGACAAAGATACTTCAGGAATATTGCTAATTGCTAAAAATTATGCAAGTAGTATAAAATTAGTTAAAGCCTTTCAGGAGAAGGATATTCAAAAAACCTATATAGCGGTAGTTTTAGGTAAGCTTCCACAATCCGAGGGAGAAATTAGTGGTATGATAGGTAAGAATAGGGGGGGGGCGTATGAAACTGTGCAAAATGATGAGGAAAATGGTAAATTATCGATAACCCGCTATAAATTCCTTAAGAAGTTAAATAATGATTTGACACTGGTTGAGTTTACTCCTCTTACTGGTAGAATGCATCAACTTCGATTTCATGCGAAAATGTTAGCTTGTCCTATAATAGGGGACAGAAAATACGGCACCTTAGAAGCAATAGCTTTATCCAGGGAAATGTTATTACATGCCAAAAAAGTAATCTTACCTGAGAAAGTACTTGGTAAAGAAATAATAATTGATACGTCTTTACCAAGTTACTTTAGTATTGGTTGTACTATAGTCAATTAATGAGAAGTTGGAGACGTCGTCACTCGTCTCTCGCCTATTACTTATAGGCGTCGCTCCATCGCTCCTAGCCCCAAATTCTCCTGAATTGACTATAATATCCCGCACCGAAGCATGATTCTCCTTGATTGACTATATCTGAAATCTTGGAAATATAGCTTCTGGCTGACTAATGATGCTGCCTGGAGTTAAACTAAACTCCTTGGTTAAATGTTTAAACATTCTCTGGTCCTCTGGCACAGCAAGCTGATCAAGCATTTTACTAGCTGAATCAGGGATAAATGGTTGTAACATTACAGCAATATATCTTAGTGTTTCAAGTAGCGTATATAGCACTTCCGCCATCTTTATAGGATCAGTTTTTTTTAACTGCCAAGGGGCTTCTCGATCTATGTAAATATTTGCTTCTTCAGTTAAAGTAATAATATTTTCTAACACCGAGTTCATATCAAATCTATCCATAAATATTAAATTTTCTGATATAATTTGTTGTGACGTTTTAATTAAAAATGATTCATAAATGCTATTGATAGATTCTTGGCTAATTAACGGAATTTTTGCATCATTATTCTTATAAACAAAGGCTAGAGTTCTTTGCAACAAATTACCAATTTTATTAGATAACTCACTATTGGTTCTATTAACAAAACCACTTCGAGAATAACTTCCATCTGAGCCAAATATTATCTCTCTCATCAAATAATATCTAACTGGGTCTAAACCAAATTCTTTTATTAACTGCAGTGGGTCAATTACATTTCCTATAGATTTCGATATTTTTTGTCCCTCATTAAGCCACCATCCATGTGCCATAATACATTTTGGCAACGGCAACCTTGCTGCCATCAAAAATGCTGGCCAGTATATTGCATGAAAGCGTAATATATCTTTACCAACCACATGCACATCAGCTGGCCAAAATTTATTATATTGGCTTGTATCATTTGGGTATCCTAAAGCTGAAATATAGTTTGTTAACGCATCAAGCCATACATATATTATATGCTGTTTATCATTTGGCACTTTAATCCCCCAGTTAAAGCTAGAACGCGATATAGAAAAATCATGCAGCCCTGATTTCACAAAGCTAATAACCTCGTTACGCCTGGTATTTGGTCTGATGAAATCAGGATTGGCATCGTAAAAATCCAATAATTTATCTTGCCATTTTGATAAAGAAAAAAAGTAACTTGGTTCTTCAAGCCATTCAACAGGAGCTTGAGTTGGAGCTAATCCGTCGGCTGTTAATTCTGATTCATTATAAAATGTTTCGTCACGTACAGAATACCAACCTTTATAGCTACCTAGGTAAATATCACCATTATCAAGTAATGTCTGCCACAAACTACTTACCGCTTGCTTATGCCTAGCTTCTGTGGTTCTAATAAAATCATTATTAGAAATGTTCATTGAATGCATTAATGTCCGAAAAGTTTCAGACAGCGTATCAGTAAATATTTGCGGCTCAACATTTTTGGCAATAGCCGATTTTTCTACCTTCTGACCATGTTCATCAGTACCTGTTAAAAACATTACATCTTTACCTGATAAACGCATAAATCTTGCTATTACATCAGATGCAACACTTGTATAAGCATGCCCTATGTGAGGTATATCATTGACATAATAAATCGGTGTAGTAATGTAATATGTATTTTTCATAATGGTCAATTTATAATAACATAAATTTGTTATAATTAATTATCCAAAAATTGGATAATTGCAATTAACCCGATTAACATTACTTTCAATTCACAACGTCATTGCGAGGAGCTACTTTAGTAGCGACGAAGCAATCCATTTTGGTTACTTTTGTGGATTGCTTCGTCTATCTAAGGTCTTTCTCGCAATGATGTTGTGAATTGAAAGTAATGTTAGTCGAGTTAGTTATATATATAAAAAAATCAAGTTTTTGTATTTATTATAGTGATTTTTGCTAAACTAGTATACTATAAAAATAGTTACAATTAGGGAATAATTATATGAAGCATTATACATTGTTAGAACAAGAATTAGAGCAAATCTTTCAAATTAATAACGTGATTAGTATACTCTATTGGGATATCGCAGTAAACATTTCGCAAGGATCGATTGATAGTAGAACAAACGAAATATCACTATTATCTTCCATAGCACATTCTAGATTAAAATCACCAAAACTCGGTGAATTAATACAGGCTGTTTCTGAAAACCAAGATATGCTAGATATTTGGCAATTAGCAAATTTACGAGAAACAAAAAGACGGATCGTAGAATCTAACTGTATAGATGATGATTTAAGAAAAAAATATGTTACTGCTAGTGCAAAATGTGAGTTAATCTGGCGAAATGCTAAAAAGAATAATGACTATCTATCACTTAAACCTTATCTACAAACAGTATTAGATTGTATACGGGAAATGGCTAAATCTAAAGCCAAAACCCTAAATTGTACTGAATATGATGCTTTACTTGACACATATGACCCTGAGCGTAAACTAGATGAAATTAAAGTAGTTTTTAATAATATTAAAAAAACCATACCGCAATTAATTAGTCAGGTAGTAGAAAAACAAAGCAAAGAACATGTCCTACCTATAGTTGACACTATTAATAAAGAACAACAAAAACTAATTGCCAAAAGGCTTATGGCAATAATGGGGTTTGATTGCACTAAAGGTAGATTAGATGAATCGGCTCATCCATTTTGTCAAGGCACTCCTGATGATATTAGATTAACTAATAGGTATGATGAACGTAATTTTATTTCAGGGATCATGGGAATTATACATGAAACAGGTCATGCTTTATATGAACAAAATCTGCCTAGCAAATATAAGAACCAACCTGTAGGAAAGGCTAAAGGTATGGCTGTCCACGAAAGTCAGTCTTTATTTATGGAAATGCAAGTAGGTAGATCACGAGAATTCTGTGAATTTTTATCAATGCTACTTAAGGACGAATTCGGATTTAAAGGACAAGAATATTCTGGGGAGAATCTTTATAAATTAATGACTAGAGTATCCCCTAGTTTTATTAGAGTAGAAGCAGATGAAGTTACTTACCCAATACATGTAATAGTTAGGCTTGAATTAGAAGAATTATTAATTAGCGGAGAGCTAACTTTGGATGATTTGCCACATTATTGGAATAATAAGATGCAAGAATATTTAGGAATTACTCCACAAACAGATACAGATGGATGCTTACAAGATATACATTGGCCAATGGGCAGCTTTGGTTATTTCCCATCTTATACTAACGGAGCAATTATTGCTTCAATGCTGATGAAAAAAGCACAAGAAGTGAATCATAACATAAAAAAAGAAATCACCAGAGGAGAATTTAAAGGTATAAATCAATTCTTGAATAATAATCTTAGAAACTATGGCTCATTAAAAAGTACTAGTGAATTAATTAAAGACGCTACGGGTGAAGATCGAATTCAATCGGAAATATTTTTAAACTATCTTAAACAAAAATATTTATATTAGTGTCATCCCTGTTCGACTTAGTGTCACCCCTGCGTAAGCAGAGGTCTAGATTCCCGCCTACGCGGGAGTGACAAATTTTGCTTTTAAAGATAGATGTTGTGACTTGGATATATTCCGAACAACCTACTATTTATAATCCCTACAAAAAACTTGATTATCGAGTAATAAACGCACATTTACTATGGCTCAAATATTAATCAAGTTAGGTTAAAAAGAAAATTTGTGCTTTGCCCCTAAATAATTAAGCTGTTTGGTTGAAGAAGTTCTAACACAAACATTATCCGGTATTTCCCTAAGAAATCTAGAAGGAGAAGACCTTATTACTTCATGAAACATAAAACGACTTTCGGCATAAGTAATATACAGCTCTTTCTTTGCTCTAGTAATACCAACATAAGCAATTCTCCGCTCTTCTTCTAAACCTTTCTCTCCATCTTCATTTAGTGATCTTTGATGTGGAAAAACCCCCTCTTCCCAACCGGGCAAAAAAACTAAATCAAATTCAAGACCTTTGGCAGCATGTAGAGTCATAATACTAATAGACCCACCAAAATTTGATTCTAACGTTTCATTTTCCATTACCAAACTCGAATGTTCGATAAATTCTTGAATATTACCAAATTCTGCAATTGCTCTCAGCATTTCATTAATATTCTCAATCCTGCCAATTGCCTCGTCAGTCTTTTCTTCTTGTAACATTGGTAGATAACCTGATTCTTTTAATAAATCTTTTGTCACATTAAGTGCTGGCTCGTTTTGATATTGCAAATTCCAATTATCTATGTTAGTAATTAACTGATTTAAACTATCTTTGACCTTATTTTTAACAACTCCTTCTTGTAACATTTGACGAATAGCAATAAGAATAGGTATGTTATGTTCAGCTGCATAATCTTTTATTTGTTTTAATGTAGTATTGCCAATGGCTCTTCTTGGAACATTTATTATACGCTCAAGAGCAAGACTATCACTATGATTTAAAGTGATACGTATGTAGGAGAGTAGGTCGCGTATTTCCATTCGTTCATAAAACTTAAGACCACCGATTATTTTATACGGTAATGCATTACTAATCAGAACTTCTTCAAATGCTCTAGTTTGAAAACCAGCTCTAACTAATATCGCAACTAAACTGGCATTATACTTACCTTCTGTAACTAATTTGTCAATTTCAGATACAACAAATCTTGCTTCTTCTTTATCGTTCCAACAAGATATAATTTTGACTTTTTGTCCATCATTTTTATCAGTCCACAAGGTTTTACCATGACGATTCTTGTTATTGTCAATTACACTGGATGCCGCTGATAAAATTTCTGAACTAGACCTATAATTTTGTTCTAATTTTATTACTGTAGCATCTGGAAAATCCTTTTCAAAACGTAATATATTACCAATTTCCGCACCGCGCCAACCATATATAGATTGATCATCATCGCCAACGCAACAAATATTCTTTGTGCTACTCGCAAGCATCCTAGCCCAAAGATATTGGACAGCGTTGGTATCTTGATATTCATCAATTAAAATATATTGATATCGTTCCTGATAATGCTTTAATATTGCAGGATTTTTTATAAATAACTCATTATTGTATAGTAGCAAATCTCCAAAATCCACCACGTTAGATGCTAATAAATTTTGCTGATACTCGTCATAGATAGATTTAGCCACTTTATGAATCGGTAACTTAATGTCAGATTCCGAAAGTTTACACGGCAATAATCCTTGATCCTTCCAACGTGAGATAATAATATGCAATACTTTAGGAACATATTTTTTGGGGTCTATATTTTCTTGCTTAACTATGTCTTTAACCAATTTAAGCTGATCATCATGACTAATAATAGTAAATCTACTGTTTAAGTTAAGATTCAAATGATCTGCTTGTTGGCGTAAAATCTTGGCTGCTATAGAATGAAAGGTACCTATGTTCAACCCATAACAATCAATCATTTTACTGATTCGCTCTTGCATTTCTCTAGCCGCTTTATTGGTAAAAGTAACTGCTAAAATATTGCTAGGTGACGCTAAACCCTGATTAATTATGTTGGCTATTCTTGTTGTTAATACTTTAGTTTTACCAGTCCCTGCTCCAGCAAGCACAAGCAGAGAACCACGCACGTGTAGAACCGCTGCTAATTGCTGATGATTTAATGAATCTAGAAAGCTTTGTTGGGTCATTATCTAATGCCAATACCAATGGAAATGTTAATATCAGTGGGTAATGGATAGGTTTAATCCACAAAAAATATTCTAACACATCAATCGCATAACATCAAATATTAATCCTTTATAGCTAAGCCGAATAGGTTGTTTTGATATTAGACCTCTTGCCTACCCTAAAGATAATTGAGGAATTTTTAGGAAAAACGAAGTCGAGTACCGCAGCGTACTAAGATGTACGTGAGGAACGGAGACGAGTTTTGACAACAAAATTACCAATTAGATTAGGTTATGCAAGAGGTCTATTGTTATTGTACGTTCAAATTAAGAATAGCATGTTCTTTAGTAATTACTGGAAAAAATTGTTTGTTAAAAGGAAATAACTCTACTGTTTTATTGCTGGCAAACTCAATTTCAATAATATCACCGGCATTAAAATTAAAAATATTTATAATTTTTCCTATAACGACTAAATTGGCATCTAGTACTAATAAACCTTTTAAGTCTTCAATGTAAAATTCCTCTTCACCTAAGGAAGGAAAATCTGACCTATGACAAAAAATCTTACATCCCTTTAATTGTTCAGCAGAGGTTCTATTATTCACTTGGTTAAATCTACATATTATATCACCTTTAGAATTTTGACTAAGTAGTTTTAGAATAATTTTTTCTCCTAATTCATCAACTAAATTCATTTTAATGATATTAGTATTTGGCATAGTAAAAGATTTTACTATAACATTGCCCTTTATTCCTTGTGCTGATAGTACTACACCAACAAAAATTAAACCTTCTTTAGACATCATTTAACCATATAATACTACCTAATTCATTAAGAGAAACCATTTTTTCTTTTTAGGATAATTTCCAGTTGTTTTCTCTAATTTTTCAAAATGCAATATGCCAAAACTATATCCAATCATGATTGGAATTGTAATAATCAGCAATCCATAATTACCTAAATATTCTGTTAAATAAATAAGCCCAAAAGATGTGATAACATACATTACCGTACGTGACATAGCATGTATAAAAGCACAATAAGTAAAACGTTTAAAGATAGGGAAATATTTGTAAAAAATTGGTGTGGCTGGAACAACATGAATTGCAAAAAATATCATAAATGACTGAAGTAAAAGAATATCAAATGGCGTTCTAACATTATTTAATAAGTATGGATAAATCAAAATAAAACCCCAGAAAATTACTAATCTGATTTTTAAAATCACTATAGGATATATATAATAACTTAAGTATACCGATACCAGAGCTCCTAATATTTCTACCACTGAAACGCAAAAATTGTGATACATGACTTGTTCAACCTTATAGCCAAAATTATTTCTAAGAATTTCTCCACAATGAATAAATGTTAAATAAAAACATACCGGCCACATACAACTCATTAAAAACAAAGATAAGGCTGTGATTTTATCAACTTTCTTTGTCCAAATAGGGTCATTTTTTAGTATATCTTGTTCTTCATTAATATCTGCAAAAATTCTTTTCATTCGACGTTTTGCATCAATAAACTCTGGTGTTTCTCTTAAAGTCGTCCTAGCTACTGAACCAATTAACGCAACTGATGCACCAAACCAAAAAGCATAACGCCAATTGAAATTGTAAGAGATGGCCATAGATGCAATGCCTAAAGCAAATGTTCCCCCTAATGCAGATAAAAAAGCCAATAGTGATACAGCTGGATATTGTTGTGGTGGTTTTATAGTTTCGCTCAAATATAGTATTGCCCCTATTATTTCTCCCATGGAACTCATACCTTGCACAATACGACATATTGATACAATCACAGCAGCAGTGATACCTATCTCAGCATAAGTTGGTAAATTAGCAATGATAAGACAAGAAATTGCCATCATGAAAGTGGTGATAATAACGGTTGATTTACGACCTACATTATCACCAATCCATCCAAAAATTAATGCCCCTATAGGTCTCAATAAATATGTAGCACAAAAAGTAAAGGATAAAAGTAATTGTGCTGCATGCGGATCATATTTTGGGAAAAAAAGTTCATTAAGAACTACCATCATATGTATATAGAGCATCAGATCAAAATATTCTAAGAATGTACCGATTGAGAGTAACAAAACGGCCTTTTTTTGTTTGTTAGTTAGATTGCTTTGAATATGTCCCCCTATTGCTATGTTCTTCCTATTCATCAACGTTAAGTAATTAGTTAAGTGCTTTTAAATTACCTTAATCCTAAACTTTAGGTTATAAGAGTTATTTACTTAACATAAATTCAATATAACAAGTTATTGCAAATTCGGTTATATCTATAAATATAGCAGATTTTTATGCTCCACTAATAGCTGTTTTCATTATTTTTTGGTATTGCTTATTTTTTTCATTCCATAACTCAGTATTACTATCTCACCTTACACATAAACCCCACATAAACGTTAGTTTAAGAAAATAATAATTTAGAAACCGTCATTGCGAGGAACCCGTAAGGTCGACGAAGCAATCCAGAAAAATGATTAGAAATGGATTAGCACGCCGCCTACGGTGGCTCGCTACAACTGTTGAAAGTTAGAAGGTAAAGCAGGTTTTAGATAGGTTTTCTGTCATTGCGAGACCACGCAAGTAGGTCGTGGCAATCCACTTTTGATTACTTTTGTGGATTGCTTCGTTGACCTACGGTCTTTCTCGCTAATAGACGTTGACCACATACGACTTTTAAACTATCCGGTCTAAAACCGCTTCCTCTTCTAACTTTCAACAGTTATGGGTGGCTCGCAATGACGCTAAGCTATTTTCTATATGACTTTTTTAAATGCCATGCGTAAACTATTAACCATATCTTTAAAAGGCTTATTCTTATACCAAATTGAGGTTACTTACCCCTCCCTAACTTCGAGTCAACTTTTTTTTGTTTTTTGCTTTAATATTTGTCACAATTTTAGTTGATTTTGTTCTTTTAATATATTTTTTTGATGGAACTTTTATCAATTTATTAGCCATTGTCTTATTATTGCTCGATTTATCAAAATGCGTATCTAATAGTTTTACCATTTGCAAATTTCTGGACTCAGCAGATCTGCCGCCAGTGACAATAGCAACCAATGATTTGTTTTTTCTAGTTGCAGCAGTAATCAAGTTATAACCAGCTGGAGTGGTATAGCCGGTTTTTAACCCTTCAACTCCTTCATAAGTTTCATTCACTTTATTATGCCCTCGTATAGTTTTACCTCTAAAAACAAAGTTATTTTTAGAAAAATAACTATAATATTTGGGAAAATCTCGCTTAATAGCTATAGATAGTTTAGCAAGATCCCGAGCAGTAGCTTTTTGACAAGGATGATGCCATCCAGAAGCATTTTTAAAATAAGTATCTCTCATACCAAGCTGATGGGCACGAACAGTCATCAACCGAGCAAATTTTTCCTCACTACCTTTAATATTTTCAGCCACAACCATAGCCGCGTCATTTGCCGATTTAACAATTAGACCTAAAATAGCCTCTTTTACAGTAATAGAGTCTTTCTCTTTAAGTCCTAGTTTACTTGGTAACGTTTTTTCTGCATTTTTTGAAACATATAATTTTTGATTTATTGATAACCTACCAGATTCTACTGCTTCAAACAATAAATACAAGGTCATTAGTTTTGTTAATGAAGCCGGATATATTTTAGTAGTAGAATTTTTATCATGCAAGATTCTACCGCTATTGTAATCTACAACAAGACTTGTTGGAGTTGGGGCAGATACAGGTTTTTTTGCAGCATAAGCAGAATATGAGCTTATATTGAATGTTATTATACAGGAAAAAAATAGCAATAGTTGTAATCGCATTAGCATAATTATATGGTTTAAAAATCTTCTTGTTAAGATATAGTCAATTGATGAGAAGTTGGTGACGTCGTCGCTCAATGCTCGCCTATTACTTATAGGCGTCGCTCCATCGCTCCTGCTATCTACTTCTCCTGAATTGACTATAGAATAATATTACGAGTCGGCAAAGTTAAAATTATTGTTTTATAACTGTGGATTTTTTTTTGTTCTCTAAAGCCTTTGTTAATTCAGTTTCATCTAACGTTTTTATAGGTTCTAATATAGTACCCGATGTTTTTATTTTAAGATTTATAGGAGTATTTTGATTACTAGAGTCATTTAAATTAAGTTTTGAGTCTGCTATATAGAAAGATAATATTGAAGATAATGTCATGTCCCAATTATATACATTTACAGCTAATGATGCAGACCCACTAGTATATTTCGTATTAAATACTACATCTTTTATTGTAGCTATGCCATTTTTTAACTGAATGTTGCCACGCAAACTATCTAATTCAGTTTGCCCTTGATACATAGCATAGGCTAAATCTTCTTTTAAATATTTAAGATTATAATCTTTATTATTAACTTTTTCTATAAATGAATCAATGGAAAAGTTACTGATTTTAGCATTTTTTACGACAAACTCTGATTGAGTGCTAAGCTCATATAACAATTTTTTTAAACTATCACCATTAGTGGCGAGTGTTCCATTGATACTCATCCCCCCATAATTGTTTAGTAACCCTTTCGGAAAAATATTAGATAATTGAGCTAAATCAATAGAATTTAGGGCATAAACAAAGCTAAGAGTATATGGATCTAATAAAATATTACCTTCTGCTGCTAATTTACCAGAAAGTAAATTTGCTTCAAGGTTACTGATCTTAAATAGGGCATTGTTATTTGCTAAAGCAAATTTAATATTTTGTAATACTAGATCATTCTGCGTTATTTTTGATAACATGCCATCTAATTTTAACTCTATTTTTTCTAAATCAAATTCATTTAGTAATTTATTTCGTAGATTAAGTAAAGATTCAGCAGTTAAATAGTTAACATTAAGAGAACCATCATTTATTGTAACTTCTAATTGTGGTTTAATATTATTTGCTAACAAATTGGCACTAAGATTGATGTAATCACTATTGGTTCTTATATCAAGATTACTAATTTCAATATTACCTGGCGAAATATTTGCTAATATATATGCTTTCCCAAATGAATTATCTCCCATAATTATATCATTGATCGTGATATCAAAATTACCTAAATAATTAACTGTTCTAATGGGAATATATTTAGCTAAGTATGATTCATCTTTCATATTTTCTGACAAACTTTTGACAAATTTTACCAATGGTGAAATTATTGGATAATCCTCTCTATTTAAATCTATCGAGGAGAAGTCAAGAATAGCTATAAAATGTGGCATAGAACCAATAAATCTAGCCGTAATATTACCGGTAACTTTAGTATTCTCAGTTTTTAGCATAAGATTTTGTAAATATACATCTATTAAAGTTAGTTTTAAATCTGAGGATAAAATAAAAGCTGTAGGCTTTTTACTAACTGCCTGTTGATAACCTAAAGTATTCAATACAGAATTAAGGTCATTATGTTGCAAGTAAATTGTGCCGTCAAATATACTTCTTACTGAGTTTTGAGTTACATTACCTACAAATTGAAAATTTCCTCCGGATTTTATTGTACCAGAAAAATCATTAACCACTAATACCCCTTTGTCTAAATTAAGCAAAATTTTAGTATTATTTAACACCTCATCGTTATTTAATATTATTTGATCAACTAAAATATTGGTGATAATTGATTTATTCTCAAAGAGAAACCTTAACCCAAAAATTGAATTGCTAAATTGTTTAATATTATTTGATGAGGTAATCAGTGATTTTGTATCTATCTTAGGAAAATGTAATTTTATTATACTAGTAACATCATCACTTTTATTCAAATATATTGAACCATTACCTGCTAGTGAATTAGAATCTATAATTATATTTTCTAGTTTAAGTAATTGAGGAGTAGACAAAATGTCAAACTTGATATTTATCTTTTCATTCGGGTTAATTTTTCTAAATAAAGAATCTAAATCTGGTATAAGAATATGTAATATATCAGCTAAATGTTGTATTAGATATTCTGCTTTGCCATTTATCAGTTTAGAGTCTATATAGGTTTCTAACAGGTGAAAATTATAATCACTATTAGCGATAGTAAGGTCAAGATTTATTTGATTAGCATTTCTTTCAAAGAATCCGGATAATTTTCCTACATACCCCCCATTTCCCTTGAATGAAATTTTACTAGAAACAGGGTTGTTTTTAAATAGAGAGCAGTTATTTAAAGTAAGAATAGGTTGGTTATCTTTATTTAAAATAGTCAGATTTTTAACATCAAAATTTATATCTATTATACCATTTATTATCAATGAACTAACTATCCTATCATGGTTTATAATGTCAAAATCCTGCTCATCTGAATATATTGTGGCATTATTTATGGTTACAGCACTAATTTTTGGTCTAAGAATTAATAATGACCATGGAGCAAAGTAAATTTTTATATTTTCTAATTCCAGCCTTCCATCTTCTTTTATACGATCAATAGTCAAATAAGGTATAGGAAATTTAGTTATTTTTATGTTTTTTAGATTTTGAGGAGAAATTTTTAATTCATTGACAAAACTGTTACTGACAGAATTATAGTCAACAAAGTTTACAGCAACTAATATAGAGCATATTAACAATGAAATAGCAATGATAGTAGATATAATTATTTTTCTTATCATAAAAGATTATCCAAGATCCAATATTACTAGGAGATTGTTAGAAATAACTAAAGTAATTATCCCCGATGGTCTCTTAGGTATATATCAAAAACGTTAAAAATAGAAACTATAGTCAATTGATAGGAAGTTGGTGACGTCGTCGCTCAATGCTCGCCTATTACTTATAGGCATCGCTCCATCGTTCCTAGCCCCAAATTCCCCTGAATTGACTATATATCACTGAATTTGGGATATAGCTAATCCGATTAAGAATTTAGCCATTGCGATCTGACGAAGAAGTTATCACCAATTTGCATACGTCCTCTCAAATTGCTGTATAAGCTTTTCCATATAACCGGCAGTTTATGCTTGTTCCTAATCCATTATCTGTACCAGTCTTCAAAGCTTATTAACAGCTGGATAAGTAAAAAGTAAAATATGAGTTAAATTAAGCATAAAATGAACAAGTATACTTGCTTCAATTCTTTTCGTTACTTTATATATCCATCCATATAAAGCTCCAGCTACTGTAGCTAAAATTACGTATTTTAGCCCTCCTGGATAGTGCATCACTCCAAAGAAAAGTGCAGGTATTAGTATGGCTATATCCTTAGAATATTTATATTTTAACTGATTTAATGATTCTTGGAAAAATCCTCTAAATAATCCTTCCTCAGCAACGCATGTAAAAAATAAATTATTGATTACCCATATCCATAAATTTTGTGGTATCTTTGGTGCAAATTTGATGTACTCAAATGCAATAGATAACACTATTATTACTAATAGAATAATTGGTAATCTATAAAAAACTTGCAAGAGTAATATTTTCAGTTCGCTACAAGTAGATGCTAAATCTAAAGTTAAACCTATAATAATTAAACCAACAATTGTCTTATCTAAGTTTAAATATAGTGTAAACGGTAAAGCATCTGGAGTGAGTTGTATTTTATCTAAAACTAATAAATTATCAAATCCTGGAATTAAATGCAGTTCTAACATTAATCCAAGTACGAACACTAAACTCCATAAGACATATTTCAATTTAGTAGAAGATTTATGATACGAAAATACTAAATAAAAAAACAACAAAATTGCTAAAATAGCAAACAGGCTTGCTATATTACTAACAAAAGATAAGACTAGAGAAATAGATAAAAATAATTGCCATGGTTTAAATTTGCCTTTCACAGGAAGCCATAATGATATAACACTAATTAGTAATGTTATATATGTAAGATATTTTAGCCACATATTTCATCTATAATTGATTTGGGGTAATGTTGCACAGCCTATAGCTAACCAGTTTACTGCATTTTCAATAGTTCATTGATTTTAGTAATAGATAGTCCAGTAATTTTCGCTACTTCTTCAATTGAGCTACCATTGTTTATCATCATTTTTATTAATTTAGCTTCGCCTCTAGCTTCTCCGATTCTAATACCATCCTGTACTCCGATTTTGATACCATCTTGTAGTCCGATTTGAATCCCTTCTTCTTTCCATACTTGAGCTATACTAGGCATAAGTTCTTCTCCTTTTTCTTTAGTTAAACTATTTTTTAATATTTTTTCTAACTCTATTTTATCATTTTGCTCAATAAAGGTCAAAGTATAGCTCAATAGATTTCTTATGTGGTCATGACCTATTGTTATTTTACTCAATTTAGGCAAGAGATAAGAGATTTCTTGCCATCTTTTCAGTAATTGACGTTCGTGGATGTGTTTAAGGAAAAATAACAAAATCCCAGACCATATTTTTTTCTTGAGTTCTTCATCGGGGATGTCATGTACGTTAATAAGCTGACAATCATTTGTCCAAAAGCCTCTGGCTAAATCTGGATGGCTAAATAAATTCCATATATTAAGCGATGCGTTATATTTCTTCTTGCCATTATAAATTATTAGGGGATAAATTAATGGGAGGCTTTTAGCTTTATGATTAGTAGTTAAATATAGATCACAAATATTAATCATATATTTAAATAACCTAAATGCCATCATTTTATCAACAGTACTTTGATGTTCCAATAGCAAAAAAATATAGCCATCCTGATCATTAAACTTAACAGAAAATAATACATCTGAAATAGTTTCAGAAAGGTCTTGCTCAATAAAACTATCTTTTTCTAATTTTAAAGATGTACTATCGATTAAAGCCAACACATCCTTCGGCAAATGAGTTGCCAAAAACTCTTTAGCAACTATGGGATTCTCCATAGATTTGCGAAAGATTTCGTCATGTTTTGGCTTGTCTAGAGTCATAATAAAATTTACTTATATAGCTAATCTAATAATTCATTACTTATTGTACTTTCAGTAATTCATTGATTTTAGTAATAGATAGTCCAGTAATTCTCGCTACTTCTTCAATAGAGCCGCCATTGTTTATCATCATTTTTATTAATTTAGCTTCACCTTTAGCTTCGCCTCTAGCTTCTCCCCTAGCTTCTCCGATTCTAATACCATCCTGTACTCCGATTTTAATACCATCTTGCACTCCGATTTTGATACCATCCTGTAGTCCGATTTGAATCCCTTCTTCTTTCCATACTTGAGCTATACTAGGCATAAGTTCTTCTCCTTTTTCTTTAGTTAAACTATTTTTTAATATTTTTTCTAACTCTATTTTATCACTTTGCTCAATAAAGGTCAAAGTATAGCTCAATAGATTTCTTATATGGTCATGACCTATTGTTATTTTACTCAATTTAGGCAAGAGATAAGAGATTTCTTGCCATCTTTTCAGTAATTGACGTTCGTGGATGTGCTTGAGGAAAAATAACAAAATCCCAGACCATACTTTTTCCTTAAGTTCTTCATCAGGAATATCATGTACATTAATAAGCTGACAATCATTTGTCCAAAAGCCTCTGGCTAAATCTGGATGGCTAAATAAATTCCATATATTGAGCGATGCGTTATATTTCTTCTTGCCATTATAAATTATTAGGGGATAAATTACTGGAAGGCATTTAGCTTTAGGATTAGTAGTTAAATATCGATCACAAATATTAATCATATATTTAAATAATCTAAATGCCATCATTTTATCAACAGTACTTTGATGTTCCAATAGCAAAAAAATATAGCCATCTTGATCATTAAACTTAACAGAAAATAATACATCAGAAATAGTTTCAGAAAGGTCTGGCTCAATAAAACTATCTTTTTCTAATTTTAAAGATGTGCTATCGATTAAAGCCAACACATCCTTCGGCAAATGAGTTGCCAAAAATTCTTTAGCAACTATGGGATTCTCCATAGATTTGCGAAAGATTTCGTCATGTTTTGGCTTGTCTAGAGTCATAACTTACATATAAGAAAGAATTTTAGAGAGGTAGGTAACAACATTTTCTACTGTTAACTCTTCTGTTATTCCTGTTTTACGATCTTTTAATTCGACCACATCTTTCTCAGAGTTTTTGGAACCAATAATTATTTGGTACGGTGAACCTATAAGATCATGAGTGGCAAATTTTTTACCAGCTCTCTCATTTGTATCATCGTATAATACCTCTATTTTATTCGCTACAAACTGATCATATAGATTTTGTGATAGTTCATTGCATTTACTATCAAGTATATTCAAATTTAATATTGATACCATAAAAGGAGCAATATTTGGAGGCCATATAATCCCTTTATCATCATGACTTGATTCGATTATAGCGGCTAAAAGTCTTGAAATACCTATACCATAGGAACTCATTTCCACTGGCACAAGACTCCCATCACTAGCATTTACTAGAGCCTTCATTGCTTTAGAATATTTTGTACCAAGATAAAAAATATGCCCAACCTCTATAGCCTTACTACTAGCAAGATTCTCTTCTGTTAACAAACATTTATCATGAACATGTTTTTCTTCTGCTACCGCATATAAGGATTGTAATTTTTCAATATCTAAATTTTCCTGATCTATTAAAGATAGAAATTTTTTGTCATAAAAAATAGTACTCTCACCATTAGTGGCAAGAATATGGAACTCATGGCTTAAATCCCCACCAATCTGACCATTATCAGCAAGTACTGGGATTACACGGAGTCCTATATCACGAAAAGTTTGTATATATGCTAGATACATCTGATTATAAGTTTTTATCGCACTTATTTGGTCTATATCAAAAGAATACGCATCTTTCATTAAGAACTCTCTACCACGCATCACCCCAAAGCGAGGTCTAATTTCATCCCTAAATTTCCACTGAATATGATATAAGTTTTTTGGCAAATCTTTATAGGACTTAATATTATTTTTAAAAATATCGGTAACCATATCTTCATTAGTAGGTCCAAATAATAACGTATTATCATGGCGATCCTGGAATTTTAACATTTCCTTACCGTAATTCTCAAATCTTCCAGATTCCATCCATAAAGATGCTGGTTGAATACAAGGCATTAATATTTCAATGGCACCTACTTTATTCATATTAAGTCGGACAATATTTTCAACATTTTTTAGGGCTTTTAATCCCATAGGCAACCAGCTATAAATTCCAGCAGATTGTTGTCTTATCATACCACTTCTAAGCATCAATCTGTGAGAAACTACTTGAGCCTCTACTGGCTCTTCCTTTAGCACGGGTAAAAAATATTTTGATAGTAACATAGCTCTTTCTTTGATTATTTTTTGGCAATAATATTTAGAAATTCATGACGATATTTCTGCTGCTCTAAATATATACCAGTATAATGCATAGTATTCATAATACTATCATTTTGCATAACACCTCTAAGAGTCATGCAACTATGTAATGCAGAAATCCTGACCGCAACACCCATAGGCTTAATATATTTCTGTAATGTTTCAGCAATTTGTACTGTCATTTTTTCTTGAATCTGTAGTCTTTTTGCAAAAACATCAACTATTCTGGCAAATTTACTGATACCTATTATACAATTATCTGGTATATAAGCTATATCAACCGTACCATTTATTGGTAACAAATGATGTTCACAAAAAGAATTAAACTTTATGTCTTTCAATAGAATGAAGTCCTGAAAGTTACCAGTTTCATAAAATTTAGTAGATAATATTTCTTCTACATTTTTATTGTATCCACAAAACATCTCTTGGTAAGTTTTTATTACTCTATCAGGAGTTTTCGCTAACCCCTCTCTATTTGGATCCTCACCAATAAATCGCAATAAAGTTCTAACTGCCTCTTGGGCTTCTTCTATAGTAGGTTTTTTCAAGGTCATTATTTTTATTATACTAATTATTTCAATACCATCTTTTTACCACAAATAACAACAAACATCAAGCCACCAACAATAGCAATTAGTCCTCCAGCACCCATTGCCCCCATCAGTAACTTACTGCTAATCGTCATTTCTACTCCTGGTGTTTTTCGCATCACCCCATAACCACCAGCAAAAAGAAGAGCTATAATATGTAACATTTGCCCGATAGTTAAAGTAATAATTGCTGCAGAGGAATATGAGTTTTTCTTTTGTTCATTATTACATGCATTGTCACATAAAAGAAAGCTAAATCCCATAAATGCCACACTTATTCCAACAATCGAACCATGATAGTGGGCAGGAACAGTAACGTTCATACTGGTGATTAACACGCCAATAAACCCTCCAGACAAAAATAATATGCTAGAACAAATGATGCTTGCTTTTATAAGAGAATTTACCACTAGTTTATGATTATGACTAACTAGCTCATAAAATATTAGTATCAAAGACAGAACTGGGGCTATTCCGCCACCATATTTCATTTGTTTAGTATAATATTCTTTGAATTCAGCATCTATAATATCATATGATAAGTGTCCCCAAATAGCTGCAATACTTATCAAAAAATTTAAATATAATAATATCAGATATAATTTGTTAAATCTTAGCTCTTTATTTACCCAAGTATTGGATAATACTATCATTACTAATATCATAATTTGTGTGTAAATAAATTGCAATAAATGCCCCCCACTCCAGAAAAGCAATTCATAGTAAAATTCTATATCAACTGGCACAAGCTTAATAACTTGTTGTAGTTGATAATAAGAACAAATAAAACATACCCATAGTAATATCCACATTATTGCAGTAGAAAGGATAGTAAAATTGATCAATTTTTGACTTTTTAGGTTCTTAATCGTTGCTAGGATGACGTTTGATGAAAATAACAATACCGATACGCCAAATAAACTAATTCCAAGAATAAACATTATATTCTCCAGCATTGGTATGTAATTATTCATTACAGGAAGATTTTGTCCACAAAGTGGTGATAAAGCTATTAGTGCAGTGCCAAAAAATGCTATTATTACATATGTTATACTGGAAGTCGTTGGCTGTAAATTATAGCTCCAAATACATGCTGTAACGGATATCAACCAAACTAGGATTGATAAATTAACATGAATAACCAAAGCTGATTTAAAGATTTCTGTATTGGGAAATAGGGTAACTAATATAGGAGTGCGGAGCATTACCAATATTATTGAATACACCCCAGCAAGGGCAAGCGAGATTACCCCATTTCTAAGCCAGCAAATAGCTAATTTATTACGACTTAATTGATCAATTATATTATTCTCAAGATTCATAAAGAATACTTATGATGGTGGGTTTGAGAAGACTTGAACTTCCGACCTCACGCTTATCAGGCGTGTGCTCTAACCAGCTGAGCTACAAACCCATTAGACCTCTTGCAAAACTCTACTTCTGCTGGTAATTTGGACAATGATGCGGTACTCGAATCCTCACGTACATTAGAGTACGCTGCGGTTCTGCGTTCCGTGTCTCCTTCAAATTCCTCAACATAAGCGAGTTTTGCAAGAGGTCTATTACTAGGAGGCGGTCTCCTAGTCTCCGCCTTTAAATATTGGCGGCGGTATTCATATACAACTAAGGGGGTTAACTACCCTGAAGTGGTGGGCTCGCCGGGATTCGAACCCGGGACAACCTGATTAAAAGTCAAGTGCTCTACCAGCTGAGCTACGAGCCCCAAACATAATGCTTAAAGACAAATTGTGTCCCAAAACAATATTCCAACACGCTTTACTTTATCGTTTAAAAAGGCTATCATGTCAACAATTATTTTGGTAAATATCTTTAAATGGTAACTTATGCATTCTGATGTTGCAATTATTATCCCTTCAAGACTTGATTCTGTTAGGCTTCCTAAGAAACCTTTACAATTGATAGGGGAACTGTCAATAATTGAACGCGTTCTAAGACAAGTACACTTAACCAAACTAAAAAATATTTATGTAGCAACTGACTCAGAAATTATAGCTAAAAAAGTTACTGATTGTGGTGGGCAATTGATTATGACAAACCCAGACTGCCAGACTGGTACTGACCGTGTCTATGAGGCATTTCAGGCAATACCTAACAATCATAATATTAATTATATCCTAAATGTCCAAGGTGACATGCCTTTTATAGAACCGGAATCAATTATTAAAGTTATTGAAAGCCTAAAGTCTAGTGACCATGATATTATGACCCCAGTAGTAAAAGTTGGTATAAACGCCGTAAATGGCAATAGTAATGTCAAAGTTATTACTGACCATAATGATAAGGCTCTGTATTTTTCTCGCAGTCTTATTCCTTATGGCTCTGAAGAATTTCTATATCACGTAGGAATGTATGGGTTCCGCAAAGAAGCATTAATTAAATTCATAAACTTACCTGTCTCAACTTTAGAATTAAGCGAAAAATTAGAACAACTAAGAGCCTTACAAAATAATATGTCCATAGGGGTATGTTATGTTAATAATATCCCCATTTCTGTTGATACCCCAGAAGATTTAAACAAAGCTATCAAATTTTATCAACAATTTAATATATAGTCATATAATTAACTATAGCAATAGACCTCTTGCATAACCTAATCTAATTGGTAATTTTGTTGTAAAAACTCATCTCCGTTCCTCACATACATCTTAGTCATATCTTTACCCATAAGTTTTTAATGAGTTAAAAGTTTCTAATGCCAAAGTAAAGTCCTTTAGCCTTTGGAGTCATATCCACATGGATTTAATGCTCGGAGCTTTATCACTTTTTCTATTTAAAAACCCACCGAATCGGGAAATTATCTTATTTATTTTACCAATCGAAGAGACAGTATTAGGTGGCAGCTTTTTGTAAGCAATAATATAGATCGCTTTCCACTCAACTTCTTCATAAAATAATTCACAACTAAGTGACGTATGGGATCTGCCTAAATACTTTGCATTTTTTAACTTTCAACAGTTGTGGGAGCTATGCCTCAGTACCCTACAATTTTTATTCTATAAGTATTAAGCAGCATAAAAACGTCATTGCGAGCTGATGTATCCCCACGAAATTAAGCACGACAAAGCTCCGTCTTTATAATAGATGCCAGGGGTTCTACCAATGGTTTTATGGCATGCAAATAATTAAATTCAATAATAAATTTCTCAAGGGTAAAATACGAATAAATCTTTTTATCTTTTACTGTGTTAGGTTGGAAAATTCTTTGCATACCTTGGCTATAGCCTACCACACCTATAACCCAATATGTTATAATAACAATGGCAGATAGTAACATTAAAACTCCCCATCTATTCACATCTAAAGTTCGAATATATCTTCCAGCAAGACCAAATTGATGACTTTTTATCACTCGAAACGTCTCCTCTATCTTCCATTATTAAAACATCTATAAGTTTTAATTTGACAAATTTAGAACAATCCCCGACACTTAACAAATCAGTATTGCTAAACTTGGTTGATTGGGTAAGAAAATATCATGCAAGGCATTCCTATATTGGAACCAATGAAATGGGAGAGAATCCCCAAAGAGAATCGTCATCGCCTAATAACTCTATTAGCAACATTATCATTGAAAAAATTGCCAAAATCGATAATAAATATGGAGAAGGCAAATGATAGACAAGGAGAAACAATCAACTCAGAGAATATTATCAAGTGGCAAGATTCAAGCCTATCACCACGATCGTCTGGCGATAGTGTATATAAGGCAGTCGACGCTGCAACAAGTAGAACGGCATAGTGAATCTACTAAATTGCAGTATAATTTAGTAGAGAGAGCTTATGCTCTAGGCTGGAGTGCTGATAAAGTACTTATAATAGATGATGATTTGGGGCGGTCTGGTGCAACTGCTGAAGGTCGTCCTGGATTTCAGCGTTTAGTTGCTGAAGTTGGATTAGACCATGTTGGTATAGTACTAGGAATAGAAGTATCGAGGTTAGCACGATCATGCAAAGATTGGTACCAATTACTAGAAGTATGTGCACTTTTTAGAACCATTATTGCTGATACTGATGGTATTTATGATCCGGTATCCTATAATGATCGACTATTATTAGGTCTTAAAGGTACAATGTCTGAAGCAGAGTTACATATAATTAAGCAACGCATGCTACAAGGGAAGAAAGCAAAAGCACGTCGAGGTGAGTTAGGCATGCAAGTTGCTATGGGATATGTTAGACGACCATCTGGCGAAATTGTTAAAGATCCAGATGAGCAAGCACAGGCAACTATTCAGATGGTATTTGAGTTATTTGAAAAATTTTCTACAATTAATGCAGTATTAAAATACTTAGTCAGTCATAAAATAAAAATGCCTTATAGAGAGCGTAGCGGTTTGCAAAAAGGTGAACTAACCTGGCATCGTCCTAATAGGAATACTTTAGGAAATCTATTACATAATCCCATATATGCAGGTGCTTATGTATATGGACGCAGACCAACAGAGGCACATATAGTAAATCAAATTGAATTAGGTGACAAAGAATGCAGAAATAGCTTTAGATAATGTACCAATTTCCGCTATTTTGTTTCGAATCCATCGCTTCATATTAGCCCAAAATTTTTCTATTGGATTTAAGTCTGGAGAATATGGGGGTAAAAAAATAACTTCACAACCAACTGATTCTATTAGCTCTTTTGTCTTTTGAGATTTATGAAAACTAACGTTATCCATCACTACAACCTGTCCTGCTGTTAACTCTTTAATCAAAAATTTTTCAACCCAATTATTAAATAGTTCTGTATTACAAGTTTTATTAAAAACAAAAGGGGCTATTGGTTTGTTATTTACTAAACCAGCTATTATATTAGTCCTTTGATAATGCTTCCCACTCTTCTTGCCAATCAATAATTCTCCTATCTTACCCCAACCTCTATCTTGGCAAATTGTCATATCTATCCCACTTTCATCAAGATATACTATTTTATCTTTATCATATTTACTGATCTTTTCTAAATAATCAGATCGTTTCTCTGCACTTGCTTCCAAATAGCTAAAGGTTTTTTTTTATAACTAAATCCTAACTTTTTTAATATATTAGCTACTTGAGAACCTGTAATTCCAAAATTCTTACCAATTTCTTGTAGCTTACTATTAGGGTTATTTGTTACGAAATATTCCAATGCTTTTTTATCAATCTTACTTTTAAATCCTAGTCTAGCTCTTGCCAGCACTGTTCCTTCTTTTCTTCTCCTTACGTTCCAACGGCTAATTGTATTTTTATGTATAGCAAATATTCTAGCAGCAGATTCTTGACTATTACCTTTTTCTATATAATTTATTACTTTTTCTCTTAAATCTTGACTATATGGACTTGTTGACATTTTTTCCTTTATTTATACCACATCTTATCACCTAATTCAATTTGATTTACTATAGAAAAAAACCTGGCAGACGATCTACGGGGCGTATTGTTGCTAAAATGTCAGATTGGCAAGTATTGTTAAAAGACAAAGTTCCTGCTTATATTAGTTGGCAACAATATGAACGTAATGGCAGACAATTATTATCTAACTCCATACAAGGAATTGGTGTAGCAAGGCATGGTAATGCACTATTAGCCGGACTTGTTGTTTGTGGTCGCTGTGGTTTACGAATGGCAACTTGCTATACAAATAATGGTAATAAATTGCGTTATAGTTGTAGCAGAATGTCTGTAGATTATGGTGAAGATGTTTGCCAATCATTGGTTGGCAATGTTTTGGATGAACTAATTGCTAAGCAGGCATTAGAAGTGTTAAAGCCAGAAGCTTTGGAAGTTAGTTTACGAGTGGCAACAGACCTTGAAACCGAACATAATAATTTACAAAAATATTGGCAAAAACAATTAGAGAGAGGACGATATGAAGTTGAGAGGGCATATCGGCAATATAATTCTTCAGAACCTGAGAATCGTCTTGTCACAAGAACTCTTGAGAAAAAGTGGGAAGAATCATTATCTGCAGAAGAAAAGTTAAAACAGGAATATGCCAAATTCTTAGCTGAACAATCAAAAATTCTGTCTGATGTTGAGCGTCAAACTATATATAAATTAGCTTCTGATATTCCTGCTTTATGGTCATCGTCAACTACTACGGTAGAAGAACGCAAAGAAATTTTACGTTTACTAATAGAATGTGTTGTTGTAAAAATAGAAGGTGTAACAGAGAAAGTCTTGGTAGAAATACATTGGGCTGGTGGATATAAAACTAATACTAATCTTGTTCGTCCTGTGGCAAAATTGGAGCAACTTAGTTATTATGGTAAACTGCTTGAACTAGTAGCCAGTCTCAAAAGCCAAGATATGACATTACAGCAAATTGCTGATATTTTAAATCAACAAGAAGGGTGGCGTCCAGCAAAGCTGTTAAATATTTTTAATGAGAACACGGTTAGTAGCCTACTTATACGTAGTGGTGTAACAGCTACTAACAAAAGAACATTATCAGGAGAAATTAATCGTAGGCAAAATGAATTTACTTTTCGTGAATTATCGCAAAAAATCAATATACCAGAACCAACTTTATATAGATGGATGCAAAGAGAGCAATTAAAAGTCAGGAAAGTTTACAACTCATCACAACGTTGGATTTGGCTAATTACAGCCGATGAGCAAGAGATTAAAAGGTTGATCTCATTAAGAGAACAACCGAAACAGTGGATTTACCATTCCAGGGTAAAAAAGGTAGAATAATAAACAAATAACTATTACAGAGGCATTATGACTGGCAAACTTCTATTTGCATACGTTTGCTATATAACCTCACTATTTCCGCTCCCTTATATTCATCAGAACTTAAGTTAGTTACCAATATCCAAGGTTCTTTTGCAGCTTTGTTATATGAACCATTTGCTGTTTTACTGCTAGTACGATTCCTGCTAACCTTCTGTACTCGCCCCTTATGGACTTTACAAGTTGTAACCATTCTGCAGGAATATTTATGAGCTTTGGTTAGCAGAATCGTACCACATTCCATCGTTTTTGAACCAATTGATAGTATGAAATTTTCAACTGATATCCAATCCTCATTCTTAGCTAATTTTAAATCTTTTCCTCGTCGTACCCGACACACCCAACTCCACCCTTGTTTTTCTATTTCCTTAAACCATTCAATATGAAAGCCAGCGTCCATAATCACAACAACCCTTTTTCCATCAGGTATTATACTCTTTAATTTATTTAGAAATTCTACCGTTCTGCCCTTTAATTCACCTTCTTCAAACACATCTTGATATAAAGGTAAACTCATCCCTCTTGTACAAAATTGAGTACTTAGCATTTGTACCATGCGATCATCTTTAAGATAACATAAATCAATCACAACACTGTCATCATTAGAATGCTTAATAAACTCAAATATGAAATATGATAAAGCACTATAGAGACTATCAACCTCGTTATATAAATGTTTGTTACCTATACATCTATCAACTTTTTTTATTTTATGTTTCACTTTACTATCACCACTCAAGTTCCTGCCAATTGCACTCAAAGACAAATTCTGACTATATCGCAAGCCTTCTGCAACATCAAGTAACGCATTTAAACGATTATTATGTATAAAAGGACAATGTTCTTTTATTACTTCATTTAATACTGTTTTTACATCCATAACCTACTATCTCCATCATCATTAAATAATGATGATATTCTATCAATTCTTGCTATTTTGCAACAATTTCGTGGGGATACATCAGCTCGCAATGACGCTTGGTGATCAGGTTTTTTTATTCATCACAAAAAAATAGCAAAAAAAAATCGTGAATGCTCACATCTAAACTACAACTGTAGTACTAGTAAGAAACATTTCTAGAACAATATTTTCAGCATAACCTAAGTTCGCGGCCGCGAACTTTTTATATTTTTTCTATAATTTTAATCAAATATTTTTTTTAGCTCTTGCCTATCAATATTTGATAGCTTTTGAATCCCCTTTTCTTGAATTTTCATTTTTCCTTGAGAATTTATTATCATTAAGACCGTATTCAAAGTATATAGTTTATCGGTCGCGATCGCGACCGATAAACTAGGAAATTATAAACAATATGTAGCCACTTTGTACCTAATTCAAGTTAATTCACTGTATTCTCAGACTTAAGATAAAATTTTTCAATGCTATCACGATTATTAAGAAGCTATTTTTTTTTGAGTGTTTTGTAAGAATAAAACTAATCATAATCTGGTTAGTTATATACTAAGTTTATTAAATAATCCGATTAACAATCCTCCGGCTATAAGTATAATAGATAGCCAGATAAGACTCATCATCGGTTTGTAATATATTTTTGCATGAATTACATCATCATCAATTTTACTTAACACCGCGTAAAGATCATAAGTTAAATAAGAATATATATTACTTTCTTGGGATAGTTGTTTTTCTATTATATAAAATCTATTTTCAGGCTTTAATATAGTGATATTATTTTGTTGATCCTGAATCCAAAATTCAGCAATTTGCCGATAATAGTTTTGGGCTGATGATACTCTAATATCTTTTAAAGTAACTTCAAATCCCTTTGCTGTCACCTTGTCTCCAACTTTGCCTATAAAATCTACTTCACTTTGTAATAATGAATTAACAGTAATAGTTAAAACAAGTAAGCCAAAGCCTAAATGTCCTAAGATCATGGCAATATTGGCTTTTAGTTTGGTTCTAAAAAAATTGCTCTTTGTTAATACATAATAACAATTTTGTATTATTAGAAAAAGAGAAAATGTTACAGCCCATGCTGAAATGAAGCCATACTGAATTTGGTATGAGCTGATAAACGTTATTGCAAAAGAACAAACTAAAATGAGTAGGTTTTTTTTTCTTATATGATTTCTTTGAGCGATACCAGCTAGTAGAACCGTTGGGATGATAAAAATTATAAAATTATTGATAAAAAATCTTTCACTAATGGTAACAGATTCTTGATATAATAAAGAATAAACTATGGGGTAAATGGTGGAACATAGTAATACTAATAGAGCCGTTAAGAAAAATATACTGCCCCAAACAATAAGCTTGTGCTTGAATTGGTGTTTGTCTAATCCTATCGAATTAGGTTGAGTGATATTTTGCCCTTTTACTAGTAGTAGAACTAAGCTTGATATAGCAATAATAGCAAATATTGCCAGCATATAGATTGCCCGCTCAGCTGATGAGGCAAAAGAGTGAATTGAGGTGATTAGCCCTGAGCGTACCAAGAACGTACTCAAAACTACCAGTAAGAAAGTGATGATTGATAAGGTTATCGTCCAATTTTTCATTCGTCCAGATTTGATTGTTACCAAGATTGAGTGATGTAGAGAGATAGCCGACAACCATGGTAGTAGGGAAATATTTTCTACTGGATCAAAAAACCAAAAGCCACCCCAGCCGAGTTCTCTATAAGCCCACCATGATCCTAGGGCTATTCCTAAGGTTAAAAAAATTATTCCTAAATTGCTAAATATTTTAATAGTTCTAAGATTAGCCGAGTCTAAGTTAGAGGTAAGCAACATAACGCAAGCCGATGTAAAAGGGGCGACATAACAGACCGAACCTAGATATAATATAGGTGGATGTATTATTAGGGCAATATCTTGAAGCATAGGGTTTAAGCCGAGACCCTGAGTGGGACGGAATGATAGGCTGTCAAATGGGTTGGAGGTAAAATAAATGAAGCTACTGAACAGTATTTGTATTAGTGCTAGTACAATTATGTGGTATACTCGAGTTGGACGGCTATTAAATAGCGCAATATAAATAACGCCTATAGTTTGCAATAAACACAGCCACAACAGAATAGACCCCTCATGACTCGCCCAACTAGCCGCGATTTTAAATCCTAAAGGCTTTAATGTACTCGAATTAAAAAAAACATTCTGTATAGAAAAATCCGATATAATAAATCCACATACTAATAGCAAAAAAGATAGTAATGTTGACAGCCAGCTACAGTAAAAAAATAAAGTACCTGTACGATATGAAGCGGTAATAACTGCTAGTATACTGAACAGCATTGCCAATATTTGTAAATAATTACCAAAATTACTAATCACTTTCAGATTCTTTATTTGGTAAAACAATAACTTTTATGCTATCAAGCCTATTGCCTACTTTTTTGCTAATAGTAATACTTAAATTAAATATTTTTATAGACTCCCCTTGATTAGGAATACGCTCAAGTTCATGGATAATTAAGCCGGCTATGGTATTTGCATTATAATCAGGTAAATTCCAATTTAGTTCTCTATTTACATCTCTTATAGTTACAGAGCCGTCAATAATAAATTCCACTTCAGATTTCTTTACAATTGTGTCAATAGGATAATCATGTTCATCAATAATAGGACCAACAATCTCTTCTAAAATGTCTTCTAAAGTAATAATACCTTGTAAATCGCCATATTCGTCAACAACACAAGCAAAATGGTTTTTTCTTTCTCTAAAAGCATGAAGTTGATGAGTGACCAAAGCGTTATCAGGTATAAACCAAGGCTGACTTATCAATTCCTCGATATTAATTTTTTTTACATCATTATTTTTTTCATAAAGAGCTCGGAGCATATCTCGTATGTGAAGTACACCAATTATGTTGTCCTGAGTGTCTTTCCATAATGGTATTCTTGTATGAGGGCTGGACAATAATGCTTTCCTTACTATCTCCTCTTTAGGCAAGTCTATATTGATGGCTACGACATTACTTCGGTGTATCATAATTTCAGATACTGTCATTTTCCTAATATCTAATATACCGCCTAACATATCACGGTCAGATTTATAAACATTACCTTCTTGATGATAATGCTCAATAACTCCCCTAACTTCTTCTGTTCCTGAGATATTTTGTTGCAGATTAATACGAAAAATAAAACAAAACCCTTTAACTATCAATTCAAAGATATAGTTAATTGGTCTCAAAATGTTTAAAAGATATATAATGGCTGGAGAAGTGAATAACGCTAA
The DNA here is from genome assembly GCF_964031095.1 of Candidatus Tisiphia endosymbiont of Mystacides longicornis. Taxonomy (NCBI): domain Bacteria; kingdom Pseudomonadati; phylum Pseudomonadota; class Alphaproteobacteria; order Rickettsiales; family Rickettsiaceae; genus Candidatus Tisiphia; species Candidatus Tisiphia endosymbiont of Mystacides longicornis. The sequence goes on along the minus strand of NZ_OZ035004.1, from coordinate 247,195 downwards.
CTGTTCTGCTTTTGCTACAGCAATAGCTTTTGGTATGATTTCACCAAAAACAATTATCAAGAAAGCCATAATTGCTGATGCCGCAATAGTCCCATTATCACCTAGCCAGTCGATAAATATACTGGTAGCAATCGTAGTACAAACAGTATTAAATAAGGTATTACCAATTAATAATGTACCAATTACTTTTTCTTTTTTCTTTAGAACTTGTAATACAATCGTGGCACGTTTGATGCCTTCTGCCTTAAATTTTTGTATTTTCCCAGGAGACGAGGCGGTTATAGCCGTTTCAGTGGCTGAGAGTAGTGCGGAACATCCTATCATTAGAACAATAATGATTATCAAAAAAATAGTCATTGATCTTTGTATAAATTTATTTAGTATAAAGATGATTATATTACTAACTGTAAAATTTCCCTAATACTTTTTTATTTGAAATACTGCAGAAGCTATATACTCCTGAACTCACCTTACGCAGGATCTTTTTTACTATAGTCAATTGATGAGAAGTTGGTGACGTTGTTGCTCAATGCTCGCCTATTACTTATATGCGTCGCTCCTAGCACCAAATTCCCCTGAATTGACTATATTATAAATAATTTTATTTGTTATATAGAGTTTTTTATATGCAACAATTTCATGATTTTATATTTAACTCTCCTAAATTAGGCATTTTTTATCTTGGTGGTAAGATTGAAGGATGTAACATAGAAATACATGATGTGGTTTTTGTAATTGGAAAGTCAAACATAGATATGTCTCAACAGATTAAAAGCAAATGGATTGGTACAGCTGGATCATTACATATTGATTCTTGGTTTATAGCAGATACTATTGATGGTTTTAATATTCATATTGATGAAATAAAACCTACGGTCAGTGAGAATCATCTATTTTTTGTAAATCTTGGTTCCTATAAAAATAATTCCTTTGGAGAGCGTCACTTTATGACCCTGGTAGTTGCCAAATCAAGAAGCAAAGCAATTGAAAAAGCAAGAGAAAAGGCACCGAAAAATGAAGAGATGCAACATAGTGATAATATCTATGATATAGATGAATGCATAAGAATTTCTGAAATTAGCAATTATTATATTGCTCTTGAATATACTGGTATAAAAAAAGAAAGTAGCATAATAAATGGTTACCAACAACTTAGGTAGAATTAGGAAAGATATCTTATTACTCGGTAATCAAGTTTTTTTTGCAGATAATATTGACATTGTCAGATATAAATATAAACTAGTTTAATACTAGTTTATATTTAATTTAATCAGCAAATCTTATGAAAGAAAAGCTTTCTAACCAAATTAGTGCATTTGAAGCAAAAACACATTTTTCTAATCTTATTAAAAGAGTAAAAGATGGGGAAAAATTCACTATTTTAAAACATAATACACCAATTGCAATTCTTATGCCCATTCCTTCCCAACAAAGGTTCAATATTGAAGAAGCAATAAAAAATCTTGGTGAATTTCGTCAAGGAAAAAAACTCGCTGGTTTATCTCTCAAAGAGCTAATAACAGTAGGAAGAAAATAATGACTAAATCTTTTATATTGGATTGCTCCGTTACTATGTCATGGTGCTTTGAAGATGAATTTGATAGTTATTCCGAAATAGTTCTTAACTCTCTTACTCAATCCAAAGCTTTGGTACCACCGCTTTGGAGCCTTGAAGTAATCAACGTTTTGCTTATGGCTGAAAAATGCGGTAGACTAAAAAATGCTGACTCAACTAGGTTTATAGATTTGTTAGGTTCTTTAGCAATATACATTTCTGATTTATCATTTTCTATGTCTGAGATTATAAATACCGCTCGTAGTAATAAACTGACCTCATATGACGCAAATTACTTATTATTGGCTATGCACGAAGGATTAGGTATTGCTACTAAAGACAATGATTTAATAAATGCTTGTCAGATAAATGGAGTAGAGATTTTTTTGGATAGCAGGTAAAAAGATAAAAGTAGGGTGGATTTTGATTAATTCATCAATTGACTATATACCTAGGCTCTGTGAACAAAATTTAAATTACTAGATTTCGACTCTTTTTAGCTGCAAATTATAAGATTTTTTTGAAATAGAACTAACTATTCCGGCAAAAATCTTATTAATTTTCGCTTAAAAATACTCAAAATCTAAACAATTAAAATTTTGTTCACAGAGCCTAGCAATGACGGTTAGTATATTCATTTAGAGATTTCTTGATGTTATTAAGTATGATAAGTTCATTTTTCCTCCTAGTAAATATATAATATATTATTTTGCCTATAGTGGTGCGTTTTTTAACTTGCATAACCAACTCCTGCTGAACAATTTCTTGAATTGTCGTTAAATTACCATTCTTTAGAAATTGCGATAAGAGCTGAAGCTGTTCAACACTAAAAGTTGTTAGCAATATTCTAATGATTACTGTAACATAACCTGAAGGAGTTGTTATATTAGTCCTCCTGACATATTTCTTAAAATTTAAACTAAATGTTTTATTTAAATATTTATCACTAAAAATTTCTACAAAATTTATTTCGCGTAATTGGTTTATTACTATTACCCTTTCTTGTTCAATTATCCTCAACATTTTGACTGAAGTAACATAGCTATTTATCTTATAGTCAGCTGCGATTTTACAGGTTATTATTTGTTGTATAAACTCTACATAATTTAGATCTTTTTTTAACAATGAACTAATATTGCTAAATAGTAGCTGATACCTAGTTTTTAAGGCATTTTTAGTAAAACTATCTAAAGAAATATATCGTTTAATAATTTTAGCTTCAAGTTTTGAAGAAAATTTAGATTCAATAGAAGAAATCATTAAAGAAATAGTATGACCACTTTGAATGTTTTGAGTTAACCCTTTTCTAATATAAGATAGTATATAATTAAGATCAGGGTCTACGGTTATATTAAGTATCCTGATAGCATTTATATGCTTTGTAATATTAATTAAAACTTCATGCATAAAGGTATTTCGCTGGAGTAAAAATCTTTCTACTATAGTAAATTCCGAATTTTCTATCTGATGTATCATAGTATTATAATTTTCAAATAATTCTAAAAGCTCATATCCTGAATTATTCAATTTATTGGAATTTTTTCTAAATTTCGATTCCTCATGTATTTTTATCAAAATATGGTTTATAATATTAGATTTAACACATAAATCTTTTAGCCTATTATATAAGCAAATTAACTTAGCATTAGTTAATTCTATTAATACGTTGTGATCATTTATCAGGAAATTAACAATTCTTTCAAAAGTATATTTATAATCTACGGAGTTCTCTGCTTGCAGTATTAATAATATATTGGCATGGAATAGCAATGGGACAGAGTCTTTCTTTAGATCAATAGTAGAATCAATCTGCCATAATTCTTTAATAAGCAATAATTGATCTAAAAGTAGATTTTGTTGTTCTGTTAATAAATTATAGTTAATTGATGAGAAATTGGTGACGTTGTCACTAGTTACTCGCCTATTACATATAGGCATCGCTTCATCGTTCCTAGCACCTATATCTAAATTTACAATAATTGCAGTCGCCTGTAGATTATTTATAACATCTTGATTCTTAATATCTTCAGTTATCAGTAGGCAACAATGTTGTACAAAATTTTCCGCTAAATCCATTACTGTTTTTAGTGCTTGATTATCTTTTGCCCGATGTGAATTAGAAGAGTTTTCTAAATAATCCAATAATTGCTTAAGAGAAGTAGAAAAATTTGTTATCTCTTCTGTTTGATATTTTTGTTGCTTTAACAGCTCAATAGAAAGTGTTCCGTATTGTTCCAAAATGGAATGCAAGTTCTTTTGGCTATTCGAACTAAGATAATCAAGCAAATCACTATTTTGTTGCAGGATTTTTATAATACTAAAAGTATACAAAGACCTTTTTAAAGTATTAGGATACTTACAAGACACGATATACTCAGAGCTTAAAGAGACGAAGCAGTTTTTTAATCTTTTTTCATACATAACTAATAACCTATTGTATCACTCACCTTACGCATAACCCCTAGCAATTTGAAAATTGCAAAATATCTATTAGCGAGACCACGTAGTATCCATATTAAGTCGGGGCATCAAATAGACCTCTTTCAAAACTCTACTTCTGCTGGTAATTTGTACGTCGATGCGGTACTCGAATCCTCACGTACGCTAGAGTACGCTGCGGTTCTGCGTTCCGCGTCTCCTTCAAATTCCTCAGCATAAGCGAGTTTTGAAAGAGGTCTAATGCAGGGATAACACAAAACATGGTTGCTTCGTCGACCTATAGTCAATTGATGGGAAGTTGGTGACGTCGTCACTCGTCGCTCGCCTATTACTTATAGGCGTTGCTCCATCGTTCCTAGTACCAAATTCTCCTGAATTGATTATACCAGCAATTATAAATTCAAAAATATTAGTTTTAAAACAAAATAACATTACAACTTTAGAGCTAACTATAATGTTAATTACTAATTGTTTAGAGACTTAATTACTCTAAATTTACACCTAGCAATTATAGCTATATTATAGCAATTTATATTTTGAATTTATAATTGCTATCGACCTACGGTCTTTTTTGCAATTTTTAATTACCCTGGGTTATGCGTAAGGTGAGTATATAATCTAATATCGCGATCCTAAAATATGTTTGAGAAACACTGAATTATCAATACCCGCCATTAAACTTTTAATAAATTCAACGTTAATGGTTTTATTCTTATTTAAAGGTAGTAAGAATGAAATATTTTGTAATCTACCTTTGGTTAATCCTAGATTATAACTATACTCTTGCACTGCTAATCTTATAGAGGTAGTCAGAAATAATGCCACATCAGGATCAAGTATTTTATTTGGTAATTTCTCTTCTTTTATTTTTAAAATCCAGATATTTTGACCGGAGCAAAAATCATGATGTTGGTAGAAGGTTGAACCAGTACTACCATCTAAGGCTATTGTTATAGTATTTCCATTATTTATCAAACCATTCGCAGGAATAACATAGTCAGAAACTCCGTTATTTACACCTTTTCTACCGATAAAAGGAATCGCTTTTGGATTAAAAAGGTTAGATAATTCAATGTTTATTTTATCAATTTGTTTTGTTGGCAAAATATCAAAATATGTTATCAGTAATTCTTTAGATAAGTGATTGATAATATCTATAGAATCACCATATTTGTTCTGCGTATTATAATAATCTCTTGGCAAGAATTTAAAATACCTATTTTGCACTAAATATGCAAAATAATTATTTACTGTATTTTGTATATCGTTGATTTTTATTAAATAGTTGAATTCTTTATGTAACGTATAAACCCACTGATCTTTTGCTGTAATAATTTTTTTAAATGAAAATTTTGTTTCAGATTTTTGCTTGTATGCATCTAAGAAATTCTGGTAATTTTGTTCTGCTATGTATTTAGGAGTTCTCATTTTTTGATTTTTAATTAGTTCATAACCATCATTAAATTCAGCAAACCATGTTTCACCAATGTGTTGTGAGTGTGTTTCAAAAACCAAAATAATAGTTTCCGTACCTTTAGGATAAAACAATTGACAGGGCATTTTTATAGAGGCTAAAAGCTTATGCTTGGTAAGAATTCTTTCTTTAATTGATATTAATCCAGAGTGTTTTTTGGTTCTGCTTGATACAGCATTAACAGGGATAATTGCCACTCCGATAGAGTTAGGTAGTAAAACATCTAACATTAATTCTACAAATGAGATTTCAGAATATATCTCGTCCGAATAAGGCGGATTAATAAAGCCAACATTACATTCTTTCTCTAATAATGTATCCTTGATAGCAAAACAATCATCACAATATAGATTAGATCTCCCATCTTTATTAATAAACATATTTAATGCAACTATAGTATAGATGCTAGTTTCTTTCTCTACTCCGATAATATTTTCTTTCCTGAACTTTTCTTTTTCTGAAAATGAATATTTATCATTTAACGATATTTTTTTCCAAGCAGCAGTCAGAAATCCACCAGTTCCAACACATGGATCTAAAATTTTTGAATTAATATTAATATCTGCTAGCTCACAAAATAATTTGGTTATATGGGATGGAGTTAGAACTATCCCTAGGTCAGAACCGCCAGAAGTTGAATAAGACAAGAACACATTAAAAAACAATGCTATTAAATCTAGCTCACTTTTCTTATAATACTCAAATAAAATATTATCGACATTTCTCACTAACTCTAATAAAGTGCCATTTGGGAATTTTTGCCTTGCAGCTTCCTTATCGTTAATCCCTAAATTTTCCAATACTGGTTGTAATTCACTTTTAATGATTTCTTTTTTTCTAAGTCCAGCGTTTTTTATCTTTCTATCTAAAGTTTGATACAAAAATTGTGCAAGTTCTTTATTATTATTAAAAGAAGAATAACACATTTTAAAGGCAGGATCTTCCAAAGCAAAAAGTATTGAGCCAAGTGCGTATAACCTTTTATGTTCCAATACTCCTAAATAACTACGAAGAAATTCATTGATTAATTTAGATTTTTCACTAAGCAGCTTTAATTGCTCAGAATTATTGATAATTCGTTGTTGTTGATGGATCAGATTGCGATAATCTTCAATTTTTTTGATTTGCTTGATGTTAAAATTTGTAAATGTTTCAGCAGATTTTTTCCAACCATATGTATCAATCTTTAATGTTTCAATTGTACTACCAGAAACCCCAATGGCAATAGTATCAAATTGATTCTTTAAAAATGATGCGTACCATAACGCACCATTTACTGCATAATCTGCAACACATTGCACAATATCTTTTTCATATATATGATATTTGATATCACTTTTATTCTCTATAACAATAACTAGATTACTTTCTTGGTCATAAATAATAAACTCTGGATATCCTTGATTACCAGTTTGTTTCTTTGAAGCATTTGATAAGATGTCATTGATTATTGAATTTTCTGCTTTTCTTGCCCAAACTAATACATTTTTATTAATGTTATTAAAATTCCCATCAATATAATTTTGAGAACGTAACATGTTAATAATAATTATATCAGTAACTGCTTCAAGTTTGGACATAGTCATTAGCCTTAAAAAAATAAATCAACCAAGTTACCAATATTATACACCCAATTAGTAAATCAACCAATAACTCATTGAAATTTAATGTAATTCTTACAGATATGGGGGTAAGATAAAATATATTGCCTTAAAAATACAAGTTTTTATTGCTTAAAGGTAAGTAAAACTTTATATTTATATAACATTTGTGTTTTAATTTAATTTCAAAGAATATATCCAGACTATGCATACTATCATTATCATTCTAGTCTCATTATTGTTGATATCATGCTCAGAAGAAAGTGATACATCTAATAATAAAAACAAGTTAGCTGATAATAAGGCAGAGGTAAGTCAGGAGAAAGCACCATCGGAAGAAAATAATGATATAGTCAATTCAGGGGAATTGGGTAGCAGGAGCGATGGAGCGACGCCTATAAGTAATAGGCGAGCGACGAGTGACGACGTCACCAACTTCTCATCAATTGACTATAACCCTGCTAATGATAAATTAGACATAATAGTAGATGATCAGGAAGTAGAACAACAAGATTCTACGATTTCAACTGATACTGAGAAGCCTCTAGAAACAACAAAGAATTCTACAGTTGAATCTGTTGATGGGAAGACTGATGTGCAGGTTGTTAGCCCGAAACAGATATCTTATAAACCAACTTTCAATGTTAGTCAAAATGATATAATACTTGGTAATATTGAGGCAAATGTGGTGGTAGTTGAGTATTTTTCCCCAACTTGCCCGCATTGTGCCTATTATCATGACACAATTCTACCGAAGCTTAAAAAGAAATATATTGACACTAATAAAATTACTTACATAATTCGTGAGTTTATTGGTAATAAACAGGATTTAGATGCAGCAATTTTGCAGCGTTGTCAAAATAATAAAGATAGTTTTCTTAAATTCCAAAGTGTGATATTGTCGCAACAAGATAAATGGGGAGTCAGTAATAGATATCGTGAATTGCTAACAAATATAGCTCAAATTGGTGGAGTGTCAGCAGAAACTTATGCTAAATGTCTTAATGATAACCAAATTGTTGAAACATTACTAGCCAATACTAACCTTGCTGCTAGTGCTCCAAATTTTGTTGGTACACCTGCATTCTTTGTTAATAGTATACAAACCAACGGCTATGATTTACAAACTCTTTCTAAGGAAATTGATAAAGCATTAAGCAGCTCTACTACTCACCCTATTAAATGATAAAAAAGTATATGCTCCTATCATTTGAAGACTGGTAGACGAAGATCAAAATTAGTATGTGACTACTGCGATCTTGAATAACGACAACGCAATTATTGATTTTCTATCTGAGTATACATGGCACAAAAGAAATTAAAAGATATCCAAGAAAGGATTAATAAATTTAAAACAAATAGTCATCAGAGGCGTCCTAAGCCTAATCCAGAAAAGCAAATTGATGCGTTTGTTATTGCACTAGATTTGGTTTCTAGCGTGATGCTGGGGTTGATTGCTGGTTTTGCATTAGATAAGTTGTTTAATTCTAAACCATTTTGTGTTATAATATTCTTATTGATAGGTACGTTTGTTGGGTTTAGAATAATTTGGCAAAAATTAAATAATAAAAAATAATGTCACATAGTCCTTTAGATCAATTTGCAATAAAGAAAATAGTAGAAATTAATTTATTTGGTTTTGATATTAGTTTTACCAACTCCAGTTTGTATATGGTGCTTGCTGGGGTTATAGTTCTGTCGTATTTTTATTTAGCTTTAAAAGCAGAAAAAATTATTCCTTCTAGATTACAGCTTAGTGCTGAAATAATTTATGATATAATTACAGTGACGTTAAGTCAAAATGTTGGAGAGAAGGGGCGTAAATTTATACCATTAATTTTTACTTTGTTTATGTTTATTTTATTATGTAACTTGCTCGGAATGCTTCCTTACGGATTCACTGTTACTAGCCATATAGCGGTAACCTTCGCCTTAGCAATTATGATATTTTTTATGGTGACAATTATTGGTTTTATTAATCATGGTCTGCATTTTTTATCAATATTTTTACCTAAAGGTACGCCTATTTGGTTAGCTCCGCTTATGATCGTAATAGAATTATTTGCATATTTAGCAAGACCCATAAGTTTATCTTTAAGATTAGCGGCTAACATGATGGCAGGACATGTATTATTAAAGGTAATGGCAGGATTTATAGTATCATTGATGATTTTCCTTAAATTTTTGCCAATTCCATTAATTATTATCCTTATTGGATTTGAAATTTTTGTAGCAATACTTCAAGCTTATATCTTTACAATTCTTGCTTGTGTATATTTGAATGATGCTGTAAATTCACATTAGAAATTTTTATATTTAGGAGTTTATATAATATGGACATGACGTCTCTAAAATTTATTGGTGTAGGACTTATGGCTATTGGTATGCTAGGTGCTGCCATTGGTGTAGGTAATATATTCAGTGCATTGCTAAATTCAATTGCTCGTAACCCTTCAGCTAGTGATCAATTACAAAGAGTAGCGTTAATTGGAGCTGGGCTTACTGAAGCTATGGGCTTATTCTCGTTTGTAATTGCAATTTTGTTGATATTTACTTAATATAACTATGCCTCAGTTTGACGTTGCTTTTTATTGTTCACAAATCTTTTGGTTGGTATTTGCTTTCAGCTTCTTATACCTTCTCGTTGATAAATTCATCGTACCGTTAACTGAAAAGATTCTTAAGAATAGGAAATCCTATATAGATACTAATATTGCTAGTGCAGAAAGTCTAGCAGCAAAAGCTGATAGTCTGCACAAGCAATATGCTAGTAAGATGGAAGAAATATCAAATATCGTAGAAAATCTTAAGAAAGAAGCTACAGATGTAATGGAAGCATCTTTTATATCAAAGAAAAAGCAGCTCGATGATCAATTGAAAGTACAAATTGAAAATAATCGTCATGATATAGAGACAATTAACAAATCGTTTTGGCTTGATGAAAATGATTCATGTATCAATTTAGCAAAATTATTAATTCAAAAAATTACCAATCAACAAGTTGATTTAGAATTACTAAGAGAATCTTACAAAAAGATAAAGTAATGGGATGAAATAATGGAATTATTTGATGAAAAATTTTGGTTAGCCATTTGTTTCCTAATTTTTTTGTATTTAGTCTATAGACCGATAAAAAATATAATTTTAAAATCGTTAGATGACAAAATTATTGCTATTAAAAACCAAGTTGCAGAAGCCCAAAAGCTTAACGAAGATATGGTTTTACTATTTGAAGATGCTGTAAAGCAAATACAACAGCTTGATGGTCTAAGAGAAGAGATGCTCAAAAATGGCAAAGAAGCTGCCAATAATCTAATTGAACAACAAAACGCGGAAATTGATAAATTCTTAGAAAGCAAAAAACTTGAGACTATAGATTTAATGAATAGGCAAAAACTAGAAGCTTCTCAAATGCTGCAGTCTGAGTTTTGTGATAAAATGGTAAAATTAGTAGCTATATATATGCAGTCTACAAAAAATAATGGCATGTCAGATAGTGAAATAGCCAAAAATCTCATGGAAAATCTACCATCAAAGTCACAATAGTGCCTATAAAAAAGTCGGTTTCAAAATAGTAGATAGCTTTACTCCATCTACAGGCTACTTTAAGGATGTGCTACATTATATTTAATGATTCTGAAGTTATAGCGATCCGATTAACATTACTTCGTCTACTGTTAGGAGTGTATAAGTTCCAGACGTCATTGCGAGACCACATAGTGGTCGTGGCAATCCATTTTTGGTTGCTTTTATGGGTTGCTTCGTCGACCTAAGGTCTTTCTCGCAATGACGTTAGTCTACATGTGTGGCTAACCTTCTCGGGTTAGCTATATAGTCAATTCAGGAGGATTTGGTGCTAGGAGCGATGGAGCGATGCCTATAAGTAATAGGCGAGCATTGAGCGACGACATCACCAACTTCTCATCAATTGACTATATCCTCACTGTCCGGCAAAAATCCTCTATATTGTGCATCCCAGAGAGTTTTATATAACTCTCCTCTAGCGATTAACATAGCATGAGTACCGTCTTCCACAATTTTACCACGCTTGAATACTAAAATACGATCCATGTGTAAAAGTGTTGATAAACGGTGGGCAACGACTATAGTTGTAGCATTAGTGGTTTCCAAAACTTCATCTATAGATTTTTGAATTAAAGCCTCGGTTGGCGAGTCAAGTGCCGATGTTGCTTCATCTAAAATAAGGATGGGGGCATTTTTTAAAATAGCTCTAGCGATTGCAATTCGTTGCCGTTGCCCGCCGCTTACTTTTACCCCTCGTTCACCAACTATTGAATGATAACCATTGGGCATCTGCAGAATATCATCATGTATTCTAGCTTTTTTACAGGCTTCCTGAATCTCTTGTAAAGTAGCATCATATTTAGCCAGCTGCAAATTTTCTAGGATAGAACGATGAAACATCGTAATATCCTGTGGGATTACTGAAATATTGCTTCTTAGTGACTCTTCCGTTACCTGCGAAATATCATATCCATCAACTAAAATAGTTCCGCTTTGCAAATTGAAATATCTTAGCAAACATTTGATTAAGGTAGTTTTGCCAGCCCCTGATGTCCCAACTATACCAATCCTTTCTCCAGCTTTGATATGTAATGTAAGATTGTCAAATATATTATCTCCACCACTACCATAGTTGAAGGTTACATCTTGATATTTAATATCACCTTTGACAGAAGGAAGCAACTTAGCATTTTCTGTATCGGTGACATTTGAGATAGTATTAATAAAGTTGTATGAAGATTTGATAGCAGCGATTTTAGGATTAATGGAAAATATTATATTATCTAATAATTGATCAATCGCCCATTCAATTCTAAAAGTAATCACCATACTAATGGCAAAATCACCAGCAGTGATTTGTCCAGTTTTATATAAATATGCTACCACAAATATTTGAGCTGCTGCCATTAGAGTAATTAATATGCTATCAGTCAGGTCTACATAATAAGCATCATATACCCGAGTTTTTCGATCCCAACTTTTCCATTGATCAATGGCAGGCAGGAGCTTTAGTTTCAGTTCTGTCCAAACATTGCCAATAACTTTAATACCAAAAATATTAGCAACAGAGTCATTGATAATACCTACCGCTTCTTGTCGTGCCTTAGTATATTCTTCTTGTAACTGTATTTGTTTCTGGAGTAAAACTGATAATATTGGTACATACACCACAATAAAAACAATTAACACTCCGGCTATCTTGTAATTCATTGTACACAAAAATATTATGCCACCTACAACAACTACAATATCTCTCAAAGCACGACAAAGAATAGTGATAACAGTTATAATGCCATCTTGAAAATCAGTGATTTTACTGGCAATTTCTCCCGATAAATGTGAATCAAACCAATGCAAAGAATGTTTCATAGTCTTGTTGTAGGCATATTCAACGATTTCTGCCAGCATCACTGGTTTGTATTTAATGTCAAAAAGCCTAAAGGTAAAATATACCCCGTGGTGCATCATTTTATATAATACAAATATTAAGAGAAGTAGGGTAACATTGTCATGTGGATTCTTGGCAATAGTATTAATAATTTCTCTAATTTGATAATTAACAAAAATATCAAGTAGTGCACCACAGATATATATAAGGACAATGCTAGATAGGTATAGTCGATATTTGTAAGCCAAGGAGTATAAATATGATTTTAATGGATAATTTTGCTGTTTGGTAGAGACCATAAAATATTTCTTTCTAATTATGCAAAAATGCACTTCATTATAACAGGTTATAGCTTCCCCACTAAGCACTTTTTTAGGATTTTTTAATTATTCTATATCATTGACAGAAACCAGACATCACAATATATTTAATAAAATAATTATAATGAGCAGCATAGTGCAAAAATTCCTAAAATATTCGGTGGCGTTATTTATTTTAATAATTGTTATATTGCTGATAACCCCTTTATTTATTTCTTTGGAATCATATAAAAAACTAGCCTCTGATAAGGTCAAAGAAATAACTGGTCGAGAACTACAAATCAATGGAGATATAAGCATTTCTTTGCTGCCCATTCCAACTATTATCGTTAAAGACCTAACACTTGCCTCTCTAGATGGTGCTAACTACCCTTCTTTATTGGATGTTAAGGAAGTAAGTGCTTCTATTTCTATATTATCTCTAATTAAAGGAAAGATCGACATTTCAACGATTGAAATCAACCAACCAGTAATTAATTTAGAACGGATGAGTAATGGTTTAGCCTCTTGGGAATTTGCCAAAATACCAACCAATGTTAGGACAACCCCAACTGATAAAATGAACGATAGCAAAGCTCCATTTTCTTTATATATCAACTTAATTAAAATTGTTAATGCTAAGTTAAATTATGTTGATTTTACTGATAAGACTAAAGGTAATAACGCTTCTCCAACAACCATAGATATTGACAGATTAAAAATCAAAGATCTTCATGGACCATCTGATTTATCCTGTAAGTTTTCTTCTTCTGGCAAGAATTATAATATCAAAGGTAATATACAAGACAAGCAGGGTATCATATCTTTAACAGCAGATTTAAATGCTCTGCAAGAAAAGGTTAATTTTTCAGGTAACTTTGCTTACGATAATATGACTTTTGCTGGACAACTTAAACTGGAAGGAACTGCTAAAAACCTACAAAGTATTTTTCCTGATATGTCTATCCCTAACGATTTAGATCATAAACTAACTTTTAATGTTAATAGTGATAAGAAATTATTAAAAATTAGTGATATTGATTTTACCGTAGGTAAGTTATTAGCTAAAGGTAATGCTAACTTCCACTTTCAAGATAATAAGGTAGATTTAAAAATTAAATTGTTAGATAAGGCAGTTTCTCTGGCAACAAGCTTTGCTTATTTAGATCAAAATTTATCTCTAAATAACCTTAATCTTACTGTAAATAAAGCTAATTTAACAGGTAATGTAGGGGTTAAGGATTGGGATAAAGAGCTAGTTGTTTCTTATAATGTAAAAATTAGTGAGATAGCAGCCATTGCCAGTTTATTTAGCATGACTCTACCGATTAATCTTGGAGATATTTGGCTAAAGGGAGAGACTGTTAAACAACAAAATAAACAACAGAATTCTCTTAAAACTAATATAAATAAATTTACTGTTCAGTTAAAAAAGAATCCTATAAATCTTAGTGGAGTAGTAACTATCAATTTAGCTTCTGCTAAACCAAATATTTTATCAGATATAACAATAGCTTCCTTAAATTTAGATGACTTAAGTGATACACCATCTCCTAATATGGCTGCTAATTCTGTGCAAAATGTAAATCATTCTGTTGTAGATAATTCTGTACCCTGGTCTAAAGATGTTATAGATTTATCATTTTTAAACAAGTTTGATGGAAATTTAACGTTAACTATACAGAAAATTATTAAAGGGAATCTGAACTTTGATAACGTCAAAACTAATATGTTGCTTGCCGGTGGTGTGCTGGATATTAAATCTATAAATGGTAATTTATATGGAGGAACTTTATTTGCTACTGGACAAATTTCTTCGCAAGTTAACCAACCTGTTAGCTTTAAAGCTACTCTTAAAGATGCTAAGTTAAAAAATATAGTTTCGCAAAATATAGCTTCACAGGGAAGTAAAATTAAAGTTACCCAAGGGACTGTTAATTTTGTAACAGATATCAAAACAAAAGGTCAAAGCCAATCTCAATATGTAGGTAACCTATTCGGTACAGCAACATTAACAGCATCTGACGGTATAATTAGTGGATTTGATTTACAAAAACTATTAGATAACCTTAGAAATATTAAAAACCTGGCAACTATTTTAAAAATGCTCGATGTTTTCTTGGCAAGTGGTGAAACAAATTTTCAAAAGCTTGCGGTGGATAGTGAAATAAAAGAAGGGGTAGTTAATATAATAAACGGTAAATTAGATGTTGCTTCGTCAGAAGTCACAATTACTGGAAATGTTAACCTACCTAAATATACCCTTGATATGGATAGTACTATTAATGTAAATATAAATTCAATACCACCATTGAAAGTTCACCTGTACGGCAATCTGAATAATCCACAGCATAAACTTGATGCTAAAGCATTAAAGGAATATCTTACGAAGAATTTAGTAAATAGCGTGGTTGATGGCGTTAAGAAAGGCACAAAGCCTGAAGATCTATTAAAAAATATTATTGGGGGAAGAAAAAATAAACAAGCTACAGGAGAAGAAACACAAAATAATCAACAAAGAGAGCCTTCTAATAATAAGGATCCCATCAATAAAGTAAAATCTACCATTGAAAAAGGGTTAAAAGGATTATTTAAATAATAGTCATCCTGGTACTACAGTTGTAGATTGAATGTGAGTGTTCACGGAAAAAAGGTTAAAGATGTCATTGCGAGCTGATGTATCCCCACGAAATTGTTGCAAAATAACACGAGTTGCCAATTAATTAATTTTAGTAAACCCTAGACTTCACAAGGTTTGAAGAACATTTAATCAGGTCAAAAAATGCAATAAATTCTCAAAATTAGAAATTTTTTAAAATACATAGCGTTTTGATTATACTTTTCACGTGTCAAATAGTTCGTAAACTGCTTGACATCTAGGTTTCATGTAGCAAGAATTTCGTGGGGATACATCAGCTCGCAATGACGGTGTGTTGCACAAAGTGCCTCCTCGCTAATAGCACCAGTTACTATGGATAACATACTAATCGGGTTAGCTATAGATAATTTTTGACAAAAATTTTACGGTCTCTCATGAAAAAGAAAGATTTATCAATTTTAATAGGTAATAGTCTGGATCATTTTGATACGGCTATTTATAGTTTTCTTGCTCCAATTTTATCAATAGTCTTTTTTCCTAAAGATGACCCTATAGTTGCTTTGATCTTAACCTATGGCATGTTAGCAACTTCAATAATTACCAGGCCAATTGGTTCAATAATTTTTAGTATAATTGCAAAAAAACGAGGGGCAACTTTGGCTTTATCCTATTCATTAATAGGTGTGGCTATTACCACTATGTTAATAGGAGTTATACCAACTTATCAAATGATTGGCTGGTTTTCACCATTGATGCTGCTTATTATTCGAATGATGTTAGGAATTTTTGGTGAAGGAGAACATTGTATTGCCAAATTATATATTGTAGAAAATAAGACGCAGAGTCGAGGAGTGAAAGCATCTTACCTATACGAACTATCAACAATGTTTGGGATTATTATTGCCTCTTCTGTCAGTGCAATTCTAATTAGTTCTAGTCACCATGAATATTGGCGTTTATGTTTTATATTAGGAGGTAG
The DNA here is from genome assembly GCF_964031095.1 of Candidatus Tisiphia endosymbiont of Mystacides longicornis. Lineage (NCBI taxonomy): Bacteria > Pseudomonadati > Pseudomonadota > Alphaproteobacteria > Rickettsiales > Rickettsiaceae > Candidatus Tisiphia > Candidatus Tisiphia endosymbiont of Mystacides longicornis. Next base: position 230,836 of record NZ_OZ035004.1, on the reverse strand, counting down.
TACAGGGATTGTAGGGGTTTATCTTAGACGTTATTCCAATATGTCTCAAAGAGCAATAGAACAAAAATCTTACCCATCAAATGTGATATTGAATAATAAGTACAATATTCTGCGTATATCTATAATTAGTGGCTTTTCCTATATGACATATGTCATACCTTTTGTAGTGATGAATAGTTTTGTCCCTCTTATTACCTCTATATCTTTGGAAGCGATGATGAGTGTTAATACTCTTTTATTAATCGTAGATGCAGCAATGATTCCATTAATAGGGTATTTTGTTAAAAAATATCGTCCTGTGGATGTAATGATCGTAAGTACTAGCATTCTATTTATTAGCATAGTACCATTATGGTTATATATGACTGATGCTTCTATATGGTATGTTAATTTTGTCCGTTTATGGATTATTGCCTTAGGGGTAACTTTCTTATGCCCACTAAATTATTGGCTTAATAGCTTATTTCATGGTTCAGATAAATATATGCTATAGTCAATTGATGGGAAGTTGGTGACGTCGTCACTCGTCGCTCGCCTATTACTTATAGGCGTCGCTCCATCGTTCCTGCTACCCAATTCCCCTGAATTGACTATAGTTAGTATTGGTGATGCTTTAGGTACTTCAATATTTGGACGCTCTGCTCCTGCAGTGTGCATAGCTCTTTGGCACTTTACTGACTCTTCTATATCTATAGGAGTTTATATTGCAATGATTACTTTAGCTACTATATGGGCGGTGAAGAGTCGGTAGCATTACTTGCTTAATATAGCTAATCCAGAAAGTGATCAAAAATGGATCGCTTCGACCATTACATGGTTTCGCAATGACGATTGGGGTGCATATATGTCATTACAAAAAGGCATGAGCCGACGAAGCAATCCATTTTTGGTTACTTTTATGGATTGCTTTGTCGACCTAAGGTCTTATTCGCAATGACGGCTCGACTTACGACTCCTCAAACGCATACGTCATTGCGAGCGAACGTATGTGAGCGTGGCAATCCATCAGACTTGTATATTGCTTCGTCGACCTACGGTCTTCCTTACAATGACTTTGACCATATACTACTTTTAATGACTACTTATTCAATTTGTGTTTATATTTTTTGTAAGAATTTCTGTATTATCCGAACGAAAAGTTAAGTTTGGGATATTATAGTAGTAAACTAAAAGCCTACTAACAAAAGCCCCTACAAATACTGTAATAATAGAGTATTTTATTGTACTATAATCAGGCTTATAAGCATAAGAATCTAATAATATACTAAAGATCGCACCCCACAATATTAATATTTCAAAATTAATTTCTCTAGGTATAGACTCGATATTTTTATCATGTTGACAAATTAAATTTCGGAATATTATACCAACACTAGAAGTCAAACAGGCAAAACATGGTCCCCAGAACTCTAATGGTTCAATTTTTTGTACAATTACAGTTATAACACCAATTATCATAAAAGATGATTGCCCTAAGGAATCACAAACAATAAGAGTATTATTGCGTATTTTTTGGATAAAATCATCCTCATATAATTGCTTGTTATAATAAGCTAGTAATTTAATAGCAAAGAAACCAATAAGCACCGTTATAAAAATACGGCAAGTATAATATGGAGTTAAAATAAGACTGGCATTAACACTATGTACTACAATATCAAGTAAAATACATCCTAGTAAGGATGGTAACATTGCTAATACAAAAGTAACAAACAACGTAGCATTGGTTTTAGCTGATATAATGATACCAGAAATTGCGAATGCTATACTCCCTATAACTCCAATAATATAACACCATGATGAATCGATAGATTTTAGCAGTAGGATATTATATTTATACCTTTCTACAATTTTTTTATATTCGTCGCTATTGATAAATTCATTAATTGAATTGTTAAACCTGGCGACTAAATTAGGAGATACGGTTTTCTTACTAAACATTAAATGTACAGGGGTTTTAATACCAGTATGGATCTCTTCTATTTGATCTTTTTCTATATAGTTTAAAGTAAGAGCTACCCCTGCAATCCTGTCAGCAAGAACCCCATCAATTTCATTACTTAGCAACCCCTTAAATAGCTCTGCATTACTGCCATATTTAATGATGATGTCATTATTACTAGCCTGATTTAGGTACTCAGTAGTTCTGGTATTGCCATAAACAGCTTTTCTAGTTATGCCAAGACGAAAATTTAGTAAACGTATCTGAGCTAAGAATTCATTCGTATTATTAAAATGTAGATGTTTTCTTGCTGAACGTAAAGTAAATAAGGAAATTTCTGCAAGTCGATACGGGATAGAAAAATTGGCAAAGGCTGCTCTTTCCTCGGTATAAGTAAGTCCTGGCACCATATCACTTTTACCTTGTTGGATATTGGATATTACTTGTTCCCAGGCAGAATCAGTATATTGTATGCCAATGTTAATTTTACTACTAATAGCATTGATTAATTCAATATCTAAACCGGTAATATTATGGTGTCCACTTTTAGTTACATGGCTAAATTGGTAGGGTTCCAATGAATAGCAATCAACAAGCAAATGATCTTTATCATTTACCCCTTCAGTACATTGAGTAAAATATGTGTCAAGGGGATTAGATAGTTGATTATTATTCTCCTTATGATTTGCATAGGAAAAAAAGTTTTGTAAGATAATAATAATCGGGATGATACTCTTAAGTATTTGCATGGTGTACAGATCTCCTCATTAAATTCTACTTCAAGCTAATTAGAGTATATAGTCAATTGATGAGAATTTGGGGCTAGGAGCGAAAGTAATAGGCGAGCGACGAGTGACAACGTCCCCAACTTCTCATCAATTGACTATACACTATTTTATAGTGTGGACTAATATATCACCATCAAAAAATTTAATATTAAATTCTTGTTTTTTGCTTGCCATAACTTTTGATGTTATAAATTCTCCATCGGCGGATTTGATTACCGTAAAGCCACGTTTTAGTACGGTTTTGTAGTCTAAACTGGTAAGTAGTAGATTATTTAAATTTAATTGATGATCATAATTTTTTAACTTAGTGCTAATAGATTTTAGTGTATAATTAAATTGATGATCTAATTCTAAAGACTTATAATCAACTATTTTCATAGGATTTAATATTTCTACATTCAGTGAATCAAGTTTTGCCTCTTTGAATTTAAGTAAATTGGGCAAAGACTCTGTTAATCTAAAACTTAGTTCATCAAGAAGCTGTTGATTATAGTCTATATAAGTAGTTAGACTTTTGGAAATATTAGTATTGGAGTTAACGGCTTGCTGTTGATATTTAACTAGCTGAATAATACGGTTAAGTAATGTCTCATAATACGAACTTATTGTGTAATTAAGGCTAGAAAGTACAGGTACGGCAAATTCAGCTGCCGCAGTGGGAGTAGGAGCTCTCTTGTCAGCTACTAAATCAATTAAAGTATTATCTACTTCATGTCCAACTGCCGAAATAATAGGAATATCTGAACTAAATACGCTACGTACTACTACTTCTTCATTGAATGCCCATAAATCTTCTATAGACCCCCCACCTCTTGCAACAATTATAACATCAGGTTTTATATTTTGTTCTAATTTATTAAACCCTTCAATTGCCCCAGCAATTTCACTTGCAGCATTGCCACCTTGAACAGTGACTGGCCATATTAGTATATGAGACGGACAGCGATCATTAATACGGTGTATAATGTCCCTAATTACCGCCCCAGTCATTGAGGTAACTACCCCAATCTTATTAGGCAAGAAAGGTAATGGTTTTTTTGGTTTATCAAAGATACCTTCTTTTTCTAATTTAGCTTGCAGCTCCTTGAGAATTTGCATAATAGCCCCAAGACCTGCAGGCTCAAGAGCCTCTACCGATAGCTGATATCGTGAATTTCCTGCATACCCAGAGAGTTTGCCGATAGCTACCACTTCCATGCCATCAACTGGGGTAAATTGCATTTTGGCAAGTACCGGACGCCAGCAAGTGCAAGCTAGAATCGCTGTATTTTCCTTAAGATTAAAATAACCATGACCAGAAGTTGCTATCTTAAGACCAGAAATTTCTCCCTTTACTCTAATATAACCAAAGTTATTTTCAAGCAATTCCTTAATCTTGCTAGAAATTTCAGTGACTGAGAATTCCTGATTTACTAAATTAGTAATAAAATTATTTTCTATCATACACCTTCTAATATAGTTTTCTAACGTAAATGGTCAACACAATAATAGTATAGTCAATTGATGAGAAGTTGACTATACTGTAAGATTTTCTTTGCAGCCTCACTAGCAGAAAGGTTTGTAACATCAAACTCAAATAAATTAGGATGAGAAATTTGAATTAATGGATATTCTGGATAAACATCTTGTACGTCGATTGATTTATAACGAACTAGCCTATCTAAATGTTGAATTCGCTTAATATTTTCTTCCTGTGAAATTAGTAATTTTACAGGAAGAAACACTGATTTACGATTTATTGCTAGCTGTTGTACTTGGTTAAAAAGCTTACGATCACCATCAACTTCATAGAGACAGTTGGTAAGAACATAATTATTACTAATTTCTTGGCTTAGAAAATTAAAAATACCATCTCGTATAAGCCCAATTGCATCCCAAGCAAATTCTGGAATAGGAGTCAATCCATCATAATTTAGCAGTGAAAAAATAGGATTATTGATATGTTGGTTATCACATATTCTATAACCAGCCCTTGCTATTTCTTTTGCTATAGTATATTTTCCGGTTCCTGGGGTTCCTATTAGGTAAATAATAATAGTCATTTTATGATCTCACTTCTTCAAATTTTCTGCAGTGCATATAAGAACATTACCATCAATTTGTACTATGCGAAGTGTGTCTCCTTTATATGCTGATTTTACAGAATCTTTGCTGAGTTTGGCATTCATAATAGTTCCTGACCACAATACCTGTCCCTTTTCTCCTATTAGCAGTTCATTACTATATAGCTGCACTTCCTGACCTAACATATCAGAATATTCGTACTTATCATGTTTTTTGCCAACATAGAATTTTAGTGGGTACCATAAAATAACCAGCCATAAAAAAGAAATAAACCCAAAAATTATATATTGGTATTTTAAAAGGTCTGAATAATTATTTAATATTATTGCATTAGATATTCCACCTAAACCCAAAAATAAAAAACCAACATTTGGAATGTTAGAAAATTCTATAATTATACAAATAATGCCAGCGATCAGCCACCATTCTACTATTGAAATATTAAATATGGTCATATGATGTCTTCAATTAATCTACAAACTGTAGTATTAAGATTACTTTGTATAGTCAATTAACCTGAATTAGTGCCGAATAAGCACCTATCGTGCTGTCTATTAGCGAGGAGGCGTAAGTTCTCCGAAGCAATCCATTTTAATCGTTTTTTGGATTGCTTTGTCGCCACTAAAGTGGCTCATCGCAATGACGGTTTTTCAATTATTGTTTTCTTAAACTGACACTTATCAAGTTAATTCACTATATAATTTCTACTATAATATTAGATCAAACAATTGTAAACAACCATATAGTCAATTGATGGGAAGTTGGTGACGTCGGCACTCGTCGCTCGCCTATTACTTATAGGCGTCGCTCCATCGTTCCTGCTACCCAATTCCCCTGAATTGACTATATCTTAAACTCCTAGACTTATCGTTTCTATATTTCTATTGTGACAAAGCTTGTTACAAAGAAAAAGATTGTCCTAAATATACCTCCTTTACTTGGCAACTTGTAGCTATTTCTTGTGGTGTTCCTTCTAATAGGACTTTTCCGTTGTAAATAACGTATGCTCTGTCAACTATATTGAGTGTATCTCTCACATTATGATCAGTGATTAAGATGCCAATATTACGGTTACGTAAGTGGACAATTAAATTTTTAATATCCTCGATCGCTAGTGGATCAATACCTGCAAGTGGTTCGTCAAGCATAATAAATTTGGGGTCTAATGCTATTGCTCTTGCAATTTCTAGCCTACGTCTTTCTCCACCGGATAATCCCATTGCCGGCATATCTTTTAGATGGAGAATAGAAAATTCTTTAAGTAAATCTAATATTTTTTGTTCAATAATTTCTTGATCATTTTCTAAAACCTCTAACATTAATCTAATATTATCTCCGACAGATAATCCACGAAAAATTGATGGTTCTTGAGGAAGATAGCTAAAGCCAAACCTAGCTCTTAAATAAATTGGCAAATTGGTAATATCATGATCATTAAAAAATAATGCTCCACTATCTGGCTTGGTAAGCCCTATAATAATACTAAAACAGGTAGTTTTGCCGGCACCGTTTGGACCAAAAAGACCAACTATTTCTCCTGTTTTTAATTGAAGAGATACGTCGTTCAATATCACTCTCTTATTATAAGATTTTGAAATACTATTTACTTGTAATCTATCTATTATTAAATGCGACATACTTCTTTGTTCCAATTAATTCTTGGATTTACTATAATTTACATTATTGAGTTCTGTATAATATACTAACTTGTCGGTTCTTATAATACCGTCCTTATTTTGTACTATTACGTCACCAAGTAGGATTAACTCCTTTCTTTCCACAAAATATTTTGCAGAAGTAGCAATTAATACTTCCTGACCATCATTCCTTTTAGCAGTCAATTTTGACGGTATGGATATGTAATTAATAGTTTTTTTATTATCAACTATTTTATAAAAAATTTCTAAATTAGTCGTTTTTACCATTATATCATCAAACCATAAAGTCACCTCCTCGCCTGTAAAACAAGCTTGCTGTTTTATCTGATCAATTACTAAATTATCAGAATTAATATATAATTTATCCATACTAGAATGTTTTGAGTATGGATGTTCTCCATAAGCTATTGCTGAATTCATTATTAAAAAAAACAGCATATAGCAAATTGTGCTAAAAATCTGATACATCAATAATCGTTGATACGCTACCTTTGAAATTTATAATATTATTATCATTTGTGGAACTAAATTTATTAGAAGTAATTTCACAATTTTTATAGAACAATATCACGCCCATTTTACCAAATGCTTCTTTATTTAGTAAATTTAGTTGGGCTTTTTGTGCTTTTAATATGCCTTCCCCTAAAAAAAATTGGACATCCTCTGTTAATTCTAACATATGACTATTCTCATTCAATATACCATTTTTTGCATTGATTACTAATAGGTTATTACCATTTATTTTATATTTAGCGTTAATTTCTTCTAATGCATATTTATTATCTAAAGTCCTAAATGCTTGCACAGCATTAACTTGGTAAGGATTTAAGTCTTTATTTAAACCCTTGAAAGTTGAATTTAAAATTTTTATTTCATAATTTGTTTTATCATTTGGAGCAAAAGCACTATTTTCGGTATTATTTTCAATTGATTCTAAATTATTATTAATGGGATTAAAATTGATATAAATTAAGTATAAGGTTAGTGCTAGACCTAAAAAAGACAAGATTTTTGATAGATTAATTAAACGTCTATAAGATAAAATGATAGCACTACTACTTTTATCTATGAAGGGAATTTTAACCATAATACTACCAACATTATCATGGACATTCATCAACTAATTCCTGCCCGAAGTAAGTCATGGATATGAACAATACCAATAACTATATTATTTTCAGTTACCGGTATACTAGTAATTGATTTACTATTCATCATCCCTAAAGCCTCTCCCGCTAATTTCGAGGAAGAAATTTGTTGTGGGTTAGCAGTCATTACATCACGTGCATATTTCATATTTATTTGATCATTAATATGTCTACGCAAATCTCCATCTGTTATAATACCAACCAAACTCAAATCTTTATTTACTACTATCGCACATCCAAGGCTTTTTTGGTTCATAACTAATATAGTATCCGTAAATGAAGTATCGACATATACTAATGGCAACTGATCTTTTACCCTCATTAAACTTTCCACCTTGATAAGATTAGCTCCAATCTTTCCTCCAGGATGATATAGTCGAAAATCATCTTCAGAAAAACCTCGAGCTTCATGTACAGAAGTGGTGAGTGCATCTCCAAGGGATAACATCATTATTGCAGAGGTTGTCGGAGCGGCTATATAAGACGCTTCATTAATTCGTGGTATTAATAATAAAAAATCGCTATTGGTTGCTATAGTAGAGTTGACGTTCATAGTCATGGCAACTATCTTTATAGAAAATCGCTTACAATATTTCATTATATCAAATAATTCTTTGGTCTCTCCTGAATTAGATAACATGAAAACTAAGTCACTTTCAGTTACCATTCCAAGATCGCCATGGCTAGCCTCAGCTGGGTGCAAATAAAAAGCAGCCGTACCAGTAGAAGCAAAACTCGCTGCTATCTTATGGGCTATATAACCACTTTTTCCTATACCAGTTAAAATAATTCTACCTTTACAATTAATTATATGATCTACTACATTATCAAAGCTACTTGGAATGTTATTAGATAATTCAATTAGTGCGGCAGATTCTTTTAATATAACTCTTTTAGCAACGTCACGATGATAGTGCATTTTCAATTTAACTCCAACAAATTATATAACTAACCCGATTGTATTTATTCACAGCAAACTGGTGTATATTAGCGAAGATGTTATAAGACCACAATTGTTGAAAATTAGAATATAGTTAATTGATGAGAAGTTGGTGACGTCGTTGCTCAATCCTTGCCTATTACTTACCTTACGCATAACTCCGTGGCAATTTAAAAATTACAGAAAAGTACAAGAGGTCATTGCGAGATCACGTAGTGGTCGTGGCAATCCACATTTTTGGATTGCTTCGTCGCCACTAAAGTGGCTCCTCGCAATCTGATGTATCCCCACGAAATTAAGCACGACAAAGCTCCGTCTTTATAATAGATGCCAGGGGTTCTAGCAATGGTTTTATGGTATGCAAATAATTAAATTCAATAATAAATTTCCCAAGGATAAAATACGAATAAATCTTTTTATCTTTTACTGTCAAGCCTCCTGCAACATCAAGTAACGCATTTAAACGATTATTATGTATAAAAGGACAATGTTCTTTTATTACTTCGATTTAATATTGTTTTTACATCCATAACCTACTATCTCTATCATCATTAAATAATGATGATATTCTATCAATTCTTGCTATTTTGCAACAATTTCGTGGGGATACATCAGCTCGCAATGACGTTTTTATGCTGTTTATAATACTTAGGTACTATAAACTATAGCTCTATCTTTTCTATAATAATAGCCGAATCTGCTTGCTTAGTGATTTTTTCAATCTTCAATCTAGCCGCCTGTAGCTTTTTTTCACAGTGTTCTTTTAGTAACACCCCTCTTTCAAAGCTACTAATCGATGAATCTAAGCTTTCCTCACCAGTATCAATTTTTTTTACAATTTCTTTTAATTCTGCTAAGGCAGCTTCAAAGCTCATATTTTCAATAGATGTCAAGTCTGGCATCGCCCCTCTATTATTATTTGTTGTTTCAATTTTATCTAGTTCCTAACATATTTCCTATCTAGTTCATTATATAATCTATAAATTGCCATCTCACGATCTTTAATTTTTTTACTAGCAATTTTTAGTAATCGCTCTGACGACTCTTCTGTTAACTGAATTGATGAATGTAGTTGTTCAGCAAGCTTTTTCAGTGATTCCTGAATTTCTATAAATGATTTTTGTAATTGCACTTTAATCGATATAGAAGAATTTTCAAGCTCGTTAAGTTTTACATATATTCTTTCTCCCAACTGATTAATTTTATCTTGCAGTAAACTTAATTGTTGCTTTCTTCCCTCTATTAGGTATTTACTAGTCTCATTCACTTTCGCTTGTATCCTAACTTCAGGAGTAACTTCTAAATTCCAAGCCAGCCCTAATTTACTCATCACATATATTATCCATTTATGGACATCAAAATGATACCATTTAGCACCATTACGGTAATCTGATGGGAATGCATGATGGAAATTATGCCAGTTTTCACCTAATAAGAATAATGCCATCCACCAAATATCCCCGGCAGTACCTTTGTAATATTTCTTGCTACCAACAAAATGACATAGAGAATTAACGCAAAAAGTCGCATGTTGTTGTAATGCTCTACCCATACCAATAAACAAGAACCCAGCATAAGCAGAGATGATAGTACCACCAATCAAATAACCTATTAATGCGGGTACTATAGTGTTCATAAATAGAGAAATTTGCCAATAATGCTTTAATTGCCATCTCAGCAATTTATTTTTACCAAGTTTAACCATAGTAACTCGGTCAATGGACTTATAGCTTCCATCAATGATCATCCATCCAACATGTGACCATAAAAACCCTAAAATTCTATTCTCAAACTTTAATGGGCTATGCGGATCTTGATCTTTATCAGTATAAGTATGATGCTTATAATGATTTGATGCCCAAGATAAGACTGGTCCTTGGAAAGTAGCGGCTGACATCATAACAAGAATAAACTCCACCACCTTATTTGTTTTAAAGGCATGATGCGACCATAGACGATGCAATCCAACACCAACAGCAATATTAGAGCCGTAATAGCCAGCTATGAACAAACTTATCTCAAATAGACCTATCTTATAGCTAGCATAGTATTTTACAACCAAGCATGAAAGTATAATTGGGTATATAATTAGAACAAAGAAAATACTCCAAACGATTCTTTTTAGCATATATCTAATCTTTTAATTAAATAAAATTCTTAGGCAGTATTGTAGCATATTATGTCACAATATACAAATAATATGTTGCATTACATTTTACGTTTCCATAATTTATTAAACATACGCTGTCCGAAATAGAAGCTAATAATGCCAGCAAAAATAGCCTGATCGTCTATATTCCATAAAACATCAAGATATTCCACAAGGATTGCCGTACTTTGTATAGTTTTATATTGCACATATTTGACATAGGCATACATAATAAAAAAACTATATGCCAGAACAGGACGAACTGAACCATTTAAGGCATCAACCCAATTAATGCCTGATTTATATGTTGAATATAAAGTATTATTCTCCGCAATGTCTTTGGAAGTGTTAAGCTCTGAGAGCAGTTTGGTATTCCCTAATTTATGGCTTTCAATTTGCCGATCTAAAAGATTAAGCTCATGTTTTTTATCATTTTGATCCTTTAGAATTTTTAAAATTTCTGGAATAATTGAGCTAATAAAGCCCGTTATTGAAGCAAGTAGTGTAATCATAAAAATCTCATTAATTCTTGTATGATTATTATACTAAAAATTTTCTTTGCACTAATAGCTGTTAGTAATTTTTTTTTAATTTTTATTGCAAATATTAGTTGATCCTGTTTTATGTCATACCTGCTTGACTTAATGACACCCCTGCGAAAGCAGGGGTCTAGATTCACGCCTACGCGAGAATAACAATAGTGGGCGAGAATGACAATTTACCTTCTAACTAAGTAATAGAAAATACCTGAATAAAAATAATAAAAATATTTTTCATAAAATACTTAGTGCATATCATAATTAGTATATACTAATTATCTAAGGATAAGAGTATAGTTAATTCATAGCACCAATGTTTAGGCTTTCTTTAGAATAGCATATTTTATCATTTTTTGCATCTCTGCAAAGCTTGATAATTATAAAAAATATTCTTTGCTAAATCTATTCCAATTGTGTTACATTTCAGCTATAGCTTTTCAGAATTTAGGAAAACCATTGATGGGATTATAGTCAATTCAGGAAAATTTGGGGCTAGGAGCGATGAGGGACGACGTCCCCAATTTCTCATCAATTGACTATATTTCTTAATAATCTAAAATTATAGTATAACTTACAAAAAATTTAAGTGAATATGTTTAATATTACTGCAAAAAATAAACAACTAGATAGAGCCAAGGTATCTAGTATTTTTTGCAAACTAGGACAAAAAGAAAAGAAAAAAAAGACAAAAATCAGTGAATTGTTAATTGACTTTCATGAAAATGGTCTTCTATTAATGATGCTTTTCTTTGCCATACCAATTGCCATTCCTCTACCGTATCCTCCGGGTTTTACTACTATAGTAGGGATACCATTAATCATTTTATCTATGCAGATGTTGCTTGGTTTTAGACAGGTTTTTTTACCATCTAAAATTAACAATTATCAAATTAGCAATGATATACTTATCAATATAAGTAACAAGATTGTGCCAAAAATTAAATTGGTAGAAAAATATATACGACCAAGATATAGTTTTGCATCTTCTATATATTGCGAACAATTTATTGGTTTAATATCGTTGATTTGTGCTATTACCATATCAATACCTTTACCTTTAACCAATGCTGTGCCTGCACTTGGTATTACTATAATGACATTAGGTCTTTTAAATCGAGATGGATTAACTATATTTTTGGGGTTTATAGTCTCTATAGTTGGTCTTATTATAGCTGTTATAGCAATTGCTGCTAGCTGGATTAGCATAAAATATTTATTTAATCTCTTTTTTTGACATTATTTTTCCAATGAAACAAAAATTATATCAAGGTTCAAGTAAAGCGCTTTATCAGTCACAAGAAGATTTTGCTTTTATTATGTCCTTTACTGACAAAATTACCTTAGAAAATGGTGAGATTTTTGATATTTCAGGTAAAGGAGTACTGAATAATAATATTTCATCCTTTATAATGAGTAAGCTCGATATGGTGGGGATAGAGAATCACCTAATTGAAAAAATGAATATGCGTGAACAATTAATACAATCTGTGGATATTTTTCCCATTCAAATATCGATTTCTACAGTAGCATGTGGCAGGTTTGTAAAAGATTTCTCTATGGAAGAAGGATATGTATTCGATCACCCAATTATCGATTTTAGAGTTAGAAGCAGAGAATTAAAGCATCCTATAATTAATGAGCATCAAATACTGAATTTTGGTTGGTTAAATAAGCAAGAAATTGATGAAGTGAAGCATCAAGCCATCAGAACCCATGATTTTTTAAGTGGACTATTTGCAGGTATTGGTATAAGACTTGTTGAATGCAGGCTCGAATTTGGTAGAGTGTTTAATGGTGAAGACTTTATGGTAATGTTGGCAGATGAAATCAGCCCTGATAATTGTCGTTTATGGAATATGAATAATAATGAGAAACTTGGGGCAGAAATGATTGCCAGCGATCCAGAAAAAGCTATTAAATCTTATCAGGTAATAGCTGATTTATTAAAAGATAGAGCTTATAGCTCGCAATAACGCATAGGCATCAGTTTAACTCACCTTACGCATGGCATTTAAAAGTCATATAGAAAATAGCTTGGCGTCATTGCGAGAAGCTACTTTAGTAGCGACGAAGCAATCTAATGAATGTGGATTGCTTCGTCGACCTTACGGTCTCCTCGCAATGACGATTTCTCAATTATTGTTTTCTTAAACTAACGCTTATGTGCAATAATATCAGTTTGCTATGGGTTAAATCCGGTTAGCTATAACATATTTTGCTAGGTAAATATGCTCAAAATAAAACGTCGCTTTAATTTATTACTTATATTTATTTGGTTTTATCAATTTTTTATATCTCCCCTAATTGGGGTCAATTGTCGTTTTTATCCGTCATGTTCAGAATATGCTAAGTCAGCAATAATGATACATGGTAATATTAAAGGATTATGGTTATTTATTAAGAGAATAGTCAGATGCAATCCTTTTTGTCATGGCGGATGTGATCCTGTGCCTATAGATATTTTATCTCCAGACAAAGGTAAAAATCTATAGCTAATCCGAATAGCGTCTATCCATTTGTCTCGCGAACAGGATGGCGTTCTTGCTTGACTTGTTTCACCCCTGCGAAAGTAGAGGTCTAGATTCCCGCCTATGCGGGAATGATAATAGTGTGCGGGAATGATAAACTTTACGTTTAAAGATAGATGTTGTGACTCGGATATATTCAAATTTCCTTCGAGCAATCTCCTAGATTTTCAGGCAATTTTTAATTTATGTACTGAGATAGTTGAAATCCTAAAAAAAATTGATATATTAACTATTCAACATATACTTTATTTAGTAAAGTATGGGGCTGTTTTAATTGTCAAGATAAAGATTTGTTAGATAGAAATAGTCATCTAAATTTTTTTGACAGAGCCTAAGTTTAATAAAGAAGTTGTATATATTATTTATTGTATATATAATTTGAGTTTAGTAAATATTGCAAAAAATATAATTTTTACTAACTATATAGTAAAATAATATGATATAATAATGGTAATATGAAAAATAATAGTGCATTAGCAACTCAAGTAGCAAACCCTCTAAATAGTGCTCTTGAAAAGTGCAAGATTGCTTTTTGGATAGTTTTTGGTTTCGCGTTTGTTATTAACTTATTAATGTTGATAACCCCTCTTTATTCATTACAAGTTCTTGATCGAGTTATAGGAAGTGGTAACATATGGACATTAATGTGGTTGTCCATTATTATTGGTACAATCTATTTTATTTATGGGTTATTACAAATTGCTAGATCATTCACTTTAATTAAAGTTGGGGAATGGCTGGATAAAACAGTTGCTCCTGTAATTTTTGGTCACTCTATTTCAGCTGCTGCAACTCGTACTAATACTGGTGCTAGCCAATTACTTCGTGATTTTCAAACAATAAAAACTTTTGTAACTAGTACTGGTATTAACACTTTATTTGATGCCCCTTGGAGTGTTGTCTATATAGTAGTAATTTTCTTAATTCACCCATATATTGGGATTTTAACATTAGTTGGTGCTATTATTATCGTATCTACAGCTTTCTTTAATGCTGCCGCAACTAATAGAACTCTTGGTGAGGCTACTGAATTCTCGATAAAGGGTATGACCCAAGCTGATATTGCTAATAGGAATTCAGAAGTTGTAGAAGCTATGGGGATGATGAAAAATGTCACGGCAAATTGGCATCAATTTAATATTGCTGCTTTGGAGAAACAATCCATTGCTAGTTATCGTAATGGTGCTATCTCTAACTTTTCCAGATTTATTCGTAATATTATGCAAATGCTTGTAACTGGTATTGGTGCTTATGTGGTTGTTAGTACTTCAGGAAGAGATATGACTACTGGTGGTATGATTATGAGTTCTATTATAGTTGGGAGGGCTCTAGCTCCTTTCGATAATGCTATTGAGTTATGGAAAAGTATGAGTAGTGCCATAAAATCTTATAAAAATATCAATCAGTTATTTGCTTCTTATAAATCAAGAGAAGAAGCAATGCCAATTCCAAATGTTGAAGGACATTTAACTGTAGAAAATATTTATTATTCATTTCCAGTCCCTCCATATATGCCACAACCTCCAGTACCAAGATATATTTTAAAGGGTGTATCTTTTGCTGTTCAGCCTGGAGAAGTATTAGCAGTTATCGGACCTTCTGCTGCAGGTAAGTCAACTTTAGCTAAAGTTCTAGTTGGGGTATGGAAAGCCGCATCAGGAACTGTTAGACTTGATAGCGGGGAAATTTATCGCTGGAATAGAGAAGATTTTGGTAAGCATGTAGGATATTTGCCACAAGGGATAGAATTATTTAGTGGTAGCATAAAACAGAATATAGCTAGGATGGCTGAAAATGCTGATCCAGAAAAAGTAATTGAGGCAGCTAAAATTGCTGGAGCTCATGAAATGGTCTTAAGATTACCAGATGGTTATGATTCGGATATTGGAACAGCTGGCTCTAATCTCTCTGGTGGACAAAAACAACGTGTTGGTCTTGCTAGAGCATTTTATGGTAATCCTAAATTAATTATTTTAGACGAGCCCAATGCTAATCTTGATGAGGCGGGTGAAATAGCCTTATCAAATTCTTTAAAGCAAGCAAAAGCTAGGGGTATTGCTGTAGTTGTTATCTCTCATAGACCTTCTGTATTATCAGTGGTAGATAAGATATTGGTATTACAAGATGGAGCCGTAGCTCTTTATGGTACTCAAGAAGAGCTGCAAAATCGAGTTAAACTGTTACAAAACGGTGCAATTCACATTAACAAATAAAGTTTTAAGTATTATGGAAGAAAAGCCAACTAATAAGCCGACATTTACAGCAGAGCAACTTAAACAGATCTTATCGCTACAAAATGATTTGATACACTCGAAAAAAACAAAGGGGGGTGTTCTATCACAAAAGATAGTAGTAGGTATTTCTAAGACAATTCAGAATACATTATATTATCTTGATCGTTTTGTTAATTTTGTTACCAAAAATAATGATGTTGATCGCAATGATGTAGTACAAACTGCTAGAGCTCCAATTCTCTTTGGAGTAGCTATAATAATCTGCTTTGTGTTAGTTGGAGGAATATGGGGAAGTTTTGCTCCTCTTGATAGTGCGGCTGGGGCATCGGGCGTTCTGGTAACATATAGTAATAAGCAAATAATTAATCACCAGGAGGGTGGAATTATAGCTAATATTTTTGTTAAACAAGGCGATAAAGTCAAGGCGGGTGATAAATTAATAAAGTTGGAAGATACAAAAATTAAATCGCAGTACGAAATTACTTTAAGCCAATATAGGCACGCTTTAGCAGCAGAAAGTCGCTTGGTGGCTGAGAGAGATAATCAAGACAAAATTGAGTTTCCCAAATTATTAACAGATGCCATGGATCTACCTGAAGTAGCAAGGGTTATACATACTCAAGAAAGCTTATTTTATTCCAAAAAGGAAATGTATAAAAGTGAGAAAAATGCTTTGCATCAAAAGATCGAGCAATTAAATAAAAAAATTGAAGGTATGCAAGCTAGAAAGATTGCCAATGTCAAAAGTCTAGAAGTTATTAGGGATCGTTTAAAAGCAATAAATACATTACATGATAAAGGTTTTTCTAATAAAGCTGCTTTATTGGAAATTGAAGCTAAGGAAGCTAACTTTAAAAGTGAAATAGCTATGACAGAAAGTGACATTGCGGCTACTAAACATACTATTATAGAGTGTGAGATTAGTATTATTAACCTACAGAATAAATATACAAAGGATACTCTGACTGAATTAAAAGATGCTCAAGGACAAGTATCTCATCTAAAAGAGCAGTTTACTGCTTATAAGGACTCATTAAGTCGTACAGTTATTACGTCTCCTGTTGATGGTATTATCAATGTATTGCACTTTCATACAATAGGCGGAGTAATTCCTAACAACACTACTCCGATTGTAGAAATTTCTCCAACTAATGATACTTTGATAATAGAGGCAAAAGTTCCACAAAAAAACATAGATTCAGTACATGAAGGTTTGTTAGCAAAGATTCGCTTTAGTGCTTTTAAATCTAGAACAACACCATTATTTACTGGTAAAGTCGTTAGAATATCTCCTGACACTGTCCAAGACAGAACTCAAGCACAACAAACTCCAGAGACTTTTTACGTTGCTATAATTGAGATTGATATGGAGGAATTTAATAAGATTGCAAAAGCTAGAAAGTTAGAACTCCATCCTGGCATGCAGGTGGAAGTTCAAATTGTCACTGGCACAAGAACTCTTCTAAGATATCTACTTGATCCTATTACTGACACTATGTTTAGAGCATTTAAAGAAAAATGATAACCTTATATTACAGCCATTGTAAATAATCTTGAGTCCGAGTACTGGTCTTGCTAATTTACTATGGCTGAAATTTTTAAAAAAAAATATTCTAAAAACACTTAGTGCTTCTAACTTTTTACTATATTATTTAGATTTATAGTCAATTGATGAGAAGTTGGGGACGTCGTCACTCGTCGCTCGCCTATTACTTATAGGCGTCGCTCCATCGTTCCTAGCCCCAAATTCTCCTGAATTGACTATATTCGGAAACTTAACCATAATTATGTGTAATTATATATGACCATTATGTCTGATAATTGGATAAGAAAAATGTCTGTAGAACGTAATATGATTGCACCTTTTACCGATACGCAAGTTAAATTAAATAACTCAGAGAGGATTATTTCTTATGGTTTATCGTCGTATGGTTATGATGCAAGAGTCTCAAAAGAATTCAAAATATTTACTAATATCAATTCGGCAATAGTTGATCCCAAAAATTTCACTGAATGCAGCTTGGTAGATAGAGAGGTTGATGTTTGTATTATTCCACCAAACAGTTTTGCTTTAGCAAGAACAATTGAATATTTTAAGATTCCAAGAGATGTATTAGTTATTTGTGTTGGTAAATCAACCTATGCAAGATGCGGTATAATTGTTAACGTAACACCATTAGAACCTGAATGGGAAGGACATGTAACATTAGAATTTTCTAATACTACTCCATTACCGGCAAAAATTTATGCTAATGAAGGAGCGTGTCAATTTTTATTTTTAAAAGGCGATCAAATTTGTAATACATCTTATGCTGATCGTCATGGGAAATATATGAAACAGCAAGGTGTTACCTTGCCAATAACTTAAAAATTTTAATATAAAAGGACTATTTGTTATGAACTCTAATCAACAAGAGATGCCACATATCGCTATTAACGCCCAATACATAAAGGATTTATCTTTTGAAAATCCAGATGCTCCAAAATCTTTAGTATCTTTGGAACGTAATCCACAAATTGATTTGTTCCTAGACCTTAATATTTCTAATTTACCTGAAGAAAACTTTTATGAGGTAGAATTAAGTATAGAAGCTAAAGCAATGAGTGAAAAACATAAGCTATTTATAGTAGACCTAAAATATGCAGGGGTTTTTAACCTGATTAATATAGCGAAAGATCAACACCAGATGATATTAGCAATTCACTGTCCAGCAATGATTTTCCCATTTGCCAGAAAAATTATTTCGGATGTAACGCAGGATGGAGGGTTCCAGCCATTGATGATTGATCCGATTGATTTTGGTGCTTTATATCACAAGAAAATGCGAGAAAGTGAAAATTAACTATAGCTATGTCAATACTATAAGTTTTCCTATATTGCTTTAGGTTAGCAAAAGCGGCTCCCCGCTAATAAGATTTTGTTGGAGAGCCGCTAGAGCTAAAACGATACTGTGGATAACGCTTTTTTATCTATTTAGCAATCTCTGTGATACCACATGTTGCATCAGTTGACCCAGCTACCATATTTATAATGTCAGGAGCTTTAAACAATATTATAACCCCAGTCACAATAACCAGTGCAACTTCCCATTTTAATTGTCCTCTGAGAGTTTGAATTCCTAGTACAACTATACCAATAACTGCTATACCACGAGCCGTATTTCCACGAAATATTTTAATCATATTACACAACACTGTACCTACTGGATCGGCACTAGCAGTCGCAAAAGCATCTGATGCCGCAATAATTACAGCAACGCTGCAAAGAACAAGCAGTAACCGCCAGGCAAAGTTACTATCAGATTGTTCCAAATATGGTCTATAAGTATTCATATTTTACCTCGTTAAATGAATTATTTAAACATGCAGCTGATTCTATACTGTAGCCTTTTAAAATTCAAGGATTTAATATAAAGCGGAATATCTAATTAAAGAATTACTGAGGAATAAAGGTTTATGTGCTGTTTTAGCCATATATGGAGAGTAGTTTGTATAATTCTAAACGAGACTTATAGCCCATACCCTACAATTTTTATTCTATAAGTATTAAGCAGCATAAAAACGTCATTGCGAGGAGGCGTGAGCCTACGAAGCAATCCATATAAGTCTTGATGTATCTATACTAATTCTCATGGATTGCTTCGTCGCTACTAAAGTAGCTACTCGCAATGACTCTTAGCAGTCAGCTTTTTTACTCATCATAAGGAAATAAATAAAAAATTGTAGGGTACTATGGTCATCCCTGCGAAAGCAGGGATCTAAAAATACCCTGAGGTATTATAGATTCCCGCCTACGCAGGAATGACCATAGTATGTAGGAATGACAACCTATGGATTGCTTCGTCGTGCTTTAGCACTCCTCGCAATGACGTTTGGGGTGCATATACGTCATTGCAAGACCATGTAATGGTCGAAGCAATCCATATAGTCTTGATGTATCTTAATTCTCATGGATTGCTTCGTCGTTCTTCACTATTGCTCGCAATGACGTTTTTATGCTGTACCACTTGCTACTATTATACACATTTTTCTGCCTCAGTGGCTGTACCAGCTACCATATTTATAATGTCAGGAGCTTTAAACAATATTATAACCCCAGTCACAATAACCAGTGCAACTTCCCATTTTAATTGTCCTCTGAGAGTTTGAATTCCTAGTACAACTATACCAATAACTGCTATACCACGAGCCGTATTTCCACGAAATATTCTAATCATATTACACAACACAGCCCCTACAGGATCAGAAGTAGTATTAGCAGCATTATTAGCAGCATTATTAGCACCATTCGCAAAAGCATCTGATGCGGCAATAATCAGAGCAACGCTGCAAAGAACAAACAACAAACGCCAGACAAAGTTACTATCAAATTGTTCCAAATATGGTCTATAAACATTCATATTTTACCTCATTAACGAATTATTAGACATGTCGTTGATTCTATATGCTAGCTTTTTACAATTCAAGGATTAATCTACGGATGGGGCTAATCTAGCTAAAGAATAGCCAAAAAATAAAGCCTTGCGTGCTGTTTTAGTCGTAATTTTTACAAATTAGTTAATTTTAAAATTTATTTTCCAAGAACATATATAAAAGTGAATAAAAACAACCATACCACATCGACAAAATGCCAGTACCAAGCGGCAAATTCAAAACCTAAATGACCATTGCCTTTAACAAAATCACCTCTTCGTGCTCTATAATAACAAACAGTTAAGAATATAGTGCCAATTATTACATGAACACCATGAAAACCGGTTGCTAAATAAAAATTAGAAGAATAGATACCGTCTTTAAATTTAAAAGTTGCATGATGATATTCGTAAGCTTGCATTAAACTAAAAAATATCCCCAATATTATGGTCAAACCAAGAGCTGTTACACAATCTCTCTGATTATTTTCCTCAACAGCATAATGTGCCCATGTTACTGTTGTACCAGATAATAAAAGAATCAATGTATTAATAAAAGGGATGTCAAAAGGATCAAATGTTTGAATAGATGCAGGAGGCCATATACCAGGCTTTACTACCCATACACCATCTAGCAATCCTACAGGAAAAAGACTTGCGTTAAAAAAGGATCCAAAAAATGCTGCAAAAAACATTATCTCTGACAAGATAAATAATGCCATACCTATCCTTAAGCCAATTCTTACTGGCTCAGTATGATGTTTTCCAATTAATCCCTCTTTAATTACATCTCTCCACCAGGAAGATAAACAAAAAATCACCGAAAGAATACCGACTCCAAAAACATATGTTCCAAATCGATATTGATGCATAAACATTATGCTACCAATAGCTAAAAGCAATAAGGCAAATGCAGTCAGAATGGGCCAAGGGCTGGGATCGACAAGATGGAATGGATGCTGTTTTCCTGGTACAGAAACAAAACTATTATTTTTAATAGACCCATGTAACATAAATTAAAGACTCATAAACAATTTATTGCTTGGTATATTCTATGCTATCTTCTATAAATATCAACAATAGTCTTTTGGTACTTAGCGATTCTATAGTGAATTAACTTGAATTAGCAACGTTATAAATCCGATTATAGTCAATTCAGGGGAATTTGGGGCTAGGAGCTATACCTATAAGTAATAGGCGAGCATTGAGCGACAACGTCCCCAACTTCTCATCAATTGACTATATCGTTATGCAGCGAGTTTATCCTTCAATACTTCAATTAATTTATTAATTGCCTCATCAGGATTTATGTTTTCAAGAATAGCAAGTTCCCCAGCGAGTCTATTTAATGCTGATTCATAAATTGTTCTTTCGCTATAAGACCTATCACTATCAACGTTTTTGTAGAGATCTCGCACCACTTCTGCCACAGCTACTATATTGCCAGAATTTATTTTACTTTCATATTCTTGTGCTCTTCTACTCCACATCCTATTACCTTGCTTAGCTTTACCCTGAAGTGTTGAGTATATTATAGTCAGGTCAGTTTTGCTAACAAGTTTTCTAAGACCCGAAATAGTTGCTCTATTTACAGGTACTTTTAGAATCATTTTGTCTTGGGGAAACGATATTACATAAACTCTAATATCAGTACCAGCTATCACTTGCTGTTCTACATTTATTATCTCTCCAACTCCATGAGATGGATATACAATTCTTTCTCCTACTTTAAATTCAGATGATGTTGACATGCTTACTCCTTATCCATTATAAAAACTTAGATTATAGTCAACTGAATTAACTATTAGTTCTTTTGCAAACTCACTATACTAAAGATGATAACACAACATTGATTATAACATATTTTGGAAAAATAATAAAGTAGAAGTTATAAAATTTAAAGATGCCGCCATTGAATATAGTTTATTATATTTTCTTAACTATTAAACTTGCATTAGTTCCACCAAAGCCAAATGAGTTAGAAAGTACGTAATTAATTTTTGCCTTTCTAGCTTCTAAAGGAACTAAGTCTATTTTTACTTCTGGTATCGGTTTATGTAAATTTAGAGTTGGTGGAGCAATTTGATCCTGTATGGCAAGAATTGAGTATATTAACTCTACGCTACCAGTTGCTCCGAGCAAATGACCTATAGATGATTTCGTTGACGACATAAGAACTTTCGGGTTGGCATCCAAAAATAATCTTTGGACAGCTAGCAACTCAATAGTATCACCAACCTGGGTAGAAGTCCCGTGGGCATTGATATAATCAATAATACTTGCATCAATTTTTGCATCTTTAAGAGCATTAAACATAGCTTTATAAGCACCTCTTCCATCAGGGTGAGGGGAAGTCATATGATAAGCATCTCCAGTAGAACCATATCCAACAATTTCAGCATAAATCTTAGCATTTCTACTAATAGCATGCTCATATTCTTCCAGTACTACAACTCCAGCTCCTTCCCCCATTATAAATCCATCACGTTCTTGATCCCAGGGTCTTGATGCAGTTTCAGGGGTAGAATTATATTTAGTAGATAACGCCCTTGCAGCAACGAATCCCGCCACTCCAACCGGAGTAACCGGCGCTTCAGCTCCGCCAGCAATCATAACATCCACATTACCATATTGAATCATCCGCATAGCATCTCCTATGGCATGAGCCCCAGTGGAGCAGGCTGTTGCTACTGCTTGATTTGGCCCAGTAAATCCGTATTTAGTGGAAACATGACCTGAAAGGAGATTAATTAATGAGGCTGGAATAAAAAATGGGCTAACTTTGCCATTATTTTCTTTATGAAACTTTACTGACGTCTCTTCGATCATCTTAAGTCCACCGATTCCTGAACCGAGTATTAAACCTGTTCTATCTCCTGATAATTCATCTTGTACTTGCCACCCACTATCCTCGATTGCTTCAGTAGCTGCTGCGATACCATACTGGATGAATAAATCCATCTTATGTACATTACGAGGGTCAATAGATTTTTCCGGATTAAAGCCGCTATCAGTTGAATGATCCACAATACCAGCTATTTTACAAGCAAGGTTAGAAGTATCAAACCCGGTAATTGCCTTAATACCGCTACGCCCCTCTATGATACCATTCCAAGATGGTTTCACCCCAACTCCCAGTGGGGTGACTAATCCAATACCAGTTATAACGACTCTTCTAGTTGACATAATTATAGCTTATGATTAATTTGTTTTTATGATGTATTACGTATTGTATAAGGTCAGCAACGGTTAGAATTTTACTAGCATCATCATCTGGTATATCGCATTTATACTTTGCTTCTATTGCCATCATTAATTCAACTATATCTAAACTATCTGCTTTGAGATCCTCAACAAATCTAGATTCAGGGGTGATTAAATCTTTTTTTACTTTTAATGTATTAGCAACAATTTCAATAATATCTTGTTCGATAGTATCTTGATCGACAGTATTTTGTGCAATATTTTCATCCATAGTTAGAACCTCATAACATAAATTAAATTTCGAATAAATCGATACAACAATTTCAAACTTCTAGCATAAAAATATATTTTATGCCAGTGGAAAATAAACAAGATTTTAGCATTGCCTATAAATCTCCGCATTTAAAGGGATATAATATTATTAATTTTATTCTTTACAATATTAATAAACCAAATTACATACGCCTTTTCTTAATAATAGAGATAATAATGCCAAGAGACAAAAGAATAATTGTCATAGCCAGTGTAGTATAAGATGGAATATCAATAACATGTTCAGCGAATATTTTTATACCAATAAATATTAATATTAATGCTAGCGAATATTTTATATAACTAAATTGCTTAACAACATTAGCTAAGCATAAGAATAAGGCACGCAGACCTAATATGGCAAAAATATTAGAAGTATAAATTATATAAGGATCCTTAGTGATAGCAAATATTGCTGGTATACTATCAATGGCAAACACAATATCCATAACTTCTATCATTATTAATGATGCAAAAAGAGGAGTAATGCTGATACCTTTG
The DNA here is from genome assembly GCF_964031095.1 of Candidatus Tisiphia endosymbiont of Mystacides longicornis. Lineage (NCBI taxonomy): Bacteria > Pseudomonadati > Pseudomonadota > Alphaproteobacteria > Rickettsiales > Rickettsiaceae > Candidatus Tisiphia > Candidatus Tisiphia endosymbiont of Mystacides longicornis. The sequence goes on along the minus strand of NZ_OZ035004.1, from coordinate 206,417 downwards.
CTAGTTTTAACAAAAAATTTGTAACCCGAGATTTTGGGGGTAATGCTAAAGTATTTTTGTAGAATTCTATAAATAGACGATTCTTGCACTTTTAAATTTTTATTTGATAGATAAAAAGTTTTTATACCTGTAGTTATAAGAATAATTGCAAAAACATATAATAACCAAGAAAATTTTGAGATAACAATGACCCCTAAATATATAATTATAGCTCTAGACACTATGACACCTAGAATTCCCAAAAATAATATTCGATGTTGATAGATCAAGGGAATAGAAAAAAACTGGAAAATCATTAAAATAATAAAAATATTATCCAATGACATGGCTTTTTCTATAAAAAAACAAGTGTAATATTCTTGGGCTTTTTCTCTTCCCATATCAAAGAAAATAAAAACACCAAAAAGGCATGCTATAATTAAGTAAAAAAGGCTAAAATAAATGGTTTGGCGAAAGGTTAATACCTTATTTTCTTTGTTAGCAAAACCAAGATCATAGATTAATAAACCTACAATCACTATACAAAAAACAATCCACGTCAAAGTCTCCTCCTATAAGCTATTATAGTTATTCCAAATTTGGTTATATCTATAATATAACAGATTTTTTTGCTCCACTAATAGCTGTTTTCATTATTTTTACGGTATTGCTTATTTTTTCATTTCCTAACTTAGTAACTCACCTTACGCATAAACCCCATGACAATTTAAAAATTTCGGAAAAGTACAAAGCGTCATTGCGAGCGAACGTACGTGAGCGTGGCAATTCACATATAGATTGCTTCGTCGCCACTAAAGTGGCTTCTCGCAATGACGCTGATGCAATGACGCCAAGCTATTTTCTATATGACTTTTAAATGCCATGCGTAAGGTGAGTATAATATTAAGCATTACCCATTCGTGAAGTAAAGTGCGATTCTTTGATGCCAAGATTTTGCAAGGCATTATGCCACTTATGCTCTGGACGACCAGAAAAAATAAAATCTTTATCACAATCTGTTATTATCCACAAATTATCCTTAATCTCTGCTTCAAGCTGTCCTGCTTTCCAAGAAGTATAGCCAATAATAAATAAACTATTTTTAGGACCATTACCAGAAGCAATATCATGAGGGATTTGAGGATTAGAACTAACTGCTAAATGATTTTGAAACTTCAATAATAAATTCTCATTATAGTCATCAGAATGTAAGAAAAAACCACGATCATGCTCAACTGGTCCTCCCAAATAGATAGGCATCATAATATTACCTACCTGATCATCAGATATTTTAAAGAACGATTTTATTTCTATATGATTCACTAAATTATTGAAAATTAAGCCCATCGCTCCCTCTGCTGTATGAGATAGCATATAAACAAGTGATTTATTAAATATACCATCAAGCATATAAGGAGTAGCTATCAAAACCTTACCAGACAAATTATCAAAAATTTTATTGTTTTCATTCATAATATTTATTGTATTGTTAAATTTATTTAGTCTATATATTATATTAATATACTAGCTTTTAGATACATATAGTGTTAAATTATACCTATTCAATAAAATTTTTAAAAGACTTTCGATTGACTTATCTAGGAAGTCTAATTAAATATACTCTATACCTGTGCTAAACCTAAAGTAATTTTTTAAAAAGTCTAATGTTTACTTGGTTTGATATAACAATACTGGCAATTATTACTGCTTCCTCAATGCTCGGAGCTTATAGGGGATTAGCAAAAGTTACTATTAGCTTACTTGGCTTTATATTTTCAATTATTCTTGCCTATTACTTATCTTCATATATTAATGAGGTCATTAGTCGATATTTTATTAACCATATTGCGTTAGTAATTAGCTCTGGGAGTATCTCCTATATTATATCTTGGAGTGTATGCTCTTTCTTAACCCATAAATTTCTTTTGATGATTGCCTTTATAAGTGGCGGAGTCGTTGATAGAACTCTGGGTCTAGGCGTTGGCGTATTTAGAGGTATGATTATTTGTTTATTCCTCTTTCTAGTCCTAACAATTTTCTTTTCTGGCAGTTATCTACAAGCAAAAACGCTAAAAGATGTTATACAAAATACTACTATTGATAAATATCCAGAATGGCTTAAAGAATCCACGACTACTCCCTATCTAGATCAGTTAAGTAAGAATTTTATAAAAACTCTACCACAAAATAGTTTAGAATCCATTAAATTACCCATAAAATCAGAGATTATTGATACTACAAATGTCTTAAAAAAGTCACAACCTAATGAATATCCTGATAAAGTAGAAAAACTTCCTGAAGAACTCAGGCAAGAACTTGATGAAGTATTGTCGCAAGAATTAGAAAAAGATGACTAATTAATTGTATTTTTGCAACCAAAAAGAGCCGAATATAGAGTTACTTTAGTTATTGCAGGTGGTCTCCCAGGAGGCTATAGTCAATACAGGAGGATTGGATAGTAGGAGCGATGGAGCGACGCATAAGCGTTAGTTTAAGAAAATAATAATTGAAAAACCGTCATTGCGAGGAGACCGTAAGGTCGACGAAGCAATCCAGAAAAGTGATTAAAAATGGATTGCCACGCCACCTACGGTGGCTCGCAATTACGACTTTTCTACTTTATTTTCTTAAACTGACTCCTATAAGTAATAGGTGAGCATTGAGCGATGACGTCACCAATTTCTCCTCAATTGACTATACCTACGATAGCGAAACTTTTACAGCAATATATTAATTTATGAAATCATATACCTTTAAAGAACATTTTTTAGAGCTAAAAGCTAGATTTTTACGAGTGTTTGCTGCATTCATTATTGGTTTTATTATTTGTTATTATTTTAGCAGTGAGATATATAATATTTTATTAGAACCCCTTGCAGAATTAAGTCATGCTAATATAAGAAGAGTGATCTATACTGGTCTTACTGAGGCATTCTTTACTTACATAAAACTTGCGGCTTTTGTTTCTTTTATCATGATTATACCAATTATTAGCATAGAATGTTTTTTGTTTATAAAACCTGGACTATATTCACATGAGAAAAAATATGCGGCTTTTATCCTCTTTATGGCACCTATTTTGTTTTGGTGTGGGGGTGTCTTTGTTTTTTACTTTGTTATGCCGCGTGCATGGCAATTTTTTTTGAGCTTTGAAGATCATAATGTCGTTATTCCACTAATTCTAGAAGCTAGAGTTAGCGAATATTTAAATTTAGTAATTCAGCTAATTATTGCTTTTGGTATAGCCTTTCAATTGCCTATTATTATGCTAATATTAAATTTATTAAAAATATTAACAGCAAAAGACTTAGTGAACAAGAGAAGATGGTCTATAATAATTATTTTTGTTATTGCTGGTATTTTGACTCCACCAGATGTACTTAGCCAATTTGCCCTTGCAATACCAATGCTTTTATTATATGAAACTTCAGTTATTATGTGTAAATTTGTAGAAAACCGAGGAAATTAGATGTTAGATATAAAATGGATTAGGGAAAATAAACAGGAATTTGATGATTTACTTATCAAAAGAGGGATTGCCCCAATGTCCGATAAAATTACTAAACTAGATGAAAACAAGCGTCAGTTAACTAATCTCATTCAACAATTCCAGCATGCAAGAAAGAAAAAATCTAAATCTTTAGGTAATATGCCTAACAAGACTAGTAAGGAATTTGAAGAACTAAAGCGTGATGTGGATCATATAAATGAAAAATTAGAAGAACTGACTCTAAAATTAAATAGTAATCATCAGCTCAACGATATGCTGGAAGTACTGCCAAATCTTCCTGAGGATGACGTACCATACGGTACTGATGGAAGTATGAATAAACTGATTAGAACAGTTGGAGATATTACCACCAAAGCATCCCCAGTAATAGCTAAGCAGCATTTTGAGCTTGGTGAGAGTTTAGGGATGATGGATTTTGTACGTACTGCGAAAATGTCTGGTAGTAGATTTGTCACTCTCAAAGGAGATTTAGCAAAGCTAGAGCGAGCATTGATTAATTTTATGATTGATACTCATACTGAGGAATTTGGTTTTATTGAATTATCTCCTCCATCTTTAGTACGACCAATTGCTATGTATAATAGTGGTCAATTGCCAAAATTTGCAGAAGATTCGTTTGAAACGGTGAATAATTACAGGCTAATTCCAACAGGCGAAGTACCTCTTGTTAATATGGTATCTGATACTATAATAGCTAGGGAAGAATTACCTATACGTTATGTTGCTTATACCCCCTGTTACAGATCAGAATCTGGGAGTAGTGGTAAGGATACTAGAGGTATGATACGTATGCATCAATTTGGTAAAGTTGAATTGGTCACAATAACTACTGTAGAAGAGTCTAAATGTGAACATGAGTATATCACTAATGCTGCTGAGACTATTCTAAAAAAACTTGATTTACCATATAGAGTTATGTTGCTTTGTACTGGGGATATGGGGTTTACTGCTCAGAAAACCTATGATTTGGAAGTATGGTTGCCAGGTCAGAATTTATATCGTGAAATTTCAAGCTGTTCTAATTGTGGAGATTTCCAAGCTAGAAGGATGAAAGCTAGATATAAAGAATTTGGTAGCAACGACACTACTTTTGCTCATACGTTAAATGGTTCTGGTTTACCAATTGGTAGAACAATAATTGCAATTCTAGAAAATTACCAGAATGCAGATGGCTCAATAACGGTTCCAGATGTTTTAGTGAGTTATATGGGTGGGTTAGAGCGAATTCATGCTACTAAATGTTAAGTATGAGAGATTAAGATAGTTATGTTACTCACCTTACGCATGACATTTGAAAGTCATATAGAAAATAGCTTGGCGTCATTACGAGAAGCTACTTTAGTAGCGACGAAGCAATCTAATGAATGTGGATTGCTTCGTCCACTACGTGGTCTCGCAATGACGTTCCGAAACTTTTAAATTGTCATGGGGTTTATGCGTAAGGTAAGTTATGTTAAAAACAAAAGAATATAAGTAATATATGTTTATTTAATAGGTATCATTGGTGTTCAAAATAACTAGCAATTCGAGGAAAATTGATAAGGATTTGTATAATAATTCTGCAGAGAATTTCATTCCAATTGCTTGTCATTATAATGAAAATACTTTGTTAACTAAGAATGGGGAATTGCTTCAAACTATCCAAATAAATGGTATTAATGCAGAAAATATCAGTGATAAGTTATTCAATTTACGGGAGGTAGTGCGTAATGCTATCAAGAAAAATGTTCATAATAAAAGTTTTGCATTCTGGATACATACGGTACGGCGTAAGACAAATTTAGATGACACAACTCCGTACAATAAATTGTTACCAGCTAATATTCACAATCTATGGCAACAAAAGAATTATTGGGATGATAAATTTGTTAATACTTTATATATTTCAATAATTTATGATTCTGATAACATTAAAGTTAAAGACTTAAACTCTTTAATAACTTCTTTGTCTTTCGATAAACTTATCAATTACCAAAATAACTACTTAGATAGTGTTTTTAAAATACTAAATAGTACTGTTGATACAATACTTTTGGATTTGCAAGGTTTTGGTGCAGTAAAGTTAGGAATAAGATTTGAAAGAGAGGAATCTTACTCTGATCTGATGTTTTTATATCGCAGAATAGTCCATCTTAACGAGGAATATTGTTTAGTGCCGATTGCCAATTTATCTAATGCTTTAGCCTCTAATCAATATGCAGTTGGTAATGATAAGATTGAAGTAATAAGTCAACATGGTAAAAAATTTGCATCCATTATTTCAATAAAGGAATATCAAGAAGTATCATCGGATGCCCTTGATGGATTCCTACAATTACCTGTAGAATTAATAGCAACAGAAATATTTTATTTCGTTGATAAAAAAGAAGTATCTAAAGCATTTGAAGAACAGGCCTATATTTTACAAGTTAGTAAGGATGCTAAGCTTGCTGAGATTACAGGAATAGATAAGATAATGAATCTTGATGCTTCAATTCCAAACCAATTTTGTAAACAACAAATTTCCATTGCTATTATAGGATCGGACTTGAACAAATTGGATCAATCAATTGCCCAGGCATCTAGGGAACTTGCTAAAATTGGAATTGTTCATGTACGAGAAGATATAAACTTAGAATCGACATTTTGGGCACAACTTCCAGGCAACTTTTCCTATATTAGAAGGTTAGCCCCAACAATTATTGAAAATACAGCTGCCTTAGCTTCATTACATAATTTTCCAACTGGAAGCCAAAATAACATATGGGGTAAAGCGGTAACTTTGCTTAGAACGGAAAAAGGAACGCCTTACTTTATGAATTTTCATGCTAAAAGTAATAATAGAGGAAATGTTTGTATTTTTGGTACAGCTAACACTGGCAAGACCGTATTAACAAATTTTTTGATTTCTGAAGCTACTAAGTATAAGCCAACAATATTGTATCTTTCCAACAATAATGATTCAAAGATTTTTGTTGAATCAATTGAAGGGCAGTGGATTGAAAAGGAAAAAAATCTAATAAATCCATTTATACTAGATGATACTCTAGAATCAAGAAATTTTATTGTTGAATTTCTTAAAATAATTTGTAATCATTCTTTTTATCCTCTAACCGAAATTGAATTAGCTTTTCTAGAAATCTTTGCCGATAAAATTCATAGTTTAGATAATAAGGATCGTAATTTTTCATCCATTTTAAAAGTAATCGATTTTTCAATAGAAGGTGGAGAGTTAATTAAACTAAAATTAACAGATTATGCAGAAGGCGGATTATATGATAGTATATTTGATAGTGATAAATTTCCTTTATCCGAAGGTAATATAATAGGATTTAATTTATATTCTTTTTCTGAAAAATCCTTTATTAAACGTTTTTATCCAACAGATAGAAAACTTTTAGAAGCATTCTCAATGAATTTAACTAAGCATAATAGTTTATGTGTAGGGTTAATATATGCTTTTAATTATCATTTAACTATTACAGGGAAGAGTCCAAAAATATTAGTAATAGATAGTCTTGATTCCTTGTATAGACCAGAAAATTTTGATAACATATCAGAAATGATTTCTGATAGATTAATGAAAAATAATGGGATCATGGTTAGTAATTTTAATTTTAGTTATTTGCAATCGATAAAAACTAGGGTGTTACAAAATTGGTTAGACTTAACAGACACTAAAATTATTTTACCATCAGAAATAAAATTGCAATATTTAGACCAAATTTTAGGATTAAATGAATCAGAAATAAAGAAATTATCGAAATTTACAATTACTTCTAGAATGTTCTTAATAAACCAAGACGATCAATCTATTGCTGTGGAATTAAGTATAGGAAGCTTAATTGGTATTATCAAGATTTTATCCTGTAGAGCTGAGGAATTAAAAATATATCAAAAAATATTACAACAATATCCAGGACATCCTGATAATTGGATTAATCCTTTGTATATGGCATTAAATCGTATTTAGTTAAAAGAGGAATTTGGTGCTAAAAAAATATTATCTAGTATTTTTCTTGTTGATTTACTCAAGCAATAGTTGTGCGTCTTGGGAAGCAGTTGGGGAATGTCTAAAGAATCCTTGCAATTGTGGCTACACTACGATAGATGAAATATGGAATAAAACAATCAAAAGAACAATAAAGCCAAACCCTCTATGTCCACCATGGAATAGACGGGATGGACGTGATGTAGATAATTGCTTGGTTCAATTTGATCCTCCTGAAAATTGGATTGGATTTTATCTGCAGCATTGTGCAGAACGTACAAAAGAAAGCTCTTATTTTTCCCCAAAGATTCGTATAAGAACTCAAAGTTGTAATGCATTTGCCTGCTGGAATCAATCCACTACTTTAAATTGGGATGGTGAATGTGTAGTATGGCCTGGGGCTTATGCCTTACCTTTACTCAGAATTTGTGCTAGAATTGCCGTTCCGGAAGTAGCACCAACTCATCTTAACAAAAAAGGAACGCCAGCAGATCCTGGTTATACTCGTGGAAAACACTTGAATGATGTTGGTTTTACAGAAGATGACGAATTATTTATGGGAGATGATGGAAAACCACTTAAATTTGATAGACCAAAGTTATGTGCATATAGTGATCCTGGTTTAGTAAATCTGGTTTCAGCTACCGGAGTTCACTTAGATCCGTTGGACTGGAACCCAGTAAGACAACCTCTTCATAAAACAGATGAGTTACACCCTCTGGCAAAAGTTCTAAAATTTTTAATAGACATTAAGTCTAATCTAACTATGTCAGCACTATTAGGTAAGTTATTAGATATAATGGGTGCTGAAAATACCCCTGGTCTTGATGTTATAAAAGAAATGGTTAAATGGATAGGATATATTCTTGAGCAAGGATGGATATATACAGCGGCAGGAACTATAGTAGAAGCATTGGGCAAACTAAATAACACTGTTGATAACTATCAATTTGGTTGTATTGAATTACCATTTGGTCCTTTCCCGCCACCATATTGCCCTAAATTAGCCCCATTAGTTATTACCCCCACTACCCAATCTGTATGCAGTAAGAAGAATGAAAACGGTTTATTTGTTCAATCTTCAGATGCCCCATGTGTAGTATCTAAATTAAGGAATAATCTTATTCATAATGTCGTGCGTATTAGTTTAGACAATATGGTACCTCTTTGTAAAAAGGAAGGAAATCTTACAAAAACCGATAAATGTGTAGTAATAAACAATCTTGGTGAATTTTCTTCAGCCAAAAGGATGCATATTGCTACCGCTCAACGTGATGCAATAAAAAAATGTTCAGTTGGTGATACAACACCTTGCATTAACACAAAAATTGACTTTAAATGTAGCATTACTGAAAATGGTTGTGAAGATGGCTTTAGAATAGTTTACGCACAAAAAATAGGCAATCACTCTACACCAAGTAGTTACTATGTTGATGATTTACCTGATTGTAACAGCACGAAGGCAGAGGATAAAGATAAAACTACTTGTCAAGAAATATGGGGGATCAATATTGGTGAGTTTATCGATGCTAATATTGAATTTCCTAAGCTACAAAATCAGGATGATAACAATTTATTAAAACTACAAAAACTCTTTGATCTCAACGATAATAATGACAAGAAGTGGTCTTTTGCTGTGTCAATTGTTAGAAATACTTTTTTAGATACTGATTTAGAACCTAGTTTTCGTCGTGACCCAAAATCTATTTGTGTAATAGAAGGAGATCAGCTAATTGGCTGTGAAAAAAGAGTAACAGATGGCTACCAAATCTTAACCCAAAAATGTGGGGTAATTCCTGAGGTGATTTGCCCTAATAATAGCTATTATACCCCTCAATTTGTTGCGTCAATCCAAGTGTTAGACAAAGAAGGGAAAGTGGTTGATTTAACTAGCACTGTTGTTACTCCATTGTCGATATATTCAACTGAGAAACAAAAGACAGAAGAAATAATAAATTTAGCAGGATATAATTTTACTTCCTTCATGGCATATATTTCTAATACCCCACCAGTTACATATACTGCTATGCCGTTTTCTGGAAAAAAATCTATGAATCCTTTAACAATATATGGTGAATACAAAAACGACAAGGCTCCTTACGATACTGAAGGAAAACTTATTACAGATGCGGTATATTTGAAAGGTCTTGAATATATAAATGGTAAATATCTGCAAGGAGCAACGCATGGTTGTTTACAATTAAAAGATATAGAAAAATGTATTCCTGGAGTAAATAATACTAATTGCGTGCTAGCAAAACTACTTGAATCAGATACCATTGATTGCTTAAAATTCAAGGAAAAAAGCACCCAATATCAAAACTTTCTTCCTCTATGTAAAAATATTACTAATTGTAACTCTATAGAAAATATTGAAGGTATCACAATTTATAAATGCAATACCATGTATTGTTATACAAATAATCGTAAACAAGGTGTTGAAGTATGTAAAGTCTCTGTAGATACTGATAATAGAATTGATCCGGCTCCATCACAAGGAGACAAGATAAATACTGGACAGTATTACAATTTTACCCTTGATCAGAAGAATGAGAAAGCCCTATATAATCAGAAAACTAATACAATCCGAGATAAAACATCCCAGGAATTGGGTCTTTGCACCACAATTGATGCCCCTAAATGCAAAGCAATTTCTACCCCGACTGATATTAGTGGTAATGCAACATGGAAGTCTAATAACATAAGTGATCCAGATACAGAAATAGGTCACTTGGCACAAGGTACTTGCAAGGATGGTTGGGTATTAATTGATCCGAATAAACCACTGCAGCGTTATTGCCTATTAAATATAGCTACTAAAAGCGTTGGTTTTGAAGCCTTATCGGAGGGAGTTGGTTGTAAAGAGAATAATGGTCTTAGTTTCAAATATACAAATGACTTTAAAAGTAATTTTCCTGTAAAAAATAGCTATGATACTTCAACTAAAATTGGCACTTTGGTACTTGGTGGTTCATACAATTCTACAGCCTATCTAATAAATACATTAAATTGGGCAAATTATGAGATTGATGTTCCCAATACTAATATGCTAACCTCTTTTACAATAGGTGGGGCTGATTCGTATTATGATGATTACTTAATGATTAAAGTCAATGATAAAATTATTTATACTGGTCCCCCTAATCATGAGTTTAAGGATATAGAATGTAGAGATTATCAAGCTGACAAATGTGTTGTTTACATTTCTAAAACTGGTAAAAAAGAAGATTTTGCGGAAGCTCCTGATATATATAAATCTACTAAGTTGCCGCAACTTGATCTGATGCCACATTTACGGAATGGTAAGAATAATATTAAGATTTATGTTGGAGTTGTTGGTGGAGGGGTTTTGAATCTTACTATTAAATACCAATTTAAAAAATTACAATAGCAAATTTTGAGAGTATATAGCCAATTCAGGAGGACTGGGTAGTATAGTCAATTGATGAGAAGTTGGGGACGTCGTCACTCGTCGCTCGCTTATTACTTATAGGCGTCGCTCCATCGCTCCTAGCCCCAAATTCTTCTGAATTGACTATATTTAAAGCTCTGCAAGAACCTTGATTATCTAGTACTACAGTTGTAGATTGAATGTGAGTGTTCACGATTTTTTTGCTATTTTTTTGTGATGAATAAAAAAACCTGATCACCAAGCGTCATTGCGAGGAGACCGTAAGGTCAACGAAGCAATCCATTTCTAATCACTTTTCTGGATTGCTTCGTCGGTCTGGCAACCTCCTCGCAATGACATCTTATACTTTAACCTTTTTTCCGTGAACACTCACATTCAATCTACAACTGTAGTACTAGTATAAGTGTAATATTTTGTAACATAATGTAACTTGCATATAATCTGTTAAGGTATTAAAATAGCTTGAATTTCTAAAATAGAAGTAGAACTTATCAATGCAAGTATCAATACTAAACCCTGTAAGTTGTTATGGGGTAGGCGTTCATTCAGGTAACATTACTCAGTTGACTTTAAGACCAGCTGCAGAAAATACTGGCATTGTTTTTGTCAGGACTGATGTGCGGCAAGAAATAAATTTTATTCAAGCTAGTTGTTTGAATGTCTCAGAGACTTCTTTCTCTACTACCATAAAAAATGAACATAATATTTCCGTTTCAACTATAGAGCATTTAATGGCAGCTCTTTGGGGATGTGGAATTGATAATTTAATAATTGAAATCGATGGTTCTGAAGTACCAATAATGGATGGTAGCAGTAAAGCTTTTGTTTTTATGATAGAATGTGCTGGGCGACAATTACAAAATGCTCCAAAAAAATACCTAAAAATCTTAAAAGAAATTAGGGCAATTCACAAAGATTGCGAGTTAGTGTGTAGCCCTGCTCATAGCATGACAGTTGATATGACAATAGATTTTGCTAGTAAAGCTATTGGTAAGCAAAATTTACTCTTCTCAGAAAATGAATCTTTTAAAAATAATATTGCTGATGCTAGAACTTTTGGATTTATCCATGAACTTGAATATTTAAAAAGTAAAGGGCTGGCACGTGGGGCATCTCTCGATAACGCTATAGGTATAGATCAAGATATTATAATAAATCATGATGGACTTAGATATACTGATGAATTCGTGCGGCATAAACTTCTTGATCTATTCGGAGATTTATATACTACAGGAGGGCATCTAATAGCTAACATCACTGGTTATAAAACCAGCCATGCTCTGAACAATCAATTCTTACGACAAGTATTTAGTGATCCTACTGCCTATCAATGGGTTAGTAATAGAGAAATTTAGGCTTGCAGCAGTTCAGGTTTAATATATGGCTAGTAAAGAAAATATAAAGCTCAAGGGATTAGAGAAACAAATTCAACAATTAAAGAAGCAAGTTCAACCGGTAATAGATGCACATAGTGCAACATCTTTTAAAACTGGCTTGGTATCTACTACAGTTGTAGTTTAGATGTGAGCATTCACGATTTTTTTGCTATTTTTTTGTGATGAATAAAAAAACCTGATCACCAAGCGTCATTGCGAGGAGACCGTAAGGTCAACGAAGCAATCCATTTCTAATCACTTTCCTGGATTGCTTCGTCGGTCTGGCAACCTCCTCGCAATGACATCTTATACTTTAACCTTTTTTCCGTGAACACTCACATTCAATCTACAACTGTAGTACTAGAATAACTACTGGTAAGTATTCTTGATATCACGATAAGAACTAATAATACGCAAAATTTGTAGCGGTTTGGTTCGTAAGAAGATGAGTTAAATATTAACTTGGGTTAGCTATAAAAAAATAATTATTTTTCTAAAAACTATTAGTGTTGGTATGTTTATGGTTTATAATGCTATTATTATGGAGGAAAATATATGAAAGAATTTGATTTAATAGTGATTGGTGGTGGTCCGGCTGGTTATACAGGAGCAATAAGAGCAGCCCAGTTGGGTATGAAGGTTGCCTGTATAGAGAAAAGGGTGACGCTTGGTGGTACTTGCCTAAATGTTGGCTGTATTCCTTCCAAAGTATTACTAAATTTTTCGGAGAAATATCATGAAGTATTGAACCATTGTGCCGATATTGGCATTACGACCTCAGCCAAACTTGATTTACAGAAAATGATGACTAAAAAAAGTCAGGTAGTATCAGACTTATGCAAAGGCATAGAAGGTTTGTTTATAAAAAATAAAATCACTAAATTTACAGGAAGTGCCAAGTTTATTTCAGCCAATCTTGTAGAAATTACTAACGATGCATCAGTTGAACAAATATCGGCTAAGAATATTTTAATTGCTACTGGCTCTGATATTATTGAAATGCCCAATATTACTGTTGATGAGGAATATATAGTGTCATCAACAGGAGCCTTGAGTCTTGCTAAAGTTCCGGAAACTATGGTGGTAATTGGTGGGGGGTATATCGGTTTAGAGCTTGGTTCGGTATGGAACAGGCTTGGCTCCAAAGTAACGGTTATTGAATATGCTGAAAGTATTGTGCCAGCTTTAGATAAAGAAATTATCAGTCAATTTACCAAAATCCTACAAAAACAATCTATTGAATTGCGATTAAACACTAAGGTGATATCTGCTGAGAAAAAAGCAGGAAAAGTTATTTTAAATATACAACAAGCAACTGACAATTCAGCACAACAGGTAATAGCAGATATAGTGCTAGTAGCCGTTGGTAGAAAAGCCCATACAACAAATTTAGGTCTAGATAAATTAGCCATTAAAACGGACAAACAAAATAGGATTACGGTTAATGATCAGTTCCAAACAATAATGCCTAATATTTATGCTGTCGGTGATGTAATTGCTGGACCTATGCTCGCTCATAAAGCAGAAGAAGAAGCTGTTGCTGCCGTTGAAATTATGGCAGGTTTAGCAGGTCATGTTAATTACAACCTTATTCCAAGTGTCATCTACACTTATCCAGAAGTGGCAAGTGTTGGCTTAACAGAGGAGCAATTAAAAGAAGCTAAGATTGAGTACAAGGTCGGCAAATTTCCATTTTTGGCAAATAGTCGAGCGAGAAGCACAGGTTGTACTGATGGGATGGTAAAAATATTGGCTGATAGCGTAACGGATAAAGTACTTGGAGCACATATTATAGGCCCTTCAGCTGGTACTATGATTGCAGAGCTTGTAGCATTTATGGAATTTGGTGCTTCTTCAGAAGATATAGCAAGAACTTGTCATGCCCATCCTACCTTAAGTGAAGCCATAAAGGAAGCAGCTTTGGCTGTAGATAGGAGGGCTATTAATTTTTAGGAAGTTTTATATATATAATTATATTTTGAGCTATTTTCGCAACCAAAAAGAGCCAAATATAGAATTACTTTAGTTATTGCAGGTAGCCTCCTAAACTTACCTGCTTGTTGAGGATTAGAGCCAAGGTATTTTTAAAGCATAATTCTTTAATTTTAGGTATCCGCTCCTGCAACTTATTCATCATGCGATATATGGTGTCTAAATCATGGTTTTTGTTAAATTGTTCGCTTAAATATTGTGCTAGACCACGCTTGCTATCGGGCTTTACCGTAAGGGCTAATACCACAACTGTTGAAAGTTAGAAGAGGAAGAGGTTTTAGACCAAATAGTTTAAAAGTCGTATGTGGTCAACGTCATTGCGAGAAAGACCGCAGGTCGACGAAGCAATCCATTATTTTGAATTGCTTCAATGCTACTAAAATAGCTCTTTGCAATGATGTTTTGTATTTTAACTTTTTTTCGTGAACGCTCATGAGTCTATTATGCCTTTGAAAATATCCTGTATAATTCGCTTAGTAAAGTTGCAAAATCAATTTGATCAAAACCTTTCTTAGGAATAATTATTATTGCCCAGCTATTGGGTTTAATTTGTGTTTCTTTACTTAGAAGCCTAATTAAATGTCTGATACGTCTCTTGATTTTATTGCGAATAACAGCATTTCCTAATTTTCTTCCGGCTTTTATGCCAAAAAGCAATAAAACTTCACCAGATTTTTTACATAGCCGTGTTTGATTGGTAGTCTTGCCAGCAGCGTTATTCCCTGCATTTAATTTTGCAAGAAGCTTAGTAAAATCTTTTGCTATTACTGTGATAAAATAAGGACTATGGAACTTTTTGCCTAACTTATTAACTAGGTCAAATTCTTTTTGATTTTTTAGAGATAAAATAAGCACTGCCTATGCTGATAACTTCTTTCTGCCTTTTGCCCGACGCTTCCTTAAAATCTCTCTACCACCAACAGTTGCCATTCTTGCCTTAAACCCATGTCTTCTTTTTCTTACTAAATTGCTAGGTTGAAATGTGCGTTTCATAAATTCATATCCAATACAAAGGAACAGATTTACTTATACAATAATGACACTAAACTGTCAATAAAATATAAATTTATCTTTTAAGGAACTGATAGATTGGTGTATTATATTTCTTGATAGAATAAATTTTAATAACATTATTTAAATGAACTAGGGCGTATGGCAAGACCAGACTTTACCAATTCAAGAAATATCATCAAAGAAATTATTAGAGTGGATCACGCCGGAGAATACGGTGCAAAACGAATTTATGAGGGGCAATTAAATTATTGCAGAAACCATCAAACCTATCCTACAATAAAACATATGATGCAGCAAGAAGAAGTGCATTTAAGCTACTTTACTAACTTGTTATTACAAGGTAATGTTAGACCAACTATCTTAATGCCATTTTGGCATATTATTGGTTATGTACTTGGTAGTGGATCAATATTAATAGGAACAAAAACTGCCATGCTACTAACCCAAAGTGTAGAAGAAGTGATTGAACAACATTATCAGAAGCAAATAGACTATCTCGAAGAATATAATTTAGAAAAAGAATTGTTAGATAGTATAAAGCAATTTCAGTCTGATGAAACGGAGCATAAAGATATAGCTCTAGTGCAAGGTAGTAATGAAGTAGTATTTGCCCCCCTAATTAATAAAATTATCAAGTTAATGTGTAATATAGCTATTAGTTTGAGTAAAAAAATTTAATGATATCATCAATCAGAATCTATAATGGGCTAGGTACATCGAAGGAAAGCTTGTATCATACCTTTAATAGTTTTGTTCATTATGCTTCAACAAAATATCATATAAGTTATATTTCTGCAGAAGAAATTATAAGAGGCGATTGGATTGATAATACTAGTTTACTTATTATTCCAGGAGGGGCGGATAGGTATTATACACAATATCTTAACGGTAAAGGCAATAAGCAAATACAGAAATATTTAATGCAAGGTGGTAGTTTTCTTGGAATATGTGCAGGAGCATATTATAGCGGTACCTACCTAGAATTTGCTAAATCTTCACCAATAGAAGTAATAGGAACTCGAGAACTTGCCATATACCAGGGGGGTGTTATAGGTCCAGCCTTATGTAAGTATTACTATAATTCAAATAAAGGAGCAAGAGCCGCTAGGATAATCTTAAATACTCCTAATCTTCCTGAAGATTCTATGGTTTTTTATAATGGAGGAGGCTATTTTTTAGATGCCCAAAATGTAGCTAATACAAAAATTATTGCTAATTATGAAGATTGTAAGGCAGCTATTATAATTTGTAAATTCGGTAGTGGTAGGGCTATTTTAAGTGGGGTGCATTTTGAGTACGATCCTTATCTAATGCGACATTCTAAATTACTCAATCCTATTATAGGGTCATTAATTAAACATAATAAGTCAAGAATTATGTTAGTTAAACATATTTTAAATATGTTGAGTATTGAAGCAAATGAAAAAAATAAGCAATCTTGCAAAAATAATGTAAACAGCTATTAGTGTAACATAAAAATCTGCTATATTTTATGGATATAACCTAACTTACTAATAAAATGTCAGGTTAATATAGGAGTAATTTTTGATATTAAAAATAATGGATGATTAAAAATCGGGATAAATTATAAATCCTATTGTAATTTATCTATAAAGTTATTATAATGTGTTGCTTCGTTTATCGAGTTGGCAAGATGTATTTACTATAACATAAATTTACTATAAATGCAATGAATAATAGAATAAGTAATCCATCTACAATAGTAGTTGCAATGTCTGGTGGGGTTGATAGCTCAGTAGTGGCTGCTATGCTTTGTGAACAAGGACATAAAGTCATTGGTATAACACTACAATTATACGATCACGGCATAGCCACCAAGAAAAAGAATGCTTGTTGTGCTGGGCAAGACATTTATGACGCAAAAATGGTGGCGGATATGCTAAATATTCCGCATTATGTATTGGATTACGAGTCTAAATTTAAAGAATCAGTAATTTATAACTTTGCCGATAGTTATATTAGAGGCGAAACACCTTCGCCATGTGTACAATGTAACCAGTCAGTTAAATTTAAGGACTTACTAAAAGTAGCAAAAGATTTAGGAGCTGACTGTCTTGCTACTGGTCATTATGTTCGGAAAGTCGAAGGTATAGATGGAGCAGAATTACATACTGGTATTGATATTGCCAAAGACCAAAGTTATTTTTTGTTTGCAACTACTTTAGAACAACTAAATTATCTATCTTTTCCTTTGGGAGAATTAAGCAAAGAGCAAACAAGAAATATTGCTACTAGATTTAACTTAGGCGTTGCAGATAAGCCTGATAGCCAAGATATTTGTTTTGTACCAGATGGTGATTATAGGAAGGTAATTAGTAATATCCGAACCGATGTTAATGAAAAAGGTAAAATAATCCATGTAGACGGCTTTGAACTCGGGACACATAATGGTATTATCAACTATACTATAGGTCAACGTCGTGGACTTGGCATAGCTTTTCATGAACCACTTTATGTAGTAAGAATTGACCCTAATACAAAAATTGTCTATGTTGGTCCAGATTCGGCATTAGATTCTACCGAATTTACCATTAAGAATGTTAACTGGCTTGGTAAAGAAATGGTTGTCCAAGAGGAAGTTGAGGTGCAAGTTAAGATTCGTTCGACTCGTCCTGCTACCTTTGCCAAGATTAGTAGGATAAGTAATACAGAAATTAGGGTAAAGTTAATGTCTGCAGAGAAAGCTGTAACTCCTGGTCAGGCTTGTGTCATATATGATAATGCTCGAGTTCTTGGTGGAGGATGGATTACTAGAGAAATTGCATAAATACTTTTATAGTATCCCGATTAGTATTTATCGTCAACGTCATTGCGAGGAGCCACTTTAGTGGGCGAAGCAATCCAAATTTTATGTCACCCCTGCGTAGGTAGTGGGTTAGATTCCAGCCTACGCGGGAATGACAAGAGTATTTTCTATTATTAAAATTGGAGAGATTAATGAGTTTTTTAACAAGAAAAAGTTTTGAATCAATAAAAGAGCTAGGGAAGACTAGTGGTCTCGCTAAAACCTTAGGAGCATTTGATTTAATATTATTGGGTCTTGGGGCTATAATAGGTACGGGTGTATTTGTAATAACAGGTCTAGTTGCGGCTAAATATTCTGGTCCTGCAGTTATGCTATCATATGCTATTGCTGGTGGAACATGTATTTTTGTTGCTCTTGCCTATACAGAGCTTGCTACCATGTTACCGACTTCTGGCAGTATTTATACTTACTCTTATGTAGCATTTGGTGAGGTATTTGCTTGGTTAATGGGTAGTGTTATCATATTAGAACTTGGTTTTGCTGCTGGAACTGTTGCAGCTTCTTGGTCTGGATATGTTCAGGCAATATTGTCAGCTGGTGGAATAGGTTTGCCTAAAGCTTTAACTACCGTGCCTAGCAATGGTGGAATAATAAATTTACCAGCTTTTCTTATTGTAGTGTTTGTCTCTTTTATTTTGTACTTAGGAACGAAAGATAGTAAAAAACTAAATGCCATTTTAGTATTTATAAAAATGGCAGCTATATTTGCTTTTATTGTGTTTGCCACACCGTATTTTGATGCAACAAATTGGCAAAACTTTTTACCTTTTGGCTTCAATAATATGTTAGTTGGGGCATCTATCCTATTTTTTGCTATGACCGGTTTTGGGACAATAGCCACTACAGCTGAAGAATGCAAAAATCCTAACCGAGATTTAATGATTGGTATTATTGGATCACTAGTAATTGCAACGATAGTATATGTTATAATAGCTGGGCTAGTCACTGGTATAGCCCCTTTTGATCAACTTAATAACGATCAACCACTTGCCTATGCTCTTAGCTTGAACAATAGTAATGTTGGGTCTGCCATAGTTGCTACTGGAGCAGTATGTGGTATGACTACGGTACTAATGATGAATATTTACGCTACATCCCGTATTTTTTATGTAATTGCTCGAGATGGGTTATTGCCAAAAAGTTTTGCAAAACTTCATACAAAATATGATAGTCCTTATATTACTATCTTAATATTTTCTGCACTTGCTGCATTATTAGGAGGATTTTGCCCAACTGAAATTCTTGTTCAGTTATCATCTATGGGATCATTAATAGATTATACAGTGGTTGCTATAATAGTCATATTGTTTAGAATAAAAATGCCAAATGTTCCAAGACCATTTAAATGTCCTGCTGCATGTATCATTATACCATTTGTTTTAATAGCTTGCCTATATTTACTATTTATACAAATATTTGATAGTAACTTTAATTTGATGATTGCAGGGCAATTATTAATATATTGGTTTGCACTAATGTTTGTTCTGTATATTCTTAGATTGTTCTTTATGAAACGACAAGTTTAATTTGTATGAGTAATGCACTACAACCATTACGTGGTACTAAAGACCTACTACCTGCGGATTATATAATTCACGATTATATAATTAACACAGCAAAACATATTGGTGAACTTTATGGTTATCAAGCCATGAGTACGCCGATAATTGAATATACTAAAGTTTTTGACCGTACACTTGGAGAGACTTCTGATGTAATAAGCAAGGAAATGTACAATTTCCTTGATAAGAGTGATAATAATATTTCTCTTAGACCTGAGTTTACAGCCGGTATTATTAGGGCTTTTATCTCTAATAACCTGCAACAAACATTACCTATTAAGTTCTTTTCAAGCGGTCCAGTATTTCGTTATGACCGACCACAGGCTGGTAGACAAAGGCAATTTCATCAAATAAATTTTGAGTATATTGGTGGAGAAGAAGGATCGAGTAACGATGCTGAAACAATTAGGCTTGCCTTAGATATTCTTCAGGCTTTAGAAATAGATAAAGATACAACTTTAGAAATAAACTCAATTGGTTGTGCTGCAACTCGTACCATCTACCAACAAAAGCTGGTAGAGTATTTCAATGATTATAAGTCAGAATTATCAGAAGATAGCCAAAAGCGACTCGTCAAAAATCCGATGCGGATCTTAGATTCAAAAGATGAAAATGATAGAAAAATAGTTGCGAATAGCCCGTTAATGTCTCAATACTATAATAGTGATACTGCAAGATATTTTGACGATGTGTTAAGATACTTAGATTTACTGAATGTAAAATATATCATTAACCCAAGGCTAGTAAGGGGGCTTGATTATTATTGCCATACAACTTTTGAGTTTACTACTAGCAAACTTGGCAGTCAGTCGACAATTCTTGCTGGTGGAAGATATGATGGGTTGAGCAAAATTATGGGCGGGTCAGAGACAAAAGCCATTGGCTTTGCTGCTGGAATCGAAAGGCTTGCTTTAATGAGAGAATACAACATATCTAAAGCCAGACCAGTATTTATCTTTCCTATTAGTGACAATAATTTAGAATATTGTTTAATCTTAGCCAATCAATTACGCCAAAAAAATATTTCTGTTACCTTAGACGCCAAAGGCAAAATAGCCAAGAGAATGATTCGGGCTAATCTACAGAAAGCTAAATATGTTATTTTTGTTGGTGATGATGAACAAATGAGTAATAGCCTTAAATTAAAAGATCTTGATAAAGAACAAGAATATTTATTACAATTTGAGCAAATTGTAGAATTACTTTAGTTATTAGACCTCTTGCATAACCTAAAGATAATTGAGGAATTTTTAAAAAATATAACAAAATTATTGGCAATATTAATTTAATGTACAATTAAATTAATTAGAGAGGTACTTTTATGGAAGATATTGACAATTGGCGGGTAAAGTTCGAATCTTGTAAATATTCTACTAAGCTACTTAATAAATTGATTTTACTAAATGAAAAAGTAAATGATCCAGTAGATATCGACGAAATTACTAAAGCTATCTATTACGCTAAGAAATATCATGGTAGTCAAATGCGACAATCTGGCGACCCCTATTATTCTCATCCAATAGAAGTATCATACATGGTTGCCCAGTACACAGCCCAAGAAATTCCCACATTATTTAAAACTGAAATGATAGTTACCAGCTTACTGCATGATACGATCGAAGATACAATACTTACTGAAGAGATGATAGCTCGAATTTTTGGTAGTCAAGTTGCTAGCCAAGTGGAAGCTCTAACAAGGAACAAGTCTTACGGTAAGATTAGCTCCAAAGATACTTTGGATTTATTATCTCAACAAAAGAGATTTGACGTGGCATTGATTAAATTATTTGACCGCATTCACAACCTACAAACAATAAGGGCTAAATCCCCAGAAAAGGCACTGAAAATAGTTAAGGAAACTATAAGATATTTTGTAACGTATACTTGCAGCAAAACTGCATAACTTTATCTAATTTTTTTGTTAGTATGAATTTTTTATACATTTGGGTTTCATACTATGCAAATACCATCGATTACTATTGAGCAAGTAGCTCAGCAATTTAAAGCTTGGCGTCAAACTAAAACTAATAAGTTTGATCCTATACCAAACCATCTAAAGGAATTAGTTCACCAATTACTCCATCATTATTCTTACCAAGAGATAGCTAAACATCTTAATATTAATAAAGCAACAATTAGTTCAACTAAAAAAGCCCATGAACCTACCATCAAAACTTCTTCTGTCTCAACTTCAAATCAATCCCTACAACAAAATATTAATTTTCTCCCATTTCAACTAGTAAATTCTATAGATACCGATCCTGTAGCTGCTCCCAAGCAAAATCACTATACTTGTCACATTATTAAACCAAATGGTACCAAGCTTATTATCCAAACACTAGAGCCAAAAACTATAATTCAGACATTTTTATGCTGCAACTAACCCCGGCGTCAGTTATTTTTGTTGCCACTATTGCCATCGATTTTCGCAAGGGTATCGATGGCTTAATCGCTGTTTGTAGACAAAAACTTTCTTCTGACCCTCTTAATGGTTCCTTGTTTTTATTCTATAATAAAAACAGAACTGCCATTAAAATTTTGTCCTTTGACGGTCAAGGCTTTTGGCTATGCTCTAAACGCCTATCCAAAGGTAAATTTACGGCAAAACTTTTCCCATCTGATAATTCATCTTACCAAATTTGTTATAGAACCTTACACATTCTTATTCATAATGGCGATCCTAGTTCTGCCAAATTCTCTAATGATTGGCTTCCTGTCGTTTAAGCTGCTGTCTCGATTAATTCCGTATTATTCATATATCTTGCATAGGCAAAAGGCGTATAATCCTCAGGATGCTTCTTTGCTTTGCTACTATGCTCTTGTAGCCAATTTAAATATTTAAAGGCATTGATCTCGTTCTCACTACAAGTCTTTACTATACTATACAGACCACTATGTATCTCAGCACTATTGATTGTTTTAAAGAATAATGAATTCTTCCTTTGTAAAATAATGGTACGCAGTGATCTCTCAGCCCAATTATTATCAAGATTGCTAACTGGGATTTTTAAAAATTGGGTCAAACCTTCTTTATTATTTATCCAATATTTCATAGCTTGTCCAAGCCTACTATTAGGCTCAACTTTCTTGTCGTTAAATAATTCGTCTATTTTGTTATATATGTTTTCTATATATTTACTGCTATGTTCCTGATGATACCCAAGTTTCTCTTCAGGACTCATCTCTTTACATTGATGTTCATTGTGGTAAATCCCACGTGTTTGTTTGAGAAAATATCCGCATTCTTCAGGGTAATATAGTTCATTTTCTGTAAATTTTCTCTGACCATGTGACAAACAATTGATCATCACTATTATTGCCAGTAATTCTTTATCTGCTTCTGATAATACCGGGTTATTATTGTTACTTGCGTCAGTCATTAATTGGATAGAATCTGTTCTATTCTTACGATTCTTTAGTACGTTACCTATATTTTCTCCACCATGCCTATTACCGGTAAAATATAAAACTATTACCTCATTATTTGCAGTCTTAGCACATATTGTAGTAGTATAACAGCTGCGTCCTTTCTTATTTTGAGTACGTAATTTTTTATTGGCTATAGTAATTTCTAAAATCCTAGCTCTAGTATCATCAAGGTTCAGTGAACTACATTCGGCAGCCATTTCCAATAATACCCCGTAAATTTCAGCTCCACCACCTTCTTGCCAAACATCTAAATATTGTTGCCAGAGCGAGCTGTATGCTATAGGAACCCCGCTTAAACTCTGTAGCCTAGATAAACGGTAGAAAGGAGTACCATAGGTCTTTTGTAACACTATTGCACTTCTGCTACTATTTGTCCATTTGTTGATATTTTTATTGTTCATAACTGTATAATCGCAAGCATTACAGCGTAACGTTTTCTTTACATATCTGTTGACTGTAATTGGAGCATTACCTGTAAATTGTAGCAATTTTCTAGCTTCACTATTATATAGTTTGCCATTATAGCAGTGAGGACAGCTATCACCACTACAAAAATTCTCAGGAGTTAAATAGCTGGTATTCGCATCCTTATAATCATCAAACCCATATTTACCTTGCCAATTACTACGATCTATCTTTTTGGGCTTATCGCACTCTCCTTCATTACCACCATTCCCGTTATCAGATTCACCTGGCGGTTCTTTTAATGAATCTGAACTATCTTTTTTTTGTGATCTGCCTTAAAACCAATCAGCATTTCCTTAAGCTTATTTATACTGATATTTGATGATGCTAGCTTGTCTATTAGCTCGTTACAAAATTTCACAAGCTCTACTATCGTTTGCTGTTCATCTCCCGTTAATGAACTTTCCTTGACATGCTGTATTAGTTCTTCTCGTTCTTCAGCACTTAAGGTCGCTACTTTTGGTTTTTTCATTTGATTAATTATCATTATTATTAATATTTCAAATATTATAATATGACTGCTACTTTTTCAACTAGTTTTTTTATTAATCTGTTTTTTATTAATCGGTGATATTTGCATAGTAGAAATCCAAATTTATACAATAAATTCATACTAGCAAAGAAATTAGATAGTGTTACGCAGTTTTGCTGCAAGTATACACTAAATCTTAAGGTAATACCAGTGATCTTAGGAAGAGCATAAATAATTCCTTTAATTATTTGTTGAGATTTTAGTAATTAGTTAACAAAAATTAGCTAATCGTAACAAACGGTACTATATTTGTTTTTTTGGGAGTGTCAAGTATTCTTATATTAAATTGCTGAAGAGATGCTTGATATTTTATTACTTTTATAGTAACATATTACGTAGATATCTATAAATTATACTGATCAGTTTATGTCAAATACTAATTGTTATGATAAGGCAACTCGTAGAGATTTTATAACCTTAACTGCTAGCAGTATGGTTGTGGTTGGAGCAGCATGTGCTACCTATCCTCTTGTTAGTTCATTTAACCCTTCAGCAGATGTTCTTGCCCTATCTTCAATAGAAGTGGATTTATCTCATATCCAACCAGGGCAAACTGTTACTGTTAAATGGCAAGGCAAGCCGGTTTTTATTACTAATAGAACTCCAGAAAAAATCGCTGAAGCAAGAAATGTAAATCTCGCCGAGCTAATGGATCCTGAGCTTGACCAAGATAGAGTTAAATCTGGGCATGATAAATGGTTGGTGACTATAGGCATTTGCACCCATTTGGGTTGCGTACCACTTGCAAACCAAGGCGATTATGACGGTTGGTTTTGCCCATGCCATGGCTCTCAGTATGATTCATCTGGTCGAGTACGCAAAGGACCAGCTCCTTTAAATTTGGCTGTTCCACCATATGAATTTATTTCCGATACAAAAATTAAAATCGGATAATTATTTATGAATGAAAGTAATTATCCTGAAGAATCCAATCCAAACAAATCCAATCCGATCATAGAATGGATCGACTACCGACTCCCTATTTTCTCGTTCTTTAAACATCTAGGCGAATACCGAACACCCAAAAATTTGAGTTACCTATGGAACTTAGGGTCAATAGCTGGTATTGCCTTAGTAATTCAGATAATCACTGGCATTATTTTGGCTATGCATTATACCCCTCACGTCGATTACGCCTTCGAGAGTGTTGAAAAAATTATGCGTAACGTCAATTATGGCTGGCTAATACGTTATATACACTCAGTTGGGGCATCAATGTTTTTTGTTGTCGTTTATTTACATATCTGTAGAGGGTTATATTATGGCTCGTACAAAAAACCTAGAGAGTTATTATGGCATATAGGCATAATAATTTTTCTTATCATGATGGCTACTGCCTTTATGGGATATGTGCTGCCTTGGGGACAAATGAGCTACTGGGGAGCAACTGTAATCACCAATTTATTTTCAGCTATACCTGTCATTGGCAAATCGATAGTTACCTGGCTTTGGGGAGGTTTTTCAGTTGATAACCCTACACTTAACAGATTCTTTGCTTTACATTATTTATTGCCTTTTATTATAGTAGCTTTAGTCTTACTTCATTTAGTAGCCCTACATGTTCATGGTTCAAATAACCCCAAGGGTATCGATGTTAAATCCCCTAAAGATACTATTCCTTTCCATCCATATTATACTGTAAAAGATTTTGTTGGATTTGGTGTTTATTTTCTAATATTTGCTTTTTTTGTCTTTTTCAAACCAAATTATTTAGGACATCCTGACAATTACGTACCAGCTAATCCTTTGGTTACGCCAACTCATATAGTTCCAGAATGGTATTTTTTGCCATTTTATGCTATTTTACGGGCAGTACCGTCAAAGCTAGGTGGGGTAATATTAATGTTTTCTAGTATTTTGTTATTATTTATTTTACCTTGGCTTGATAGCTCAAAAGTTAGAAGTGCCAATTATCGACCAATGTTCCGTATAGCTTTTTGGCTGTTCATAGCTGATTGTTTGGTACTTGGATATCTTGGAGGAAAACCAGCCGAAGACCCTTATATTACCTTAAGTAGATTTGCTGCTACTTACTATTTCTTTCATTTTTTCGTTGCAGTACCACTAATTAGCAAGTATGAGAAAACTTTGCCATTACCGGATTCTATATGAAAGATAATAAAATTACCTCTTATATCAAATTTTACCTGTGTTTGTTAATTTTGTTAGTATCCAATACTATCACTGCCAACGAAGCATTACCTACAAAAAAGATTGCTTGGTCATTTGACGGAATTTTTGCTAGCGTTGATAGAAAAGCTGCCCAACGTGGCTTTCAAGTCTATAAAGAAGTATGTAGTGTGTGTCATGGTCTTTATAATTTATATTATCGTAATCTTAAAGATATAGGATTTTCAGATGAAGAAATTAAAGAAATAGCCAAAAATTATACGGTGCAAGATGGCCCCAATGATGCAGGAGAAATGTTTGAAAGACCAGCTCTACCATCTGATCCATTTGTTCGCCCCTATCCTAACGAACAAGCAGCAAGAGCAGCCAATAACGGGGCAGACCCACCTGATTTATCATTGATCATTAAAGCAAGACCTGATGGGGCAAATTATGTATATTCTATACTTACTGGTTATACTAATCCTCCTGAGAATTTTAAATTAATGCCAGGATTAAGTTACAATCCATACTTTCCGCATAGTCAAATTGCCATGCCAGCTCCACTAACAGATGGACAAGTACAATATATAGACGGAACAAATTCATCGGTAGAACAAATGGCTATGGATGTTACCGTATTTTTACAATGGGCTGCTGAACCTGAAATGGAAAACCGTAAATCTATGGGTTTGAAGGTAATGATATTTTTAGTAATTTTTACAATTTTCTTTTATATTTCTAAAAATAGAATTTGGCAAAATGTCAAGTAACTTAATTACAAACCAGCAATTATAAATTCAAAATGTAAATGACAGTAATATTGTTCTAATTACAACTTATAGATATCAATTTGGAGTAATATTTTTTTATCATTGTATAATGTTTATCCTATGCCAATATATAATTAATGTGTCTCCTATATGTACAAATTTATAGATTTATTTTGTGATATTGGTGGTTTTCGTATAGCTCTTGAAGAAAAAGGGATGGAGTGTGTTTTTTCATCAGATATTGATAAAGATGTGCAAGAAACTTATAAAAGGAATTTTGGAGAAAAGCCCATGGGTGATATTTCTGAGATTTCTGAGCAAAAAATACCAAAACATGATATTTTATGTGCCGGTTTTCCTTGTCAACCTTTTAGTATCTCGGGTAAACAAAATGGTCTACATGATATAAATGGTAAATTATTTTATGAAATAATTAGAATTGAACAATATCATAAACCATTAATATTATTGCTTGAGAATGTTAAAAATATTATGAATATTGATAATGGTAATGTTATTAAAACGATAGATATAAAACTTGATGAAATAGGATATAAGTAGCCTACAATTTTTATTCTATAAGTATTAAGCAACATAAAAACGTCATTGCGAGGAGGCGTGAGCCATAGTACCCTACAATTTTTGTAATAAATACTCTGCAAAGGTATTGTATATGGAAGGTTGAAGTAGTATAAGAGTGTATTTTCTGACTATGCACAATATACTACTTCAGTCACTGATACTAAACTTTTCTTGGAAAAAATCAAGGCTAGAATGTCTTTCTGGAATGATTATGAGTCTAATTGAGAATTGCTCCGTTAGCGGTAAAAACATGGCACTTGGAATTAAGAGTGAAGCTAAACATAGCTCTAGAATTCAAAGAATATATAGGCTGTTTAGGGATCAAATATTTAATTATGACCAAATTGCTAAGTTTATTTTGAATATTTTTGCTAATGACAAATACATTATTGCTCTGGATAGAACTTGCTGGAAATTTGGCACAAGTGATATTAATATATTATTTTTGGTTATAGTTTTCGGAAAAATTTCTGTGCCTATTTATTGGTATCCATTAGATCACGGGGGTGCTTGTTCTAGCTGGTTGATGGAGGAAATTTTAGAGCGATTTATCAATAATTTTGGAGTTCATAAAATTAAATATTTATTGGCTGATCGCGAATTTATGAGTAAAGAATGGCTTAATTTTCTAACTAGCAAACAAATTAAATTTGCGATTCCTCTTAGAAAAGATATGCTGATTCGAATTATCAATGCTTTGCAAATTAAACCAGTGGGAAAAAGTTTTAATAATGTAAAACCCCTTGAATACCTTGAAATTAAAGGCATGTTATGGGGACATGTAGTTACATTATCTGCATATAGAAATGATAAAAGCGAACTAATGGTTGTTGCAGCTAGTGGTGATATTGATGTAAAAATTTTTGCTTTATATAAATTTCGCTGGTCAATTGAAGTTTGCCAGTCATAATGCCTCTGTAATAGTTATTTGTTTATTATTCTACCTTTTTTACCCTGGAATGGTAAATCCACTGTTTCGGTTGTTCTCTTAATGAGATCAACCTTTTAATCTCTTGCTCATCGGCTGTAATTAGCCAAATCCAACGTTGTGATGAGTTGTAAACTTTCCTGACTTTTAATTGCTCTCTTTGCATCCATCTATATAAAGTTGGTTCTGGTATATTGATTTTTTGCGATAATTCACGAAAAGTAAATTCATTTTGCCTACGATTAATTTCTCCTGATAATGTTCTTTTGTTAGTAGCTGTTACACCACTACGTATAAGTAGGCTACTAACCGTGTTCTCATTAAAAATATTTAACAGCTTTGCTGGACGCCACCCTTCTTGTTGATTTAAAATATCAGCAATTTGCTGTAATGTCATATCTTGGCTTTTGAGACTGGCTACTAGTTCAAGCAGTTTACCATAATAACTAAGTTGCTCCAATTTTGCCACAGGACGAACAAGATTAGTATTAGTTTTATATCCACCAGCCCAATGTATTTCTACCAAGACTTTCTCTGTTACACCTTCTATTTTTACAACAACACATTCTATTAGTAAACGTAAAATTTCTTTGCGTTCTTCTACCGTAGTAGTTGACGATGACCATAAAGCAGGAATATCAGAAGCTAATTTATATATAGTTTGACGCTCAACATCAGACAGAATTTTTGATTGTTCAGCTAAGAATTTGGCATATTCCTGTTTTAACTTTTCTTCTGCAGATAATGATTCTTCCCACTTTTTCTCAAGAGTTCTTGTGACAAGACGATTCTCAGGTTCTGAAGAATTATATTGCCGATATGCCCTCTCAACTTCATATCGTCCTCTCTCTAATTGTTTTTGCCAATATTTTTGTAAATTATTATGTTCGGTTTCAAGGTCTGTTGCCACTCGTAAACTAACTTCCAAAGCTTCTGGCTTTAACACTTCTAATGCCTGCTTAGCAATTAGTTCATCCAAAACATTGCCAACCAATGATTGGCAAACATCTTCACCATAATCTACAGACATTCTGCTACAACTATAACGCAATTTATTACCATTATTTGTATAGCAAGTTGCCATTCGTAAACCACAGCGACCACAAACAACAAGTCCGGCTAATAGTGCATTACCATGCCTTGCTACACCAATTCCTTGTATGGAGTTAGATAATAATTGTCTGCCATTACGTTCATATTGTTGCCAACTAATATAAGCAGGAACTTTGTCTTTTAACAATACTTGCCAATCTGACATTTTAGCAACAATACGCCCCGTAGATCGTCTGCCAGGTTTTTTTCTATGTGCCTCTGTTGGTCTGCGTCCATATACATAAGCACCTGCATATATGGGATTATGTAATAGATTTCCTAAAGTATTCCTATTAGGACGATGCCAGGTTAGTTCACCTTTTTGCAAACCGCTACGCTCTCTATAAGGCATTTTTATTTTATGACTGACTAAGTATTTTAATACTGCATTAATTGTAGAAAATTTTTCAAATAACTCAAATACCATCTGAATAGTTGCCTGTGCTTGCTCATCTGGATCTTTAACAATTTCGCCAGATGGTCGTCTAACATATCCCATAGCAACTTGCATGCCTAACTCACCTCGACGTGCTTTTGCTTTCTTCCCTTGTAGCATGCGTTGCTTAATTATATGTAACTCTGCTTCAGACATTGTACCTTTAAGACCTAATAATAGTCGATCATTATAGGATACCGGATCATAAATACCATCAGTATCAGCAATAATGGTTCTAAAAAGTGCACATACTTCTAGGTTCTGTTGACAAAATTTTATGTTAAGTTATCAGAGTAGAATAAAGAAGTTGCAATAGTAAGAAGAAATGGTAGTTTCTAGTTATCGAAACCAAGAAACTACCGATATGAAGTATTACATAGAAGACCAAGCATGGGAAGCAATTTTATCATTTTTTAAGAAAAAAAAAGCTATACACAACAAGAATGAGGAAAAAATAAGACAGTTTATTGAAGCAATATGGTTTATTGCTAGAACAGGTTGTCAATGGCGTCTTCTGCCTGATTATTATGGTTGTTGGTACAGTGTTTATCGCAGATTTAAGAGATGGGTTGACAAAGGTATATGGGAAGCTTTAATGGATCATGTTAAAGTAGATGTAGATATGGAATCAATGATGATTGATGCAACTATTGTAAGAGCACATGCTTGCTCATCTGGATATATTAAAGGTAATCAAGAGGAAGCAGCTTTAGGTAGAAGCAAAGGTGGTTTTAGTACTAAAATTCATGCCCTCGTTGATGCATTGGGTAACCCACTGAAGTTTATACTAACTGCTGGGCAAAGAAATGATATCACTCAGGCTGAAAATCTTACTAAAGATGTTCAGAATACGACGGTGATAGGTGATAAAGGATATGATAGTAGTGCGTTTGTAGAAAGCTTAGAAAATAAGGGGTGCGAGGTTGTTATCCCACCAAAATCTAATCGTAAAGTACAACGTGAATATGATAAACATATTTATAAAGAACGCCATTTAATTGAATGTTTCTTTGGTAAAATCAAACATTTTAGGCGTATATTTTCTAGGTTTGATAAAGCCCCAGCCACCTTTTTAGCCTTTCTAAATTTTGTTGGAGCTTTAATATGGTTACGTTAAAAATTTTGTCAACAGAACCTAGTAATTGGTACCAATCTTTGCATGATCGTGCTAACCTCGATACTTCTATTCCTAGTACTATACCAACATGGTCTAATCCAACTTCAGCAACTAAACGCTGAAATCCAGGACGACCTTCAGCAGTTGCACCAGACCGCCCCAAATCATCATCTATTATAAGTACTTTATCAGCACTCCAGCCTAGAGCATAAGCTCTCTCTACTAAATTATACTGCAATTTAGTAGATTCACTATGCCGTTCTACTTGTTGCAGCGTTGACTGCCTTATATACACTATCGCCAGACGATCGTGGTGATAGGCTTGAATCTTGCCACTTGATAATATTCTCTGAGTTGATTGTTTCTCCTTGTCTATCATTTGCCTTCTCCATATTTATTATCGATTTTGGCAATTTTTTCAATGATAATGTTGCTAATAGAGTTATTAGGCGATGACGATTCTCTTTGGGGATTCTCTCCCATTTCATTGGTTCCAATATAGGAATGCCTTGCATGATATTTTCTTACCCAATCAACCAAGTTTAGCAATACTGATTTGTTAAGTGTCGGGGATTGTTCTAAATTTGTCAAATTAAAACTTATAGATGTTTTAATAATGGAAGATAGAACGGTTGTTTAAACATCTCAAAAGCGGTGGCTTTGATATTGAAAAAAGTCATATAACAAACCCAGATAGATTCGTGAAATTAGTTACAGTTTGTGCTATTGCATCGTATACTTGCAGCAAAACTGCGTAACACTATCTAATTTCTTTGCTAGTATGAATTTATTGTATAAATTTGGATTTCTACTATGCAAATATCACCGATTAATAAAAAACAGATTAATAAAAAAACTAGTTGAAAAAGTAGCAGTCATATTATAATATTTGAAATATTAATAATAATGATAATTAATCAAATGAAAAAACCAAAAGTAGCGACCTTAAGTGCTGAAGAACGAGAAGAACTAATACAGCATGTCAAGGAAAGTTCATTAACGGGAGATGAACAGCAAACGATAGTAGAGCTTGTGAAATTTTGTAACGAGCTAATAGACAAGCTAGCATCATCAAATATCAGTATAAATAAGCTTAAGGAAATGCTGATTGGTTTTAAGGCAGATCACAAAAAAAAGATAGTTCAGATTCATTAAAAGAACCGCCAGGTGAATCTGATAACGGGAATGGTGGTAATGAAGGAGAGTGCGATAAGCCCAAAAAGATAGATCGTAGTAATTGGCAAGGTAAATATGGGTTTGATGATTATAAGGATGCGAATACCAGCTATTTAACTCCTGAGAATTTTTGTAGTGGTGATAGCTGTCCTCACTGCTATAATGGCAAACTATATAATAGTGAAGCTAGAAAATTGCTACAATTTACAGGTAATGCTCCAATTACAGTCAACAGATATGTAAAGAAAACGTTACGCTGTAATGCTTGCGATTATACAGTTATGAACAATAAAAATATCAACAAATGGACAAATAGTAGCAGAAGTGCAATAGTGTTACAAAAGACCTATGGTACTCCTTTCTACCGTTTATCTAGGCTACAGAGTTTAAGCGGGGTTCCTATAGCATACAGCTCGCTCTGGCAACAATATTTAGATGTTTGGCAAGAAGGTGGTGGAGCTGAAATTTACGGGGTATTATTGGAAATGGCTGCCGAATGTAGTTCACTGAACCTTGATGATACTAGAGCTAGGATTTTAGAAATTACTATAGCCAATAAAAAATTACGTACTCAAAATAAGAAAGGACGCAGCTGTTATACTACTACAATATGTGCTAAGACTGCAAATAATGAGGTAATAGTTTTATATTTTACCGGTAATAGGCATGGTGGAGAAAATATAGGTAACGTACTAAAGAATCGTAAGAATAGAACAGATTCTATCCAATTAATGACTGACGCAAGTAACAATAATAACCCGGTATTATCAGAAGCAGATAAAGAATTACTGGCAATAATAGTGATGATCAATTGTTTGTCACATGGTCAGAGAAAATTTACAGAAAATGAACTATATTACCCTGAAGAATGCGGATATTTTCTCAAACAAACACGTGGGATTTACCACAATGAACATCAATGTAAAGAGATGAGTCCTGAAGAGAAACTTGGGTATCATCAGGAACATAGCAGTAAATATATAGAAAACATATATAACAAAATAGACGAATTATTTAACGACAAGAAAGTTGAGCCTAATAGTAGGCTTGGACAAGCTATGAAATATTGGATAAATAATAAAGAAGGTTTGACCCAATTTTTAAAAATCCCAGTTAGCAATCTTGATAATAATTGGGCTGAGAGATCACTGCGTACCATTATTTTACAAAGGAAGAATTCATTATTCTTTAAAACAATCAATAGTGCTGAGATACATAGTGGTCTGTATAGTATAGTAAAGACTTGTAGTGAGAACGAGATCAATGCCTTTAAATATTTAAATTGGCTACAAGAGCATAGTAGCAAAGCAAAGAAGCATCCTGAGGATTATACGCCTTTTGCCTATGCAAGATATATGAATAATACGGAATTAATCGAGACAGCAGCTTAAACGACAGGAAGCCAATCATTAGAGAATTTGGCAGAACTAGGATCGCCATTATGAATAAGAATGTGTAAGGTTCTATAACAAATTTGGTAAGATGAATTATCAGATGGGAAAAGTTTTGCCGTAAATTTACCTTTGGATAGGCGTTTAGAGCATAGCCAAAAGCCTTGACCGTCAAAGGACAAAATTTTAATGGCAGTTCTGTTTTTATTATAGAATAAAAACAAGGAACCATTAAGAGGGTCAGAAGAAAGTTTTTGTCTACAAACAGCGATTAAGCCATCGATACCCTTGCGAAAATCGATGGCAATAGTGGCAACAAAAATAACTGACGCCGGGGTTAGTTGCAGCATAAAAATGTCTGAATTATAGTTTTTGGCTCTAGTGTTTGGATAATAAGCTTGGTACCATTTGGTTTAATAATGTGACAAGTATAGTGATTTTGCTTGGGAGCAGCTACAGGATCGGTATCTATAGAATTTACTAGTTGAAATGGGAGAAAATTAATATTTTGTTGTAGGGATTGATTTGAAGTTGAGACAGAAGAAGTTTTGATGGTAGGTTCATGGGCTTTTTTAGTTGAACTAATTGTTGCTTTATTAATATTAAGATGTTTAGCTATCTCTTGGTAAGAATAATGATGGAGTAATTGGTGAACTAATTCCTTTAGATGGTTTGGTATAGGATCAAACTTATTAGTTTTAGTTTGACGCCAAGCTTTAAATTGCTGAGCTACTTGCTCAATAGTAATCGATGGTATTTGCATAGTATGAAACCCAAATGTATAAAAAATTCATACTAACAAAAAAATTAGATAAAGTTATGCAGTTTTGCTGCAAGTATACATTGCATCGGCTTTAATAATAAAAAATGGGCTAATACAAAACGAGATAAAACCCATAAGAATTAGAACTCAGAAAACTTATCCAAAACAATTAGTGTCATTTTTTACATACGGATTGGATCATTTAAGGAACTGCTTGAAACAGGCAAGTAACAAGGCAAAAGCGGTATTAAAAAGAATTTTGGAGTATGACTCAATTACCGATTTTGATCCCTACTTCCCTACATTGTTACAAAAATTGTAGGGTACTATGGCTGTCGCCATATTGCTATTATTAAATTTATTCATTATCTATCATTATAACTTATATTAACCTCTATGTTAAGTGCTATAATAATTGATTTTGACGCCACTGATGATGAAATTCACAGCAATCAAGAGGGGAAGTTTTATCATGGATATTATCGTTATAATTGCTTTCTGCCTTTATATGTTTTTTGTGGAAAAAAGCTGTTAGTAAGCTATACTCAAATGATTTGAAGAATTGGAGCGAAAAACAAGGGGTAAGCGAGCTTAGCGTGCAACTAGTCACACTACGCCCTGCCTTGATACGAAGATTTATGCTTATTTCTTTGCGAAATGTCCTGAGCCATTGATGAACACTCAGAGAACTTACTATCATGTCCCCCTAATTCTTTCAACGCTTTTCTAAACAATGCCATTTTTATATTAATATCGCTTGACTTTCCCCTAATAACAGTAGACACAATCGAAGCAGCAGCCTTGATTACATTAACAATTTTTTGCCAAGTTGAAGGCATTTTTGTATCTTGTATTTTTATGCAGTCATCAGCTAATTCTTTGAATCCTTGATCAACACCCTTTATATCGCCTTGCTGATGTTTCTCTTTTATTGAGTTAATTTTGTTTTGCAGAGATTTTCCCCTTTCGTTTCCAATCACTTCAGACAAAGGCTCTTGATTAGCAACTACTGTCTCTACAATATTGATTGTTGATGCAATAGTATTAATACTATTTTGTTGGGTTAAATTATTTGCTATCAGAGTTGCTTTTTGACGTAACTCTTTAGATAATTGGGAATTAAAACCTGGCGTAACAGATTGCACAATAGTAGGTTTTAACGGTGGTATAAGCTGGTTCTGTGGTTCAATAATTGGCGTAACAGATTGCACAATAGTAGGTTTTAACGGTGCTATAGGCTGGTTATCTAGTGTTACATCCTGTTGCTTAGCAGTCTGTAGTTGTATAACCTCCTGCTTTAGTAACTGAGTTATCTTGCCTTGAACTTCCTTGCCTTCAAGGGATTGCAATTCAGCGTCTGTTAATTTTCTTAGGAAACCTATATCATCTACCACAGCTTTAATAGAAGGTTTGTTTTCCATAAAAGCCTTCTTCAGCATTGTTTCTAATTCTTCTTTTCTATAAGATTGTTCAAGAATTTTCTGCAGCTCTGTTTTTTGAAATTTACTCTCAAGGGTTGTTTTTAGTTTTGTTTTATAAAGTTGCTTAGTCAGCACCGCTTCTTTAGCTTCTTGATTCGTTATATTATTACTAAGTAGCTCTAATTCTTGGGTATACAGAGAGCGTTGCTCTCTCGGAATGTTATTCCTAAAAATATCTTCCATTTCACTTTTACCACTGCGGGTTCTACTTAATACCTCTTCATTATAATTGTCAATAAAAATTTCTGCTAGTTGGTTGATATCAAACTTTTTAATAATAATTGTTATCCCTTGCTTCTTGTCTCCGTTTTTAATTGCGCTTAATTCTTTATCAGTAAAGTTATCAGTAATAATTTTTGGAAATAATTCTTCACTCCTGCATTTAGTAATAAATGTGTCTGCTAATTCTTCATGAGTAAAGTTATTAGTAATAATTTTTGCTAGTGCTTTGTTATCAAAATTGCCGCTAGTAAGTAGTTTTATTTCTGGAATATCGTTAAACTTATTCAAAGATTCCTTTAAGCTTTGTTTAACCTTCTCATTAAGGTACTTAACTTGTACGCCAAAGTCATCAACAAAAATTTTTGCTAATTCTGATTTAGAATAACTACCATCACGAATTTTCTTTATTGTTTCTACATCACTGCTATTAGTAAAAAATTCTTTTAAATCTAGTTTCTTGTTAATATCACCAAGAGGAATTTGTTCTAATCCTACTTTCTGCTCATTCTGTTCCATGACCGCACATGTAGCATTAAACCTAGATGATGCCATACGAGATAGCGGAATTTCTTCTGCTGCATGAGTTAATGCCTTATGAACATCAAAATTTTCTTTTATTAAGTCATCCGCAAAAAACATTAATCCATCTAAACATCCAGCCAAATTACCCTCTACCTGGTAGACACCATGCCGAAAATCTATATTCTGTTCATCAATCTTTATATTTTGATGTTGTCCCTTAATAGCCGAGTGGATACCTTTGATAAATCCTTTATATTTCTCTTGGTATTCTGGTTTAGCATCTGAATTATTCTTAAATGATGTTTGATCAAGAACGGTTGTCTTATATTGACCATCCGTATCTTTGTATATTACTACTCCTACACTATGAGCTGAGCTGCTAGTACCTGTTGTAAAGCTTCCCAAAAATATCTCCTTAGATTCTCCGTTAACACTAATTTGTTTAATATCATACATATCACTATTATTAAAAATACCTGTGATACCATTTGCTTGATTATATCCTAATACCATAGCATTAGTTGTTTGGTTCTCAAGCCAGACTAAATATTTGTTATCATCTTTTACACATACAGCATATTTCTGGTTGTCAATATTTACAATAACAGGATCAATCTGTGAAACATTTGGTTTATTTGACCGATCAATTTTGTCATTATTTAACACAGTCCTACTAATTGGAGATTTAATATCTGTTCCAGCATACTGAGTATCATTACGACTAGGCTCTGTAATAGCCGGATTATTTACTGCTAAATCTTGTTGCTTGTCAAATAAGCCATTCAGTTTTGCACGTAAATTTTCTAATTCATTGGAAGGAACATTACCATATTTTAATATTGTTTTAAAACATTCCTCCTTTTCATCAGAATTGATAGTATCAAAAAATTTAGTTAACGCACTTTTTAAGGAGCTTTTAGCTCGTTCATCTTCTTCAGTAAACAGAGAATAATTTTTTACTATCTGCACTGCTTTTGAAATTCTATCATTACTCATAAATATACTCCCTATTTGGTTCATTGTAACGGAACGCGTGAAAAATACAATACATAACTTATATCCATCAGGGCTGCCTCATATAAAAATATGTTGTAAAATATTAATACCAAATCACTATCTAATTAACAAGATACTATCCAATTCCAAGCACATATAGATTTGACAATTGCAGGATTATTTTCATAATAATTACATGCTGTGATTAGTTGATTTTCTATAGCATTCATTGAATCAAAAGCTAGGTTATAAAAGAATTTTTCCCTCATATCATCCCATATATTTTCTTGTGGGTTTAATTGTGGGCTATATGGTGGCAAGTAAGCTAGTTTAATATTATTAGGTAATAATTCTTTATCGAGTTTATGTGCAGCAGCTCCATCGCATACTACTAAAAGAAAATTATCCTTATAACGCTTTGCCATTTCTTGTAGCATTAACATCATCCAATCTTGGTTCATTAAAGGCAAAATAAGGAAACAACTAGCACCGTCAAATGGACAAATTGCCCCATAAGTATAAGTATATTCACGAATAATTTGTTTCTTAAGTAAAGGCCTGATTCCAGCCGGAACCCAGCAACGCCTTAATGAATCTATACGACCAAAACGTGCCTCATCTTGGAAGAATATCTTTAATTCCTTGCCTTCAGTTGCTGCTGATACTCTTGCTTCTTTAACCATATCAGGCCACTTTTTTTAAAAGTTTCTACCGCATCCTTCTTTTGTTTAGGATGGTATGGTCTTGGTGCAATTTTACGCCACCCATGCCTATGAAGCAGCCTATAAGCTGTGTAACGTGCTATTTTACTACCAACCGTTTCCTCAAAAATCTTATGCACCTTGCTAATTTCTACTATCCCACCATTAACGGCATTCTGTTCTATCTTTTTAAGCATCTCACGTTCTTGCTCTTGAGTTAGATAACTTCTGTATCTCCCACCTTTCTTCCTGCTACATAGTGCCTTTAAGCCTTTTTTCCGACATTGACTATGGGTTCTGTGAACATGACTTTCTGATAATCCTGTAACTTTAGCAATCAATGATGTCGGCATTTTTTCACTCACTCTTAGATAGATTGATTGATAACGTCTAAATTCTTCTTTAGTCTTTGCTTCATTCATTAATTGTTTCACTTCTTCTACATTAACTTCTAATACCTTATACCCTCTAGACATCTTAATTAACACTATACTATCTTAAATAACACACTATAGCATCTATATTATTAAATAGATAGTGATTTGGTATAAGTAGTTGATTATTATCCCATCCCGCAGCTTTTCGAAGCCGCTTAATAGAATCCCTTTTTTGTTTGGCTTTTTGTAATAAATTTAATGCCATATGCTTAACAATAGCTATATTATGCGGAGCATTACCTTTTCTAATATAGTCAATTCAGGAGAATTTGGGGCTAGGAGCGATGGAGCGACGCCTATAAGTAATAGGCGAGCGATGAGTGACGACGTCACCAACTTCTCATCAATTGACTATATCCGGTCTAAAACCACTTCCTCTTCTAACTTTCAACAGTTGTGGGGCATAGTCCATTTTTTAGATGCATTTTGTAGGGCTAAAAATATTATTTTCTGGAGTCAATCATTTTATCTTCTCTGAGCCATAGGGCTAGATGGTCTTGATGACACTTTAACAAAGCCCTCCTTTTTTATGGGCAGATTACTTACTGTAGCCACATGAGAAGCTAATGCTGTGGCTGCTGCTTGTAGCTCAGGATTTTGTGCTACATTCGATAATTTAATACGCTCCAGTGGCGTTTTTAATGCAGGATTATCTTTAGCCAATTGTTCTAAAGTCGTTACTAGATACTTTTTTGTTTCCTCAGGGCTGTTGTCTGCTCCTTTGTTAGTAACCTGTCTAGAGATAGCTAATTTGTCAACAAAATCATTAATTGCTTTATTAAACTCCGGGCTGTTATCAGGATATTCCCTTGTTATAGCTTCTACGCATTTTTTTATTTGCTGCTTATCGGCTTTGGTAGGATTAGCTTCATATGTATCTGCTAATTTTTTTCCTTCTTCTAGACCACAATGTTTTAGGAGGGTGAAAGCAACTCCTCTAGCGTAATTTCTTTGTGCCTCATATGATATCAGATATTGTATTTTCCCTAACTCTGTATCCTTTAGATCATCAAATGTAGCACGCTGTTCCTCATACATGTTTAATACAGTTGGTGACATCAAAAGCTTTATTTTATCTGATTCTAAATTTTCTAATTGATCAAATGTTGCATACTTCTCCTTAAATATTTTTACCGCACTATCTGATGTTAGTGCTATAATGTCATCTGGTTGTAATTTTGCTAGCTGAATAAATTTAATACCAGCTGCATACAATTCTGTCGCATTATCTGATGTTAGATATCTAATTTTATCGTCTGTTTTTTCAAAGTCTTGTTGTTCAAGTAATTTTGATGCTAAAACAAATTTATTAGAAGAATTAAGATTTTGTAACCAATTTTCTGAATTATTTATCAATATCTCATTAAGAGTGGTATGGAGAGTATTTTTATCTTGTAACTTAAAAAGCTCCTCTATAAAAAACAATTGTGTGTTTTGATCTAGAACGCTTACTAAATCTTTTGAGCCTTGGATTAATATATCTTTGAATAAGTTTAAAGATTTATCATCTGCACTATTTTGCAATGCAAAGAGTTTATCTATAAAAATCTCTTTATTATAAGGGGATTTACTTTTTAAGAACTCCCATGTTGAACTATTAAGTGTTTCTTGGTTATCTAAGATGTTATCTATATAAAGATTTGGTAATTTTTCAGCTAACGATCCCAAATTACCTATAACAGCCCTAACTAGTTCATTTTTATTGCAAAACTGAAACAATGTTGTAAGTCTTTCAAGGTTACTATCACCCAATAACTCAAATTGACCAAACTGCTCTGGTTCCATTAGTATAATCTTTGCCATATTAGCAACTTTATTTAATTCTGCATTAGAGAATTTGCTCAATAAATCTAACCTATCAACTAATAGCTCTTGTTTTACCTCAGAGGCTTGGGGTTTATTTTCTACAGAAAGTTTATAGCTAATATCTATAGATTTATTTATCATATCTATTAATGATTCAATTTGTTCTTCTTTAATTTTGATTTCATATTCAAATATTCCCTTTTCTTTATCATGACGTGGTGGTATTACAAATTCTATCCCTGCTTTAGTAAATTGAAGGTAAGTATCTAGCGTAATATTATCCCACCTATTCTGTTCATTAAAACCGAGCATAGTAAATTTAACAAATGCTCCATCTTTAACATTATATTTAATACTGGCTATACAGGAATGGGCACGTAGTGGAATATTTTTTTCTATTATTAAAGTCTGATTTTTTAAACTAATCATAGTAGAAAGATTTGATATTCTGTCAGAATAATAAGGATTACTTGAATCTAGAAGCTCATTATTAAAAGCTATATCCAAATTTTTAACCAAATTAGGCAGTTGTTGGTACAGAATTTTATTTGTCTCTGTTGCCAGATCGGTAATAACAACAATCATATTTTGGTGTATTAAGGTCAATATATCTTCTAAAGTATCAGGAATGGTTCTATCTCCTGTAATATTTATCGTTGCTCGGTTTACAGAAAAATAAGGAGAGGGATTGAATTGATTTTTGGTTAATATTTGCTTACCTTGTACTTGAAATGATCTAATTATCTCTTCCAATGAGTTTTGTGCTAACTCATCGCCCTTAAACTTCCCTTCAGCCACCCAGACTTTCATCAAATCATAAAACTCACCGACCATATCTTTGAAATGGGCTACTTGTAGATCATTGCCATTCTTGTCTTTGGCATTGTCTGGATAAAGGGTTGAGCGCTCAAGCGATTTGGTACTTTTATCAAGAATATCAGTTAATTGATTAACTTGCTCTAATATCAAGATTTTTTCTAGATTACTTGCTTGAGAATTCCATTTTAACTGTCGGTTAAGGTTGCTAATATTTTCCTGTAATCCCTTAAATAATTCAGAGAATTTGGCTGGGTCACTCCATTGCGGAATTTGGGCTTGCATACTATCAATCGTTGCTTTAGCTTTCTGGATTTTGCTAAGATCAATATCTTTAAAATCTTGTTCTAATTTATTTAGTGTCTGTAGTGAATGCTCAGGTTTATTATCTGCGGTGAAAATTAAATTAAGCCATTGTTGATGCACTCCCAGCGATACTAGTTGATTTACTAATTTTCCTAATCTTTCAGCTGGCAACTCGTTTAATTTATTATCGTCTGTTCTTGCCGTACAAATCTTTCCACAAAATTGCAGCCATTCTTGCTGCTTTTCTTTACTGAGGAAATAATCTGCAAGCTTTATGCTTTCAGTTAGGTAAGCTTTTTGCTTGTCGGTTGCTGTTCCATCTGGCAAAAATTTATTGATTAGCTCCTCAGCTTGCTTAGCATATTTATTTTGTTTTAAACTAATTGCCAAGGAATCAGCTAAAATATTCTTGCCGCCAACCCCAATAATCATACCGGTAAATTTCTTCTGAACATTAAAATATTCTAGATAAGCTTGCTCTCGCTGTTGTTGAGTATGGCTAGATAGATGCTGCATTTTATCAAGCAGTACCGACAATTCAGCTCCGGCTATCATAGTTTGTTTAAATAGATCAGCCGAGATTGTCCCTTTCTTATAGCTATCAGTTACAGCTCTTAAATTATAGCCTAGTGCCTCTTTAGCTTGATCATTACTCTCACCTATTTTAGGTAACGATAATGCGGCAATATTATCTCGTAATTTTTCAGCATTGTCTTGAGATGGCGCTTCAACATTTTGTGGTAATCTAAAATTCATAGCTTGGTAAGCCAGCGATAATAATTGATCGGCACTAAGCTTATTGCCAGCTTGTGCCTCGTTTGCTAATTTCCCAATACTAGGGTTTTTATCTAAAGTTACTGGATTTTTACTTAGATTTTCTTTAGAAAAACTATAATTAATCGGTGTTACATAGCCAGACAAGCTTGAAGCATATATGCCTTTGGCAACAATTCCTTTATCATATAATGCTTTCTCAATATTTATTTGATCAAGCTCTCGAAACTTTGCTTCTGATAATTGGTAGACACTACTATGTTGTGGATCGATGATTAAATGATTATTTTTCTTCAATAATTCCTGCACTGCCACAATATCACTCACTTGCATTACCGGTATAGCACTAGCATTAAACACTCCAGCCTCATGCGAAGTATCAGGCGATGGTTGTTGCACTATAACCCCTACTATCTTATCATGGTTCTTATTATATTGAGTCAGAGCTTCTTCAATGGTATTACAGATTATTACTTGATTTGGCTCGGTAATAACTACCACCTTATTGATTTCTGGAGTAATCACCTGCAAACCTTGTATGGTAGTCATATTAGCTTTATTATCAGCCAAAAATTGTGGAGAAATAGCGGATGGTTCAAGCCCTTTTCTTGACCCTTCTGGAATTGCCCGAGCTTGTACTATATTAATTTGATGATCATCAGGATTATAAACAAATTCTATATCCATCCTCTTGCCATATTTCCCTACCAAATACTGGGCAAACTGATGGGCGTAATAAGCCGCATCACTAGCAATTGATGGTTGGTATTTCAGCTCAGCTGGATTCTCTTGTCGCTGTAAAATAATTTTCTTATTATTTTCATCTAACTTTGGCTGCAAACGAAAATCTTTAGCAGCAATTTCAGAATATACTACCCCTTGGGTACTAATATAAAAATTATCTACCCGTCCTTTACTATTAACGACATATTCACCATGACCGGGAGCTACTTGCAATCTGCTTGCCCCGTCTTTACTATAGATCACCCCTGATACAGGTACTTTATTTTGCCTATCTGCAGACTGACTAACATCCATGCCCTCACCAATCATTTGTTGAATTAACCCTGGCATTACTGGAAAGTCAGTAATGTGCTGATCACGAGCTATCAAACGTTGTGCCAAAGATTTAGGACCGACATATGAAGCAGCAACTCGACCAAGTGCCTGAGATATCTCGCGAATATTAGCCTTGCAAGGCAGACTCTCATTGCCACCAGGATTAGCCATATCCGCCTTATCCTCATGAACCCCTGTACTACGTATCATTAATAATTGCTCAGGCTGAATCTTATTTTTTTCTAAGAACTTGTTAAATAACCCCGGTTCTAGCTCATGTTGATTAAAACAATTAATAATACACTCTTGTAATTTTTTTAAACATTCAATACTAGCTTCACTTAAAGTGTCTAGATTGGACTGAGCTTTGTAAGTATCAGCAAATTCCTGGAAGAGGTTTACCCATTCCGGAGCATGTGTATCTAAATGCTGTTTTATTATATCACCATTTATTGGCTCAAATGTTGGCACTTGAACCTTGATAATATTATCCCCTAATTGACTATCTTGGTTTGTCGCAAGTAATTCATTAAATTCCTTAACAACCTCCCGCAAATTGAGTAAATTTGCTGCTTTATAACCAAATGATTTAGCATCATCCTCAATCTTCTCCGAGTAACGCGATGTTCCACCTGCAACATCTACAACCTCATTATTCTCTTCTCCTGCCACAATCCCTCAATTGCTATTTTTTAATTATTATAACATATTTTTTACCCTCACTAATATAAATTCTCAGAATATTAAAGGAAAGACAATATGAATTA
This sequence comes from Candidatus Tisiphia endosymbiont of Mystacides longicornis, assembly GCF_964031095.1. Lineage (NCBI taxonomy): Bacteria > Pseudomonadati > Pseudomonadota > Alphaproteobacteria > Rickettsiales > Rickettsiaceae > Candidatus Tisiphia > Candidatus Tisiphia endosymbiont of Mystacides longicornis. Next base: position 162,094 of record NZ_OZ035004.1, on the reverse strand, counting down.
ACTGAATTAATTAAGAGTTATGACAAAGTAGATGATAAGCTTTCTAAAAAGCTTGCAGAGCTTATAAGTATCAGCCAAAACGCCTATGAAACTTTTAAAGGTTCGACAATTGTTGAAAAAAGGGAATTATTAAATTTTATATTTTCGAACCTAACACTCGAGGGCTGTAAACTGCATTACGTTCTGGATTTTCCATTCACAGAATTGCAAAAAGTAGCAAATTGTGCCGAATGGCGGGGCGTAGTGAACAATTTCCGAACCCAGTCAGATACCCAATTGCTTATTATACAAGTGCTTACGCTCTATTATTAGAGCTTCGTTACCTCATATTGCAACTCCATATTTTTTCCACAAAATGCCATCGAAATTTTTAATATTTGTTTTACATGTGAATGCTCTTTTATTTTACTATCATATTTTTTATTAATAATTTGTTGTAAACCAGATTTAGCTATATCTGCTAGCTCTTCTGAGGATTTAGCGATTTTATACTCGATAATCATCGCTTTATCACCTTTGCCAATTTTTGGAATCATCATAACGTCGGCTCTGCCATCCCCTGATTCTTGTTCACTTGATATTATATAATTAGGAGCTAACATATTAACAAAGCCGAGCATAAAGCCACTATAAAATAATTCGGCTTTTTTCTCTCCTGTTTGATGAAAACTAGTAGAATTAACTAACAATTCCTGCAGACGCTCTTTAAACGCCTCTATTTTACCATCTGGTAATAGAGTAACAAAAGAATAATAGCCAGAATTATCAATTTTTATTTGTTTAGTAACCCATTGTAGCATTCTCTTTTCATAAATATATTTCACCTCGTAGTTAGGAGCAGATAAATCATAAATATCTCTTTCTGGCATCTTGGTAGTTGTGTTTAGGTAGCCACTAAATAATAATAAGCTAAATAACCCTTCTGGTTGGTTGATATCAGCAAAATTTATATGTTTAGTAATAGAAGAAGTAATAGTTTTACCTGCAGCTAAAGCCTGAATATCTGTTTGCATCTCATCTGAGAGTAGTATATGATCAATCCAATCAGTTCCACCACTATCAATCCAATAATGATCAAGCTTGCCTTTACTTGCCAAACATTGCATAATCGACCATGGATTATAAATGACTTCTCCGCCAAAATTATAGCCATTATACCAATTTTTAATTTCTTCTGGCTTTGTAGTGGTTGGTACTTTAGTTAATAATTCATCAACTTCTGCTTGAGTAAACCCGTAACTGCTAGAAAATCTTTCATCTAGTAAACTACATTCAGTTAAATTATTCAAATCTGAAAACAAATTAGCCTTAGCAACACGCAATATGCCGGTAATGATGCCTTTTTGTAATGAATCATTGGTTTTAAGACTATTACCAAATATTGCCCGGAATAGTTTAAGTACCTGTTTAAATTCTTCTTTATGACCAAATTCCATGTAGGAACTATTAATTGGCGTATCATATTCGTCAATTAGTATGTAAACTTTCTGATTAAAATGTTTATAAAGTAAGTCGCTTAGAAATTTCAAACTATTCTCAAGTTCTACTTTGTTAAATTCTCCAGAAAAATATCTAGTTAATTGTTTCTTTTGTGCATCATTTAATAAATTTTCCTTATCTGTTAAATAAGTCTCCAAATAACGATAATTACTAAATAACTGTATTACTTGATAATTGATTTTACTTTCAATTTCCTCATAACTACTACCCCTAATCCCCTTAAAACTTATAATAATAACTGGAAATTGACCTTGATAGTCTAGAAGAATATCTGGATACTTAGATATTTTAAGTGGTTTAAGCAACTTTTTTCTACCACTTGCTAATCCCAAATCCACCTCTCCACCAGCAAATAGTTTATAGTTCACTCTTTGTTCTTGTGGTATAGGATTGCCATGTTGATCTACCTCTATCTCAAAAAATCTCCGCACCATATCCATATTTAAGCTCTTCCCCCATCGCCTTGGACGGGTGATTAAGGTGACATCTCCAGCATCAACCAATAGTTCTTTGATCATTAAACTCTTATCAACAAATACGTTGCTATTAAGCAATAATTTCTTAAAATCATCAGTACCAACTAGCATGGTTGGTTGATCATCAACATTATTTTTGTTTGTTTCTTCTATCATTGTTTTCATCTGTTCCTTTCGACTATAATATCACTATACTACTTTTTTATTGTCCACTAATAGCTAATTAGCAAAATTTTTATAATTTTTTGTTTTTTTATAGTGAATTAACCTGAATTAACACCCAGTACGATATAATTATGCAGCCTTAGAAAATGTTATAATTTCAGTGCCGTTGGTAGTTGTTATGTGCAACTCTGCTTTATCCACCTGACTCGGTGTAAAAATCTTTCTGCCCAAATGAAATTTATAGTCAATTTAGAGGAATTTGGGGCTAGGAGCGATGGAGCGACGCCTATAAGTAATAGCCGAGTGACTGTAACAACGTCACCAACTTCTTATCAATTGACTATATCACATACAAATTAAGAATAATGAAAATAAGGTTAATTTATGTACAGCACACTCCACCCCTTGTTTATCGTCCCCATTCTTCAAGTTATTTGAGTATATCTCTTATATTATTTAATAAATAGAAACATTGGTTAACTCCTATTCATTTGACAACATATAAATTTTTGTGAGTTTCTTGACATTTATTAATTATTTTGTGATAATCTATATTAAAGCTATTTATAGTCAATTCAGGAGAATTGGGTAGCAGGAGCGATGGAGCGACGAAGTCACCAACTTCTCACCAATTGACTAAAGTTAAATTAACGCAGTGTGCAAGTTTATTTTGTTGTTCCATCAAAATGCCTAAAGGCAAAGAGAGAATGCATCTTCATGGTCAAAAATCATGCTAAAATCCATAAATTTTTCTAAATTTTCAAATTTAACCACAGAGCAAAGCTTGTCATCCCTACGAAAGCAGGGATATATAAATAATACTCAAAAAGTCATTAGATATAGTCAATTGACGAGAAATTTGTAATGTTGTCACTCGTCGCTCGCCTATTACTTATAAGAATCACTCCGCTTTTGCTGCCCAATTTTCCTGAGTTGATTATAATTTAACTTGACAATGAGTTTTTAATGTGTATATTGCATACAAACCGGATAAAACGGATGACTTTGAATAAAAATGCTCAGATTAGTTATCTCCTAGAAGTCTGCCTACGATAACTAATTAATTATATTTTGAGCTATTTTTCGGCGAGAATATATATGATTTTTGCAGGAATAGTGTAGCTATTTCAAAAAAATTATGTTTATTCGCAGCCAAAGAGAGCCAAATATAGAATTACTTTAGTTATAGTCAATTGATGAGAAGTTGGGGACGTTGTAACTCGTCGCTCGCCTATTACTTATAGGCGTCGCTCCATTGCTCCTAGCCCCAAATTCTCCTAAGTTGACTATATTGCCGGCAGACTCCTATGGAGAAGAAAATGCTACCCCTTATAAATCAAGGGATGTTTAATCAAATAACATAGAGTTATAAGAAACTAATTTATAAAGGTTATTTTCTCAAGACTCTCAAGGTAGGTAGATATGGCGTTAATGAGTCGAAGAAAAGTTATATATGGGATATTATTTGTTATAACAGCGATTGTTGTGGTGATAGTTTTTATCAAAAAAGCAAATGATAAACAAATCCCCGCTCAGCAAGTTGATAATCAAGCGACCATGGTTCCTGTTGAGGTGGTTAAGGCTCAATATTCAGAAGAAACAAATGATATATTGGTTACAACAGGCAAAACCTTGCCATATGAAACACATGCAGTTAAAGTCAATGTAACAGGGAGAATTAAAGAGCTTGATTTGCCGATAGGTAGTTATGTCAATAAAGGTGATATTTTAGCAGTATTAGATACCACGCAAATTGACTACCTGATTGAACTGGCAAATGAAGAGTATCGTCTTAAAGAGAAAAAAGCTAATGCGATGAAACAGCTATCAGATAAGAATCTCATTAGCTATACAGAATATGTAAACCATCGCATAGAATATCTTGATGCTAAACATAAATATTATACATTACTTGATGACAAGACCAATCATTATATTGTTGCTCCGTTAAGTGGCATTGTTGAACGAAAACTTGTTGCTGACGGAGAGCTTGTTACACAAAAGGATAAAATTGCCGTTCTTTACGATATTCATATTATCAAGGTTGCATTTGAGCTCGATGAGAGCGACTATCAGAAATTTAAAAGTTCTCCGGATAGCTATGTTAACATCTATATTCCTGCTTTAGATTTAGCCCTTAAACTAAGCGATTTTAAAACTTCAGAAATTGCTCAAGAGAAGAATCACTCAGTCTATATTGAGGCGTTTATTCCAAATGATGACAATTCAATCACGCCTGGCTTATTTGTTAATGTAAATGTTGTTTTCAATAGCAATAAGCAACGGATAAAATTACCAAACTCAGCTATCTTTTTTGAATCCTATTATTTTGTCTACGTTATTGAAAATAATATAGCTAAAAAAGTAAAGGTTGAAATAGGTGATAGTGATAGTCAAAGTGTAGAGGTAGTTAGTGGCATCAAACCAAATGACCAAGTGGTTATTTCAGGAAAAAAGGGATTGGGTGATGGGGCTAAGGTTCTGATTGAAGATGAGACAACTAGGTCAGAATTATAATATAAGAATAATGAAAATAGCTATTAGTGGATCATAAAAATCTGCTATATTATAGAATACTTAGTAATAGGGTAATGTTAACTTCCCCTTATTTATATTGAAAACTAAAACAAATATTAATTAGATAAATGAAAAAACTATACTTTTTTATAATACTATTATTCTGTAGTTCTGTTCATGCTGGTGAGGTTGATAATCCAGCTCAACTTAGGAGAATGAATGTAATACAAGCTGGGGAAATACAGACACTAAACAAGAAAAAACAGGCTCTTGAGCAAGAACTGAATGAGAAAAAGGCAGAGCTAGAAGATTCCAAAAATAATAATAACGATAATAATAGCTCGAGTAATTCAAATTCTTCATCAAGTACTGGGCAAAGAGCTGCTCCTAGTAATAATCCTACCCCGGAACAATATACTGGTAGTAATAAGCGTATTACTCAAGAGGATACAAACCCTCAAAGGGATTTTAAAAAACATGTAAATGAAGATGAAAATCTTGATATTACTACAAAAGAGCAAAATACTAAAACTAATCAATCACCAAGTCAGGTAACTGAGAATTCTAGTCAACAAGCAATAATTTTAGATGATAATAAGCAACCAGACAGCCAAATTGTTCAAAGGGAAGAAGTAAATTTAGAACGGCAAGCACCTTCAGAAAATACTGTGAAATTGCATGAGGAGGATATCAAAGCAGCTGAAGAAAAATTAGCAAAGTTACTAAGCAACATAAATGATTTGGATGATAAATACACGAAGAAAAGACTAGAACTTGAGAAACTAGAAAAATTAGAATCCCAATTATCTAAGCAACCTGAGATAAAAACTAATTCATTTAGTCAGCAGGCTCAACAAAATAGAGGTGGTTCACAAGATGATTCAAAGGTAAAAAAGGAATTGCTTGCTAATAATTCACAACAACAGATGGCAGGTTTTGTTCAAAAAGAACCAGAATTAAAGAATGCACAGGCTGAGGTTAAAGCAGCTGAAGCTATAATACCAAAGGAGGACAAGGTATTAGCAAAGGCTACTGAAAAAACACAACAACAGACAAAAGTTTTGCCTCGACAACAAAATGCTGCAGATCAAGCTGCAAAAGATGAGGTAGATAACGCTGCACAAGTTAAGAGAGCAGCTTTGGATAAAGAAAAAGCTGCAGCGGTTAAGCAAGAACAACAACGGAAAGCAGATTTGGCTGCAAAAGACGCAGATTTACATAAGGCTAATGATATAATACGGCAACAGACAGCAGACTTGGATATACAAGCATCAGCTTTGAATAAAGCGGTTCAAGATAAGGATCAGGCAAAGAAGAGTTTAGCGGCGGCTAATGAAACAGTACGGCAACAGACAGCAGATTTGGCTAAAGCGAATAAAGAGAAAGATGAAGCGGTTAAAGCTGCAGCAGATGCACAGACTGTGATAGCAAAGAAAAATGAGGAATTAGACGCTTTGAATAAAAAACAAGATGCTGTACAGGCTGCGATGAAAGAGAAAGACAAGGAATTAGAAGATACTAAACTACTTGCCAAAACTGAACAAGATAATTTGCAAAAAGTTCAGGCTAAGCTGGATAAAGCGGAGCAAGATGTACAACAACAGACAGCAGCTTTGACTACACAAGCAGCAGATTTGGCTGCAGCGGTTCAAGAAAAGGAGCAGACGGAGAAGAACTTAGCAGCGGCTAATGAGACAACACGGCAACAGAAAGAAGACTTGGATATACAAGCATCAGCTTTGAATAAAGCGGTTCAAGATAAGGATCAGGCAAAGAAGAGTTTAGCGGCGGCTAATGAAACAGTACGGCAACAGACAGCAGATTTGGCTAAAGCGAATAAAGAGAAAGATGAAGCGGTTAAAACTGCAGCAGATGCACAGACTGTGATAGCAAAGAAAAATGAGGAATTAGACGCTTTGAATAAAAAACAAGATGCTGTACAGGCTGCGATGAAAGAGAAAGACAAGGAATTAGAAGATACTAAACTACTTGCCAAAACTGAACAAGATAATTTGCAAAAAGTTCAGGCTAAGCTGGATAAAGCGGAGCAAGATGTACAACAACAGACAGCAGCTTTGACTACACAAGCAGCAGCTTTGGCTAAAGCGGAGCAAGAGAAAGATGCAGCGGTTAAGGCTGCAGCAGATGCACAGACTTCGATGGCAAAGAAAAATGAGGAATTAGAAGCTACTAAACAACTTGCACAAACTGAGCAAGATAAGTTGGATAATTTGCAAAAAACTCAGACTGAAGTTCAGGCTAAGTTGGCTACAGCGGAGCAAGTTGTACAACAACAAGCAGCAGAGTTGGCTAAACAAGCAGCAGCTTTGGCTAAAGCGGAGCAAGAGAAAGATGCAGCGGTTAAGGCTGCAGCAGATGCACAGACTTCGATGGCAAAGAAAAATGAGGAATTAGACGCTTTGAATAAAAAACAAGATGCTGTACAGGCTGCGATGGCAGAGAAAGATAAGGAATTAGAAGCTACTAAACAACTTGCACAAACTGAGCAAGATAAGTTGGATAATTTGCAAAAAACTCAGACTGAAGTTCAGGCTAAGTTGGCTACAGCGGAGCAAGTTGTACAACAACAAGCAGCAGAGTTGGCTAAACAAGCAGCAGCTTTGGCTAAAGCGGAGCAAGAGAAAGATGCAGCGGTTAAGGCTGCAGCAGATGCACAGACTTCGATGGCAAAGAAAAATGAGGAATTAGAAGCTACTAAACAACTTGCACAAACTGAGCAAGATAAGTTGGATAATTTGCAAAAAACTCAGACTGAAGTTCAGGCTAAGTTGGCTACAGCGGAGCAAGTTGTACAACAACAAGCAGCAGAGTTGGATAAACAAGCAGCAGCTTTGGCTAAAGCGGAGCAAGAGAAAGCTGAAGCGGTTGAGAAAGAACAACAACAGAAAGAAGAGTTGGCTATACAAGCAGCAGCTTTGGCTACAGCGAAGCAAGAGAAAGCTGAGGCGATTAAAGAGACGAAAGATTTTGCAGCAGCTGCGGCTACAGCACAAGGACATGTACAGAGTCTAGCGAGACAGTTAGATGAAGCGGCTCAAGAGAAGGACAAACTGGGGAGAAAGTTAGCAGAGGCTAATGATAAAGAACAACAACGGAGAGAAGAGTTGGTTGCACAAAACGAAGAGTTACAGTCGGTACGGGAGCAGTTGACTGCAACGGAGGAAGAGAATGCTGAAGTTGTTCAAGCTATGCAAACCGCAAGACAACATTTAGACGATTTGATTGGAAAAGAAGAAGAGTTAAAGGGTATTAAAGAGAGTTTTGCTGTATTGGAGCAAGCTTACGAAGATGCGATAGCAAAACAAAAAGGTGATGCACAAAATAAGTTACAGGCGGATAATACAAACGACCAAACTGATCTTGCCAATCAACGCGATAAATTAGCTAAAGATTTAAAGGCAACAAAGGATAAGTTAAACAATGCACGAGCTAAGATAGCACATAATAATCCACAATTAAAACCAAATTCGGTAAAGAAGAAAAGAGTTAACGTTTCACTTCCGTCTAGTGGAGCAAGTAATACACCTTTAAATCAGAAGCAAAATGCTGCAACTATAGACCCTCAGGCAAAAAATTTATTGGCTGGGGCTAATAAGAAGCTTGAGGATGCTAGGCAAGAGGCTAGAACAATAGAGAGCCAAGCAGATATAATAAAAAAAGAGGCTGATAAGAAACTTGAGAGAGCTAGGCAAGATGCTAGAATGAAAGAGAGCCAAGCAGATGGAATAAAAAAAGAGGGTGAAAAGAAGGTTGTGAGTGCTAGGCAAGATGCTAAAATGAAAGAGAGGCGAGCAGATGGAATAAAAAAAGAGGGTGAAAAGAAGGTTGTGAGTGCTAGGCAAGATGCTAGAATGAAAGAGAGCCAAGCAGATGGAATAAAAAAAGAGGGTGAAAAGAAGGTTGTGAGTGCTAGGCAAGATGCTAGAATAAAAGAGAGCCAAGCAGATGGAATAAAAAAAGAGGGTGAAAAGAAGGTTGTGAGTGCTAGGCAAGATGCTAGAATAAAAGAGAGCCAAGCAGATGGAATAAAAAAAGAGGGTGAAAAGAAGGTTGAGAGTGCTAGGCAAGATGCTAGAATGAAAGAGAGGCGAGCAGATGGAATAAAAAAAGAGGGTGAAAAGAAGGTTGAGAGTGCTAGGCAAGATGCTAGAATGAAAGAGAGCCAAGCAGATGGAATAAAAAAAGAGGGTGAAAAGAAGGTTGTGAGTGCTAGGCAAGATGCTAGAATGAAAGAGAGGCAAGCAGATGGAATAAAAAAAGAGGGTGAAAAAAAGGTTGAGAGTGCTAGGCAAGATGCTAGAATGAAAGAGAGGCAAGCAGATGGAATAAAAAAAGAGGGTGAAAAGAAGGTTGTGAGTGCTAGGCAAGATGCTAGAATGAAAGGGGGCAAAACAACTAAGGGGACAAAAGAGATGATGACCCCAAATGTTCATCAAAGAGAACTTGCAAAAACCCTGAAAACGCAAGAGGCTTTAAAGTCAAGCTCAGGAAATCAAGTGGCTAAGAGTGAACAAGTGACTGGAGAAGTAAGTGACTACTCTCCATTGGTCAAGACTCCAAGCAGACTACCGGTAAGACAGGGAAAGGAACTAGCAGTTAATGATAAAGGTCGATTAATAATACAAGAACAAGATCAACATCAACATCAAAAATTACTTAAACCAAAAAATGAAGTTGTGGAGTTAAAGCAAGAAGGCGGGGTACAACCGTTCAATAATCTAAAAACTATAGATGAAACTGTACCCCCTGATACCAAGAGTTCAATTAAAACAGAACCAACTGCGGAAATTGCAGAGCTAAAGAAATTGAAATTTGAGGTAATCAGTCCAGAGATAGTGGTAGGAGCTGCTGTTACTAAAATCGAAAAAAAAGGAGGGGCAAATACCAAGCATAAATCCAGCGTTATGGAAAGAAAAATACCAATAGTAGTACCTAAAGCAGTAGAGTTTAAAAAAACTGGATTGAAGAAAGTTGGGCAACAATAAATGGATATATGATAAAAAAATTGTTGGAACATAGCAGTATTTTTGTGGTGATCAATATTGTGGTGGTGCTGCTTGGGATATACGCATATTTGCAGCTGAAAATTCAACTTTTACCCAATATCCCTGCTTCAAATATTTACATTTCGATCATCAACCCGAACGTCAGACCGGATTTGATAGAGAAATACATTACTAAACCTTTTGAAGAGGTTTTTTCACATGTTGATGGTCTTGAGTCGATTCTTGCTGTTAGTCAGCTAGGAGAAAGTAAAATAACGTTAAGTATTGCCAAAAAAGTTCCGATAGAACAAGCAATTAACCAAGTTAGAGATTTGATACTAAAAAATAAGGCTCTCTTGCCAGAGGGAGCTAAAGACCCGATAATCTCGACTGAAAGCTTTTCTGCTTTACCAATGATGTATATTGCTGTGGGGTCTAATAATAATTTGTTAGTTACCGCTGAGGATATTGAAACAATCAAGAAAAAGCTTAAATATGTTGATGGTGTAGCCAATTCATCTGGTTTTGGTGTGACAGAAAAAGTGGTTAATATCGATATTGATCCGGAAAAAATTGCAAAATATTATATTCCTTTAGATAGTGTCCTTGCTTCGTTAACACTACAAAATACTGATTTTTCTGGTGGTAAATTATCAAATCAATATAAAACAGAGTATATATCTTTTGATACGACAATCAATAAGTTGAGTGATTTTGGCGATATCAATTTGGAAAGTAATAATGTTGCTATAAAATTAAAAAATATTGCTAGCATTACGCTATCAGATAAAGAGGCACTTAGTTTTGCCTATTTTGGCACGAATAAAATTGTTTTATTAGGTATTTTTGCTAAGTCAGATGCCAATCCAGTTGATGTATCAAAAAATGTAAAACATTTCCTAGAATATTACGAAAAAGCTAATCCACACTTTACCTTTCAGGTTGTTATTGATGATAGCCAAGATATTTTACAAGCTTTTCAAGAAGTGAAAAAAACTTTGATTGAATCGGTATTGTTGGTGTCAGTAATTGTTTTACTGCTAATGGGATCAGTGCGATATTCAATTATTGCAATCTGTGCAATTCCAGTCTCAATGGCTGCTTGTTTGGTTATGCTATATTTGTGTGGTTTTACACTCAACTCGATAACGATGTTGGCAATGGTCTTGGCTATAGGGTTGGTGGTTGACGACTCTATCGTAGTGATTGAGAATGCTGAACATTACTATCAGAAAAATAAAAATGCTTTAACTAGTATATTGCAAGCAATTTATGGTCTCTTTTTATCTGTTTTAATATTGATGCTTACGCTAGTAGTAATATATATCCCTATTTTGTTTATTAAAGGAGAGGTAGGAAAAATTTTACAGGAATTTTCTCTATCAATCATTGCTTGTTTAGTGATGTCCTTTATCGTGGCGTTTACTTTAACACCTATATTGTTCTTAAAACTAGCAAATAATACGCATGAAAGCAAATTTGCTCAAATTGTTAATAAGACGCTGGATATGATTACGGACAAATATAAAAGTTCTTTATTTTTTATTATACGCTATGCCAGAGTATTTTTATTCTTAGTAACTATAGTTGTAGCAGCTGGTACATATGTTGCATCAAACTCTATGAAAATAGAAATTGAGCCATTTGAAAAAAAAGATATGATTATACTTACCAACATCTTTATGCCTAATACCAGTTTAAGTTATATCCATCGTTATATGGAGAAAATTACTAAAATAGTCAATAGTAGTGATAATATTAAATATACCCTAAATATTGAAGAATCGCCACGTTCAACAATTTGGATAATATTAAAAGATAAAACTAAAGCGGTGCAAACCTTGCATGAAATTGAAGCTAAACTCGCAAGAATAGCAGTAGGTGGAGATGTTTCAGTGAAGTTTGCCCAGGGGAAAAATACTGGTTCAGCAAAGGGTAACGTTGAGTTGAGCTTTTATGTCAATAACCATTCATCTATGGAGAAGGCTTGGCAGGATGTTCATTTTATACAGGCTAATTCACAGAATTTATTTACTAGTGTTATAGCTATTGCGACTTCACTTGTGCAAGATTATAAAATTTGGTGTAATCAAGATAAATTATTCAAATATGGCTTAAGTCAGAAAGATATATCAAATACTTTAGATATTCTGTTTAATGCTAGAAAGATAGGAAACTTTAAGCATTATGATAATACTTATGATGTTGTTGCTAAATCAGACCCTAAATTTGGTAAAATGCTAAGTAATATACAAAATATGTTTATTACAACACAGAAAAATGGAGAAAACCTTATTCAGCTTAAGGATATATGCGATATTGATAGGGTAAATACAGTTAATCAAATTATGCGTTATAATGAGCAGTATTCCATTGAAGTAATTGCCACTGCTAAACATGGCGTTAAATTGCAAGATGCAGTGCATTCTATTGATCAGTTAAATAGTAAATTGCCAAGTGATAGTGATATTAGCTATAGTGAACAAACGAAAATGCTTATTGATTCAACATCATCATTTACATTACTAATTTTAGTATCTGTATTTGGACTCTACTTATTAATGTTTGCACGCTTTAACGATTTAATGCTATCATTTATTATTCTAATTGGAGGAATTCCAGCTGCTTTAAGTATAGCTTTATTGAGTTTATATTTTACTCAAGGGGGGTTAAATATCTATACTCAAATATCACTTATCACATTAGCGGGATTAATGACTAAGCATAGTGTATTGTTATGTAGTGCAATGCATCAAGGGAAAGGAGGGATAAAATCAATAGTAACAGGAGCCACATCAAGAATCAGGGCAATTTTAATTACTTCTCTGGCTATGAGTATTGGCTTGCTGTCACTTTTCTTTGATAGTGGGAATTATGCCAATAGTCGCTTCCAAATGGCTATGGTTCTAGTAACAGGCATTGCTGTTGGATCGATATTAACACTTTATGTAACCCCTTTACTTTATATTAGTTTTTATCGTATTCGTTACCAACAACAGCTGTCGAAAGTTAGAAGGTAGAGCGGGTTTTAGGTAAGCATCTGGTGAGAGTGGTTTATCAATTGGCATAAGTTTGTAGTAATATTATTTGAGAATAAAATAATTATAGAAATACAAACAATTGTATACTTGCAGCAAAACTGCGTAACACTATCTAATTTCTTTGCTAGTATGAATTTATTGTATAAATTTGGATTTCTACTATGCAAATATCACCGATTAATAAAAAACAGATTAATAAAAAAACTAGTTGAAAAAGTAGCAGTCATATTATAATATTTGAAATATTAATAATAATGATAATTAATCAAATGAAAAAACCAAAAGTAGCGACCTTAAGTGCTGAAGAACGAGAAGAACTAATACAGCATGTCAAGGAAAGTTCATTAACGGGAGATGAACAGCAAACGATAGTAGAGCTTGTGAAATTTTGTAACGAGCTAATAGACAAGCTAGCATCATCAAATATCAGTATAAATAAGCTTAAGGAAATGCTGATTGGTTTTAAGGCAGATCACAAAAAAAAGATAGTTCAGATTCATTAAAAGAACCGCCAGGTGAATCTGATAACGGGAATGGTGGTAATGAAGGAGAGTGCGATAAGCCCAAAAAGATAGATCGTAGTAATTGGCAAGGTAAATATGGGTTTGATGATTATAAGGATGCGAATACCAGCTATTTAACTCCTGAGAATTTTTGTAGTGGTGATAGCTGTCCTCACTGCTATAATGGCAAACTATATAATAGTGAAGCTAGAAAATTGCTACAATTTACAGGTAATGCTCCAATTACAGTCAACAGATATGTAAAGAAAACGTTACGCTGTAATGCTTGCGATTATACAGTTATGAACAATAAAAATATCAACAAATGGACAAATAGTAGCAGAAGTGCAATAGTGTTACAAAAGACCTATGGTACTCCTTTCTACCGTTTATCTAGGCTACAGAGTTTAAGCGGGGTTCCTATAGCATACAGCTCGCTCTGGCAACAATATTTAGATGTTTGGCAAGAAGGTGGTGGAGCTGAAATTTACGGGGTATTATTGGAAATGGCTGCCGAATGTAGTTCACTGAACCTTGATGATACTAGAGCTAGGATTTTAGAAATTACTATAGCCAATAAAAAATTACGTACTCAAAATAAGAAAGGACGCAGCTGTTATACTACTACAATATGTGCTAAGACTGCAAATAATGAGGTAATAGTTTTATATTTTACCGGTAATAGGCATGGTGGAGAAAATATAGGTAACGTACTAAAGAATCGTAAGAATAGAACAGATTCTATCCAATTAATGACTGACGCAAGTAACAATAATAACCCGGTATTATCAGAAGCAGATAAAGAATTACTGGCAATAATAGTGATGATCAATTGTTTGTCACATGGTCAGAGAAAATTTACAGAAAATGAACTATATTACCCTGAAGAATGCGGATATTTTCTCAAACAAACACGTGGGATTTACCACAATGAACATCAATGTAAAGAGATGAGTCCTGAAGAGAAACTTGGGTATCATCAGGAACATAGCAGTAAATATATAGAAAACATATATAACAAAATAGACGAATTATTTAACGACAAGAAAGTTGAGCCTAATAGTAGGCTTGGACAAGCTATGAAATATTGGATAAATAATAAAGAAGGTTTGACCCAATTTTTAAAAATCCCAGTTAGCAATCTTGATAATAATTGGGCTGAGAGATCACTGCGTACCATTATTTTACAAAGGAAGAATTCATTATTCTTTAAAACAATCAATAGTGCTGAGATACATAGTGGTCTGTATAGTATAGTAAAGACTTGTAGTGAGAACGAGATCAATGCCTTTAAATATTTAAATTGGCTACAAGAGCATAGTAGCAAAGCAAAGAAGCATCCTGAGGATTATACGCCTTTTGCCTATGCAAGATATATGAATAATACGGAATTAATCGAGACAGCAGCTTAAACGACAGGAAGCCAATCATTAGAGAATTTGGCAGAACTAGGATCGCCATTATGAATAAGAATGTGTAAGGTTCTATAACAAATTTGGTAAGATGAATTATCAGATGGGAAAAGTTTTGCCGTAAATTTACCTTTGGATAGGCGTTTAGAGCATAGCCAAAAGCCTTGACCGTCAAAGGACAAAATTTTAATGGCAGTTCTGTTTTTATTATAGAATAAAAACAAGGAACCATTAAGAGGGTCAGAAGAAAGTTTTTGTCTACAAACAGCGATTAAGCCATCGATACCCTTGCGAAAATCGATGGCAATAGTGGCAACAAAAATAACTGACGCCGGGGTTAGTTGCAGCATAAAAATGTCTGAATTATAGTTTTTGGCTCTAGTGTTTGGATAATAAGCTTGGTACCATTTGGTTTAATAATGTGACAAGTATAGTGATTTTGCTTGGGAGCAGCTACAGGATCGGTATCTATAGAATTTACTAGTTGAAATGGGAGAAAATTAATATTTTGTTGTAGGGATTGATTTGAAGTTGAGACAGAAGAAGTTTTGATGGTAGGTTCATGGGCTTTTTTAGTTGAACTAATTGTTGCTTTATTAATATTAAGATGTTTAGCTATCTCTTGGTAAGAATAATGATGGAGTAATTGGTGAACTAATTCCTTTAGATGGTTTGGTATAGGATCAAACGTATACTTGCAGCAAAACTGCATAACTTTATCTAATTTTTTTGTTAGTATGAATTTTTTATACATTTGGGTTTCATACTATGCAAATACCATCGATTACTATTGAGCAAGTAGCTCAGCAATTTAAAGCTTGGCGTCAAACTAAAACTAATAAGTTTGATCCTATACCAAACCATCTAAAGGAATTAGTTCACCAATTACTCCATCATTATTCTTACCAAGAGATAGCTAAACATCTTAATATTAATAAAGCAACAATTAGTTCAACTAAAAAAGCCCATGAACCTACCATCAAAACTTCTTCTGTCTCAACTTCAAATCAATCCCTACAACAAAATATTAATTTTCTCCCATTTCAACTAGTAAATTCTATAGATACCGATCCTGTAGCTGCTCCCAAGCAAAATCACTATACTTGTCACATTATTAAACCAAATGGTACCAAGCTTATTATCCAAACACTAGAGCCAAAAACTATAATTCAGACATTTTTATGCTGCAACTAACCCCGGCGTCAGTTATTTTTGTTGCCACTATTGCCATCGATTTTCGCAAGGGTATCGATGGCTTAATCGCTGTTTGTAGACAAAAACTTTCTTCTGACCCTCTTAATGGTTCCTTGTTTTTATTCTATAATAAAAACAGAACTGCCATTAAAATTTTGTCCTTTGACGGTCAAGGCTTTTGGCTATGCTCTAAACGCCTATCCAAAGGTAAATTTACGGCAAAACTTTTCCCATCTGATAATTCATCTTACCAAATTTGTTATAGAACCTTACACATTCTTATTCATAATGGCGATCCTAGTTCTGCCAAATTCTCTAATGATTGGCTTCCTGTCGTTTAAGCTGCTGTCTCGATTAATTCCGTATTATTCATATATCTTGCATAGGCAAAAGGCGTATAATCCTCAGGATGCTTCTTTGCTTTGCTACTATGCTCTTGTAGCCAATTTAAATATTTAAAGGCATTGATCTCGTTCTCACTACAAGTCTTTACTATACTATACAGACCACTATGTATCTCAGCACTATTGATTGTTTTAAAGAATAATGAATTCTTCCTTTGTAAAATAATGGTACGCAGTGATCTCTCAGCCCAATTATTATCAAGATTGCTAACTGGGATTTTTAAAAATTGGGTCAAACCTTCTTTATTATTTATCCAATATTTCATAGCTTGTCCAAGCCTACTATTAGGCTCAACTTTCTTGTCGTTAAATAATTCGTCTATTTTGTTATATATGTTTTCTATATATTTACTGCTATGTTCCTGATGATACCCAAGTTTCTCTTCAGGACTCATCTCTTTACATTGATGTTCATTGTGGTAAATCCCACGTGTTTGTTTGAGAAAATATCCGCATTCTTCAGGGTAATATAGTTCATTTTCTGTAAATTTTCTCTGACCATGTGACAAACAATTGATCATCACTATTATTGCCAGTAATTCTTTATCTGCTTCTGATAATACCGGGTTATTATTGTTACTTGCGTCAGTCATTAATTGGATAGAATCTGTTCTATTCTTACGATTCTTTAGTACGTTACCTATATTTTCTCCACCATGCCTATTACCGGTAAAATATAAAACTATTACCTCATTATTTGCAGTCTTAGCACATATTGTAGTAGTATAACAGCTGCGTCCTTTCTTATTTTGAGTACGTAATTTTTTATTGGCTATAGTAATTTCTAAAATCCTAGCTCTAGTATCATCAAGGTTCAGTGAACTACATTCGGCAGCCATTTCCAATAATACCCCGTAAATTTCAGCTCCACCACCTTCTTGCCAAACATCTAAATATTGTTGCCAGAGCGAGCTGTATGCTATAGGAACCCCGCTTAAACTCTGTAGCCTAGATAAACGGTAGAAAGGAGTACCATAGGTCTTTTGTAACACTATTGCACTTCTGCTACTATTTGTCCATTTGTTGATATTTTTATTGTTCATAACTGTATAATCGCAAGCATTACAGCGTAACGTTTTCTTTACATATCTGTTGACTGTAATTGGAGCATTACCTGTAAATTGTAGCAATTTTCTAGCTTCACTATTATATAGTTTGCCATTATAGCAGTGAGGACAGCTATCACCACTACAAAAATTCTCAGGAGTTAAATAGCTGGTATTCGCATCCTTATAATCATCAAACCCATATTTACCTTGCCAATTACTACGATCTATCTTTTTGGGCTTATCGCACTCTCCTTCATTACCACCATTCCCGTTATCAGATTCACCTGGCGGTTCTTTTAATGAATCTGAACTATCTTTTTTTTGTGATCTGCCTTAAAACCAATCAGCATTTCCTTAAGCTTATTTATACTGATATTTGATGATGCTAGCTTGTCTATTAGCTCGTTACAAAATTTCACAAGCTCTACTATCGTTTGCTGTTCATCTCCCGTTAATGAACTTTCCTTGACATGCTGTATTAGTTCTTCTCGTTCTTCAGCACTTAAGGTCGCTACTTTTGGTTTTTTCATTTGATTAATTATCATTATTATTAATATTTCAAATATTATAATATGACTGCTACTTTTTCAACTAGTTTTTTTATTAATCTGTTTTTTATTAATCGGTGATATTTGCATAGTAGAAATCCAAATTTATACAATAAATTCATACTAGCAAAGAAATTAGATAGTGTTACGCAGTTTTGCTGCAAGTATACGATCAAACTTATTAGTTTTAGTTTGACGCCAAGCTTTAAATTGCTGAGCTACTTGCTCAATAGTAATCGATGGTATTTGCATAGTATGAAACCCAAATGTATAAAAAATTCATACTAACAAAAAAATTAGATAAAGTTATGCAGTTTTGCTGCAAGTATACTATTATTTGAGAATAAAATAATTATAGAAATACAAACAATTTAATGCTATAGTCACATGACTTGGAGAGGTGGCCGAGAGGCTGAAGGCGACGGTTTGCTAAACCGTTATACGGGTAACCGTATCGAGGGTTCGAATCCCTCTCTCTCCGCCATTCGGTACGAGTTGTCGTTTTTTCAAAAATATCGAACGGGAAACGTAGAGAGGTCTCAAGTTTTTTGCCCCTAAGCTCCAGGTTCTGAAATACGAATTTTATCATTTTGCGTTTTTGGGGCATTTCAGAACCTTTGAAGGTTTCATAGGCTTCAGAAGCTAGAGTTATCAAGGTTGAGGCGGCATCGGTAAATTTGTCATCTGCTTCTTCATAAATTTTTAACAAACGCACAATTTCATATTGACGATCTTTTAATTGTTGTTTTTTTGCTTGAAATTCTTCTGTACTCAGTTCACCATTAAGTCGTAAATCTATTAATGAGTTCAATCTTTTTTCGTTTTCAGTATGTTCTTTTTTAAAACTAGCTGTCGCTTTATCATGTTCATCTTTTTTTAGCTCATTAGTGTTTTTAAGGTGTTCTAGCGTGTCTTTTAATAGCTCGGGGTCTCTTATACCTATTTTCTTAAAAACCTCTTCTACCTTCGCTAAAACCTCATCTTCCCTAACATATATTTTTTTGTTTGGATTTTTTGGATCCCATGCTACCAAATAAACCCATTGATCTACCTTACCATTAGAATATGTTTTACTATGAATTTCCGATGTCACTATCTTGCCTGTTGTTGCACAAGTAATTAACCCTCTAAATAGGAAATCTTTACCTCCATATTTGAAAGGCTTTTTATTCCAACCTAAACGTACTTCTTTACATGCCATAAATGTTTCTCTTGTAATAATTGGTGGATAATTATGCAGCCACATCTCTCCTTTTACTAACATTTCACCGTAATAAAATGGCTGCTGCATTAAACGGTGTAATACTGTTTTATTTAGGTAATAATTCTTTTTACTCCTTAACCCTAACTCTTTTGCCATGTTCACTATGCTTCCAAGAGTATATTCTCCTGTAGCATATTCTTCAAATAATTTTTTTATAATAAAAGCTCTAGATGAATCTAGAATTACTGTACTATTGCCATGTGCATCTCTGCTATTTAGATAACCAATAGGAGCAGGACCTATCCATTCTCCTTTACGTAATTTATGATCTAAACTCCTTTTGACATTATCACTTAAACTATCAACATAAGATTGAGCCATTAATACGTTCATCCCCCATACCAATTTTTCATGAGATTGAGAATCTTTTGTTAATATATAACCTTCTGTTCTAAAATGTAATTCTATTTTACCATCTTTTATTGGTCCTTCCAATAATGAAATTTCTGAAATTCGTCTTTGAACGCGATCAACTTTATCAGCTACAATAGCAATGGTTTCTCTATGGCTTTTAGCAAATTTGATCATCTCTTTAAATTGTTTGCGATCACCTCTGCTTGAAGATTCGATAATTTCAAAAGTTTTGATAACTTCAAGATTTTTACGTTGGCAATATTCTACTAATCTATATTTTTGAGCTTCAATTGAATGCCCCTCTTCTTGCTCCCTTGTTGAAACACGAACTAAAATTATAGCATTTGTTGCTTTGTCTGTCATATATTCTTCCTATTATAATATTAGTTTAATTGCTTAAAACAATCTCCATCATGGATAAACCGTATAATTAGATCAGTCAAGTAAAGTATGTGCTTAATTGTCTCATTGTAGTGAGTCATTGCAGGTAAATGTAACATTTTTAGCCTATACAAATTTTCCAAGAGATTTTGAGGCTTATCTTCTGGCAAATCAGATTATTACTTATTTTTCTTGTTCTTTTTTCTGTTTCATTTTGTAGTCAATAATTATTTGATAAAAACCAATTAAATTCTTAGCTGAGTCATGAAGTTCCTCGTCACTCAATTGGTTGTTAGACATAGTTTTTAGTTTGTTAACTATTGACAGGTAAGTTTCTTTGGAAGAGCGTTTATCCTTATCTATTTCCTTTACTATCTTCTGTATATCGGCTTTGCTCATAATATCCTCATCTTATTAAATGTTATTTTATATTCAGGAGTTTTAGACTTTGTAAAATTATGCTAAATTTTTTATTTTTTAAGCAAAAATTAAATTATAAAGTGCTATATGCTATAATTTTAAAACCTTAATATGCAATCAAGTTACCCTCAAGTTATATAGTCAATTAACCTGAATTAGTGCCGAACAAGCACCCATCGGGCGAGACATAGCCGACGAAGTAATCCATTTAATCGTTTTTTTGGATTGCTTCGTCGCCACTAAAGTGGCTCCTCGCAATGACGCTGAGGCTAAATAATAATCGGATTTATAACGTTGCCAATTCAAGTTAATTCACTATAATATTTAATGGGATAAGCATTTTTGACTTTTTACTAAATGCGAAACTCCCGATATTCTTATTCATTTCTTTTTTGAGAGTGGTGGTTGTTCAAATATTCCAGCATCATAGCCATAAAAATCATTAGGTGTCACAGCTCCTTGGGTTATTTTAAAAATATTCATCATAATTTTCCTTTTTGGGATAGTACCTTCATATAAATATTTATGAATATGGGCTTGGCTAATATTAAATAATTTCGCTACTTCACCAGAATTTTTTTTATTCCACTGCATCCATATCTCAAGTCTCATAAAAATATACCTTACACCTTTAGCTTAACTACAGGTGATAAATTGTAACTTACTATATTATGGTTAATAAGAATTTTTCTTAGCTATAACTTTATCTTTAACGTTATTATATGGTTTTGACTGTAATAAAAATTTTGAAGCTTGTGTAAGGAACTTACCAGCAGTAATTTTTTATTACAGTTATTTTTGATTGAAACTAGGGGCGGAATCTACGCAAATTCGGAATAAGTACTAGAAAAGCAGACATATAGGCACTATAAGAAATCATTATGTGTGAATTCACAGAAATGTAATTTATACATATCCTTGTAGTACTTATATCTAAAGCGTTTTTACTAATCCTTATCCCAAATTCACGTAATCTACAAAAACTTACTCACAGTTAAATAGTATTGTGATAGGTAAAATTATAAGTAATTTTCATATATACCACTTTTATATTTCTAAATAATTAGCTTAATAATGAATGAAAATAATATTTTACACACAATTGGTTGGTTAGCGAAATAAATGCTGGAGTGAACAATATAGGTAGAGAAATTTAAAGAAAATCATGTTACAACAATCACAAGATTATTTAAAAACTTACTTTTACGTAGTATTTGGCTATTTAGAAGGTTTTGTACCATTTCGCTCTTTTTCTGAAAAAGGTAATAGCAATAGGAGACCACCAAGTAATATTTGGGTCAAGGCTGATGATCATATAGTAGAAGAGGCATTAAAATTTGCTAAGCTAACTAATCAACGAAGCACAGCCTTTTATGTTATTCCAGGTACTGTTGGTAAAGTAGGGGTAGCTTGCAGTCAAGATGTTATGCAAATGCAAACTCTGCTTATTGATATTGATGAAGGAGATACTGACCACAAATTAGCAGAGTTAACAGCTACTATAGGTGAGCCAACTATGGTGGTGGAATCTGGAGGTATTACTGAATTAGGTCATGCCAAACTGCATATTTATTGGCGACTGGATAAAGCGGTAATGGGTAATAATTTGCAGCAATTACTAAAACTTAGGCAACAAATCGCTAAAATATTTGGTGGCGATAGTCATTTTAAGTCTGCACATCAACCAATTAGAGTAGCTGGTTCAATTTACCATAAATTTGGCAAAAATAGTGTAGTTAAGATTAGGACGTATAGTCCAGTAGAATATTCGATAGAAGAGCTAATAACCAGAGTAGAAGCAATAAGCCCCTACAAACATTTTCATGAAGTAAGCAATAATACAAAAACTAATAACACCAACAAGCTATTGCCTATTGAAAAAGTCCTTACCAATAAAGTTTATCAGGGAGGTAATGGAGAGCAGACCAGGTTTAATCATTTAAGTCGAGTAATTGGCTACTGGCTGCGGCGGTGCCATGATGGGTTAATTAGCAAGGACAGGGCGATTGAAGAAATTTATGGATATAACCTAACTAATGTAGTGCCTCCCTGGTCTGTAGAGAAGATACAGCAAAGCGTTAATGGTTTATGGAAGGTGCATTTGCAAAAATATGGTGAACCACAAAAAACATCTTTTCCAGATTCTAGAAGTCTAGATAATGACCAATTGCCAATAATTACCAGTTTTTCATTAGAGTCTCTTTTATCAGATAAAACTGCCTTACCTAAAGATATAATTGCTCCACGTATTTTAACACCAGGTGGCATATTAGTTTTTGGTGGTGCTCCTAAAGTTGGTAAAAGCGACTTCTTGCTGTCATTATTTGTTCATATGGCAGCTGGTCAAGAATTTATTGGTTTTATACCACCAAAACCACTGAAAATTCTCTATTTTCAAGTAGAAGTTGGTTACCATTATTTACGTGAAAGACTACAAAACATACAATTATCAGAAGAGATAATTAATCTAGCTAAAGATAATCTATATATCTCAAGCAACTTAAAGTTAAGTTTGAATGAAAAAACTATAGAAGAACTGGCTAGACATATTAAACAGACTTTGCCAGATAAACCAGACATCATTGCTATTGATCCTATAAGAAATGTCTTTGATGGAGGTAGAAGTGGCTCCACAGAAAACGACAATGATGCTATGCTATTTTTTTTGCAAAAAAGGATTGAGTTACTGCGAGATCAAGTAAACCCAGATGCTGGGATTATACTGGTACATCACACTCGAAAAATCACTAGAATGCAGTTTGAAGAAGATCCATTCCAAGCATTTAGTGGGGCTAGCAGTTTGCGTGGTTATTACAGTGCAGGTATTTTGTTATACAAGCCTGATGTGGAAAATAACAACCGTAAATTGATCTTTGAACTACGTAATGGTCCAGAAATTCAAACTAAAATTGTCTGCAAAAAAAATGGATTATGGATAGAGCAACCTATTGCAAATGACAGAA
This sequence comes from Candidatus Tisiphia endosymbiont of Mystacides longicornis, assembly GCF_964031095.1. Taxonomy (NCBI): domain Bacteria; kingdom Pseudomonadati; phylum Pseudomonadota; class Alphaproteobacteria; order Rickettsiales; family Rickettsiaceae; genus Candidatus Tisiphia; species Candidatus Tisiphia endosymbiont of Mystacides longicornis. The sequence goes on along the minus strand of NZ_OZ035004.1, from coordinate 138,897 downwards.
GAATAGCATTTAAAAAAAGTGGCTTATTATTTGATAGAGAACGACAGAGAAGAATTGAAGTGATCATTAATTTGCTTGAGTCTGAAGCTATTAAAGGCAAGTTTTATTTAATGAAGCAGTTTGGTGAGAAATTTCGTAATACTCATGATTTAGGAAATAAAAGAGCTATTTGTGATGATTGTTCTGCAGCTGCTACTAAAGGACTTATTAAATTTTTTGATAACCCAGAAGATTATGGATTAGACCTTGTTAAAGAAGGTAGGGCAAATTTTGGTTTTATGTGTACGCAAAGAATGAAAATGTATCTAGGCAGCTCTGTAGATGCCAATATTGGAACAATTGCTCCAAATTATAAAACAATATTACCTACACATTATAAGCGTGACGGTGATGGTAAAAAAGAGGAAGTAGTTGATCCTGAAATTTGGAGCATAGATTTTGAGCAGTGTATACTTGCAGCAAAACTGCATAACTTTATCTAATTTTTTTGTTAGTATGAATTTTTTATACATTTGGGTTTCATACTATGCAAATACCATCGATTACTATTGAGCAAGTAGCTCAGCAATTTAAAGCTTGGCGTCAAACTAAAACTAATAAGTTTGATCCTATACCAAACCATCTAAAGGAATTAGTTCACCAATTACTCCATCATTATTCTTACCAAGAGATAGCTAAACATCTTAATATTAATAAAGCAACAATTAGTTCAACTAAAAAAGCCCATGAACCTACCATCAAAACTTCTTCTGTCTCAACTTCAAATCAATCCCTACAACAAAATATTAATTTTCTCCCATTTCAACTAGTAAATTCTATAGATACCGATCCTGTAGCTGCTCCCAAGCAAAATCACTATACTTGTCACATTATTAAACCAAATGGTACCAAGCTTATTATCCAAACACTAGAGCCAAAAACTATAATTCAGACATTTTTATGCTGCAACTAACCCCGGCGTCAGTTATTTTTGTTGCCACTATTGCCATCGATTTTCGCAAGGGTATCGATGGCTTAATCGCTGTTTGTAGACAAAAACTTTCTTCTGACCCTCTTAATGGTTCCTTGTTTTTATTCTATAATAAAAACAGAACTGCCATTAAAATTTTGTCCTTTGACGGTCAAGGCTTTTGGCTATGCTCTAAACGCCTATCCAAAGGTAAATTTACGGCAAAACTTTTCCCATCTGATAATTCATCTTACCAAATTTGTTATAGAACCTTACACATTCTTATTCATAATGGCGATCCTAGTTCTGCCAAATTCTCTAATGATTGGCTTCCTGTCGTTTAAGCTGCTGTCTCGATTAATTCCGTATTATTCATATATCTTGCATAGGCAAAAGGCGTATAATCCTCAGGATGCTTCTTTGCTTTGCTACTATGCTCTTGTAGCCAATTTAAATATTTAAAGGCATTGATCTCGTTCTCACTACAAGTCTTTACTATACTATACAGACCACTATGTATCTCAGCACTATTGATTGTTTTAAAGAATAATGAATTCTTCCTTTGTAAAATAATGGTACGCAGTGATCTCTCAGCCCAATTATTATCAAGATTGCTAACTGGGATTTTTAAAAATTGGGTCAAACCTTCTTTATTATTTATCCAATATTTCATAGCTTGTCCAAGCCTACTATTAGGCTCAACTTTCTTGTCGTTAAATAATTCGTCTATTTTGTTATATATGTTTTCTATATATTTACTGCTATGTTCCTGATGATACCCAAGTTTCTCTTCAGGACTCATCTCTTTACATTGATGTTCATTGTGGTAAATCCCACGTGTTTGTTTGAGAAAATATCCGCATTCTTCAGGGTAATATAGTTCATTTTCTGTAAATTTTCTCTGACCATGTGACAAACAATTGATCATCACTATTATTGCCAGTAATTCTTTATCTGCTTCTGATAATACCGGGTTATTATTGTTACTTGCGTCAGTCATTAATTGGATAGAATCTGTTCTATTCTTACGATTCTTTAGTACGTTACCTATATTTTCTCCACCATGCCTATTACCGGTAAAATATAAAACTATTACCTCATTATTTGCAGTCTTAGCACATATTGTAGTAGTATAACAGCTGCGTCCTTTCTTATTTTGAGTACGTAATTTTTTATTGGCTATAGTAATTTCTAAAATCCTAGCTCTAGTATCATCAAGGTTCAGTGAACTACATTCGGCAGCCATTTCCAATAATACCCCGTAAATTTCAGCTCCACCACCTTCTTGCCAAACATCTAAATATTGTTGCCAGAGCGAGCTGTATGCTATAGGAACCCCGCTTAAACTCTGTAGCCTAGATAAACGGTAGAAAGGAGTACCATAGGTCTTTTGTAACACTATTGCACTTCTGCTACTATTTGTCCATTTGTTGATATTTTTATTGTTCATAACTGTATAATCGCAAGCATTACAGCGTAACGTTTTCTTTACATATCTGTTGACTGTAATTGGAGCATTACCTGTAAATTGTAGCAATTTTCTAGCTTCACTATTATATAGTTTGCCATTATAGCAGTGAGGACAGCTATCACCACTACAAAAATTCTCAGGAGTTAAATAGCTGGTATTCGCATCCTTATAATCATCAAACCCATATTTACCTTGCCAATTACTACGATCTATCTTTTTGGGCTTATCGCACTCTCCTTCATTACCACCATTCCCGTTATCAGATTCACCTGGCGGTTCTTTTAATGAATCTGAACTATCTTTTTTTTGTGATCTGCCTTAAAACCAATCAGCATTTCCTTAAGCTTATTTATACTGATATTTGATGATGCTAGCTTGTCTATTAGCTCGTTACAAAATTTCACAAGCTCTACTATCGTTTGCTGTTCATCTCCCGTTAATGAACTTTCCTTGACATGCTGTATTAGTTCTTCTCGTTCTTCAGCACTTAAGGTCGCTACTTTTGGTTTTTTCATTTGATTAATTATCATTATTATTAATATTTCAAATATTATAATATGACTGCTACTTTTTCAACTAGTTTTTTTATTAATCTGTTTTTTATTAATCGGTGATATTTGCATAGTAGAAATCCAAATTTATACAATAAATTCATACTATAGTAAATCAAATTGAATTAGGTGATAAGATGTGGTATAAATAAAGGAAAAAATGTCAACAAGTCCATATAGTCAAGATTTAAGAGAAAAAGTAATAAATTATATAGAAAAAGGTAATAGTCAAGAATCTGCTGCTAGAATATTTGCTATACATAAAAATACAATTAGCCGTTGGAACGTAAGGAGAAGAAAAGAAGGAACAGTGCTGGCAAGAGCTAGACTAGGATTTAAAAGTAAGATTGATAAAAAAGCATTGGAATATTTCGTAACAAATAACCCTAATAGTAAGCTACAAGAAATTGGTAAGAATTTTGGAATTACAGGTTCTCAAGTAGCTAATATATTAAAAAAGTTAGGATTTAGTTATAAAAAAAAACCTTTAGCTATTTGGAAGCAAGTGCAGAGAAACGATCTGATTATTTAGAAAAGATCAGTAAATATGATAAAGATAAAATAGTATATCTTGATGAAAGTGGGATAGATATGACAATTTGCCAAGATAGAGGTTGGGGTAAGATAGGAGAATTATTGATTGGCAAGAAGAGTGGGAAGCATTATCAAAGGACTAATATAATAGCTGGTTTAGTAAATAACAAACCAATAGCCCCTTTTGTTTTTAATAAAACTTGTAATACAGAACTATTTAATAATTGGGTTGAAAAATTTTTGATTAAAGAGTTAACAGCAGGACAGGTTGTAGTGATGGATAACGTTAGTTTTCATAAATCTCAAAAGACAAAAGAGCTAATAGAATCAGTTGGTTGTGAAGTTATTTTTTTACCCCCATATTCTCCAGACTTAAATCCAATAGAAAAATTTTGGGCTAATATGAAGCGATGGATTCGAAACAAAATAGCGGAAATTGGTACATTATCTAAAGCTATTTCTGCATTCTTTGTCACCTAATTCAATTTGATTTACTATAGCAAAGAAATTAGATAGTGTTACGCAGTTTTGCTGCAAGTATACGAAATTTGGAGCATAGATTTTGAGCAGTGAGTAAAACTAATGAAGATAATGTAACACGGTAAACTGCAAATTTTTTAAATGCAGTAAATTAAAACTGTGAAATTTAAAAATGCAGTAAAAAAGCACTGTCCTTTTGAAATTCTTGTAAGTCCTATCAGAGATCAGGATATGAAGCAAGATTAAAAAAGCAGTTAAATTAATATAACAAACTACTTGTATTATACAGACTAGATGCTATGCTAATCCAATTAAGGTTATTATTAGTATAATATATTAGTGATTTTTCATACAAATCACGTTGGTATGTCTTAATGTTAGTTAAACTCATTTTATAATCGTAATATCTTAGCTAAAATTGATATCATTGATTGCGAAATTTGGTCTTTATTATTACTATAGTAAATCAAATTGAATTAGGTGACAAAGAATGCAGAAATAGCTTTAGATAATGTACCAATTTCCGCTATTTTGTTTCGAATCCATCGCTTCATATTAGCCCAAAATTTTTCTATTGGATTTAAGTCTGGAGAATATGGGGGTAAAAAAATAACTTCACAACCAACTGATTCTATTAGCTCTTTTGTCTTTTGAGATTTATGAAAACTAACGTTATCCATCACTACAACCTGTCCTGCTGTTAACTCTTTAATCAAAAATTTTTCAACCCAATTATTAAATAGTTCTGTATTACAAGTTTTATTAAAAACAAAAGGGGCTATTGGTTTGTTATTTACTAAACCAGCTATTATATTAGTCCTTTGATAATGCTTCCCACTCTTCTTGCCAATCAATAATTCTCCTATCTTACCCCAACCTCTATCTTGGCAAATTGTCATATCTATCCCACTTTCATCAAGATATACTATTTTATCTTTATCATATTTACTGATCTTTTCTAAATAATCAGATCGTTTCTCTGCACTTGCTTCCAAATAGCTAAAGGTTTTTTTTTATAACTAAATCCTAACTTTTTTAATATATTAGCTACTTGAGAACCTGTAATTCCAAAATTCTTACCAATTTCTTGTAGCTTACTATTAGGGTTATTTGTTACGAAATATTCCAATGCTTTTTTATCAATCTTACTTTTAAATCCTAGTCTAGCTCTTGCCAGCACTGTTCCTTCTTTTCTTCTCCTTACGTTCCAACGGCTAATTGTATTTTTATGTATAGCAAATATTCTAGCAGCAGATTCTTGACTATTACCTTTTTCTATATAATTTATTACTTTTTCTCTTAAATCTTGACTATATGGACTTGTTGACATTTTTTCCTTTATTTATACCACATCTTATCACCTAATTCAATTTGATTTACTATAGCCTAACAAATAACTATGAAGAATGATCAAAGATTAATGAATAACTTCTTTACTTTAGAGCAATCGGATCCTCATATTAAAGTGCCTATAATTTACAGCAGTAATTCTAAGAAGTATATTTCTATAAAAATAAATCACGATGGAGTAAAGGTAATATTACCTTTACTATTACAAGATGTAGATGATAGATATAAACCAGGTATTAGAAGTATTGTGCATAAATTTCTTCTAGAAAGAGAACCATGGATTAGAAAAAGTTTAAATAAATTTGTAAAACCAGAAATTATTATAGATACTCTATCTGTACCCATATTTGGCGAAACATATTCATTACATAATATTGAAGCTAATTATGATAAAATCGAGATTAACCAAAACAGTATCCAAATATATTCCCAAAATAATCAATATCAAAATATATTAATAAAGTTTTTAAAAGATACTTTATTATCAGAAGCCTATAAATTAGCTATTATATTTAGGGAAAAACATAATTTATATTTTACTGGAGTTAAACTGATTGATAATAGGAATAACTGGGGTAGTTGTAATTACTTAGGTGAACTATCATTTAACTGGCGGTTAGTTTTTGCACCCAAAAACATTTTGGAATATTTAGTAGTTCATGAAATGTGCCATTTAGTAGAAAAAAATCATAGTAAACGTTTTTGGAATCTTGTAATGCAGGACTACCCAGATTATAAATCAGCTATACTATGGCTTAAGCAAAATGGAGATAGGTTGAATCAATATTTTAGATAAAATGCGTGATTCGTATATCTCATTATAACAAAAATTATGCTAAGCTAAAATTAAAAAAGCAGTACGCTTTAAAATAATAATGTGCTTTTGAAATCCCTATAAACCCTGTTATGAATCAGGATTTAAGACAAAACCAAAAAAGCAGTACACTTTTAAATGAAAATGCTCTTTTGAAATCCCCGCAAACCCTATTATGAATTAGGATATGAAGCAAGCTCAAAAAAGCAGAACTCTGCTTTTTTAATACGTTTTTGGAACCCCTGCAAATCCTATTATGAATCGAGATACGAGGCAACATTAAAAAAGCAGTACGCTTTTAAATAATAATGTGCTTTTGAAATCCCTGCCAACCCTGTTATGGCTCAGGATTTGAGGTAAAATCAAAAAAGCAGTACGCTTTTAAATGAAAATGCTCTTTTGAAATCTCCGCAAACCATATTATGAATCAGGATTTGAGGTAAAATCAAAAAAGCAGTACACTTTTAAATAATAATGTGCTTTTGAAATCCCCGCCAACCCTGTTATGGCTCAGGATTTAAGACAAAATCAAAAAAGCAGTACGCTTTTAAATAATAATGTGCTTTTGAAATCCCTGCTAACCCTGTTATGGCTCAGGATTTAAGACAAAATCAAAAAAGCAGTACGCTTTTAAATGAAAATGCTCTTTTGAAATCCCCGCAAACCATATTATGTATCAGGATAAGAGGCAAGCTCAAAAAAGCAGAGTTCTGCTTTTTTAATACGCTTTTGGAATCCCTGCAAATCCTATTACAAATCAGGATTTGAGGTAAAATCAAAAAAGCAGTACGCTTTTAAATAAAATGCGTTTTTGACCCCTCAACAAAGCTCATATCACAGCACTTTAAAGAGGTATCAAAAAAGCAGAATTTTGCATATATATAAATATATATAATAGCAGACTATAAAAGTCTGCTGTTGATATATTTATGCATTTTTGCTTGCAATGATTTTTCCGAGCTAACAAACTACAGTACCAAACTCAGCAGGTTGAATATAATTACTAGAAGTAAGAATTTTTACCTAAGTTCCAGTATGATCCTGATGGTAAGCTCTAACTGACAGTAATTTTTAATTGCTAGCTATTGCAATTTAGAAGCTTTAGGGTACAATAAAAGATGCAGTAGTAAAGGCAATTAAGGTAAAAAATATGAATCAAAAAAATATTTTAAACAAAGATAAAGAACAAACTAAGCAAACGATTGACGGTCGAATAACGAGCGAGTCAGCAATAGATCAGTGTTCAATTGATGATTCTGTTTTTACTGCATTAGTTGCAAATGAAATATTTGCAGAGTTAACAGCTCAATTGGCTGCCTGCTTAAACCTACCAATTCAAGAATTTGGCTATCGCCAATTTTTAAACAATGGAGCAACGATGGGCTTTTGCACAAGAAATATCAAAAACACCCAAAGCAAAAATCTAGGCTACGAATACGAAACTTTGAGAAGATTCTATAATCAGGAAGCATGTAACAGCTTTATCATCTACCAAAGAACAAAAGATAAAATTGAAGGTTTTTACTTTTTGTCTTCAAGCAATAATTCAGAGATTATTAGCTATTACATTAATCACCTTGAATCTTTTGAACAGTTTATTAACATTGTCAGTCTTTATGTTAGTATAGTTATGAGTAGCATAAGATGCAATAATTCATACTGTGAAACTTTACAGCACAATGATTTATACGTAAAAATTTTTAGTCAAAATAGCTTGGACGAATTATTTCCTGCAAAGCTTTCAAGCAGTAACTAAAAATGGTTCCATTATGAAAATAACTAAACTTAACATAAAGTATCTAGGCAAATCTTTCATTCTTACCCAAAGAGCTATGGAATGTCTTATACTTGCAGCTCTTGGGTTTCCTAAAAAGCACATAGCAAGTAGATTAGGCATATCGTACAGAACTGCAGAAAAACATATAACAAATGCTAAAAATAAAATTGGCATTTATAATCATAGACAATTAATTGATTTTTTATTTTCTAGTGAAATATTTAAGCACCCTACTACTGCTACTATTGCAAGCAACATCAATCAATATAAAAATTAATTATTTTAAATTGCTCATTCCTTAATTTTCTATAACATGAGGTTTATTAGCAAGAATAATAGGTGAAAATGCCAACTATTCGTTTTTAATTAATCTCTTATGCTTTTCTAGAGAATAATTAAAGAATGAACTAACATGATGCAACAACAAACTTTTATAAATGACAATACAAGCACAGCGATTGATAAAATAACTACTATTAACCCTACTAACCCAATTATTAGACCATTTTTTCAATGGGTAGGAGGCAAAAGAAAAATAGTTGATAAACTGATAGAACGCATTCCGCTAGGTTTAAATAATTATTATGAGCCTTTTCTTGGTGGTGGAGCACTGTTTTTCCAAGTAAAAAATAGATTCAATAAATGTTTTCTATCTGACATTAATCTTGAGCTTGTCACCAGCTATAATGCTGTCAAAAAGTATCCAGCAAAAATTATAGAGTTATGTGAATCATATCGGTTAAAACATAGTAAAGAATATTATAACCAAGTTAGAGATAATAATATTAATAGCAATGATCCTACTGAAATTACTGCAAGATTTTTATATTTAAATCGATATTCTTTTAGGGTGTGTCGTCACGAGATTTTAGCCCACATTAGTAATCCCCTTAGACAAAGACCCGCCATGTATGATTTTGTGTTTTTAGCATATCTTGTTGCTATACCACGCCATTCTTTAAATTTTTGAAATGTATTTTCAATAATGTGCCTTAACTTATATAAATCCTTATCTATCTCTCTTTGAATCTTTCTGTTTCTTTTTGATGGTATTACAGGAATTATATTTGCTTGCTCAGCAAATTCTACGATGCTATTTGTGTCATAAGCTTTATCCGCTATAAGGTACTCTGCCTCTATATTTTGGGTTAATTCACAAGCTTGAGTACAATCGTTTCTGGAACCTTCTGTAACAATAATTCTGACCGGCATACCATGCGCATCCACGGCCATATGTACCTTTGTATTGATCCCCCTTTTGTGCGGCTAATCGTTTGATTCCCGCCTTTTGCCCCAAGCCCTGCTTTATGGGCTTTTACAAATGTAGAATCTATCATTAACCATTCGAAATCAGGATCATTTATAAAAATATTTAGTACATTCTCCCATACTCCATTATCTCGCCATCTACAGAATCTTCTGTGTACATTCTTCCAATTCCCATAATCAGGTGGCAAATCTCTCCATGGAGCTCCTGTCCTAAATATCCACATTACTGCATTTACAAAGGTTCTATTATCTCTTGCAACCCCTCCCCAACAACCTTCCCTACCAGGCAAATGGCTTTGTATTTTATTCCAAAGTTCATCGTTTATATCATGTCTTCTATGTGCTAGCCTCATAACTCTTATCCCTATTTCTATTACTATAATTAGTATAAACAACTTCACAATTTATTCAATTACAATCTCGTGACGACATACCCTAGGGGAATATACCGAGTGAATAAACATGATCAAGTTCGAATGTCTTGCTCTACCAGAAACTATGCTACTTTTGGTAATTTTACTACTATACTTAACCAATGTAGCCGTACTTTACAAGATACGACAATTTACGCAGGAGATTTTTCTTTTATAGAACCGCAAGCGAATGATCTTGTTTACTTTGATCCACCATATCATAAATCAGGTGAAGTTTTTTATACCAGATTACCATTTAGCGAAGATGATCAAGTAAGACTTAATAAATTTGCTATGGAATTATCTAATAAAGGAATCAAGCTTATGATTTCTAACAGTGATACTAGCTTTATTAGGGAATTATATAAAGATTTTAACATTAGTACGTATACTTGCAGCAAAACTGCGTAACACTATCTAATTTCTTTGCTAGTATGAATTTATTGTATAAATTTGGATTTCTACTATGCAAATATCACCGATTAATAAAAAACAGATTAATAAAAAAACTAGTTGAAAAAGTAGCAGTCATATTATAATATTTGAAATATTAATAATAATGATAATTAATCAAATGAAAAAACCAAAAGTAGCGACCTTAAGTGCTGAAGAACGAGAAGAACTAATACAGCATGTCAAGGAAAGTTCATTAACGGGAGATGAACAGCAAACGATAGTAGAGCTTGTGAAATTTTGTAACGAGCTAATAGACAAGCTAGCATCATCAAATATCAGTATAAATAAGCTTAAGGAAATGCTGATTGGTTTTAAGGCAGATCACAAAAAAAAGATAGTTCAGATTCATTAAAAGAACCGCCAGGTGAATCTGATAACGGGAATGGTGGTAATGAAGGAGAGTGCGATAAGCCCAAAAAGATAGATCGTAGTAATTGGCAAGGTAAATATGGGTTTGATGATTATAAGGATGCGAATACCAGCTATTTAACTCCTGAGAATTTTTGTAGTGGTGATAGCTGTCCTCACTGCTATAATGGCAAACTATATAATAGTGAAGCTAGAAAATTGCTACAATTTACAGGTAATGCTCCAATTACAGTCAACAGATATGTAAAGAAAACGTTACGCTGTAATGCTTGCGATTATACAGTTATGAACAATAAAAATATCAACAAATGGACAAATAGTAGCAGAAGTGCAATAGTGTTACAAAAGACCTATGGTACTCCTTTCTACCGTTTATCTAGGCTACAGAGTTTAAGCGGGGTTCCTATAGCATACAGCTCGCTCTGGCAACAATATTTAGATGTTTGGCAAGAAGGTGGTGGAGCTGAAATTTACGGGGTATTATTGGAAATGGCTGCCGAATGTAGTTCACTGAACCTTGATGATACTAGAGCTAGGATTTTAGAAATTACTATAGCCAATAAAAAATTACGTACTCAAAATAAGAAAGGACGCAGCTGTTATACTACTACAATATGTGCTAAGACTGCAAATAATGAGGTAATAGTTTTATATTTTACCGGTAATAGGCATGGTGGAGAAAATATAGGTAACGTACTAAAGAATCGTAAGAATAGAACAGATTCTATCCAATTAATGACTGACGCAAGTAACAATAATAACCCGGTATTATCAGAAGCAGATAAAGAATTACTGGCAATAATAGTGATGATCAATTGTTTGTCACATGGTCAGAGAAAATTTACAGAAAATGAACTATATTACCCTGAAGAATGCGGATATTTTCTCAAACAAACACGTGGGATTTACCACAATGAACATCAATGTAAAGAGATGAGTCCTGAAGAGAAACTTGGGTATCATCAGGAACATAGCAGTAAATATATAGAAAACATATATAACAAAATAGACGAATTATTTAACGACAAGAAAGTTGAGCCTAATAGTAGGCTTGGACAAGCTATGAAATATTGGATAAATAATAAAGAAGGTTTGACCCAATTTTTAAAAATCCCAGTTAGCAATCTTGATAATAATTGGGCTGAGAGATCACTGCGTACCATTATTTTACAAAGGAAGAATTCATTATTCTTTAAAACAATCAATAGTGCTGAGATACATAGTGGTCTGTATAGTATAGTAAAGACTTGTAGTGAGAACGAGATCAATGCCTTTAAATATTTAAATTGGCTACAAGAGCATAGTAGCAAAGCAAAGAAGCATCCTGAGGATTATACGCCTTTTGCCTATGCAAGATATATGAATAATACGGAATTAATCGAGACAGCAGCTTAAACGACAGGAAGCCAATCATTAGAGAATTTGGCAGAACTAGGATCGCCATTATGAATAAGAATGTGTAAGGTTCTATAACAAATTTGGTAAGATGAATTATCAGATGGGAAAAGTTTTGCCGTAAATTTACCTTTGGATAGGCGTTTAGAGCATAGCCAAAAGCCTTGACCGTCAAAGGACAAAATTTTAATGGCAGTTCTGTTTTTATTATAGAATAAAAACAAGGAACCATTAAGAGGGTCAGAAGAAAGTTTTTGTCTACAAACAGCGATTAAGCCATCGATACCCTTGCGAAAATCGATGGCAATAGTGGCAACAAAAATAACTGACGCCGGGGTTAGTTGCAGCATAAAAATGTCTGAATTATAGTTTTTGGCTCTAGTGTTTGGATAATAAGCTTGGTACCATTTGGTTTAATAATGTGACAAGTATAGTGATTTTGCTTGGGAGCAGCTACAGGATCGGTATCTATAGAATTTACTAGTTGAAATGGGAGAAAATTAATATTTTGTTGTAGGGATTGATTTGAAGTTGAGACAGAAGAAGTTTTGATGGTAGGTTCATGGGCTTTTTTAGTTGAACTAATTGTTGCTTTATTAATATTAAGATGTTTAGCTATCTCTTGGTAAGAATAATGATGGAGTAATTGGTGAACTAATTCCTTTAGATGGTTTGGTATAGGATCAAACTTATTAGTTTTAGTTTGACGCCAAGCTTTAAATTGCTGAGCTACTTGCTCAATAGTAATCGATGGTATTTGCATAGTATGAAACCCAAATGTATAAAAAATTCATACTAACAAAAAAATTAGATAAAGTTATGCAGTTTTGCTGCAAGTATACTGATCAAGTAAGACTTAATAAATTTGCTATGGAATTATCTAATAAAGGAATCAAGCTTATGATTTCTAACAGTGATACTAGCTTTATTAGGGAATTATATAAAGATTTTAACATTAGTACTATTACAATCAAATATCCGATATCAAATTACCGAAGAACATCTAATGAAGTGTTAATAACAAATTATGTGTGATAATAAATACCGAACAGTAATGGTGACATATAGGGACCGTTGAAAGATAAAAAATTGGTCTAATTTCAAAAAAAGAAAAAATCTTTTGTCTAAAAAATTACAAAAAAAATCATCGACTCTGATGTTTTTAAAAGATTGCAATTTTTTTTCATAAATTTTAGCTTTTTGTTCTGCCAGATACTTAATTTTACATAGCCAGAACGGTTAAGCGTTTCAAATTAAAACATATTGCATTCATAAATTCAGTAAATTGATTTTTTGCAATACCTATATATCTCAGTCGCTTATTTTCTTGTGAAAACACCCTCTCAAATGGAGACCTAATAAAAGTATAATATCGATCAAGAGCAAAATTCTTCTCTTTCATGTTATTTTTCTTAATGGCACATAGATGAATTCCTCTACCAGCAGCAACGACCTTTGCTGTTGCAACACAATAACCTTTATCAGCATATACCGCTCCGCTAGTTGGTAAAACATGGGCTAAACCTTTTGCATCTGTAACGTTAGCAGGAGTTACAGCAACTTTATTAATCAATCCAGATTGAATATCCACGCTAACATGTTTCTTGTAACCATACCAAAACTTATTGCCACCTTTGCAACCAATCCTAGCTTGTTTATCATATGCAATTTTCGGCAGAGATTCATTGTTCAACTTCTCATATTTTTGCCTTCTAGCTTCATCTCGCTCTTCCCACAAGCTAGCTTTAGAAATTAAATGGCTTGCGTCAACGAAAGTAAATACTTCACTCATATAACCTTTTGAACGTAGTTGTTCTCTGAATAATCTAAAAATCTTAGATAACATATTTGTACCTATCTTGGCTCGAACTTTACTAAAAACACTATAGTCAGGTGTAGTTTCAGTAAGCTCAAAATCACAGAACCACTTAGCTGCATTGCTATCGTTTAAATATCTTTCTAGTTCACGATCTGATAAGTCTTCCATAAACTGTAACAGTAAGCATTTAAAAAGTCGCAAAATGCCATAACCTTTATAATTAGCTCTGGATTCAATAGTTTTTAATTCTTTAGCTGCTACTTCAAAATCAAATAATTCTTTAAATTTACGATATTGATGATTTGCGTTAACTAATTGATTTAGACATACCATCGTCATTTGATTCGAAGACATTCTACAACTCTCTTTTTTCTTTTTTTTCATTATACCATACCTATCTCTTCTTTCAACAGTCCCATAATTTATCATCTTAAGCTTAGTTATGACGCTACAACGGAGAAAGTAGTAAGAAAAAGCAATAGCAAATAATTAACAAAAGAGGAAGATTATGGTGGATTCGAAGAAAATACCAAACACAACTAACAAAATAACTAGCAAACAAAAAGATCAGCATTGTCTAGATAATAACTGGGGCGATACTCTCTCATATTTCAGCTATGGAATAATTATCATTTTACTTAGCACTATTGCCTCTGAAAGTTTAGCGGTAGATTTAGGTAGATTTGGCAAAGGTGTCGTCGAACCACTGGTAAAATTTGTAACGGATTACTGGGTTTATGGAGCTGGGCTTGGTGGTATTTTCACAACTATTCTATCTGAAGGTGATGGTCGCGTTCGAGTAGTTCGTGGCGGTACAGTTTTTGTCGGTAGTAGTGCTATTTGTATGGGTATACTAGCTGCTATAGCTTAAATCAAGGATAAATTGTTACAATATTTGATTTTTAACTTTTTTACTTACGAGATTCAATTATGGAAAGAGTACGCTTTAATAATTGCTTAAACAAACCAGTGAGATTTTGGAACATATCTATTGGGTCAATAGTAGGGGGTATTAGCTTTGGGTTAATCATTTTATGTTTTAAAGGAGTGTTATGGTCTTTTTTGGCGAGTAGCATTGGTTTTACGATAGGTGGTTGATTTATGGATAAATGGTGGATTGGCATAATCCAGCGTTGGCTCTATTGGCATCTGCCATTTGGTAGGCTGGTTATATCAGCCAATTTACCAGAGTCTCACATAAGGTTGTTTATGTAGTAATACTAAATATTAAATGTAAATAGACATGGAATAACTAGGGATTAAAGAATGGAAAAGATAATAGCTATAGGTAACATCCAACAAGTAGCAAAACAGCGGAATTTGTTTTTAATATTAACGATGCTACTTTGCGTTAGTTGCTTAGGGTTATCAATTAAATTATTGACGAGCAATGAAAAAGTAATTTTGGTACCAAGTCTTAGTCAAGAAATATGGACTAGTAATAGTGGAGTTTCCAAAGGATATCTGGAAGAAACAAGCCTAATGTACCTACCAATGCTCCTTGATTTAAATTCAGAAATAATAGATTACAAAGCAGCTATCATCTTTAAATATATTTCACAAAGTGATCCTACTTATATGAAAAATATCCAAAACTATTTTGCCGATAGCAAAGAAACATACAAAAAATTTGCCTTATCAACATACTTTTCCATCAAGAATTTAGAAGTTGATAGTAAGAATTTGCAAGTAATAGCAGCTGGCATGCTAACCTCAAGATTTGGCGATAAAGGTTTTGAGGTCATTCCTACTTCTTATCAATTATCTTATGAGTGGCTAGGTGGACAGCTTAGACTGAAAGAATTTGTAAGAATCAATGAAAATCAAGAAGCAGAGATAGTACGGCACAACAGAGAAAATGATAAAGAGAAAAAATAAAGGATCAGAAAACTAGAGAATAACATGATGAGCAAAATAATGACCAAAATAACACTAATGATTGCCATGATATTAACGAGTAGTGGAGTACTTGCAGCACAAGAATTTGAATATATACCAGGAAGAAAAATCAAGGCTAAAATAAGTGCAAGTAACGTTAACAGAATAGAATTTGGAAAAATAGCTATAGCACAAATTATTGGTGATGAAAGTAAATGGGACTGTTGAAAGAAGAGATAGGTATGGTATAATGAAAAAAAAGAAAAAAGAGAGTTGTAGAATGTCTTCGAATCAAATGACGATGGTATGTCTAAATCAATTAGTTAACGCAAATCATCAATATCGTAAATTTAAAGAATTATTTGATTTTGAAGTAGCAGCTAAAGAATTAAAAACTATTGAATCCAGAGCTAATTATAAAGGTTATGGCATTTTGCGACTTTTTAAATGCTTACTGTTACAGTTTATGGAAGACTTATCAGATCGTGAACTAGAAAGATATTTAAACGATAGCAATGCAGCTAAGTGGTTCTGTGATTTTGAGCTTACTGAAACTACACCTGACTATAGTGTTTTTAGTAAAGTTCGAGCCAAGATAGGTACAAATATGTTATCTAAGATTTTTAGATTATTCAGAGAACAACTACGTTCAAAAGGTTATATGAGTGAAGTATTTACTTTCGTTGACGCAAGCCATTTAATTTCTAAAGCTAGCTTGTGGGAAGAGCGAGATGAAGCTAGAAGGCAAAAATATGAGAAGTTGAACAATGAATCTCTGCCGAAAATTGCATATGATAAACAAGCTAGGATTGGTTGCAAAGGTGGCAATAAGTTTTGGTATGGTTACAAGAAACATGTTAGCGTGGATATTCAATCTGGATTGATTAATAAAGTTGCTGTAACTCCTGCTAACGTTACAGATGCAAAAGGTTTAGCCCATGTTTTACCAACTAGCGGAGCGGTATATGCTGATAAAGGTTATTGTGTTGCAACAGCAAAGGTCGTTGCTGCTGGTAGAGGAATTCATCTATGTGCCATTAAGAAAAATAACATGAAAGAGAAGAATTTTGCTCTTGATCGATATTATACTTTTATTAGGTCTCCATTTGAGAGGGTGTTTTCACAAGAAAATAAGCGACTGAGATATATAGGTATTGCAAAAAATCAATTTACTGAATTTATGAATGCAATATGTTTTAATTTGAAACGCTTAACCGTTCTGGCTATGTAAAATTAAGTATCTGGCAGAACAAAAAGCTAAAATTTATGAAAAAAAATTGCAATCTTTTAAAAACATCAGAGTCGATGATTTTTTTTGTAATTTTTTAGACAAAAGATTTTTTCTTTTTTTGAAATTAGACCAATTTTTTATCTTTCAACGGTCCCCTTTTATAAAACCCACAATGGTTGAAATAGAATGTTTGGGAGGAATGGATATTAACATATGCACGTGATCTGGCATTAGATACCCCTCCTCTATCTTACATTCTTTTTGTTGTGCTAAACTATGGGATACATCTTTTAACTCTTTCGCGTCAGTTCGGGATAAGGATGTTGCAAACATGTAGATTAACATCAAGTTTTGTTGAAGGTTTATTTTTCTTTAATGAATATGCAACAAGAGTAGATAATATATGAACAAAGGCATTTATCGGAGACCTATGTCTAGTATGTTCAAGAGCCATTTTATTTTTTAGATAATCAAAAACTGTTTCAATTAAGTTACGCTTTCGAAGTAAGATTTTTTCTTTTAAATCCATTAATTTATTTTCCATATTTTTCTTAATTCCATGAATCATTTTCAAGCCTTTCTCATATAAATTTAAGAACAAATTTTGCTTGATATATCCTTTATCAGCCACCATAATTCCAGTTAATCCTTTTGTTAATTCTGGCACTGGAACCCTATCATCTACGTTACCTTTTGTCACTTTTAACACCATAAACTCCCCTTTATTGTTGATTATCAAATGTAATTTAAAACTACTCTTGTTGCTTACTCTATGAAACCTACCAAACCTGCTATATCAAAAAATTATCTAATCCAGAATTGAGGTTATTAAGTCGCATGTTAATAAAAATTATTTCAAAGTAAAGAATATATGTTATTGCAAACATATAAAAAAAATAGTAACTTTATATTTGAGGTTTATTGCATTGTTATAGTTTTTGTAGAAGTGAAACTTTTAAATATATCTTAGTTGTTATGACAAAAACAAGTGCTAAAATTTGTTCAGGTAAACCTCTGTAATATTAAATTAACATTCTTGAGTGATGGAGGAATATATGAAAAACCATAAAAAAGCTAAAGAGTTCTGTGAGAAAGGAATTTACATGGAAGAAGGAGCTAAAGCAAGATTAATTGATGAACTAAGGAATGAAATTACAAACGCAAGATCATTAAAAGAGGTTATGCAAAAACTTGGTGAAGAGTATGGAAATAAGGAATCAAAAATGGCAATTGGTATTTTAGAAACTATGTATGAACTCTTAGGATTAAAGGATTTCCAAGACCATATTTATGATTTAGAAAAATTTTGTCTAGAATGGATGCTCACTAACAGAAATGATTTATTTGATGAAGCTTTCAATAGTATGCATAAAACAGCAGAACAGAAGAATAACGAAGACCTATTAAAGCACTTGGCAACTTATAATGAATATATAAAAAATCATATCCAAGCTAAGGAATTATATGAAGAAATAGATCCATACAAAGAGTATTTGATTATGGTAACTGATAAAATCCATAAAGCACCTGGTAATTATACATTAAAAGGATTGATGGAAGATCTTGGTGCAAGATTTGCTCATAATGAGCCTGCAGAGGCAATTAGTATTTTAGAAGCTATATATGAAGCTTTAAGTATAGAAAAAGATTTTATTGAACAAAATCAATTAAACTTAAAAGATAAAAATAAATCTTTAGATGAGGACAATAAATTAAGTATAGATGCTTTATTTTCTGAAGCTTTTTATAGTATGCATGAAATTGCAGAACGTCATCATGATCAGAAATTGTTACAAAAGCTAGAGGAGTGTTATCCTACAGAGGAAATACCTGCTATTGGTGAAGTTTACAACATGTAAGTTTAATTTTATTTAGGAGGGTTAAGATGCCAAGAGTTATTAGTCAAATAGGAGATAGTACCGATGGAGAAGATTATGAACTTGATGAAAATAACCCAAGTTCTAAAAAACATAAAGTTATTGAAAAGATGAATGAATATAATTATAACTATCAATATAAATATAGAGATGTATCTAATAAACTTGTAGATGGTTATGTAAACATTAATGTATCTTGTATATTAAAAGAAATGGGAAATCAACTTTTACAGAGTGAGAAAGTTAGAACTGAGTACAGAGAAAATATTAAATCCAAGTTTATTTCCAAAAACAGGAAAAAATATGAAGATTTGGATAACAAACTTGGGCGTGGATGGGGTCTAATTGTTAAATATTATGATCCAACTAATAATACAGTATTATCAGAAGGTGCAAGTGATTATTTTAAAATGAATGAAGAACACATTAATAAGAACTGTAAGAATGATACTGGTTATAATAATTTGGTAAGAACTAATGCAGATAGTGCAATTAAAGGAAACTACTATTTGAAGAAAACAATGAATATTCAAAACTCGTTTAAAAACATATATAAGCTCCATAAGGAAATAAATATCCAAAAACAAAGGCAAAATACAGAACTATTTGTATTTGATACTAATACTTCTCATAATATAACAGATGCTAGCTCATTCTTAGCAAGAATAAAAGCTAGTAAAAAGTTAGATAAAGACTTAGGAAAAAATCATTTGTATGATTATAAACATGGTACAAAGAGGCTTATATCTAATTCTATTACTAAGAAAACTACACAACAAAATGAAACTTTAGAGGTTAGTAAAGGAGGGGCATTTATACACTTTAAGACAAATGAAGGTGCTTATGATACTATTGGGCAAGAGTTGAAAAGACTTATAGATGACCAGTTTATTTATAAAAGTAAACTGAAAGAATTTTTTCTATCATCTTTGAGAGGAAAAATATGTTTTGAAATTGTCAAGAACAAGACAACAGAAACTGATTTAATAGATCAGCTCAAAACAGATGTAGAGTTAATATTTGGAATAGAAGTAAAAAGAAATCCAGCTGTACTTCTAACCAATGCAATGTTTTTTGATTTAGTAGACAAAGGAATATATAAAATAGAGGAAATTGCCGACAAGATGCCAATGGCCATGAAAGGAGCTGTAGTTGCCTCTGTTATAATTGATAAAAGTATGGGTAAATCAATATATGATTATAGGGAAAAGCCAACAGGGTACAAAGAAGTAAAAGAATTAGTAGAAAAAGATGAGTCTATTTTACAAGATTGGTTAAAGTGGAAGTTAGCAATTAATAAAAAAATAGAACAAAAAGATGCTGGTAATAATTTCTCAAAGTTAGGTCTCAATGATGTTATAGAAAAGCTTAAAAATTTAAAGCTTGAAGATAAAAGTTTAGATTTTATTAAGACTGATAAGTGTAGTAATAAAGCAAAAATTAAGGATACAGAAATACCTTTTGAACTAGATACTTGTAAAGGTACATTTAGATTAGAATGGAATACAACTAATGTTAAATATAACGTTAAGGTATGTCAAATACAACAAATTTCAGCTAAAGTTTTTTATGATCTAATAAAAGATTGGTATGGAATAGAGTTATCCTGTTTAAATAAAGATGATTTTATATTACTTAAAGCAGCAGCGGAACCAAAAGATCCAGAGCTAGATCGTAGCTCTCAAGGTGACTTCAAGGTTTTGGCTGTAGATGAAGGAACGGCAGTATCTGAAATAGAGTTGTTAAAATATAAACAAAAATATAGCAAACTTAAAACTTCACTAGATAAAATGGACTCTAATAAAGTGATAACTGATAAACTCCCTAAAGTTACTGAAAAGATTAATAAAGCACTACAAGATTATGATTATTTGACATCAAAACAATTAATTGACTCCCTTGGAAAACTATTTGGGGCTACTAATAAGAATAAATCTCCTGACGAAATAATGAGTTGTTTAAAAGCTATACACTCAGGTTTAGAATCCTCAGAAGAAACTATACGTACTAAATTAAATCTAAAGGATCCCAATAAACATTTTGGTAAAGGTAAAGTATTAAGCATAGATGATTTATTTTATGAAATACTTGGTAGAATAAATGATGCAGCCACAGAGAATAACAGGGAAGATATACTGACTACTTTACAAGAGTATTCCTATGCTCCACAAGAACAAATGAACATTGTAGGTGATATAGGAATATTATAAAAGAAACAATGCTTTTATTCCAGAATATGTTCAATTAACAAATCTTCTTAGTTAACTAAAAGATAATTGAAGTATTACATGTATCGGCTAGCAATCATAAATGCAAATTTCAGCAATCGAGGAATATTTTTGGCTAAGATTAATTGCAACTATAAAATAAATTAGACTAACATTAAGTGAGAATATAATTTTCTTGGGGTCTATCAGAAAGATCATACGCATCAAGTTAAGCCATAATTGTTAATAATTTTAGTGTATTTAAGGAAGATAATCTAGTTTTACGATATTTATCTTTCAAAGAAAATTTCCCCCAATCTACAATTAATTTCTTAAGGAACTGCTTTAAATCATTAAGACGTCCAGTAATAGACAGGAATAATTCTCTTGCCCTTTTCTGTAGTTCAATAAATGCTTTGGTTAAACTAATTTCTCTATCATTTGCTAATTTTACACAATTCGATAATCCATGAAAAATAAGAACACTACATAATTTACCATATAATTCACACAAAACTCTTGCAGGTTTACTTCTCCCTTTAAGATTTTCAATTTTTACATGACTTTTATATAATTTAAATAATAATTCAATTTGCCATCTTGCTCGATAAATTATCATTATATGCTCAGCATTAACCATATCCTCTGATATATTAGTGATAAATATTGACCAATCTAGTAATCTCTGATTTCTTGAAGAAGATTTATATTTATGAGACTTAGCTAATAAATTGTATACTTGCAGCAAAACTGCATAACTTTATCTAATTTTTTTGTTAGTATGAATTTTTTATACATTTGGGTTTCATACTATGCAAATACCATCGATTACTATTGAGCAAGTAGCTCAGCAATTTAAAGCTTGGCGTCAAACTAAAACTAATAAGTTTGATCCTATACCAAACCATCTAAAGGAATTAGTTCACCAATTACTCCATCATTATTCTTACCAAGAGATAGCTAAACATCTTAATATTAATAAAGCAACAATTAGTTCAACTAAAAAAGCCCATGAACCTACCATCAAAACTTCTTCTGTCTCAACTTCAAATCAATCCCTACAACAAAATATTAATTTTCTCCCATTTCAACTAGTAAATTCTATAGATACCGATCCTGTAGCTGCTCCCAAGCAAAATCACTATACTTGTCACATTATTAAACCAAATGGTACCAAGCTTATTATCCAAACACTAGAGCCAAAAACTATAATTCAGACATTTTTATGCTGCAACTAACCCCGGCGTCAGTTATTTTTGTTGCCACTATTGCCATCGATTTTCGCAAGGGTATCGATGGCTTAATCGCTGTTTGTAGACAAAAACTTTCTTCTGACCCTCTTAATGGTTCCTTGTTTTTATTCTATAATAAAAACAGAACTGCCATTAAAATTTTGTCCTTTGACGGTCAAGGCTTTTGGCTATGCTCTAAACGCCTATCCAAAGGTAAATTTACGGCAAAACTTTTCCCATCTGATAATTCATCTTACCAAATTTGTTATAGAACCTTACACATTCTTATTCATAATGGCGATCCTAGTTCTGCCAAATTCTCTAATGATTGGCTTCCTGTCGTTTAAGCTGCTGTCTCGATTAATTCCGTATTATTCATATATCTTGCATAGGCAAAAGGCGTATAATCCTCAGGATGCTTCTTTGCTTTGCTACTATGCTCTTGTAGCCAATTTAAATATTTAAAGGCATTGATCTCGTTCTCACTACAAGTCTTTACTATACTATACAGACCACTATGTATCTCAGCACTATTGATTGTTTTAAAGAATAATGAATTCTTCCTTTGTAAAATAATGGTACGCAGTGATCTCTCAGCCCAATTATTATCAAGATTGCTAACTGGGATTTTTAAAAATTGGGTCAAACCTTCTTTATTATTTATCCAATATTTCATAGCTTGTCCAAGCCTACTATTAGGCTCAACTTTCTTGTCGTTAAATAATTCGTCTATTTTGTTATATATGTTTTCTATATATTTACTGCTATGTTCCTGATGATACCCAAGTTTCTCTTCAGGACTCATCTCTTTACATTGATGTTCATTGTGGTAAATCCCACGTGTTTGTTTGAGAAAATATCCGCATTCTTCAGGGTAATATAGTTCATTTTCTGTAAATTTTCTCTGACCATGTGACAAACAATTGATCATCACTATTATTGCCAGTAATTCTTTATCTGCTTCTGATAATACCGGGTTATTATTGTTACTTGCGTCAGTCATTAATTGGATAGAATCTGTTCTATTCTTACGATTCTTTAGTACGTTACCTATATTTTCTCCACCATGCCTATTACCGGTAAAATATAAAACTATTACCTCATTATTTGCAGTCTTAGCACATATTGTAGTAGTATAACAGCTGCGTCCTTTCTTATTTTGAGTACGTAATTTTTTATTGGCTATAGTAATTTCTAAAATCCTAGCTCTAGTATCATCAAGGTTCAGTGAACTACATTCGGCAGCCATTTCCAATAATACCCCGTAAATTTCAGCTCCACCACCTTCTTGCCAAACATCTAAATATTGTTGCCAGAGCGAGCTGTATGCTATAGGAACCCCGCTTAAACTCTGTAGCCTAGATAAACGGTAGAAAGGAGTACCATAGGTCTTTTGTAACACTATTGCACTTCTGCTACTATTTGTCCATTTGTTGATATTTTTATTGTTCATAACTGTATAATCGCAAGCATTACAGCGTAACGTTTTCTTTACATATCTGTTGACTGTAATTGGAGCATTACCTGTAAATTGTAGCAATTTTCTAGCTTCACTATTATATAGTTTGCCATTATAGCAGTGAGGACAGCTATCACCACTACAAAAATTCTCAGGAGTTAAATAGCTGGTATTCGCATCCTTATAATCATCAAACCCATATTTACCTTGCCAATTACTACGATCTATCTTTTTGGGCTTATCGCACTCTCCTTCATTACCACCATTCCCGTTATCAGATTCACCTGGCGGTTCTTTTAATGAATCTGAACTATCTTTTTTTTGTGATCTGCCTTAAAACCAATCAGCATTTCCTTAAGCTTATTTATACTGATATTTGATGATGCTAGCTTGTCTATTAGCTCGTTACAAAATTTCACAAGCTCTACTATCGTTTGCTGTTCATCTCCCGTTAATGAACTTTCCTTGACATGCTGTATTAGTTCTTCTCGTTCTTCAGCACTTAAGGTCGCTACTTTTGGTTTTTTCATTTGATTAATTATCATTATTATTAATATTTCAAATATTATAATATGACTGCTACTTTTTCAACTAGTTTTTTTATTAATCTGTTTTTTATTAATCGGTGATATTTGCATAGTAGAAATCCAAATTTATACAATAAATTCATACTAGCAAAGAAATTAGATAGTGTTACGCAGTTTTGCTGCAAGTATACAATAAATTAGCCTTCCTTCTTCTACCAATAGCCTGTTCATCAGTCATACCAAATCACTATCTAATTAACAAGATACTATCCAATTCCAAGCACATATAGATTTGACAATTGCAGGATTATTTTCATAATAATTACATGCTGTGATTAGTTGATTTTCTATAGCATTCATTGAATCAAAAGCTAGGTTATAAAAGAATTTTTCCCTCATATCATCCCATATATTTTCTTGTGGGTTTAATTGTGGGCTATATGGTGGCAAGTAAGCTAGTTTAATATTATTAGGTAATAATTCTTTATCGAGTTTATGTGCAGCAGCTCCATCGCATACTACTAAAAGAAAATTATCCTTATAACGCTTTGCCATTTCTTGTAGCATTAACATCATCCAATCTTGGTTCATTAAAGGCAAAATAAGGAAACAACTAGCACCGTCAAATGGACAAATTGCCCCATAAGTATAAGTATATTCACGAATAATTTGTTTCTTAAGTAAAGGCCTGATTCCAGCCGGAACCCAGCAACGCCTTAATGAATCTATACGACCAAAACGTGCCTCATCTTGGAAGAATATCTTTAATTCCTTGCCTTCAGTTGCTGCTGATACTCTTGCTTCTTTAACCATATCAGGCCACTTTTTTTAAAAGTTTCTACCGCATCCTTCTTTTGTTTAGGATGGTATGGTCTTGGTGCAATTTTACGCCACCCATGCCTATGAAGCAGCCTATAAGCTGTGTAACGTGCTATTTTACTACCAACCGTTTCCTCAAAAATCTTATGCACCTTGCTAATTTCTACTATCCCACCATTAACGGCATTCTGTTCTATCTTTTTAAGCATCTCACGTTCTTGCTCTTGAGTTAGATAACTTCTGTATCTCCCACCTTTCTTCCTGCTACATAGTGCCTTTAAGCCTTTTTTCCGACATTGACTATGGGTTCTGTGAACATGACTTTCTGATAATCCTGTAACTTTAGCAATCAATGATGTCGGCATTTTTTCACTCACTCTTAGATAGATTGATTGATAACGTCTAAATTCTTCTTTAGTCTTTGCTTCATTCATTAATTGTTTCACTTCTTCTACATTAACTTCTAATACCTTATACCCTCTAGACATCTTAATTAACACTATACTATCTTAAATAACACACTATAGCATCTATATTATTAAATAGATAGTGATTTGGTATCAATTTATGACATATAATCCGTAGCTTAACTTTTGCTTGTTTACCTAAAAGTACATCTTTTGATAAAAAGAATTTATTATCTAATAAGTTTAATAAATCAATTCTTTCCTTAGTGGTAGGGTCATATATATTAGTATCTGCTTTATAACGACTAATAAAATATGCACCAAGTTCGATAATTTGAATAAATGAAGCTGGGACAAAATAACCTAAATCAGATATTAATAAGTCCTTAGTAGATATGTTTGATAAATGTTCTCTATATCCTTGATCAGCCCTTATACCTTCTGTTATATCGACTCTATCTAACGATTGATTTAAATAATCAAATACTACCTGTAATTTAAGAGAAGCTTGCACTGTACTACTACGCCCCTTATAGCAAGCACCGCAACCTTTATACATATCTGCCATATTGGTAGGTAGAATAATATGGCTACTATCCAATAATTTAACGCTATTAAATTGCTGCAAAATGTTGCAATCAAGCGGCATAGTATTTCTAAATAATTTCAAGCATTGTTCATACATTGACTGCATAAATTTTACTGCTACCTCAGTGTATACTTGCAGCAAAACTGCGTAACACTATCTAATTTCTTTGCTAGTATGAATTTATTGTATAAATTTGGATTTCTACTATGCAAATATCACCGATTAATAAAAAACAGATTAATAAAAAAACTAGTTGAAAAAGTAGCAGTCATATTATAATATTTGAAATATTAATAATAATGATAATTAATCAAATGAAAAAACCAAAAGTAGCGACCTTAAGTGCTGAAGAACGAGAAGAACTAATACAGCATGTCAAGGAAAGTTCATTAACGGGAGATGAACAGCAAACGATAGTAGAGCTTGTGAAATTTTGTAACGAGCTAATAGACAAGCTAGCATCATCAAATATCAGTATAAATAAGCTTAAGGAAATGCTGATTGGTTTTAAGGCAGATCACAAAAAAAAGATAGTTCAGATTCATTAAAAGAACCGCCAGGTGAATCTGATAACGGGAATGGTGGTAATGAAGGAGAGTGCGATAAGCCCAAAAAGATAGATCGTAGTAATTGGCAAGGTAAATATGGGTTTGATGATTATAAGGATGCGAATACCAGCTATTTAACTCCTGAGAATTTTTGTAGTGGTGATAGCTGTCCTCACTGCTATAATGGCAAACTATATAATAGTGAAGCTAGAAAATTGCTACAATTTACAGGTAATGCTCCAATTACAGTCAACAGATATGTAAAGAAAACGTTACGCTGTAATGCTTGCGATTATACAGTTATGAACAATAAAAATATCAACAAATGGACAAATAGTAGCAGAAGTGCAATAGTGTTACAAAAGACCTATGGTACTCCTTTCTACCGTTTATCTAGGCTACAGAGTTTAAGCGGGGTTCCTATAGCATACAGCTCGCTCTGGCAACAATATTTAGATGTTTGGCAAGAAGGTGGTGGAGCTGAAATTTACGGGGTATTATTGGAAATGGCTGCCGAATGTAGTTCACTGAACCTTGATGATACTAGAGCTAGGATTTTAGAAATTACTATAGCCAATAAAAAATTACGTACTCAAAATAAGAAAGGACGCAGCTGTTATACTACTACAATATGTGCTAAGACTGCAAATAATGAGGTAATAGTTTTATATTTTACCGGTAATAGGCATGGTGGAGAAAATATAGGTAACGTACTAAAGAATCGTAAGAATAGAACAGATTCTATCCAATTAATGACTGACGCAAGTAACAATAATAACCCGGTATTATCAGAAGCAGATAAAGAATTACTGGCAATAATAGTGATGATCAATTGTTTGTCACATGGTCAGAGAAAATTTACAGAAAATGAACTATATTACCCTGAAGAATGCGGATATTTTCTCAAACAAACACGTGGGATTTACCACAATGAACATCAATGTAAAGAGATGAGTCCTGAAGAGAAACTTGGGTATCATCAGGAACATAGCAGTAAATATATAGAAAACATATATAACAAAATAGACGAATTATTTAACGACAAGAAAGTTGAGCCTAATAGTAGGCTTGGACAAGCTATGAAATATTGGATAAATAATAAAGAAGGTTTGACCCAATTTTTAAAAATCCCAGTTAGCAATCTTGATAATAATTGGGCTGAGAGATCACTGCGTACCATTATTTTACAAAGGAAGAATTCATTATTCTTTAAAACAATCAATAGTGCTGAGATACATAGTGGTCTGTATAGTATAGTAAAGACTTGTAGTGAGAACGAGATCAATGCCTTTAAATATTTAAATTGGCTACAAGAGCATAGTAGCAAAGCAAAGAAGCATCCTGAGGATTATACGCCTTTTGCCTATGCAAGATATATGAATAATACGGAATTAATCGAGACAGCAGCTTAAACGACAGGAAGCCAATCATTAGAGAATTTGGCAGAACTAGGATCGCCATTATGAATAAGAATGTGTAAGGTTCTATAACAAATTTGGTAAGATGAATTATCAGATGGGAAAAGTTTTGCCGTAAATTTACCTTTGGATAGGCGTTTAGAGCATAGCCAAAAGCCTTGACCGTCAAAGGACAAAATTTTAATGGCAGTTCTGTTTTTATTATAGAATAAAAACAAGGAACCATTAAGAGGGTCAGAAGAAAGTTTTTGTCTACAAACAGCGATTAAGCCATCGATACCCTTGCGAAAATCGATGGCAATAGTGGCAACAAAAATAACTGACGCCGGGGTTAGTTGCAGCATAAAAATGTCTGAATTATAGTTTTTGGCTCTAGTGTTTGGATAATAAGCTTGGTACCATTTGGTTTAATAATGTGACAAGTATAGTGATTTTGCTTGGGAGCAGCTACAGGATCGGTATCTATAGAATTTACTAGTTGAAATGGGAGAAAATTAATATTTTGTTGTAGGGATTGATTTGAAGTTGAGACAGAAGAAGTTTTGATGGTAGGTTCATGGGCTTTTTTAGTTGAACTAATTGTTGCTTTATTAATATTAAGATGTTTAGCTATCTCTTGGTAAGAATAATGATGGAGTAATTGGTGAACTAATTCCTTTAGATGGTTTGGTATAGGATCAAACTTATTAGTTTTAGTTTGACGCCAAGCTTTAAATTGCTGAGCTACTTGCTCAATAGTAATCGATGGTATTTGCATAGTATGAAACCCAAATGTATAAAAAATTCATACTAACAAAAAAATTAGATAAAGTTATGCAGTTTTGCTGCAAGTATACACCTCAGTAAACCTAAAGTCTAAGCCTTGAGCAGAAATATCTATAGTTTCTTCACTTAAAAAGTTACGCATCCCATCAAGACTACAATTACTATCGCTCATATTACCAAACACCATAGCTTTTAGAAAAGCTGAACCAGTTATTTTGCGTTGTCTCTTAATAAATCCTGTTGTAATGGATAAATTATTGGCTGTCTCTCCAAAAAACTCTTGGCATAGTTTTGCTAAGTTTACTATTTTCTCCATAGTACAAATTCTCACAATTTAATTGTTAACCTTGCAAAAATTTATACCATATATTAGCTTCTTTTTAATTCATAATTTACTACCGTAATACCAGTACAACCTACTTGCTTTTCTTAACTTGATGCGTATGGTCATAACGATTGTGTAAGTTGAAAAAAGTAGTAAAAATAAGAATAGTAAAAAATACTTACACGAGGTTAATATGAAGAAGAAAATAAAAACAACAAATCCATCTGTAGAAAAAGTAGTGTCAGAACTTTTGTCACAAAGCAATCCATCAGAAATTTTTGGCAAAGATGGTATATTCCAAGAGTTAAAAAACAACTAGTTAATAAGATTCTAGAAAAAGAGATGGAATCTTATATTGGATATGAGAAGCATTCCAAGGATGAGAAAGAATCTGAAAACAGACGTAATGGTAGTTATGAAAAGACTTAATAGATGAAGATGGTCGGAATATAACAGTAGATGTTCCAAGAGATAGAGAAGGAGAATTTGAACCCCTATTAATTCCTAAGGGAGTTCGACAATTTAGAGGGTTTGATGAGAAGGTAATATCTCTGTATGCAAGAGGTATGACCACAAGGGAGATACAAGGACATTTAGAGGAAATCTATTCTACCAAAGTATCTGCAGAGTTAATATCTAAAGTAACTGATGGAGTTTTGGAGGATATTATAAGTTGGCAGAATCGTCTATTAAAGAGGCTTTATTAAATAGCGATATTAAAAATCAAAATGAAAAAACATTAGAAGAATTAAAGTTTATAGCAGATACTCTTATTAAAAATTTATTGGAAGTACAAGAAGATAGTAGGCAATGGGAAGAATTTCTAACAATGTTAGTGCAGAGTTTTCCTGAAGAGCAATCTGTTGGATATTGCCGTACATTAGCTAGCTATTATTTGGTTGAACAAAAATTTGGTCTTGCCAAAATACATGCAGAACAAATTTTAAAATTTGATAAGGAAGATACAACAGCACAAGATATTGTAAATATGTTTGTCAAAAAAGAGGGAAGTATAGCAGTCAGTGCAGAATTAAATGAAAATAGTGTAGAAATGCTTGGAAACAAAAATGACTGTTTATTTGATATTGATAATTAACAATCTTTAGTAATTTTTGGAGAAAAAGTATGGGATTTGAAATATCACTTAAGTTCTATAATACATGGATGTTTTTTTGGATCAAGAAGTTTCCGTGGAATATCACATTATAATGGTAATACACATTTTAGGGATTATCAAAAGAGTAGTATCAAAGATAGAGTTGAATTTGACTGTGGTGTTTACGACTACCAAGAATCAAAAGATGATAATGGAGTATTTACAACGAGATATATAGCCAAGTCCTAATAAATAGGATATAATGATGTCATTATGACATATTCAATAGATTTTCGAAAGAAAGTATTTAAGATAAAAGAAAAAGAAGGATTAAGTTTTGCAGAAACATCAAAACGTTTTGGTATAGGGAAGACAACATTAGTTCGTTGGACAAACAGACTAGAACCTAGGACAACTCGTAATAAACCTGCCAGCAAAATAGATATGGAAGTATTAAAACAAGATATTAAAGAATATCCTGATGCTTACAACTATGAGAGGGCAAAGAGGTTGGGAGTAAGTAAGACTGGGATTTGGAATGCTCTTAAACGCTTAAATGTTACTTATAAAAAAACTATAAATCATCCCAAAGCCAAAGAAAAAGAGAGATTGATTTTTCAGAATAAAATTAGTGAGTATAGAAAAGATGGGAAACCTATTGTATATTTAGATGAAAGTGGTTTTGCTCATGATATGCCTCGTACTCATGGTTATGCTGTAAAAGGAGAAAGATGTTTTGGTCAGCAAGATTGGGGGGCTAAAGGACGGACTAATGCTATAGGTGCATTACTAGGAAATACACTAGACCTCTTCGGAAACTCGCTTATGCTGAGGAATTTGAAGGAGACGCGGAACGCAGAACCGCAGCGTACTCTAATGTACGTGAGGATTCGAGTACCGCATCGACGTACAAATTACCAGCAGAAGTAGAGTTTCCGAAGAGGTCTACTATTAACAGTTAGTCTTTTTGAACATAATATTGACACTCAAACTTTTTCGAGTTGGTTAAAAAAAGATTTAATGCCAAAATTACCTGATGGTAGTGTGATAGTTTTAGATAATGCTAGTTTTCATAAGAACAAAGATATGCAGGATGATGTAATAAAAGCTGGCTATATCCTTGAATATTTACCAGCATATAGTCCTGATTTAAATCTAATTGAGCATAAATGGGCTCAAGCAAAATCTATTCGTAGAAAATACCACTGTAATATAGATCAGCTCTTTAAAGACTTTTGTCTATAACCGTTTTATATAGAATTAGCTATATTATAATTTTATAGCAAAAATTTTACTAATTAGCTATTAGTGGAGAATAAAAAAGGA
This sequence comes from Candidatus Tisiphia endosymbiont of Mystacides longicornis, assembly GCF_964031095.1. Lineage (NCBI taxonomy): Bacteria > Pseudomonadati > Pseudomonadota > Alphaproteobacteria > Rickettsiales > Rickettsiaceae > Candidatus Tisiphia > Candidatus Tisiphia endosymbiont of Mystacides longicornis. Next base: position 107,546 of record NZ_OZ035004.1, on the reverse strand, counting down.
GTATAATGATAGATATTAGAAAAGTAAGATTATATGACAGAAGAACAAACCAGTAATAATATTAATTACCAACCAACTATGTTTGTTGGTACCGATGACTTCAAGACATTATTACTAAATAGCGATGTATTTGTTGATAAGAGTCTAATGATCAAAGAATTATTAGAAGATAGTGGAGCAGTCACCCTAATCACCCGTCCAAGACGGTGGGGGAAGAGCTTAAATATGGATATGGTTAGGAGATTTCTGGAAATAGAAGTGAATGCACAAGGTAAGACTTTCCCGCAAGAACAAAGGGTGAATTATAAGTTGTTTAGCGGAGGAGAAGTGGATTTAGGATTTGATGAGACTAAAAAACTAAAGCCATTAAAAATTTCTAGTGTAGTAAAAGCTATGAAACGTCAAGGTCAATTCCCAGTTATTCTCATAAGTTTTAAGGGCGTTAGGGGAAGTAGTTATGAGGAAATTGAAAGTAAAATCAGCTATCAAGTAATAAAGTTATTTAGTAATTATCGTTATTTGGAAACTTATTTAACAGATAAGGAAAATTTATTAAATGATGCTCAAAAGAAACAATTAACTAGATATTTTACTGGAAAGTTTAACAAAGTAGAGCTTGAAAATAGTTTAAAATTTTTAAGCGATTTACTTTATAAACATTTTAATCAAAAAGTTTACATACTAATTGACGAGTATGATACGCCAATTAATAGTGCATATATGAAATTTGGCAATAATATAGAAGAGTTTGAGGAAGTACTATCTCTATTCCGTGCAATATTTGGCAATAGTCTTAAGGGCAATGATTCGTTACAAAAAGGCATCATTACCGGTATATTACGAATTGCTAAGGCTAATTTACTTTCAGATTTGAATAATTTAACTGAGTGTAGTCTATTAGATGAGAATTTTACAGACATCTATGGCTTTACTCAAGCAGAAGTTGATGAATTATTAAGCATCGTACCAACTAAAACTAATCGAGAAGAAATTAAAAATTGGTATAATGGGTATAATTTTGGTGGAGAAATCATTTATAATCCTTGGTCAATTATGAGATGTTTAGCTCAGAAGGGCAAGCTTGATCACTATTGGATTGATAGTGGTGGAACTGATTGGATTGATCATATACTGCTCTCAGATGAGATGCAGCAAGATATCCAGGCTTTAGCTGCAGGTAAAACTATTACTTCTTCTATTACTAAACATATAAGTTTTGCTGATATCAACCAACCAGAAGGGCTATTTAGCTTACTGTTATTTAGTGGTTATCTAAATCCTGCGACCAAGATACCAGAAAGAGACATTTATGATCTATCTGTTCCTAATTATGAAGTAAAATATATTTATGAAAAGAGAATGCTGCAATGGGTTACTAAACAAATAGAAATTGATAATTCGGGCTATTATTCTTTCGTTACTTTATTACCAGATGGTAAAATAGAGGAGTTTAAAGAGCGTTTGCAAGAATTATTGCAAAATTCTACTAGTTTTCATCAAACAGGAGCAAAGAAAGCAGAACTGTTTTATAGTGGCTTTATGCTCGGCTTTATTAACATGCTAGGACCTAATTATATAATATCGAGCGAACAAGAATCAGGTGATGGGCGACCAGATATTGTAATGATCCCAAAAATTGGCAAAGGTGATAAAGCGATGATTATCGAGTATAAAATCGCTAAATCCTCAGAAGACTTAGGCTCTATAGCTAAATCTGGTCTGCAACAAATTATTGACAGGAGATATGACGCTAAAATAAAAGAACATCAACATATTAAAAATATCATCAAAATTTCTATGGCATTTTCTGGAAAAAATATGGAGTTAGAATATGAAATAACGAAGCTCTAATAATAGAGCGTAAGCGTTTGAATTACGAGTAATTTAGTGTCTGACTGGGTTCGGAAATTGTTCACTACGCCCCGCCAAGACTTATCACCCTTCCAGGGTTTTCTAATTTTATAAAGCAATCCATATGCTCCCTATATGCTCCTTACGAATTGGAAAATAAGGAGTATATTTGCCTTCAACCCCTCTTTAGTACTGGTGTTCAGCTGGAGGGATTATGCAACAAATAGTCAACTCTTCCTCCACCCCTACGATATTGGTGCTAATAATACTGACAATAATACTATTGTCTATAATTTTGTGCCACCTGAGTGGTTTGATCTTAGAACTAGTTGTGGTGTTATTTTAGTATATTTTTAATCGAAAAACAATGTAAATTTTGTAGGAATACGCATTATTCTAGCGAAATAATGTGCGACTAATTTCGAAAAATCTGCATAGTTTTGTAGAAAAAATAGGCTCAAAATAAACCAATAAAAATTTTGTAGATCGCAGCCTAATATATTGTCACTATGTTTCAGTTTATTTTTTATAAAAAAAACAAAAAATTATAAAAATTTTGCTAATTACCTCTTAGTGGATAATAAAATAAGGAGTATAATGATATTATAGTTAGAAGGAAACAATAAAAACAATGATAGAAGAAAAAAATAAAAATAATGTTAATGATCAGCTAAGTATATTTGTTGGTACCGATGACTTCAAGACATTATTATTAAATAGTGATATATTTGTTGATAAAAGTTTGATGATCAAAGAATTACTGAAAAGTAGTGGTGCAGTTACCCTAATCACCCGTCCAAGACGGTGGGGGAAGAGCTTGAATATGGATATGGTTCGTAAATTTCTGGAAATAGAAGTAAATGCACAAGGTCAGCCTCTGCCACAAGAACAAAGGGTGAATTATAAGCTGTTTGTTGGTGGAGAGGTGGATTTGGGGCTAGCAAGTGGTAGAAAAAAGTTGTTTAAACCACTTAAAATATCTGAGTATCCAGATATTCTTTTAGACTATCAAGGTCAATTTCCAGTTATTCTAATAACTTTCAAGAATATTAAAGGTAGTAGTTATCAGGAAATTGAAAATAAAATCCGATATAAACTAACTGAATTATTTAGGACTTATCATTACTTAAAGCAATATCTAGAAAAAGATCATAATACCCTAGATGATGGTGAAAAAAATCAATTAACTAGATATTTTACTGGAGAATTTAATAAAGTAGAGCTTGAGAATAGTTTAAAATTTCTAAGCGATTTACTTTATAAACATTTTAATCAAAAAGTTTACATACTAATTGACGAGTATGATACGCCAATTAATAGTGCCTATATGAAATTTGGCAATAATCTAGAAGAGTTTGAGGAAGTATTAGCTCTATTTCGTGAAATATTCGGCAATAGCCTCAAAGGTAATGATTCATTACAAAAAGGTGTCATTACCGGCATATTGCGTATTGCTAAGGCTAATTTGCTTTCAGATTTGAATAATTTAACTGAATGTAGTCTATTAGACAAAAAATTTGCTCGCAGTTATGGGTTTACTCAAGTAGAAGTTGATGAATTATTAACCAAAGTTCCACTTGAAACTGATCCAGAAGAAATTAAAAATTGGTATAATGGTTATAATTTTGGCGGAGAAATCATTTATAATCCATGGTCAATTATGCAATGTTTATCAAGACAAGGTGAGCTTGATCATTACTGGATTGACAGTGGAGGAACTCAGCTGGTTGATAAAGCATTACTGTCTGATGAGATGCAAGAAGACTTACGGAATTTAGTTACTAGTAAAACTATTACTTTACCCATCATGAAACAAATAAGTTTTGCTGACATCAATAAACCAGTTGGGTTATTTAGCTTACTGCTATTTAGTGGTTATTTAAACCCTACTGCTAAAAACCCAGAAAAAAACATTTATGAATTATCGGTACCTAATGAGGAAATAAAATATATCTATGAAGCACGAATGCTCAGATGGTTAGCTGATCAATTAGAAACTGACGATTCTAGATATTATTCTCTTATCAATTTATTACCATCTGGAAAAATAGAAGAGTTTGCATCTAGGTTGCAAGAATTATTGCAAAATGCTACAAGTTTTCATCAGGTAGGAGAGAAGAAGGCTGAACTATTTTATAGTGGTTTTATACTTGGTTTGATTAATACTTTAACCACAGATTATGTCATAGACAGTGAGCGAGAATCATGCGATGGTCGCCCAGATTTGGTAATGATCCCGAAAGTGGGTAAAAGTGATAAAGCGATGGTTATTGAGTATAAAATCGCTAAATCCTCAGAATATCTGGCTGATATATCCAAACTTGGCTTACAACAAATTATTAATAGAAAATATGATAGTAAAATAAAAGAGTACTCACATGTAAAACAAATATTAAAAATTTCCATGGCATTTTGTGGAAAAAATATGGAGTTGCAATATGAGGTAACGAAGCTCTAATAATAGAGTGTCATGACTTGGATAATAAGCAATTTAGTGTCTGACTGGGTTCGGAAATTGTTCACTACGCCCCGCCATTCGGCACAATTTGCTACTTTTTGCAATTCTGTGAATGGAAAATCCAGAACGTAATGCAGTTTACAGCCCTCGAGTGTTAGGTTCGAAAACATAAAATTTAATAATTCCCTTTTTTCAACAATTGTCGAACCTTTAAAAGTTTCATAGGCTTCAGAAGCTAGAGTTATCAAGGTTGAGACGGTATCAGTAAATTTGTCATCTGCTTCATCATAAATGAGTCTGTCATAACGATTGTGTAAGTTAAAAAAAGTAGTAAAAATAAGGTAATAGAAACCAGCAAGTTATTTGAAATTATTACTATGTTCTTTGTCACCTAATTTTATGGGTTTAACTATAATATTTCAGGATTTTTTATTTGTAAGGTTTTTAATACTTCTTTAATTTGCTTTAGTATTTCATCTTCCCTGCCCTCAATAGCTTTTCTAGGCTCTTCTGGACTCCAAGCTCTTAAAATTTCATTCCTGATTAATTTTTTATTGCAAAAGATACCGTAATGTTCTAACGTTTGTTATTCCAACTGTTATTCTAACCAGCTTCTTAATAAAGTCAATCTTTAGTTGTCGGTTCTTTTTCTTCATCTATTCTAAGTCGAATCTCGATAAATCTTTGGCAAAACCTTATAAAATTTCTTGCTAACTTTCTTGATTCTTCTTCACTTATCTCTTGATCATGTGAACTACGAATGGTTGATGCTAAATTATTAAATATTTCTTCTGCTGTTCTTTTACCTTTACTCATATTTTTTCTCATGTTTTTATCACTTTATATTTTAATTGTTCTAATAGTTTTTTTTCCAAGACGTCTGTACTAATTCCATAAAAATCATTAGGAGTAACAACTCCATGAGTTGCTAAAAAAATTCTTTCCATCACTTTGGGTCTTGGGATACTGTCTTCGTAGAGATATTTGTAAATGTTAGCTGATGAGACTTGAAATAATTTATCAACCTTACCGGTTTGTAAATTATTTACTTTCATCCAAATTGATAGTTTCATAATAACCTTTAAATAAAAATTAATTGTAATGTAAATAGATATATAGGAACGATTTTTAGCCTGATGTCTAGTATTTAATGTTATTTATAAAACTATTAACTTGTGTGAAATAATCACTTTTAGTAACCTAAGATTGTAATTGTTATTTACTAACACATCAAAATTCTAGTTGTAACAATATCACGATCTTATTGAGAAAACAAAAGACGGGGTTGTAACTTAAATAGAATAAAGTATAAAAATTACTATTTTTTTAAACCAATATATAATAAACTGTTGCAAGAATTTTTATTTTTAGTTAATATTTACTTTATTATTAAAGTAATGTAGTGGTATTTAAATGGAAGATATTAATGATTGGCAAATAAAATACGAAAATTGTAAATATGCGGATAGGTTACTAATACCAAATCACTATCTAATTAACAAGATACTATCCAATTCCAAGCACATATAGATTTGACAATTGCAGGATTATTTTCATAATAATTACATGCTGTGATTAGTTGATTTTCTATAGCATTCATTGAATCAAAAGCTAGGTTATAAAAGAATTTTTCCCTCATATCATCCCATATATTTTCTTGTGGGTTTAATTGTGGGCTATATGGTGGCAAGTAAGCTAGTTTAATATTATTAGGTAATAATTCTTTATCGAGTTTATGTGCAGCAGCTCCATCGCATACTACTAAAAGAAAATTATCCTTATAACGCTTTGCCATTTCTTGTAGCATTAACATCATCCAATCTTGGTTCATTAAAGGCAAAATAAGGAAACAACTAGCACCGTCAAATGGACAAACTGCCCCATAAGTATAAGTATATTCACGAATAATTTGTTTCTTAAGTAAAGGCCTGATTCCAGCCGGAACCCAGCAACGCCTTAATGAATCTATACGACCAAAACGTGCCTCATCTTGGAAGAATATCTTTAATTCCTTGCCTTCAGTTGCTGCTGATACTCTTGCTTCTTTAACCATATCAGGCCACTTTTTTTAAAAGTTTCTACCGCATCCTTCTTTTGTTTAGGATGGTATGGTCTTGGTGCAATTTTACGCCACCCATGCCTATGAAGCAGCCTATAAGCTGTGTAACGTGCTATTTTACTACCAACCGTTTCCTCAAAAATCTTATGCACCTTGCTAATTTCTACTATCCCACCATTAACGGCATTCTGTTCTATCTTTTTAAGCATCTCACGTTCTTGCTCTTGAGTTAGATAACTTCTGTATCTCCCACCTTTCTTCCTGCTACATAGTGCCTTTAAGCCTTTTTTTCGACATTGACTATGGGTTCTGTGAACATGACTTTCTGATAATCCTGTAACTTTAGCAATCAATGATGTCGGCATTTTTTCACTCACTCTTAGATAGATTGATTGATAACGTCTAAATTCTTCTTTAGTCTTTGCTTCATTCATTAATTGTTTCACTTCTTCTACATTAACTTCTAATACCTTATACCCTCTAGACATCTTAATTAACACTATACTATCTTAAATAACACACTATAGCATCTATATTATTAAATAGATAGTGATTTGGTATAAGTAAATTATTTGAGCTAAACCAGCAAGTAACTATACCTGTAAATATTAATGAGATTACAAAAGCTATCTATTACGCCAAAAAGTATCATGGTAGCCAAATGCGACAATCCGGCGATCCATATTATTCTCATCCAATAGAGGGGGCGTATATGGTTGCTGAATATACCGCATTAGAAATGCCAAAATATTACAGAACTGATATGATCATTACCAGTTTACTACATGATACTATTGAAGATACAGCTTTTACCGAAGAGATGATTGGTAGAGCTTTTGGTGAGCAAGTTGCTAGTCAAGTGATGGATATCACAAGAATAAAAGAGGATGGGCATAAGATTAGTTCAGCAAAAATATTAGAAATTTTGTATAAACAAAAAAAAATGTGATATATTGGTGATTAAGGTATTTGATAGACTTCATAATACACAAACCATAGGAGCAAAATCTCCTGAAAAGATTAAGAATATAGTTGGTGAAACAGCACAGAGTTTTTTAGCGATATGCACTTATCTTGGCTATATAAAATTGGAGAATTATTTGTATAAATTATTCTATAACTCTATATGTAGAGAACATAATACCAACGAACTAGAAATTACTTATTAAATTATTAAACATTGCGTAACTTCTCCAACATTGCAAAATGACGCAGACCAAATCCATATGCCACAAGGAAAGGCACAAATAATATTACTATGCCCCAATTACCAAAATGCTCTATTAAATAAACTAATCCAAAAGAAGTAACAATAAACATTATCGCCCGTACTACAGCAAATGAGATACTGACACATCTAAAACGTTTAAATACAGGAAACTGCTTATAAAATATTGGAGTTGCTGGAAATACTCTTGGTCCAAATATCACTATAAAGAACTGCAATAATAATAAATAAAAAGGAGATGGGATATTAGTCAATAAATATGGTAAGAATATAATAGTACTAGAAAAAATCACTAATCGTGTCTTTGAAATTTTTAGTGGAGATATCTTATAACTTAAATAATTATATGCAATACCAATAAGTAAACATGCTGTTGCAATAATCAAGTTATGAGCAATAATTTGCTGAGAATTATAATTTAGGGTAGTTCTAAGTATAGCACTACAATGCACATATAGCAAATAAAAACAAATTGGTCCAGTAGACTCAATTGATAAATAAGCTAATATAGTTTTTATATTAACTTTTTCATTTAACATTTCTTGATTAGTAATATCTTTTTTTTCTAGACCAAAAGTTTTAAGTTTATTTATCAGCCTTCTGGTTGCATCAGCAAATTCTGGAGTTTCTCTAAGACGCGTCCTTGCAATAGCTCCCACTATGGCAATCACTGCACCAAATAAAAAAGCATATCGCCAGCTAAAGCTATATGCAGTAACAAGCGTTGCAACACCTAAAGCAAATACTGCTCCTAGATCAGCAAATATTGAAATACAACCAACAACAGGATATTGCAGTGGTGGTTTGGTCATTTCCGTTAAATATAATTCAGCCCCTACTACTTCTCCTAAGGATGACATACCTTGGACTATCCGACAAATAGTGATTAATACCGAAGCGGTAATCCCAATTTGGGCATAAGTAGGCAAAATAAACATCATCAAACAAGAACATGCCATCATGAAAGTTGTAATAACTACCGTAGATTTACGACCTACTTTATCGCCTATCCAACCAAATAGCAAAGCCCCAATTGGTCGAAAAACAAAAGTAGCACAGAAAGCAAAAGCCGACAGCAGAGTTGCAGTGTGCGGATCAGTCTTTGGAAAAAACAACTCATTCAACAATACTGCCATATGGACATATAGCATTAAGTCAAAATATTCAAGGAATGTGCCAATTGACAAACAGTCCAACAGCTTCTTTTTGTTCTCTGGTAAGGCTAGTCTGGCGATCAGGGATAATCCTGGTATTTTCTTGAACAATTTCACTCATAATTGACATGGTTTTGTTGTTGACCTCTGATAGCTCATAATTTCTCCAGTGATTAATTTCTGTATTCTGTGTTAATATTATTTAGTATATAACATTTTATCGCTGCACTAAGTGATATAAGAAAAATAATTTTTACCCATAATTTGTCATTTCCGCCTACTTATTATCATACCTGCGTAAGCGGGAATCTGGATACCTGCATACGTAGATATGACACAAAACAGGATTGCTTCGCTCTAACTTCTTGCCTCCTAGCATAACACCGATTATTTTTTGCAACTTTTAAACTGCCATGATGGACTCTAAAACCGCTTCTTTCTGTAACTTTCAACAGTTGTGGTGTTTTTTCTCACGAATATTTTTTATAAGTTTAAATTTTGTTAGTAATAGTTACAATTTTAATTAAATATAACCTACATTAAATAGTCAACTAATTTTTTATTAAAAAAATAATGAATTCAATTTAAATTAATATATAATTTTTTATAGTTTAATCGCTAAGCCGTTGTAAATAATATTTAATAAAAGGTATAAAATGCTAGAAAACAACTCAGATCAAGATAATTCAGTTCAAGAAGATATATGGCGTAATGAATTAGGGGAAACATATGAGGAGCAAGAGGATCGTTTAGATCGTGAAGAATCTATTAGAAAACGCAATGCGATTATATTTGTTTTTATTCCGATGTTAATAGGGTTTTTAATATTTACTCATTTTTTTCTTAATTACATAGAAGAAAAGAACAAACTGGCGAGACAACAACAATCAACTATCATTAATAGTAGTCAAGATACAAAGAAAGAAAATTAGGAGAGAAGTACAGTTATAATAAATTATATAAATGGTATTATTAGCCCAGATATTGCATGATAAATTATTACAAGGGGTTCAGAGGTGAATATTGGCACCTTTATACAATATCTGGGTTAGATTTTATAATTTATACAAAGTTGGCAAGATTAGTAAGAAATTAGCTATTGAAAAAAAATATATAACTAACAATCAGGGGCAAATTTATAGTGTCTGTAAGATCAAATCTTGACTTCTACAAAATTTCTAGTTGTAACAATATCACGATCGTAACATGGCATTAAAGTTTTATAGCAACTTGAGAAAACAAAAGATGGGGTTGTAACTTAAATGTAACAAAGTATAAAAATTACTATTTTTTTAAACCAATATATAATAAACTGTTGCAATAATTTTTATTTTTAGTTAAAATATACTTTATTATTAAAGTAATGTAGGTATTTAAATGGAAGATATTAGTGATTGGCAAGTAAAATACGAAAATTGTAAATATGCTGATAGGTTACTAAGTAAATTATCTGAGCTAAACCAGCAAGTAACTATACCTGTAAATATTAATGAGATTACAAAAGGTATCTATTACGCCAAGAAATATCATGGTAGCCAAATGCGACAATCCGGTGATCCTTATTATTCTCACCCGATAGAGGTGGCGTATATGGTTGCTGAATATACAGCATTAGAAATGCCAAAATATTACAGAACTGATATGATCATTACCAGTTTACTACATGATACTATTGAAGATACAACTTTTACCGAAGAGATGATTGCTGTGATCTTTAGCAAGCAAATCGCTAGGCAAGTGGAAGATTTGACTAGAATTAAATCCTATGGGAAGATTAGTGCTGCAGAAATATTGAATATATTATTTCAACAAAAGAAATATGATGTATTATTGATTAAGCTATTTGATAGACTGCATAATATGCAAACTATAAGAGCTAAATCTCCTGAAAAAGTAAGAAAAATCATAGTAGAGACTCTTAGTAGGTTTATGAGCCTTAGCATGTACTTCAATACACCAAAAATTGAACAAAATTTTGCAAAATTATGTTCTGAAGTAATACATAGTTATTATAAAACTAATAACTATGATTCACAGTTACGGTTCTCTAACCTTGCAAAGTAAAATACCCCAAATCCATAGCTTATTACTATAGGTAACATAATACATAATATTCCTAGTTGCCCCATATACTTTGTACAATATATGAAACCAAAAGAGGTAACAATAGAGATTGTGGCATGTGCTAAGGCGTATACAACACTACTACACGTAAATCGTTTAAAAACAGGAAAATATTTATAAAAAATTGCACTAGCTGGAGATGAGTCAGGTGCAAATAATATAATCAATATTTGTATTATCAATAAATGTATAGGGGTGCTGACTTTATCAAGAAAATAAGGGCAAAATATTATAAAAGTAAAGAAAATTACCCACCTGACTTTAATAATTTTTAAAGGAGATATCCTATAACTTAGATACGATAATAACAACATGGTGAATAGTTGTATTATCGAAATAAAAAAGTTATGATAAAGAACATCTTCAACACTATAAAAAAAAGAATTCTTGAGTATATTACCACAATAAAAATACACAAAATATGTTGGCACTGGACCAGCACATTGAATTAAAAAATAAAATAATACCGTTTTTTTTTGCACTTTCTCTTCTAAAATTATATCACCTTTTAATATTTTTTCATCAATATAGTGCTGATCAAAAAATGCTTTTAATCGTAATTTTGCATTAGCAAATTCTGGGGTTTCTCTTAACTTAGTTCTAGCAACTGTACCTATAGTGGCAATTATTATTCCAAAGGCAAAAAGATAACGCCAATTAAATCCATAATTGGTAATTAAGAACCCTAGGCCTAATGCAACCATTGACCCTAAGGAAGCACAAACCGCAATTACCATTACCACAGGATATTGTATTGGTGGTTTGGTTATTTCCATTAAATATAGTTCTGCTCCTACCCTTTCACCTAAGGAAGATATACCTTGTATTGCACGGCATATACAAATAATCCATGAAGCCGTAATACCAATTTGTTCATAAGTCGGTAAGGTAGCCATAATAAAACACGAGGTTGCCATCATAAAGGTTGTAATAGTGATAGTTACTTTTCGACCAATATTATCTCCTATCCAACCAAACAATAATGCTCCGAATGGTCTAAAAACAAAAGTGATACTATATGCAATTGCAACAAAAAAAGAGGCAGATTCTGGGTCATTTTTAGGGAAAAATAGGTTATTGAGAAAAACTGCCATATGGACATATAGCATTAAGTCAAAATATTCTAGGAAAGTTCCTATTGAAAGTAACCCAACAGCTTCTTTTTGTTCTTTTGTAAGGCTAGTCTGGCGATCAGGGATAATTCTGGCATTTTCTTGAACAACTTTACTCATAGTTGCTCTGATTTTGTTGTTGACTTATGATAGCTCATATTTTTTCAATATTTTGTGTTAATATATTTAGTATATAGTATTTTATCGCTGCACTAAGTGATATAAGAAAAATAATTTTTATTCTGTCATATATGGACGAGTGAATTTGTCAAGAAAGAAAATAAAAAAATAGAGCCACAAAGGAAGCGGTCATATATTCGGCATCAAGTGCCATAATGGTTTCTGCATTCTTATAAATATCCTTGAGTGACCTCTCATTCCCACGGCTTCTAGAGCCTCGACATAATTACGGATTTTATTCAGAATACTTATTCATTAACTCTTTAACTTTCGTTCTCTTTATTGTTACTATTCTCTACTCACAATATTTATCAATTACCAATTTTTATTTAGTTGACATAGTTTCTTCTTTTTTTCCAACTAAACTAATTTGCAACATATTCGCTACCATTGGTGACTACTGCATAAGCAATCCTTGCTAACTTATTTGCTAAACCAACACATATAATATTATATGATTTATTTTCAGCAAATTTCTTCACTGCCCACTGCACTAGTTTATCTTTTGATTCCTTATCACTTTTTGCTCTTATTGCTATTGTCCTTGCGGCTTGAATCAACATAGTTCTGGCATATCTATCTCCTTGTTTGGTAATCCCTCCTAAAACTATCTTATCTCCTGAGCTATGTTGCTTTGGTACCAAACCAAGCGAAGCAGCAAAATCCCTCGGGGTTGGATAACTTTCCATTGGGGCTACACTCAAACAACTAGCATTGATTGCTCCAATGCCAAAAATTGTCTGCAACCTAGTAGCTTTCTCACTTTGCTTATTATTGCTGATAATCAGCTTTTCTAAAGTTTTTTCTTTGTCACATAAATCCTCAATTTCTTTACATTCTAAAAGTAAAATTGACCTTACCCCAGAATTTATATAACCTTTACTATACGCTAACTCTACCTCCAGCCTACATGATTTGCAAAATTTATTTTTACTTAATTTTGTATTATAGCCATATTCACATAAACTTGATATTGTAGAATTAGTTTTTTGCACACGATCTCTGATCGTATTACTTCTAATTTTATGCAAGAATTTTATATCTTGTTCCTCCTTGCTTTTTAGTAGCACAGTTTTTAATTCTGGATCACGAGCCGCTTTGCATATTGCTAACGCATCGTTATAATCATTTTTCTGTTTCGATGTAGCATAAACTTTTACATCTTTTGTTTTCATTAGTTTGACTTGCAAACCAAGCTTAGCAATTTCCTGTGACCAATAATTAGCTCCTCCACATGCCTCCATAGCTACCAATGAACTTTTATCGAGATTGCTTAAATAGGCTATTAACTCATCTCTTGTAACTTTTTGGTAACCTATTTTTTTGCCATTTTGATCGACTTGCATCAAGTGCATACTATTTTTTGCTAAATCTATTCCTATTATAGTATTTTTTATGCTATTATTTATCATGGTATGGACCTATTAATTAAATTATTATTTAATTTGGAGCAGCTGAAAACTATTTTTCAGCTGACTCCGTACAAGTAAAGCATATTTCGCTTCACTCGTCCATACCATCATTCCAGCATCTAATTTGTCATTTCCGCTTCGGTGCGGAATCTAGATACCTGCCTACGCAGGCATGACATTTTACACAAGGGGGACAAAACAGGATTGCTTCGTTGGCTTACGCCTTCTCGCAATAACATTTTTACCCATATTCTGTCATTCACTCATCTAAAGAATTAAATATAACCTGCATTGAATAGTCAACTAATTTTTTATTAAAATATATTTATTGTTCTTAATAAAAACAATGTTCAATAATTCACTGGCATTAGATATGGTTTTGATGGTTAATACCCCTTAATTTCGTGTGGTATTTTAGCAATATCTCTTTTATTTCCTTCGGGGATGATTACTGTAGTAATATTTTCTCTATAGCTAATTTTCGTGATTCTTTCATTGCAAGCTCTCTGAAGCTTTACATATAAAATTTAATGACCTAATTATCGTACTAAATAACGCCAAAGTTTGTCGGTACCTTTGCTAATGCCAATTCTAGGGGTAGTAATAAATTGAGGAGTATCACCTACGTCAATAACACAAAAGGATTGATTACTAGTCATATCTTGACCATTTTGGGTTTTATTAATTCCAAGGGTACGACATAATTTACCAGGCCCATCAAGTAAAACTGCTGAAGGTTTGTATTGATATACTCCTCTAATTAATACAGCAGCTGGAAACCCTGGTTTTTCTGTCACTATATTTAAACAATAATACATACCATAAATTAAATATACATAGGCATTACCTGCAGAACCATACATAAGCTTTGTACGAGGTGTTATCCCCCTGACTGCATGGCAAGCAGGATCATCTTCTCCAACATAAGCTTCTGTTTCAATAATTCGTGCCTCTATATTACCAAAACACAGAACCTTGCCCAGTAGTTCCTGTGATACAATAAGCGTATCTCTTTCATAGAATGATTTTGGAACTATTGTAGACATCTTAGCCTTTGCAAAAAAGAAGAAGACCCATTATAACATATTCTTATGTAGATTATGAACCAAAAAGAGGCAATCATTTGAGTATGCATGATAATGATATTAAAGATCATGATAATTCATCAATTTTGCAGATCGATAAGAATTTAGATTTTTATCGATATAAAATTACTATTGAATATTTAGGAACTGCTTTTGTTGGCTGGCAGAAGCAGAAAGGTGCTTTATCTATTCAACAAACACTGGAAGATGGTATCCATAAATTTACTGGTGAAATAGTAACGGTTCATGGAGCTGGCAGGACTGATGCAGGGGTTCATGCTTTAGGGCAAGTAGCACATTTCGATTTAGTGAAATATATGTGTCCTTATAAAGTTATGCAGGCTATCAACTATTTTGTGAGATCTTACAATATAGCGGTAGTTGATTGTGTTCTAGTAGACAAAGATTTTCATGCAAGATTTTCTGCTTTAGAACGTCATTATGTCTATAGAATTATCAATAGACCTAGCCAAGTTATAATAGATTTAAATCGTGCTTGGTGGATAAAACAACCTCTTGACGTTGAAGCAATGAGACGCGGGGCTTCCTACCTCATAGGACATCATGATTTTAGCTCATTTAGAGGTAAATTTTGCCAAGCAAAGTCACCTATAAAAACCTTATCCGAATTAATTATTATCCAAAAAAATGAAGAAATAAAAATATATTTTTCTGCTCGATCTTTTTTACATAATATGGTTCGAAATATTGTTGGTAGTTTAGTATTAGTTGGACGAAATATATGGCAGGAAGATGATATCCAAAGAGTTCTGAATGCTAAAAAAAGAGAAATAGCCGGAGCAAAGGCTCCGGCATGTGGGCTGTATTTCCTTAGAGTTGACTATAATGACTTATCACTACTTCAAAAATTGTTTAAATAACTTTTAAAGTAGTGGCTAATGCAAAATAATTATTTATTGGGTCTTTACTTCTACTTGTACAACTTTCTTAATGTTGTTATCGAAATATAAAAGTAAATCAAATTTATCACCAACTTTTAGTGTAGTTTTTAAATCCAAAAGCATAATATGCATACCGCCTGGCTGTAAAATAGCACTAGTTTTCGCTGGAATGACTAGCTTATCTAGTTGTACCATTTTGCTAACACCTTTTTCGTCAACAAAACTTTTATGTAATTCAACCTTGTTAGCGACCTCGGAAGAAACATTTACTAAATTATAATTTGTATCAGAATTATTAACTATTTCAAGATATATTGCAGAATTATTACGTTTGCCAATAGTAGTTGATATGGAAGGTCTTGCCCAAGCGTTTCGTGTGTCAATGGAAGTAGCTAATGTCGCCGTATTATCCGGATTACTGTTGTTTGGAGCGGCGGCAAAGCATACTGACAGGCTAAAACATAGGATGGTAGCAATGATGGCTATTATATTCTTCAGTATCATATTATCCTCATAAATTAAGTTACTCGAGTCATTCATTAGACCTCTTGCATAACCTAAAGATAATTGAGGAATTTTTAGGAAAAACGAAGTCGAATACCGCAGTGTACTAAGATGTACGTGAGGAACGGAGACGAGTTTTGACAACAAAATTACCAATTAGATTAGGTTATGCAACAGATCTATTATAGTATACACTATATTATACATAACTAAGTATATTTAGTATATAATTCTAATTTTGGTTTATTTTAATAAATTTTTGTTTAACAGGATCCCAATTATAGTGAACATTTACTGTTTTAATTTCCGTAACTGTAATGTCTCCATTAGATAACTGTGCAACATCAAAACCTTTTTGGATAGATTCAGTAATTAGAGTCGTTGATTGACAAATATATCTAACATTAAAAAAAGGATTATTATCAGTATCTAATGAATTGGTAGCTTTCTTAGTTAGGCTATTCAAAATAGGTATGTTTTTTTCTTTCATTCTAGATAACTTCAGATATTCTGTACTGTTTTATAGCAGTTTTGTAGTAAAGTGGCAAGGTTTGTTATTAGGTTAATTTTAGTATAATTAGTTTTTTTATAATGAGGTGTGTGTAGTGCTAGAAAATATTGATTTTTCAAACTCGTCAATAAGGCTATTTTTCTATTTCTTAAAGAAAAGAAAAATTAAACTAATCGTTTTAGGTTTGTTATGCATAATGTTGGGAACGATACCTACTATTGATGGTGTATTGCTCCAAAAGATTATAAATTTGCTAGAGTCTTTCTCTGATGAAGAAGCTAAATATCTACCTTCCTCTATGATGTATTGGGCAATAATATATGCAGTTTGGTGGATGGGTGTCAATGTTATATGGCGGGTTTATGATTATGTTTATCTAAAAACAATACCCTATATCAAAGGACAGATACTAGATGAGATGTATAATTATACTCAGTATCATAATCATAAATTTTTTCAAGAAAACCTGGCTGGTTATATTACCAATCGTATTACTGAAGCTTCTAGGTCTTTTGAAATGGTTCTATCGTTATTTGGTGAAAAAATTATATATAAGTTAGCTGTAATTGTCTTCTCTCTAGTAGCCATGTACTCGGTTCATCAAATATTTTTCACTATATTCCTGATATTTATTTGTCTTTTTATAGGAATTACTGTTATTTTTTCAAGTACAGTAAATAAATATTCAGTAAATTATGCCCGAAGTAAATCAATAGTTGCCGGTAAGATTGTGGATTTGATATCCAATATTAGTACAGTACGGATGTTTACTTCTCATAGATTTGAACGTCAAAATCTAGAAGCAAGAATAGATAATGCGATAGTCAATGAACAAATTATGCAGTTTTTCATGTGGAAGCTACGTAACGTACTAGGAATAATCTGTGCTATAATGATTTTTATCATGATTTATTATTTGGCACAGCTTCGTAGTCAAATGCAAATAACTATAGGAGATTGTGTCTTGATACTTACTTTGTGTATGGCTGTTACTACTGAAATTTGGGATTTAACGCAAGAAATAGGGGATATGTTTGAAGAATTTGGTTCTTTTCATCAAACTTTATCATTGATGAAACCTCATATTATAAAAGATATTGACAATCCCCATCTTCTAAGGGTTGCAAAAGGTGAGATAGCATTTAAAAATGTTAGTTTTAAATATTACCATAATAATAATTTATTTGAGAATAAATCTATTACAATTTTGAGTCAACAAAAGGTCGGATTAGTAGGATTTTCTGGCTCAGGAAAAACAACTTTTATCAATCTTATTACACGGTTGCATGATATAGACCAAGGAGAAATTTTAATTGATGGGCAAAATATTAGATATGTAACTCAAGACTCTTTGCGAGATAATATTAGCATAATACCACAAGAACCAATCCTATTTCATAGGACAATTATCGATAATATTAGATATGGAAAAAAAGATGCTAGCTTAGAAGAAGTAATAGAGGCGGCAAGAGCAGCTCATATACATCAAGTTATTGCCGCCATGCCGGAAGGGTACCAAAGCTTATGTGGTGAAAGGGGTAATAATTTGTCAGGTGGTCAAAGACAGAGAATAGTAATCGCCCGGGCAATATTAAAGAATGCTCCTATATTAATCCTTGATGAAGCAACAAGCAGTTTAGATAGTGAAACTGAGAGCTTAATACAAGATTCTCTATCTTACTTAATGCAAAATAAAACTGTATTAGTTATAGCTCATAGATTATCGACTTTGTTGAATATGGATAGACTTCTAGTTTTTGATGCGGGTAGTATAGTCGAAGATGGATCGCATGAGGAACTATTAAAAAACAGTAAACTGTACAAAAAGTTATGGAAATCACAAGCGAAAGGTTTGATAATTTAAATTTCTAACTCACCTTACGCATACCCCCATAAGCGTTAGTTTAAGAAAACAATAATTGAGAAACCGTCATTGCGAGGAGACCGTAAGGTCGACGAAGCAATCCAGAAAAATGATTAGAAATGGGTTGCCACGCCACCTACGGTGGCTCGCAATGACGCTAAGCTATTTTCATGACCTTTTTAAATGCCATGCGTAAGGTGAGTTTCTAAAATAATCTTAAGTTACATTAAATAAACTTTCTG
Source organism: Candidatus Tisiphia endosymbiont of Mystacides longicornis (assembly GCF_964031095.1). Classification (NCBI taxonomy): domain Bacteria; kingdom Pseudomonadati; phylum Pseudomonadota; class Alphaproteobacteria; order Rickettsiales; family Rickettsiaceae; genus Candidatus Tisiphia; species Candidatus Tisiphia endosymbiont of Mystacides longicornis. Next base: position 88,860 of record NZ_OZ035004.1, on the reverse strand, counting down.
GGAAAATAATAGGTTTCTTCGTAGAACACCCGATAGAATTATTTTTGATCCATTCTTCGTCCAAAAAGTTCATAACTAACGACTCATCCGATATCTGGCTTAGTCTATTTATCATTAATTCTTGTACTATTAACTTCTGTATTTTAGGATCTAGCATATATTGTTTAGATTCCAGCTTAGGTTCTTGAATTAATTGAAATATAGCTTGTATAATCCCACCTAATAACAATCCACGAGTAAGTTGTATATCTTGAGCTGGCACAGATTCACCAGAATTATCTAGATTTATCGGATATCCACCTCTATATATTTTAATTATACCATTATCTAAAGGTAAACATAGATTACTTAGTACATCTGAGATCATATTGGGATAATTATTTTGAATGATTTTAAGTAACGATTGAAACTCAATATCTTGTGATGAGCAGCTGATTAAATTTTTGATTCCTTGTATCTCATTTATATTAATAGAAATACTAATATCTTCACCCGTACAACCAAAAATATAATCTGCTTCCTGAAATAGCAATTGAGTACTATTAACAACCTTAACGGAATTTATGAAATTACATTTTTCTTTGATCTTATCGTAAACTATTACTTTATGATTAAACGATAAAAGTTTCTGAACAACAGCCCTTCCTATTACTCCAAGTCCGACTACTCCTGACGTAAGCCCACTACTACGTAGTGACAAGAATTTATCAAGTTTGATTTCAACAGCTCTTGCAATCATTGGAGATTCTAATAATTGTTTTGCAGCAGAAAAAGCAACATTAACTACGGGTACAGTAATGTTAGTTTTTTTAATGTGAGCTATACCTGAAGATGTTTGTTCTACAGCAAAAACTGTATAATTGTCACTTAAAGATTTTGGAATATTTGTTATACACTTACTACCGTCATCAAGGATAATAATATTATTAGATTTTGTATTGATTAAGGTATTGCTAACCTTATTCCACATATTAGCTATATCTTTATTAAAGCAATCATTGAAATTACCCAATTGCTGGGGTTGGGTACAATGATAGTGTATTACTCCTAATTTTATAATTTGCTCTACCACCTCTGGACAAGTTGAATATATTTTACCCATTATATGAATGTTGCTTGGCTTGGCACCGAGCATGATAAGAGATTTTATTAGGTCAATTGTTGTAAATAGAAGATGTTGTATACAAACAAATGTTACATCTGTTAAATTGATATCCTTACAAACCTTTAACCTATCTACTATAGTTTGCAAGACTGGTAATATTTTTTGTTTATGCTCAGTATTACTCATAACGCCTTAGGTTAAGTTTGTAGTATATATAGCGATACAACCATTGAAGAAGCTAGATGAAGAACAGAATAATCTTTTATCTTCATTAGAAGCAGATTCTAGAAATCTAGAATCTGTTTCTGGTATAGTTCTGCTAGGTAATATTTGACCAAATGGATCATTATTAGAATGAAACAGCTCAAAATTTATATTTTTAAGTGAATTAGTATTCAAAGTATCAATCTGATGGATAATATTTATTAATATATCTAATAATTTTTTTATTTCTCTTTGATCTTCAATTATACTGGGAGGATTTTTTAAATAGGGTGAACTATAGTAAATCAAATTGAATTAGGTGACAAAGAATGCAGAAATAGCTTTAGATAATGTACCAATTTCCGCTATTTTGTTTCGAATCCATCGCTTCATATGGCTTTGTTGCATGAATCGGAATTTGGAGTAAATCGAGTTTTTGAATAAATAAAAAAAGCAGTGGAAATAGTAAAGTTAAGGAGTTAAGATATCCTCTTTTTTTAAGGTAAATATGCCGAACAAACACCAATATCCTTATCGTCATAAATTTGCCCGAGCTAAATACAAAATCAGTAATTCACGTGAGTACGATCAATCATTAAAAAATCGTGGTAGTCTAATAATTTGGTTTTCAGGGGAAGCGGTAGCAAAATGGAATAATCCCGTATCCGTACATAAGAAGCGGGGCGGTCAAGCGATCTATTCCGATCTTGCTATTGAGACATGCGTGAGGCTTGGATTAGTATACAAACAGCATTTACGGCAAACCGAAGGTTTTGTAGAATCAATTATAAAACTGCTGAATCTCGAGCTCAAAACGCCTGATTATACTACTATTTCAAGAAGAACAAAAAAACTTAAAGTGTCACGGCACCGTAGGGCAAATCGTGATCCTGTAACGCTTTGCGTCGATAGTACCGGTATAAAGATTTACGGCGAGCAGGAGTGGCAGGAAGAAAAATACGCACTGAAAGCAAGGAAATCGTGGAGAAAGCTTCATATCGCTGTTGATGAAAACGGATATATTGCAAGCTCTGAATTAACGACTCACAATATTAGTGATTGTGCTACGATAGGCACATTACTTGAGGAAATTGATAGTCCAATAGATACCGTACTAGCTGACGGAGCATATGACCAACCCTCTACATACAAAGCATTAATCGCCCATCAGAATCAACATGGTAATGAAATTCCTATAAAAGCAGTAGTACCGCCAAACTTAGGGTTCAGAGCAGAAATGCCCGATGACTCTAAATTAAGATTAGACAATATTCGTCTTATGGAACAAGGACGAAAGCGATGGCAAAAACATACCAACTACGGCAGGCGAGCCAAAGCAGAAAACGCTATCTACCGTTACAAATCAATTATAGGAAACAAATTAAAATCTAGAACTTTTTTAAACCAAAAAACCGAAAGTAAAGTAGCTGCTAATATTCTTAATATCATGACAAAACTCGGCATGCCGGATACCAAAAAATTTGCCTGATTTTTGACAAAAATTAAACAACACTTTCAAAATCTGATTCATGCAACAAAGCCACAATTAATGCCGGTAATACATTAACATTAGGTGGAAACGGTCATACAGGATTAGGGATTACAACTCTTGAAGGAATTGGCTCTACACTCAAGCTAAAAGGTGGTGCCACTATCAATAATGCTATCACTACGCTTATTGATACGAAGGGTGCGTTAATCTTTGAAGGAGCTGGTGAAGTAACTGGAAATATCGGTGAGATTGGTAAGGCTTTAGCAAGTGTTGATTTTACTGGAGCTGGTAATGTGAAATTGAAAGGAGCACTTAATAATGCCTTGATTTTCAATATTAACCATGCGGATGCTAATGTTACCGCTGATAATGATTTGACTGGTAGCGTGACTTTTGGTGCTAATGGTGGTACCTTAAAAACACCTAATGTTACAGGTGATGTGACTTTTGGTGATGGTGGTGGTACGTTAAATGGTAACGTAAATGGTGATGCGACTTTTGGTGCTGGTGCTGGTATGGTTGGTAACGTAAATGGTAATGTGATTTTTGGTGCTGGTGCTGGTATGGCTGGTAACGTAGGTGGTAGTGTAACTGTTGGTGCTGGCAATGCTAGTGTTGGTGCGGTTACAGGTAATGTGACTTTTGCTAATGCTGGTCAATTAACTGTTGGTGGTAGGATTGGTGGTGATGTAGATTTTGCTGGTAAGGCAGGTACAATTATTCTGACAGGTGGTCAAACAATCGGTGGTAATGTTGATAATACTGGTGCTGCTAATGGTGTATTATTATTTCTAGGAGCTGGTGAAGTGACAGGGAGGATTGGTGAGAATAATGCTTTAAAGACAGTGCAATTCAATGGACCTGGTGAAGTACACTTACGGCACGTTGGTAATGCAGCCAAAGCCACTACTTTCTCCTTTAATAACACCGCTAATGTTACTGCTCATGGTGGGATTGAAGGTAATGTGGTGTTTATGGCTGATGGCAAGTTGAATTTGGAAAATGACAAAACAATCGACGGTATTATCACTACGGATGTTGATGGTGCAGGAACATTAACCTTTTTAGGAAATGGTACTGCTAACGGAGCAATAGGTGCTGATATTAAGGCTTTAAAAGAAGTAAATATAAGAGGAACAGTTACGTTAAAGGATCATGTTTTTGCTAAGGAAACTAAACTTATTGATGGTTCTGTAATTAAGTTGGAAGATGGTAAAAACATTACTGGAGCTATCACTACAGCTGCTGATGGTAAAGGAACATTAATCTTTGAAGGAGGTGGTAAAGTAACTGGAAATATTGGTATTGCTGGTGTTGCTTTAGCCGGGATTGATATAGGTGTAGCTAATGGTGCTGGTGGTAAAGTTATTAAATTAGAGAGAAATGTTTTTACTAAAGAACTTAACTTTGTTACCGCTAATGAAGTAGAAATTACTGGTAATTTTGGCGAGGTTGGAGCTGTAGGTAAAGTTGATTTTAATGCGGGAGGAACGCTAACATTTAATGGTCCAGTGGCTGACCCTAAAATATTCAATTCAACAATAGATGGTGGTGCTAATGGTACTTTAAATGTTCGGGGTAACCTCAAGGCTATAAATGCAGATATTGGAGAAATTAATATCATAAATATTGGTACTGCTGCTAATGGTGGTAATGTTGGTGTTCTAACCATAGATGCCTCGGATGCTAACGTTGCTCTCCTTACAAATGGTGTGGATCAAATCAACTTCTTGCATGCACATTCAGTATTGACGTTATATAATGATGGTGTTGCTGACAGAACCATAACCTTTGCTAATAACTTAACAGGAGGAGTTGGTCCTGCGGGTGCTCTTACTGCTCCTGGTGGGGTAGTATTAATGCATGGTGATGGTGGTAATACTTTAACTCTAAAATCTGTAGGTGGAAAAACCCTTGGGGCAAATGCTGCTAACTCGCTACAAGAATTAGAAATTCGTGGTAAGGTGACTATTGCAGGCGATGTTGATGCACTTGATATACAACATATTCCTGTATTAAACATTATCAATGGTGCAGAATTTACTGATGAAAGTGCCACCTCAGCCCAGATTGCTAATGTCAATATTGGATCCGCTGCGAATGGTTCAGCAAATTACATAATTGATACAAAGCATGGTCCTGTTAATATTTTACCTAATGCTGCTGATCAAATTCATTTCTTGCATGAACAGTCTCAGTTAACGTTACGGAATAGTAATGCTAATGCAGATAGAACTATAACTTTGCTCAATAATCTAGACCCAGGTGGTAATAATATGGGTGTAGTTGAGTTTAATTCTGGTGCTAATAACAAAATATTAAAGATTGACGGAGCAGCTAAAACTTTAGGTATTGTGGGTCGTAAGCTAAAAGGAGTAAATTTTTCTGGTAATGGGAATATTGAGGTCGTCCCCGCCATATATGCTAAGACTATAACATTAAATACAACTGGAAATGCTGAGATAACAACGAACGGTGTTAATGGTGATGTTGTATTTGCTAAGGCTGGTACCTTAAAGGGTAATGTTACAGGTGGAGTGATTTTTAAAGCCGATGGTCGTGTAACTGGTAACATTACAGGGCTTGTGACTGTTAATGCTGGTGATAGTACCGTTGATGGTGTATTGACTAATGTAGCTTTTACTGGTGATGGTCAATTAACTACCACTCAGGATATTGGAGGTAATGTGGATTTTGCTAATAGAGCAGGTACAATTAAGCTGGCAAATACTCGAAAAATTGTTGGTGCTATAAGAAATAGTAGTAATGCAACTTTAGAGTTTTTAGGAGAGGGGGAACTAACTGCTACTAACTTAAACTTAAAAACGTTAAAAGCCGGGGCAGGTGATGTAAACTTAGCTACTGGTAATTATAACATTAAAGAAATCCAGGGTAATGGTGTACACGGCAGTTTAACTTTTGCTAATGACTTTAATTTAAAAGGTGGCATTAACTTGACTGCTGGAAACGCAGTTAATTTAATATTCGCAGGTAATGGCAGCATTGATAGTGACGTCGGAACAAATGCCAACCCGGTTGGTAGTATCCAAATTAAAGCTGGCACTGTGACATTTGGTGGGGCAATTAATTCTAATAACGATCTCGTGATAGCAAATAAGGCAATGGCTGATATTGCTAAAGATTTGAAGGCTCATGAGATTAAGGGAAAAGGTACGGTTAAATTTAGTAATAAAGACAAGATTGTTATTGATAGCCCAATAGATAATGATACTATTCTGGAAATAGCCGGAGCAGATGTAGAAGCTGTCAAAAAAGTTTCTGCTCAAAATATTATCTTCTCTAGTGCTAAGAGTGCAACTTTAACCTTAAAAACAGCAAGTACTATTAATGGTATTACAACAACAGGCAATAATTTCTATAGTCTGGCATTAGGTGCAGATTGTAGCACTGGAACAAATGATATTGCTGCTAACGTAGATATTAAATTACTAGGTGATCACACAATCACTATCAATAGTAAAAATTTCTATTCCGATATATTGACCGAAAAGAATAATAGTGGTAAAGTAATATTCAAGGCAGAGAATAGCGTTGCTTATGGCAATCTAGGGGCAGATAAATTTAGATTGGCTGATGTAATTTTTGATAATAATTCAACGGTAAGAGCTGATATTTACTCCAAGAAAATAACAATTAGTGCTGATAAAACTGCAACTTTTGCTGGTGTTGAAAAAAGAACTATAGCTGTGCCAACAATAAATATAAAGGGAGTTGAATTACCAAGACTATCAAAAGAGTTTAGCTATTATACGCTAATTGATTCGGACAATATAGATGCTAAACCATCGTCCGAGATAAAATTTGAGAATGCCGCCTTGGTTAAAGCTCCAATTAAGGATGGACAGGTGACATTAGCAGATAATGTCTGGTTTAAAGGAAAAGTAGATTCAACATCCTCTGTAAGTTTTGCTAATAAGTATGTATTATTAGAAAAAGACATTAAGTTTGCTAGCATTGAAGCAAGTCAAGCTAAGATAATTAGCTTGCCTGGAAATCAAACTATTGCTGGTGATTTAACCGCTAAAGATTTAACTATAGATCTTGGGACTAATAAATTAAAATATGTTGGTAATGCTATACTAACAGGAACGCTACAGCTGGACACTTTCTATGACAGCTTAAAAAAGGCAGGTGGTAATATAGAAATTCAGGGTAAATTAGATATATCACAACTAGACAGATTGGATGTAAACATAACAGCCCGATCTGATAGTAGCAAAATTTCTAAAGACACTCAATATACTCTGATTTCGTTAGCTAATAAAGATGACAATACTGTAATTGATAAAGACAAAGTTAAACTTGTTTCAGTAAAGGAACAAAACAGCTTTGTTGAATGGAGTCTTGATCCTACTACTCTAACTTTACATGCCAAGAACATTACTAAGGAAGAATTAAAGGAAAAATTAAAGGAAAAAGAAGGAAAGAAAGATGATGATGAAGGAAAGAAAGATGATGAAGGGAAGGAAAAGAAGGAAACAAAGGGAAAAATAGAGGAAGTAAAGAAAGAAGCAAAGAAATTTGTTATTGACTCACCAAATAATTCAGCACAAGAAATAGCGTTTATTAAACAGTTGCTTCAGGTTGAGTTTAATGGAGATAGTGATGCGGCTAAGTTTCTGAGCCAATATGGTTCTATGGATAGCAAAAATCAAGATTTAGCGACTAACAGATTATTACCTGGTAACGAAAATTTAATCGGACAAAGCCCTATGAATTCAACGGCTGCAGTAATGACATTGATGAGTCAAGTTGCTGTTGCTGCTACTCAAGTTGCTGGAAGAACAGCAACTGTAGGAGCTGGTGATGATGATAAGGTAATGTATGGAGTATGGGGTAGTCCGTTTTATTCTACCGCTAACCAAAAAATGCAGCAAGGAGTTAGTGGTTATAACATGAAATCGGCGGGCTTAATCGTCGGCTTTGATGGTTTAGTAAATGATAACTTGCTAGTTGGGGCAGCCTATAGCCTAATTAATACCAAAATGTCTCATAAAAATCAGAAAAGTGGTGATAGAACTAACGGGCAAACTAATATCTTCTCTTTATATGGTGTATATAAATTTGCAGATAATTGGTTTGCTGAAAGCATAGCATCATATGGCATAACTAATGTTAAAAACTTAGAAGGACGCCTAATCTCAGCTGAATCGGCAAGTGTTACTGCTATAGAAAAAGCTGTTGCTAAATATAAATCTACTTCTTATGGTGGGCAGCTAGTTACTGGATATAATTATCAAGCTTCTGAACAATTGACTATTACCCCAGCTATTGGGTTTAGATATTCGCAATTTATGGATGATGGTCATACGGAAACTGGTACAACCTGTCAAAACTTAGTTGTTAAAAAGAGATCGTACAATAAATTTGAAGGTATTTTTGGGCTGAGAACTGAGGCAAACATCCAACTTGACCAATTACTATTAATACCAGAAGTGCATGGTTATGTTAATTATGACTTCAAAGGAAAATCACCAGTAATTGATGCAAGGTTAGGTGGAATAGATAAAGCATTACCAACAAAATTAGTTAAACCTGATAGGGTCTTCTTTAATGTTGGTACTGGCTTAACTGCCAAACACAATATGATGGAATATGGTGTTACCTATAATGCCCACATTGCTAGCAAATATATTGGTCATCAAGGTAGTTTGAAGATTAAAGTGAATTTCTAGAAAGCTTTAAAATTGGGTAGTGTCTCTATGCTTCATTGTCATTCTTAGCAATGGCGGGAATCTAGACCCCTGCTTACGCAGGGGTGACACTGAGTTAAGCCGGGGTGGCATCCACAACAGTTGGGATTTTACGTCCTCAAGCCGTCATTGCGAGGAGGCATGAGCCAACGAAGTAATCCAGAAAGTAATCACAAAATGGATTGCTTCGTCGGTCTGGCGACCTCCTCGCAATGACATCTTGTACTTTAACCTTTTTTCCGTGAACACTCACGTTCAATCTACAATTGTAGTATTAGAACAATAATTTTAATTTTAGCGAACCTTGATGGTGGGAATATTTATTATTAAAAACTAAATATTCATATGCTGCCATAATTTCTGCTAGTTGACATTTTATAGTAATAGTTCCGCCAATTTTATACTGGTATTTAGCCGCCTCTTCAAGTAATAATACTTCCTCCCTATTGTTAGATCGATCTGACTCTATCTGCATATGCAGATTTTTTTGTTTGTTATGCAAAAACTTTTCGACTTCCATATATAACCCAGGAACCATCTGGCTAGTATTATTAACATTCATTGGCATAATTACTCCAAACCCTATAAGCCCAGAAGTTCTTCTGCCATTACTAGCTGCAACTAATAGGCTTTGTGTTTCAAAACTTGCATTATATCTAGCAATATTATATCTTCCATATTTAAACCCAATATATGGGACAATTGATACTCTGCTAATCCTTGAATTATAAGCAATTATTGCTTTGCTACTATAGGCAGTATCAGCAAATTTAGCTTTAACTAGCTGATTATACGCTGATAATTTTGTAGAAACATTACCCAAAGCAAGAGAAAGAAAACCCTGTAATATTACTTTTTTCGACAAATTAGTTTGACCATATATCGACATTACATGGGTATGTACAACAATTTTGTTAATACGATTCTTATATTTAAAATTGGAGAGAACATAGTTATAAGCTCCCCCAATAATGCTACCACTTGGCAACTCTATATCCTCGCCAATAGTTACCGCACTAATTTTGCCCGTATACCCATTTAACATGCTTTTACCATTATACTTAGCTTTACCAATCGTGCCACTAATCCACAAATTTTTAGGAACAATATTAACGTCATCGCCAGAGCTAAGGACAGTAAGATTGTTTAAATACCTTAAATTGGTTAATCTTAAATCAATAGTTGAATTTGCAAATTCATAAGATAATATAACTATTTCATTTACCGCTAAAGTAACAACTCTTATTGTTTCTTTTTGTTTTTGTAATAATGCTATTGCTATGTTCTCGGGGTTAGTTGTTACAATTGGAACTAATATCGCATCTGCTGTTGGAGATGCAGCTTCTATTGCTGGCACAGTTTTTTCTTCTGAAGTATCTTTTTCTTCTGGAACGACTGCTCCACCATCTCCTCCTGATGGTACTCCACCACCATCTCCTCTTGGTATTCCTGCTGCTAGAATAACTGCTCTTTTTGGAATGATTGGTTCTTCTCGAACAGCTACTTCCGAAAGAGAATCTGTGTCATTATCACTAAAGCCCATTAACGAACTATTATCAGAATTATCATTAATTTCAACAAGAGAACTTGTGTCATGACCACTAGAGCCTATTAACGAACTATTATCAGAATTATCATTAATCTCAACAAGAGAATCTGTGTCATAATCTAAGTCTATTACCTTATAATTGTCATGAGTAGTTAAGTTTACTTCCTTATAAATATGTGGGACATCATTCCTTTCAACGTATACTTGCAGCAAAACTGCGTAACACTATCTAATTTCTTTGCTAGTATGAATTTATTGTATAAATTTGGATTTCTACTATGCAAATATCACCGATTAATAAAAAACAGATTAATAAAAAAACTAGTTGAAAAAGTAGCAGTCATATTATAATATTTGAAATATTAATAATAATGATAATTAATCAAATGAAAAAACCAAAAGTAGCGACCTTAAGTGCTGAAGAACGAGAAGAACTAATACAGCATGTCAAGGAAAGTTCATTAACGGGAGATGAACAGCAAACGATAGTAGAGCTTGTGAAATTTTGTAACGAGCTAATAGACAAGCTAGCATCATCAAATATCAGTATAAATAAGCTTAAGGAAATGCTGATTGGTTTTAAGGCAGATCACAAAAAAAAGATAGTTCAGATTCATTAAAAGAACCGCCAGGTGAATCTGATAACGGGAATGGTGGTAATGAAGGAGAGTGCGATAAGCCCAAAAAGATAGATCGTAGTAATTGGCAAGGTAAATATGGGTTTGATGATTATAAGGATGCGAATACCAGCTATTTAACTCCTGAGAATTTTTGTAGTGGTGATAGCTGTCCTCACTGCTATAATGGCAAACTATATAATAGTGAAGCTAGAAAATTGCTACAATTTACAGGTAATGCTCCAATTACAGTCAACAGATATGTAAAGAAAACGTTACGCTGTAATGCTTGCGATTATACAGTTATGAACAATAAAAATATCAACAAATGGACAAATAGTAGCAGAAGTGCAATAGTGTTACAAAAGACCTATGGTACTCCTTTCTACCGTTTATCTAGGCTACAGAGTTTAAGCGGGGTTCCTATAGCATACAGCTCGCTCTGGCAACAATATTTAGATGTTTGGCAAGAAGGTGGTGGAGCTGAAATTTACGGGGTATTATTGGAAATGGCTGCCGAATGTAGTTCACTGAACCTTGATGATACTAGAGCTAGGATTTTAGAAATTACTATAGCCAATAAAAAATTACGTACTCAAAATAAGAAAGGACGCAGCTGTTATACTACTACAATATGTGCTAAGACTGCAAATAATGAGGTAATAGTTTTATATTTTACCGGTAATAGGCATGGTGGAGAAAATATAGGTAACGTACTAAAGAATCGTAAGAATAGAACAGATTCTATCCAATTAATGACTGACGCAAGTAACAATAATAACCCGGTATTATCAGAAGCAGATAAAGAATTACTGGCAATAATAGTGATGATCAATTGTTTGTCACATGGTCAGAGAAAATTTACAGAAAATGAACTATATTACCCTGAAGAATGCGGATATTTTCTCAAACAAACACGTGGGATTTACCACAATGAACATCAATGTAAAGAGATGAGTCCTGAAGAGAAACTTGGGTATCATCAGGAACATAGCAGTAAATATATAGAAAACATATATAACAAAATAGACGAATTATTTAACGACAAGAAAGTTGAGCCTAATAGTAGGCTTGGACAAGCTATGAAATATTGGATAAATAATAAAGAAGGTTTGACCCAATTTTTAAAAATCCCAGTTAGCAATCTTGATAATAATTGGGCTGAGAGATCACTGCGTACCATTATTTTACAAAGGAAGAATTCATTATTCTTTAAAACAATCAATAGTGCTGAGATACATAGTGGTCTGTATAGTATAGTAAAGACTTGTAGTGAGAACGAGATCAATGCCTTTAAATATTTAAATTGGCTACAAGAGCATAGTAGCAAAGCAAAGAAGCATCCTGAGGATTATACGCCTTTTGCCTATGCAAGATATATGAATAATACGGAATTAATCGAGACAGCAGCTTAAACGACAGGAAGCCAATCATTAGAGAATTTGGCAGAACTAGGATCGCCATTATGAATAAGAATGTGTAAGGTTCTATAACAAATTTGGTAAGATGAATTATCAGATGGGAAAAGTTTTGCCGTAAATTTACCTTTGGATAGGCGTTTAGAGCATAGCCAAAAGCCTTGACCGTCAAAGGACAAAATTTTAATGGCAGTTCTGTTTTTATTATAGAATAAAAACAAGGAACCATTAAGAGGGTCAGAAGAAAGTTTTTGTCTACAAACAGCGATTAAGCCATCGATACCCTTGCGAAAATCGATGGCAATAGTGGCAACAAAAATAACTGACGCCGGGGTTAGTTGCAGCATAAAAATGTCTGAATTATAGTTTTTGGCTCTAGTGTTTGGATAATAAGCTTGGTACCATTTGGTTTAATAATGTGACAAGTATAGTGATTTTGCTTGGGAGCAGCTACAGGATCGGTATCTATAGAATTTACTAGTTGAAATGGGAGAAAATTAATATTTTGTTGTAGGGATTGATTTGAAGTTGAGACAGAAGAAGTTTTGATGGTAGGTTCATGGGCTTTTTTAGTTGAACTAATTGTTGCTTTATTAATATTAAGATGTTTAGCTATCTCTTGGTAAGAATAATGATGGAGTAATTGGTGAACTAATTCCTTTAGATGGTTTGGTATAGGATCAAACTTATTAGTTTTAGTTTGACGCCAAGCTTTAAATTGCTGAGCTACTTGCTCAATAGTAATCGATGGTATTTGCATAGTATGAAACCCAAATGTATAAAAAATTCATACTAACAAAAAAATTAGATAAAGTTATGCAGTTTTGCTGCAAGTATACCTTTCAACAAGAGAATCTGTGTTTTGATCACTTAAGTCTGTTCCGCAATTATCACAGGAGTCTCTTAATAAATTATTTGGAGATACATTTACGGTTGCTGATGCAGGTGGCGTATTAACAAATGGCTGTGGTATTTGCTCTATAGGTTCGGTATCTTGACTAATCGACTTGCTTTTATCGTAATTTATTAATAGCATAGAACCACCAGGAATGAGCATTCTAGGGTTTTCCTCAAAATTTTTAAGCACGCTTTTCAAAGCATTTGATAAATATTCATGTGGAGGTTTAGCTAATACTACAGAAACATAGAGTATATTAACATAAAAACAACTCAATATAAGACATTTAATTACCTTGTTTATTCCTGTAAAAGTTTTATCTAATATTGACATATTGATATTACTTCCAATTCATTACATTCAGTTAGTGAATACCTCCATTTAATAAATGAGTACTCAAATGTTACTGTCAGGCAATAATTGAAATAGTATCATAGTATTATCCGTTGTCTAGACAAATCTTGTCCACAGACCCTATAGTAAATCAAATTGAATTAGGTGATAAGATGTGGTATAAATAAAGGAAAAAATGTCAACAAGTCCATATAGTCAAGATTTAAGAGAAAAAGTAATAAATTATATAGAAAAAGGTAATAGTCAAGAATCTGCTGCTAGAATATTTGCTATACATAAAAATACAATTAGCCGTTGGAACGTAAGGAGAAGAAAAGAAGGAACAGTGCTGGCAAGAGCTAGACTAGGATTTAAAAGTAAGATTGATAAAAAAGCATTGGAATATTTCGTAACAAATAACCCTAATAGTAAGCTACAAGAAATTGGTAAGAATTTTGGAATTACAGGTTCTCAAGTAGCTAATATATTAAAAAAGTTAGGATTTAGTTATAAAAAAAAACCTTTAGCTATTTGGAAGCAAGTGCAGAGAAACGATCTGATTATTTAGAAAAGATCAGTAAATATGATAAAGATAAAATAGTATATCTTGATGAAAGTGGGATAGATATGACAATTTGCCAAGATAGAGGTTGGGGTAAGATAGGAGAATTATTGATTGGCAAGAAGAGTGGGAAGCATTATCAAAGGACTAATATAATAGCTGGTTTAGTAAATAACAAACCAATAGCCCCTTTTGTTTTTAATAAAACTTGTAATACAGAACTATTTAATAATTGGGTTGAAAAATTTTTGATTAAAGAGTTAACAGCAGGACAGGTTGTAGTGATGGATAACGTTAGTTTTCATAAATCTCAAAAGACAAAAGAGCTAATAGAATCAGTTGGTTGTGAAGTTATTTTGTATACTTGCAGCAAAACTGCGTAACACTATCTAATTTCTTTGCTAGTATGAATTTATTGTATAAATTTGGATTTCTACTATGCAAATATCACCGATTAATAAAAAACAGATTAATAAAAAAACTAGTTGAAAAAGTAGCAGTCATATTATAATATTTGAAATATTAATAATAATGATAATTAATCAAATGAAAAAACCAAAAGTAGCGACCTTAAGTGCTGAAGAACGAGAAGAACTAATACAGCATGTCAAGGAAAGTTCATTAACGGGAGATGAACAGCAAACGATAGTAGAGCTTGTGAAATTTTGTAACGAGCTAATAGACAAGCTAGCATCATCAAATATCAGTATAAATAAGCTTAAGGAAATGCTGATTGGTTTTAAGGCAGATCACAAAAAAAAGATAGTTCAGATTCATTAAAAGAACCGCCAGGTGAATCTGATAACGGGAATGGTGGTAATGAAGGAGAGTGCGATAAGCCCAAAAAGATAGATCGTAGTAATTGGCAAGGTAAATATGGGTTTGATGATTATAAGGATGCGAATACCAGCTATTTAACTCCTGAGAATTTTTGTAGTGGTGATAGCTGTCCTCACTGCTATAATGGCAAACTATATAATAGTGAAGCTAGAAAATTGCTACAATTTACAGGTAATGCTCCAATTACAGTCAACAGATATGTAAAGAAAACGTTACGCTGTAATGCTTGCGATTATACAGTTATGAACAATAAAAATATCAACAAATGGACAAATAGTAGCAGAAGTGCAATAGTGTTACAAAAGACCTATGGTACTCCTTTCTACCGTTTATCTAGGCTACAGAGTTTAAGCGGGGTTCCTATAGCATACAGCTCGCTCTGGCAACAATATTTAGATGTTTGGCAAGAAGGTGGTGGAGCTGAAATTTACGGGGTATTATTGGAAATGGCTGCCGAATGTAGTTCACTGAACCTTGATGATACTAGAGCTAGGATTTTAGAAATTACTATAGCCAATAAAAAATTACGTACTCAAAATAAGAAAGGACGCAGCTGTTATACTACTACAATATGTGCTAAGACTGCAAATAATGAGGTAATAGTTTTATATTTTACCGGTAATAGGCATGGTGGAGAAAATATAGGTAACGTACTAAAGAATCGTAAGAATAGAACAGATTCTATCCAATTAATGACTGACGCAAGTAACAATAATAACCCGGTATTATCAGAAGCAGATAAAGAATTACTGGCAATAATAGTGATGATCAATTGTTTGTCACATGGTCAGAGAAAATTTACAGAAAATGAACTATATTACCCTGAAGAATGCGGATATTTTCTCAAACAAACACGTGGGATTTACCACAATGAACATCAATGTAAAGAGATGAGTCCTGAAGAGAAACTTGGGTATCATCAGGAACATAGCAGTAAATATATAGAAAACATATATAACAAAATAGACGAATTATTTAACGACAAGAAAGTTGAGCCTAATAGTAGGCTTGGACAAGCTATGAAATATTGGATAAATAATAAAGAAGGTTTGACCCAATTTTTAAAAATCCCAGTTAGCAATCTTGATAATAATTGGGCTGAGAGATCACTGCGTACCATTATTTTACAAAGGAAGAATTCATTATTCTTTAAAACAATCAATAGTGCTGAGATACATAGTGGTCTGTATAGTATAGTAAAGACTTGTAGTGAGAACGAGATCAATGCCTTTAAATATTTAAATTGGCTACAAGAGCATAGTAGCAAAGCAAAGAAGCATCCTGAGGATTATACGCCTTTTGCCTATGCAAGATATATGAATAATACGGAATTAATCGAGACAGCAGCTTAAACGACAGGAAGCCAATCATTAGAGAATTTGGCAGAACTAGGATCGCCATTATGAATAAGAATGTGTAAGGTTCTATAACAAATTTGGTAAGATGAATTATCAGATGGGAAAAGTTTTGCCGTAAATTTACCTTTGGATAGGCGTTTAGAGCATAGCCAAAAGCCTTGACCGTCAAAGGACAAAATTTTAATGGCAGTTCTGTTTTTATTATAGAATAAAAACAAGGAACCATTAAGAGGGTCAGAAGAAAGTTTTTGTCTACAAACAGCGATTAAGCCATCGATACCCTTGCGAAAATCGATGGCAATAGTGGCAACAAAAATAACTGACGCCGGGGTTAGTTGCAGCATAAAAATGTCTGAATTATAGTTTTTGGCTCTAGTGTTTGGATAATAAGCTTGGTACCATTTGGTTTAATAATGTGACAAGTATAGTGATTTTGCTTGGGAGCAGCTACAGGATCGGTATCTATAGAATTTACTAGTTGAAATGGGAGAAAATTAATATTTTGTTGTAGGGATTGATTTGAAGTTGAGACAGAAGAAGTTTTGATGGTAGGTTCATGGGCTTTTTTAGTTGAACTAATTGTTGCTTTATTAATATTAAGATGTTTAGCTATCTCTTGGTAAGAATAATGATGGAGTAATTGGTGAACTAATTCCTTTAGATGGTTTGGTATAGGATCAAACTTATTAGTTTTAGTTTGACGCCAAGCTTTAAATTGCTGAGCTACTTGCTCAATAGTAATCGATGGTATTTGCATAGTATGAAACCCAAATGTATAAAAAATTCATACTAACAAAAAAATTAGATAAAGTTATGCAGTTTTGCTGCAAGTATACGTTATTTTTTTACCCCCATATTCTCCAGACTTAAATCCAATAGAAAAATTTTGGGCTAATATGAAGCGATGGATTCGAAACAAAATAGCGGAAATTGGTACATTATCTAAAGCTATTTCTGCATTCTTTGTCACCTAATTCAATTTGATTTACTATAGTACTACAGTTGTAGTTTAGATGTGAGCATTCACGATTTTTTTGCTATTTTTTTGTGATGAATAAAAAAACCTGATCACCAAGCGTCATTGCGAGGAGACCGTAAGGTCAACGAAGCAATCCATTTCTAATCACTTTCCTGGATTGCTTCGTCGGTCTGGCAACCTCCTCGCAATGACATCTTATACTTTAACCTTTTTTCCGTGAACACTCACATTCAATCTACAACTGTAGTACTAGGCTCTGTGAACAAAATTTTAATTGTTTAGATTTTGAGTATTTTTAAGCGAAAATTAATAAGATTTTTACCGGAATAGTTAGTTCTATTTCAAAAAAATCTTATAATTTGCAGCTAAAAAGAGTCGAAATCTAGTAATTTAAATCTTGTTCACAGAGCCTAATATACCTCCTGAGAATTATCTTTTTCAGGTGAGATATTATGGAAATCATCATTATCTTGGGTCTCTTGTTGATAATCTAATATCTGTATATCATGAGTTTTGAATGCTTCCATAATACTACCAGAAGAGGTAATTTTACCGGTTTGTGGATTTACTGGTAATAATTTAATCGATTCTGGTATTTTAAACGCTAGTGAAGGAATATCAGAATATGCCTTTTCCATAAAGTCGATAAATATCGGTAAGGCAACACTTGACCCTGTGGCAGTTTTTCCAAGTGTTTTTGGTGTATCATAGCCAATATATGTTCCAACAATTATTTTGGGAGTAAAACCAATAAACCAAGTATCCATACTCTCATTGGTGGTACCGCTTTTACCAGCTATAATCTTACCAAGTTTTTTTGCAGCTATTGCGGTGCCTCTTTCAACTGCTCCAGTAAGAAATGAGACAATCTGATAATCACTTGCCTCATCGGTAATCATTCGACAATCTGGTTGAGACAAGATAGGCGGTGATACGTTATCAGTAAGCTGGGAATCAGATACACTACAATTTTCACATTCTCTATTGTCTCTACGATAAATTATTTTACCGTTACGATCTTTAATGAGTTCGACAAAATGTGGGGTGACTTTTTTCCCTGAATTGGCAATTATTGCATAAGCAGTTATCATTTTTTTTAACGTGGTTTCGAGCGAACCAAGCACCATAGAATAAAATCTCTTTGGCTCATTATTAATGCCGAATCGCTTGATTATTTCAGCAACTTTGTTTAGTCCTATAGATTGTGCTACCCTGACAGTAATAAGGTTTCGCGATTTCTCAAGACCTGTACGCATAGTAATTAAACCCAAAAAATCCCCTTTATAATTTTTTGGTCGCCAAACTGGCATACCAGGACCTTGTGGAACCTCTACTGGACCATCTTCAAAAATTCTATTTGGCTGGATGGCATTTTCTAAAGCAGCCAGATAAACGAAAGTTTTACTGAGTGACCCTGGTTGTCGTAAAGCCTGGGTAACACGATCAAATTTACTAACCGCAAAATCATACCCACCAACACTTGCAAGCACCTGCCCTGTTGTAGGGTTCATCACCATAATAGCCCCATTAACAGTAGGAATTTGCCTTAAAGAGTAATTAGCATTTACTTTTTCAACTACTATAACATCCCCTTTCTGCAAAAGAGTTTTTGCAGATTTAAGGTTATTTTTCGCCCATTTCATTTCTGATAAAGCTATTTTGGACTTACTCAAGTAGCAAAGACCAATTTCCGCTTGATTATCTGAAACATTTAATACTACCGCCAATTGATATTCTAGAATGGCTGGTGGCTTTGTTAGTTTATTTAAATTATCTTGCCAGTTATTTATATCTATATTAGTGATAACTCCTCTAAAACCATGTTTTCTGTCATATTCTCTTATACCTTTTCTAAGAGAATTCTCTGCAGCTTGCTGCATATTAGCATCAAGTGAGGTAATGACTGTTAAGCCTCCGGTATAAAAATATTCTTTACTGCCAATTCTACGAATAACTTCTTCCCGCACTTGCTCAGCATAATAACCGGCGGTAACGGTTTCGCTACGATCCCGCTTTTGTAAAATAATTGCCGTATCTATTGCCTCTTTTGCTATTTCTTGCGTTATATAACCATCTTCCAACATTCTCATAATGACATAATCTCTACGCTCTTTTACCCTGGCATAATTTTTTTCCGGGTTAAAATTTGATGGAGCTTTTGGTAACCCAGCAATAAAAGCTGATTCAGCAAGAGTTAAATCGTCAATAGATTTATTAAAATAATTTTGAGCAGCCATGGCAACTCCGTAGGCTCCCCTACCAAAAAATGTTTGATTAAGATATAGCTCCAAAATTTGATCTTTAGTAAAGGTTTTTGAGACCATATAGGATAAAATCGCCTCTTTAATCTTACGTTCTATCGATACCTCGGAGGTTAATAAAAAATTCTTGACTACTTGCTGGGTAATAGTTGACCCTCCTTCCACTCTACGGTGGTGTACAATATTAGAAATATTTAGTATTGCTGCTCTAATTATGCTTATAATATCAACTCCTGAATGTTCAAAAAAATTCTTATCTTCAGCTGAAATAAAAGCCTCTATAAGAGAGCGTGGCACACTACTAATAGGTACAAAAACTCTACGTTCTAAAGCATATTCCTCCATTAATTTTCCATTTTGGGCATACACTCTTGTTACCGATGGTGGATGATAATCGGCAAGTTGTGAGTAGTCCGGTAAATCCTTAGAGTAATTATACAACAAATATATACAAGCACTAATAGCTATTAGCCCTAATATTAAAAATAATTTAAAAAATACGTAAAAAAGTTTGAACATCGTTATATTATCAATTTATTATAAAATTTATAGCTATAGTCAATTAACCTGAATTAGTTCCGAATAAGCACTCACCGTGCTGTCTATTAGCGAGGAGCCGCTAAAATCGGCGACGTAGCAAGTCATTTTTGTGTCACCCCTGCGTAAGCAGGGGTCTAGATTCCCGCCTACGCGAGAATGAAAGGGTAAAAACGTCATTGCGAGGAACCCGTAAGGTCGACGAAGCAATCCAAAAAAACTATTAAATGGATTGCTTCGTCGCCACCAAAGTAGCTCCTCGCAATGACGCTGATGCTCAATACTAATCGGATTTATAACGTTGCCAATTCAAGTTAATTCACTATAATTCCCAGAATCTTTTGCCAATTTTTCAAAATGCAATAGCCCATAAGCAAAACCGATAATTGCAGGAATCATAATAAACAATAATCCCCAATTACCAAAATATTCAACAAGATATACCAAACCAAAAGAGGTAATGACATACATAAAAGCCCGAGATAAAGCAAATGTCATGCTAGCACAGATAAAACGTTTAAATATAGGAAAGCTTTTATAACAAATGGGCAAAGCAGGTCCTAAACATTCATGCAATAAAGATAGAACGGATTGAATTAGAAATAATTGGTAAGGAGAATTAACATGATTCAATAAATACGGACAAAATACGATAAAAATAGCAGATATAATCAGTATAATTCTTAGGATTAATAATGGATACATTTTTAAGCTTAAATAAGATAATACTAATATGACTAACAGCTCTATTATACAGATAATAAAATTATGATGAATAACATCAAGCATTGTATAATCAAAGCTAGTTTTTAAAATATTGGCACAATGTATATAAATAAAATAAAAACACACCGGTGCAACACATTGTAATAAAAAGAAAGCTAGTAGTGTTTTTTTATTAACTTTTGCTTGCCAAATGGGATTGGCTTTTAAGATAGCTGTATCTATATTAATTCTTTCAAAAACTCTTTTTATTCGGTATTGGGCATCAACAAATTCTGGTGCTTCTCTAAGTTTGGTTCTTGCAACAAAACCAACCAATGCAATTACTGTGCCAGCCCAAAATGCCAAACGCCAGTTAAAATCATAAGAACTAACAAGTGAGGCAACCCCTAAAGCACTTAATGCCCCTAGACTACAAAAAGCCCATATTAATCCTATACTTGCATATTGGACTGGAGGGTTAATCGTTTCAGTTAAGTAAAGTTGTGCCCCTGTCACCTCTCCTATGGCAGAGACACCTTGAACAATACGGCAAATTGTCGCTATCCAAGCTGCCATACTTCCTATCTGAGCATAAGTAGGCAGATTAGCCATCACAAAACATGATATAGCCATCAAAGAAGTTGTGATGATCACTGTTGATTTACGCCCTATATTATCACCTATCCAACCAAATATTAAGGCACCAATAGGTCGAAAAATAAATGTAGAACAAAAGATCACAGCCTTCATTAAAGAGGCTGTATGAGAATCAGTCGGTTTAAAAAATAACTCATTAAAAAACTCCCCCATATGGACGTATAACATTAAGTCAAAATATTCTAGGAATGTACCAACTGAGAATAATCCTATGGCTTCTTTTTGGTCTTTAGTTAGGTTTCGTTCCTGCTGATATCTCATCACCTATGCACCTATATATTTAAATTATAGTCAATTAACCTGAATTAGTGCCGAATAAGCACCCATCGTGCTGTCTATTAGCGAGGAGGTGTAAGTCTCCTAATTTAATAAACAATGGATTGCTTCAACCATTACATGGTCTCGCAATGACAGATAACGTCATTGCGAAAAGGCATAAGCCAACGAAGCAATCCATTAAGTGTGGATTGCCGCGACCACTATGTGGTCTCACAATTACAGATAACGTCATTGCGAGAAGCCGCTAAAAGCGGCGACGCGGCAATCCAAGAAAAAGTGAATAGAAATAGATTGCTTCGTTGACCTAAGGTTTCCTCGCAATGACGGTTTATCAATTATTGTTTTCTTAAACTAACGCTTATGTACTCCATCGCTCCTGCTATAGTCAATTCAATTCAGGGGAATTGGGTAGCAGGAACGATGGAGTGACGCCTATAAGTAATAGGCGAGCGACGAGTGACGACGTCACCAACTTCTCATCAATTGACTATACCCAATTCTCCTGAATTGACTATATAATTCTATAACCACATAGGAGAAAGAATTTTTGACAAAAATTCTTTATGTTTTTGTAATTCTTCCTTAGTTGGTTTGACAACTATAGTATTATTTTTATTTGCCATAGTAGTTCTAACCAACAGCTCATCTGTATTTTGTACCTTTTTGCTATTAATGTTAAAACTTATCTGCCTACCTCCAGTAAGCTCAACATAAACTTCTGCCAATAATGCCGCATCCTTAAGGGCTCCATGCAACTTACGCGAAGAATTGTCAATTTTATATCTTTTACATAATGAGTCAAGATTAGCCTTCATTCCAGGGAACATCTTGCGAGCCAAAGCAAGAGTATCAATAGTACTAGCAAGTTCTAAAAAATCTGTATTAGGTCTTTTG
This sequence comes from Candidatus Tisiphia endosymbiont of Mystacides longicornis, assembly GCF_964031095.1. Lineage (NCBI taxonomy): Bacteria > Pseudomonadati > Pseudomonadota > Alphaproteobacteria > Rickettsiales > Rickettsiaceae > Candidatus Tisiphia > Candidatus Tisiphia endosymbiont of Mystacides longicornis. Next base: position 66,458 of record NZ_OZ035004.1, on the reverse strand, counting down.
AGCAAAGACAACTCATAATTAATAAACTTAATATCAAATGTTGCATTATGTATAACAAGCTGGCTGTTACTAATAAACGCTAAAAACTCCTCGGCAATTTCTGCAAAGAGTGGTTTATCTTTTAAGAACTCTCCTGATATACCATGTATTCGATAAGCTTCTGTTGGCATATCTCGTTGTGGATTAATATAAAAGTGAAAGTGCTTACCGGTTAGAACTTTATTAACCATTTCAATAGCACCAATCTCAACAATCCTATGTCCACTTTTTGGATCTAAACCAGTTGTTTCAGTATCTAAAATTACTTCTCTTAATTGCGGCATTTTAATTTTTGTATTAGTTGAGTTATTTGTTTATCTAAATCTACTATATTAACATCAGTATTAATAACAAAATCTGCTCTTGCTATTTTAATCTGTTGTGATAATTGAATCTGTGCGATTTTATTATAAGTTGTTAAATTAAATCCTTCCCTAGACATTGCCCTTTTTAACCTAGATTCTTCCGAGCAGAATGTTGTAACATAAAAATCAAAATATTTATCAAATTTAGCTTCAAAAAGTAATGGAATCTCAGCAAATGTAATTTCTGAATCATTATTTTGCCGTTTAAAAAGAGACAAACCTTCCACTACAAATGGATGAATAAAATTTTGCAATTTTCTTCTTGATGAATCATTAGCATAGATTAGCTCTGCTATTTTTCTTTTATCAAAAATTTTTAGCTCAGGCAGTAAGTTAAGAATTATATTTTGTATTGCCGCCTTTTTGTAGATATCCTTAATATATTCGTCAGCGGAAAAAGTCATAAATCCTAAATCAGCTAAATAATTTAAGACAAAAGTTTTTCCTGAAGCATAACTACCAGTAATTCCCACACAAATCATTTTAATAAATATTTTATTTTTCTACAATAAAAAGCCCACATTTATTAGCTAGTTCAATAGTTTTTTCTAGCTCAATAACAATCACTTTCTCTTTCTGTATTGCTACCCCTTTATAACCATAACTAGCTAAATTATTTATTGTCTCTGGTCCTATTGTAGGTATATCAATTCTAGTATCTTGTCCCTTCTTCATCATTTTAACAAGTACCCCACCTGTAGAATTTTTGCGTAAATACGAACATCTTTTTATTAAATTATCTGTACCTTCTGCTGCTTCAATACCTATAATATATCCATTATCAACAATGACTGATTGCCCTACATCAAGCTGTCCTATACTATCTAATAGTTTCATGCCTAATTCGATATCTGTATTATCTATTGATGATGGAGCAATCCTGGTCTTAATGCTATTATTTGCACTCAATATTTCATAACTAGAAACTACGTTAAACCCTTTTTCTTCTAGGAAATCTGTCACTATACTAAGAAGTTTATCATCTCCTAAAAATTTTTGTTTTAATATACGAGCAAGTAACCTTGAACCCATTAAATCTACTTTAATTGCTTTTAAATTAGGACGTTTTACACCACCAGCAAGAATTATATTTTTTACATCATATTTACGAAAATACTCAATTATTGGTTTGACCATACCAATTTTAAAAAATTGGTGGGTAAGATCCTTATATAATGTCGGATCTGCTTCTCCTTCTAAAGCAGCGATATAACACTGTCCTCCTTGTGTAATAAAACTTTCAGCTAGTGAGATTGGCAATAAACCATTTCCTGCTATAATTCCCACTATACTAAAAGGATTAGAAAAATTAGAATGTAAAGCTATGGACAAATCTACCTTACGCATATTTGGGTCATGCACATTTTTTATAGTCAAAGGATTTGAAGAGTGGGAACGATAAACAAGGGAGAAGAAGCGAGTACAACGTACTCTTTGTATGTGAGTACGCAAATACCACCAAACTTTGTGAATCCAATTTTTGAAAATAGAAGAGTGTATTTGCCACATTTTAGCTATTTGCCTTATCATGATCGACTTGTCGTGGTTGACAAAATACTCTGGTACTATCCTGCTTTATAAAAGCGATAATTTGTTCTACAATATGGTTACCTTTATATTGCTTTGAAACTTTCTCAACTTTATCAGTAAAAATACCTTCGCTAACAAAAATATCATCTATAGCTTTTATAGTATCAAGCGTTTCCTGATTATCAAAGCCACGTCTTTTCATTCCAACTAAGTTTATTCCTCTAAGAAATGCCCTTTCATTTATAGCTAGCCCAAATGGAATTAAATCTTTCTCCACTGCCGACATGCCACCGATTATCGAATGTTGTCCTATACGTACGAATTGAAGAACAGCAGACAGCCCTCCTATAATAGCATAATCACCAACTTTAACATGACCACCTAAGCTAGCATAATTTGCAAAAATCACATTATTTCCTACGGTGCAATCATGTGCTATATGTACTCCAACCATAAATAAACCATTATTACCTACAGTGGTAACCATCCCACCACCTTTACTACCAGCTTGAATAGTTACATATTCTCTAATAGTATTATTACTACCTATGATAACCTCTGACTTTTCTCCCTCATACTTAACTATTTGAGGGGGTTGACCAATAGAAGCAAATGGATATATAACTGTATTAGCACCAATTTTTGTTTTCCCCTCTATAACTACATGTGATTTTAGCTCAACATTATCTGCCAAAACCACCTCTGATCCAATAGTACAAAAGGGACCTATACTGACATTTTTACCAATTGAAGCTCTTGGATCTACTATGGCAGTTGCGTGTATAGCTGGTAAGCCCATCATTAATTCCTATTTTTAACCATTGCCGTAAATTTGCTTTCTGCAACTATCTGCTCATCAACTTTAGCATTACTTGAGAATTTCCAAACAGAACCTCTATTTTGCTCTATTTTAGCATAAATATGTAATGTATCACCTGGCTCAACAATTTTACGAAATTTTGTCTCTTCAATAGACATAAAGAAAAACTCTTTATCTTTTATAGAGTAATTCATTGATTTTGCTACTAAAATAGCAGAAAGCTGAGCCATAGCCTCAACAATTAAAACGCCGGGCATTATTGGTTTTGTAGGAAAATGACCAGTAAATTGTGGCTCATTAACAGTAACATTTTTGATGCCAACAATTGATTCATTAAGCTTAAATTCTAGCACCCTATCTATTAATAAAAATGGATAGCGATGAGGTAGCATTTCCATTATTTCTATAATATTAATCTTCATTTATATTCCGTTTTTTATAAGCTGTTTCATAATTACTGATTGTTTATGCCAATCTCTAATCGATACGGCAGGGTATCCACCAACTGTTACTCCTGATTCAACATCTTTTATAACACCGGCTTTTGCTGCTACTTGTACTTTATCACCCAGTACTATATGTCCGGCTAGTCCTGCTTGCCCTCCAAGAGCACAATATGCCCCTATTGTAGTACTACCTGATATACCGACCTGTGCAACAATAATCGACCCCCTTCCTATTATAGCATTATGTCCTATCTGCACTAAGTTATCTATTCTACATAAATCTCCTATCACTGTATCATTTATTGATCCCCTATCAATAGTAGTATTACTACCTATTTCAACATTATTACCTATTTTAACTATACCTGTATGGAAAATTTTCTTGTGAACCCCTTTATCTGTTGCAAAACCGAAACCATCTTGTCCAATTCTTGCTCCAGGTAATATTACCACATCATCACCTATTATGCTGTAACTTATTGAAACATTTGAGTATATTAATGCTCTATTACCTATTACCACTCCATAATCTATAATCGTCCCAGATTCTATAACGCAATTATCACCTATTACAACATGATCTTCAATAACAACATTATGTCCTATATAACAATTATTTCCTATAGTGGCAGAATCCGAAATATAGGCAGATTGCATAATTTTGTTAGGATAAGTCTTTGCTTTACTATAGAACAAATCCACTAATTTTGCATAAAAGAAATACGGATTCTTTACTTTTAATAATATTGTTCCATTGTTAGATTCTTGTGAAAAATTCTCTGGAACTATGCAGCATGAAGCTTTAGTGCTTTGAAATTGGGTAATATATTTGCTATTACTTAAAAAAGTTATATCACCAACATCAGCCTCTTCTAAAGATTTAACATCATGGATTAACAAGTCAGTGAAACATGATATCTCAGCATCTATTAACTTTATAATTTCTGATAATTTATAAGAGGCAGATTTCTTATAAAAGCGTGAATTTATCATAGTTAGTTATTTTTATAAAATGATGAGAACAGTATAAATGTATGACGGGAGTAGTATAAACGTCAGTTAAAAAATATTCAAGTTTTCTTACAACAATTTATATGGTATAATAGTATTATATAAACATTTATACTTGAATTTCTTTAGTTTGTCTGATATGTATTATCTTGGATAGGTGTCCGAGTGGTTTAAGGATCTAGTCTTGAAAACTAGCGTACGGGCAACCGTACCGTGGGTTCGAATCCCACCCTATCCGCCACTTCCGTACGAGTTGTCGTTTTTTCAAAAATATCGAACGGGAAACGCAGAGAGGTCTCAAGTTTTTTGCCATTCAGTTCAAGGTTCTGAAATACGAATTTTATCATTTTGCGTTTTTGAGGCATTTCAGAACCTTTGAAAGTTTCATAAGCTTCAGAAGCTAGAGTTATAAAGGTTGAGACGGTATCAGTAAATTTGTCATCTGCTTCATCATAAATTTTTAATAATCGATTAATTTCATATTGACGATCTTTTAATTGTTGTTTTTTTGCTTGAAATTCTTCTGTACTCAATTCACCATTAAGTCGTAAATCTATTAATGAGTTCAATCTTTTTTCGTTTTCAGTATGTTCTTTCTTTAAACAACTGCCTTAGACGATTAATTCTATTAAGGTTAAGAACCGATAAAGCCGGGATGGCACCTTAAAATTCTGATTCTGTTAAATCGTCTCCAATGGGTATAACTTCCTCTACATCTTGAAATATATCAGGAATATCTAGACATTCGGAATCACTACCAAATTTCTCAAGAACTGCTAGTGAAGCCTCATAGTTCTTTGCTCCTCCAATAGCATGTAAAATATGGCTTTTAAGTGTAGAAGCTTCACATGTTTCCTGTATATTTAAAGCTGAATTAATGGACAATAATGCAGATTCATAGTTATCAAGACCTCCCATATCATATAAGATACGACTTTTGTCATACAAAAATGTAGCATTCTCAGGGTCTAATTTAATAGCTTCTTCAATAGTTGACAATGCATGATTATATTCACCTTGATTATTCAGAATAACACTTTTATGGTATAAGAATGTAGCATTCTCAGGATCTAATTTAATAGCTTCTTCAATAGTTGATAATGCATGATTATATTCACCTTGATTATTCAGAATAACACTTTTAATAGCTTCTTCAATAGTTGACAATGCATGATTATATTCACCTTGATTATTCAGAATAACACTTTTATGGTATAAGAATGTAGCATTCTCAGGATCTAATTTAATAGCTTCTTCAATAGTTGATAATGCATGATTATATTCACCTTGATTATTCAGAATAACACTTTTATGGTATAAGAATGTAGCATTCTCAGGATCTAATTTAATAGCTTCTTCAATAGTTGACAATGCATGATTATATTCACCTTGATTATTCAGAATAACACTTTTATGGTATGAGAATGCAGCATTCTCAGGGTCTAATTTAATAGCTTCTTCAATAGTTGACAATGCAGCATCATACTTATCTTGATTATTCAGAATAACACTTTTATGGTATAAGAATGTAGCATTCTCAGGATCTAATTTAATAGCTTCTTCAATAGTTGATAATGCATGATTATATTCACCTTGATTATTCAGAATAACACTTTTATGGTATAAGAATGCAACATTCTTATGCTCTGTATCTAATTTAATAGCTTCTTCAATAGTTGATAATGCATGATTATATTCACCTTGATTATTCAGAATAACACTTTTATGGTATAAGAATGCAACATTCTTATGCTCTGTATCTAATTTAATAGCTTCTTCAATAGTTGATAATGCAGCATCATACTTATCTTGATTATTCAGAATAACACTTTTATGGTATAAGAATGCAACATTCTTATGCTCTGTATCTAATTTAATAGCTTCTTCAATAGTTGACAATGCATGATTATATTCACCTTGATTATTCAGAATAACACTTTTATGGTATAAGAATGCAGCATTCTTATGCTCTGTATCTAATTTAATAGCTTCTTCAATAGTTGATAATGCAGCATCATACTTATTTTGATTATTCAGAATAACACTTTTATGGTATAAGAATGCAGCATTCTTATGCTCTGGATCTAATTTAATAGCTTCTTCAATAGTTGACAATGCATGATTATATTCACCTTGATTATTCAGAATAACACTTTTATGGTATAAGAATGCAGCATTTTTATGCTCTGGATATAATTTAATAGCTTCTTCAATAGTTGACAATGCAGCATCATACTTATTTTGATTCTTCAAAATAACGCTTTTATGGTATAAGAATGTAGCATTCTCAGGGTCTAATTTAATAGCTTCTTCAATAGCTTCTAATGCTCCTGTGCCACTACCTTCTTGTTTATTGAGAATAATACTTTTGTAATACAATAATTTAACATTGTCAGGCTTTAATTTAATAGATTCCTCAACAAATGATAATGCCTTCCCATACTCACCTTGTTTATATAGAATATTAATTTTGAGAAACCAGAACTGCTCATTGTTAGAATTCAATTTTATAGCTTCTTCAATAGTAGCTAACGCTTCTGCATGCTCATCTTGCTTATATAAAATCATAGATTTGTAAAACAACAACATATCATTGTTAGAATTTAATGTAATAGCCTTCTTAATAGACTTTAACGCTTCTTCAGTACTACCTTGTTTATCCAGAATAATAGTTTTTCTTAACCATAGTTGATCATTGTCGGGATTAAATGTAATTGCCTTTTCAATAGCTTCCAATGCTTTTTTAAGTTTACCTTGCCTTTCTAGAACAATACTTTGATGATGCAAGAATTTAGCATTATTGGGACTCGAGGCAATATGCTGATTAATGATTTTTAACGATTTTTCACAGTCTGACTTTTCTACGCAAGATAGGTCGTATTTTTGTTTGTAGATTGGATTTTTTGATTTGGAATAAACTAATGCAGAACGAGATAAACTATTTGGAGTTATATTGTAGTTGTATGAAGAATCAGGTACTAAAGATCTCTCCATTCTGTGTGATATACTATCATTCTTTCCTGTGCTATGATCATTAATATCTAGAGCATTGAAATTAATAGGGCTAGCACTAACAGAATTAGGGAATAATTGCATAATACTTAAAGTACTTAAAGCAACCCACCCAAACCCAGTTATATCGTTCTTGTATATATTGCTCTTATTTGAAGTATCATTTACAAGTGGACCCAACATGTTGTCATGCCCCTGTGATGTTGTGCGTAATGTTTGTGCTGTATTATTATTGTCGTGCGCGCTAAGCTTAGATTTCTTATTTTGGGGCTTTTTAGTAATGGATTTGTAATGAGGATCTTTATATTTATATTGGGGTCGATTTTGCTCACTTTTGCGATTATTACTAAACATAATTTTACTCCATATTTGATAATAGAATTTTAATTAAAAATGATTTTCTAGAATTAGTCAAGTCAAGTGCAATAAATAATTTATAATCATGGTAATAATTTTTATTAACATGTGCTTAAGGATGGTAATCGAGACCTAATGGCTCTACACCATAATGAGATTTAACATCGTTATCTCCTGGATATGGATTGAAACTATCCAGCTTGTTTAAATTAGATTTTACATCTGAGAGCATTTTTTCTGCGAATTTATAACCACCAAGCGAGATACAATCCTCAAAAGATTTTAATGCATTAGTCCATTTATTTCGTTCGAAGAAGATCATACCTTCAATATAAGCGATTTCTGGACTAGGCTTAAGATTTAAACACTCACTAACATAATTCAATGCATTTTCCAACTCTTCGTTTAGCCATAAAATTATACCCTTAAGACAATTAGCGTAGTAGCCTGTTTTTTGTATATTTAAAGCATTATTAACTGATTCTAACCCTTTCTGGTACTCAAGATGCTCTTTATATGTAAAAGCAAGGGAAACATATATAGAATATAATTTATCCAGATGATTATGTGCTTTAGCGTAGGTTAAAGCATTGTTAAATGCCTTTATTGCATCATCATATTGCCATAATTTTCTAAAAATAACACCTTGAATAAAATATGCATCATCTGTTTCATTTTCCTTTAAAGCCTCATTAATCTTTTGTAACGATTGTCTATACTCTTTTGATCGCAATAACTCAACACTATCATTATAATGTTGAGTATATTTAGGAGTTACTACTATCGATGGATTAATACTAAGGGTTGTTTCATTATAATATATTTCGGGATTAAAGGTCTCTTGAGAATTTATTTGCTCATCAGACACTAGTATTACATCTCGATGTTTGCCTTGTTCTGTTAATAAATTAATTAGTGCTTTATATGCATCATCAGTTTTCTGGATTTTTATCGATTGTTTGAACGATATTTCTGCTTTCATATAATTACCTTTTAACTCATGGATGGTACCAGCAAGAAGATACGCATCATAGGATTCTTGTATTGCATTAGCAGTTTCAGTAGAGTTCAATGCCTCTTCCAAATGTCTTTCTTCTGACTGAGTCTCTTCTGACTGACTCATATTATATAAAATTTGAGCTTTACGATAATATATTTCATTCGTTCGTTCAATGCTTATCGCGTTTTCAACAGCTTGTAATGCTTCTAAATATTTGTTTTGCTTCTCTAAAATTATACTTTGGAGGTGATATGCCTCATAGGTTGGACTAATTTTGATAACTCTATTAATAATCTCTAATGCCTCATCTGTATATAATTCTTCTGACACTAAGAGCTGAGCTTTAGTAAATGAAATATCATAATTTGCATTTTTATTTTTAAGGCACGATAAAGCGTTATCAATAGATTTGATTGCATCTGAATATCTGCCTTGATGTTTTAAGATAATAGCCTTAAGATAATATGCTTCATATGTTTTATTGATACTTAAAGCCTTATCAATAGCATCCAATGCATTTATCTTGCCTGTACGAGCAGCAATAACAGCTTTGAGATAACAGGATTCATAGCTATTGCGATATATTAAAGCTTGCTCTACGGCCTCTAATGATTGATTATAATCAGCCATACTATTTAAGATTTTAGCCTTGAGATAATGGCTTTGTTGCATGAATCGGAATTTGGAGTAAATCGAGTTTTTGAATAAATAAAAAAAGCAGTGGAAATAGTAAAGTTAAGGAGTTAAGATATCCTCTTTTTTTAAGGTAAATATGCCGAACAAACACCAATATCCTTATCGTCATAAATTTGCCCGAGCTAAATACAAAATCAGTAATTCACGTGAGTACGATCAATCATTAAAAAATCGTGGTAGTCTAATAATTTGGTTTTCAGGGGAAGCGGTAGCAAAATGGAATAATCCCGTATCCGTACATAAGAAGCGGGGCGGTCAAGCGATCTATTCCGATCTTGCTATTGAGACATGCGTGAGGCTTGGATTAGTATACAAACAGCATTTACGGCAAACCGAAGGTTTTGTAGAATCAATTATAAAACTGCTGAATCTCGAGCTCAAAACGCCTGATTATACTACTATTTCAAGAAGAACAAAAAAACTTAAAGTGTCACGGCACCGTAGGGCAAATCGTGATCCCGTAACGCTTTGCGTCGATAGTACCGGTATAAAGATTTACGGCGAGCAGGAGTGGCAGGAAGAAAAATACGCACTGAAAGCAAGGAAATCGTGGAGAAAGCTTCATATCGCTGTTGATGAAAACGGATATATTGCAAGCTCTGAATTAACGACTCACAATATTAGTGATTGTGCTACGATAGGCACATTACTTGAGGAAATTGATAGTCCAATAGATACCGTACTAGCTGACGGAGCATATGACCAACCCTCTACATACAAAGCATTAATCGCCCATCAGAATCAACATGGTAATGAAATTCCTATAAAAGCAGTAGTACCGCCAAACTTAGGGTTCAGAGCAGAAATGCCCGATGACTCTAAATTAAGATTAGACAATATTCGTCTTATGGAACAAGGACGAAAGCGATGGCAAAAACATACCAACTACGGCAGGCGAGCCAAAGCAGAAAACGCTATCTACCGTTACAAATCAATTATAGGAAACAAATTAAAATCTAGAACTTTTTTAAACCAAAAAACCGAAAGTAAAGTAGCTGCTAATATTCTTAATATCATGACAAAACTCGGCATGCCGGATACCAAAAAATTTGCCTGATTTTTGACAAAAATTAAACAACACTTTCAAAATCTGATTCATGCAACAAAGCCATGAAGAAAGGTAAATATAAAGGTTTTGCTGGGTTATCAATAGAAGATAAAATAGAAAAAAGTTTGGAGAGAAAATCATTAAGAAGTCCTTTTGATCTATGGGTAACTTTAGTGATTGAATCAATCAAGACGGTAAATAGTCAGTTGGAGAAGGGGCATTATTTCTTTTCTGATATTAAAAAAGAAGGAATTCTTTTATATGATAGTGGTGAATTTCAGCTGGCAGAAGCTAAAAACTTACCCTGGGAAAAAAGAAGGCAAATAGCTGGAAAAGATTATGAGTACTGGTATACAAGTGGGAAAGAATTTTTTATAGATTGTAAATACCCATTGAAAAGAGGAAATTATGCTTTATCAGCTTTTTACCTTCACCAAGCTACTGAAAGTTTTTATAATGCTATATTATTAGTTTTTTCCGGTTATAAGCCAAAGTTACATGATATCAGAAAGTTAGGGAGTATAGCTGGAAATTACAATGAAGAATTATGGCAAATATTTCCTCATTCTAGCGTTGAGCAAAGGCAATGTTTTAGATTACTTGAACAGGGTTATATTGAAGCTCGCTATAACAAAGATTATAGAATAACTAAAGAACAGCTACTTTACCTTATTGATAGGGTTAAAAAATTAAAAACAGTGACGGAGAAAATTTGCTTGGAGAGAATTAATAAAGAGATAATTTAAGTTCCTTAAAATAGACAAAGTAAGTCTATAAATGCAATAACCTATAAGTTTAAGGTATTGGGACATGTAGTAGTTTCGTTGTTATGAATGATTATAACAATCTTTGCGATGTTGAATTATTAGGGTCTATCAGAAAAAGAAAAGCTTTTGTCTAAAAAATTACAAAAAAAATCATTAACTATGAGGTTTTTAAAAGATGGCAATTTTGAAACCACATTATTTAATTCTTGGGAAAATAAAAGAAAATCGGAGGCTTGCTGTCTGGCATGAAAAAGATGCTCTTTTCTTCCTCTCTTTTATCGTTCTTGCTGCTATTAAATTATATCTTTGTTAACAGTAGCAAATTATTTGAAATTATTGCTATGTTCTTTAATTACTTAATTTAATGTGTTTCACTATATATCTTATAACCAAAGTGTGAGGTACTTATGTATGTTTATTACGTATTTTTATATATAATCTATTTTGAAATTTACACACTTTTTCCACTGGATTTATGGTAGAATCATAATAGTCTAATAAAAGTATCTAAAAATACTGAAGCAAATGCTTGTACCAATTCAGCATCAAACCAATAATATTTACAACTAGCAAAGCTTAAAAGTATCTGAGAGCAGTTATGTTGCTAATTAGATAGTGATTTGGTATTACTTGTTTTTCGATCATTATGAAACAATTAAATTATTTAACCAACTAAAAAATTTGCACCTATTATGAAGTGGATTTTAGAAATGAAACAAGTGATTTATGTTAGATTGGTTTTCTCTAAATATATTTCTACAATTTTATGCCTTTTTTGTGCGGCTTTGTTGCATGAATCAGATTTTGAAAGTGTTGTTTAATTTTTGTCAAAAATCAGGCAAATTTTTTGGTATCCGGCATGCCGAGTTTTGTCATGATATTAAGAATATTAGCAGCTACTTTACTTTCGGTTTTTTGGTTTAAAAAAGTTCTAGATTTTAATTTGTTTCCTATAATTGATTTGTAACGGTAGATAGCGTTTTCTGCTTTGGCTCGCCTGCCGTAGTTGGTATGTTTTTGCCATCGCTTTCGTCCTTGTTCCATAAGACGAATATTGTCTAATCTTAATTTAGAGTCATCGGGCATTTCTGCTCTGAACCCTAAGTTTGGCGGTACTACTGCTTTTATAGGAATTTCATTACCATGTTGATTCTGATGGGCGATTAATGCTTTGTATGTAGAGGGTTGGTCATATGCTCCGTCAGCTAGTACGGTATCTATTGGACTATCAATTTCCTCAAGTAATGTGCCTATCGTAGCACAATCACTAATATTGTGAGTCGTTAATTCAGAGCTTGCAATATATCCGTTTTCATCAACAGCGATATGAAGCTTTCTCCACGATTTCCTTGCTTTCAGTGCGTATTTTTCTTCCTGCCACTCCTGCTCGCCGTAAATCTTTATACCGGTACTATCGACGCAAAGCGTTACGGGATCACGATTTGCCCTACGGTGCCGTGACACTTTAAGTTTTTTTGTTCTTCTTGAAATAGTAGTATAATCAGGCGTTTTGAGCTCGAGATTCAGCAGTTTTATAATTGATTCTACAAAACCTTCGGTTTGCCGTAAATGCTGTTTGTATACTAATCCAAGCCTCACGCATGTCTCAATAGCAAGATCGGAATAGATCGCTTGACCGCCCCGCTTCTTATGTACGGATACGGGATTATTCCATTTTGCTACCGCTTCCCCTGAAAACCAAATTATTAGACTACCACGATTTTTTAATGATTGATCGTACTCACGTGAATTACTGATTTTGTATTTAGCTCGGGCAAATTTATGACGATAAGGATATTGGTGTTTGTTCGGCATATTTACCTTAAAAAAAGAGGATATCTTAACTCCTTAACTTTACTATTTCCACTGCTTTTTTTATTTATTCAAAAACTCGATTTACTCCAAATTCCGATTCATGCAACAAAGCCTTTCTTCATGACTAACATAATATCTAGATCACTTTGATAGCTGTAGGTAATGTGACCTTTTTATACTCATCTTGTACCCAATCGCCTCTGGCATACGAGCCAAATATAATAATCATCGCAACCTTTTTTTCTGACACATGTAGAATTTCTTTGACAATACTATCAAGTCTTTCTTGAATGATCAGGGAGCGTTCAGGTAAAACAGTTTTCATATATTTGTAATGTGGATATCTACAACGCAGATTACTACAATCTGCATAGATATTGCAAAAAGAATTTTGCAATTTTACCTACATACAAAAAATCTTTTCTATAATATTTAAGCTTTTACTTGAGTACCGTGATATTGTTACAATCAAAATATGATATTTTTTGGTGTAATAGATACTTTTTTAATCCCATCAATATATTTGCTCATTTAAAAAAGATGAACATTTTTTAAATTACACCTCCAATTTTTTGTTGTGTTTCTCCAGAGTTTCAATTAACAATTCTTCTACTTGATAACTAATATCTTTATTTTCAAAATCTGTGAAATCTATTATTATTTTACTTCTAATGTTGTTAGACTCTAAAATTTTCATTAGTCCTATTGCACCATTGCTAGTAATATTGTTATAACTAATACCAATTCCCAAATTTAATTTAGTATAAAGATTAGAAAAATAGGTTATAATGTAAAAGATAGATAAAATTAGGAATGTAATGGGTACTCATCAAAAATTAATAACAGAAGATTTATACAAACAGGCTATAGCTCAACTTGCAAGTACAAACAAAGAGAATAGAACCACTATAAGGTTAAGAGTTATAGTAGCTGCAAAAGAACATGGTATTGGTATGGTGTCTAAAATATTTAATATCACAACTAACCTGGATATTGCATGAAGGTGGTATTTATAAAAATAAAATGGCAATATCGCTTATAAGTGGTCATGGATATGTTAATTTTCACTTAAATTATGTCTAGATATGCAATTTTTCCTGATTTAAGATAGAATCCCCCCTTACCCCCATTTTTTATTGCACCGGGGACAGTACCATATTAGCTTATTCTATAGCTAATTTTTTCATAACACTATCCCATATATGTTGGTAAGGATAAGATGAAGACAACAAGAATTTAATGCTCCTAGTATTTCTAATAATTACTGCTCCAATTTTGAACAATTTTAAACACACCGTTCCTACCGTATACTTGCAGCAAAACTGCGTAACACTATCTAATTTCTTTGCTAGTATGAATTTATTGTATAAATTTGGATTTCTACTATGCAAATATCACCGATTAATAAAAAACAGATTAATAAAAAAACTAGTTGAAAAAGTAGCAGTCATATTATAATATTTGAAATATTAATAATAATGATAATTAATCAAATGAAAAAACCAAAAGTAGCGACCTTAAGTGCTGAAGAACGAGAAGAACTAATACAGCATGTCAAGGAAAGTTCATTAACGGGAGATGAACAGCAAACGATAGTAGAGCTTGTGAAATTTTGTAACGAGCTAATAGACAAGCTAGCATCATCAAATATCAGTATAAATAAGCTTAAGGAAATGCTGATTGGTTTTAAGGCAGATCACAAAAAAAAGATAGTTCAGATTCATTAAAAGAACCGCCAGGTGAATCTGATAACGGGAATGGTGGTAATGAAGGAGAGTGCGATAAGCCCAAAAAGATAGATCGTAGTAATTGGCAAGGTAAATATGGGTTTGATGATTATAAGGATGCGAATACCAGCTATTTAACTCCTGAGAATTTTTGTAGTGGTGATAGCTGTCCTCACTGCTATAATGGCAAACTATATAATAGTGAAGCTAGAAAATTGCTACAATTTACAGGTAATGCTCCAATTACAGTCAACAGATATGTAAAGAAAACGTTACGCTGTAATGCTTGCGATTATACAGTTATGAACAATAAAAATATCAACAAATGGACAAATAGTAGCAGAAGTGCAATAGTGTTACAAAAGACCTATGGTACTCCTTTCTACCGTTTATCTAGGCTACAGAGTTTAAGCGGGGTTCCTATAGCATACAGCTCGCTCTGGCAACAATATTTAGATGTTTGGCAAGAAGGTGGTGGAGCTGAAATTTACGGGGTATTATTGGAAATGGCTGCCGAATGTAGTTCACTGAACCTTGATGATACTAGAGCTAGGATTTTAGAAATTACTATAGCCAATAAAAAATTACGTACTCAAAATAAGAAAGGACGCAGCTGTTATACTACTACAATATGTGCTAAGACTGCAAATAATGAGGTAATAGTTTTATATTTTACCGGTAATAGGCATGGTGGAGAAAATATAGGTAACGTACTAAAGAATCGTAAGAATAGAACAGATTCTATCCAATTAATGACTGACGCAAGTAACAATAATAACCCGGTATTATCAGAAGCAGATAAAGAATTACTGGCAATAATAGTGATGATCAATTGTTTGTCACATGGTCAGAGAAAATTTACAGAAAATGAACTATATTACCCTGAAGAATGCGGATATTTTCTCAAACAAACACGTGGGATTTACCACAATGAACATCAATGTAAAGAGATGAGTCCTGAAGAGAAACTTGGGTATCATCAGGAACATAGCAGTAAATATATAGAAAACATATATAACAAAATAGACGAATTATTTAACGACAAGAAAGTTGAGCCTAATAGTAGGCTTGGACAAGCTATGAAATATTGGATAAATAATAAAGAAGGTTTGACCCAATTTTTAAAAATCCCAGTTAGCAATCTTGATAATAATT
The DNA here is from genome assembly GCF_964031095.1 of Candidatus Tisiphia endosymbiont of Mystacides longicornis. Classification (NCBI taxonomy): domain Bacteria; kingdom Pseudomonadati; phylum Pseudomonadota; class Alphaproteobacteria; order Rickettsiales; family Rickettsiaceae; genus Candidatus Tisiphia; species Candidatus Tisiphia endosymbiont of Mystacides longicornis. The sequence continues at coordinate 50,670 of NZ_OZ035004.1, read as the reverse complement.
GGGCTGAGAGATCACTGCGTACCATTATTTTACAAAGGAAGAATTCATTATTCTTTAAAACAATCAATAGTGCTGAGATACATAGTGGTCTGTATAGTATAGTAAAGACTTGTAGTGAGAACGAGATCAATGCCTTTAAATATTTAAATTGGCTACAAGAGCATAGTAGCAAAGCAAAGAAGCATCCTGAGGATTATACGCCTTTTGCCTATGCAAGATATATGAATAATACGGAATTAATCGAGACAGCAGCTTAAACGACAGGAAGCCAATCATTAGAGAATTTGGCAGAACTAGGATCGCCATTATGAATAAGAATGTGTAAGGTTCTATAACAAATTTGGTAAGATGAATTATCAGATGGGAAAAGTTTTGCCGTAAATTTACCTTTGGATAGGCGTTTAGAGCATAGCCAAAAGCCTTGACCGTCAAAGGACAAAATTTTAATGGCAGTTCTGTTTTTATTATAGAATAAAAACAAGGAACCATTAAGAGGGTCAGAAGAAAGTTTTTGTCTACAAACAGCGATTAAGCCATCGATACCCTTGCGAAAATCGATGGCAATAGTGGCAACAAAAATAACTGACGCCGGGGTTAGTTGCAGCATAAAAATGTCTGAATTATAGTTTTTGGCTCTAGTGTTTGGATAATAAGCTTGGTACCATTTGGTTTAATAATGTGACAAGTATAGTGATTTTGCTTGGGAGCAGCTACAGGATCGGTATCTATAGAATTTACTAGTTGAAATGGGAGAAAATTAATATTTTGTTGTAGGGATTGATTTGAAGTTGAGACAGAAGAAGTTTTGATGGTAGGTTCATGGGCTTTTTTAGTTGAACTAATTGTTGCTTTATTAATATTAAGATGTTTAGCTATCTCTTGGTAAGAATAATGATGGAGTAATTGGTGAACTAATTCCTTTAGATGGTTTGGTATAGGATCAAACTTATTAGTTTTAGTTTGACGCCAAGCTTTAAATTGCTGAGCTACTTGCTCAATAGTAATCGATGGTATTTGCATAGTATGAAACCCAAATGTATAAAAAATTCATACTAACAAAAAAATTAGATAAAGTTATGCAGTTTTGCTGCAAGTATACCCATATTAGCTTATTCTATAGCTAATTTTTTCATAACACTATCCCATATATGTTGGTAAGGATAAGATGAAGACAACAAGAATTTAATGCTCCTAGTATTTCTAATAATTACTGCTCCAATTTTGAACAATTTTAAACACACCGTTCCTACCAAGGCTTTAGCTAATTCAGTACCTTGTAAAAACTTATCACGTATATATTCTACTAATGTATAGGCAAGGCTTGACAAAATTAGTCTGAGTTGATTAGCCCACCATTTATGGCATGAAGTGCGATCGGCAAATAGCTCTAACTGTTGCTCTTTTATACGATTTTCCATATCTCCACGTGCACAGTAAATTTTATCATATAAATCTTCTGGATTACCTGCTAAATTAGTTACTATATATCTTGGATTCTCACCAAGGCTAGTTACTTCTGCTTTACAAACTATCTTACGATGACGACTCTAGCTATCAGCTTTATATTTAAATTCACTGAACAATCGTTGCTTTACTTTGGTGGTTACAAAAGCTTCGTTAGATTGTTGTATGGTAGGGGCAAGAAGCTTATTAAGCCTAGTGTTCTGGGCTATCCCGACTATATATTGCACATTATTTTCATCACACCAATCCAGCATCTGATGCCGACAAAATCCACCATCACCACGAAAAATAATCTCTACTTCAGACCACGATTGACGAAAACGCTTGACTAATAGAGATAATATTGCCCAGCTATGCTTTGCTTGATCTAGCTTTGAGCTGCGAAGATAGCTTACTAACAGCTTTTTTCCACAAAAAACATATAAAGGTAGAAAGCAATTATGACGATAATATCCATGATAAAACTTCCCCTCTTGATTGCCATGAATTTCATCATCAGTGGCATCAAAATCAAGTATTAATTGTTTCGGCACGGTTTTATGAGATTCGACAAACTTGTCAATCATCACCTTATGAGCTTTAAGAGCAAATCCACGATCTGCTTTATTTTCTAAACGGCATAAAGTAGAGCTACTAGCCATATCGTCCAGTGTGTCTATACTTGTTTGCAAAGCTGGACATTTTCTTAAATTATCGTGATCATTTAAATCTTCATAACCAAGAGCAATACCATAAATACGCTGTTTGAGCATTGTTAAAATAGTATGAGTAATTTTATCAGAATCTCGCTTATCAGGAAAAATCTTAGCCAGTTCATTAGTTAGACCAAGTCTTTTATCTGCTTCTCTTAGCAATAATACACCTCCATCGCTACTAATATTACCTCCTGTGAAATTTATTTCTATTTGACGATTTTTTACTTTCGATTGGTAAATTAATCCTATACAATTTGTCATGGCAAAACCCTCTATGTAATCTTCTTTTAACACTGATATTATATAGTATTACAAGGGTTTTGTCTCTATTCTTTCATGCAATATTCAGGCTAATACGCTAAGAAACTGGGTAAAAAGCTTTGCCCAAGGCGATGATAAAAATCTTGAATATAAAAAAGGTAGGGGAAGGAAAAGCGATTTAACGGAAAGCTGCTATGAAGCAATAAACAAATGGATACAAGAAGATTGTAACATAACAATAAAAAGTATCGTCATAAAACTTAAAGAAAAATTGGGAATTAATGTAAGTAAATCGGCTGTACACAGGGCATTGCACAAGCTTAAGTTTGCGTACATTACTCCAAGACTAGTGCATTACAAACAGAATAAAGAAACTCATGAACAGTTTAAAAAAAATTCAAGAAAAAATAACAAGCAATCCAAGAAGTTTTTTGTATTTCTTTGATGAATCGCGTTTTGGAACTCATTCTAAATTAGGTCATGGTTGGTTTCGCAAAGGTAGCAGAACTCAAGTTAAAATCAAAATAGGTTTTCAGAATTTTTATGTTTACAGTGCTGTTAACCCAATAACAGGAGATGATTTTAGCTTAATGATGCCAAATGTTAATACTATGTCTTTGAACATGTTTTTTGCGAAAATGTCTAAACATATAGGCGATCAAAAAGCCATTGTTGTTATGGATTGTGCTGGATGGCATAAGTATAAGGACTTAGTGGTTCCTGCTAATATAGAAATTCTTTATTTGCCACCATATTCTCCTGAATTAAATCCTGCGGAGCGATTATGCGAGCATTTAAAGTCTGAGACTATAAAGAATAAAGTATACAATACAATTGAGCAATTGGAAATAGCAGTATCTTCTTCTATTAAAAACTTAAATACCTCGCTAATTCAATCTATTTGTTGCATGAATTATTTGCTAAATTAAATTCGGGAATTGGTATTATACCACTGCGTTAATTATTGCAATTGGTATTAATGCAATGGAACAAATTTGGGAATGGATCAAAAATCATTTCTTGTCTAACCAATGTTATAGTGTATATGAAGATATCGTCACTATGGCTTGTTGCACTTGGAATCAACTTGCTAAGAATGTAGATTTAGTAAAATCAATTATGTATAGAGAATGGATAAATACACCGTGTTAATTGTTGCAATTGATATTATGGGTTCGGTAGATAATGTTTGAAAAAAACTTCAATGGTAATTTGTCCAAAGTCCAACACTATAAAATCATTGCAATTTCTATAAAATTATTGTAAATAATTATACCAAATCAACTACTACAAATTTAAGATGGTAGTAGTTGATAGTTTATTACTTTCATAATTATACCTAAATGAGTTACCAATGAATATTGCTGATAAATTATCATATAAGGTTTTTTCCTATACTAATGTAGGTCGTAATCATAATATCACCCCGATACAATTACATTTTGCATCACAATTTAATTATACTACTTTAGCAAAGTATTTGATATATCGTGGTGTAGATGTTAACACACGAGACGATAATGGATATACTCCCTTACATATTGCATCGATATGTGGTAATACTAAAATAGTAAAGTACTTGCTCAAACATACAGTCGATATTAGTGTACAAGATAATAGTGGTGCAACACCATTAGGTGAAGGAGTACAGTATGATAACACATATAGTGATACTGGGGATCACTATATGCTAGATGATATCAGTATTTATGGAGATCAAACACCTTTATTAGGATGAGAGGATGGCTTTATTGAGTGGCTCAATAACATGTGTGATTTATACACCTTGTTACAAGGTAATTGTCAGATGAAATTACGACTTGTATTTTTGTGAGATTCACAGACATCGTTTCAACATTTTTGGAGTCTATAATATAGTTTGTGTAAGTTGTAAAAGAAATCATTAAGAGGTACTGTAAAAAAACAACTTATAAAAAGGAAAGATATGTCAGAAAAAATAGAAAAGAAGTTTCTAGAACTAAACGCTAATCATATAAGTAATGAATTAGTAGAAGAATTATTATCAAAAGCCGATCCATCTAAATTGTTTGGTAGAGAAGGATTATTTCAACAACTAAAAAAACAACTAGTTGAAAAGATATTAGAAAGTGAGTTAGAGCATGAATTAGGTTATTCAAAACACAGTAAAGTTCCAAAGAACGGTAATAATCGTCGTAATGGTAGCTATGAAAAGACAGTAATTGATGATGATGGTAGGAAGGTTACTCTGGAGATACCAAGGGATCGAGAAGGCGAGTTTGTTCCCCAATTGATACCTAAAGGGCTTAGAAGATTTAATGGATTTGACGACAAAGTTATCTCACTTTATGGTCGAGGAATGACAGTTAGTGAGATTCGGGGTCACTTGGAAGAAGCATATCAAACTGAAGTCTCCGGTGATTTAATATCGACAATAACCGATGGAGTGATGGAAGAAGTAACTAGGTGGCAAAATCGAGGTTTAGATAAGGTTTATCCAATATTATACTTAGACTGCATTTACGTTAAGTCTAGGGATAACCACGTAGTGATAAATAAAGCAGTATATTTAGCGATTGCTGTTAATATGGAAGGAAAGAAGGAGTTGCTTGGTATTTGGGTAGGAAAAAATGAAGGTGCTAAATTCTGGATGCAAGTAGTTACTGAGTTAAAAAATCGAGGAGTAGAACAAATTTATGTTGCTTGTGTTGATGGTCTAAAAGGTTTTCCGGAAGCGATAAGTAGTATATTTCCGAACACTATAGTACAGTTATGGGTTAAATTACAGAAACGGGGCAAAAGCGAACTAGGAGTAGGAATTGCTGTTAATTTCTTCTCTGTTATAGAAAAATATCCTGCAATAATTTATCTTACTCAAATGCCTTATCCCTGCAGGATGATCATGTTTTACGCATTTATATTTTGGTATATCTAATCGTATAATAAGCATTATACGTTGCAAACAACCTTAAGTCATCGAATTACCGAAAAAGTTTTGAATGGTCTCCTCACTGAACGTTCTCCACTTATTTGGATAAAGACTCAATTTGCGATAGACTCAAGCCGGTGGATTGAGTAATAAAGTCAACAGATAAACCAGCCTTTAGTAAATTTTTAGCTATAGAGATTGCTTTTTGTTTTTCACCCTCAGCTTTACCTTCAGCTTTACCTATATGGATACCTCTGGCTTCACCTTCTTCGATATATTTTTGTGCAACAGTTCTCATAATAACACCTTGTTCTTCTTCTGATAAATATTTGGTTAGTACTTGCTCTAATTCTGATTGCTTTGCCTCAGGAAGCTTAGCGTCAGTGTACCATAAAAACGATTTTATGTAAATATAGCCTTTTTCCTTATCTACTAATATCTCTAATTTAAATCTCTGCAGAAATTCTTCCCAAAGCTTTATCATATCTCGTTGATGGATATGTTTTAGCATATATTCTAACATCCCAATATGCTTCTTCTTCACTATTTCATCATCAGACATGCTTTGTAAATCGACCAATTGATAATCTTCTGTCATCACTTTCTTGGCTATAACTGCATCGGTAAATAAACTCCATAAATTCCTAGGGGCAGTATAAACTTCTTTACCATTATAAATTACTAAATTATATACTAATGGTAATTTCTTTCTTCCTTTCTTATGCCTTTCGCATAATAACAATGTGTATTTCCATAATCGTAGAGCTGTCCAATAATCAACGCTCGACTGAGCCTCAATCAACACATACACAAAAGCCTTACCCTGATTCTTGGTAGCAACTCCATACACTATATCACTATATTTCTTGTTTAAAGATTCTTCTATGTAACTTTCTTTTTCTACTGTTATTTTTGATAAATCTACTAAACTCTTAAAATCATTAGGCAAATAATATTCCAAAAATTCTTGGGCTGCTACAGGATCAGCCATTATTGTTTTGACTAATGAATCATGCTTTAACTTTTTTGTCATTTTACTAACTTATTAATCTATCAGATTTGCTCATGTTTTAAACGCTCGGTCATTTTTCTGTAACAATTTTTTAATATCAGATATTGTTTTTTTACTGACAAACAATTCCTTGCTAATCCAACTATAAGTTTTACCAGCTTGCAGAAAAATCTTTATTTTTTCTATTTTGCCTAAAGTTGTTTTGTTGCTACTACCAACTCTTCTACCAAATTTTACTCCATTAAGCTTAGCCTTAGCAATTCCTGCTTTAGTTCTGCTATTAATCATGCTACGTTCTAATTCAGCAAATACTCCAGCTATTTGGAAAAATGCTCTCCCCATAGGCGAAGTAGTATCTACTTTATCTCCTGAATCAAGGGACACAAGCTCAACAGATTTGTTATTTAGTAGTTCGATTAGCTCAATTAGTCCTTTTAGAGATCTAGCAATCCGATCAATCTTATAAACTATAACAATATCACTTGGTCGCAATGATTCAATCATAATCATTAGCTCAGTGCGATTATTATCTTTGCCACTAGCTGACTCGCTAAATATCTTTTGGCATCCCGCCTCAATTAATGCTTGTTGTTGTAATTCTAAGTCCTGATTATTACTGCTTACTCTTGCATATCCAATTTTCATAATAACTCTGGTACAATTTTATTTAAAAAATAATATTGTACCACAATAGTACAAACAAGTCTAATATTTCTTATAATTGTACCACTTGTTAGTAGGCTTGGTGTAGTACAATAATACTCTACTTTAATTGTACTACACTACTACACGATTACTCAGAAGTAATCGTATAAACTTAAACTTAGCATTCGGGATGAGAATTACTATCACCAAGTGTAGGTATATCTATATCAATATTATCACTAGTGATGGTATTAGTGATAGATGAATTACTAGACTCAACAACATTATCAGAAAATTATATCGTGCAACTTTTCAAATTTCTTGTTAATTCCTTCCACTTTCTCACTATGGATTTTCTCAACCTCACTTGCTATTTGGGGGACGATTTCTTTTAACAGAGCATAGGATTGTAGTGCTGATTCTTGCTCTTGGTGTTGAATCTTGCTCTGTTCAGCAAAACTTTTGATTTCTTCTAGTGTAGCCTGTAACTTAGATACTGATTTATTAAGCGTATTGTTAAATTCTAAGCTTTTGTTCTCAAACGACTTTGATGCAAAGTCAATTTCCAGATGCAACTTTTCTAATACCTTCTCTACTCTTTCTTCCAGTAAGTTTTTCTCTACTTGTTCTTTATTCATAATTTCCCCGCTAGTCATTGGTTATTTAAGGTAGTTATAACCTCTTGGTAACCTAGTTCTTTTGACAATTGTCTAACTACATATCCATATTTATTATTAATCCAATCTCTTGTAAAATTACTCGGGGCATATAAAGTTAGTATTTTTTTATCTATATTTTCCTCTACTCGCAATTTAGAAAACCAAACTTTATCAACAAATTCTCCTAGTTGCTTTTTTAGCTCTCTTCTAACCTTATACCATGTTGAACTTTTATCTAATTCCTCAAGTTTTATTCCTTCTTCTATAGATATATTCTTTTTATTCCATTTTTCAATTGCTGTTTTCTCATAGACTATAGGAGACCATTCAAAACCAGGGGCAGAAATAAAGAATATAGCACTTACAAAAATAATTATGCGATCAGATAGCATCACCAGACAAACCTTATTAGAGAATATTCCTAATGCTTCAATATTAAGCTGGAGACACGTCAACCTACATGGAATTTACGATTTTAGCAATTTATTAGCAACAAATGATCAAGATTATTCTTTTAATGAAGTGGTTAATTTTAAAGCGGCATAATGCTTATTATACGATTAGATATACCAAAATATAAATGCGTAAAACATGATCATCCTGCAGGGATAAGGCATTTGAGTAAGATAACTTATTGCAGGATATTTTTCTATAACAGAGAAGAAATTAACAGCAATTCCTACTCCTAGTTCGCTTTTGCCCCGTTTCTGTAATTTAACCCAAAGTTGAGGAAGGTGATGCAGTGTTAATTACTAAACTGGATAGATTAGGTAGGGATACAGCAGATATGATCAGCCTAATTAATCACTTTGATAAAATGAATGTAGGGGTACGTTTCTTAGATGATGGTATTAACACGGAAGGAGCTGCTGGTAAAATGGTAGTAACGATTTTATCAGCAGTAGCACAAGCAGAGCGTCTGAGGATTTTAGAGCGTACTAATGAAGGTAGGCTAGAGGCAAGAATTAAGGGTGTGAAATTTGGAGCTAAACGTAGGATTGATAGAAAGCAATTGCTGCAATATCATGAACAAGGTATTATTGGAACTAGTTTAGCTAAAAAAATGAGTATCAGTCGTGCTGCTGTATATAAGATACTCAAAGAAGAGCGAACAAATGTTGGCTAAATGATAGATAACAAGTAAGTAGCAAAATGCCAAAAAAACCTAAACATGACCAGCTTTTTAAAAGAATTATGGGCAATGAAATAGCTGCACAAGAATTTTTAGAGTATTATCTACCGAGTAATTTTAAAGAAAAGTTAGATTTATCAAAAATTAAAGTAGAGAAAGAAAGTTATATTGAAGAGAGCTTGAGACGAAAATATAGTGATATAGTTTATGCTGTAAGCACTAAAAATAAGGGTTCTGTCGCATCTATTGCCAGTGATCTTTAAAGCTGCTATAAAGGCTTAAAAAATATTTGAATGCCGCTTTATATTTCTCCGAAATTACTCAAGTACTTTAAAGGATTTTGTTCATCTCCCGAGATAATAATGCTCTTTGTCTATATGAAATGTAGGTTTTCTCTAAGCTACCGAGATTTAGAAGAAATGGCTAGCATTAGAGGGGCTAAAATAGATCATGCTACTCTGCAAAGATGGGTAATAAAGTTTGTGCCGCTGATAGATACGGCTATAAGGAAACGTAAAAAGCCTGTGGGTAATAGCTGGAGGATGGATGAAACATATATCAAAATAAACGGTGCTTAGGTCTATTTATATAGAGCCGTTGATTTACTAGGTAATACCATAGAGTTTTTGCTTAGGAAACACAGAGATGCTGTGGCTGCTAAAGCATTCTTCCGTAAGGCTTTTAAATATAACGGTCATCCGGAGAAGGTAACTATCGATAAAAGCGGTAGTAATATTTCTGCTCTCAAAGCCGCCAACAAAGAGCTTGCTAAAGATAAGCAAATTGAGGTACGACAAGTCAAATATCTCAATAATATTGTTGAGCAGGATCATAGATTTATTAAGAAACGAACGAAGCCAATGCTAGGCTTTAAGAGCTTTCGTTCAGCAAAAATTACTATTACCGGTATTGAAAATATTCGCATAATTCAAAAAGGACAATTAATCGGATCTAATGACAATCTTTCTACTTTCGAAAATTTTAAAATGTTAATGGCTGCATAACGTCCAAAATCTCAGTTTTGTTGCTTCAAGCAAATCTTCAATTATAGATGCGACAGAACCCAAAAAATTTTGTCAACAGAACCTAAATAAAATGTTAATTTTTCTTATGCGTAAATATTATCACTTAATTATTATATTATTTATATTGAGTAGTTGTACAGAAATAAAAAAGACTGTTCCATTATCTGACTCCAGTGGTCAGAAAATATATATAATGAGACCAATACAATTGAGATTTGATGAACAGATCAAAACGCAGGTAATAGTAGTTATTGATGTATTCCGTGCTTTTACTACAGCTGCTTATGTACTAGATCATAATCCAGTGACATATATATTAGCAAGTGACAGTGCTGTTGTTTCTCGTTTGATATCAAATTTTAATAATCCTGTATTAATTGGAAAATCAGAAAAAGGAGCAAATCTTATTTATGATGTTCCAAATTCGCCAACAAGAGTTCAAGATATTACTATAGTTGGTAAAAATGTATTACATAGAACAGCAGCAGGGGCTAGTGGAATCTTGTTAGCCAAAGAAGCAAACATAGTACTTGCTGCAGGTTTTATAAATGCAAGTGCTACTGCTGAATATATTAAAACACTCCCAAATACAGAAATTATAATAATTCCTATGGGGCATGAGGGAAATACACCTTCCCTAGAAGACAATATTTGTGCTGAATATATTAAGGCCTTAATTCATGGGAAGAAGTTAGAATTAATCAAATTTTTACCTATACTTCAAGAAGGTTCAGGAAAATACTTTTTTTCCCAGGACCAATGGCAATATCCAAAAGAAGATTTTTTTCGATGCCTTGAAGTAGACCGATTTAATTTTATAATAAAGGCAACTATTATGAATGATTATGCAATCTTAACTCGTGGTCATTAATGACTTTAAAGATAAAGTTTTTGGTGCTATCTCTAATAATTCAGTAATAAAATTTCTTATTCCATAGCCTTCCCATCGTAGTTTTTTAATGGTATATTTAGTCATATTTTGCCATTCTTTCCGACTTACTGATTTTTTGATATCATACATGTAAGCAAAATAAGGGGTGTTTATAGTAAAATGCATAGGATGGATCACAATAACTTTAATTAATTGATCTAAAATAGTATTCCTTAACTCTTTATCTATTTGCATAGAATGGTTACGCCATAAATATCCACCATCTTCTAAAAAAATAGGAACTTCAAGTAAACCAAATCTATCTTTAAAAGGAGTAATGACTTCTAGATCTGTACATACATTTGATGAAATTAACATACCAGCTTCAAACATAAGTTGCTTAGATAAATTACATGTAGCAAATCTATGACAACGAAAAGATGCTAAATTATGAGGTAAATTCATAACATATTTTACTACTTCTGAAAATGTAGTTCCATGTGATGAATTTGAATTAAAATATGGATGGAGTCCTACTTCAATTTTATTTATCATAGATTCTACTATGGATGAATTATGAGTACTAAAAATAGTAGGAACAATCTTTTTATCTTCTAAAAAAGCTAAGGTTTCCTCTATAGCATATTCACATGCCCAATCAAGATCAACAGTTACTATAACACTCATAAGCATATCTCATGAAACTTATGGAAACGTTCTTTGTTAATATCATGTTTTATAAATAATTCTGACATTGAATTATACGAGCGCAAATCTTCAGTACGTTTACTAGTTGACCATGTATCATCATCTCTCATATATTGAGCGTTACCATAAGATAAGATATTAAATAGTGAAGCATTCATTTCGTTATTATCCTTAAAATGCAACCTTGTTTTTCTTCCTGATAAGGCTTTCATAGTATTATCCTTAAACTTTTCATACATTGTAGGTGAGATTGCATGAATATTATCTTTTTCAGGATTATCATATGACATATACTGATAGAATTTCCAGCAGGATAAGTTGCCACCAACACTTTCTAAAGCATTAAGAATATCTTTCACTTGGCTTGATAGTACTAAATGATTTTTAGTACTAATAACACTGTGAAACTTTAGTTCAATACCAGCTTTTGAAATTAAGCTACATTTATTCATTATATTTTTATAATACTCTTTATATCTACCAAAATTTCTCCCAATTCCTGTTAAAAATCTATCTTCAGTACTATCAATCGTAACAGCAACAATATCAACTACCCCTTTCATTTCATTAACAACATTTTCATCTAAATAAGTACCATTCGTATAAAGTTCTATTCCTAAGTTTTTAACTGGATCATCTGAACGGAATGTTTGAATATGGCTAAGTAATTCAATACATTCTTTTGGTGGATGTTTACCAAAAATAATTACTTCTCCACCTGATAATGTAAGACGACGAAATTTAAGTTTATGATATAAATGACTAACTAGTTCTTTCTTAGATTCTAGGTCAAGTTCTGCTCTAAGTTGGTGAGGTGCATCTTCGAGTACACAGTAACTACATCTTAAATTACAACGATTTGTTACCATCCAATAACCTTTATAATACGTATTACTCATAAAATTCCTCCATATTTATTAAGCCATGAATTAATTTTATGCCTTATTATTAATTTTAACAAGCTTTCCATCAAAATAAGTTAAAAACTCTTGGTCATATTTGCTATCTCCAAACGCTTCTACTTTTCCAGACCAATTAATATAATTTAAAAGTTTATTAATCGCACGTAATTTTGAAGAATGCCAACTTGCAACAAAAGCAGTTTCCTGATAAATTTCAACATTTAAATCAAAAATATCTGGCACTAAATGTACTGACATTGACATTTGTACTATTTTATCTTCTATAATTACCCTTTTTGCTTCCGGTACCATCGCTTCTAATCTTCTAACATCTTCTAAATTAATTGGTGTAATAAATAATATATTACCTTCACCATCAGATATTACAGCACCACTATAAGATATAATCCAATTTACTTTTAAATTAATATGTTTAATTTCTTGCACTAAATAGTCAAGTGGACGTGCACTACATATAACTTTTGTTGAAAATTGCTGAAACTTTAATACACAGTTTTTTGTTTTTTCAGAATTGTTTTTATGAAACAGTGTACCGTCAAAATCGCTTATAGCTATTACTTCTTTATTACAAATCTTTGCTACAAGTAGTTTACCAAGGATTGTATCACTGTATAATTTTCCGATTTCAAGTGCCATTTCTGATAATTTAGGAAGATTATTAAAGACCTGTTCTATAGCATCTAGTGCTTCGCTTGTATCATTTACAAATTTTGCATAAGGTAAATTTAATAAAAATTCAGCAGTAGCATTATTTTTTACCATTACTATATTTGGTATACCAGAAGCAAGTGTTTCAAAAATTGAGCGACCAAATGTTTCACACATTGAGGTGGATATGTGAATATGTGAATTTTCAATAATAAATGCAAGTTTAGCTGGAGGTATATAGCCTGTAAATTCTATAATATTATCAAGACCTAATTTTTCAATTTTATTTTTAACTGCATTATAATATCCCTGATTCTGAACTGGTCCAACTACACGAAGTATTGCTTCAGGAAATCTACTTTTTACTGTAGCAAATAAATCTATTAATCCGAGAATATTTTTTTGAGGTTTGATACTACCAACGCTACAAAACTCTGGGACTGTATTAAAAAAACGAATTTTACGTATTAGTAAACTTGTATCTACACCTCTAGGCACTACTTGAATTTTTTGTTTTGGAACAAAATAAAATTCTATTAATTGTTTTTTTTCTAAGTAACTTGGTGTTAAGATGTTTTGAGTGTCAGCTAGAGTTAAAAATTCCCTTTCTGTATATTTAAATGGTACATCTTCACCAGATGCTTGGTAAGAAGGGGTTAAGAACATAGGAAATGTCCATGTTTTTATTTTTTCTCGTAATTTAATATCAATAAAACCAAATTGCATTGATATATGGATAAAAACTATATGAGTAAATTGTTGTTCAACGGCTTTTACTTTTTGTGCAATAAACTCAGCATTAGCAAGTCTTTTTTCAAATCGATTATCCACATTCACAGGATAATCAAAACTCCAAGTTGCTGATGAATTAGTTTGTCCTCCAAACTGCATTATACTCAAGCGATTTTTAAAACCTTGTTTTAGGGTGTCTACCAGCCTAGCACCACCATCACGCTGGGTGTTATCAGGACTAAATTTTTCTGTAACTAATAATATTTTCATTTGTTATGCCTAAATAATTCTTCATAACCTTTGAAAATTTTTAACCAACAAAATTTATTATCCAAAGGCTTTTTAACTTTAGGATATTTTAAAATCTGTTCAACTTGATTAACTATTTGTTGAAAGTCATTAAAGTCAAGTAATAATCCATTATCAGATGTAATAATCTCTGGTAAAGCTCCACTATTACCAGCTATTACAAAAGTGCCTGCTGTTAAAGCCTCTAAAATAGAACGCCCCATTCCTTCTGAATGAATATATGAACCACCGGGAACTTCTGTTACTTTATCACAACTTAATTGCATGTAAATATCTGCATTAATGATCTCTTCACATATTTTTTCATTTTCTAGTACTCCAAGAAACTCTATAACTGAATTCAGATTATTCTTATCTACCTGTTTTTTAACTTGTGCTAGTAAAGGTCCTTCTCCAGCTAATCTCACTTTAAAGCTATAACCTCTTAATACTAACTCGTGAACCAAAGATATAATTAATGAATGATTTTTATATGGAACAAAACGAGCAGCACAGAAGATAGTAAAAGGTTTATTATCTAAAATTCTTGCTGCTTTTAATACAGATACATTGACCCCTCCTACAAAACGGGTAAAAGGACATTTTATGTCAATTTGACTTAAACGAGTTTCCGTATAAGTAGAATTTGTTATTAATAAATCTATAGTGTTATTTAAAATATCGACCCAATATGATCGACGCATAATATAATTTGGAATTGTTTTGCTAATCAGAGAAGCTTTTAAAATTTCATTCCCACCCGTACGGTATATAAATTGCACTTTTGGAAATATATCACGAAGTTTTTTAAGGTTCTCTATCCACCTGCCGCTATTAAAAAATATAATAGCTGGATTAAATAAACTAGATAATTTGTTTAAATTTATTAACTTAAGTTTTCCATCTAATATAATACAATCTTGTCCTTTAAGGTTTTTTGTAATTATACTTAAAATAGGAAATTTGGAATGATTAATAAAATATTCTATGAAATATTTTGCATGCATTTCCATTCCTCCAATTAAAGGAGGAAGACGATCAGCAAAAAATAAAATACCTAATTTTGTCATATTAGTTCTTTTTTAATTCTTGTTCTAAGATATTAACTATTTTCTCTGCTGCGTAACCATCTCCATAAGGAAAACATATTTTTGACATTACAGCTAGCAAATCCGGATTTTTTAATAATCTATTACAGATATTTATAATATCAACTGCTTTTGTTCCTACTAATATAGCTGTGTTATTTTCAATTACTTCTGGTCTTTCAGTATTATCTCTAACAATAAGTACAGGCTTTCCAATAAATGTTACTTCTTCTTGTATGCCCCCAGAATCAGTTATTACAAAAAGACATTCTTTTAGAAGCTTAATAAATGATATATGATTTATTGGTGAAATTAAATTAATATTACTTATATTTGATAATAATGTTTTTACATGTTCACTTATAGAAGGATTGGGGTGTAAACAGAACATTATGTTTATATCTAGAAATTGTTTCGCAATATTACGTAAAGCATTACATACTTCTTTTAGTGGTTCGCCATAGTTTTCTCTTCTATGAATTGTAACTAAGATAAATTTAGTTTTATAATCTGGTTTTAATCCACATAATTTTTTATTTATAAGTCTTACTGCATCTATGGATGTATTACCTACTACCCAAATTTTATCAATTGGTACTCCTTCATTAATAAGATTAATTTTTGATCGATTAGTTGGTGCAAAAAAATGAGTGCTCACTTTATCTATAAAACATCTATGTATCTCCTCAGGGCTTTGTTGCATGAATCAGATTTTGAAAGTGTTGTTTAATTTTTGTCAAAAATCAGGCAAATTTTTTGGTATCCGGCATGCCGAGTTTTGTCATGATATTAAGAATATTAGCAGCTACTTTACTTTCGGTTTTTTGGTTTAAAAAAGTTCTAGATTTTAATTTGTTTCCTATAATTGATTTGTAACGGTAGATAGCGTTTTCTGCTTTGGCTCGCCTGCCGTAGTTGGTATGTTTTTGCCATCGCTTTCGTCCTTGTTCCATAAGACGAATATTGTCTAATCTTAATTTAGAGTCATCGGGCATTTCTGCTCTGAACCCTAAGTTTGGCGGTACTACTGCTTTTATAGGAATTTCATTACCATGTTGATTCTGATGGGCGATTAATGCTTTGTATGTAGAGGGTTGGTCATATGCTCCGTCAGCTAGTACGGTATCTATTGGACTATCAATTTCCTCAAGTAATGTGCCTATCGTAGCACAATCACTAATATTGTGAGTCGTTAATTCAGAGCTTGCAATATATCCGTTTTCATCAACAGCGATATGAAGCTTTCTCCACGATTTCCTTGCTTTCAGTGCGTATTTTTCTTCCTGCCACTCCTGCTCGCCGTAAATCTTTATACCGGTACTATCGACGCAAAGCGTTACGGGATCACGATTTGCCCTACGGTGCCGTGACACTTTAAGTTTTTTTGTTCTTCTTGAAATAGTAGTATAATCAGGCGTTTTGAGCTCGAGATTCAGCAGTTTTATAATTGATTCTACAAAACCTTCGGTTTGCCGTAAATGCTGTTTGTATACTAATCCAAGCCTCACGCATGTCTCAATAGCAAGATCGGAATAGATCGCTTGACCGCCCCGCTTCTTATGTACGGATACGGGATTATTCCATTTTGCTACCGCTTCCCCTGAAAACCAAATTATTAGACTACCACGATTTTTTAATGATTGATCGTACTCACGTGAATTACTGATTTTGTATTTAGCTCGGGCAAATTTATGGCTTTGTTGCATGAATCGGAATTTGGAGTAAATCGAGTTTTTGAATAAATAAAAAAAGCAGTGGAAATAGTAAAGTTAAGGAGTTAAGATATCCTCTTTTTTTAAGGTAAATATGCCGAACAAACACCAATATCCTTATCGTCATAAATTTGCCCGAGCTAAATACAAAATCAGTAATTCACGTGAGTACGATCAATCATTAAAAAATCGTGGTAGTCTAATAATTTGGTTTTCAGGGGAAGCGGTAGCAAAATGGAATAATCCCGTATCCGTACATAAGAAGCGGGGCGGTCAAGCGATCTATTCCGATCTTGCTATTGAGACATGCGTGAGGCTTGGATTAGTATACAAACAGCATTTACGGCAAACCGAAGGTTTTGTAGAATCAATTATAAAACTGCTGAATCTCGAGCTCAAAACGCCTGATTATACTACTATTTCAAGAAGAACAAAAAAACTTAAAGTGTCACGGCACCGTAGGGCAAATCGTGATCCCGTAACGCTTTGCGTCGATAGTACCGGTATAAAGATTTACGGCGAGCAGGAGTGGCAGGAAGAAAAATACGCACTGAAAGCAAGGAAATCGTGGAGAAAGCTTCATATCGCTGTTGATGAAAACGGATATATTGCAAGCTCTGAATTAACGACTCACAATATTAGTGATTGTGCTACGATAGGCACATTACTTGAGGAAATTGATAGTCCAATAGATAGGCTTTGTTGCATGAATCGGAATTTGGAGTAAATCGAGTTTTTGAATAAATAAAAAAAGCAGTGGAAATAGTAAAGTTAAGGAGTTAAGATATCCTCTTTTTTTAAGGTAAATATGCCGAACAAACACCAATATCCTTATCGTCATAAATTTGCCCGAGCTAAATACAAAATCAGTAATTCACGTGAGTACGATCAATCATTAAAAAATCGTGGTAGTCTAATAATTTGGTTTTCAGGGGAAGCGGTAGCAAAATGGAATAATCCCGTATCCGTACATAAGAAGCGGGGCGGTCAAGCGATCTATTCCGATCTTGCTATTGAGACATGCGTGAGGCTTGGATTAGTATACAAACAGCATTTACGGCAAACCGAAGGTTTTGTAGAATCAATTATAAAACTGCTGAATCTCGAGCTCAAAACGCCTGATTATACTACTATTTCAAGAAGAACAAAAAAACTTAAAGTGTCACGGCACCGTAGGGCAAATCGTGATCCCGTAACGCTTTGCGTCGATAGTACCGGTATAAAGATTTACGGCGAGCAGGAGTGGCAGGAAGAAAAATACGCACTGAAAGCAAGGAAATCGTGGAGAAAGCTTCATATCGCTGTTGATGAAAACGGATATATTGCAAGCTCTGAATTAACGACTCACAATATTAGTGATTGTGCTACGATAGGCACATTACTTGAGGAAATTGATAGTCCAATAGATACCGTACTAGCTGACGGAGCATATGACCAACCCTCTACATACAAAGCATTAATCGCCCATCAGAATCAACATGGTAATGAAATTCCTATAAAAGCAGTAGTACCGCCAAACTTAGGGTTCAGAGCAGAAATGCCCGATGACTCTAAATTAAGATTAGACAATATTCGTCTTATGGAACAAGGACGAAAGCGATGGCAAAAACATACCAACTACGGCAGGCGAGCCAAAGCAGAAAACGCTATCTACCGTTACAAATCAATTATAGGAAACAAATTAAAATCTAGAACTTTTTTAAACCAAAAAACCGAAAGTAAAGTAGCTGCTAATATTCTTAATATCATGACAAAACTCGGCATGCCGGATACCAAAAAATTTGCCTGATTTTTGACAAAAATTAAACAACACTTTCAAAATCTGATTCATGCAACAAAGCCCTACAAAACCTTCGGTTTGCCGTAAATGCTGTTTGTATACTAATCCAAGCCTCACGCATGTCTCAATAGCAAGATCGGAATAGATCGCTTGACCGCCCCGCTTCTTATGGGCTTTGTTGCATGAATCGGAATTTGGAGTAAATCGAGTTTTTGAATAAATAAAAAAAGCAGTGGAAATAGTAAAGTTAAGGAGTTAAGATATCCTCTTTTTTTAAGGTAAATATGCCGAACAAACACCAATATCCTTATCGTCATAAATTTGCCCGAGCTAAATACAAAATCAGTAATTCACGTGAGTACGATCAATCATTAAAAAATCGTGGTAGTCTAATAATTTGGTTTTCAGGGGAAGCGGTAGCAAAATGGAATAATCCCGTATCCGTACATAAGAAGCGGGGCGGTCAAGCGATCTATTCCGATCTTGCTATTGAGACATGCGTGAGGCTTGGATTAGTATACAAACAGCATTTACGGCAAACCGAAGGTTTTGTAGAATCAATTATAAAACTGCTGAATCTCGAGCTCAATTAGTATACAAACAGCATTTACGGCAAACCGAAGGTTTTGTAGAATCAATTATAAAACTGCTGAATCTCGAGCTCAAAACGCCTGATTATACTACTATTTCAAGAAGAACAAAAAAACTTAAAGTGTCACGGCACCGTAGGGCAAATCGTGATCCTGTAACGCTTTGCGTCGATAGTACCGGTATAAAGATTTACGGCGAGCAGGAGTGGCAGGAAGAAAAATACGCACTGAAAGCAAGGAAATCGTGGAGAAAGCTTCATATCGCTGTTGATGAAAACGGATATATTGCAAGCTCTGAATTAACGACTCACAATATTAGTGATTGTGCTACGATAGGCACATTACTTGAGGAAATTGATAGTCCAATAGATACCGTACTAGCTGACGGAGCATATGACCAACCCTCTACATACAAAGCATTAATCGCCCATCAGAATCAACATGGTAATGAAATTCCTATAAAAGCAGTAGTACCGCCAAACTTAGGGTTCAGAGCAGAAATGCCCGATGACTCTAAATTAAGATTAGACAATATTCGTCTTATGGAACAAGGACGAAAGCGATGGCAAAAACATACCAACTACGGCAGGCGAGCCAAAGCAGAAAACGCTATCTACCGTTACAAATCAATTATAGGAAACAAATTAAAATCTAGAACTTTTTTAAACCAAAAAACCGAAAGTAAAGTAGCTGCTAATATTCTTAATATCATGACAAAACTCGGCATGCCGGATACCAAAAAATTTGCCTGATTTTTGACAAAAATTAAACAACACTTTCAAAATCTGATTCATGCAACAAAGCCTATAAGCAGAGGCAATGTTATTTAATAGAGGAGAGAGCCAGATAAGAAAATTAGTTAAATTCATGTAAAACCTCAAGTTTAATGTGTTAATAATTTAAAACCGTATTAAACGGTTTTAAATTGCTGGGGTAATATACACTAAGTTTTCTTCTTAGGCAAGCAATTATTTTGTCATTGTCAATAACATTCTAAAATGTCCGCGTTTTGTAACATTTGAATATTTTCAAAAACGCGAGGAATATAAGAGAGTATCACCCCTTGTACACAGTAGTAACCGGGTCTACCAAGGCCTTATAGATGCTTGAGCGCAGTACTTGGAAACTGGTACGCTGCGTTCTTAGGAGAGTAGAGCTCAGTAATGGGTTCTGCTTATCCGACATTCTGGTTAAAATAAGCTATTTGACCATAAAGATTCAAGAAATTCTTGTACTGGCCAAATTGTTACACTTTGGGTTCCAAAAGTTTCTATTCTTTTTTTATCAACAGTACATATGACATTAAGTTTTGCTCTATAATCTTTCCCAAATAAAAGAAGTCCCCTTATATCTTTGGATGTTATATTTTGTCTAGTTTTAACTTCAAAAGCTTGATCCCTGAATATAAAGTCTACTTCATGCCCTTCTGAATCTCGGTAATAAAATAACTCATCTCTAGTTTCACTCATGGTTTGGTATGCTTTGAGTTCAAGAAAAATATAATGCTCAAAAGCTTTCCCAGAATCAGATGTATGAAATCCACTGAAAGTATATTTAGATAAATAGTTGGCAACTCCAGTATCAAACAAATAAAATTTTGGTATTTGTGTTACAATTTGCCTGTTTTTACGTTTGGTATAAGGGTGCAAAAAATATCCTATATACATGTCTTCTAAAATCTCGAAGTAACTTTTTACTGTTGCTTTATTAACTCCGCAATCTCTAGCAATATTAGTAAAATTAATCATCTCAGTATGGCTTAAGGTAAGTACATCCAAAAATCTAATAAACGGTTCACGTTTTCGAATGTTTGCCTCTAATTGCACTTCATTAATTAAATAGTCATATACATAAGCAGACAGTGATTTTAAGGCAAATTCGGAACCATAATGTTCTGGTATTAACCCTCTATTAAAAATCCTATTCCAATTTAATTCTTTAAGTTCTGGGTAACAAAAAGGAAACATTTGATATCTCCATGCTCTCCCTCCAAGCAAATTAGCTCCAGATGATTTTAGTTTTCTTGAGCTAGAACCACAAAGTATAAAACTTATTCCCTTTATGTTTTCTATCATCCAATGAATTTCATTAAGTACTTGAGGTATTTTTTGCACTTCATCGATGACAAAAATCATACCATTCCTTTTGTCTTCTGGAATTGCAAGAATCTCTGAGCGAATATAGTGTGGATTCAATGAATATTTAGCAAAAACTTCGCTTTGTAAAAAATCAATAAAAATTGCATTTGGAAATCTTTGATGCAAAAATGTTGTTTTGCCAGTTTTTCTTGCCCCCCAAAGGAAAGCTGATTGGTCTTGAGGTAAACTTAGGTTTAATAACCTTTTTACAGACATAATGCTATCTATATATGGAATATTTAGCTATTATAATACCTGTTTATAGATTATGTCAAGTAATAGATCCAACGATGGCCCCCTATAGGTAGAATTTTAAATTTTAGTAATGTTATTATTCTCAAATGGATTAGAACATTTGGAAAGCAACTCTTGAAAGTCAAAACAGATGTATATTGCTTTTCGTGTAGCTAAGAGTAATTATTACTATATAAAGGATTAGTATACTAAATTTAACAATTAACGTTATCTATTAGCAAATATCCTCTGGACTTGTGCCTCTTTTTAATTGCTTTGTTGCATGAATCAGATTTTGAAAGTGTTGTTTAATTTTTGTCAAAAATCAGGCAAATTTTTTGGTATCCGGCATGCCGAGTTTTGTCATGATATTAAGAATATTAGCAGCTACTTTACTTTCGGTTTTTTGGTTTAAAAAAGTTCTAGATTTTAATTTGTTTCCTATAATTGATTTGTAACGGTAGATAGCGTTTTCTGCTTTGGCTCGCCTGCCGTAGTTGGTATGTTTTTGCCATCGCTTTCGTCCTTGTTCCATAAGACGAATATTGTCTAATCTTAATTTAGAGTCATCGGGCATTTCTGCTCTGAACCCTAACCTGGATATTGCATGAGGGTGGTATTTAAAAAAATAAAATGGCAATATCGCTTATAAGTGGTCATGGATATGTTAATTTTCACTTAAATTATGTCTAAATATGCAATTTTTCTGATTTAAGATAGAATCCTCCCTTACCCCCATTTTTTATTGTACCGGGGACAGTACCATATTAGCTTATTCTATAGCTAATTTTTTCATAACACTATCCCATATATGTTGGTAAGGATAAGATGAAGACAACAAGAATTTAATGCTCCTAGTAAGATTTTCAGCCTGAGTGATATCATTTCTTTGCCCAGCAGTTAGTGTAAACTTCAGTGGGTTACCCAATGTCAACGAGGGCATGAATTTTAGTACTAAAACCACCTTTGCTTCTACCTAACCACGGCGACCTGATGAACAATTAGTTAAATTGTATTAAGGCATTAATAAAACGCTTTAAGTTATTTGATGACCAACCCATAGTAAGCATCATTTTTGGTTTGGTCTCTCTTTTGGTCTTTATTCTATTTAAAATATTCAATACAAACCTTCGGATAATAGCCATATTTGCAGGAGCATTGCCTTGACGTATGCTGCTCGCATCTTCATTAAATACCACATCGAGTACCCAATGCATAGATTCAATTCCCCAATGAGACCTTATGCTTTTTAACATCGCTTCAGCGGAATTATTAGAACTACTAATATAATAATTTACTGATTCTGATACTTTATTTTTTTCAACTACTTTTCTTTTTACTTGAATAACACAATTCAAACCAGCCCATTGCTCATAACCAAATATTTTTTTAACATCACGTATTACACAGCATTTTCTTTCTTCAACTCTACCATGTCCTTTATCATAAGTTTCTGCTACATCTGTTTCTAGAAACCTAGCTACATCTGACTCAAAGAACTTTTCAACCTCATTATACAATCCAGGATGATTCATCTTTAACCCTAAAATATAGTCAGCTTCTTTTTCTACAATCTGTTTGGCTATGTTTTTTTGACACCCCATGGCATCAATAGTAACTATTGCATTTTTAATATCTAAACATTCTATTGCTTCTGGAATAGCTGTGATTTCATTGTCTTTGCTATCAATTGCTTGACCAAATAAAGTGACCCCTGATTCAACTGCATAGACATTTAAAAAATGCAATGCTCTACTATCTTTACATTTTGAACCTCTAAGCGTCTTACCATCTATTGCATAATGTTTCTCGTTTAAATCATGATTAAAATATTTTATTAACACATTATTTAATTGCTTAGAATCACATCTAGTAATAAAACTTCTAATAGTACAATCACTAGGAGTGCCATTTTTAAAGGGTAAATATTCTCTTAAAGTATCAATATGAGCTTTACCAAATTCTTCAATTTCTTCCCAACTCTCTGCCCTTGCTGCAACCGCTACTACCGCTAAAAACAATAATTCTATTAACGGATAGGCTATTTTACTCTCTTGTCTATGTTCTTTAATATCGCAAAAATGTTCTGCAAAACTCTTGACAAATTCTTTTTCTTTTAACATCAATATCCCTAAAAATAATTATCTTATTTAGAGATTCTTACGTCATTTCTATACTTTTTGCAAAAACTTTATTATTACAATATCATTAACTTTTATTCATCAGACCGCCGTGTCTACCTAACCTGGATATTGCATGATAGATAATAAGCCAATTGTTCTAGGTTCTGTCGCATCTATTGCCAGTGATCTTTAAAGCTGCTATAAAGGCTTAAAAAATATTTGAATGCCGCTTTATATTTCTCCGAAATTACTCAAGTACTTTAAAGGATTTTGTTCATCTCCCGAGATAATAATGCTCTTTGTCTATATGAAATGTAGGTTTTCTCTAAGCTACCGAGATTTAGAAGAAATGGCTAGCATTAGAGGGGCTAAAATAGATCATGCTACTCTGCAAAGATGGGTAATAAAGTTTGTGCCGCTGATAGATACGGCTATAAGGAAACGTAAAAAGCCTGTGGGTAATAGCTGGAGGATGGATGAAACATATATCAAAATAAACGGTGCTTAGGTCTATTTATATAGAGCCGTTGATTTACTAGGTAATACCATAGAGTTTTTGCTTAGGAAACACAGAGATGCTGTGGCTGCTAAAGCATTCTTCCGTAAGGCTTTTAAATATAACGGTCATCCGGAGAAGGTAACTATCGATAAAAGCGGTAGTAATATTTCTGCTCTCAAAGCCGCCAACAAAGAGCTTGCTAAAGATAAGCAAATTGAGGTACGACAAGTCAAATATCTCAATAATATTGTTGAGCAGGATCATAGATTTATTAAGAAACGAACGAAGCCAATGCTAGGCTTTAAGAGCTTTCGTTCAGCAAAAATTACTATTACCGGTATTGAAAATATTCGCATAATTCAAAAAGGACAATTAATCGGATCTAATGACAATCTTTCTACTTTCGAAAATTTTAAAATGTTAATGGCTGCATAACGTCCAAAATCTCAGTTTTGTTGCTTCAAGCAAATCTTCAATTATAGATGCGACAGAACCAGTGTATAAGCCTCTAGTACCAACTTAACTATGGTAGATTATATGAATGAGAAAAATATTTACTTATTATTACACGATTAGATATACCAAAATATAAATGCGTAAAACATGATCATCCTGCAGGGATAAAGCATTTGAGTAAGATAAATTATTGCAGGATATTTTTCTATAACAGAGAAGAAATTAACAGCAATTCCGACTCCTAGTTCGCTTTTGCCCCGTTTCTGTAATTTAACCCACAGTTAGCCAAAAGAATTATAGTTTAACCTACTATGCTGAACATGAAAAGAAATGTAGCCATGATGTGTAAAACTCTACAGGTTCTGTTGAAAAAAGTCATGATACATTTAACTCAAGTTTTGACAAAAAGATAGTAGGGCTTGTAATTTATGATATAAATGTGATTAAATAAAAAAGAGGTCATGAGTGTGTATGGTTCAAGAAATATTACAAGAGGTAATCTTAATGGGCTTTGTTGCATGAATCAGATTTTGAAAGTGTTGTTTAATTTTTGTCAAAAATCAGGCAAATTTTTTGGTATCCGGCATGCCGAGTTTTGTCATGATATTAAGAATATTAGCAGCTACTTTACTTTCGGTTTTTTGGTTTAAAAAAGTTCTAGATTTTAATTTGTTTCCTATAATTGATTTGTAACGGTAGATAGCGTTTTCTGCTTTGGCTCGCCTGCCGTAGTTGGTATGTTTTTGCCATCGCTTTCGTCCTTGTTCCATAAGACGAATATTGTCTAATCTTAATTTAGAGTCATCGGGCATTTCTGCTCTGAACCCTAAGTTTGGCGGTACTACTGCTTTTATAGGAATTTCATTACCATGTTGATTCTGATGGGCGATTAATGCTTTGTATGTAGAGGGTTGGTCATATGCTCCGTCAGCTAGTACGGTATCTATTGGACTATCAATTTCCTCAAGTAATGTGCCTATCGTAGCACAATCACTAATATTGTGAGTCGTTAATTCAGAGCTTGCAATATATCCGTTTTCATCAACAGCGATATGAAGCTTTCTCCACGATTTCCTTGCTTTCAGTGCGTATTTTTCTTCCTGCCACTCCTGCTCGCCGTAAATCTTTATACCGGTACTATCGACGCAAAGCGTTACGGGATCACGATTTGCCCTACGGTGCCGTGACACTTTAAGTTTTTTTGTTCTTCTTGAAATAGTAGTATAATCAGGCGTTTTGAGCTCGAGATTCAGCAGTTTTATAATTGATTCTACAAAACCTTCGGTTTGCCGTAAATGCTGTTTGTATACTAATCCAAGCCTCACGCATGTCTCAATAGCAAGATCGGAATAGATCGCTTGACCGCCCCGCTTCTTATGTACGGATACGGGATTATTCCATTTTGCTACCGCTTCCCCTGAAAACCAAATTATTAGACTACCACGATTTTTTAATGATTGATCGTACTCACGTGAATTACTGATTTTGTATTTAGCTCGGGCAAATTTATGACGATAAGGATATTGGTGTTTGTTCGGCATATTTACCTTAAAAAAAGAGGATATCTTAACTCCTTAACTTTACTATTTCCACTGCTTTTTTTATTTATTCAAAAACTCGATTTACTCCAAATTCCGATTCATGCAACAAAGCCATCTTAAATAACACACTATAGCATCTATATTATTAAATAGATAGTGATTTGGTATAACACTTCTAGCTTAAACCTTCTTAAAAACTCCTCCCACAATTTAAGCATATCTCTTTGATGTATATGCTTCATGACATAGCTCATCATTCCTAAATGCTTCTGCTGAACTATCTCATCATCCGACATACTCTGTAAATCTACTAATTGATAATCTGACACCATTAACTCTTTAGCTTGCATAGGGTCAGTAAACAATTCCCATATGTTTCTTGGTGCACTATATTCCTCTACACCGTTATATAGTTAAACCCATAAAATTAGGTGACAAAGAACATAGTAATAATTTCAAATAATTTGCTGGTTTCTGTTACCTTATTTTTAATCCATCGTTTCATATTAGCCCAAAACTTCTCTATGGGATTTAAGTCTGGTGAATATGGCGGTAAAAAAATAAGCTTGCAACCAACTGATTCTATTAATTCCTTTGTTTTCTTTGATTTATGGAAACTAGCATTATCCATCACTACAACTTGTCCTGCTTTTAACTCTTTAATTAAAAACTTCTCAACCCAATTATTAAATAACTCTGTATTGCACGTTCCATTAAAAACAAAAGGAGCTATTGATTGATTGTTTACCAAGCCAGCTATGATATTAGTTCTTTGATAGTGTTTCCCACTCTTCTTTCCAATCAGTAATTCTCCTGTTTTACTCCAGCCTCTATCTTGGCAAATACCTGTATCTATACCGCTTTCATCAATATGCACTATTTGCCCTTTATCATATTTATTGATCTCTTCTAAATATTCAGCTCGTCTGTCTACACTTGACTCCATGTAGGTAAAGGTTTTTTTTTATAACTAAAACCTAGCTGTTTTAATATCCTTCCAGTTTGAGACCTCGCAATTCCAAACTCTTTACCAATATCTTGTAATCTCATATTTGGATTATTTCTTACAAAATTTGCTAACTTTTGCTTATCAACTTTACTTTTAAAACCTACTCTAGCTTTTGCTAATATCGTTCCTTCCTTTCTCTTCCTTACGTTCCAGCGACTAATTGTATTTTTATGTATATCGAATATCTTGGCAGCCGCTCTTTGACTATTACCTTTTTCTATATAACTTATTACTTTTTTTCTTAAATCTTTACTATATGGGCTTGTTGACATTTTTTCTCTTATTTATACCATATAATGTCATCTAATTCAACGGGTTTAACTATACATAATCATTGGGTAGATTAGTGGTAGCTTATCATTATTCTTTTTATGTCTTTCGCATAATAGTAACGTATATTTCCAAGGCTTTGTTGCATGAATCAGATTTTGAAAGTGTTGTTTAATTTTTGTCAAAAATCAGGCAAATTTTTTGGTATCCGGCATGCCGAGTTTTGTCATGATATTAAGAATATTAGCAGCTACTTTACTTTCGGTTTTTTGGTTTAAAAAAGTTCTAGATTTTAATTTGTTTCCTATAATTGATTTGTAACGGTAGATAGCGTTTTCTGCTTTGGCTCGCCTGCCGTAGTTGGTATGTTTTTGCCATCGCTTTCGTCCTTGTTCCATAAGACGAATATTGTCTAATCTTAATTTAGAGTCATCGGGCATTTCTGCTCTGAACCCTAAGTTTGGCGGTACTACTGCTTTTATAGGAATTTCATTACCATGTTGATTCTGATGGGCGATTAATGCTTTGTATGTAGAGGGTTGGTCATATGCTCCGTCAGCTAGTACGGTATCTATTGGACTATCAATTTCCTCAAGTAATGTGCCTATCGTAGCACAATCACTAATATTGTGAGTCGTTAATTCAGAGCTTGCAATATATCCGTTTTCATCAACAGCGATATGAAGCTTTCTCCACGATTTCCTTGCTTTCAGTGCGTATTTTTCTTCCTGCCACTCCTGCTCGCCGTAAATCTTTATACCGGTACTATCGACGCAAAGCGTTACGGGATCACGATTTGCCCTACGGTGCCGTGACACTTTAAGTTTTTTTGTTCTTCTTGAAATAGTAGTATAATCAGGCGTTTTGAGCTCGAGATTCAGCAGTTTTATAATTGATTCTACAAAACCTTCGGTTTGCCGTAAATGCTGTTTGTATACTAATCCAAGCCTCACGCATGTCTCAATAGCAAGATCGGAATAGATCGCTTGACCGCCCCGCTTCTTATGTACGGATACGGGATTATTCCATTTTGCTACCGCTTCCCCTGAAAACCAAATTATTAGACTACCACGATTTTTTAATGATTGATCGTACTCACGTGAATTACTGATTTTGTATTTAGCTCGGGCAAATTTATGACGATAAGGATATTGGTGTTTGTTCGGCATATTTACCTTAAAAAAAGAGGATATCTTAACTCCTTAACTTTACTATTTCCACTGCTTTTTTTATTTATTCAAAAACTCGATTTACTCCAAATTCCGATTCATGCAACAAAGCCCCACAATTAAACCCACAAGAAAATATATGGGATGATATGAGGGAAAAATTCTTTTATAACCTAGCTTTTGATTCAATGAATGCTATAGAAAATCAACTAATCACAGCATGTAATTATTATGAAAATAATCCTGCAATTGTCAAATCTATATGTGCTTGGAATTGGATAGTATCTTGTTAATTAGATAGTGATTTGGTATTAATAGATAAAGAGAATGGTTATATTTACTTAGAATCGTTTTTATGGTATACTGACGCTAAGTTGCAAGAAGAACAGCAATTAGAATTAGAGCAAGTACTAGCCAAATATTTATCAGAAGAAGAACAAGTTAATATTATGAGAACTATAGCACAGAAATATATCGAAGAAGGTGAGTTTAGGGGTATCCAAATAGGTGAAGCTAGAGGCATGCAGATCGGAGAAGCTAAAGGGAAATATGAAGTAGCAAAAAATATGTTCTCAAATAATTACTCTATCCCTGAAATCTCTCGTATTACCGGTTTATCTATTCAGGAGATCAACAATCTGCTTAAATCCTAGTTCTTTGTCAAAGGGGTAAGCCCTTTGACCTGGTTCTGTCGCATCTGTTGCAGCAATTCGAAATATTAGAACAAGGACTGAAGTCTTTCCCAGCTGAAGCTGGGGGTTTTAACCAAAAAGGTGACTATAAAACACTAGGGGGTTATAATGATTAAAGCTACACCATGGTACTTGCAATATAAAAAAGTCTATAAACTTAATTATTTGTTAATAATTATTTGTTTAATACTTTGTCAAGTAACTTCAATATTAGCAAATAATTATAGTCATGATTATAAGACATTAGTGCATAATGAAGACTTTAATTTTGTCTGGGGTAAAGATTTAAATAAATATCGACCATTTACTGCTAATATAGAGCTTGCACAATTTAATGGTGAAGATTTTGGACCTCAAGGGGAAATTGCTGACAGATATAATTGGGCAAGAGAAGTAATATCTTATGATGAGTTAAAAGTAAGATTGTTAAATAGTGCTAAACTTATTAATTCAGGACAACAAGTGAAGCTGATTAATAGAGTGCAAAGTACTTTAATCGAAGATATATTAGGTTTTAAAAAAAGTTATAATGTGCAAACAAGTCTTGAATTCTTACGAAACATAAAGATTAAAAATTTAGAACAAAAACTATTATCAAGGGTTTTAGCATTATCATCATATGATGCTCTTGATAAAGTGAGCTTAAAAAAACAGGATGTAGTGAAAGTAATATATAATGACCTTTATTTTATAGAGAAAGATCTTTTGCCACAAGCTAAGAAGAGTAGTGCTGCTAATTTCATATCATTTTGTCTATATCAAGATAGTCAAAGAAGAATTAGAATACATAAAATTATGCCAAGTATACAAAAACATGATGAGTTTCCTCATAATCATTACGGCTCTTCTGCTAGCAGTTTGTTAGCAGGATCACTTGTGAACCAACATATAGCCGTTATCCCAGCAAAATACGCATTAGATGCTAACTTTGGCTTATATTTATTAACTCGCACGAGTTTTACTGGACCTAGGGAAGAACAAACAAAAGTTTCATTTTTTCAAACTAATGTAAAAGTAGGTATTATGTCCAGTCACTTATATAAATATGGTGATCACTATTTTTTACCTGGTTCACGTGACATAAAAAATGATTTAACGATAAATGATACCTTGACATTTCATAGAGTTGGTACAGAAAATTATGCCATTACTTTATTTTCTCAGCAAATGAGTGGTCGCACTAGTACACATACTACCTATAATATAGGCAATCCCTCAATAATATATAAGAAATATGATGCATTGTTAAGTCAAAGAGAAAGCGTAGAGTTAATGAATAAAATGGATAAAATCATTAAAACTTGTAATAAATAGGGTTAAATTACAGAAACGGAGTCTATAATATACTTTGTGTAAGTTGCAAAAGTAAGCAGTAAGAAGTACTGTAAGAAAACAACTTATAAAAAGGTAAAATATGTCAGAAAAAATAAAAAAGAAGATACTAGAACTAAAAGATAATAATATAAGTAATAATTTAGTAGAAGAATTATTATCAAAAGCCGATCCATCTAAGTTGTTTGGCAAAGAAGGATTATTTCAACAACTAAAAAAGCAAATAGTTGAAAAAATATTAGAAAGTGAACTAGAGCATGAATTAGGTTATTCAAAGCATAGTAAAATGCCGAAAGTAGATAATAATCGTCGTAATGGTAGCTATGAAAAGACAATAATTGATGATGATGGTAGGAAGGTTACTCTGGAAGTACCAAGAGATCGAGAAGGAGAGTTTGTTCCCAAATTAATACCTAAAGGGCTGAGAAGATTCAGTGGATTTGACGATAAAGTTATCTCACTTTATGGTCGAGGAATGACAGTCAGTGAAATTCGAGGTCATTTGGAAGAAATATATCAAACTGAGGTTTCCGGTGATTTAATATCGACAATAACCGATGGAGTAATAGACGAAGTAACTAGGTGGCAAAATCGAGGTTTAGATAAGGTTTATCCAATATTATACTTAGACTGTATTCATGTTAAGTCTAGGGATAACCAGGTAGTGATAAATAAAGCAGTATATTTAGCGATTGCTGTTAATATAGAAGGAAAGAAGGAGTTGCTGGGTATTTGGGTAGGAAAAAATGAAGGTGCTAAATTCTGGATGCAAGTAGTTACTGAGTTAAAAAATCGAGGAGTAGAACAAATTTATGTTGCTTGTGTTGATGGTCTAAAAGGTTTTCCGGAAGCGATAAGTAGCATATTTTCTGCGACTATAGTACAGTTATGTATAGTTCATATGGTTCGCAATTCAGTGAAGTATGTCTCATATAAGGATTTAAAGGAGGTGACCACAGATTTGAAGCAAATTTATACAGCAAATAATGAAGAAATGGCAAGTCTAAAACTTCAACAATTTAGTTCAAAATGGGACAAAAAATATCCAGTAATTTCTGATATTTGGCAACGTAATTGGTCTGGGATAATCCCATTTTTTGCTTTTCCTGAGGAAATAAGAAAGGTAATTTATACAACAAATACCATTGAATCTGTCAACCGTCAAATTAGAAAAATCATCAAAAATAAGGGGGTGTTTCCAGATGATAAATCAATTCAGAAAATAATATTTTTAGCTCTGCAAAATGCATCTAAAAAATGGACTATGCCCATAAAAGATTGGTCATTAGCTTTGAATCAATTTGAAATACTTTGTGGTGATTTTAAATATGATTTATTGGAATGTAAAAAATAGAACTTACACAAAATAAATGATTGACTCTCGGATTTCCTAAAGCATCAACAGTTGCATGAATTTTAGTTGATAAACCACCTTTACTACGACCTATTGCTTGGTCATCTACTATGACTTTTTTTTAGCTCCGGCACTATGTTGATGTACTCTAACAATCGTTGAATCAATCATACTATATTCATTATCTGCATCTTGTGCAAGTAGTTCAAAAACCTTCTTCCATACATCTTTTTGGCTCCAACGTGTATGTCTTGTATGAATTACTCTAAAATCTCCAAATCTTTCTGGTAAGTCTCTCCACGGTATACCAGCACGATATCTATATAATACAGCTTCTACGAATAATCTATTATCTTTGGCACTTGCTCCTACGTCTCCTTCTTTTCCAGGTAAAATATCCTTTATCCTTTCCCATTGATCATCTCTTAAAGCATATCTGCGCATTGGTCACCTTCTTATTTTTTTACCAATATCTAATTTGCCTCATCCTAATATTTATGTCAACTTAATTGATGACACGCCCTAGGTAAATGAAGTGTAATGTGTAAAATATACTTATAACTAAACTTAGAGTCTGGATTATCATTTATAACACACAATCTATTACTAAAACTTACAATGACATTACAAAAAAAATTATAATGTCAAATAATGTGAGCCAGATTGAATTTTAAAAGTCATTTAATTTGAGCCGGTTTTTACAACGAAAGCAAGCCAATGTCGTTTCGAAAGCGAGCCACTACAAATAGATTTATTTGCAAACCATCAATTTTCGCGATTATAGGATTGTACAACACATGTATTTGTGTTTTATGTTTGAGTAAAAAGTAAAAAATATATATCTTCTATAGACACCCTTAAAGTCCCTTTAAGAGCTATATTCGTATTTAAAAAGAAAACTAAAGATAATGGAATGGACCTACCCTATATACAGAATGAGAAGCAAATGCTAATCTTCTAGGATAGGAAATGAATCCTAAACAACAATAAGGAGGCCCATATGGAAGTTACCACAATTGGTATAGATATTGCAAAAAGAATTTTTCAAATTCACGGTGTAGATAAAAATGGTAAGACAATATTAAAGAAAAAATTAATGAGAGAGCAGGTTCTAACTTTTATGGCTAACGTACCAAAGTGCCTGATAGGCATAGAATCTTGCGGTGTTTCTAGCTATTGGACAGCTGAATTTTCAGCAACTGTTCCTTACGCACTTTGCTTGGCACACTGGTGGACGGACTTGTTAATATTGCAAAATTTATACCATATATTAGCTCCTTTGTAATTCATAATTTACTACCGTAATACCAGTATAACATACTTTCTTGTCTTCACTTGATGCGTATGATCAATTCAATAGAGATCACTAATTAGCTCATATCCGCTAAAGCATGTTCTGGATTAACCAATCCAGTTACTAATACATCACATTCACCAGAAATATTAATGTCAATATCAAACCAATTTTTTACTATCGTGTTGTAATTAATATTTTGATCTGGATCTTGATTTTGTAATACATGTTTTTTATACTGCTCGATTAGGGTATTTTCTAATTTTAAAAATTTTTTAGCATCAGCAAGACTGCCCCTTATTCTTGTATCATATTTATGATTTAATTCATCTATATTTGCCACGTCTCTTTGCTGAAATATTGCATTAATATGTATACTAATTTCTCTACTTGCTTGCACAGCGTTTTGCATAGCAAGAGAAAATAAACTTAATATTACATCTTTAACAATCGCAGATTTTAATATTGAGGCTAATGAGTTAGTTGTATCTACAAATAGTAATGTTCCTCCTGCTTCTGCTGATAATCTTTGATAATTTGCACTGGCATTATGTATCTCATTAAGAGCATCTTTTGCTCTTTGTTCATCATGATATCTTAAGAAGGAATATATTTTTTCAGCCAATTCTAAACACATAGGAAATGTTAAAAAAGCTGAAGGATTTCTACTAGTTTCGCAAAAAAATAAACTTATTATCTGTGATAACTGTAAAGAAACAATACCATCAATATTCTTATTCTTCACAGTTAAAATCTCTTGAAGAGAAGCGTTATTTATTGAGTCAAAACAAGTAAAATCCATCGATGAGTATGACTGTAGAGACGGAATATAGGCAATATGGCATTTGCCTTTAGAAAAATAATGATTCTCAATATTTGAAGTAGCTATAGCCCCTAAACCAAAAGTATTAGAATATGTAACACAACTAATATTGTCACCTAATAACTCCATCTCCTTAAGAATAGATTTATCTACCCACCTTTTTGCAATTATTATATCAGAGATTTTTGGAACTCGAATTGAGAATGACCTATCAGCATGGCTTTGTTGCATGAATCAGATTTTGAAAGTGTTGTTTAATTTTTGTCAAAAATCAGGCAAATTTTTTGGTATCCGGCATGCCGAGTTTTGTCATGATATTAAGAATATTAGCAGCTACTTTACTTTCGGTTTTTTGGTTTAAAAAAGTTCTAGATTTTAATTTGTTTCCTATAATTGATTTGTAACGGTAGATAGCGTTTTCTGCTTTGGCTCGCCTGCCGTAGTTGGTATGTTTTTGCCATCGCTTTCGTCCTTGTTCCATAAGACGAATATTGTCTAATCTTAATTTAGAGTCATCGGGCATTTCTGCTCTGAACCCTAAGTTTGGCGGTACTACTGCTTTTATAGGAATTTCATTACCATGTTGATTCTGATGGGCGATTAATGCTTTGTATGTAGAGGGTTGGTCATATGCTCCGTCAGCTAGTACGGTATCTATTGGACTATCAATTTCCTCAAGTAATGTGCCTATCGTAGCACAATCACTAATATTGTGAGTCGTTAATTCAGAGCTTGCAATATATCCGTTTTCATCAACAGCGATATGAAGCTTTCTCCACGATTTCCTTGCTTTCAGTGCGTATTTTTCTTCCTGCCACTCCTGCTCGCCGTAAATCTTTATACCGGTACTATCGACGCAAAGCGTTACGGGATCACGATTTGCCCTACGGTGCCGTGACACTTTAAGTTTTTTTGTTCTTCTTGAAATAGTAGTATAATCAGGCGTTTTGAGCTCGAGATTCAGCAGTTTTATAATTGATTCTACAAAACCTTCGGTTTGCCGTAAATGCTGTTTGTATACTAATCCAAGCCTCACGCATGTCTCAATAGCAAGATCGGAATAGATCGCTTGACCGCCCCGCTTCTTATGTACGGATACGGGATTATTCCATTTTGCTACCGCTTCCCCTGAAAACCAAATTATTAGACTACCACGATTTTTTAATGATTGATCGTACTCACGTGAATTACTGATTTTGTATTTAGCTCGGGCAAATTTATGACGATAAGGATATTGGTGTTTGTTCGGCATATTTACCTTAAAAAAAGAGGATATCTTAACTCCTTAACTTTACTATTTCCACTGCTTTTTTTATTTATTCAAAAACTCGATTTACTCCAAATTCCGATTCATGCAACAAAGCCATCTTAATGTTCGTTGATGGTAATGCTAATATTTGTTCATCATATCCTAAGCGTTATAAGAAAATATTGACACAGTAATTTTAAAATGATAACGTATGCTAATGCTCAAAATGAAGCTAAAAACTGAAATCTTTTATTCAGGTTATATAAATTAATTAAGAAGGTTATCTTATGAACGCACAAAAAGCAGAGGAAGTTAAAAACTATTTAGTGAATTCTATTAAAAATACTCAAACAAAAGGGCAGGTTGAGAATATGTTGGAAGGAAAGCTAGATGATATTAGAGAGATTCACAAAAAATATGGTCCAGCAAGTGAATACTTACTTGCTGCATATGATGTTGAGCATCTTGAAAGACCTGCAATAGCTTTAGCATACCAAGAATACTTGGAGGCAAAAGTAGCTGGAGATGTTTTATTTTTAGATGAGTAATACTAAATAATGTTCCCAACAAAAGACCATTCATGCTTAAATTACACAGGTAGAGTAGTTTACAATCATTATGTTCCGCAACGAACGTATTCTGTACCATATGAAGTTCATAAGAGACTGCATTGTGTAAAAACTAGTGATAAGAGAATAGATATTCAACTTGGATATGAACATAATGTTTTTAGAGTAAGTGATTACAGTGGGTTACATGGTAATGCTGATAGGCTTTGTTGCATGAATCGGAATTTGGAGTAAATCGAGTTTTTGAATAAATAAAAAAAGCAGTGGAAATAGTAAAGTTAAGGAGTTAAGATATCCTCTTTTTTTAAGGTAAATATGCCGAACAAACACCAATATCCTTATCGTCATAAATTTGCCCGAGCTAAATACAAAATCAGTAATTCACGTGAGTACGATCAATCATTAAAAAATCGTGGTAGTCTAATAATTTGGTTTTCAGGGGAAGCGGTAGCAAAATGGAATAATCCCGTATCCGTACATAAGAAGCGGGGCGGTCAAGCGATCTATTCCGATCTTGCTATTGAGACATGCGTGAGGCTTGGATTAGTATACAAACAGCATTTACGGCAAACCGAAGGTTTTGTAGAATCAATTATAAAACTGCTGAATCTCGAGCTCAAAACGCCTGATTATACTACTATTTCAAGAAGAACAAAAAAACTTAAAGTGTCACGGCACCGTAGGGCAAATCGTGATCCCGTAACGCTTTGCGTCGATAGTACCGGTATAAAGATTTACGGCGAGCAGGAGTGGCAGGAAGAAAAATACGCACTGAAAGCAAGGAAATCGTGGAGAAAGCTTCATATCGCTGTTGATGAAAACGGATATATTGCAAGCTCTGAATTAACGACTCACAATATTAGTGATTGTGCTACGATAGGCACATTACTTGAGGAAATTGATAGTCCAATAGATACCGTACTAGCTGACGGAGCATATGACCAACCCTCTACATACAAAGCATTAATCGCCCATCAGAATCAACATGGTAATGAAATTCCTATAAAAGCAGTAGTACCGCCAAACTTAGGGTTCAGAGCAGAAATGCCCGATGACTCTAAATTAAGATTAGACAATATTCGTCTTATGGAACAAGGACGAAAGCGATGGCAAAAACATACCAACTACGGCAGGCGAGCCAAAGCAGAAAACGCTATCTACCGTTACAAATCAATTATAGGAAACAAATTAAAATCTAGAACTTTTTTAAACCAAAAAACCGAAAGTAAAGTAGCTGCTAATATTCTTAATATCATGACAAAACTCGGCATGCCGGATACCAAAAAATTTGCCTGATTTTTGACAAAAATTAAACAACACTTTCAAAATCTGATTCATGCAACAAAGCCGCTGAAGATAAGCAAATTGAGATATGACAAGTCAAATATCTCAATAATATTGTCGAGCAAGATCATAGATTTATTAAGAAACGAACGAAGCCAATGCTTGGTTTTAAGAGTTTTCATTCTGCAA
This sequence comes from Candidatus Tisiphia endosymbiont of Mystacides longicornis, assembly GCF_964031095.1. Taxonomy (NCBI): domain Bacteria; kingdom Pseudomonadati; phylum Pseudomonadota; class Alphaproteobacteria; order Rickettsiales; family Rickettsiaceae; genus Candidatus Tisiphia; species Candidatus Tisiphia endosymbiont of Mystacides longicornis. Next base: position 13,304 of record NZ_OZ035004.1, on the reverse strand, counting down.
AAATTACTATTGCTGGTATTGAGAATATTCGTATGATTCAAAAAGGACAAATAGTGGGAAGTAATGATAACGTTTCTACTTTTGAGAATTTTGTAATGTTAATGGCATTATAACGTCTAAAATCTCACTTTTAATCATTCCTGCACTTCATGTTGTATACATGCGACAGAACCTTTTTTACTCACGTATAATACTTACTGTTTTTTTTAATTAGAATAAATTTAATTTTAGCATTATACATTTAATTATGTTAGGATTATCAATGAAGTTTTTTGAGTGTCCATGTGATATGAAGTTAATGGCATTTGATTAATAAAATCCAAATTAAGAAATAGACTAATAAAGTTTCATGTAATAATTATCTAAAGAGATATATTATGCTAAAATTAATACGTACTACATTAAACAAGAAACAAACAGATTTTGTTAATGAAAACAGAGTAATAATTAGCAAGAGACCGCATGACATACCTCAAGAGTTAGAGCATAATAGCTATTTAAATAGAGGCAATATAGAAGATACCAATAAAATTGCAAGCACAATAACTAAAAACTCTCAAATATACACTCCCTTTATAATTAATCCAAAAAATTCTCAGTTAGAAAATCAAAAATATAAACAAGAAGATTTAAAACAAAATATACAAGAATCTCAAAGTCTTACAATTCTTAAAAGGCATAGTCGATCAAAAAATAGTAGCGATGAAGATAGACAATCTGAGAAGAATAGTAAGTTATTTGTTGCTATACGTAAAAAACTATCTGAAGAAGAAATTATTGAAGAAATCAAAAAATGTTTAAATGATGGGGCAGATATTAATGCTCAAAACGCAGGAGTTAAAACGGTCTTACATATTGTGATTGAGAAAGATTATAAGTATGTAGTTGAATCTCTTTTAAAGCAAAAAGGCATCAAGACTAATATTCCTAACAAAGATGGTAAAATAGCATTAGATTTAGCTAAACATCTGAACAAACAGTATATTGTCCAAATATTGGAAAACGATAATCAACAAGCTCAAAGTAGGTTGCTAATTTTACAATCTCATTCTGATTTTCAACCAGGATCATCTAATCAAATAAATCAGGCTAAAAGAAAGAACACTGATAGTGTAGAAGATGAGTCAGGTAATAAAAAGAAGAGACTAGATCAAGATGAAGGAGCATCTTCTCCAGAAACAAAACGAAAGCACGGGGAAATTGAACCGAAGCAAGGGGGAATTGAGCAAGTAGATGATTATATGGAATCAAATTCAATGGATTTTGAACAGTCAATTGAAGATTATCCAAGACCATTCTATTCTATTACTGGATATGAGACCCAACAAGAAAATGGTGTTAGTCCGGAAAATAATCCTACAGACGTCTCTAATGCGTATCCTTCTATAATAGGGCTAAAAAATAATCTTCATGGTATTATTTACCAATTAAAGCTCTTGATGTTGTTTGTAATAATAGGCGTGACCAATAATTATCAGTTTCGCTTAGCAACATCTTCGTTCTATGTCATACTTCATTATGATAACATTATATTGTTAGTAAAATGAATAAAAAAGTTTGTGTTATAGGCTTAGGTCACATAGGTTTTCCCATTATGTGTATTTTAGCAAATTCGGGTTATTCAGTTCTTGGAGTAGATATTGATGAAAAAGTAGTATCAAAAATCAATGCAGTTAATTACATGATTCATGAAACAGCATTAAAGGATTTATTTATTAAAGGAATATGTAAGAAAAATCTTAAAATATCAACAAAGGTTGAACATTCCGATATCTATATAATTGCTGTACATACTCCTCTAAATTTAGAAAATAAACCAGATATCTCTTACGTCAGTGCAGCGATTGAATCTATTATATCGTATCTTGAAACTGATAATTTAATTCTTATTGAATCGACATGTCCTATAGGGACGACTGAGATGATGGCTAAACGGCTTCGCATAGTTTGTTCTAATATATTTATAGCTTATTGTCCAGAAAGAATATTACCTGGTAATATTCTTTCTGAATTAATATATAATGATAGAATTGTAGGTGGTATAGATAATCAATCTGGGACACAAGCAGCTGATTTTTATAGATCATTTATTCATGGTAAGATAGAAGTAACTGATTCAAAAACAGCAGAAGCGGTCAAGTTAGCAGAAAATACCTATCGCGATATTAACATTGCCTATGCTAATGAATTGTCTATGATTGCCGATCATATTAATGTGAATATAAATGAACTAATTAGTCTAGCGAACAAACATCCTCGCGTAAATATTTTACAACCAGGTCCAGGAGTTGGAGGTCATTGTATAGCTATAGATCCATATTTTCTGGCACACTCAGCATCGGAATTTTCCCAGTTAACATTAAAAGCAAGGGAAGTTAATATTAATAAAGCTACTTGGGTAATTCAGAAAATAAAAAAAGTAGCAAAAGAAAATAATGTTCGCATTATAGCTTGTTTGGGTCTCACTTACAAACCAAATGTACCTGATACCAGAGAATCACCGGCTATAATAATAACTGAGACCCTGAAACAAGAATTTGATGTTATTGTTTTTGATCCATATGTTGAAAATATAAAACCAATAAATGATACACTATTAAAAGTAGATATGATAGTTATATTAGTTGCTCATAATGAATTTTTAGATATACCTAATTATTTGTTTCATGAAAAAATTCTTCTTGATTTTACTGGAGTATTAATAAAATGAAAAAAATAATGATCGTAATAGGAACACGACCTGAGGCAATAAAACTTGCACCTATCATTGCAGCTTTTGAAAATAATAAATATTTCTCTTATGAGATATGTATGACCGGACAGCATAAGTCTTTACTTAATTCTGTTCTTTCAGATATGAACATTAAAGTCAGTTATAAATTTCAATCTACAGAAAGCAAAGGATCTCTGTGCCACAGTGCAACACATATGTTGTCAGAATTTAGTAATACATTAGAAAAGTCAAGACCAGATTTAATTATTGTTCAGGGAGATACTACAACAGCTTTTGTAGCAGCTCTTGCTAGTTTTTATTCAGGGATAGCAGTAGCACATATTGAAGCAGGTTTACGAACAAATAACATATATTCACCATGGCCTGAGGAGATACATAGATGTTTTATAGATAAAGTGAGCACTCATTTTTTTGCACCAACTAATCGATCAAAAATTAATCTTATTAATGAAGGAGTACCAATTGATAAAATTTGGGTAGTAGGTAATACATCCATAGATGCAGTAAGACTTATAAATAAAAAATTATGTGGATTAAAACCAGATTATAAAACTAAATTTATCTTAGTTACAATTCATAGAAGAGAAAACTATGGCGAACCACTAAAAGAAGTATGTAATGCTTTACGTAATATTGCGAAACAATTTCTAGATATAAACATAATGTTCTGTTTACACCCCAATCCTTCTATAAGTGAACATGTAAAAACATTATTATCAAATATAAGTAATATTAATTTAATTTCACCAATAAATCATATATCATTTATTAAGCTTCTAAAAGAATGTCTTTTTGTAATAACTGATTCTGGGGGCATACAAGAAGAAGTAACATTTATTGGAAAGCCTGTACTTATTGTTAGAGATAATACTGAAAGACCAGAAGTAATTGAAAATAACACAGCTATATTAGTAGGAACAAAAGCAGTTGATATTATAAATATCTGTAATAGATTATTAAAAAATCCGGATTTGCTAGCTGTAATGTCAAAAATATGTTTTCCTTATGGAGATGGTTACGCAGCAGAGAAAATAGTTAATATCTTAGAACAAGAATTAAAAAAGAACTAATATGACAAAATTAGGTATTTTATTTTTTGCTGATCGTCTTCCTCCTTTAATTGGAGGAATGGAAATGCATGCAAAATATTTCATAGAATATTTTATTAATCATTCCAAATTTCCTATTTTAAGTATAATTACAAAAAACCTTAAAGGACAAGATTGTATTATATTAGATGGAAAACTTAAGTTAATAAATTTAAACAAATTATCTAGTTTATTTAATCCAGCTATTATATTTTTTAATAGCGGCAGGTGGATAGAGAACCTTAAAAAACTTCGTGATATATTTCCAAAAGTGCAATTTATATACCGTACGGGTGGGAATGAAATTTTAAAAGCTTCTCTGATTAGCAAAACAATTCCAAATTATATTATGCGTCGATCATATTGGGTCGATATTTTAAATAACACTATAGATTTATTAATAACAAATTCTACTTATACGGAAACTCGTTTAAGTCAAATTGACATAAAATGTCCTTTTACCCGTTTTGTAGGAGGGGTCAATGTATCTGTATTAAAAGCAGCAAGAATTTTAGATAATAAACCTTTTACTATCTTCTGTGCTGCTCGTTTTGTTCCATATAAAAATCATTCATTAATTATATCTTTGGTTCACGAGTTAGTATTAAGAGGTTATAGCTTTAAAGTGAGATTAGCTGGAGAAGGACCTTTACTAGCACAAGTTAAAAAACAGGTAGATAAGAATAATCTGAATTCAGTTATAGAGTTTCTTGGAGTACTAGAAAATGAAAAAATATGTGAAGAGATCATTAATGCAGATATTTACATGCAATTAAGTTGTGATAAAGTAACAGAAGTTCCCGGTGGTTCATATATTCATTCAGAAGGAATGGGGCGTTCTATTTTAGAGGCTTTAACAGCAGGCACTTTTGTAATAGCTGGTAATAGTGGAGCTTTACCAGAGATTATTACATCTGATAATGGATTATTACTTGACTTTAATGACTTTCAACAAATAGTTAATCAAGTTGAACAGATTTTAAAATATCCTAAAGTTAAAAAGCCTTTGGATAATAAATTTTGTTGGTTAAAAATTTTCAAAGGTTATGAAGAATTATTTAGGCATAACAAATGAAAATATTATTAGTTACAGAAAAATTTAGTCCTGATAACACCCAGCGTGATGGTGGTGCTAGGCTGGTAGACACCCTAAAACAAGGTTTTAAAAATCGCTTGAGTATAATGCAGTTTGGAGGACAAACTAATTCATCAGCAACTTGGAGTTTTGATTATCCTGTGAATGTGGATAATCGATTTGAAAAAAGACTTGCTAATGCTGAGTTTATTGCACAAAAAGTAAAAGCCGTTGAACAACAATTTACTCATATAGTTTTTATCCATATATCAATGCAATTTGGTTTTATTGATATTAAATTACGAGAAAAAATAAAAACATGGACATTTCCTATGTTCTTAACCCCTTCTTACCAAGCATCTGGTGAAGATGTACCATTTAAATATACAGAAAGGGAATTTTTAACTCTAGCTGACACTCAAAACATCTTAACACCAAGTTACTTAGAAAAAAAACAATTAATAGAATTTTATTTTGTTCCAAAACAAAAAATTCAAGTAGTGCCTAGAGGTGTAGATACAAGTTTACTAATACGTAAAATTCGTTTTTTTAATACAGTCCCAGAGTTTTGTAGCGTTGGTAGTATCAAACCTCAAAAAAATATTCTCGGATTAATAGATTTATTTGCTACAGTAAAAAGTAGATTTCCTGAAGCAATACTTCGTGTAGTTGGACCAGTTCAGAATCAGGGATATTATAATGCAGTTAAAAATAAAATTGAAAAATTAGGTCTTGATAATATTATAGAATTTACAGGCTATATACCTCCAGCTAAACTTGCATTTATTATTGAAAATTCACATATTCACATATCCACCTCAATGTGTGAAACATTTGGTCGCTCAATTTTTGAAACACTTGCTTCTGGTATACCAAATATAGTAATGGTAAAAAATAATGCTACTGCTGAATTTTTATTAAATTTACCTTATGCAAAATTTGTAAATGATACAAGCGAAGCACTAGATGCTATAGAACAGGTCTTTAATAATCTTCCTAAATTATCAGAAATGGCACTTGAAATCGGAAAATTATACAGTGATACAATCCTTGGTAAACTACTTGTAGCAAAGATTTGTAATAAAGAAGTAATAGCTATAAGCGATTTTGACGGTACACTGTTTCATAAAAACAATTCTGAAAAAACAAAAAACTGTGTATTAAAGTTTCAGCAATTTTCAACAAAAGTTATATGTAGTGCACGTCCACTTGACTATTTAGTGCAAGAAATTAAACATATTAATTTAAAAGTAAATTGGATTATATCTTATAGTGGTGCTGTAATATCTGATGGTGAAGGTAATATATTATTTATTACACCAATTAATTTAGAAGATGTTAGAAGATTAGAAGCGATGGTACCGGAAGCAAAAAGGGTAATTATAGAAGATAAAATAGTACAAATGTCAATGTCAGTACATTTAGTGCCAGATATTTTTGATTTAAATGTTGAAATTTATCAGGAAACTGCTTTTGTTGCAAGTTGGCATTCTTCAAAATTACGTGCGATTAATAAACTTTTAAATTATATTAATTGGTCTGGAAAAGTAGAAGCGTTTGGAGATAGCAAATATGACCAAGAGTTTTTAACTTATTTTGATGGAAAGCTTGTTAAAATTAATAATAAGGCATAAAATTAATTCATGGCTTAATAAATATGGAGGAATTTTATGAGTAATACGTATTATAAAGGTTATTGGATGGTAACAAATCGTTGTAATTTAAGATGTAGTTACTGTGTACTCGAAGATGCACCTCACCAACTTAGAGCAGAACTTGACCTAGAATCTAAGAAAGAACTAGTTAGTCATTTATATCATAAACTTAAATTTCGTCGTCTTACATTATCAGGTGGAGAAGTAATTATTTTTGGTAAACATCCACCAAAAGAATGTATTGAATTACTTAGCCATATTCAAACATTCCGTTCAGATGATCCAGTTAAAAACTTAGGAATAGAACTTTATACGAATGGTACTTATTTAGATGAAAATGTTGTTAATGAAATGAAAGGGGTAGTTGATATTGTTGCTGTTACGATTGATAGTACTGAAGATAGATTTTTAACAGGAATTGGGAGAAATTTTGGTAGATATAAAGAGTATTATAAAAATATAATGAATAAATGTAGCTTAATTTCAAAAGCTGGTATTGAACTAAAGTTTCACAGTGTTATTAGTACTAAAAATCATTTAGTACTATCAAGCCAAGTGAAAGATATTCTTAATGCTTTAGAAAGTGTTGGTGGCAACTTATCCTGCTGGAAATTCTATCAGTATATGTCATATGATAATCCTGAAAAAGATAATATTCATGCAATCTCACCTACAATGTATGAAAAGTTTAAGGATAATACTATGAAAGCCTTATCAGGAAGAAAAACAAGGTTGCATTTTAAGGATAATAACGAAATGAATGCTTCACTATTTAATATCTTATCTTATGGTAACGCTCAATATATGAGAGATGATGATACATGGTCAACTAGTAAACGTACTGAAGATTTGCGCTCGTATAATTCAATGTCAGAATTATTTATAAAACATGATATTAACAAAGAACGTTTCCATAAGTTTCATGAGATATGCTTATGAGTGTTATAGTAACTGTTGATCTTGATTGGGCATGTGAATATGCTATAGAGGAAACCTTAGCTTTTTTAGAAGATAAAAAGATTGTTCCTACTATTTTTAGTACTCATAATTCATCCATAGTAGAATCTATGATAAATAAAATTGAAGTAGGACTCCATCCATATTTTAATTCAAATTCATCACATGGAACTACATTTTCAGAAGTAGTAAAATATGTTATGAATTTACCTCATAATTTAGCATCTTTTCGTTGTCATAGATTTGCTACATGTAATTTATCTAAGCAACTTATGTTTGAAGCTGGTATGTTAATTTCATCAAATGTATGTACAGATCTAGAAGTCATTACTCCTTTTAAAGATAGATTTGGTTTACTTGAAGTTCCTATTTTTTTAGAAGATGGTGGATATTTATGGCGTAACCATTCTATGCAAATAGATAAAGAGTTAAGGAATACTATTTTAGATCAATTAATTAAAGTTATTGTGATCCATCCTATGCATTTTACTATAAACACCCCTTATTTTGCTTACATGTATGATATCAAAAAATCAGTAAGTCGGAAAGAATGGCAAAATATGACTAAATATACCATTAAAAAACTACGATGGGAAGGCTATGGAATAAGAAATTTTATTACTGAATTATTAGAGATAGCACCAAAAACTTTATCTTTAAAGTCATTAATGACCACGAGTTAAGATTGCATAATCATTCATAATAGTTGCCTTTATTATAAAATTAAATCGGTCTACTTCAAGGCATCGAAAAAAATCTTCTTTTGGATATTGCCATTGGTCCTGGGAAAAAAAGTATTTTCCTGAACCTTCTTGAAGTATAGGTAAAAATTTGATTAATTCTAACTTCTTCCCATGAATTAAGGCCTTAATATATTCAGCACAAATATTGTCTTCTAGGGAAGGTGTATTTCCCTCATGCCCCATAGGAATTATTATAATTTCTGTATTTGGGAGTGTTTTAATATATTCAGCAGTAGCACTTGCATTTATAAAACCTGCAGCAAGTACTATGTTTGCTTCTTTGGCTAACAAGATTCCACTAGCCCCTGCTGCTGTTCTATGTAATACATTTTTACCAACTATAGTAATATCTTGAACTCTTGTTGGCGAATTTGGAACATCATAAATAAGATTTGCTCCTTTTTCTGATTTTCCAATTAATACAGGATTATTAAAATTTGATATCAAACGAGAAACAACAGCACTGTCACTTGCTAATATATATGTCACTGGATTATGATCTAGTACATAAGCAGCTGTAGTAAAAGCACGGAATACATCAATAACTACTATTACCTGCGTTTTGATCTGTTCATCAAATCTCAATTGTATTGGTCTCATTATATATATTTTCTGACCACTGGAGTCAGATAATGGAACAGTCTTTTTTATTTCTGTACAACTACTCAATATAAATAATATAATAATTAAGTGATAATATTTACGCATAAGAAAAATTAACATTTTATTTAGGTTCTGTTGACAAAATTTTTTGGGTTCTGTCGCATCTATAATTGAAGATTTGCTTGAAGCAACAAAACTGAGATTTTGGACGTTATGCAGCCATTAACATTTTAAAATTTTCGAAAGTAGAAAGATTGTCATTAGATCCGATTAATTGTCCTTTTTGAATTATGCGAATATTTTCAATACCGGTAATAGTAATTTTTGCTGAACGAAAGCTCTTAAAGCCTAGCATTGGCTTCGTTCGTTTCTTAATAAATCTATGATCCTGCTCAACAATATTATTGAGATATTTGACTTGTCGTACCTCAATTTGCTTATCTTTAGCAAGCTCTTTGTTGGCGGCTTTGAGAGCAGAAATATTACTACCGCTTTTATCGATAGTTACCTTCTCCGGATGACCGTTATATTTAAAAGCCTTACGGAAGAATGCTTTAGCAGCCACAGCATCTCTGTGTTTCCTAAGCAAAAACTCTATGGTATTACCTAGTAAATCAACGGCTCTATATAAATAGACCTAAGCACCGTTTATTTTGATATATGTTTCATCCATCCTCCAGCTATTACCCACAGGCTTTTTACGTTTCCTTATAGCCGTATCTATCAGCGGCACAAACTTTATTACCCATCTTTGCAGAGTAGCATGATCTATTTTAGCCCCTCTAATGCTAGCCATTTCTTCTAAATCTCGGTAGCTTAGAGAAAACCTACATTTCATATAGACAAAGAGCATTATTATCTCGGGAGATGAACAAAATCCTTTAAAGTACTTGAGTAATTTCGGAGAAATATAAAGCGGCATTCAAATATTTTTTAAGCCTTTATAGCAGCTTTAAAGATCACTGGCAATAGATGCGACAGAACCCTTATTTTTAGTGCTTACAGCATAAACTATATCACTATATTTTCGTCTCAAGCTCTCTTCAATATAACTTTCTTTCTCTACTTTAATTTTTGATAAATCTAACTTTTCTTTAAAATTACTCGGTAGATAATACTCTAAAAATTCTTGTGCAGCTATTTCATTGCCCATAATTCTTTTAAAAAGCTGGTCATGTTTAGGTTTTTTTGGCATTTTGCTACTTACTTGTTATCTATCATTTAGCCAACATTTGTTCGCTCTTCTTTGAGTATCTTATATACAGCAGCACGACTGATACTCATTTTTTTAGCTAAACTAGTTCCAATAATACCTTGTTCATGATATTGCAGCAATTGCTTTCTATCAATCCTACGTTTAGCTCCAAATTTCACACCCTTAATTCTTGCCTCTAGCCTACCTTCATTAGTACGCTCTAAAATCCTCAGACGCTCTGCTTGTGCTACTGCTGATAAAATCGTTACTACCATTTTACCAGCAGCTCCTTCCGTGTTAATACCATCATCTAAGAAACGTACCCCTACATTCATTTTATCAAAGTGATTAATTAGGCTGATCATATCTGCTGTATCCCTACCTAATCTATCCAGTTTAGTAATTAACACTGCATCACCTTCCTCAACTTTGGGTTAAATTACAGAAACGGGGCAAAAGCGAACTAGGAGTAGGAATTGCTGTTAATTTCTTCTCTGTTATAGAAAAATATCCTGCAATAAGTTATCTTACTCAAATGCCTTATCCCTGCAGGATGATCATGTTTTACGCATTTATATTTTGGTATATCTAATCGTATAATAAGCATTATGCCGCTTTAAAATTAACCACTTCATTAAAAGAATAATCTTGATCATTTGTTGCTAATAAATTGCTAAAATCGTAAATTCCATGTAGGTTGACGTGTCTCCAGCTTAATATTGAAGCATTAGGAATATTCTCTAATAAGGTTTGTCTGGTGATGCTATCTGATCGCATAATTATTTTTGTAAGTGCTATATTCTTTATTTCTGCCCCTGGTTTTGAATGGTCTCCTATAGTCTATGAGAAAACAGCAATTGAAAAATGGAATAAAAAGAATATATCTATAGAAGAAGGAATAAAACTTGAGGAATTAGATAAAAGTTCAACATGGTATAAGGTTAGAAGAGAGCTAAAAAAGCAACTAGGAGAATTTGTTGATAAAGTTTGGTTTTCTAAATTGCGAGTAGAGGAAAATATAGATAAAAAAATACTAACTTTATATGCCCCGAGTAATTTTACAAGAGATTGGATTAATAATAAATATGGATATGTAGTTAGACAATTGTCAAAAGAACTAGGTTACCAAGAGGTTATAACTACCTTAAATAACCAATGACTAGCGGGGAAATTATGAATAAAGAACAAGTAGAGAAAAACTTACTGGAAGAAAGAGTAGAGAAGGTATTAGAAAAGTTGCATCTGGAAATTGACTTTGCATCAAAGTCGTTTGAGAACAAAAGCTTAGAATTTAACAATACGCTTAATAAATCAGTATCTAAGTTACAGGCTACACTAGAAGAAATCAAAAGTTTTGCTGAACAGAGCAAGATTCAACACCAAGAGCAAGAATCAGCACTACAATCCTATGCTCTGTTAAAAGAAATCGTCCCCCAAATAGCAAGTGAGGTTGAGAAAATCCATAGTGAGAAAGTGGAAGGAATTAACAAGAAATTTGAAAAGTTGCACGATATAATTTTCTGATAATGTTGTTGAGTCTAGTAATTCATCTATCACTAATACCATCACTAGTGATAATATTGATATAGATATACCTACACTTGGTGATAGTAATTCTCATCCCGAATGCTAAGTTTAAGTTTATACGATTACTTCTGAGTAATCGTGTAGTAGTGTAGTACAATTAAAGTAGAGTATTATTGTACTACACCAAGCCTACTAACAAGTGGTACAATTATAAGAAATATTAGACTTGTTTGTACTATTGTGGTACAATATTATTTTTTAAATAAAATTGTACCAGAGTTATTATGAAAATTGGATATGCAAGAGTAAGCAGTAATAATCAGGACTTAGAATTACAACAACAAGCATTAATTGAGGCGGGATGCCAAAAGATATTTAGCGAGTCAGCTAGTGGCAAAGATAATAATCGCACTGAGCTAATGATTATGATTGAATCATTGCGACCAAGTGATATTGTTATAGTTTATAAGATTGATCGGATTGCTAGATCTCTAAAAGGACTAATTGAGCTAATCGAACTACTAAATAACAAATCTGTTGAGCTTGTGTCCCTTGATTCAGGAGATAAAGTAGATACTACTTCGCCTATGGGGAGAGCATTTTTCCAAATAGCTGGAGTATTTGCTGAATTAGAACGTAGCATGATTAATAGCAGAACTAAAGCAGGAATTGCTAAGGCTAAGCTTAATGGAGTAAAATTTGGTAGAAGAGTTGGTAGTAGCAACAAAACAACTTTAGGCAAAATAGAAAAAATAAAGATTTTTCTGCAAGCTGGTAAAACTTATAGTTGGATTAGCAAGGAATTGTTTGTCAGTAAAAAAACAATATCTGATATTAAAAAATTGTTACAGAAAAATGACCGAGCGTTTAAAACATGAGCAAATCTGATAGATTAATAAGTTAGTAAAATGACAAAAAAGTTAAAGCATGATTCATTAGTCAAAACAATAATGGCTGATCCTGTAGCAGCCCAAGAATTTTTGGAATATTATTTGCCTAATGATTTTAAGAGTTTAGTAGATTTATCAAAAATAACAGTAGAAAAAGAAAGTTACATAGAAGAATCTTTAAACAAGAAATATAGTGATATAGTGTATGGAGTTGCTACCAAGAATCAGGGTAAGGCTTTTGTGTATGTGTTGATTGAGGCTCAGTCGAGCGTTGATTATTGGACAGCTCTACGATTATGGAAATACACATTGTTATTATGCGAAAGGCATAAGAAAGGAAGAAAGAAATTACCATTAGTATATAATTTAGTAATTTATAATGGTAAAGAAGTTTATACTGCCCCTAGGAATTTATGGAGTTTATTTACCGATGCAGTTATAGCCAAGAAAGTGATGACAGAAGATTATCAATTGGTCGATTTACAAAGCATGTCTGATGATGAAATAGTGAAGAAGAAGCATATTGGGATGTTAGAATATATGCTAAAACATATCCATCAACGAGATATGATAAAGCTTTGGGAAGAATTTCTGCAGAGATTTAAATTAGAGATATTAGTAGATAAGGAAAAAGGCTATATTTACATAAAATCGTTTTTATGGTACACTGACGCTAAGCTTCCTGAGGCAAAGCAATCAGAATTAGAGCAAGTACTAACCAAATATTTATCAGAAGAAGAACAAGGTGTTATTATGAGAACTGTTGCACAAAAATATATCGAAGAAGGTGAAGCCAGAGGTATCCATATAGGTAAAGCTGAAGGTAAAGCTGAGGGT